>CAWKIT010000001.1:0-61225 GCA_963849695.1 uncultured Solirubrobacteraceae bacterium
GAAGACGTAGCGGGTCTGGGCGGCGTTCTGGTCGTAGGTGAGGTTGTTCTTGGATTGGCCGACGGAGAGCTTGCCCGCGCCATCCACGTAGATGGCGCCGCGGACGTCGGAGTTGCCGCTGGCCTCCACAACGACCCCGTTGGAGTTCTGTGCATTGACGCCGTAGATGACGCCGTACCAAGTGACGTTGCCGCGCACCTCGACCGTGCCGTTGTAGACGATGAACATGCCAGGGGTTGTCGCGCTGTTGACGACCATGCCCGAGTTGTATTTGCAGTCGCCCTTTTCGACGAACACCACCTCGCCGGACGGGTTGTTCGGACAGCTGTTGGCGTAGTAGGTGCCCCTCGACTTGGCCATCGATCGGAGCGACTCGAGCGCCGCGGCCGGAACGAGGTTCCCGGGCGTTGCCGTATCCGGGTTCACGGCACCGACCACCTGCGCAGGGTCGAATCCCTCGCAGTCGTTGTCCTTGTGCGAGGGCGGATCCGTCCCGTTGGGCCCGTTGGGGCAGCGAACGATGCCGCCGCCCGTAATGATGGTCTTGTTGCCGGAGTTGCCGGTCTCGACCGACCCCGCCACGAAGGCGGAGTTCGCCGGCAGCGGCAGCTGCTCCTTCTCCGCACGCACACGAGCCACGACCACTCGCTTGCGGCCGTCGATGCGCCCCTCGGCACGCACCCACATCTCCCCGTCGGGCACTGCCACTCCCTGCGGCCCGCTCTGGTCCCACCGGGCGGCGACGCCGGGGGTGAGAAGCGAGTCGGAGTAGAACCTGCCGGGGGCGCCGGGGTTGTCGACGACTTGAACGGTCCACGTCGGACCGAGCTTGAAGTCCACCGCCGAGAAGTGCGACTGCAACTGGCCGGCATCGGGGCACTTCGGGTCCGTCGAAGTCTCACTGCAGGTGATTGGGTACTGCGCTCGATCGCCGACTCCGGCCAGCTCCGAGAGAGCACGTAGATCTGTGAAGAGAGCACTCCCTCGGTGAGGTTGAGACGCGATTCGCGCTCGCGCTCGCGGCCCGACGCGCTCTGCTCCGTGTCGACGAAGGCGAAGGCAGCGAGCCCGATGCTCAGCATGAGGGTGGAGAGCACCAGCGCGGTGACGACCGCGTAGCCGTGCTCGAGACGCAGGCGTGAGGGAATCATCATGAGAAGGGGGCGCAGGTCGAGGTGCAGGTCGTGGTGCGAGTCGCCGACTGGATGGAGAGGTTCCCCACGTCGGTGACGATGAGATAGATGGAGTGGCGCCGGCCGTGAGCGTCACCGTGGGCGTCGCCGAGTTGTTCGCCAGCTTGACGCTGTCGACGTACCAGGAGAACGTGAGCCGGCCTGCCTCCGGGTCGTCGGAGTCCATGCCGTTCAGCTGGATGGTCGTGCCCGTTGTCGGCGTGGCTGTGAAGGTGGCCGTCGGCGCGCGATTCTGGTTGCGGAGGAAGACGCGCGTCGTCAGCGTCGACTCCTTTGGCGCGCTTGCCGGCAGTGGGTCGACGAACAGCCGCGTGCCGATGGAGACGACGCTCGGGAAGTCGGCCACGGCGACGCTCGTCTGCTCGCTGAAGCTGCCGGTCGGGTTGCGCACGTAGGTGAAGACGCCGCGTACGCCGTTGGTGATCGAGGACGCGGCGACCCTGGTCTCCGGCCACACGGGCGCCGGGCAACTCGTGCCCGACGGTATGCCGGGGTCGGCGGTGGCGCCCCAGGTCTGGCGCTGGACGTAGAGGCGCTTCTCGCCGACATTCAGGCAGTAGCGGTAGCGCTGGAGGTTCTGCGGATTGGTCACGGGATTGGCAGAGCCCGCGGAGTTGACGGTGCGGAAGATGAGGTCCTTCGCGGTCCGCACGCTCGATCGGCTGCTGCGGCGTGGCTCCCGCATCCGTCGGACTCGCCAGGTTCCGCAGCCTTCGGGCCAAGGAGTCCGTGGCGAAGCGCACCTGGTCCTGCGCCTCGTTCTGGCGCTGGTTGTCCCGGTGCCCCCGCTCGGCCGTGGCGAACACGGCAAGCGTCGCCCCCAGGAGCAGAAGGCTCAGAGTCATGGCGAGCAGCAGCTCGACGAGGCTGAACCCATCCTCGCGGCGAGCGCTCATGGGCCGACGCCCGCGATCGTGACGGGGGCGGACTCGGCGAGCTGGCTGTCCACCGTGGTCACGGAGTAGCTGTGGGTTCCCGGGCCAGGATCCGTATCGACGAAGACGTGCTCGATGCCCGAGCCCGTACGGTCGTAGCGGTCGCCATAGCTCACGCCGTCGCGATAGATCCGGTAGTAGCGGACGGTGTCGCCGGCCTCGCCGGCAGGCGGGGTGACCGGATCGCTCCAGGTGAGCGCCACCGTGCCGTCACCCGGCGACGTCGCCGTAAGTCCCTCCGGCGGGTTGGGCGGCACATTGCTGTTCGACACCAGGTACGTCTGGCTCGAGCAGCGTGGGCCGCGGGCTCTCCTCCACGCCCGTGGCCGGCGGACGGGCGGGCGCCACGGCGACGACGTAGTAGTGGAGCGTCGCGTCCGCCGCCAGGGCGTCCGTGTCGCGGCAGCTCGTCGGCAGGCGGTCGGTCGTCTGGGTGGAGCAGACCAGCGTGTCGGCGGCACTGGGCGCGGCGCCGGCTACGCGGTACACGCGGTAGCCCGAGACGTCGCGCTCGGTGTTCGGGTTCCACTCGAACTCCACGCCGATGGAGCCGTTGCGGCCGGCCACAAATCCAGTGGGCGCGCGCGGCGCGAAGCGGTTGAGCACGACGGTGAGCGTGCGCGTCGTGCCGGAGGCGTCGAACTTGTTGAAGGCTCGGGCGCCGACCAGGTACGTGCCGTCGTCGACCGCGGAGATGTCCCAGCTGAAGTTCCACGTGAAGTTGCTGCCGGTGGCGTCGCCCTGCAGCACATTGTCGAGCGACCATCTGACCTTTTCAGGGACCGCCGTCGTAGTCGCCTGGAACGTCACGGCCGCGACGTTGGTGGTGATCGGGTCCGCGGTCGGGCTGGTCCTCGTGAGCGTCCTGATGCCGGGTGCCAGCGCCGCACCCGGGTTGTTGATGACGGCCTCCTGGCGCGCCTTGCGCGTCGTCGAACCGTCCGTCCAAGTGACGTCGAAGGCGACGCGTCTGTAGTCGTCGGGGTTTGTATCGGGCGTGCCCTCGGCGCTGGAGTCGCCGCAGAAGTACCCGCCATCGTGGTCTCCGAGCTGGTCGTCCGCGTCGTCGACGGAGCACGCGGTCGGCGTGATCGTGAACAGCACGTTGCGGCGCCGGAGCTGCCAGCCGGAGGCCGCGTTGACGTCGCCCAGGCCCGGCTGCTGCTGGATCGCCGATGCGATCTCCGGCGTGCTCAAGTTCGTATACGGCACCGCGCGAGCGGACTCGATGAGCTCGCGAGCGAGGTTGGTGGCGGCCTCGCGCGTCTTGGTCCGGCTCGTGGCGGCGTTGGCGCCGTCGAGGAGCGTCAGCGTCCCGAGCACGCCGGCGAGCAGGATGATCACGGCGACCATCACCTCGACGAGCGTGAAGCCGGACTGGTCGGCGAGGGCGCGGCGAGGGGACACGTTGGTGTTAACGGCCGCGGCGGCCGGCGGCTTGTCGGGTCTGGACCCCATTTCGGTCACCACGAGCCTCCGCGGCAGCCGCCGTTCGGGCGTGCCGGCGTCGGTGCACGAGCGGGTTGTCGTGCCGTCGGCCTTCCTCTCGATCGTGAAGGTGTTGCCGCTGTGGGAGTAGGCGACGAGGGTGTAGGTATTGCCGCTCGCGCGTGGCGCTCGACCTCGCCGCGCCCGTTGCCGGTCGGGATGCCGGTGTTCGGCCCCGGGCACGGGTCGTAGCGGTCGTGGTCCGTGTAGCAGGCCTCCATCTGCGTGACCAGCGACCTTGCGTCCGACTTCGCCGCCGAATCCTGCCCCTTGGCGCGCTGGCCGAGGAAGGCCGGCAGCGCGATCGCGGCGAGCATCCCGACGATCAGGGTGACGACAAGCAGCTCGACGAGCGAGAAGCCGTGCTCGTGGCGAAGTCGGTCCATATCCGGGCTATCGGCCGTGAGGCCGGCGAGCTTGATCGAACTGGCGTCGAGCCGCTTAACGACGAAGCGGGCCCGGAGGCCCGCTTCGCGACTACAAGATGCGACGGAGTCGCTGACTACGGTACCAGGCGCCGGCGCCGGTCCGGCCGTCGTTGCAGCCGCCGTCGCCGGCCGTGGTCGCAGTCGCGCGTCACGACGCCGGTCGCGCTGCGTCCTTCGTCGATGCGTGAAGCGTGTTGCCCGGACTTCGAGTGCGCGGTGATCGTGTAGCCGTCGTCGGCGGCGTCGACGACCTCGACCTCGACCGTCGTGGCCGCCGATGGCGAGGCCCGTGGCCGTGACGGTCGGCCGTCGAAGCCGTCGTAGGTGTCGTTCTCGGTGTAGAACGACTCCATCTGCGAGACCATGTTGCGGGCGTCGGACTTCGCGGACGAGTCCTGAGCCTTGGCGCGCTGGCCGAGGAACGCCGGAAGGGCGATCGCGGCAAGGATGCCGATGATGAGAATGACGACCAGAAGCTCGATCAGGGTGAAACCCTTCTCGCTCTGGGCGCGCTTGTGCAGCATGTTGAGCATGTGGTGCGGTCCCTCCTGAGGGATCGTTGAACCTGTGAACTGCTTGCCAGGTCCTCGGTCCCAAACCACTAGGAGGTGGCAGCCCGGCTTGCTCCATCCGAGAGCTCCGTGGCTTTGCGTCACGCCCTCACGAGCGCTTTGCTCTTTGACACCTTGGTTCTGGCACCCGGAGTCATCGGCATCTCGCCGGAGGACTTAAGCCCCCATTACCGGGGTTTTGGACGAAAGGACTACTCTCGCTCCATGCTCGGCCGCCGGTTCCTGATCCTCGTCGCGGTCCTGATGGGCCTCACGGCCCTTGCCGCGAGCTTCGCGCCGCGGCAGCCGACCCCGCGTGAGGAGCGGCAGGCTTCGACCCCCACCCCCGCACCTGCCGGCTCGCCTACGGCCACGACCGTCGAGAAGTCGGTGAGCGCCATCAATGACGATTCGGTCGTGACCGTCCGCTCGGGCGACCTGGTCGAGCTGACCGTCGACGGCGGCGACGAGCCGGACAGCGTGAGCGTGCTCGGGCGGATCGACGCGGTCGACCCGACGACTCCGGCGCGGTTCTCGCTGCTCGCCGGCGAGCCGGGCGAGTACCCGATCGAGCTGCTCGAGGAAGAGCGCCAGATCGGGACGCTGGTGATCCGCGAGGGCTAGGAGCGCTCGCCGCGCGCGGCTTGGGCGTCGTGGCCCGGCTGGTAGCGCCCGGTGCCCTCGCACCATGGGCAGGTCACGGGCTCAGGCGTGCCGCCCAGCGTCGAGATCACCTTGCCGGTTCCGCGGCAGGGCGTGCAGCGCTGCGGATCGTGTGGCTCGGCGGGCTCGGTGCTCACCGCCGCCACGGTAGCGGCTAGCCCAGGCCGGGCGGGGCGACGGAGGACGCCGCTCGGGCGTCGTCGAGCGGCGTCGAGACCGCCGGACCGGCCTGGCGGTCGGTCGGGAGCGAGCGCCGCAGGGTCGGCGGCACCTCGCGGTCGGTGAGCGGGCGGACCAGGCCGAAGCGGCGGAACACGGTCTCGGCCTCGACCGGATCGTGGACCCGGAACAGCAGCCCGTGGATGGCTGCGGCGCCGAGCGGCGAGCGTGCCGCGATCTCGCGCGCCGCCTCGGGCTCGAAGCAGGCGACGGCGCCGGTGCCGAGCGGCCGGGTGAACAGCAGCGCCGCGTTTGGCGCGTCGCGAGCATCGCCCAGGACGGTCAGAGCCGAGCCGCCGCTGCTCGTCCACAGCCAGCCCTCGACCCCGCGCTCGCGCGGCACGACCTGGCTCGCGCTCAGCCGCTTGAGGATCGGGAAGCGCCCGTCGCCCCCGCTCCCGAACTCGACGAGCCCGAGCTGGAGCGTTCCCAGCGGCAGCCGCAGCGGCATCTGCAGCGCCGGCTCGAACGTGATCACGGCCCCCGTCGCGCTCAGCGCTGAGCTGTCCCGACGGCTCGAGCTCGAGCGTGTACTCGCGCGAAGGGGTGGCGGGCGGCGGCAGCGACATCAGTTCTGTCATCGGCGCGGCGGCGCCGCGAACTTAGCTGCAGGTGCCGGATCGGTAGCGATCGGGGAGCTGTTGGTACCCGGTCGCGACGTAGCGGGTGGTCAGGGCGCGGCCCTGCTCAGGCGTCGCGCCGAGCCGCTGCGCCGTCCACGCGAGCGCGCGCACGGCGCGGCACTCGGCCACGGCCTCGTCGGCGACGCCCGCGAGGTGCCACGACTCGTGCGCCAGCACGTCGACGGCGCGCGCAAGGTCATCGCCGCATGGCTCGCCCCGCTCGGCGCAGGAGAGCTCGGCGGCCCGGCGCCCCTCGGCGAGCGCGTCGAGCTCGTCGCAGGCGAACGCGCGCAGCTTCGCCTCGTCGGAGGGACGGCCCTCCGCGTCGTACTGCACGCTGCCCTCGAGGGTGTCCCACGTGAGGATGTGGCCGACGACCCCCGGGCAGCTGACGCCCACGTCACGGCCGGCGATCGCGCTCGCGATCTCGCCCAGCCGCGCCTCGTTGTCGAGACGGTCATGACGCTCCGTGAGCCACCACGCCGGCCCGCCGACGAATACGGCGAGGAGCAGGAGCTTTACCCAGATCGGAGTGCCTCGCCGCGCCGTGCGCATGCCAGGAATATCGGCACACCGGCGCTCGTGCTGAACGGTTCAAGCGTCGCGGTGGACGCTCTCGGGCGAGAACGCCGGCAGGCAGACGGCGACGTAGGACGCGCCGCCCGGCTCGGGCGTCGAGTACCGCACCCACTCGCCGCCGCGCGCGAGCACGGCCTGCCCCTCGCGCACCTCGAGCACCCCGTCCGAGTGCTCGACCCGCAGGCAACCCTCCAGCACCAGCGTGTACTCGTCGAACTCGGGCCGCTGGCCCGGCTCGACCCAGCCCTCCGGGGAGCGCATGCGGGCGACGCTCACCCGCTCCTCGCCGCTGTTCACCCGGCCGACGTACTCCTCGATCGTCTTGGGTTTGGTCCCCGCGGCCTCAACCTTTGATGGGGTATTTATGAGCTCGGGCATCGCTCTCGGGTATATCAACGACGTGGAGAGAACCGAGATCGTGCCGATGCTGCGGGGTGTGTCCCACCAGTGGGCCTTCTGGTGCGCGCTCGCGGCAGCGGTCTCACTCGTGGCGCTCGCACCGCCCGGCACCGCTCGCGCAGCGGCGCTCATCTACGGCGCCGGGCTGTGCGCGATGCTGGCCGCCAGCGCCCTCTACCACCGCTGGGACTGCTCGCTGCGCGTGCGGTCGGTGCTGTGCCGGATCGACCACAGCGCCATCTACCTGTTCGTCGCGGCCAGCTATACGCCGATCGGCCTGCTCGTGCTCGACGGGACGCTGGGCTGGGTCGTGCTCGGCACCGTGTGGGCGGGCGCCCTCGCCGGCGTGACGCTGAGCGTCGCCTGGATCACCGCCCCGCGGGTGCTGTTCGCGCTCACCTACCTCGGCCTCGGCTGGGTGATGGTGATCGCCGCCCCACGGCTTGTCGGCGAGCTCGACGTCGCGCCGCTGGTCCTGTTCGCCGCCGGCGGGCTGCTCTACTCGGCCGGCGCCGTCGTCTACGCGCTACAGCGGCCCGACCCGTGGCCGCGCACGTTCGGCTTCCACGAGATCTTCCACGCGCTGGTCATCGCCGCCGCCGTCACCCACTTCGTGGCGATCGCCGGCTGGGTGATCCTTCCCGCGGGCTGAGCTCGATCTCGAGCAGCTCGCCGCCCTCGTGGTCGACCTGCAGGGTGGTGTGCTCGATCCCGAACTCGTCATGCAGGACCGTCTCGAGCTCGCGGCGGGCGTCGTGGCAGTCGCGATCGCGGCCGACGAGCACGTGGGCGGACATCGCCGGGAAGCCGGAGGTGACCTCCCAGATGTGCAGGTCGTGTACCTCCGTCACCCCCGGCTGGGCGGCCATCCGACGGCCGATCGCCGCGGGGTCGAGCCCGCGCGGCGCCGCCTCCAGGAACACGCGGCCCGACTCGCGGAGCAGGTAGTAGGCGGCGCGCAGCATCAGCGCGGCGACGAACATGGCGGCGATGCCGTCGGCGCGCTCGTAGCCGGTGAGCAGGATCACGGCGCCCGCGACCGCGGTGGCGATGAAGGCGGCCAGGTCCGTGAGGATGTGCTGGAAGGCGCCCTCGATGTTGAGCGAGTCGCGGTTGGCGCCGGCCAGGATCCAGGTCGCCACGAGGTTCACGACGATGCCGACCACCGCGACGATCAACACGGCGGCGCCCTCGACCGGATGCGGGTCGATCAGCCGCCGCACGCTCTCGAACACGAACAGCAGGCCGAGCACGAGCAGCGTCGTGCCGTTGATCGCCGCCGCCACGATCTCGCTGCGCCCGAGGCCGTAGGTCATCGCGCCCGCGGCCGGGCGCCGCGTCAGCCGGATCGCCACCAGCGCGAGCGCGAGCGCGCCCGCGTCGGTGAGCATGTGGGCGGCGTCGGACAGCAGCGCCAGCGAGTCGGCGAGGATGCCGACCACCACCTCCACGCACATGAAGCCGACGATCAGCGCGAGGGCGATCGCCAGGCGGCGTGAGTCGGACTCGCCGTGCGCGTGCCCGTGGTGATGGTGGTGGCTCACACGATCAGTGTGCGTGATGCTGGTGCACGATGGCGTGCCCCTTGCCGCGGGCCAAGCAGCCAGCGGTTCACCGGGTAGGCGGCGGCGCCGGCGACCAGCAGCGCGAACGCGAGCGCGGCCCAGAAGCCGATGTCGCCCAGGCCGGCCTCCATCGCGCCCGGGATGATCAGGATGATCGCGTTGTCGACGATCTCCATGACCGTGATCGAGAGCGTGTCCGAGGCCAGCGCGATCGGGATCACGGCGCCGAGCGCCATGCCCGAGCGCAGCAGCGGCCAGCTCGTGAACGAGTACCCGAAGACGAACGCCAGAGCGATCGCGAGCGCGATCGTCGGGGCGTTCGACCAGCCGAGGGCGGTGCCGATGATCACACCCAGCACCTCGCCGATCGCACAGCCGGTGAGGCAGTGCACGGTCGCGCTGAAGGCCAGGGCGTTCAGTGATTGCGTGCCGTGATGATGGCTCATATACCCCTGTAGGGTATCAGCCGGATCACGGCGATGCGCCTCGGCGCGGCCCGCTTGACGTAGACCCGATAGCCGGGGTAGACCGCCGACGCCAGCTCGAGATAGCGCTCGCGTTCCGGGCCGGTCGCCTCCTCGGCCGTGACCTCGCGCGCCACCCCCCGGATCTCGAGCTGCGCACGCGGGTTCGCGCGCAGATTGTGCACCCACGCGGGGTGGTGGGCCTGCCCGTAGTTCGAGCCGATCACGATCACGTCGTCGCCCTCCTCGAACCCGAGGACCGGCGAGTTGGTCTTCCGACCGCTCTTGGCGCCCGTCGTGGTCAACATCACCACGGGCAGGCCGGCCAGCGCGGCGGTGGCGGTCGTGCGGCCGCCGGACCAGCGGTACACGGGCTTGTCGAGGTGGTCGAGGGTCCGGGCGAAGAGCCACCCGCCCGCCCGCGTGGCTCCGATCCGCCGGACGAGCTGCTGCCCCGCATTCGCGTCGGCGTACGACGTGCTCACGCCGGCAGCGTACGCTTTCGGCATGTGCCGGAACATCCGTACGCTCCACAACTTCGCTCCGCCCGCGTCCGAGGAAGAGGTCCACGACGCGGCGCTCCAGTACGTCCGCAAGATCAGCGGGACGACCAAGCCCTCGCGCGCCAATCAGGAGGCGTTCGACCGCGCGGTCGAGGCGGTGACCGAGGCCACCTCGCGCCTGCTCGCGGAGCTCGTCACGGCCGCGCCGCCGAAGGACCGCGACGTCGAGGCGGCCAAGCGCCGCGCCCGCTACGAGGCGAATCCCCGGGTCGCAGCCGCACGCTGACCGCGTGCGTCAGCGGTGCTCGGGGTTGGGGTAGTCGAACCGGCAGCCGGCTTCCCACTCCGAGCGCTGGTTGCCGTGCGCGGGCACCCCGCCGGCGTCCTTGAGCATGCGCGCGGCGTGCAGCAGGTTCCAGGTCATGAACGTGGTGTTGCGGTTGGTGAAGTCGTTGTCGGGCCCGCCCGAGCCGTCGTCGAGGTAGCTCGGGCCCGGCCCGGCCTCGCCGATCCAGCCCGCGTCGGCCTGCGGCGGGATCGTGTAGCCCAGGTGCTGGAGCGAGTACAGGATGTTCATCGCGCAGTGCTTGATCCCGTCCTCGTTGCCGGTCACCAGGCACCCGCCGACGCGGCCGTAGTACGCGTACTGGCCGTTCTCGTTGAGCAGGTGGCTGTTGCCGTACAGCCGCTCGATCACCTGCGTGCAGACCGACGACTTCTCGCCCAGCCAGATCGGCGTCAGCAGCACGAGGATGTCGGCCGCGATCACGCGCTCGAAGATCGCCGGCCACTCGTCGCGCTCCCACCCGTGCTCGGTCATGTCCGGATAGACGCCGGTGGCGATCGCGTGGTCGATCGCCCGGAACTGCTCGACGGCGACGCCGTTGCGCTCCATGATCGCGATCGAGCGGTCGGCCAGCCCCTGCGTGTTCGACACCGCCGGCGAGCGCTTCAGCGTGCAGTTGACGTAGACGGCGCGCAGATCGGAGAAGTCCCACCGCGACGTCGCGCACAGCTCTTCCTGCTTGGGGGTGAGGGCGGTCATGCGAGATTTGTCGCATGACCGCCCTTGCCGTTACAACGCGGCGGCGCCGGTGATGCCCGCGGCCGCGGGCGCGGTGCCGGCGAGCGTGAGCGACCCGTCGCGGCCGACGCGGTAGGAGGTGACCTGGCCGCCCGGGCTGACGGCGTGCAGGAACCGGCCGGTGCGGTCGAAGTCGAGGTCGCGCGGGGACGGGACGAGGTTCGTCGTGCCCAGCGCCGTCAGGGAGCCGTCGCGTCCGACCGCGAAGCCGCTGATGCCGCCGGCGGCGTTGCCGGTGTAGGCGAAACGGCCGTTCGGCGAGACGGCGACCCAGCAGGCGGCGCCCTGGCCGACGGGCAGCGAGGCGGTGACCGTGCGGAGTGAGCCGTCAAGGCGATAGGACGAGACGGTGCTGGCGCCGGCCTCGGACACGACGATCGTGCCGTGCCGCGTGATGCCGAAGCCGAACGGCACGGCGCCGCTCGAGGGGGTGACGACCGGCGCGCCCGGGCGGCCGGCGCGGTCGAGCGGCAGCGTCTCGAGCCGGTTGGAGACCCGCTCGCTGACCACGAGCGTGCGCCCGTCCGGAGTCACCGACACCTGCGCGGCGCCATCCGCGCCCGGCGCGAGCTCGCGCGTGCCGCCGGGGATCGGCTTCAGCGAGCCGTCGGACCAGCGCCGGAAGGCGGCGACGCTCGGCGTCCCGCCCGAGTTCAGGACGTAGACGCGGCCGCGGTGCTCGGCGATGCTCGCCGGCGCGACGCCGCGCGAGGAGACGATGTCGATCAGGCGGGTATGGCCGGCGCGGAAGACCGAGACGCTGTCGGAGCCGGCGTTGACCGCGTACAGGTAGCGGCCGTCGCCGCTGAGCTCGACGGCGCCCTGGCGCCCGCCGAGGCTCGCGAGGCCGGCGCCGCCGGTCGCGAAGGTGCCCGCGGGGGTGAGCGAGCCGTCCGGCGCGCGGTCGAACCGCTGCACCGTGTTGCCGGCCGGATCGTTGGTCTGCGTGTAGAGCGAACCGGCCATGGCGTTCGAGGCGAGGAGCAGGAACCCGGCCACGAAGGCGAGCACGAGCGCGACCGCGCGGGGGCGCGGGAGAGGGACCGGCATGTGGACCTCCAGGGGTCGTACAGGAGATGGACGTCCCTTTGTGTCGCCGCCGCCCGTGGCGTTACACGTAACGGTCGGCGGCTGGCAAGCGGCCAACCTTCGCCGAACGCCGGGGGTCTACTCGACGTCCCCCAACCAAGGAGTTCCCGCAATGCCCCCCAAGCTCAAGTGCCTACTCGCCGGCTTCGCCGTCGCGGCGTTCCTCGTTCCCGCGGCGGCGAGTGCCGTGCCGCCGCAGGAGGTCGACGAGAACGGCAACAGCACGAACGACACCACGGTCGAGGTCGAGGACGAGAACGGCGACATTGTCGTGATCGACACCCAGGGCGAATACGTCCCCAACAGCTGTAACTACACGGTCAAGGGCCGGCTCACCGTGCGCAACCCCACGGTCGACGGCCTCGCGAGCGGCGACCCGATCGAGGGCGTCGAGGTGAAGGTGTCCGGTCGCTCCAGCGCCGGGCTCTACAACGAATGGAACACCGACGTCACGAACTCCAACGGCGAGTTCTCCGTCGGGAAGTCGGAGTGCAGCAACCGCAAGATCAAGGTCGAGGCGCACTTCGAGAGCGATGACCTGCGCGTCACCGGCTCGGGCAGCCGCAGCTGGTACCTGCTGCACGAGACGTCGAGCACGATCTCCCCGCAGACGCTCGACCTCTACGACGAGCCCTTCGGCGGCGAGACCGGCGACCAGTCGACCACGCAGGCGCGCACCGATGCGCAGACCTGGATCGTCTACCAGCGCGCGCTCGACTACACCGCGGGCATCGGCCACCGGTTCCTGAACAAGGTCACGGTCCACAACCCCGCGACGCTCACACACGGTCCGTCGGCCACCGACCCGATCCTGGATGACATCCACATCGACCCGACCGACACCGCGAGCATCGACACGATGTACCACGAGTTCGGCCACGCCTGGATGTACCCGCACGTGACCGGCGAGGGCTGCCTGACGTTCGACGCCGTGCTCAGCGGCGACACCCACGACCCGCAGGAGAGCTCCTGCGTGGCTTTCAATGAGGGCTTCGCCGAGTTCTTCGCCGACAAGCTCGAGCAGGAGATGAACGCCGACGGGCTGATCTCCTCCTCGGAGCCCTCGTCGACCACGAGCCCGATGGACCGCGCCGAGCTCTCCCAGACCTACGGCGCCTCGAACCTCACCCTGGTCGCGGGCAGCGAGTACGGCTGGCAGCAGGCCTTCCGCGTCCTGACCTCCTCCGACGTGACGCGCCACCTGTTCGGCACCGCGTCCGGATCGCCGGGCCTCGTCTCGGCCTACACCGGACCGGCCTGCTCCGGCCAGCCGACCACGCTCGACGACCTGGCCGACGCGCTCTACGTCATCGGCAGCGACATGAGCGTCTCAGGCGTCAGCGTCGCATCGTTCCTCGGCCGTGCCGACAACCGGCTCAGCTCCTTCGACAGCACTGACTCGAACGCGTACATGAACGCCATCAACCCGGCGCTCACCTCCGAGCCGCACACGGCCTACGGCTGCTGAATCAACCCGCCCGCGCGCGCAGCGGCTAACGCTGCGCGCGCGGTCGGCGGTACGGTCGCGTGCGATGACGACCCACGATGCGATGCAGTTCATCAATGAGCAGGACGAGGCGACGCTCGACCGGTTCATCAAGCGGCTCGAATTCCGCGGCACCGATCCCACCTTCGTCGCCTACCGGGAGGCGTACCTGGAGCTCCTCGACCTGTCCGGGACCGTGCTCGACCTCGGCTGCGGCACCGGCGTCGTAGCGCGAGCGCTGGCCGCGCGCGACGGATTCGACGGGACGGTGACGGCGATCGATCAGAGCCCGAAGCTGATCGCCGCGGCCGAGCGGTTCGCCGCCGACGAGGGCGTCGGCGACCGGATCGGGTTCGGCGTCGGTGACGTGCACGCGCTCGAGCTGCCGGACGCGAGCTTCGACGTAGCGATCGCCCACACGCTCGTGAGCCACGTGCGCGAGCCGTCGACGGTGCTGGCCGAGACGGCCCGCGTGGTACGGCCCGGCGGCAAGGTCGCGATCTTCGACGGCGACTACGCGTCCCTGACCTTCGGCTGCTCGGATGAGGACCTGGGGCTGGAGATGGAGCGGGCGATGCAGCTGACGATCATGAGCGTGCCCCGCGTGATGCGCCAGCTCCCGCGCCTGCTGGGTCGAGCCGGACTACGGCTGGTGGCCACGCAGGCCCACGTGTACGCGGAAGCGGGCGAGGGCGGGTTCATGCTCGGCCTGGCCGAGACGTACGGCCCGCTCGCCGCCTCCGGCGGCTTCCTGCCTGCCGAGCGGGTCGAGGCATGGCTGGCGGACCAGCGCCGCTCCTCCGAGGAGGGGACGTTCTTCGCCGCCTGCAACTACTACGCGTACGTGGCGGTCAAGAGCTGAGCGCCGCCTCGAGCGCTGCGACGTCGGCCGCCCCGAAGACCACGCGGTTGCGGGTGGCGACGTAGACGAGGTCGAGGTCGACTCCGGCGCGGGCGATCTTGCGGGTGAGGTCGGCGAGCACGCCCGGGCGGTCCTCGACGTCCACCACCACGACCTCGCGCTCGCGTGTGACCTGGACGTGGGTGATCGCAAGAGCGTGCCTGGCGGCCCCGGCGTGCGGGACGAGGATGTGGAGCTCGGCCCGCTCGCCCGCGCCGACGCACGTCGCCGCCGAGATGTTCACGCCGGCGTCGCTGATCGCGGCCGCGACCCTGGCGAGCGCGCCGGGCGTGTTCTCGATGTCGATCACCAGGTCGACCGCCATCAATTCGGGACACTAACGGCCTGAGCGATCGCAGCACCGATGTGCAGTCCTGGCTCGCCGGCCGCGCCGAGGAGATGGTGGCGCTGCTCGAGGCGCTCGTGCGCGTGCCCACCGAGAACCCGCCGGGCCGCGAGCTGGGGCGCTGCGCGGCCGTGCTCTGCGAGGCGCTCGACCGGCTCGACTTCTCGCCGGAGCTGATCGAGCTCCCGCCGACCGGGAACCTGGAAGCTCCCGCGATCGTCCGCGGGAGCGTGGGCGACGGGCCGGAGATCGTCTACTACCACGGGCACTTCGACGTCGTCCCCGCCCAGAGCCCCTCGCAGTTCGAGCCCGTACGCCGCGACGGGAAGGTGATCGGGCGTGGGACCGCGGACATGAAGGGCGGCCTCGTCTCGATGCTCTACGGGGCGGCGGCCGCGCGTTCGCTGGGCCTGCTCGACGGGCGGCGGATCGTCTTTCACCTCGTGTGCGACGAGGAGACCGGCAGCACCGCCGGCTCGGGACACCTGCGTGACGCCGGCCTGATCGATCCCGAGGCCGTCGCGATGCTGACCGCCGAGCCGACCGGCGGCGTGATCTGGCACGCCGCACGAGGCGCCATCACGCTGCGGGTGCGGACGACCGGCCGCGAGGCGCACGTCGGCTACGTCCACGAGGGCGTGAACGCCTTCGAGCACATGATCCGGATCGCGTCGCCGCTGACCGCTCTGGCCCACGACCTGCTCGAGAAGCGCACGAGCTTTCCGGTGGAGAGCGAGGAGGCGGCGGGTTCGATGCTCGTGGTCGGCGGGCAGGCCGGCGCCGGCGCCGGCTTCAACGTGGTGCCGGGCTCGGCGTGGTTCTCGGTCGATCGCCGGTTCAACCCCGAGGAAGACCTCGACGAGGAGCTCGCGCGACTGACGGGCATCATCGAGGAAGCGGCCGCCGGCGCCGACGTCGAGGTCGAGGTGCTGCAGGCCCAGCCGTCCGCCCGGACGGATCAGGACGGGCCCGCGGCGCGGGCGCTGGCGCGCTGTGTCTCGGCCGTCGACGGCGGCGATGGGGTGTTCCGGTTGTGCCCGGGCGTGCTCGACACCCGCTGGTACTCGCAGCTCGGTATCCCGGCCTTCGGCTACGGCGGCGGCGGGCTGGAGGTGGCCCACGGCCCGCACGAGTACATCGACGAGGCGGCGATGCTCCGTTGCGCCGCCGTCTACGCACTCTTCGCGGGTGAGTTCGGCGCCTGACGACCGCTATACGATCGGCCGATGTGCCGGGTGCTGGCGTATCTCGGGGAGCCGATCTCGCTCGCGGCACGTGCTGTTCGAGACGGACAGCTCGCTCGTGCGCCAGTCCTACAGCCCGCGGATGATGGAGACGTTCCTCAACCTGGCCGGCTTCGGCATGGTCGCCTGGGACCCGCGCTCGGTCCGCATGCCGACGACCGTTCACCTACCGCGCGACGACGCTGCCGGCCTTCGACCGCAACCTGCGCAGCCTGGCCGCCAAGCTCGCGCCGACGTGCCTCATCGCGCACGTCCGCGGCGTCACCGCACGGCGAGCACGAGATGGTCGCCGAGACGAACCTGCACCCGTTCCGCTTCCCCGGCGCGCGCGTCGCGCTCGCGCACAACGGTCACCTGCGCGAGTTCGCCCGCATGCGCTACGACCTGGTCGAGCACGTCCGGCCCGAGCTCGCGCAGCAGCATCGAGGGGACGACCGACTCCGAGTGGATCTACGCGCTCGTGCTCTCGCAGCTCGAGGATCCGCTACGGCGATGCCGGAGGCGCGCGAGCTCGCCGACGCCGACGGCCGCCGCGCTGCGCCTCCTGCGCGAGGTCCGGGCGCGGCACGGGATCGACACCTCGTCGCCGGTGAACCTGTTCCTCACCACGGGCGAGGCGCTGGTCGCGACGCGCTTCTCGTTCGACTACGGCTGGTACCCGGACGAGGACGCGCTGCTCGAGACCGACCTGCCGTACGTGCAGCCTCTGGTACACGGTCGGCGGCGAGTACGTGCAGCGCGACGGCGGCTCGGCGATGGCGGCCGAGCGACGTGCCGCGCTCGCTGCTGATCGCCTCCGAGCCGCTCACGCTCGACACCTCGACGTGGCTCGAGGTGCCGGAGTACTCGATGATCACGGCGGAGCGCACGGCCCGACGGGCTCGACTTCGAGACGCGCGACCTGGATGTCTGACCGCCCGCGACGGCGTCGCCTTCCTCGCCACCGGTCCCGCTGCTCGAGGGCATCCCGCGAGGCGGAGCTGGAGGAGCTCGCCGCGCGTCATGCGCCGGCGCGACGCTGCCGGCGGGCGACGGTCCTGTGGCGCGAGGGCGACGAGGCGGACGGCGATGCTGCTGATCGTCGACGGGCGGGTGTCGGTCTCGCTGCGCCTGCCCGGCGACCGCGCGGTCGAGGTCGCCGAGCGTGGGGCCGCGGCGAGGTGCTCGGGCGAGATCCCGCTGCTCGACGGCGGCGCGCCACTCGGCGACGGCGCGCGTGACCGAGCCGGCGCAGCCTGCTCTCGCTCGGCCGCGCGGACTTCGCCGCGCTCGTCTCGCGGCGCCACCCGACGGCGTTCGCCCTCAAGCGGCGCATCGCCGGCGTCGCCTGCGCGCGCCTGCGCCTGCAGCTCGCCGGCCTCGCGCGCGTCGCTCGGCGGCGGACGACGCCGCCGCGCGGCCCGAGCCGCCGTCGCCGAGCTCGAGTTCTGCGGGCCGCCGGACAGCGGCTACGTGCGGCGGCTCGCGACCTTCCGCGCCTTCGACTCGCTCGCGCTGTGGGGCTTCCTGACCGCCGGCCGCTTCGCCCGCTGCCCGGCCGGGCCGCACGCTGGTCGCCGAGGGAGCGCGCCTCGACCGCCTGCTACCTGACGATGAACGGCGCCGTCGAGAAGGTGATCGTCCGCGGCGGCCGCCGCATCCGCGTCGGCCTGGCCGGGCCCGGGCAGGCGTTCGGGTACGAGAGCCTGATCGACGGCGGCCCGTCGCCGGTGACCGCGACCACGCGCGAGCGGACGCTGCTGCTGGTGCTGCCGCAGGCAGCCGTTCGAGCGGCTCTTCAACGGCGAGACGGCCGGCTCGCACGTGTTCCTCGACGTGATCCACCGCGACCTCGATGGCGGCGCTGCGGCAGGCGCTGCGCCCGCACGCCCGCCTGGCGTGCCAGCCTCTAGCAGGCGAGCCTGGGCGGCAGGTCGGCCGGCACCTCGGTCGACGTCGCGGAACTCGCGTCGCGAAGGCCATGAAGCGGTAGACGTCGGCGAAGTTGGTCGCGAGCCCGAGCGAGACGCGGACCGCGCCGCCCGTGGGCATGCCCGACGAGCCGCGATGTAGTCGTCGAGGATCATCCCCTCGTCGAACTCGGCGCCGATCAGCGTGTCGCTCGAGAGCGAGAACGCGGTCTCGCCGGCGCCGGAGTTGCAGAAGCACCCGGTCCGGACGGAGATGCTGTGCGCCGCCGCGACGACGGTCGACGAAGCGCTCGTCGACCACGCGGCCGTCCGGGTGCAGGAAGTTGAACGCGATCGTGCCCCCGCGGCGGTCCCACGTCGTCGGCCCGTAGACGCGGATCGCCGGGCTGCCGTCCGAGTGCCGCAGCCGCTGCAGCGCCGTCGAGCAGCCAGCGTGCCGAGCGCTCTCGACGCGCTGCGCGATCGTGTCGATGCCGATCCGCTCGATGTGGCGCAGGCCGATCTCGACCGCC
Organism: uncultured Solirubrobacteraceae bacterium; assembly: GCA_963849695.1. Taxonomy (GTDB): domain Bacteria; phylum Actinomycetota; class Thermoleophilia; order Solirubrobacterales; family Solirubrobacteraceae; genus DASSUW01. The sequence goes on from CAWKIT010000001.1 coordinate 18,183, forward strand.
GGGATCCCGAGGTAGTCGACGGTGCCGTCCTCGAACAGCGCATGGCCGGACGAGCGGCACGACCATGTCGCCCTGGACGTTCGCGGCGACGACGGTGCCGCCGCTGAACCACGGGCGCTGCAGGCGCTCGAGCGTCGCGGCGCCGCGCGATCAGCGCGCCGAGGCCGGTCGGGTAGCCGAACATCTTGTAGAACGAGACCGCGACGAAGTCCGGCTTCCACACCGACAGGTCGAGCCGGCTCGTCGGCACGAACGCGGCGCAGTCCAGGAGCACGTCCCAGCCCCGCTCCTGGGCGAGCGTCGATCCACTCGAGCGGGTGCTTGACGCCGGAGAAGTTCGACTGCGCCGGGATAGGCGAAGAGGCTGTGGCCGTCCGGGCGCGTCGTCGAGGTAGCGCTCGAGCAGGCCGTCGGCCACGCGCAGATCGGGCGCCTCGAGCGGCACGTACGCCGTCGCGGCTCCCTTCGCGCGGGCGAACTCGCGGATGCCGTTGACCGAGTTGTGGTTGTCGAAGGTGGCGAGGAAGCGGTCCGCGGCCCGAACGGATAGGCCTCGCCGACGAGCCGCAGCGCGCCCGTGGCGTTCGGCGTGAAGATGCACGCGTACTCGCTCTCGGGCGCGTTGAAGTAGCGCAGCACGGCCGCGCGCGCCTGCTCGACGAGCGCGGTCGCGGCCGACGAGGTCGGGTTGACGGAGTGCGGGTTGCCGTAGACGCCGTCGCGCAGCATCCGCAGGTGCTCCTCGAGCTGCGACTCGGCGTACAGGCTGCCGCCGGTGTAGTCGAGGTAGACGTCGCCGGTGGCGTCGAGGCGCCCGTACTCGGTGGCGCGGAGCTCGTCGAGGACGGCGTCTGGAAGGCACGGATTCGCGTCGAGGAAGGCGGCCTCCGCCTGGGCCAGTCCGGGCGGAGCGCGGCGTCTCGAGCAGCGCCGCCATCACGCGCACCTCGCACTCGCCGTGGGCGCAGACCTCGAACGCGGGGTCCTTGGTCGCCCAGCCGCGTCGCACCAGCAGGCGCGTGGATCTTGCAGCCCAGGCACAGGCCGAGGACGGACTCCATCCACATCAGCGTCAGGCAGATGGCGCAGATCGTCCGAGGCAGCGTGCCGCGGATGCCGCTGTTGGTGATGACCATCATCGAGAACGCCATGCCGAGGCCGAGCGTCCAGGCGAAGCGCTTGGGCTTCGCGGAGACCCAGTCCGGCGGCCTGGCGGAGCGTCATGGCGCGCGCGATCACGCCGATCGGGCTGTACCGGATACCGAACGTCAGCCGGGCGAGGAACTCGACGAAGAAGAGCGTCGAGACGACCTGCAGCGGGATGTACTGCGCGTCGAAGTAGGCGAAGCTGAAGGCCACCGCCCCAGGACCATCGTCAGGCCGGCGGCGGCGCGGACCTGCGTTCTCGTCGAACACCGCGGCCTGCAGTTCGGCGCCGTCCACCGTCAGGCCGGAGATGCGCTGGCCGAAGCTGAGCTCCATGACGTCCCCCTAGCGAAGAGCCGCCGGCTCTTCATCGGTGTATGCCGAGCAGTCCGTCGAGCGCCACGCAGCAGTCCCAGCCAGCCCTGGAACGCCTTGGGCTGATCGGTGCCGTCACCGGCTCGGCCGCTGATCTCGTCCCCGTCGAGGAGGACGTCGATCGCGATGTGCCTGGTCTGGACGCTCATGAGGCAGAGCATCCGTCGCCGGGCGTGCCCGGCACATCGTGGCGACCCCCTGACTTGACCCCCAGTGTCCGGGGGCGGGACCCCCTAGAGCGCGTTGGAGAGAGCCGCTGCGGCTCCGGATCCCCAGCTTGCGGTACACGCTCGTCAGATGGACCTCGACGGTCTTGGGGGTCACGTAGAGCGCGCGGGCGATGTCACGGTTGCTCTGGCCCGCGGCGGCCAGCTCCGCGACCCGCCGCTCGCTCGGCGTCAGCGACTCCGGGCCGGTGAGCGCCTGGCGCCGCGGGCGGCCACCCGCGGCGTAGAGCTCGTTCCGGGCATGCTCGGCCAGCGGCTGCGCACCGCAGTGGCTGGCGATCTCGAACGCGTCCCGCAGCGGCGCCCGCGCGTCCGACGGCTTCCGTGCGAGCCGCAACGCCGACCCGAGCGCGGTGAGCGCCTTGGCGTGCTCGAGCCGCGCCGGGGAGCCATCGGCGATCTCGACCGCCTCGTGCAGCAGGTCGAGCCCGTCCTCGCGGCGAATCGCGCCCAGCAGCCGCAGCGTGCGCGCGAGCGCTCCCGGGGCGCCCCAGCGCCGCGCCTTGACCAGCTCCTCCTCGAGGAGCGCCCGGGCGGCGTCGCGCCGCTCGAGCCCGTCGAGCGCCCGGGCCGTCAGCGACCGCCACGGGAGCCCAGGCGACGTTGTCGACGTCGCCCAGCCGTTCGCGATGGAGGTCGGCTTCGGCAAGCGCCCGCGTCCAGTCACCCTCTGCGAGCAGCAGCTCGACCGTGGTGCGGCGCACCACCGCCTCCCCGTCCGAGCCGGGGGTCGGCTGCGGGCAGCTCATGAGCGCGGCTCGCGCTCCGTCGAGGTCGCCGCGCTCGATCAGCACGCGAGCGAGGAAGCCCTGCCGCGTACGCCATGCCCGCGCCGTTCTGCTCCCCCATCAGGCGGATCCCCTCGAGCCCCTCGCGGAGCGCGTCCTCGGCCTCGGCGAGCTCGCCGCGCGCGAGCCAGGTCCAACCGCGCCACACATTCACGCTCGAGACCGCCGATCAGCGAGCCCATCTGGTGGGCCGCGCTCAGCGCCGACTCGCACACGGTCGCGTGCTTCGTCGCGATCGGCGACGACGAGCACCCTGGCGGCGACGAGGGCCATGAAACCCGAGTCCAGGGCGATCAGCCAGCCGTCGGCGAGCAGGGCGAGCGCGAGCTCGGAGCACTCCTGTGCGGTGCCGCCCCGCAGCGCCCAGTCCCAAGCGGCGACGGCGCTGAGCATGCTGCCGCCCAACCCCTTCTGGAGCCCGGCGGCGCGCACGCGCGCGAGCCGCTCTGCGGCATCCGGCACCTGCGCGCCGAACGCGACGGTGTACAGCTCGAGCGCCTCGAGCGCCTGGCGCGTGCCGGCGCGCTCGGCCGGGAGGTCTGCCAGCGCGCCCTGTACGACCGTCGACGGCCGCCTGCGGCGGGCCTGTGAAGAGCAGCATCCTCCCCAGCATCGCGGCGGCCTGCGCGCGCACCTGTGGATCGACGAGCTGATCGTGCACCTGGCTGATGTGCTGCGACGGCAGCCGGCGGATTCACGAGACCCTCCGACCAACCCGAGCTCCAGCAGCAACTGCTCGCGCTGCTCCGCCGGGGGCGGCTCCTCGAGCGCCCGCCGCAGGTACAGCACCGCGCTCTCGGTCGCACCTCGGCGCCGCGCCGCCAGGGCCGCCTCTCGCAGCAGCGTCACGACCCATGGCTCGGCGCGGGACGGCGCGGCGAGCAGCTGCGCCGCGACCAGCTCGGGCGCGGCGCCGAGGTCCAGCAGCGCTCTTGCCGCGCGCTCGTGCAGCAACTCGCGCTCCGCCGCGGCGAGGTCGTGGTAGACGGCGTCGCGCACCAGCGGGTGCACGAAGCCGAGCGGCGGCTCCGCCCGCAGGATCTCCGCGCCGGCCAGGGCGCGAGCGGCCACCGCCACGCGGTGCTCGTCGGTCTCGGCCACCGTCGCGACGGCGGGCAGGCCGGCGCCGTCGCCCAGCACCGCTACGGCGCGCGCCACCGGGACGGCGTCGGGCGGCAGCCTCGCCAGACGCAGCAGCACGGTGCGTGACACCGCGCGCGGACCCACCTCGCGAATCGCGTCGGCGTGAGCCCGGTCGGGCCGCACCCCCTCCGCCTGCAACGTCTTGAGCAGCTCGCGCACGAGCAGCGGATTGCCGCCGGTCGCCTCATGACACGCGGCGCAGAACGGCTGCTCGGCATCGGCTCCCAGCCGTCCGCGCACGAGCTCGGCCACGGCGGCCTCGCTCAGCTCGCTCGGATGCACCGAGACCGCCACGGGATCGTCGGCGATCTCGGCGAGCAGCCGGGAGTCGGACGGCTGCTCGGACGTGCGCGCGGCCGCCGCGACGAGGACCTGCAGGCCTTCCAGCCGGCGCTCGAGGTACGCGACGAAACGCAGCGACGCCTGGTCGCACCAGTGCAGGTCGTCGATCAGCAGCAGCAGCGGTCCGTCGGCGGCGATGTTCGCCGTGACCCAGAACAGGCCGTAGAGGACGCCGAAGGAGACGTCGGACTCGGCGTCGCCGTCATCGGGAGGCTCGAACACCCGCGCCGCCGGCTGCGCGGGGCCGGTCAGCCACCGCGCCCGGCTCGGCGGGATCGACGCAGGAGCGGATCGAACAGCTGCCGCACGACGCCGAACGGCAGCTCGCGCTCGAGGTCGCTCCCGCGGGCGGCGAGCGCGCGGAACCCGGCGCGCGTCCGCCGCTTCACGAGTCGCGGCGAGCAGCCGGCTCTTCCCGATCCCGGCCGGTCCCTCGACCAGCGCCAGGCCGCGCCGGCCCTCGAGCGCGCCCTGAATCAGGTCCTCGAGAACACCGAGCTCGCGGTCGCGCTCGAGCAGCTCGCCGGGCGGCGACGTCGCAGCTCGCGCTTGTCCATCGATCGCCACCCGTGCGCGCCTGCTATCGGGGCTCCCGCTCCGAGATCTCGGCGCGGATCTCGTCGACCACGCTCGGGCGGGACCTGGTCCATGCCGTGCTCCTCGCGCGCATGCACGGCGACCTGCCGGAGGATCTCCTCATCGGACTCGCCCTGGAAGGTGGCCAGCACCCGGGGACCAGCACGCCGCAGCGGAATTGCTTCACATCGCACCTCCTTGTGTGGTGTGGAGGCTAACTACGCGTACGTAACGGTTGCGCTCCGGCGCGCGACCGGCCGGCGGGCGGCATGCGGTGTGAGGCGGACGACGACGAGCGCGATGTCGTCGCGGGGCTGCTTCGTGTCGTCGTCGAGCGCGGTTTGCTGGACGCGGTCGACGATCTCGGATGCGGATCGGCCGGCGCACGCGGACAGCAGGAGCTCCAGATCTTCGGGAGCGAGGGTTCGATCCGGTGCGTAGGCGTCGGTGAGGCCGTCGGTGTAGAGCATCAGGGCGTCGCCGCGGTGGAGCTCGAGGGTGTGGTCGGTGAGGTTGGGGTCGGGCTCGAGGCCGAGCAGCAGGCCCGGCCGGCCGGTCGTCTCGACCGTCCCGTCGGCGCGCAGGAGCAGCGGCAGCGGGTGTCCGCCGGCGGACACCGTGAGCCGCGCGGCGCCCTCGTCGAGCTCGAGGCGTGCGTAGGCGGCGGTGCAGAACTCGGACCCCTGTTTGAGCAGCGCCTCGTTGAGTTGCGTGAGGATCTCGCTCGGGCTGTGCTCGCGGACCGCGACGGCACGCAGCGTGTAGCGCGCGAGAGCGGTCAGCGCAGCCGCCTCCGGTCCCTTGCCGCAGACGTCGCCGACGACGATGTCCCAGCATCCCTTGTCGGTCTCGAACATGTCGTAGAAGTCGCCGCCGACCTCCTGACCGTCTTGAGCGGGGCGGAAGCGCGCGGCGGTCTCGACTCCAGGAGATGGCCGGGAGCGCCGACGGCAGCAGGCTGGTCTGGAGCGTGTGAGCGATGTGCGCGAGCGCGTCGTCCGCGAGTCTCCGCTGCGTTGTGACGGCCGCCAGCAGCATCACGGTCACCCCGGCCACGCCGACGAAGGTCTGCGCGAGCAGCAGGCTGTCGTCGGGAGTGCTCGCCATGAACGGCCCCATGTCGTTGCTCGTGAAGCCGACGGCGATGGCTGCGACCACGAGGCTCGCGGCCGTGGCGCCGGGTTGCCAGAACCGCAGCGCGGCCCAGATCAGCAGCGGGAAGACGAGGTACGCGAGGTTGGTCTCCTGCGAGAACACGAGCGCGCTGACGCCGATCGTCGTCGCGGCGAGCGCGATTGCCTCGAGTTTGCGGCCTGGCACGCGGGTGTAGGGCCACCACGACACGGCGACCAGCAGGAACGGCGCGATCAGCAGGTCGCCGCCCATGTCGCCCAGCCACCAGGTCCGCCACACCGACTCGAAGCCGTCGGCCGCAACCTCATCGGTCACGACGAGGCTCCCGACGCCGATCGTCGCGCTGATCGCGGTGCTCACCGCGCCCGCGAGGAACACCAGCGCGAGCACGTCCCGCACACGCTCGAGCGTCGGCCGGAAGTGCGTGACCCGATGCAGCAGGTACGCGCCGACGACCGCCTCGAGCGTGTTGCCGGTGGTGATCCCGACCGTCGCCAGCAGCGGGATCCCCGTCCACGAGTTCGCCAGGAACGCCCCGAGCGCCACGCCGGGCCAGAGCCTGTGCCCCCAGAGCACGAGAGCCGCGAGCGCCAGCCCGGTGGGAGGCCAGATCGCCGTCACGCTCGCCGTCTCGAACGCAAAGCTCAGCCCGAGCTTGGCGGCGCCGTAGTAGGCGGCCGCCAGCAGGACGATCCCAACGAGCCTCGCCCACCGGCCCTGTAACGAATCCGCAAGCGGCAGGCGTCCAGCCATAGGCCACCCTACATCGGGCCCGATGCCGTGGGACGAAAGACTGAGGGGGCGCATACGCGCCCCCTCAATGTCGCCGGACGCCGACGTTGCCGCCGGCGCCCCGGCTGATGTGTCCCGGCTACTTCAGGCCGATGTCGACGTAGGGCTTGGCCGTCGGCGAGGTTGGCGCCGATCCGGCGGTAGAAGCCCTGGCCCGCGTTCGGCTGGTGCTCCAGTTGTAGTGATACTTGCCGGCCTTCAGTGCGGAACGTAGCTGCCGCCGTCGATCGCGACGTCGTACTGCTTCTCGTCCACCGGCGACGTCGTCGGGCCGCCCTTGTCCGGGGCCTGCCACACGGGTGCGCTGTTGGCCTGCACCACGGCGCCGTCGGCGCTCTTGATCACGAACTTCGCGGGGATGGTCTGCCGGGCTTGAACTTGCTCGGGTTGACGCCGGTCTCGTGCGCGGTGTCGTTGATCGGCTGCAGGAAGCCGACCCAGCGGTAGACGACTCGGTAGGAGCCGGTCGCCGTCTGCGTGTTCCCGGCCTTGTCGGACGAAGTCGCGGTGTAGGTGAAGGTGCCGACGCCGTTGGCCTCGCCACCGCTCACCTTGACTACGCAGGTCCCCGCGCCCGACAGGTCATCCGTGGCTGAGCAGGAGGGCGTCGGGACGGCGCCGAGGATGTACATCGCTCCGTCCTTGATGCCATTCACCGTGATCGCGGGCTTCTCGCTGTCAATGTTGATGCCGCCGAGGCTGGCGCTCGCCGTGTTGCCGGCGAAGTCAACGGCCGTGCCGCTCACCGACTGATCCTTGCCGTTGGCGGTCAGGGTCACGTCGTCAGGGCAGAGCCGACACCGGAGAGCGGGTCCGAGCACGTGAAGTGGACCTTCACGGGTCCGACATACCAGCCGTCCGCGCCGAGCTCCCCGCTCACGACCGCGCCGGAGATGCCCGGAGCGGTCTTGTCCAGCTTGACGGTCACCGAGTCGGTGCCGCGGTTGTTGGCCTGATCGAACGCCTCGCCGGTGATCACGCGGCCGGCGGTCTCCTCGTTCACGAAGACGTCGGAGGTCGTGCGCGCCTCGTCGAGGCCAGAGCCGCCATCGTTGTCCTTCGCGTTGAAGTGGACCGTCACGTCCTGACGGTCCATGCGTCGGCGTTCGGCATCGGCGTCAGGCTGTGGGTGGCCATCGGTGCGATGTTGTCGTACTGCAGCGTGACGCCGGTCACCCGCTCCGCGTTGCCGGCGCGATCGATCGCGTAGAACGTGACCGACGCCTCGCCGGAGCCATCGAGCGGCACGCTGACGGTCGCTGACCCGCCGGCCACGACCTGCTCAGGTCCGCCGTCGATGCGGTAGTGGAGCTTCTCCACGCCGGAGAGGCCGTCCTGGTCCGTCGCGTTCAGGACGACGGTCGCCGCGCCGCCGGTGCACCAGTTGTTGACCTTCGTGCACTGGTTGTCGGCCGTCGTCTGAGGCGCGAGCCCATCGATGTTGATGCCGTCGACGGTCGTGCCCGGCGTGCTGTTGTCGGCCATGTCGGTCGCCTCGGCGCTCGTCGCGCTGCGGTTTGCGCCGTTGCCGGTCACGACCACGTCGCTCGGGCAGTTCGCAACGCCGGAGAGAGCGTCAGTGCACGTGAAGCCGACAACGACGTCGCCGCTGTACCAACCGGCGGCATTCGGGCTCTTCTTCGGAGCGCCCGTGATCTCGGGGCCGTGGCGGTAGATGTTTAAAGCCGGACACCGACGCCGACGCGCTGTTGCCCGCCTTGTCAGAGATGCTCACCGGGCCAGCGCCGAGGTCCGCGCCCTCGCCATCGATGACGGAATCCGCCGGGATGGTCGTCTCGTCGATCCCCGAGAGGCCGTCCGTCCCGGTCCAGTGGACGGTGACGTCATCTCGGTACCAGCCGGCCGCGTTGGGAGGCGTCCCCGCGGCGCCGGAGAGGACCGGGTCAGTCAGGTCGATGTTGATGTCCTCGACATTCGCGGTCGCCGTGTTGCCGGCCATGTCCGTGGCGTCGCCGGAGACCCGCTGGCCCTCGCCCTCGTTGGAGAGTGTGACCGGATCGGTGCAGCCGGCGATGCCGGACTCGTAGTCCTTGCAATCGAACGTCACGGTCACCGGCGCGTTGTTCCAGCCGAAGTCGTTCGCCACCGGCGAACGCTCGCCCGACGATGCTCGGGGCGATGCCGTCGATCCTCAGCGTGATCGAATGGCCTACGTCGTCGGCCTTCTCCTCGTTGCCCGCCTTGTCGACGCTCCAGAAAGTGATCGTATGCATGCCCTTCTGGTCGAAGTCGAACGCACCCTCGTAGAGCTGCGCGTCACCGCCATCGACGCTGTAGAGGGTGTCGTCGACGCCCGAAAGACCGTCGACGCCGGTCAGCGTGACGTTGACGGCGGCCGCATACCAACCGCTCGCGAGCGGCTTGGCCACGTCGACGGTCGTCGTCGGCGCCGCGCGGTCGATCTTGATCCCGTCGACCGTCAAGGCACGGGCGTTGCCGGCCTTGTCCTTCACGGAGGCGGAGGCCGAGAGGTTCTCGCCCTCATCGTTCACCGTGCTGTCTGCCGGCTCGTCGCCGTCAAGCCCGGAGAGCGCGTCTGAAGCGTTCCACTTGACGACGACGTCATTCTTGTACCAGCCGTTGTCGTTCGGCTTGGGGGTCGCCTCGCCGCTAAGCTCGGGCTCGGTCTTGTCGACGTTGACGCCCAGACGCCGGCGCTCTTGGTGTTGCCGGCCGCATCGACGGCGGTCCCGGTCGCCGACTGGTCCTTGCCCTCGCCCAGCGTCTTGGCGGGCGGGCAGGTATGGACGCCGAGAGGTGTCACCGCACGTGAAGCTGACGGTGACGTCGTCGCTGTACCAGCGCTGATCGTTTGCGGCGCGATCGGGCGATGCCTCGATCGTCGGCGGCGTGCGGTCGATCGACACCTTGACCGGGTCGACGGCCTTGTTGCCGGCGTTATCGACGGCCTCGCCGGTCGCGTCCTGGTCCGCACCCTCTTCGGAGAGCACCCGGTCCGGACTGCAGCTCTTGATTTCCGACAGCGAGTCCTCGCAGATGAACTTCACGCGGACCTCGCCGTTGAACCAGCCGTTCGTGGGGAGCGGCGTGAACTCGTGGGTGATCGTCGGCGGCGTCCTGTCTATCCGCACGGCGACCGTCTTGCGGTCCTCGGTGTTGCCGGCGCCGTCGACGCTCCAATACTCGAGGGTGTGAACGCCCTCGGCAGTGATCGAGACGCTCGTGCCGGTCTGCTCGTCGCCACGGTCTACGCGGTAGTGCGTGGCAGCGACGCCCGACTGCGCGTCGGCGGCGGAGAGATTGACGGTCACGTCAACGTTGTTCCACGCGTCCGCGGCCCGGGCGTCGGTCTTCGGCGCCGTCGTGTCGATCTTGACCGCAGGACTGGCAGCGATTGTCTCGTTGCCCGCCTTGTCGGCAACGACAGCGGTGGCCTTCAGATCGTTCCCCTCGCCGGTGATGGTGCTGTCGGCCGGAGCTTCGGCGATGCCCGAGAGCGCATCGTCGGCGTTCCAGTGGATGGTGACGTCGCTCCGGTACCAGCCGTTGTCGCCGAGCGTGCCGCCCGCAATCGCGCCGGTGAGTGAAGGCTTGGTCTTGTCGATGTTGAAGGGCCCAACGGTCGCGGACGCCTCATTGTCGGCGTTGTCGACGGCGGTGACCGGGATGGCTGCATCTTGCCCTCGGACGAAAGGACCGTCGTCCCGCCACCGGTGCAGCCCTTGATGCCAGACAGCCCGTCGGAGCAGCTCACGCTGACCGTCACGTCGGTGTTGTTCCAGCCGGCCGCGTTCGGGGCGGGGTTGGCCGAGCCAGCCACGTCAGGCTTGCCCTTGTCGAGCTTGACGGTCACCGAGCCTGACCCGATGTTGCCAACCCAGTCGGTCGCCGTCGCGGTCTTCGCGACGCCGTCGGTGTTGGCGGTCACGGCATCGGCCGCCGGAGTCGGCCCGGAACCGACGCCAGAGCCAGCATCTACCGCCGTCCACGCGATGTTCACGTCGGTGCGGTTCCAGCCGGCGGCGTTTGCCTCCGGCGAGCGCGAACCGGTGACGGTGCGGGCCGGTGTTATCCAGGACGTAGGAGGCATTCAGCGGGTTCTGCGACTGTCCTGTGCACTTGCCCTGCGGGTTGACCTTCGGCGAAGCCGCGACCCGAACACTCTTGACGCCGCCGCCGCTGGCGGCCGGGAAGTTGACCGTCCAGCTCGACTTAGGCTTCCCGTCCGACGTCAGCGTCGCCGTGTGGTCACCGGTCACTTCGACGCACTCGGAATCGCTCGAAGTGGTCACCGTGAGAGTGAGGACTGCACCGGTCTTGACGTACAGCGTGCCCCCAACCGTCGCGGTTCCCGCGCCTCCGCTGAACGATGCGCTCGTAGTCGAGGCGCCAAACGCCCCGCTTCCGATGATCGCCGAAAGCACCATGGCGGCGATAGCCGCCCCGCTTCCGAGCGCGACCCTTGCGCGCCGAGTGATGTTCCGTCGCAATAGCATGGACTCTCCTGATGACCGCCAGAGGCATCTGAACGCCGTTCTCTGGCCGAGCTTGGGATCACGCGCCTCTGCAGGCGCAGTTGTTTGTCGCAGGCGTCATCGCCCTAGTTGCGTTGTAGATCGGCCGGTTCGCCCACGTCTTGAGCAGACGGGTTGGAGATGCGCGTCGAACCTCGAGTGACGGGTGCCAACGAATCGCGGGGTGCCGACGCAAGAGGCGGGCGCGCCACTTCGCGCTCACGTGGGGCGTTGCGCCACCGGGATACTCCGGGACCGTGGCCCATCAGGACCGACGCCGTCGCAGCCGTTTCGGCCGCGTGCTCGATGCGCTGATCTGGGGCGTCGTCCTGGGCGCCGCGGGCGGGGCGGTGCTCGGCGATGCGATCGATGGCGTCGGCGCGCTTGCCGGGGCGGTAATCGGTGCGGGTCTGTACGCGCCGGCCGAGGTGCTCACGACTCTTCGCCACGCCCCTGCCGAGCCGAAGCCGATCTGGCAGCGCATCTTCGCCAGCGCGCTGCTGATGGCGCTGTTCGGCTGGCTGCTGGGCCTGATCTACGACGCGCCCGCTGTTCATCGCGATCGTCAGCGGCGCGCTGCTCGGACTGCTCGGGCTGCGCCGCTCAAGGTCGCGCTCGGGCTGCTGATCGGCGCGGCGGTCGCCGCGCTGTTCGAAGTGCTCGACGCCGGTGCCGAGCCGGCGCTGGTCGCGGCCACGGTGACGGTCGTCTATCGCACGATCGCGGCGGTCATCTACCGCACCGGCCGCTGGTGCGGATCATGGCGGAGGAGGTGCCGGCCGCGGAGCTGCGCTACGTCGTGCCGTTCGAGGCGCGCTCGCGGTACGTCGGCGCCGACTACGTCGAGCAGCTCGCGGAGCTCAAGGGCGGGACGTTTCGCCGCAACCCGCCCGACGTCGGCATCCTCGCCTCACTCGACAGCCTCGACGGGCCCGGCTTCGACGCCGTCGCGGGTGGATCCGCTGATCCGCGAGTTCTACGAGCACACGAGCCGCTTCAAGCTCTCGATCGTGCCGGAGTGGCGGGCGTGGATGAAGCCCGGATACGAGCTGTTCAAGCGCGTCGTCGCCGAGCCGCTCGGCCAGGCCGCGATCCCGTCGAACATCGAGGAGGCCCAGCGCGGCATGGTCTCGACGATCGACACGATCGACCTCGACGACGACGAGGTGATCGACATCCGCGGCTGGATCCGGACGTTCGCCGACTCGGGCAAGCCGATCTACGTCGGCATCTACACCAGCTTCCGCCACGAGGACCGCGGCTACGTCAGCGTCGGCTTCCCGATCCCGAGCGCCAACTTCACCGCCACCCTGGAGCCGCGCAACACCGGCGAGCACGACCTGCTGCTCACCTCGCGCAGCAAGCTGCCTTCCCCGGCCACTACCTGAGCTCGGTCGACAGCGAGCGCGACGCCCTGACCGTCCTCAAGCTGCTGTCCTTCCAGGAGCAGATCCACGTCTATCGTCGCCGACGGCGAGCTCAAGACCGACCACAGCTTCTATCTCGCCGGCCAGCGCTTCCTGACGCTGCGCTACGAGATCGCGCGCTCCGGCGAGGCGGCTCTGAGCTCTGCGATCGCGCGGGGATCGAGGCGTATAGTGCCCCGCGCACGGCGTGGGACCGTGCACTTTGGCGGCGAAGGGAGGCAACGATGTTCCGGGTGGCTTTTCGGTGGATGCGCGGCATGCGCATCGCCGTGGCGGCGAGTTCGCTCGCGCTCCTCGCCGGAGCTGCTCCGGCGTCGGCTCAGCAGCCGCCGGCGGACGCTTGCCCCTATGGGTGGTCGACGGAGCAGACGGTGGCCTTCAGCCCGCACGGGCCCGACAGCGGGGTGCTCAACCCCGTCGACGCCCAGGGTGCACGCTGCTCGACGTGGTGTGGAACGCCGAGCCGTTCCGCACGCACGGTGACTTCGTTCGCGTGGTCGCGCAGACGGCGCGCGGGTACCAGCGCGCGGGCCTCCTCACCTGGGGTGAAGCCGTTCGGATCATCGCCGTCGCCGTGCGCACGGACGTCGGCGGCCGGCGCGACGACTCGATCGACAACTCGTGCTCGAACCGGGTCGCAGTGACGTTCGACGACGGGCCTTCGTTCTACCGCTCGCAGACCCTCGCCGTGCTACGCAATCGGCAGGTGCCGGCCACCTTCTTCGACATCGGCATGCGCGTGGACGCGAACCCGCACATGGCGAGGTTCGAGGCCAAAGAACGTCACCTCGTCCTCAATCACACGTACTCGCACCCGAACCTCACGCAGATCAGCCTCGAGTCGGTCCGGCGCCAGATCCTGGCGACCGAGGCGGCGCTGGCGCGCGCGGGTGCTCCCATGCCGTTCAGGCTTCTGCGCCCGCCCTTCGGAGCCAGCAACGCCGCCGTGCAAGCGGTCGCCGCCGAGCTCGGTTAGGCCTCAACGGTCTTGTCGGCGGTGTGATCCTGTCCTTCGACTGGCTGCCGACGACGACCGCCGCCCAGATCCGGGACACCATCGTGAGCGGCCTCCGGCCGGGCGGAGTCATCCTCATGCACGACGGCCCGATCGACTCTCCGGTCGGGGCGGCGGTGATCGAGGCGCTGCCCCAGATCATCGACGCGGCGCGGCAACGCGGCTACTGCTTCGGCGTACTCGACCGCGAGAGCCGCGTCGTCGCCGAACGGCACGTCCCACGCACCGGCGAATCCCGTCAGTCGTCAACCCGGTCCCCTACCTGCCGCTGATACCGGAGGCAGCCGGCCTGACGCCGCCGCGCCCGTACGTATTCGTCGACCATCCGTTTTAGAGGCGTTTCCCGCCAAGCGGCCGGTCCGCTGGTCCGGGGGCGTCTGAGCAACGACTGCAGGGTGGGTGCGGGTGCCCGTACGGAGGCCGCGGGCGCCCGAACCTCAAGACGCTGGGCAGCGCGATATCCCGGGCGGGACGCGGGCGGGGAGTATTCCTCCCATGAGCCCGACCGACATCCACATCATCCACGCGGCCGCCGCGCACAGCGTGCGCATCAGCCGCCGCGGTCGCCGCTAAGGACTTCACCGTGACCGTCACCGTCACACCTCGCCGCCCCGCCGCCGCCGCTCACGCCTTCTCCTCCCCCACCGTGCGTGAGATCCCCCCGGTGCAGCGCCCGGGCACCTTCGACTCGACCTGGTGACCCAACCGCCCTAAGCGGCCGGTCGAGCCCCCTCGACGACGAACCCCTCCATACACGCCCGCGCGGCACACGCCGCGCGGGCGCGTCGTCGTTCATGGCCTCGACTCCGCGGTGCGATGCCGTACTGCGGTCACCAGCGCACCTGGACCCCGTACTGGCCGAAGTGGGAATCACCAGTGATGATGGGGAGGCGCTCGATTAGCGCCTGGGCCACGAGGATGCGGTCGAACGGATCGTGGTGGTGCAAGGGCAGCTCACGAACCTGCCAGGCGTGGTCGGCGCCGATCGGCAGCCAGGGGAACCCTTCCTCGGTGATTCGTTCGGGCAGATCGTCGGGCGCTGTGAGCTTGCCGAGCGAGCGCTTGATCGCGATCTCCCACACGCTGGCGGCGCTGATGAACGGCTCATTGACCGGATCAGCGATCGCGTGCCGCGGGCGAAAGCGCGGGGTCGTCGGTGAGCCACCACAGCAGCGCATGTGTGTCGACGAGCAGCCGGCTCACGCCGTGTACTCGGCGAACTCGGGCGGCGTTTCGTCCAAGTCCTCGGCGATGACGATCTGTCCCTTCAGCGCTCCTGGGCGGCGGGGCGTTGTCGGTGCGTGGTACGCGACGATCTTGGCGACCGGAGTGGCCCCGCGGCGCACCACGATCTCCTCGCCCGCCTCGGCGCGCGCAACCAGCCGCATGGATCTTGGGCTAGGCCTCCCGAGCGAAGCGGTCCGCGGCGGTGTGGATGCTATGCGTCTAGATGTGTGAGGACTGCGTCTCGCTCGTGTCGGCGAGCGGCGCTGGCGAGCCGTAGGTCTGTGGTGAGCAGTGGCTGCGCCGTCGACACCGCGAGCGCAACACAGCGCCGTCGTCGATCGTCAGGTTGACGCGGAGTTGCCAGGCGCGTACGAGCAGCGCTTCGACCTCGGTCTCCTGGATGCCAAGCTCCAAGAAGTCGGGAAGCGCGGCCTCCATGCCGCGGCGGGAGAGCGCGCCGTCGCTGGCCTTCGCGCGCAGGACGCGACCGACCTCGACCCACAGCAGCCCGGTGCGATCAACGCCGGCTCGGGCTCCAGCAGCTCCCGTGCAGCGCCCGCCCCGGCCCGGCGTCCAGGACAACGTCGAGGCACGCCGAGCGGTCCAGGATCACTGACGCGGTCGCGCTACGGCGGCCGGACGGCCAGCGGCCCGCTCAAGGCGCTGGGTGACCACGACTCCCGATGCGCTCGGACACCGCGGCGGGGCGTATGCACCGCCATGGCGAGCCCCCGAACGACATCCGACATCACTCCACGCGGCCGCCGCGCCTACAACGGGCGTCTCGTCCCCGAGTCGCCTCCTGTAGGTTCTCTCTCGTCCCGATCGATCTTCCGTGCGAGATGTATGCTGTTTGCGGCCGGCTGGCTGGTCGCCGGCTCCGAGACCTGTACGCCTAGGCGCGGCGCGCGGCCAGGCGGTTAGACTGCAGTAACGACTCAGCGTGTGGGCGCCAAGGGCCAGGTCGTCACCCCGAAGCAGATGCGCGATGCGCTCGGCCGCCGCCGGTCGCGGAGGCGACTTCGACCGTGACCGACACCGTCCCATCATGGCCGCCGCGGCCGCGACGCAGGGCCTGCGCGGCCGCTACGCGGCGAGCATGCAGCGCCTCCTCGCCGACCGCCGGCGCGATCCGCGGTGAGCCGCCTGTCTCCTGGCTCCTCCCGTGCGCACGGTGAGATCCCCCCGGTGCCGCGGGCCGGGCACCTTCGACTCGACCTGGTGACCCAACCGCCCTGAGGCGGCCGGTCGAGCCCCCCAGACGACGAACCCCCTCCATACACGCCCGCGCGGCCGCGACACGCACCGCGCGGGCGCGTCGTCGCGGCCAGCGCAGATCATCGCCGACCCCAATCGCTTCGAGGACAACTTCGCGGTCGCTACTGCTGCGGCGCGAGACGCGACACTCCTCACCGGTGACCCGGAACTGAGGAGCGCAACGTCGAGCTGCGGCACGCTCGACGTCGCGTGGTCGAGCAGTTCGTATATGACAGAGATCCCGCCCCCAGATTAGTCGCGGCGATGGCGGACACAGCTCGCATCCCCTCCCAGGCGGATCTGTGGCTTCGGTGATGAGCACGACCTGCCCGCTCAGCCGCTGAACAGGTCCACCACCTGGCTGATCGTGTTGATCACGCCGTAGACGAGCGCGGCCACCACCAGCATCCACAGCAGGATCGCGCGCGGTGCGAAGGCGTCCATGGCCTAGCTCCTCTCGGATCGTGGACGTCTCGACGCCGGCGGGCTTCGGCGCGGTCGAACCGCGTGCGCCGGTCGCTCGGCTCGTGGAACCGCTCGTTCAGCGGCCGGATCAGCAGGTTCGCGATGAACCCGATCGACGAGCACCCCGGCCATGATGTACAGCGACAGCGTGTAGAGGTCGGCGCCGGACCTGCCCGCGGCGGTCTGGTCGTCGGCGATCGCGTTGACGATCAACGGGCCGGCGACGCCGGCGACCGACCAGGCCGTCAGCAGCCGGCCGTGGATGGCGCCGACGTGGATCGTGCCGAACATGTCCCGCAGGTACGCCGGGCATGGTCGCGAACCCGCCGCCGTACATGCGTCAGGATCACGGCGGTGAGCAGGACGAACACAGCGACCGAGGCCGTGCCCGTCGCCGCGAGCAGGAAGTACAGCACGACGCCGAGGCCGAAGAAGATCATGTACGTCGGCTTGCGGCCGATGTGGTCGGACGTCGAGGACCAGAAGAACCGCCCGCCCATGTTGAAGAGCCTGAGCAGCCCGACGAAGCCGGCCGCCGCCGCCGCGCGTGACCGTGTCGAACATCTCCTGGATCATCGGCGAGGCCTGCTCGAGGATGCCGATGCCGGCCGTCACGTTCAGCACAGCACGACCCACAGCAGCCAGAACTGCGGCGTCCGGATCGCGTCGGCGGCCGTCAGGTTGCGCGCGTCGTGATCATCGCGCGCTCGGCCTGCGCCTCGGGGGCACGTAGCCCGCCGGCGCCAGCCGTCGGCGGGGAGCCGGACGGGGAACGCGCCGAGCATCATGAAGACGAAGTAGATCGCCGCCCATCGTGACGATCGCGGCCGCGATCGCGTCCGGGGCTGGACGTCGAAGGCATCGAGCAGCTGCACGGCCAGCGGCCCGCCGATCATCGCCCCGCCGCCGAAGCCCATGATCGCCATGCCGGTCGCCATGCCCGGGCGGTCGACGAACCACTTGATCAGCGTGGAGACCGGCGAGATGTAGCCGAGGCCGAGGCCGATGCCGCCGACCACGCCGTAGCCGAGGTAGACGATCCAGAGCTGGTCGGCGGCGCACGCCGAGCGCGGCGACGAAGAAGCCCGACGCGAAGCAGCACGCCGGCGACGAACATCGCCTTGCGCGGGCCGTGCGCTCGACCCACTTGCCGAAGAACGCGGCCGAGATGCCGAGGATGACGATCGCGATGCTGAAGATCCACGCGATCGGCGTCCAGGCGTGGTGTCGAAGTGCTCGACCAGCGGCTCCTTGAAGACGCTGAAGGCGTAGGCCTGGCCGATCGACAGGTGAACGGCGAGCGCCGCCGGCGGGACGAGCCAGCGGCGTAAGCAGATCGGCGCGACGGTCCGGTCGCGATCGAGACCCGACCCACGGTGCCTCCCTCATGACCAGCATGCCGGACTCGTTAACCGTGGAGCGGGACTCGCACGTGCGATGTGGGGGGCTCGTCGGCCAGATGACCGCCCAACGAGCAAACGCCGCTTGAGGCGGCGTTGGTGATCCTCAAACTGGGAACCGACGGGAGCCACGCGGCTACTTGATCGCGTCGTAGACCTTGAACAGCGGCATGTACATCGAGATCACGATGAAGCCGACGACGGCGCCGACGAAGATGATCATGACCGGCTCGAGGATCGAGGTGAGGGCCTTGACCGCGGCCGCGACCTCGTCCTCGTAGAAGTCCGCCACCTTGGACAGCATCCGGTCCAGGTTTCCCGTCTCCTCGCCGACCGCGATCATCTGCGCGACCATCGGCGGGAAGATCGGGGTGTCCTTGAGCGGGGTCGCGATCGAGCCGCCGGCCTGTACCGACTCGATGACCGCGTGCATCGCGTCCTCGATGACGGTGTTGCCGGCCGTCTGGCCCGTGACGTCGATGGCCTGCATGATCGGCACGCCGGCCCCGTACAGCGCCGAGAACGTCCGCGACCAGCGCGCGAGCGCGATCTTCTGGACGGTCTTGCCGATCTTCATCGGGATCTTCAGTCGGAAGCGGTCCCATTGCGGGCGCCCCCAGGAGGACTTCTTCCACTTCCTGAACCCGTAGACCAGCAGGATCGTGCCCGCGATCAGGAGGTACCAGCGCCCGGTGACGGCGTCGGAGATCGCGATCGTCACCTTGGTGATCCCGGGCAGGTCGCCGCCGAAGTCCTCGAACACGCCGACGAAGACGGGGACGATGAACGTGATCAAGGCGAGCAGGACGGCGAAGGCGAAGCTCAGGACGACGATCGGATAGACCATCGCCGCCTTCACCTGGCGGCGCAGCGAATCCTCCTTCTCGAGCTGGTCGGCCACCCGCTCGAGCGACTCCTCGAGCACGCCGCCGGCCTCGCCCGCCCGGGCCATCGCCACGTACAGCGGGCTGAAGATCTTCGGATGCTTGGCGAGCGCGTCGGAGAACGAGACGCCGGCCTCGATGTCCTCGCGCACGGCCGAGATCGTCTCGAGCAGGAGCTTGTTCTCGATCTGCTGCTCGAGCACGTAGAACGCGCGCAGGAGCGTCATGCCGGAGGAGATCATGGTCGCGAGCTGGCGGCTCATGACCGTCAGCTCGCTGGCCTTCACGCGCTTGATGAGCGTGATCTCCATCTGGAAGCCGGTCTTCTTCTGCTTGAGGTCCATGACCGTGAGGCCACGGGACCTGAGCTCCTCGATGACGGCCGCCTTCGTCGCGCCCGCGACCTCCCCCTTGGACGGGAAGCCGGCGGCGTCGACGGCCGAGTACGTGAACGTCGCGGCGGCCATCAGGCCGCCACCGCCGGCGGCGGCGCCGTGCTCGGCGCCGCGCCACCGCTGTGCACCAGCTTGCGCATCTCCATCAGCTGGGTCGCGCGGCTCTCGGCCATCGCCATGGTGATCTTGCCCTCGCGGACGAGGCCGGCGAGCGACGAGTCCATCGTCTGCATGCCGTGCTCGGCGCCGGTCTGGATGAGCGAGTAGATCTGGTGCGTCTTGCCCTCGCGGATCAGGTTGCGCACGCCCGGCGTCGGCACCATCACCTCGGCCGCGACGCAGCGGCTGCGGCCGTCTGCGGTCGGCAGGAGCGTCTGGGTCACGATGCCCTGGAGGCCGATCGCGAGCTGCGAGCGGACCTGGCCCTGCTGGGCGGGCGGGAAGACGTCGATGATCCGGTCGATCGTCTGCGGCGTGTCCTGCGTGTGGAGCGTCGCGAAGACGAGGTGGCCGGTCTCGGCCGCGGTCAGCGCGGTGCCGATCGTCTCCATGTCGCGCATCTCTCCGACGAGGATCACGTCCGGGTCCTGGCGCAGCGCCGCCTTGAGGGCGAGCGCGAACGACTGCGCGTCGGCTCCGAGCTCGCGCTGGTTGACGATGCAGCTCTTGTGCTCATGCATGAACTCGATCGGGTCCTCGATCGTCATGATGTGCTCGTCGCGCGTCTCGTTGATCTCGTCGATCAGCGAGGCGAGCGTCGTCGACTTGCCCGAGCCGGTCGGGCCGGTGACGAGCACGAGACCGCGCGGCTTGGTGGCGAAGGTGCGGATGACGGACGGCAGGCCGAGCGTCTCGATCGGCACTGTCTCGGTCGGGATCAGACGGAATGCAGCGCCGATCGTCCCGCGCTGGTAGTACGCGTTGACGCGGAAGCGGCCGACGCCCGGGACGGCGTAGGCGAAGTCGAACTGCCAGTCGGTCTCGAGGCGCTGGCGCTGCGAGTTGTTGAGGATCGCGTAGACCAGCTCGCGCGTGTCGGCCGGCGTCAGGACCGGCTGGCCGTCCAGCGGCACGAGCGAGCCCCGGATGCGGAGCATCGGCGGTACGCCGGCGGTGATGTGGAGGTCGGACGCCTTGTTCTTTACGACCGCCAGGAAGATCTCGGAATAGTCGATGCTCACGAGCCTTACATCGGCACGTGCGGTCCGAGCCTGAAGGGGCTCAGCGCGTTCCGGCCACGCGGGCGATCTCGGCGACCGAGGTGAGGCCGCGGCGGACCTTCTCCAGCCCGTCCTCGCGCAGGCGCATCATGCCCTCGTCGACCGCGACCCGCGCGATCTTGTCGGCCGGCGCGCGGGAGACGGCAAGGGTCCGGATGTCATCCGAGACCAGCATCACCTCGTAGAGGCCGATCCGGCCCTTGTAGCCGGAGCCCCCGCAGCGCGCGCAGCCAACCGGCTCGTGGGCCTCGAGATCGCTGTCCGTCTCGAATCCGTTCGCCCGCATGACGTCGGCCGAGATGGTCCTGGGCCGCTTGCACTCCTCGCACAGCAGCCGGGCGAGGCGCTGGGCCATGACGCAGTCCACGGCCGAGCCCACGAGGAACGGCTCGATCCCCATCTCGATCAGGCGCGTGACCGCGCCGGGAGCGTCGTTCGTATGCAGGGTGGAGAGCACGAGGTGGCCGGTCAAGGCCGCCTCGATGGCGATCTGCGCGGTCTCGCGGTCGCGGATCTCGCCGACCATGATGATGTCCGGGTCGGAGCGCATCATCGACCGCAGGCCGCTGGCGAACGTCAGGCGGGCCTTGTTGTTGACCTGCACCTGCGTGATCCCCTCGAGCTGGTACTCGACCGGGTCCTCGATCGTGATGATGTTCTGCTCGACCGTGTTGAGCTGGTTGAGCGCGCCGTACAGCGACGTCGACTTGCCGGACCCGGTCGGGCCGGTCACGAGCACGGCGCCGTGGGACTGGGAGAACGCCTTCGTGAAGCGCTCGAGCGCCTGCGGGAGCATGCCGAGCTCCTCGAGCTGGATCATCACCCGGGCCTGGTCGAGGATGCGCATGACGACGGTCTCGCCCCATGCGGAGGGCAGCGTGGCGACGCGCACGTCGATCGGCTTGCCGGCCACCTCGAGCGAGACGCGGCCGTCCTGGGGCAGGCGCCGCTCGGCGATGTCGAGGTCGGAGACGATCTTCACGCGCGAGACGACCGCGGGCACGGCTTCGCGCGGGATGGTCGCCGCCTCGCGCAGTACGCCGTCGATCCGGTAGCGGACGCGCATCTGCTCCTCGCCGGGCTCGAAGTGCACGTCGGAGGCGCCGCGCTCGACGGCCTCCTTGATGACCCGGTGGACGAGCTGGATGACCGTCGAGTCCTCGGCGCCGAAGTCGATCGGGGCGTCGTCGGCGACAAATGACGGCGCGGAGGGTGCGACCTCGAGCTCGACGTCGTCCTCCTCGGCCGGGGCGGTGGCGCCGTTGCCGAAGTTCGGGTCCGCCAGGCGCGCGAGCAGCCGCTCGATGTCGGCCGGGGAGGCCACGGCCGGGCGGATCTGGTAGCCGGTCATGATCGCGATGTCGTCCTGGGCCAGCACATTGGCGGGGTCCGACATCGCCACCACGAGCGTGCGCTCGTCCGCGAACGAGACCGGCACGGCCTGGTAGCGGCGGACGGCGGGCGGCGTGACGAGCTTGGCGGCGTCGGGATCGACGCGATAGCGCGCGAGATCGAGGTGGTCGAGGCCGAAGCACTCGGCGACGGAGCGCGCGAGCGCCTCCTCCGTCAGCGCGCCGCGGGCGACGAGCCGGCGTTCCGCCGACGTCCCGTTGGCGTGCTCGACCGCGTCGTCCATCGTCGGGCGGTCGACGAACCCGAGCTCGACGATGACGTCCGTGAGCAGGCGGCCGGAGCCGCCGCGCCGGGACGGCGGAGTGAGTCCGTTGGTTGTCGAAGAATTCATGGAATGGTCACGGCCTGTCGCATCGCCTCGCGGGGCGCGTTTCTGCCGGTCCAGCGCTCGAACGACGCAGCGCCCTGAGCGACCAGGATCTCCAGACCGTCGACCACGCGTGCCCCTCCACTTCGTGCTGCTTCGAGGAACAGCGTGCCGCCGGCCCGATAGACGAGATCGACCACCAGACTTCCGGCAATCAGTTCATCGGCCCGGAGCGGGAGAGCCTTGAACGTGACGTCGGGATCGTCGAGCCCGACCGACGTGGCGTTGACCACGATGTCGGCAGGCTCGGCTGCCGCCACCGCGCGTACGCCCACCGCACTCGCGACCGCCCGCGCCCGCTCCGGCGTGCGGTTCCAGACCGCGACCTCGGCGCCGGCCTCCGCCAGCGCCCACGCCGCCGCCCGCCCGGATCCGCCCGCCCCGAGGACGAGCGCGCGACGGCCCGCCACCGGCTCGCCCAGCGCCGCCAGCAGGCCCGGCGCATCGGTGTTGTCGGCCTTGATCGCGCCGTCCTCGAAGGTCAGCGTGTTCGCGGCGCCGATCGCGCGCGCGGCATCGGACGCCTCGTCGGCGAACGCGAGCGCGGCCTCCTTGTGCGGGATCGTCACGTTGACGCCGCGGAAGCCGGACGCGGGGAGCGCACGCACGGTCTCCTCGAACAGCTCGGGCGGCAACGGCAGCCGCAGGTAGCGCCAGTCGGCCAGGCCGACCGCCGCCAGCGCGGCGTTGTGCATCTGCGGCGAACGCGAGTGCGCGACCGGCCAGCCGCAGACGCCGAGGTAGGTCGTCAACAGTTGGCGGGCGACTTGCCGCCGCGCTCCTCGCGCGCGGACTCGTACTTCTGCAGGTCGCGGGCGAACTGCCCGTCGGTCGACGACCAGGCGTGCTCGCCCTCGCCGCACGGCTTGACGACGTAGAAGATGTAGTCCTTGCGCGCCGGGTTGGCGGCCGCCTCGAGCGACTTGCGCCCGGGGTTGCCGATCGGCGTCGGCGGCAGCCCGGTGTGCATGCGCGTGTTGTACGGCGTGTCCTTCTCCAGCTCGGACACCTTCAACGGGCTGTTCCAGTTGCCGACCTCGTAGCGGATCGTGGCGTCGATCCCGAGCGTCATCCCGCGCGCCAGCCGGTTGTAGATCACGGCGGCGGCGAGCGGCCGCTCCTTGTCGAGCTGGATCTCGCGCTCGACCATGGAGGCGATGATCAGCACGTCGTAGCGGGTCAGGTTCCTGCGCTTGGCGTAGCGCATGTCGATGCCCTTGAAGTTGTCCTCGAAGGCCGCCAGCTGCTTGCTCACGAGGTCGCGCGCGGGGCTGCGGGCGACGAGCGTGTAGGTGGCCGGGAACATGAACCCCTCGGCGGTGCGGGTGCCCCGCGGGGCGCCGAGCGGGCGGATGCGCCGCAGCACGCGAGGCGCGCGAGCCGCCTTGCCGTAGCTGCCCTTGAGCGGCCCCTTGTCCACCACCGGCGCCGCCTCGCGGATCGACAGACCCTCGGGCACGGTGACGTTGACGGTCGGCACGACCTTGGCCTTCGGGCCCGTCTCGAGCGCCGCGATGGCGTCGCTGTAGCTCATGCCGCGCCGCAGCCTGTACGCGCCCGGCCGCAGGCCGTCGCGGCGGCCGGTGAGCGTGGCGTTGACCTCGAAGAACGTGCCACTTGCGACCACGCCCTGCGCGGCCAGCAGGTCGCCGATCGTCCCCGCGTCGGCGCCCTCCGGGATCTGCACGCGCACGTTCCCGGTGCCGTCGTCGTGGAACGGCTGGAAGACGGCGTTGATGGCATAGAGGGCGAGGCCGATCGCGGCGAGCGCTACGACAGCGCCGATCCGGCGAGCCCACGCGCGGCGCCGGGGTGGGCGGCGCGGCGGCGGGCGGCGCGGCGGCCGGCGGGCGGCCGGAACGCGACGCGGGGGCGGTGGGCGATCTTCCACGGCGGTCACGGCGCGGGTTGGCTCGGGCTCGACTTGATCAAGCGCACCATCGTATGCGGAGGCCCGGCCGTCGGGCGGCACGGCGTCCGGGAAGAGCTCCGGTTATGTGGTCTTGACGACCAGGACGGCGCAGCCCGCCTTGTGGGTGACCGTATTGGGAACGCTGCCGAGGACTCGGCGCTGCATGCCCTTACTGCCAACCACGAGGAGGTCGGCCCCACACTCCTCCGCAAGGCGAACGAGAACGTCGCCCGGGTCCCCCTCGTCGACCAGCGTGCGACAATCCAGCCCGCTCGCCCGCAGTCGGGACTCGGTGCTCTCGAGTACTTGCCGTACCGATGCCGACGGCTCCGACGCCCAGTCGAGCTCCACCGTGTCGACGGCTTGCTCAGCCGACGTCGCTGTGGAGTCGCGCACTGCACTGAGGAGCACGACCTTCGCGTCAAAGCGCCGCGCAACCTCGACCGCCATCTCGACCGCTTTGCCCGCCGTCTTTGATCCATCAAAGCCGACCGCGATCGTCGAGAGCATCGCGAGACCGTATCCGCTTGCCATCGGCTCTGCAACGAGAACCGGTGCGCGGCGATACCCATGGTCCGCTACGGATCACCATCGGTAGGCGGCACGAAATGCGCACCACCTCGCCGCACGCTCAGCCACTCGTCGAGCAGCACGGCGGCCGCGCGGGAGTCGAGCGCGGCCTCGCCGCCCGCCTGCTGCGCCAGCGCCGTGGTGAAGCGCTCGTCGTAGAGCTCGACCGGCACATCCACCACCGCCTGCAGGCGACCGGCGAACGAACGCGTCTCGCGCGTCTGGCCGGAGTCGCCGCCGCGCAGGGAGCGTGGCAATCCGACCACAACGCGCTCTACAGACAGTTCGCGGACCAGCGCGGCCAGCCGCGCGAGGCCCTTCCGGGTGCCGGGCCGCAGCACCGGCTCGAGCGGCGTGGCGAGCGTGCCCGACGGATCGGACACCGCAACGCCGCAGCGCGCGCTGCCGTAGTCCAGCGCCACGACCCTGCTCACACGCCGAGGGCGCGCTCGATCTCGGCCCGCGCGGCGGCCAGTGCGTCCGGCAGCTTGTCCGGCTCGCGCCCGCCCGCCTGGGCCATCGTGTCGCGCCCACCGCCGCCGCCGCCGACCGCCTGGGCGGCGACCTTGACCACCGCGCCCGCCTTGACACCGCGCTCGACCGCGCCCGGGGTCGCCGCCACCAGCAGGCTCGCGCGGCCGTCACCGGGCGCGCCGAGGACCACGACCGAGGGATCGCCGAGCCGGTTCTTGATCCGGTCGGCGAGGTCGGGCAGCGCCTTCGGGCTGTCGACCTGCTTGATCTCGAACACCGCCTTCACGCCGTCGAGCTCGAACACCTCGTCGACCCGGTCGTCGACCGGCGCCGCCGAGCGCTTCTCGAGCTCGCGCCGCTTGCGCTCGCGGTCGGCGGCGATGTCGGCGACCTGCTCGGGCGAGGTGCGCAGCACCCGCGCGGCCTCGCTCAGCACCCGGTCGTGCTCGCGCAGCTCGTCGATCGCGGCCTCGCTGGTGATCGCCTCGATCCGGCGCACGTTGGCCGCCGACGAGGTCTCGGTGGTGATCTTGAAGGCGCCGATCACCGCCGTGCTGCGCACGTGAGTGCCGCCGCACAGCTCGCGCGACCAGTTGCCGTCGCCGACCTCGACCATCCGCACCACGTCGCCGTACTTCTCGCCGAACAGCGCCATCGCGCCGAGCCTGCGCGCCTCCTCGAGGGTCGTGGTGAGCGCCCGCACGCGATGGTCGGCGATGATCGCGTGGTTGACCGCGTCCTCGACGTCGCGCACCTCCTCGTCGGTCAGCGGCGCGCCGTGCGTGAAGTCGAACCGCAGCTTGTCGGGGCCGACGTAGGAGCCGGCCTGGCGCACGTGGGTGCCGAGCCGGTCGCGGAGCGCGGCGTGCAGCAGGTGGGTGGCGGTGTGGTTGCGCTCGGTCAGCCGGCGCACCGGGTCGACGCGCGCGATCACGCGCTCGCCCTCGTGCAATTCGCCCTTGATCGGGTCGAGCACGAGCGCCTGGTCGTCGCCGACGCGCACGACGTCGAGCACGCGCGCCGCGCAGCCGCCGTCCTCGCACTCGATGATGCCGTTGTCGTGGACCTGGCCGCCGCCGGTGGCGTAGAACGGCGACTCGACGAGCTTCGCGAGCACGCGGCCGTCCTCGCGCCCGATCGAGGCGACCGCGGTCGCCTGCTCGAGCGTCTCGTAGCCGGTGAAGCTGCTCGCCTCGCTCGCCTCCGCGAAGGCGGCGATCCGCTGCCGGTCGTCGTCATGCGCGCCGCGCCCGGCGGCGCTCCGCGCCCGGACGCGCTGCTGATCCATCAGGTCCTCGAAGCCCTGCTCGTCGACGCCGACGCCCTGCTCGCCGGCCAGCTCGAGCGTGAGGTCGAACGGGAAGCCGTAGGTGTCGTGCAGGAGGAACGCCTGATCGGCGCCGATGCCCTCTTCGCCGGCGTCCCTGGCGCGCTCGATCACGTCGCTCAGCAGTCGCATGCCCTGCTCGAGCGTGCGGCCGAACGCCTCCTCCTCGCGCCCCACCCACATCCGGATCGTGTCGGCGTGCTCGTCCAGCTCCGGGTACGCGGAGCCCATCAGCTCGCGCACGAGGTCGGCGTAACGGGGCAGGAAGCCGGGCTCGATCCCGATCCGCCGGCCCTGCACCACCGCGCGCCGCATCAGTCGCCGCAGCACGTAGCCGCGGTCCTCGTTGGAGGGCACGACGCCGTCGGCCACCAGGAAGCTCATCCCGCGCGTGTGGTCGGCGAGGATGCGCAGCGCGCGGTCGGTCTCGAACGTCTCCCCGTAGCGCCGGCCGGAGAGCTCCTCGCCGAGGTCGATCAGGGGGCGGATCTGGTCGGTCTCGAACACCGACGTCGTGCCCTGCATGACCGCCGCCATGCGATTGAGGCCGAGCCCGGTGTCGATGTTCTTGGCGGGCAGCGGCGTGAGCGTGTTGACCGGGTCCTGGTCGTACTGCATGAAGACCAGGTTCCAGTACTCGAGGAAGCGCTCGTTCTCGCCGCCGGGGAGGTCGTCCTCCGTGCCGAACTCGAGCCCGCGGTCGAGGTAGAGCTCGCTGCAGGGCCCGCATGGACCGGTCGGGCCGGCCTGCCAGAAGTTCTCCTTGCGCGGGAGCAGGACGATGCGCTCGCGCGGGATGCCGATCTGCAGCCAGACCTCGATCGCCTCCTCGTCGGGGCCGAGGCCGAGCTCGTCGTCGCCCTCGAAGACGGTCGCCCAGATGCGGTCGGGTTCGAACCCGAAGCCCTCCAGCGACAGCTCCCACGCGAACTCCGCGGCGCCCTGCTTGAAGTAGTCGCCGATCGAGAAGTTGCCGAGCATCTCGAAGAACGTGAGGTGCCGGTAGGTCGAGCCGATGTTGTCGATGTCGACCGTGCGGAAGCACTTCTGGCACGTCGTCAGCCGGTGGTGCGGCGCCGCCTCCTGGCCCAGGAAGTACGGCTTCAGCGGGTGCATCCCGGCGCTGATCAGCAGCGTCGACGGGTCGTGCTGGGTGGGGACGAGCGATGCCGACGCCAGCCGCCTGTGGTCGCGCTCCTCGAAGAACTCCAGGAAGGTGCGGCGGATCTCGTCGGTCGTCATCGCGACCTGAGTCTAGGCCGCAATCGTGCCGTAGCCGACGACGACGTCGCCGCTGCAGGAGGCAGGCGGTCTGGCCGGGAGCGGCGCCGTCGACGGGGTCGGCGAGCTCGAGCTCGAGCCGGCGGTGCCGGCCGGGCGCGAGATCGCCGGGGATGCGGCAGGCGATCGCGCGCGAGTGGTAGCGGAGGCGGACGGCGTCGACCTCCGCGCCCGCGCGGTGCAGCCGCGCGCCGCGCACCGCGACCGCGCGGGTGGCGAGCTGCTCGCGCGGCCCGACCGTCACGCGGTTCGCGCGCGCGTCGGTGGACAGCACGTACAGGGGCTCGCCGGCGGCGACGCCGAGGCCGCGGCGCTGGCCGACCGTGTAGTGGTGGTGGCCGCGGTGGCGGCCGAGCACGCGGCCGGCGCGGTCGACGAGGTCGCCCGGCCGCTCGCTCATATCGCCGTGGCGGGCCAGGAACGCGGCCTTGCCGGTGCCGGCCAGGAAGCACAGGTCCTGCGACTCGGGCTTGGAGGCGACCGGCAGCCCGGCGTCGGCGGCGAGCGCGCGGACCTGCGGCTTGGTCAGCTCGCCGAGCGGGAACCGCAGGCGGGCGAGCGTCGCGGGCGCGACCGCCGCCAGCATGTAGCTCTGGTCCTTGGCGGGGTCGGCGGCGGCGCGCAGCAGGCCGTCCTCGGCGAAGCGCGCGTAGTGGCCGGTGGCGAGCGCGGCGGCGCCGAGCCGATCCGCGAAATCGACCATGGCGTCGAGCCGGACGTGGCCGTTGCAGCCCACGCACGGGTTCGGGGTCACGCCGGCTGCGTGCCCGTCCAGGAACGGGTCGACGACGCCGGCGCGGAACTCGGAGCGCAGGTCGAGCGTGAAGTGCGGCAGCCCCATGCGGTGGGCGACCGAGCGCGCGAGCCGGACGGCGTGGGCCGAGCAGCACGAGGCCTCGGCGTCGTTCTCCGGGTCCGCCCACAGCTCGAGCGTGACCGCCACCGACCCCTCCCCCACCAGCAGCGCGGCGACAGCCGAGTCGACGCCCCCGCTCATCGCCACCAGCGTGCGGTCAGCACACGAAGGCACCGTCGCGTCGGCGCGCGCCGCGGCGCCGAGCGCGCGGTGCAGCGCGTCGGCGGCCAGGTCGGCGGCGTGGAACTTGCCGGGCGACAGCCCGCCCAGCTCGGCGGCGATCTCGTGCGGGCCGACGCGTGCCGCATCGAGCACGTGCGCGCCCTCGACCAGCGTCACGACCGCCGAGCCGGCGGCGGTCATGGCGCCGCAGCCTGAGGCCTCGAAGCCGGCGGCGGCCACGCGCTCGCCGTCGACCCGCAGCGAGACGCGGATGAGGTCACCGCAGGCGGCGCCGCCGGCGCTGCCGTCGTGAGCGCCGGGCGGGCGCATGCCGCGCCCGGCGGGATGCTCGAGGTGCTCGCGGAGGGACTCCACGAGCGCTGAGTCTAGGCGAGCCGCTGCGCTCGATTCGCGGCGCTCACTCGAGCCGCTGGAGCGCCCCGGCGCGGTCGACGAGCAGGACCTCGACGGCGTTGCGCCCCGACCGGAATGCCGTGGGCGGGACGACGACCGAGAAGCGTTCCTCGCCGTCCCAAGGGAACGACTGCGCGAGCGCCGCCACCCGACCGTTGACCGCCAGCGCGAGATCGTGGCGGCCCGGCCCGACGCCCGTGATCCGCCCGGTGATCAGTGCGGGAATCGGGCCGCGCAGGTCGACGTCGGCCAGCTCCGCCGCCGCGTCGACATCCGCGGCGGCGCCGGCCGCCGGCGTGGCGGCGCCTACCGGACGCCCCAGCAGCTCGCGATGCGGCCCGGCGGCATACGGACCGGCGCCGAACATGCGCACCTTGCGATCGAGCGCGGCGCGCGTGCGGCGCTCGAGCTCGGCCGCGTCGAGGCGCAGGGGCTCCCAGTCGCGGGTGAGCATGTCGACGGCGGGCCGGCGGGCGGGCGGCGGCCCCTCGGCCGACGTGCCGTCGACGCGCCCGGGCAGGCGGATGCCGAGGATGTCGGCGATCGTCGGCAGGATGTCGATCGTCTGCACCGGGCGCGTCGCCACGCGCCCGGCGCGCTGGCCCGGGGCCTTGATGAACAGCGGGATGGGCGCGATGTCCTCGACGTTGGCGGCCGTCACGGCGCGCCGATCCTTCTCCCCGACGCGGAACGCCACGCCGTGGTCGGCGGCGACGACCACCAGCGCGCGATCCCACAGGCCGGTCTCGCGCAGCCGGTCGATCAGGCGGCCGAGCAGCCGGTCGGTGAAGCCGAGCTGTAGAAGGTGGCGCTGGTAGAGCTGGCGCACCAGGACCGGCTCATCCATGGCCTCCTCCTCCTGGAACGCCGCCGGACGGCCGCCGCCGCGGGGGTAGGCGTGTCCGTCGGGCAGGTACTGCCACGGGACGTGCGGCAGGAGCACGTGCTTGAAGTTCAGCGTCGGCGGCGACGAGGGCCGGATCGAGCGCACCCACTCGTCGAAGCGCGCGGGGCGGCCGTTGCCGCCCAGCATCTCGAGCGCCGCGTCGGCCGCGTCGGCGCCGTTGAAGGCGCCCCAGCCCTGCGAGACCGAGGGCAGGCGGTCCTCGACCGCGGATGGCACGACCATGTGCGCGTAGACGACCCCGACATCGGAGCTCAGCGCCCGCATGCGCCGTACCAGGCCGGGCTGTACGGAGTTCGGGCACAGCCGACGCGGGCACAGGTACGTCGCCTCCTCGGAGACATTGAGGCGATAGGAGCGACCCAGGAGCGTGAACAGGTTGCGCGGGTGGTGCGCGAGCGTGGGCAGACCGCCCTCGCGGGGGCGCAGGCCGTCGAGGATCGCCGGGACCGCGTGGGTGGTGGAGTCGGAGACGGTCGTCGCGTGCGAGTACCAGGTCGAGCGCGCGGCCAGCCTGGCAAAGCTCGGGTACCGCGCGCGGTCGATCCTGCCGTGGCGGTTGAGCAGCGAGGTGAGCGGTAGCTCGTCGAACACGACCATCACCACCGGCGCGCCCGCCCGGGCGTCGGCGGTGGCCACCGCCGTCCGGTCGGGGAGCACGAGCTCGGTGACCGGCGAGGCGAGCAGGAACAGCGCGAGGAATACCAGCGGGGCGGGCGAGAGAACCGTCGCGAACATACGGAGCGCCCGCCCGCGGCGGACCACGAGCCCCCAGGCGAGCGCCAGTCCGGCGGCGAGGGCAAGTGCCAGCTCGAGCCAGGCCGGCAGCGCCCCGATCCGCTTGATCACCTGGATCGCCACGAGCGCGCCGAGCAACGCGACGAGGACGCCGTGCACGGCGTTTTGCGCGCGCGGGCCGGCCAGGCCGGCCAGCGCTTCGATGCCCACGAGGATCGCGACCGGCAGCAGCACGACCCCGACGGCGAACAGCACGATGTCGGCGGGCGGCGCTCCGCGCGCGGCGAAGAACTCCGGGTTGCGCCCGAGCAGGTCGAACAGCGGCTGGGCGAAGGCAAACGCGCACAACGCAGCGAGCTCGAGCGCATGGCGCCCGAGCCCGTCATGCCCCGCCGGACTCACCTCACCGTCGGACGTGCGCGTGCTCAATACGACCTCTCCGTGTCGTCGGAGTGGCGCGAGACGTTAGCGAGTGCCCGACGTCAGAACTGCGAACCGCAGCGGTACAGGCCCTGCGCGTCGAACCGGTCGTTGAACCGCTTCTCGATCGGGTGCGCCCTGGCCTTGAAGCGCGCCTCCGCCGCGACGGCCGTCGCCACGCCGGTGCTCGGGGTCACCGTGCTGTTGAAGCTCGCCATGACGGCTCCGCCGGCGGCGAGGTCGTCGAGCGAGGCGGCCTTGAACGCGGCGTACTTCTTCGGCGCCTTGACGGCACGGAAGTCGGCGACGAAGGCCTGATAACGCGCGACGTAGCGGCTCATGCGCCGGTCGGCGCGCCGCACGCTTCCGCCGCCGTAGTAGTCCGGGATGCCGTGCATCGCGTTGGCATGCTGCCAGCAGACCTTGTCCACGGCCCGCAGGTAGCTGCTCGTGAACATGCCGCCGCTGTTGCGCAGCGCGTCCACGACGGTCTGGTTGATGGTCGCGGCATCGACGTAGCCGACAAGCGTCTCGGCCTGCAGGTTGCGGTCGGCGACGACCACGGTCGGCGACTGCTGGACGTCCACGCCGCGGGCGATCCGCCCGTACCTGGAGATCCGGCTGATCGGCGCGCTCTGGACGGAGACGTGACCGTTCCAGCGATCGACGCGCTTGAGCGCCGCGTGCACGGCCTTGTCGTCCGCGGACCGGCCGTTCCAGAACAGCAGCACGAGCACCTGGCGCTTGCGGAGCGCGGTCGCGACCGGCTTCGGCAAGCCCTTCAGCTCCGCGGCGACGGCCCCGGCCGCAGCCGGTGCGCCGGGCTTGACCTTCGCGACGCCCGCGGCGGTCTCGCCGCCGTCGACCGCGTCGAGCTTGTTCTGCAGGCGAGCGTCCTGCTCCTCCGAGGCCTTGGCGGCCTCCTGGGCCTTCTCGGCCAGCTTGCCGGGCTCGCTCACGGCGGGCGCGTCGGTCTCGAGGTTGGGCGCGGCCGGCGTAGGCGGCGGGTCCTCAACCGGCTTCGGCCGCAGGAACAGCATGTAGACGCCCAGGAGCGCGACGGTCAGGACCAGCAGGATTCGGATCGGCGGAGAGATCTGGCTCACGTCCCGCCTATCGGCAGGTGAGCCGCGAATCCTTAGCCGGGCCGCGGCACAGTGAGCCGCAGACCGAGCTCGGTCAGCTGCGCGTCGTCGACCGGCGCCGGCGCGCCGGTGAGCAGGTCGGAGCCGCTCGCGGTCTTCGGGAACGCGATCGTCTCGCGGATCGAGTCGCGCGCGCCGAGCAGCGCCACGATCCGGTCGATCCCGAGCGCGATGCCGCCGTGCGGCGGCGCGCCGTAGCGCAGCGCGTCGAGCAGGAAGCCGAAGCGCGCCTCGGCGTCAGCCTCGGAGATCCCGAGCGCGGAGAACACCTGGCGCTGGACGTCGGGGTTGTGGATACGGATCGAGCCGCCGCCGATCTCCGTGCCGTCGAGCACCACGTCGTAGCCGCGGCTGCGCAGCGAGCCGGGATCGTCGAACGAGCCGACCGGCGCCGTGAACGGGTGGTGGAGCGCGTCCCAGCGCCCCTCATCCTCGTTCCACTCGAACATCGGGAAGTCGACCACCCACAGCAGCGAGTGGGCGGCGCCCGCCGCCAAGTCGAAGCGCCGCGACAGCTCGAGCCGCAGCTCGCCGAGCGCCTGAGCGGCGATGGCCGGCTTGTCGGCCACCACGAGCAGCAGGTCGCCGGGCTGGGCGCTCAGCAGGCGACCGATCGCCGCGCGCTCGTCGTCGGAGAGGAACTTCGCGATCGGCGAGCGCCATGAGCCGTCGTCCTGCACGAACGCCCACACAAGGCCGCCGGCGCCGAAGCGCTTGACCAGGTCGGTCAAGCCGTCGAGCTCCGACCGCGGCACCTCGCGGGCGCCCGCATTGAAACCGCGCACGACCTCCGCCGTGGCGAACACCTTGAACCCGGTCCCCGCGACGGCCTCGCTGAGGTCCACGATCTCGAGCCCGAACCGCAGGTCGGGCCGGTCGGAGCCGTAACGGGCCATCGCCTCGTCGTAGCCGAGCCGAGGCCACGGCGGCGGCGGCGCCTCGAAGCCCGCGTCCTCGAACACCCGCGCCAGCATCCCCTCGACCACGGCGATCACGTCGTCCTCCTCCACGAACGACAGCTCGAGGTCGAGCTGGGTGAACTCGGGCTGGCGGTCGGCGCGCAGCGCCTCGTCGCGGAAGCAGCGGGCGATCTGGTAGTAGCGCTCGAAGCCGGACATCATCAGCAGCTGCTTGAACAGCTGCGGCGACTGCGGCAGCGCGTAGAACGCCCCCGGGCTCATGCGCGCGGGGACGAGGAAGTCGCGCGCGCCCTCCGGCGTCGAGCGCGTGAGGATCGGCGTCTCGATCTCGAGGAAGTCGTGTGCGTTCAGGTAGTCGCGCATCGCCCGGTTGATCGTGTGCCGCAGCGTCATCGACTCCTGCATCGCCTCGCGCCGCAGGTCGAGCATCCGGTGGCGCAGGCGGATCGCCTCGTCGACCGGCGCGTCCTCGTCGATCGGGAACGGCGGCGTCTCGGACACCGCCAGGTGCTCGGCCTCGGCGACCGCCACCTCGACCTCGCCGGTCGGCAGCTTCGGGTTCTCCTTGCCCTCCTCGCGGCGGACGAGCTCGCCGACCGCGGTGATCGCGTGCTCGGAGCGCAGCTGCTGCGCCAGCGCGTGCGCCTCCGGCGAGTCCTCGGGGTGGAAGACGAGCTGGAGGATGCCCGAGCGGTCGCGCAGGTCGATGAACACGAGGCCGCCGTGGTCGCGCCGGCGGTGCACCCACCCGGCCACGCGGACGCGGTCGCCGACGCGCGCGGCGTCGAGCTCCCCCGCCCACGCGTCGCGGTAGACGTTCGGGCGCGGCGGCCTCATAGGCCGTGCGTGATGTGGTGCATCACGGTGTCGCGTTCAACCACGCGCTGCTCGCCGGATTCCATGTCCTTCAGCGCCGTCCCTTCGTCGCCGAGGATGGCAACGTATCTGGCCTTCGCCCGATCCGCCTGCTTGAGCTGGCCCTTCAGGCTCCGGCCCCCGAGCTCGAGCTGCGCGGCGTGGCCGGCTCGGCGCAAGTCGGCCGCCAGCAGGAAGGCCTCGACGCGGTACTCCGGCTTGGCATAGGCGACGTAGAGGTCGAGCGGCGGCGGCGCGATCGGGGCAGGCGGCGCCGCGAGCAGCATCCGCTCGACGCCGGCGGCCCAGCCCATGCCGGGGGTCGGGGGCCCGCCGAGCTCCTCGATCAGGCCGTCGTAGCGGCCGCCGCCGCCGACGCCCGACTGCGCCCCGAGCGCATCGGAGGTGAACTCGAACACGGTGCGCGTGTAGTAGTCGAGGCCGCGGACGAGCGTCGGGTCGACCTCGTAGGCCAGGCCGGCGCCGTCGAGCATGCGCTTGACGGCCTCGAAGTGCTCGCGGTCCTCGGCTCCCAAGCGGTCGAGCAGGAGCGGCGCCCCGGCCATCACCTGCCGGGTGCCGGGGTGGTCGGCGTCGAACGCGCGCAGCGGGTTGAGGTCGATCCGGTCGCGCACGTCGCCGCTCAGCTCGTGCTCGTGCGCGCGCAGGTACGCCTGCAGCTCGCTCTTGTAGTCGGCGCGGGTACCGGGGGTGCCGAGGCTCGAGACCCGCAGCCGGGCCTGGACGCCGATCGCCTCGAGGATCTCGGCGAGCAGGAGGATCGACTCGGCGTCGACGGCGGGGTCGTCGGAGCCGATCGCCTCCAGGCCGACCTGCCAGAACTGCCGGTAGCGGCCGTGCTGCGGGCGCTCGGCGCGGAAGTACGCGCCCAGGTACCACAGCTTCACCGGCTGCGGCCGCTTGTGCATGCCGTGCTCGAGGTAGGCGCGGCAGACCGGCGCGGTGCCCTCCGGGCGCAGCGCGATCGAGCTCCCGCCGCCGTCGTCGAACGTGTACATCTCCTTCTGCACGACGTCGGTCGACTCGCCCACGCCGCGCGCGAACAGCTCGGTCGCCTCGAAGATCGGCGTCTCGATCCGCGAGTACCCGGCGCGCTCGAGGATGCCCTTGGCGGTGCGCTCGAGCTCCTCGCGGGCGAGCGCCGCGTCGCCCAGCACGTCGGACGTGCCGCGGGGGGTCTGGATCCTCAACTCGCGAGCTCGTGCAGGAACGGGTTGGTGGCCCGCTCGCGCCCCAGCGTCGTGGCGCCCATGTGGCCGGGGAGCACGCGGGTCTCGTCGGGCAGCGTGTTCAGCAGCGTGGCGATCGAGCTCAGCAGCGTGGCGTGGTCGGCGCCGGGCAGGTCGGTGCGGCCGACCGAGCCGGCGAACAGCACGTCGCCGGAGAGCACGATGTCGTGCTCGGGGATGCTGAAGCTGACGTGGCCCGGGCTGTGGCCGGGCGTGAAGATGACGTCGATGTCGAGCCCGGCGAGCTCGAGCCGCTCGCCGCCCGCGATCGTCTCGTCCGCCTCGTAGGACTCGAACGGCCCGAAGCCCTGGAACGTGTAGCGGTTGATGTCCGCGAGCACGGCGGTCTCGAGCTCGGGGCAGTAGACCGGCGCGCCGGTGTGGCGCGCGAGCGCGGCGACCGCTCCGACGTGGTCGAAGTGCGTGTGGGTGAGCAGGATCGCCTCGGTGGTGAGCCCGAGGTCGTCGACCGCCTCGGTCAGCCGCGGCGCCTCGTCGCCGGGGTCCACGACCACCGCCCGTTGCCCCTCGTGCACGATCCAGCAGTTCTCCTGCAGCGGCCCGACCGTGAAGCAGCGGGCTGTCATCCGCTCTGCTGCTGTCTTGCGCCGCTGGGCGCGCTGGTAGACCCATTTGTCGGTGACGTAGGCGAGCGGCGTGTACAGCAGCAGCGCGAACC
The DNA here is from genome assembly GCA_963849695.1 of uncultured Solirubrobacteraceae bacterium. Taxonomy (GTDB): domain Bacteria; phylum Actinomycetota; class Thermoleophilia; order Solirubrobacterales; family Solirubrobacteraceae; genus DASSUW01. The sequence goes on from CAWKIT010000001.1 coordinate 54,179, forward strand.
CGCACAGCACGATCGACTGGCCGATCGGGACCTCGCCGCCGAACAGGCCGACGCGCGTGAACACGAACAGCAGGCCGGCCATGAGCGCCGACTTCAGGAACGCGCTGTTCCAGCTCGGCGGCTTGTTCATGCGCCGCTCGCGCGCGGTCTCCTTGCCCGGCTTGCCGAGCTCGTCGGCGGTCGGCCGCCGGCCGGTTCGGCCCCGCGACTCGACCACTCCGGCCGCGTTGCCGCGGTGCTTGGACCGCCGCTTGCGCTTGGTCTGGGCCATCGGCTTTGGAGGGTAGCGGTCAGCCTGATCCAGCGATGACCCGTGGATGCCTCGGGGATCGATTGGATCAGGCTGAGCTGAGAAGCGGGGCGCCGCGCAGCGGCACGTCGGCGGGAAAGGATTCGAACGCGCTGCGCGGGGCGGGCGCGACCAGCTCGGCGCCGGTGACGGTGGCGTGCTCGCGGATGGCGGCGACGACGTCGCCCGGGGTGGTGCGGTCGAGCTCCTCGATGTTGGTCGAGACCTGGACGATCCCCTGCCGGGCGAGCTCGAGCCCGAGCGCGCGCACGCCGGGCAGCGTGCGGACCTCCGCCGCGATCTGCTTGGCGGTCGCGAGCGGTGCGTCGATCTCGACGTTGAAGGCCGCCAGCGGCGGGCGGGCGGCGACCAGCGTGGCGCCGGCGGTCGGGTGCAGCTCCCGTGGCCCGGCGTCGGGCGGCGTGCGCGCGATCAGGGCTTCGGGCCCGCCCTTGCGCAGCTCGGCGCGCGTGCGGCCGCCCGCGATGATGCCGTAGAGGTAGACGGGGAGCTCCAGGTCCGTCCCGAGCCGGTCGGCCAGGATCAGCGCCTCGGCGACCGCCGCCCCGCGCTGGGCCGGGTCGAGGTAGACGATCGGCGCGACGTCGACAGCTCCCACCCGCGGGTGCACTCCCTGGTGAGCGCGCAGGTCGATGCGCGCGACCGCCTCGCGGGCGCCGGCGAGCACGCGCTCGGCCAGCTCGCCGGGCCGCCCCCGGATCGTGAACACCGAGCGGTGGTGATCCGGGTCGGAGGAGCGGTGGACCAAGCCGGGCCCGAACGCCTGCGCGATCGCGTCGAGGGCCGCGGCGTCGCGGCCCTCGGAGACGTTCGGGTACGGCGAGCAGGTCAGCCCGCGTGTCGTATCAGAACGTGACGCGGTCGTGCATGCGCTCGCGGATGCGCTCGGCGACGTCCGGCGTGGCGCGGTGGGCCTTGATCCCGGCCGCGCGGGCGCGCATGTGCGTGAGGAGCTGCGGGGCGCGGGGGACGTCGGCGGCGACGGCGCGGTTCTCGTCGATCGCGAGGCCGGCGCCGACGACGCCGTCGATCTCGCCCACGAGGATCCCGCCGGACGGCCACTGCTCCTCGGTCGACCAGCCGAGCCGCACGAGCTCGGGCACGTCGTCGACACGGGCGGGGCGGATCACGAAGGAGGTTGCGGAGAACATGGCGGGGAGGGCTCCTGGAGGTTGCGTTCTAGGCCCCTTGACGCCATCCGCGGCGCGCTTATTCCACAATGCCCGTGTGGCTTCCTACACCGTGAACCCCGATGCCGTCGCCCAGGCCGAGCGGCTGATCGAAGCGCGCCAGTACGTGCTCGACAGCGAGTGGGGCGAGGTGCAGCCGAAAGCGGCCGACGAGAACGCCTACCTCGAGTCGCGCTCGTGGGAGGAATACGCCGCCTGGCACCTCGGCCTCACCGAGGGCGCCAAGGACGGCACCAAGGCGCGCTACGCGTTCGTGTACGGAGACTTCCGGCGGCTACACCGGACCGGCCTGATCGCGTGCGTGTACCGCGCCGCGAGCTGGCGTCACAAGGACGTCGAGCTCGCGGCGCATGATCTGCTGCAGCGACTTGACCGGGTGAGCGGCTAGGGAGTCACGTCGATCCGGTTCAGCGCCGGCGGGCTCAGCTGCGGCGCGGTCGCGAAGTACCGCTCGAGCGCGTCGGTGTCGACGGCGCCGCCGACCCGGTCCGTGCCCTGCGTCAGCACGCTGAACCCGTCACCGCCGTCGGCGAGGAACGAGTTCACGGTGATCCGGTAGGTCTGGCTGTCCACCACCGGCGTGCCGTTGATCGTGAGCGACCCGGGCACGACCGGGTTCACTGCGGTCGCACACGGCGCGCCGACCACGACCCTGGCCGGGTCGAACGAGTAGTGCACGGTGTTCGACGGGAGCAGGATCCGCGTGCTCGGCAGGCCGCACCACTGCTGCTTGAGCATCTCGTACAGCTGGGCGCCGGTCAGCGTGATGGTGGTGAGGTTGTTGCCGAACGGCTGCATCGTGAACGCCTCGCCGTACGTGACCGGGCCGGCGAGGATGTCGGCGCGCACGCCGCCTGGGTTCATGAACGCCGCCACAGCGCCCTCCCCGAGGCTGTCGAACAGCTGGGCGTCGGCGACGAAGTTGCCGGCCGTGCTCTCGCCCGTGTTGTCGGCGGTACGGGTCAGGTCCGCCGTGAGGTTGCCGATCACGCGGTCGCGGATCGGCGCCACGAGCGTCGTGTAGCGGTCGATCAGGGCCTGGATGTCGGGCGCGCGTTCGACGGTGCGGTCGACGATCACGTTGTCGGCGCTGACGTTCTCGATGTCCTTGGTCCGCCGGTCGAGCGTGAAGTCGATGTCGGTCACCAGGCGTCCGAACGAGCTCGCGCTCGTGACCGGGCGGCCGTCGATCACGCAGTTGTACGGCTGGTGCGTGTGGCCGGTGACGAACAGGTCGACGGCGTCGTCGGTGCGGTTGACGATGTCGACGATCGGTCCGGAGACGTTGCAGGCGTTGATGCCGGCGAACGGAGTCGGAGTGCCGCCCTCGTGGAGAAGGACGACGATCGCCCGCACGCCGTGCTCGTTGCGCAGCTCCTCCGCGTAGCGGTTGGCGGTCTCGGCCTCGTCGAGGAACTCGAGGTTCCGGATGCCGGACGGCGACACGATGTCCGGCGTGCCCTCCAGCGTCATGCCGATGAACCCGACCTTGATGTTGCCGAACTTGCGGATCTCGTAGGGCGGGAACAGCGGCTCGCCCGTGTCGCGACGGACGACGTTGGCGGCGAGGAACCGGAAGTTGGCACCGTCGAAGCGCCCGTCCGCGTCCTTGCAGGTGCCGGCCGTGTCGGTCGGATGACAGCCGCCGTACTGCATCCGCAGCAGCTCCGCCTCGCCCTCGTCGAACTCGTGGTTGCCGACCGCGTTGAGATCGAGCCCGATCTCGTTCATCGCCTCGATCGTCGGCTCGTCGTGGAACGCGGCCGAGAGCAGCGGGCTGGCGCCGATCAGGTCGCCGGCCGAGACCACCAGCGAGTTCGGGTTCGTCTCCCGCAGCTGGCGGATGTGGGTCGCCAGGTACGCGGCCCCGCCGGCATCGACCGGGCTGGCGCCCGGCTCGGACGTTATGCGGCCCGAGCTGCCGGTCGGCGGCTCGAGATTGCCGTGGAAGTCGTTGATGGCCAGCAGCTGGACCTCGACGTCGCGCGGCTTGGCCTGCGCGGTGGCCGGAACGAGAAGGGCGAGCGCGAGAAGCGCCAGCCCGAGGATGCGCATACGCATTCGGTTCTGACTCCTTCGAAGTGATCCCGGACGCCCCCTCGACGTCCGTCGGCGGCGCAGCGTAGTGCGGCCGACGCCGGAGGGAACCCTGCGTTCACATCTCGATCATCGCGGCGGCGGCCGCGAGGTCGCGCGTGAACGCCTCGCGCTCGGCCTCGCGGGCGGCGCTGTCGGGCGAGCGCAGGATCGCCGCCGGGTGGATCGTCGCGGTCACGTGCGGCGCGAGGTCGGACTCCAGCTCGGTGCCACGACAGCGGGTGAGCCGGAAGCTCGAGCCGAGCAGGGCCTTCGCCGCGGTCGCGCCGAGGAACACCAGCACCTGCGGCCGCACGAGGCGCAGCTCCTCGCGCAGCCACGGCATGCAGGCGTCGACCTCGGACTTCTTCGGCGTGTCGTGGATCCGCCGCTTGCCGCGCTCCTTGAACTTGAAGTGCTTGACCACGTTGGTGACGTACGCCTGCTTGCGCTCGATCCCGGCCCGCTCGAGCGCTGCGTCGAGCTCGCGGCCGGCCGGGCCGACGAAGACGTGGCCGGCACGGTCCTCGCGATCGCCGGGCATCTCGCCGATCAGCATCAGCTCGGCGCGGCGCGGCCCCTCGCCGAACACCGTCTGCGTGGCCGGTCCGTGCAGCGGGCACCCGCGGCACGTCGCCGCCGCCTCGCGGAGCGTCTTGAGGCTGCGGGTCTCGGGGACGAACGGGGTCGCGTCCACGGTTCGGGTGCTACCCCGGCCACGTAGGCTTCCGACCGAATTTCATTCGTTCTACGAGGGAGGTGGCGATGATCAAGCGGATCTCCGTCGCAGCGGCGCTGCTGGCGACGGGAGCCATCGTCGGCTGGGTGGGCTCGGCCGGCGGGACTCAATCCTCCGAGGCGGGCACAGCCCAGGTCAAGGTGCCCGGCGGCAAGCTGGTCGACCTCACGTACGCGTTCAACGCGCAGACGATCTACTGGCCGACCGCCGAGACCTTCACGCTCGAGGAGGTGGCCGAGGGCGAGACCGAGCAGGGTTACTACTACGCCGCCAACAACTTCTCGGCGGCCGAGCACGGCGGGACCCACCTCGACGCGCCGGTCCACTTCGCGCGCGGACGGCGACACGGCGGACGAGATCCCGCTGCGCCGGCTCGTCGGCCAGGGCGTGGTGGTCGACGTGTCGAAGGCCGCGCTCGCGAACCCCGACTACCGGGTCACGCGCGCGGATTTCAAGGCCCACGAGCGGCGTTACGGCCGCATCCGCCAGGGCGCGATCGTGCTGCTGCGCACGGGCTACGGGCGGTACTGGCCCGATCGCGAGCGCTATCTCGGCACCGCCGAGCGGGGCCCGCAGGCCGTGCCGAAGCTGCACTTCCCGGGCCTGCACCCGGGCGGGGCGCGGTGGCTCGTTCGCAAGCGTGACATCCGTGCCGTCGGGCTGGACACGGCGAGCATCGACTACGGCCAGTCGACGCTGTTCGAGAGCCACCGGGTCCTCGGCGCGGCCGGCGTGCCGGTGTTCGAGAACGTCGCGCACCTGCAGCGGCTGCCGCGCACGAACTTCCTCTTCATCGGGCTGCCGATGAAGATCGACGGCGGCAGCGGCGGACCGCTCCGGGCGATGGCCATCGTGCCGCGCTGAGGCTAAGTGGTCTCCAACGCGGTGCTGTCCTGCCCTGGTGTCGGATTTCGACAGTAGGGCAGGACGGCTTGCCTCGAACCGCGCCGGCGGCGTCCCCGCTCCCCACCCAGCCGTAGTTCGCCGGCGTCGCCACGGGGAATCAATCACCCAGCGACTGGTGGAACCGGAACACGTCGTCGGGGTCGTAGGCAGCCTTGACGCGCGCGAGGCGCTCGAGGTTGCCGGCGTGGTACGCGCGCGGCCAGTCGTCGAGCTCGGGGTCCGGGAAGTTCGGGTACACGCGCCCGGAACCCCACGGGTGGACGAGCTCCCACGAGCGGGCGAGCCAGTCGCGGGCGCTCCGGCGGTGCTCGGCGGTCGCGCCGGAGTCGACGACGACGTCGTGCTTGATCAGGAAGCGCTCACCGCGGTGCGCGAAGGCGGTGGCGGCTTCGGGGACGCGGTTGTACGCCCCGCCCCACGGGGTGAGGTCGAGCACGCGCACCTCTCCCTCCCTGCGGCCGGCGGCGAGATGGTCGAGCAGCGCCTCGATCGCCTCGTGCGGCAGCGGGCGCCGGAAGAACTCCGACTTGGCGAAGCCGTGGCCGCCCGGCACCTCGTCGCCGGGCCCGTGCTCGGCCAGCCGGCGCTTGGCCTGCCGGTAGGGGAGCTCATGGAGGTCGGCGGACGCCGGCTCGGCGGCGAGGGGCTCCAGCAGGGTCGCCGCCTCCGCGCGCGTTCCCAGCAGGGCGCCGAACACGTGCACGCGCGGCGGCACGGCCGGATCGGGTCCGGCGGTCACCAGCAGGCTGGCGGCGAGCTCGTCGGGAGCCTCGGGCGCCCATGCCTGCCAGGAGCCGGCGATCGCGACGGCGTGCTCGTAGGACCACTGCAGATGCAGCGCGGTGGTGGTCGGCGCCGGAAGGGTGCGGAGCGTGAGCTCGGTCACCACGCCGAACTGGCCGCCGCCCGCCCCCCGCAAGGCCCAGAACAGGTCGGCGTGCCGCCGCTCGTCGCAGTCGACGACGCGGCCGTCGGCGAGCACCACCCGCGCGGCGACGAGCTGGTCGCAGGTCAGACCGTGCTTGCGGCCGAGTATCCCGAGCCCGCCGCCGAGCACGAGACCGGCGATCCCGACGGTCGGGCCGCAGCCGGCCGCGATCGCCACGCCGTGCGGCTCGAGCGCGTCATAGACGTCGCCGAGTCGCGCTCCGGCGCCGATCGTCGCCACCCCGTCGCCGACCACGACGCCGTTGATCGGGGCGACGTCGATCAGCACCCCCTCCGTCGACGAGCGCCCCGCGAAGCAGTGGCCGCCGGAGCGCACGGCCAGCTCGAGCCCGCCGCGGCGGGCGAACGCGATCGCCTCGGCCACGTCGGCGGCCGTCGAACACCGCGCGATCCGCTGCGGACGAACGTCGTGGAAGAGCCCAAGGGGCGGCCGGCGGACGGCCTCGTACGCGTCCGTCCCGGGGAGCAGCACGCTCACGCGGAGTCCTCGCCGATCGGCGGCCCGAGCCGGGTGACGGGCGGTATCTCCTGCAACGCCCACTCCGGCGGGTCGACACCCTCCTTGCGCGCGGCCCGGCGCGCGAACTCGCGCTCGAACCCGGCCGGCGTGCACACGAGCAGGTACCGCGCGGCGGCGGGCCCGCGGTTCGTGAAGGTGTGCGGCTCACCGCCGGGCGCGAACGCCATCTCGCCGGCGCCGACCCGGACCAGGTCGCCGCCGAGGTAGAACGTCAGCTCGCCTTCGAGCACGTAGAACGCCTCGTCGAAGTCGTGCTTGTGCAGCGGCGGGCCGGCGACGCCGGGCGGCATGACGCTCTCGACGATGCCGGTGCGACCACTGCTCTCCTCGCTGCGGACCAAGACCTTGGGGTACGTCA
>CAWKIT010000002.1:0-43201 GCA_963849695.1 uncultured Solirubrobacteraceae bacterium
CGAGCAAGCCGCATTCGATTAGTCGGCGACGCGTGAACTCGGTCCGCGTCGAGGCGCCCGCGCGCCTGCATCTGGGCATGCTCGCGGTCGCCGGCGACGATGCGCGGCGCTTCGGCGGGCTCGGGGTATCGGTGAGCCGCCCGGCGGTGGTGCTGGAAGCGCAGCCGGGCGACGAGCTATCGGTGGAGGGCGCGGAGGCGGAGCGGGCGCTGGCGTTCGCACGGCGCTGCCGCGGGGCACTGGGGATCGACGGCGGCGCGCACCTGCGCGTGGTCGAGACGATCCCGCCGCACGTCGGGCTCGGGTCGGGTACCAAGCTCGCGCTGGCGGTGGCGCAGGCGCTGGCCGCGCTGCACGGACGCGCCGTCGATGCGCCGGGGCTGGCCGAGGCCGCCGGGCGCGCGGCGCGCTCCGCGGTGGGGACATGGACGTTCGGCCTCGGCGGCCTCGTGGTGGAGGGCGGCGTACGGGGAGGGGAGGACCGGACTGCGCCGCTGCTCGTGCGTCACGCGATGCCGGACGAGTGGCGGATCGTCCTCGTCGTGCCGAACGCCGAGCCGGGGCTCTCCGGGGCCGCCGAGGTCCAGGCCTTCGGCCGGCTCGTGCCGGCGCCCGACCGATCGGCGGCGATCGCGCAGCTCGTGCTCACCTCGCTGCTGCCCGCGCTCGTCGAGCGCGATCTCGAGGAGTTCGGCTCTGCGCTGACGCGCGTGCAGCAGCTCGTGGGCGACGCGTTCGCCCCGGTGCAGGGCGGTCGCTTCCACCCGCGAGCCGGCACGCTCGTCGAGGCGCTGATGCGCGGCGGGGCGGCGGGGGCCGGCCAGAGCTCGTGGGGCCCCGCGGTCTACGGGATCGTCGGCAGCGAGGCGGCCGGGCGCGACCTCGCGCGGCGCATGGAGGCGGTGGTGGCCGGCGAGGGGAGGGTGGAGGTCGTGGCGTTCGACAACCACGGCGCACGCGTCGAGCGGTCATGAAGCTGCTCGTGAGCGTCGTGGACGTGGGCGAGGCGCGGGCGGCCGCCGCGGCGGGCGCCGACATCGTGGACGTGAAAAACCCCGCCGAGGGGTCGCTGGGCGCACCGGCGCCGGCGGTGATCGCGGGCGTGCGCGCGGCCCTGCCCGCCGAGCTGCCGGTCAGCGCCGCGATCGGCGACATGCCCAATCTGCCCGGCACGGCCGCGCTCGCCGCCGTGGGCGCCGCGCGCAGCGGCGCGACGTTCGTGAAGGTCGGCTTGTGGGGCGTCTCGACCGAGAACGAGGCGGTCGCCCTGCTGCGAGCGGTCCGCGACGGCATTGCGAGCGTGCGGGGCGCGGTGGTGGTGGCCGCGGCCTACGCGGACGCCCGCCGCGTGGCTGATGCGCCGCTGGCGCCGGAGCTGCTGCCGCGCGTCGCGCGCGCGGCCGGCGTCGAGGCCTGCCTGCTCGACACGGCGGTCAAGGACGGCCGCGGCCTCCTGAAGTGGCTCGCGCCCGAGGAACTCACTTCGCTCGTCGCCGAGGCCCATGCCGCGGGTCTTCAAGTGGCGCTCGCGGGTGCCCTGCGCGCGGACGACCTGCCCGTTGTCCGTGACACCGGAGCCGACATCGCGGGTGTCCGCTCGGCCGCCTGCGCCGACGGCAGGCGCTCGGCACCGCTGGACGCGGCGCGGGTCCGTAGCTTGGTCGCGGCGAGTGCTGAATGATGTATTCCGCGCCTCGTCAGAGTTCGCCGCGGCAGGACAGAACCGAGAAGCCCGCCCTACCCGGCCCCAGTTGACGTTCGCTGGACCTACGCCGCCGCGGGCGCCTCGATGAGCCCCGAGACGTGGAGCCGATGGGCGACCTTCTGCGCGCATTCCCGCCGCATGGCCGCCGGGACGGCGTCGCCCCAGACTTCGGCGGCCTCCTCGGCCCGCGCCAGCATGTCCTCGAGCAGCTCTCGCGAGGGCTGCGTCTCGATCAGGCAGCGCAGGCCGAAGCCGATGTGCCAGCGCTCATCGAGCTCGACGCGCCGCACGCCCTCGAACACGCCGGGCAGCGCGCCATCGGCCAGGTCTTCGAGAAGCGTGTGCTGCCCTGCGTCGAAGACGACCCCCTCGAGCAGCATGTGGTAGAGGCTGACGCCCTCGCTCAGTTCCTTGCGACCCGCGGCGATCTCGGCGGCCATCGCGGGCAGCCTCTCCTCGAAGAGCTCGACCATCGCGGGCGGGGCTTCGGCGCGGGCCGCGACGCGACGCTCCTCGGGGGTGTCTCCCGGCAGTCCCAACACCTCGGCGGCGATGCGGTCGAAGAGCCGCGCATGGCGCTCCTCGTCGCGACGCTGGAGGAAGAACACCCACGCCATCAAGCTCTCCTGGGACATCAGCGTTTCCTGCCGGGCTGCATCGGCGAACGGCCTGATGTGCTCGGAGACGAGATCGTCACCGACGCGGAAGCCCGCGAGGAGCGTCTTCAGGCGGCGGCGGCGCTCGTCCGGGAGCTTCGGCCATTCGCGGGCATCGGGAGTGAGGTCGATGGCCGAGGGATCCCAGTTCAGGCGGGCCACGAGCTTGGAGAAGAAGTTGGGCCAGAAGCTGCGGTCCGCGAACGAGTCCATCCCGCCCATGACCTTGTGTTCCCGGAGCTGGGGGTCGGCCAGGATGGCAACGCTGATGTCCCGGGCCCTCTCGTCAGCCATGGCGGGACGGTAGCAAGCGCGCTGAGGCGATCCGCGTGCCCACGGTCGTGCCCCGTTCGAGCAGCTCCACGACGCGGTTGGGGTCACGCCCGCCGACGACCCATGTCTCGAACGGCGCGCCCTCGAGCACGGTGTGCAGATACGCGTCGACGCCGCCGGTCCGCAGCGCAGCGAGTTCGGCGACGCTCAAGCGCGCCGAGCGGCTGCCCTCGGGGCGGCCAGTCCGCGAACAGGCCGTCGACCTCCTTCACCAGCACGAGCCGCCCGGCGCCGACCCGATGAGCGACCCAGGCGGCGATCGAGTCGGAGGTCACGTCCCAGGACGCGGGCAGCGCGTCGAGGGGCAGCGCGGCGGGCAGGAGAACGGTCGTCCGTCCGGCACCGGCGGGCGCGAGGTCGGCGCGGCGCTCGGCGCCCGGGATCAGCTCGCTCAGCAGCCAGCCGAACTGCTCCATGCCGAGGATCGCCATTCTGTGCGCGGCCGCCGCGGGCAGTCCGAAGCGGCGATCGGCTTCCCGCACGGCATCCGCGAATCCCGCGCCGCCCGGCACGACGAGCAGCGGGTGCCGCCGGCCAAGCTCGCCGAGCGTGGTGCACAGTGGCGGGAGCGCGTCGTCGCCGAGACCGCCGCCGACCTTGACGACCGTCAGCACCGTGCCGCCAGCAGCGCGGCCAGCGCCGCGGCCGGTCCCAGCTCCTCGCCCCACGGCGCGGGGGCGACCGCTCGCCCCAGGCGGGAGGCGACCTCGCGTCCCAGGAACGCGCCGGAACCCGCGGCGACGACCGGCGCCTCGGGCGTCAGCGCACGCCCGACCCGGCGCGCCGCGTCCTCGATCTGGCGCAGCTGCTCGTCGCGAAGGAAGGCGGCGATCGCGTCGATCTCGCCGGCGTCGAGCTGCTCGACGTCGGAGCACACCACCCGGGCGATGCGCTCGCGAGCGAACGCGGCGGTGGCCGGGCGGCCGTCGGGCGTGGGGCAGTCGTACGCCTCGTTCGTCAGATCACCGAGGACGAGATGGACGTCGCCGCTGATCGCGAAGTACTCCGACGCCACCGGGCACCACCCGCCACGGACCGGCACGCGCGGGGCGATCGCCGCGAGGTTGGTGCGCAGCACGCCGGTGTAGACGAGCTCGCCGGCCACCAGCCGCTCGAGGTCGTTGTACCCGGTCGCCGCGACGCGCCCGCCGGCGATCGGGACGATGTCGGTGGTCGTGCTGCCGACGTCCATCAGCAGCGCGTCGGGGTGCTCGCCGGCCACCGCGAGCGCCGTCGCCACCCAGTTGGCCGCGGCCACGTCCCACGGGCGCGACCGCGCCTCTTCGACGGTCACGAGCTCGCCGGCGGTCGTCAGCACGCTCAGCGGCCGGTCGCCGAGCGCCTCCTCGGCCGCGTCGAGCACGAACGCAACCCCCTCGCGCTTGGTCCGGAACGCGTCGGACAGCTCGGCGGTCATCGTGATCGCGACGGCGTCCGCCGGGCCGGCGCCGACCTCACGCAGCACGCCGGCGAGGGCCTCGCGATCCCGCCAGACTTCGAACGGGCGCGTGAGCGTCCGCACCAACTCGCCGTCGAACCAGGCGGCCTTGGTGTTCGCGCCGCCAATGTCCACCGCCAATCGCATGCGCGTCGTTCCAGTCATCGATCTCAAGGACGGCACGGCGGTCCACGCCGTGCGCGGCGAGCGCGAAAGCTATCGCCCGGTCGGGGGCGACCCGCTCTCGATCGCGCGCGCGTTCCGGTCGGAGCTGGGGCTCGACGAGCTGTACGTCGCCGACCTCGACGCGATCTCGGGCGCCGGCGGGAACGACGCCGTGATCCGTGCCCTGGCGCGCGAGGCGCGCGTCATGGTCGATGCGGGGGTCGGCGAGCCGGAGCCGATGCGGGCGCTGCTCGACCTCGGCGTGCACCGAGTCGTGGTCGGGACCGAGACGCTGACCGGACCGGATGCGCTCGACCGGCTGCTCACGCCCGAGGTCGTCCTGAGCGTGGACCTGCGCGAAGGCCGCACGCTCTCACCCGACCCGCAGCTCGCGGGCGTGCCGGCGCTCGACGCCGTCGCGAGCCTGCACCGCGCGGGGCTGCGCGAGGTCATCGTGCTCGACCTGGCGCGAGTCGGGAGCGGCATGGGGCCGGACGTCGGGCTGATCGCCGAGCTCCACGCCGCCTTCCCCGGCCTCGAGCTGCTCGCCGGGGGCGGCGTGCGCGACGCCGACGACCTGCGCGCGCTCGCTGACGCCGGGGCGGTCGGGGCGCTCGTGGCGACCGCGCTGCACCGCGGCGTCATCGGGCCGCGCGAGCTTCGCTGACGACCGTCTCCACGCGCTCGACCAGCGCCGGCGCAACCTCGGCGCCCGTCGCCTCCTGCAGCCCATGCCAGCCGGGGATGCCGTTCAGCTCCAGCACGTGGTCGCCCAGCAGATCGACGCCCGCGTAGTCGGCGCCCAGCGCCTCGGCCGCCTCGAGGCACACGCGCTCCTGCTCGGCGCTGAGGTCCGTGGCTCGTGCTCGGGCGCCGCGCGCGAGGTTCCCCCGCCAACCCGAGCCGACCCGCTCGATCGCCGCGAGCACCCGCCCGCCGACGACGAACGCCCGCAGGTCGCGATCGGCCGGGAGCGCCTCCTGCAGGTAGTAGACGGCGCGCTCGAGCTCGAGCGCGTGGAAGACGCGGTAGGCGACGTCGGCGGTCGTCGACACGCGTCATCCCGGCGCCCATCGAGCCGAACAGCGGCTTGACGATGACGTCGCCGCCGAGCTCGTCGAAGGCCTCGAGCGCGTCCTCGGCGCGCTCGCAGGCGATCGTCCGCGGCGTGGGGACCCCGGCCCGGGCCAGCAGCGCCGAGGCGAGGAACTTGTCGATCGTCCGCTCGATCGCGCGCGGGCCGTTGACGACGGTCACGCCTCGCGCCACGAGCGCGTGCAGCACGTCGACGCGGAAGATCACCTGCTCGAGCGAGCCGCGCGGGATGCCGCGCACGATCACCGCGTCGCAGCCTTCGAGGCTGCTCACCGCGACGTCGCCGTCGATGCGCCCGACCATGCGGGTCACGGGCACGAGCCGGTGCTCGTGGCCGCGCGCCGCGAGCGCGTCGGTCAGCTGCCGCGCGTGCCAGCCGCCGCTCGACCCCAGGATCGCGACCGTCAGCCCCAGAAGGAGCGCTCCAGCACCTCGAGGTTGACCCGGCCCGCCTCGAAGCTGCGGCCGCTGCCGGCGCTGGTGAGCCTGATCTGCGCCGGGCTGAAGAGCAGCGGGTCGATCGCGTAGAAGTCGAAGTCCGCGGCCTTGAGCACCTTGCCGAACGGCTCGCCGTAGTCCGACGACGCCGAGGCGGGAAGCCGCTCGACGAGCTCGCGCAGCGCGTCGTCGTCGTCGGCCTCCACCGTGAGGTGGACCTGGCCGCCATACAGGACGGCGTCGTTGGTGCGCCCGATCGCCGCCATGTCGTCGTCCGCCACCGGCGGCAGCGGGCAGCTCCCGAAGCCCGCGACGACCCGCCGGACGTCGAAGCCGACCTCGTGGAGCTTGTGCAGCGCGGTCTCGACGACGCGTGCCGCGATCTGCACGCCGCCGGCCACGCTCGCCGTCGGCGCCATCAGCAACGTCAGGGCGGAGGGCGGCACGCCGGCGCGCTCGGCGACGAAGCCGGCGACCTCGGCCGGCGGCGGCTCGCGCGTCTCGAGGCACAGGACGGCGGCGCTCGCGGACTCGTCCCAGCCGAGGTCGTCATACAGCTCCTCGGCGCGGATCAGCGCCCGCGCGGGCCCGCTGCCCATCGCGAAGTAGCCCTCGCGATCGACCCGCCAGCCGGCGTACTGCGCCGCCAGGCATGCGACCGCGGGCCGGTCGGTGGTCACGGTCAGCCCGGGCAGCCAGCGACCTTCGATGACCACGGGCGCGTACGTCGACCTCCCCGAGGCCGCCCATGCAGATCTCGGCGAAGGCCCGTCCCGCCGCGAAGCCTCCCTCGCGACAGTCGATCACCCGCGCGCCGTTCGGCAGCGTGGTGACCTCCACCCGCGCCGCCTCGGCATCGGCGGCCAGGCGGTCGGCGAGCTCCAGCGCGCGGTCGTTGAGCGAAAGCGTCACGGCTCCTCCAGGATCAGGATCTCGCCCCGCCGCAGCTCGAGGCCGTCGCCGCACCAGCGCGCATAGCGGCCGCCGAGCTGCTCGTCGGACACGGGCAGCCCGAGGGCGCGCAGGCGGCGCAGGTACAAGGGTAGGAACGGTGGGCGGTAGATGCAGGAGAACACGAACGTCGCGAGCGGCGTGGCGGGCGCCATCGTGACGATCGAGCCGCGCCGCATGCCGGCTCCCGCCCGCGGCCCGAGCCCGCCGAGCGCGACGATCGTCCCCGCCAGCATGCGCAGGCCCGCGGCCTCGCCGGCGCGACCGGCCACCGCGATCAGGCCGCGCCGCAGGCCGGCGCCCGCCTGCGCGCCCGCGTCGCCTCCGACGACGATCTCGCCGCCGCGCATGCCCGCCCGCTCGCCGGGATAGGCGGCGCCGAGCCGGGATCCCGCCGAACCGCGCACCACCAGCGTGCCGCCGCGCATCCCCGCGCCCGCCCAGTCGCCGGCGTCGCCCTCGACGCGCAGCTCGCCGCCGCGCATGCCGGCCCCGGCGTGCATCCCGACGTCGCCGGCGACCGTGAGCCGCCCCGTGCTCATGCCGGCGCCGACGAACCTCACGCGGCTCAGGTCGCCCTCCAGGCGCACGTCGTCGCCGGCGCCGGAGACCGCGAAGAACTCGCCCACGCGTGTGCGCTCCTTCCCATGCCAGAGCGGCAGCGCGGCGATGTCCTCCGCGCCGGCGAGCCGGTCGGGCGTGAAGACCTCGGCATCGAGCGGCACATCGGGCTGTTCGCGCAGCGTCAGCGTGAGCGTCATGGCACGAGCTCGTGCAGATGGATGTGGTGCGGGCCGAGGTTGCCGCCGTAGTTGCCCGCCGTCACGTGGTCGGCCCCCGCCTCGGCGGCCGCCGCGAGCCCGCGGCGCATCGCCTCGCGCACCGGCTCGAGCCCCAGGCCGTCGATCACGATCTCGAACACGGACTCGACGTCGGGCGGCACCTCGGTGCGCTCGACCTGGCCGCGCAGGGTCGGGCACAGCGCGTCGTTCGTCGACGCCGGCAGCGCGCTGTAGCGCGAGCCGACCTTGCTGCCGCTGCGCGCGATCCCGCCCGGGAAGGGCATGATCACGCCGTCGACCCCGCGCATCGCGCTCGCCGCCGCCTCCGCCGCCCGCAGCGCCTGCTCGGCAGCCCGCGCGAGGATGATGATGTTGCCGCCGGCGACTCCCTCGACGACGCCGAAGCGCTCCTCGACGAGGAACTCGCCCTCCATCACCGGGATCGCGCCAGTAGCGGCGCCCGTCGAGCACCTTGCTGGCCTGATAGCCGTCGCCGAAGAACCGCACCTGGCCGCCGACGTCGACGGTGTCCTCGGCGTCGAGGCCGTTGAAGCAGGCCGTCGTCGGGCACGTCAGCACGGTCTGGCCGACGCGCTCCACGAGCCGCTTGGCCACGCCGTCGCGGTCCATCGCGAACAGCAGCGCGCTCACCCCGGGGCGCCCGTCGGGCGTCTCGTCCGCGTCGAGCTCGCGCTCGATGGCCGCCTCGCACTTGCACCCGATCACCGAGGTCGCGAAGCCGGTCATCGAGCGGCCCGCCTCCAGCGCCCACGCGGGCGTCGCCGCGGTGATGACGACGCGCGCGCCGTGCATCGGGAACGCCTCGGCGAAGGTGTCGACGATCTCGGCCCCGTGCACCTTCATCGGGGCTCCGCGGCGACGGTGCGCGCGGGCTCGAGCAGCCACGGCTCGCGCACGGGATAGCTTCCGAACTGCACGCTGTAGCGGTCCTCGAACAGCTTCTCCAGCGTGGGCTCGATGCTCGGGTCGTACTCCGCGCCGACCCGCAGCAGGCGGCCCGAGCCGGCCTCGCGCAGCTCGCCGTCCTCGACGACCGGGCGCCCGTCCTTGATCACGTAGCGCGGCGCCGCGAACATCGCCTCGCGGTCGTCGCGGTCGTCGTAGACCGTGATGTCGGCGTCGGCGCCCACGCCGAGGTGGCCCTTGTCGCGCAGCCCGAGCAGGCGCGCCGGCCCGGCGCGCGTGATGATCGCGATCTCCTCCAGCGTGTACTCGCGATCGAGGTCGTCGAGCAGGACGGTGCGCTTCATCGCCTTGCGGTTCACCCGCCGGATCTGCTCGTTGCGGAACTCGCGATCCATGAGCAGGCGGATCAGGCGCGGATAGCTGAGGAACGAGCCGCCGTTGGGGTGGTCGGTGGACAGGACGATCCGCCACGGGTCGCGGCTGAGCAGGAACAGCTCGAGGCCGATCCCCCACTGCAGCGCGTGCACGTAGTTGCGCTCGCGGTAGGTGAACGGGACGATCCCGCAGCCGGTCTCGGCCTCGGTGTCGGCGTTGACCCAGCGGCCGTGGGTGATCTCGCGCAGGACCGCGGAGACCGGCGCGTCGGCGGTCATCGTCATCGCCGGGCCGAACATGACCTGCCCGATGTCGGCGCTCAGCTCCGGGTGCGCGTTGAGGTGCTCGGCGAGCTCCGGCGCCTTGGAACGCGGCCGCCCGCCCGGGCGGCCTCCGTAGGCGTGGAACTGCAGATGGGCGAGATGGGCGCGGCGGCCCTCGAGCGTGTCCAGCGTGTCGAGCGTCGTGCGCCAGTTGCCGGGCACGCCGAGGTTGTTGCAGTGGACGTGCACCGGGTGCGGGAGCCCGAGCTCGTGCACCGCGGTGGCGATGGTCTCGATCACGCTCCGCGGCGTGACCCCGGGGCCCTCGTCGTCGAGCGACGTCACGTTGCCGTTGCCGCGCTTCCACATCTCGACGCCGCCGGGATTGACGAGCTTGACGCCGTAGCCGCCGGTGGCGCCGAGCCACCAGGCGATCGCCTCGCGCACCCGGGCCGGCTCGGTGCGGATGAGCTCGAAGAGCGGCAGGTTGTTGCCCATCAGCACGAGGAAGGCGGCGTCGATGACCGGCGTGTCGCGGAGCTCCGCCAGCGTGTGGCGGGCCGCGAGCGGCGGCGTGGCGGCCTCGACCACCGTCGTGTAGCCGAGCAGCGCGTAGCGGTAGCCGGTGGCGAACGTCGAGGGCACGGTCCCGCCGGTGCCGGAGCGCGTGATCTCGGTGCGCTCGAGGACGTCGGCGCGGTGCTCCTCGGGTGCGAGCTTGCGCGCGGCGTTGACCGCCGGGCCGGCGATGTGGGCGTGGATGTCGACCCCGCCGGGCATGACGACCATCCCGCGCGCGTCGATGCGGCGGGCGTGCCCCGGCACGTCGGCGACGATCTTGCCGTCCTGCACGCAGACGTCGCGCTCCTCGCCCGCGACGCCGTTGGCGGGGTCGTACACGCGGCCGCCGGCGATCCGGAGCATCAGAGGCGCTCCACGATCGCGGCCAGCACGTCCTCGATCCCCGGGCGGTCGGTCGTGAGCGGTGCGCGCAGCGGGACCGGCACTCCGTCCATCCGGTGCGCGGTGCCCGCCACCTCGATGCCGTCGGCCGCGGTGGTGAAGGCCACGCGCGCCACCTCTGCGGTTGCGGTGGCCCGCGAGTCGACGACCACGATCGGCAGCTCGCGCGGGCGGGGCAGGTCGGCGGCCACGACGAGGGCGGCGTCGACGTCGCCACGCTCGAGCAGCTCGCCAGCCGCCAGCCCCTCGCGCGGGAAGCCGCGCGCGAAGTCGACCGGCGCGGCGAACCCCGTCTGCCAGGCGAGCACGTCCTCGGCGCCGCGAGCGTTGCCGTCGCGCAGGCCGAGTGTCACGGCGTGGCGGTCGCGGGCGAGGTCGCGTACGAGCGAATGCAGCGCCAGCGCGGTGAGCTCGTCGAGCACGCCATGGATGAAGGCGACGTGCCGCGCCGCGCGCAGGCGCTCGGCCAGGCCGCCGACCGCGCCGCTGCGCAGCGCCCATAGCGCGTCGAAGTCGTCATCGACCTCGATGAACACCCCGGCCACGTCGGCGGTCGCCGTGCGCTGCGAGTCGACGACGATCATCGCGCCAGGGTCGAGGCGGAGCCGCTCCAGCAGGCGTGGATGGGTGACGACCGGGTCGGCGCGCCAGAGCACCACGAGCTCGGCCCGCTCGCGGATCTCGCCGAGTGTCGCGGTGCTCGTACCGATCGCCGGGGACGCGACCGCGCCGACGTCGATCACCGCCCCCGCCGCCTCGGCGAGCGCCACCGCCCGGCGCTGCGCCTCGCAGCTCGTCCCGCCGAGCCCGTAGACGAGCGGCGCACGCGCCTCGCGCAGGATCGCGGCCGCGGCATCCGCGGCCTCCTCGACGCTCACCTCACGGCCGTCGATGCGGGCAACGGGCGGTCTCTCGACCTCCGCGAACCACGCGTCGCCGAGCGGGCAGGTCCGCACGAGCCCGCCCTCCGTGACCTCGATGTCGTCGCAGAGGCAGCCGCACCCTCCGCACGTCGCGTCAGCCACCTGCCGCCACCTCCACGCGCAGCTCCGCGCGCAGCCGCGCGGCTTCTTCCTCCAGCCCGGCCAAGGCGTCGTCCGGCGTCGCGGCGGTCGTAATGACTGTGCAGATCGGATGGCCCTTGGCGATGCGCTCGCCAGGGTGCGGGACGTCGCGCACGCCGCGCTCCAGCCAGCGCTCGCTGTCGCCGACGATCACGTCCTCGGTGGCGAAGAGGACGGCCTTGCCCGCCGCTCGCAAGGGGTCGGTCACGACCTGGGGCGCCTCGAAAACCTTCACTCCGTACGCCGCCTCGATCGCCTCGAGCGACGCGGTCGGACGCGGGTTGACCTCGACCGTCCAGACGCGCTCGCCGTCCCAGACGAAGTCGACGCCGAACAGTCCGCGCAGGCCGAACGCGGCCGCCAGCCGGGAGCAGATCGCCCGCGCCTGGTCGAGGGGCACCGGCGTCCGCGGCGGGACGAGGTTCCCGCACCAGCGGTGGCCGCGGACGCCGAACGCGCGCCGCCCGACGAGCTGCTCGGTGAGCCCGAGCACGACGGCGTCCTGCCCATCGCCCACCGCCGCCGCCGAGCACGGGATCCCGTCGATGCGCTGTTGCAGAATTGTCCCGGCGCGCACAGCGCCGCCGCGCCACTCCAGCACGCGGATGCCGCCGCCGCCGCGCAGCGGCTTGCGCAGCCAGCGGCCGGAGGATGGCGGCGTGACGGTCGTCCGCGGATACGGGAGATCGCCCAAAGCGGCGCCGAGCTGGACGGGATCGCGCACGGCGCGCAGGGTGTCCGGCGGGTTGCCGAGCAGCGTGTGCCGCTCGGCCAGCCGCTCGACGAGCGCGGGGTGGTTCTCGAAGCTCGCTCCGTAGACGACGGCGCCCGGCGCCTCCGCCACGGCGGCGTCGACGAGCGCGGTGAGGCTGCGGCGTGTCACCACGCGATCGGCGCGCAGGTCGAGATCGCCGAACAGGTCGAACGCGATCACGTCGTCGCGCCTCGCCAGGTCGGCGAGCATGCGCGCGCTCAGCGCGATCAGGAGGAGTGGCTCACGCGGTACGACGGCGCGAGGATACCCTCGACCAGCGCGACGAAGACCGTCGCCGTCACGAGATCGGCGGTCGTCCCGGGGTTCAGCTTGTTGCCCTCCGCGCGCAGCGAGGCGTCGAAGCTCTGCAGTGCTCGGCGCCCCGCGAGGACCTCACGCGCGCCCGCAGACACCCGCGCCGCGGCGCCGGCACCGGCCTTGCGCGCGATCAGCGTGTCGGGCGTATGGGCCAGCAGCCGCAAGTGCAGTTCGACGATCGCGTCGCGCACTGCCAAGCCGTCGCCCAGCGCGGCGCCGAGCGCGGGCACCCCGGTCTCGAAGGTCAGCGCGTAGTCGGTCACGTACTCCGAGGCGACGGAGTCCCGGTCGGCGGCGCTCGCCATCGCCTCGCGCAAGCCTATGGTCGGCTCCGCGCGCACGTCGTGCTCGACGCGCTCGTGCAGCCCGCCGGCGCCGGCGAGGCGGATCGCCGTGTACGCCGCGCGCGCGTCGGCGACGTCCAGCGCGCGCAGCGTCGCGCCCAGCTGCGCACGCAGGGGCCCGCCGCCGAGCGCGGCCTTGGCCAGCGGCGCGAGCAGCAGCGCGATCCCGAGGTTCGTGTTCGCCGGCGCGACGCGGCGCGACGCCTCCACGACCGCGAGGACCGTGTCACCGACTCCCCGCTCGCCAGCGCGCGCCAGCTCGGGACCGACGGCGATCGCGCTGCGCAGCATGTCCTCGTAGGAGGTGTCGCGGAAGTCGTGGCTCGGCGTGATGTTGCCCGGCTTCTCCGCGCTCACCTCGAGCACGCACGCCAGCTGGCCGGCACCGGCGACGCTGTCGCCGGTACGAACGGTCGCGGCTGCCGCACGTGTGGGCGACCGCGTCACACCGGCTTGACCCTCGTCGGCGTCAGAAGTTAGAGTCGCCGCCCCGTTCCGGGATTTCGAGGGCACACAGGCAACCATAGAGAGGACGGGTCCATGGCCCCGGCGTTGATGGTTGGAGAGTCGCTGGTCGGCGAGGGCAACGAGGTCGCGCACGTCGACCTCCTGATCGGCTCCAAGAGCGGACCGGTCGGCGCGGCGTTCGCGCAGGCCCTGGTGAACCAGAAGGAAGGTCACACGAACCTGCTCGCGGTGGTGGCGCCCAACCTCCCCGCCAAACCGGACACGATCATGTCCAACAAGGTCACGATCAAGGGCGCCATGCAGGCGGTGCAGATGTTCGGGCCGGCCCAGGCCGCCGTGGCCCGCGCCGTCGTCGACTCGGTCCGCGAGGGTGTCATCGGCGAGGGCGACGTCGACGACCTCTGCATCATCGTCGGCGTGTTCATCCACTGGGAGGCCACGGACGACAAGAAGATCTTCGACTACAACTACGAGGCCACGAAGGAGTCGATCGCGCGCGCCCTCGGCAACGAGCCCAGCGTGAGCGCGATCCTCGATTCGTCGGAGGCGGCGCGCCACCCGTTCGCGTCGGGCGTGGAGGGCTAGCCGGCCACGGCGGACCCATCGACTGAACCGGCCCGTCCGGGCCGGCTCGACGGCCTGCGCGCCGTCGTGACCGGCGCGAGCAGCGGGATCGGCCGCGCCATCGCGGAGGCCTACGCCGCCGCGGGCGCGGTCGTGCTGCTCACGCACCGCGACTCGCCCGAGCGCGCCCGCGAGGTCGCCGACGCGATCGGCGCACGCGTCCGCCAGGCCGATCTCGCGACGCGCGACGCCTGCGAGCGCCTGGTCGCCGAGGCGCGCGAGGAGCTCGGCCGGGTCGATGTCTGGGTCAACAACGCCGGCGCGGACGTGCTCACCGGCGAGGCCGCCGAGTGGGAGTGGGAGCGCAAGCTCGACCTCCTGCTCGCCGTCGACCTCAAGGGCACGATCGCGTGCTCGTACGCGATCGGCGAGGTCATGCGCGAGCAGGAGCGCGGTGGCGCGATCGTCAACATGAGCTGGGACCACGTGACGACCGGCATGGCCGGCGAGAACCCGCAGCTGTTCTCCGCGGTCAAGGGCGGCGTGCTCGCCTTCAGCAGGAGCCTGGCGCGCGCCCTGGCGCCCGAGGTGCGCGTCAACGTCCTGTGCCCGGGCTGGATCGAGACCGCCTTCGGCGAGCAGACCGATCGCGAGTTCCACCGCTCGGTCGCGGACAGCACGCCGCTGGGTCGCTGGGGCCGGCCCGAGGACGTGGCCGGCGCGGCCGTCTACCTCGCCTCGCCCGAGGCCGGGTTCGTCACCGGCCAGGCGATCAACGTCAACGGCGGCGTGGTGCTGTAGTAGTCAGCGGAGACCGCGAAGGAGGCACCCATGGAGGCAAGCGCCAAGCCCAAGACCTACGGGCCCGACGAGGTCGAGGCCAAGCTCAAGGAGCACGGACTCGACAACTGGTACCTCGAGGGCGACTGGATCCGCCGCAAGTACAACACCGACGGCTGGCCGACGACGCTGATGGTCGTCAACGCCGTCGGCTTCGTGTGCGAGGCGGCCTACCACCACGCCGACCTCTCGGTGACCTGGGGCAAGCTGTGGGTCAAGCTGATGAACCACGCCGCCGGCGGCATCACCGACAAGGACTTCGCGGTGGCGCGGCAGATCGAGGACACGGTGCTGTGGCGGCCCGGCGACGACAGCCCGCTGGAGGGGACGCCGAACAAGTTCGTCTTCAGCAAGTAGGCGCCGGGAGACCGTCCCACCCACCCGCCGCGATGGCCGATCGCTACCTGTTCGTGACCGGCAAGCTCGCGGCGCCCGCGCTGCGCGCCACGCTGGAGCGAGCGAAGCTGCCCTTCGACTACGAGGTGGCGGTCATGAAGATCACGGTCGCCGCGCTCATGACCGCGGACTGGATCGCCAAGCGGCTCGAGGTCCCGCCCGAGGTCACGCGGATCATGATCCCGGGGATGTGCCAGGGCGACCCGGCGGTGCTCAGCGAGCAGTTCGACGTCCCGGCCGAGAAGGGCCCCGCCGACCTCAAGCGCCTGCCCGCGCACTTCGGCCAGGCCGACGCGCGCTCGCGCTACGGCGGCCGCGACATCCGCGTCTTCGCCGAGATCAACAACGTCCCGCACCTCGACCGCGAGCGGATCGTCGAAGCGGCCACCTACTACCGCGACAGCGGCGCCGACGTCATCGACCTCGGGCTTTCTCTGGATCGCAACTGGCTCGACGAGGGACCGGAGGTGATCGCTGAGCTCAAGGCCCGCGGCTTCACGCTCAGCATCGACACGCTCGACCCCGACGAGATCCTGATGGCCGACGAGGCGGGCATCGACTACGTCCTCAGCCTCTGCGGGCAGAACCTCCACGTGGCGGACAAGCTGCGCGCGACGCCCGTGCTGATCCCCGACACGCCCGAGGACCTCGACAGCCTCGACGCGACGATCGCTCGCCTGCAGGAGCTCGGCAAGCCGTTCATGGCGGACCCGATCATCGAGCCGATCGGCTCGGGCTTCGCCGCCAGCCTCGGCCGCTATCTCGAGGTGCGCCGCCGCCATCCCGACGTCGAGATGTTCATGGGCATCGGCAACCTGACCGAGCTCACCGAGGCCGACACCACCGGCGTGACCGCGATGCTGCTCGGCTTCTGCCAGGAGCTCGGCATCCGCAACGTGCTGACCACCGAGGTCATCGACTGGGCGCGGGGCGCGGTCCAGGAGGCGGTCCTGGCGGCCAAGCTCATGCACTACTCCCAGCAGGAGGGCACGCCGCCCAAGCACGTCGACGGCCGGCTGCTCACGATCAAGGACGAGGACGTCCGCCCCTACACCGAGGCCGAGCTCCGTGAGCTGCACGCGAGCATCACCGACCCCAACATCCGCATCTTCACGGATGCCGACTGGATCTACGCGTTCAACGCCGACCACTTCGTGAAGGGCACCGACATCAACCAGATCTTCGACGAGCTCGGCGTCGACGAGCACACGCACGCCTTCTACCTCGGCAAGGAGCTCATGAAGGCGTCGATCGCCCGCGGGCTGGGGAAGAACTACCGGCAGGAGTCCCCGCTGGACTGGGGTTACCTGACCTTCGACGAGCCGCGCCGTGAGCGGGTCCGGCTCACGGCCCGCAAGGAGGAATCGTGAAGAAAGTCCTGCTCCAGCTCGACACCGACGAGCACCCGAGCCCGTTCGACGCGATCGTCGCGCACGACGCCGGTGTGGACGTGCTTCTGTCGCACAGTGGGGTCAAGGCCGAGTCCGCGCGCGCTTTGGCGCAGGATGCCTTCTTCACTCGCGGGCCGGACGATCTGAAGAACACGGCCGTGTGGGTCGGCGGCAAGAACGTATCCGCCGGCGAGGAGATCTTCGACGAGGTGCAGAAGGCGTTCTTCGGCCCCTTCCGCGTCTCCGTGATGATCGACTCCAACGGCTGCAACACGACCGCGGCCACGACGATCGCGCGAATCGCCAAGGAGCGCGATTTGAACGGCGACCGCGCGGTGGTGATCGGCGTGGGAGCCGTGGGTCTGCGATCCGCGACGCTGCTCGCCGGGGAGGGCTGCGAGGTCTCGATCGCCACGCTCTCGCCCGACCTGTTCGGAGGCGATCGCCAACCCCGCACCCCGCGCGGCCTCGCGACAGCGAAAGCGCTCGGGCTCGACGTCCACGAGCCGGGCGACCGGTCCGCGCTCGAGGGGCTGCTGGACGGAGCGCAGATCGTCCTGTCAGCCGGACCCGCCGGCGTGGAGGTGCTGCGGAAGGACTTCTGGTCCTCACATGAGTCGGTCGAGCTGCTGGCCGACTACAACGCGGCGGAGCCGCTGGGTCTCGAGGGCACCGAGGCGACCGACGACCTCGCCGAATACGAGGGCAAGCGCGTGCTCGGCGCGCTGGCGATCGGCGGGCCGAAGATGAAGGTGCACAAGACCTGCGTGCGGCGGCTGTTCGAGAGCAACGACCAGGTGCTCGACACCGAGGCCGTGTATGCCATCGCCAAGGAGCTCGTTTGAGCCGTGTCGCGGGCGTCGACCCTGGCACAGTCTCGTTCGACGTCTGCGTGCTCGACGACGGCGAGGTGATCCTCGAGCGCAGCTTCTCCACCGAGGACGTGGGCGCCGATCCGGCGCCGCTGGTCGAGGCGCTGGTAGAGCACGGCCCGTTCGACCTCGTGCTCGGCCCGGCCGGCTACGGGCTGCCGCTCGTTCCCGCCGAGCAGGTCGGCGAGCACGAGCTCGCGCTGATGGTGCTGGTGCGCGCCGACGAGCCGGAGGGCCGTGTCGGCATCGGCGGGATGCGCGCGATCATGCGCGCGCTGATCGCGGCGGAGTTGCCGCTCGTGTTCGGCCCCGGCGCGATCCACCTGCCGACGATCCCGGCCTACCGAAAGTGGAACCGCATCGACCTGGGGACCGCGGACAAGGTCGCGAGCGCCGCGCTGTGCATCGCCGACCAGGCGCGCCGGCTCGACGTCGACTTCGCCGACACCTCGTTCGTCATGCTCGAGCTCGGCGGGGCGTTCAGCGCCGCGCTCGCCGTCGACGGCGGACGCATCGTCGACGGGATCGGCGGCTCCGCCGGGCCGATCGGGGCGCGCGCGTGCGGTGCGCTCGACGCCGAGGTGGCGTACCTCCTCGGCGGCGCGCTGTCGAAGCGCACGGTGTTCAGCGGCGGCGCGCTCGACCCGCGGGGCGAGCTCGATCTCGCGGAGGCACTCGACCGGGAGGGATGGCTCGCTCTGGAGGAGGGCGCGGCCAAGGCCGCTCTCGCGCTGACGGTCAGCGTGCCGGCACCGCGCGAGATCCTCGTCACGGGGCGCCAACGCGCCGAGCGTGCTCGATGCGCTCGGCGCGCGGCTCGCCACGTGGCGCCCGTGCGGTCGGTCGCCGAGGCCGCCGCGCGCGGCGCGGCCGTGCTGGCCGACGGTCTGGCGGGCGGGCGCTACGCGGGGCTCGTCGAGCGCCTGGGCGTGCGCGACGCGAGCGGCTCCGCGCTCGACCACCTCAGGGTTCATGGCGCCGACCGGATCCGGCTGCGCTAGTCGACGCGATGCGCGGGTGGTGGCGACGCCGGCGAACTGCGGCTGGGTGGGGAGGTGGCGAGCGGCCCGCGTGGCCGGGGCTTGGGCGTTGTGGGATTCTCCAATGCGGTGCTGTCCTACCTCGGTGCTGAATATCGACACTAGGGCAGGACGGCGTCACCTCGAACCGCTGCCAAACCGGCTGGTGCAGAGCTCCGACGTCCTCCGGACTGCTGTCGACGTCGATTTCGGCGCGATCCTCGGCCCGTCTCCGGCTCCCGTTGTAGAAATCCACAACGAGACCGGCCGCGGCCGCTCTCGGACCGGCCGCGCCGGCGGCTTCGCCGCTTCCCCACCCAGCCGCAGTTCGCCGGACCCGCCGCGCCGTAACGAGGCCGCGACATCTAGCCCGCCGCGTCGAGCCACTCGCGCATCGTCGTGTGGATGCGCGACGTGCTCGCCCGCCTCGAGCTCCCGGCGCAGCTCGCCGAGCAGCCCGAAGCGCTCGGCGACGACGTTGTGCTGGTGGATCGTCTCGAGGTTCTCCTGCCGCGCCGACACGAAGGCGTCCTCGCGCAGGTCGCCGAAGCGCTCGACGGCGCCTCGGATCGATTCCCGCACGCAGTCCTCCACGAACCGCGGGCGACGGTGCGCCTTCTCGACGACCGCGCCCTCGTCGGATCGCTTCATCAGCTCGTAGATCTCGCTCGACATCGAGTCCTCGACGATGGCGAGCAGCTCCGCGGCGTCGACGTCGGTGTCGCACTCCTCGGGGAACCCGAGGTGGAGCGTGCCGAGGCCGCGCTGATTGTGGGTCGCGACCGGCACGGCCTCGAAGACGCGCGCGATCTCGTCGTCGGTGAACCCGTCGGCGGCCAGGCGCTCGCGCGAGCGCCCGGCGACCAGCTGCTGCGCGCATGGGCATGCCGTCATCCCCTGGGCGGCGACGCCCACGAGCCGGCGCGTGCCGCGCTCGGACGCGACCGCCGAGCCCAGCAGCGTGTAGATCTCCTGGGTGGGGATCCCGGACACGGGCGCGGGCTTGTGCTCCGGATAGCGGGCCGCGACCACCACTTCCGCGCGCCGCGCGCCCTGGCGCTCGCGCACCTCGACCGCGATGCGCTGGGCGAGCTGCTCGGCCTTGAAGCCGCCCTCTCCGAGCACGACCTCGCCGATGACGTCGTTGATGACCTCCTCGAAGCGCGACATGTGCGCGCCCTTCTGGTCCGGTCCGAGGTCGACGAAGCAGTCGAGCTTGGCGTAGTAGAGCTGCTCGGCCCCGCGCGGCCCGATGCGGGTGACCTTCTCGACGTTGGTCACGCCGACGCGAGAGAGCGACATGCGGGTGGCCGGGACCGACGCCTGCACGTCCGGAACCCGGGGGAGAGGCGTCGGCTCCACGGACACCGAGCGTACAGAGCGCCGAAACGATTAGGCGACTCTCTATGAATTCCTCTCGATCTTGTCTTGTTCGGCGAACTGTTCTGCCGTAGCTTCGCCCCGCATGGAGAGCAAGGACCGTTGGGCGGCGGGCGTCACGCCGTACGCCGAGATGGGCTACTACGACCCGGACTACGAGCCGAAGGACTCCGACATCCTGGCCGCGTTCCGGGTCACGCCGCAGCCCGGCGTCGACCCGGTCGAGGCCGCGGCGGCGGTGGCCGGCGAATCCTCCACGGCGACGTGGACCGTGGTCTGGACCGACCGCCTGACCGACCACCGCAAGTACCAGGCCAAGGCGTACGCCGTGGAGCCCGTGCCCGGCCGCGAGGACGAGTACATCGCGAAGATCGCCTACGACCTCGACCTGTTCGAGGAGGGCTCGATCGCGAACATGGCCTCCTCGATCATCGGCAACGTCTTCGGCTTCAAGGCCCTCAGGGCGCTGCGGCTCGAGGACCTGCGCATCCCGCCGCACTACGTCAAGACCTTCCAGGGCCCGCCGCACGGCATCGTCATGGAGCGCGAGTACCTGGACAAGTTCGGGCGCCCGCTGCTCGGCGCCACGGTCAAGCCCAAGCTCGGCCTGTCGGCCAAGAACTACGGCCGCGTCGTCTTCGAGGCGCTCCGCGGCGGGCTCGACTTCACCAAGGACGACGAGAACATCAACTCGCAGCCGTTCATGCGCTGGCGGGACCGCTACCTCTACGTGATGGAGGCGGTGAACCGGGCGATCGGCGAGACCGCGGAGATCAAGGGCCACTACCTCAACGTGACCGCGGGCTCGATGGAGGAGATGTACGAGCGCGCCGAGTTCGCCAAGGAGCTCGGCAGCGTGATCGTGATGATCGACCTCACCGTCGGCTTCACCGCGATGCAGTCCATGTCCCGGTGGGCGCGCCGCAACGGGGTCATCCTGCACCTGCACCGCGCCGGCCACTCGACCTACACCCGCCAGAAGAGCCACGGCGTCAACTTCCGCGTGCTCGCCAAGTGGTGCCGGCTGATCGGCGTCGACCACATCCACGCCGGGACGGTCGTCGGCAAGCTCGAGGGCGATCCCGGCAGCGTCCGCGGCTACTACGACGTCTGCCGCGAGAACCACCTCGACGCCGACCCGACGAAGGGGATCTACTTCGAGCAGGACTGGGCGTCGCTGCCGGGCATGATGCCCGTCGCCTCCGGCGGGATCCACGCCGGCCAGATGCACCAGCTGCTCCACTATCTCGGCGAGGACTCGATCCTGCAGTTCGGCGGCGGCACGATCGGCCACCCGATGGGGATCGGCGCCGGCGCCACGGCCAACCGCGTCGCGGTCGAGGCCATGATCCAGGCCCGCAACGAGGGCCGCGACTACTTCCACGAGGGGCCGGACATCCTCGAGCGCGCCGCCCGCGGCTGCCCGGAGCTCGACGCCGCGCTGCGGGTCTGGAAGGACGTCACGTTCGAGTTCGAGTCCACCGACACGCCCGACCTCGTCGTCACCCCGACGGCGGCCTGAGGAGGACCGCATGCGCGTCACGCAAGGCACGTTCTCGTTCCTGCCCGACCTCACCGACGACCAGATCGAGGCACAGGTCCGCTACGCGCTGGACAACGGCTGGGCGGTCTCGGTCGAGTACACCGACGACCCCCATCCGCGCAACGCCTACTGGGAGCTGTGGAACCAGCCGCTGTTCGACCTCAGGCCCGATCAGGCCGACGTCGCGATGCGCGAGGTGAAGGCCTGCCGCGAGCAGTTCCCGCACCACTACGTCAAGGTCATCGCCTACGACGCGCGCTACACGCGCCAGACCACCGCACTGGCCTTCATCGTCGGCCGGCCGGCCGAGGAGCCCGGCTTCCGGCTCGAGCGGACCGACGGGCCGGACCGCTCCGTGCGCTACGCGCTGCACGGATATGCGGCCGAGCGGCCGCCAGGGCGGCGGTACGCGTGAGCGCGCACACGTTCGAGATCGACGCGGTGCTCGACGAGCTCGACCGGGAGCTCGTGGCGTTGCGGCCGGTCAAGTCACGCATCCGCGAGATCGCGGCGCTGCTCGTGATCGACCGGCTGCGGCGCGAGGCGGACCTGACTGCCCAGCCGCCGTCGCTGCACATGTCGTTCACGGGCAACCCCGGCACGGGCAAGACGACCGTCGCGCTGCGGATGGCGGAGATCCTGCACCGGCTCGGCTACGTCGAGAAGGGACACCTGGTGTCGGTCACCCGCGACGACCTGGTGGGGCAATACGTCGGGCACACGGCGCCGAAGACCAAGGACGTGCTCAAGCGCGCGCAGGGCGGCGTGCTGTTCATCGACGAGGCGTACTACCTGCACCGCCCGCAGAACGAGCGCGACTACGGCCAGGAGGCGATCGAGATCCTCCTCCAGGTGATGGAGAGCGACCGCGACCGGCTGGTCGTGATCCTCGCCGGCTACAAGGACCGGATGGACGAGTTCTTCGCGTCCAATCCCGGCCTGGCCTCGCGGGTCGCGCACCACATCGACTTCCCCGACTACACGCCGGAGGAGCTGATGGAGATCGCGCAGCGCATGCTCGAGCGCCAGGACTACCGCCTCTCCCCGGGAGCCGAGCAGGCGTTCCGCGAGTACCTCGAGCGCCGCATGAGCATGCCGCGCTTCGCGCACGGGCGCAGCACCCGCAACGCCATCGACCGCGCCCGCCTGCGCCACGCCAGCCGCCTCTTCGACGGCGACGAGCCGCCCGGGCACGACGAGCTGATGACCATCGAGGCCGGCGACATCTACGCCAGCAGCATCTTCCGGAGCCGCTGACGATGCCGCGGCCGATCATCCTCGGCGTCGTCGGCGACTCGGCGGCCGGCAAGACGACCATGACGAGGGGCCTCGTGCGCGTCCTGGGCGAGCACGCGGTCACCCACGCCTGCACCGACGACTACCACCGCTACGACCGCAGGCAGCGAGCCGAGCTCGGTATCACGCCGCTGCATCCGGACTGCAATTACCTCGACGTCATGGCGCAGGACCTGCGCCATCTGCGCAACGGCGAGCCGATCCTCAAGCCGGTCTACCGGCACGCGGACGGCACCTTCGCGCCGCCCGTCTACGTCGAGCCCCACGGGTTCGCGATCGTCGAGGGCCTGCTCGGCTACCACTCGCCGCAGATGCGCGACTGCTACGACGTGCGCGTCTTCCTCGCGCCCCCCGAGGAGCTACGGCGCAGGTGGAAGGTGCAGCGCGACTGCTCGCGGCGCGGCTACACCACCGACGAGGTGCTGGCCGAGCTCGATCGCCGCGAGCACGACTCCGCCGCCTTCATCCGCCCGCAGGAGCGCTACGCGGACATGGTCGTGTCGTTCATGCCCGGGGAGAGCGGCGACCCCGATCGCCTCGACGCCGAGCTGATCCTCCGCGACCGGCTCCCGCATCCGGACCTTTCGCCGTTCATCGGCAACGGCGAGCGCGGCATGACGATGAGCGAGCGCGGCCTGGAGCGCCGCGTCCGCATCCCGGGCGACATCGAGGCCGAGCGCGCGGCCGAGATCGAGGAGGCGGTCTGGGACCGCCTGCACTTCGCCACCCACCTGCGCAGCCAGCGCCTGGGCGAGTACACGATCGGGATGGACCTGCACCGCTCCGAGTCGCTGGCGCTCGTGCAGCTGCTCATCCTCTACCACCTCGTCACCGGCCGCGCCGCGGTGGCGCTGGGCCGCGAGGAGCTCGCGCACGCGGCAGGGTGAGGCCGCGCTCCACGGCGGCTTCGGCATCGCCGCTGCGCAGGAAGTTCAGGAACTGCTCGACCGCCGGCCGCACCGGGCCGTGCGCCGGGCGGATCGCGTACCACTGCCGGCGCGGCAGCGGCACGTCGACGTGGACGGTCCCGAGCAGCCCCAGCTCGACCTCGAGGTGCGTCGCCAGCCGCGACTGCAGCGAGAGGCCGAGGCCCGCGCGGGCGGCCTGCTTGATGGCGCCGTTGGAGCCGAGGGTGCGCACGGGCGGGTGCAGGTCGTGGCCGGCGAGGAACTCCTCGGTCATCGAGCGCGTGCCCGAGCCCTCCTCACGCAGCAGCCACGGGCGCGCTCCGAGCTCCTCCATGCGCACGCGGCGCGCCTGCGCGAGCGGGTCGTCCGGCGCCGTGATGACGACGATCGGGTTGTCCAGGAAGCGCTCGGCCACGAAGCCGTCGTCGGGCGGCCTGCCTCCGATGGCGACGTCCGACCGGTGCGTGCGCAGCCGCTCGAAGACGCGCTCGCGGTTGCCCACGTCGACGCTGAGCGTGACCTCCGGATGGCGCCCGTGGAACGCCTGCATGAGCTGCGGGGCGATGTGCTCGCCGGCGGTCGTCACCGCGCCGATCCGCAGCTCGGTGACCGCGCGGTCCGCGGCCTCGCGCGCAGCGCGTGCGCCCTGGTCGAGCAGGCCGACGACGTCGGCCGCGTACGAGGCGAAGACCCTGCCCGCGGGGCTCGGGCGCACGTTGCGGCCCACCCGCTCGGTCAGCTCGACCCCCAGCTCGCGGGCGAGCGCCGAGACGGCTGCCGACACCGACGGCTGGGACACGACGAGCTCCTCCGCGGCCACGGTCACCGAGCCGGTCCGGACGACCGCCAGGAAGCTGCGCAGCTGCGTGACTGTCACAGCCATCTGGCTAAGGGTTCTAGCCGATACTGAGGGGGATGTCTAACGCACGGGCGCCAGCGCGCGGCCGAGCTGGTCGAGCATCCGCTGCTCGCCCTCGCTGACGCGCTCGGCGTGGAAGCCCATGAAGCCGCCTTCCTTGGCCGCGTCCGCCGCCGCCTGCGCGACCGCCAGCAACCACGCGCGCACCGCCTCGGCTTCCTCGTCGGTCGCCTTCTCGGAGACGATCCGATTGACCTCTCTGAGCTCGTCGAGGATCTCGGTGCCGGCCGCCGCGCCGCTGCTGGGCTTGAACCCGGAGAGCGGGTTCTTGCGCTCCCGTGCCTGGTCGCGAACGTCGCTCGCGATCGCCTCCACGAGGTCGCCGCGGCCACTGTCCCCGGCGGCGGCGAGCACGCTGTGGAGGGTGGCGCTCGTCTCCTTGAACGCCTCGATCGGGCCACCCGGATCGGCCAGCGAGATCGCCATCCCGGCCAGGAACGGCGCGCGCTTGACCCGCGTCCACTCCTCGTCGCTGAAATCGGTCTTGGAAGTCATGAGCAGCTCCGGGTCACTCGTAGCCGGTGAACGGCTCGGTCTCGAACCGAGTGCCCTTGTCGCGATCCTCGAAAACGTGGGTGATGCGGACTGCGGGCGCGACCCGCTCGACCCGGCTCTCCACCAGAGTGAGGTTCGCGTCGTCGCCCAGGCCGAGGCCGTTGAGCCGCTCGGCCTCGGCCCGGGCGATGTCTCCGGGCGTCGGGCGGCTCTCGGGGTAGGCGTCCTCGTGATGCCGGATGAGGGACTGCCAGTGCTCGTCGCCCGCCCGTTCGATCGAGTCTCGGATCTGCTGTCGGGTGAACGCCATGGTCTCCGCCTCCTCGCCAAACCGTATCCGCCGACGCTGCCCGGCGTCAGGTGTGGGCCTCGCAGTAGGCGTTGCGCGCGGCGTTGCTCTCCGGGGTGGTCTGCGTGGCGGCGAGGATCGCGTCCGCACCGGCCTTCGCCGTCGCCTCGATCTGTGCCAGCTTGGCTTGATAGAGCAGTCCGTGAACGCCGCCCGCGGCGCGCGCGTGGCGCAGCTGCTCGGCGTTTCGCCACGACTCCTCGCGCCACGCGCCGATGAGCGCGTACATCCCCCGGGGATCCATGGTGGATCCGGCGATCTGCGTGCCGTCGTCGATCGTCGGGTCGTATCGCTGTGCGAGCCGCGTGAGCAGCTCGTCCATGGCGTCTGCGAGCACGGTGTTGACGCGCTCGTGATCGGGCTTTCCGGACGCGGCGGGCATCGCGCCCGGCACGCGCAGGACGCCCTCGGCCTGCTCGAGGGCGCGGATCGGATTGTCGCGGCGGATGTGGGCGTTGATCGCCAGCAAAAGGTCACCGAGTGCGGTGACGGACTGGTCGCGCGCCGCGCGGAAGGCGACCTGCCAGGCGGGGCCGGCCGAGGATGGGTCGTCGTGCCGGCGCTGGTCCTGGTCGAAGTACTCCTGGGCGTACGTCCTGGCCTCGTGGTTGACCCGGTCGGGCCGGGCGAAGAGCCCCGGCGTGCCGCTGGCCTGGGCGATCGCGCGGGTGATGGTCAGATACGCGTCGCTGAACACGGCGGCGTGATCGCACCCGAGCGCGTCCGTGCGTGCGCCCAGCTGCGGGATCAGCCCGGTGACGCAGGCGTGCTCGCCATTCGGGCAGAGCACGGGCCCGACCGCAGGCAGATAGGGCACGGTCGGATCGAGCGGCAGGTGCTCGGTCGTCTGCGCGTGGGCGCTTCCGGCCCCCAGGATCACCGTCATGGCCACCAGGCACGCCAGTCGCTTCATGCGCATTCCGTCCTCCGTTCCGCGTCCGCGCGTCCATACCCGCGGCTCGTTCCCTGCCTCGCACGGCCGAAGCCGCGCCCCACCGGTACCCCGCCGAAAAGCGGTGAAACACCGTCATGCGGCGGGCGGTCCGGCACCGGACACCCGGGCGCGCCGGCGCTCTCCACGAGACGGTCGTGAGGGCGGAGTTGCCGTGCGAGCCCTGATCTCGGGCACGTCACAGCCATAGACGCGCCGCCGCGGCGTCGGTAGCGTGGGCGGATGGCCGACCTTTCGATGCCGGCTGATCCCGCCGGAGCCGCCGACGGCGCCGTGGTCGAGGCGCACGACCTCACCCGCGTCTACGGCGAGGGCGACACCGCAGTACACGCTCTGCGCGGCGTGACGCTCGAAGTCGAGCCCGCGAGGCTGACCGCGGTCATGGGACCGTCGGGCTCGGGGAAGTCGACGCTGATGCACCTCCTCGCCGCGCTCGACCACCCCACGGAGGGTCACGTCTCGATCGCGGGAACTAGGCTCGGCGAGCTCAGCGACAACGCGATCACGAAGCTGCGCCGAGAGCACATCGGCTTCATCTTCCAGTTCTTCAACCTGCTGCCGATGCTGACGGCGGAGGAGAACATCGTCCTGCCGCTGACGCTGGCGGGCGAGAAGCCGGAAGATGAGTTCTTCGACGATCTGCTGAAGAAGGTCGGGCTCCAGGACCGCCTCAAGCACCGGCCCTCGGAGCTCTCGGGCGGGCAGCAGCAGCGGGTCGCGATCGCGCGGGCGCTCGTGAGCCGGCCGAGCGTGGTGTTCGCCGACGAGCCGACCGGGAACCTCGACTCGAAGACGGGCGGCGAGATCCTCGACCTGCTCCGCGGCTCGGTGCGGGACTACGGGCAGACGCTGGTCATGGTCACGCACGACGCGCGCGCCGCGGCGACCGCCGATCGGATCCTCTTCCTCGCCGACGGCCTGATCGTCCAGGAGCTGCGCGGCGCCGACGAACATCAGGTGCTCTCGGTGGTCGAGGAGATCGCGCTGCGATGATCCGGGTCGCGCTTCGCGGCCTCGCCGGGCGCAAGTTCCGGACGGTCCTGACGGCGATCGCAATCGTCCTCGGCGTCGCGATGATGAGCGGCGCCTACGTGCTCACGGACACGATCGACAAGGCGTTCGACGCCATCTTCGTCGAGTCCTACGCCGGCACCGACGCGGTCGTCAGCGGCGAAGACGCCGGCATCACCTTCGAGGGCGAGCAGTCGCAGCCCGCCCCGATCCCGGAGGACGTCCTCGAGCAGGTCCGGGACGTCGACGGGGTCGCGGTCGCGACCGGCACGGTGCAGGACTTCCAGACCAAGCTGCTCAAGCCGGACGGCGAGCCGATCGACACCGGTGGCGCCCCGTCGTTCGCCTTCGGCATCGACACCGCGCCCGAGTACGAGCGCTTCAATCCGCTCAACCTCGTCGACGGCCGCTGGCCGTCGGGCTCGGAGCGAGCTCGCGATCGACGAGGGCGTCGCCGACGACGAGAAGCTCGCCATCGGCGACCGCATCGGCGTCGCCGCCCTCGGCCCCGCCAAGGAGTACGAGATCGTCGGGATCGCCCGGTACGGCGAAGTGAGCTCGCTGGGCGGCGCCACGTTCGCGATCTTCGATGTCCCGACCGCCCAGACGCTGCTCGACAAGGAGGGTGAGCTCGACGCGGTGCAGGCCGCGGCCGAGGACGGGGTCGCCCCAGAGGAGCTCGTCGCCAGCCTTCGGGGGGAGCTCGGCCAGTCCGTGACGGTGCGGTCCGGTACCGAGCAGGCGAGCGAGGACTCGGGCGAGGTCGCGACCTTCACGACCATCATCCGGTACTTCCTCCTGACGTTCGCCGGCATCGCCCTGTTCGTCGGCGCCTTCGTGATCTTCAACACGCTCTCGATCACGGTCGCGCAGCGGACGCGCGAGTTCGCCACGTTGCGGACGGTCGGCGCATCCCGCCGGCAGGTGCTGACCTCCGTGATCGTGGAGGCGCTGGTGATCGGCCTGCTCGCGTCGGTCATCGGGCTGTTCGCCGGGCTCGGGCTCGCGGTCGGCCTGAACAAGCTCTTCGTCGCGCTCAACCTCGACCTGCCGCAGACGGAGACGGTGTTCGCAACCCGGACGATCGTCGTCTCACTGCTGGTCGGGACCCTGATCACGCTGATCGCCGGGCTCTCGCCGGCCTTCCGCGCGACGCGGGTGCCGCCGATCGCGGCCGTCCGGGAGGGCGCGAAGCTGCCGCGCTCGGCGTTCTCCCGCTTCGCGCCCTACATCGCGGTCGCGACCGTCGTGCTGGCCGTGCTCGCACTCGGGTACGCGATGCTCGCGCCCGACGTCGCCACCGGCAACCGGTTCATCCTGCTCGGCGTCGGCGTCCTGGCGCTGTTCATCGGCGTCGCCCTGCTCTCGTCGCGGCTCGTCGTACCGCTCGCCCGCCTCGTGGGGTGGCCCGCGCGCCGGATCGGCGGCGCCGCCGGCAGGCTCGCCGAAGGCAACGCGATGCGCGACCCCGGACGCACGGCCTCCACCGCGGCCGCGCTGATGATCGGGATCGCGCTGGTGACGTTCGTCGGCGTGCTCGCGCAGGGCCTGCGCGTCTCCAACAGCAACGCGATCGAGCGAGCAGATCCAGGCCGACCTGGTCGTGACCTCGCAGGACGGCTACACGGAGTTCCCGGCCGCGGTCGGAACGCGGTAGCGGAGATCGAGGGCACCGACGTCGTCAGCAACGTGCGCCAGGACGTCGCGGAGGTGGACGGCTCCGGAGCCAACCTGACCGGACTCGACGGGAGCACGATCAACGAGGTCTACGACTTCCGCTGGACCGAGGGCTCGGACGAGGTGCTGGCGAACCTGGGCGCCGACGGAGCGGTGGTGCCCGACGACGTCGCCGAGGACAAGGACCTCGCCATCGGGGACCGGTTCCCCGTTCTGACGGCGGACAACGAGCGGCGGGAGTTCGTAGTCCGCGGGATCTACGAAGGGAGCCCCTTCTATCCGCTGCTCGGGACGGCCAGCATCTCCCTCGACGCCTTCGACCAGCTCTACGAGCGGCCCCGGAACCGATTCACCCTGGTCAACTTCCCCGGCACCTCGGGCGCGGCGCAGAAGCAGAGCATCGAGAGCGGCCTCGAGAGCTTCCCGGACACGCGCGTCCAGACCCGGCAGGAGTGGATCGACAAGGAAGACGCCGAGATCAGTCAGTTCCTGCTGCTGCTGTACGTCCTGCTCGCGCTGTCGGTGGTCGTCAGCCTCTTCGGCATGATCAACACGCTCGCGCTGTCGGTGTTCGAGCGCACCCGCGAGCTCGGGATGCTGCGGGCCGTCGGCATGACGAGGCGCCAGACGCGCCGCATGATCCGGCACGAGAGCGTGATCACGGCTCTGATCGGTGCCGCCCTCGGGCTGCCGCTCGGGATCTTCCTCGCGCTGCTGGTCACGCAGGCGCTGTCGCAGTACGACCTCCAGTTCGCCATCCCCGCCGGCGCGCTGATCACGTTCGTGATCGTGTCCGTCATCGCCGGCATCGTCGCCGCGATCCTGCCCGCGCGCCGCGCCGCCCGCCTGCGCGTCCTCGAAGCGCTCCAGTACGAGTAGGCACGAACAGCGCCGGGCGCCTCGTTCGAGACGCCCGGCGCGGTCTTGCTTGCTCAGTGGGCGACGTGCGTGTGCGCGCCGCGCCGCTGCACGACCAGCAGGGTGCCGCCAAGCGCGATCAGGCTCGCGGCCAGCAGACCGCCGGCGCCGATCCCGACGTCATCCCAGTTGATCCCGGTCGCGGTCGGCTCGGGCGCCGGCACGGGCGCCTTGACGACGACGACCTCGGGGGCGTTGTAGGTTCCGCGGCCCTCCGCGTAGTCGCGCGTGTCGGGACTGCGCAGGTCGCGCGCCTGCACCGTCGAAGCCGTGCTGTGCGTGCCGCGCCCCTCGGCGAAGTCGCGCGTGTCGGGATTGCGGAGGTCCTGCGACGTCTCCACGGACGGCGCCGGGACGAACCGGCTGTCCATCGGCTCGGCCGACGCGGCGGGCGCGGCCGTGGCGGCGATCGCGACGGCGATGGCGGCGGTGCGGGTGAGGCGGTGGCTGAACATCATCGCTCCTCTCTCGGGACCACCTGGTGCGGTCTCCATGGACGCACGTTCGAGGGGCCCGGTAGACGATCGGGGTGGTACGCGGTAGACGCCGGTAGCTGCGGCCCGGTACGGTCGGCTTGATCGCATGCAATTCCGGCTCCTCGGACCGCTGGAGGTCGCCGAGCAGAACACGGCGGCGGCGCTCGGAGGAATCAAGCAACGCTCGATTGCTGGCGATCCTGCTGCTGCACGCGAACGAGGTCGTCGCCACCGACCGGCTGATCGGCGAGCTGTGGGGCGAGTCGCCGCCGGCCACCGTGGCCAAGAGCGTCCAGAGCTACGTGATGCGGCTGCGCCGCGAGCTCGGCTCCGAACGCCTGAGCACGCGCCCACCCGGCTACGTGCTGAACGTCGCGCCCGACGAGCTCGACCTGGCGGTGTTCGAGCGGCTGCGCGACGAGGCGCGCCGCGCCGACCCGGCTCGTGCGGCGCAGAAGCTGCGCGAGGCACTCGCACTGTGGCGCGGCCCGCCGCTCGCCGACCTCGCTTACGAGCCGTTCGCGCAGACGCGAGATCGCGCGGCTCGAGGAGCTGCGGCTCGCCGCGCTCGAGGAGCGGATCGACGCCGACCTGGCCGAACGGCCGCCACGGCGACCTCGTCGGCGAGCTCGAGGCGCTGATCGTGGACCATCCCTTGCGCGAGCGGCTGCGCGCTCAGCTCATGCTTGCGCTCTACCGCTCGGGCCGTCAGGCCGAGGCGCTGCACGCTTACCGCGCCGCGCGGCGCGAGCTGGCCGACGAGCTGGGGCTGGAGCCCGGCGAGGAGCTGCGGCGGCTCGAGCAGGCGATCCTGCAACAGGACCCGGACCTCGAGGCCCCGCAGCGGCCGCGGCGGGCGCCGCCGCCGCAGACCGAACGCTCACTGCTCGTGTTCCCGCGCGCCACGGCCGCGCTCGACTCGCTGCTGCGGCTGGCGGCGGTCCTCGCGGGCGCCGAGCCGCCACACGAGCTGATCGTCGCGCGCGTGGTTGCCGCCGGCGAGGTGGGCGCCGAGGCGAGCGCGCTGGCGCTGCGCGCGGAGGCGCTGCGCGACGACGGGATCGCCGCGCGGACCGCGGCGTTCTCGTCGCCGACCCCGGGCGAGGACGTGGCGCGACTGGCCGCCCGGCAGGACGTCGACCTTCTGCTCGTGGACGCCGGCGCCGCCCCGCTGGAGGGCGACGCCGGCGCGGTGCTCGAGCACGCGCCGTGCGACGTGGCGCTGCTCGTCGACGCCGGCGGCGCACTGCGGCCTGGGCCGGTCGTCGTCCCGTTCGGTGCGGCTCACCACGACTGGGCCGCGCTCGAGCTCGGGACGGCGGTCGCGGCAGCGCTACCGGCGCCCCGCTGCGGCTCATCGGCGCGGCCTCGGACGGTCGCGCCAACGGGCGCGACGCGAGCCGGCTGCTGGCCGACGCGTCTCTCATCGTCCAGCGGCGCGCCGGAGTGGTGGCCGAGCCGCTTCTCGCCAGCCCCGGCCGGGAGGGAGTGTTCGCGCTGGCCGAGGGCGCGGGCCTGCTCGTCGTCGGCCTCTCCGACGAGTGGCGCGAGCACGGCCTCGGCGCGATCCGCACCCGGCTCGCCGCGGCGCCGCCGGCGCCGACCGTCCTCGTCAGACGCGGCGCGGGGCAGGCCGGGCTCGCGCCGGACGATCCCGGCACCCGCTTCCGCTGGTCGCTGACCGGAGCCGGGTCGTGAGCGTCGCCCTGGACAGCGGCTCGAGCTTCGCCGGCTACCTGATCGAGTCGGTCGTCGGTCGCGGCGGCATGGGCGTCGTCTACCGGGCGACCGACCTCTCGCTCGAGCGCCCGGTGGCGCTGAAGCTGGTCGCGCCCGAGCTGGCCGAGGACGAGCTGTTCAGGCGCCGCTTCCTCAAGGAGCCGCGCCTGGCCGCGTCGCTCGACCACCCGAACGTCGTCCCGATCTACGAGGCCGGCGAGCACGACGGGCAGCTCTACCTCGCCATGCGCTTCGTCGACGGCAGCGACATGCGAACGCTGCTGCGGCGGGAGGGCGGGCTGCCGGCCGAGCGCGCCCTCGACATCCTCGCCCAGGTCGCGGGCGCGCTCGACGCCGCGCACCGCCGCGGGCTCGTGCACCGCGACGTCAAGCCCGCCAACGTGCTCGTCGACGAGGACGGCCACGCGTACCTGACCGACTTCGGGGTCACCAAGCAGCTCGGCGGCAACACGACCGAGACCGGGCAGATAGTGGGGACGCTCGACTACGTCGCCCCTGAGCAGATCCGTGGCGAGGACGTCGACGCCCGCGCCGACGGCTACGCGCTCGCCTGCGTGCTCTACGAGTGCCTCGCGGGCCGGCCGCCGTTCCACCGCGCCACCGAGGCCGAGACGCTGTGGGCGCACATGCAGGAGCCCCCGCCGCCCCTGCCCGGGCACCCCGCGCTCCAGCCGGTGATGGCCAAGGCGCTCGCCAAGGACCCCGCCGACCGCCACGCGACCTGCGGCGAGCTGATCCGCGACGCACGGGCGGCGCTCACCCACCCGATCGTCCCGCCGCGGCTCCTCCGTCGCCGCCACGGCATCCTCGCCGCGGGGGTGCTGGTGCTCGTCGCCACCGCCGTCGCGATCGTGCTGGCATCGAGCGAGGGCGGCTCTGCCGCGCTGCAGGCGCCGGTCCTGCCTACGGGCGACGGGCTCGCCGCCATCCGCGTGGACGGGAAGCGCATCGCCTCGTTCACGGGATCCGACGCGGCGCCGAGCAACATCGCAGTCGGCGAGGGCAGCGTCTGGGTGCTCAACACGGCGGACGACAGGGTCTCGCGCGTCGATCCGCGCACAGGAAACGTGATTCGGGCCTTCACGCCCCGCGGGCGGCCGACGGACATCGCGGCCGGCGCCGGGGCGCTGTGGATCGGTAGCGGGCCCGGCGCTACGCACTTCGTGTCGCGGGTCGATCCCGCCACGGGAGAGGAGACGCGCACGGTGCGGCTCCCCCGCGGCGAGCATCACTTTGGCAGCGAGGGGTTTCCCATGATCGCCGTCGGCGCGGGTGCCGTGTGGGCGATCAACACGGACAGCACGGTCTCGCGCCTGGATCCGGCGAGCGGCCGGCGCGTCGCCGTGGTCCGGGGGCCGGACGAGGCGGGGGCGATCGCGGCCGGCGACGTGGGCGTGTGGGTGATCTCGGGGGAGAACACGATCTCGCAGATCGACCCGCGCACGAACCGCATGCGCAAGGCGATCGAGCTCGGCAGCAACCGCCTGTTCGGGATCGCGGTCGGCGGCGGGGCGGTGTGGGCGACCTCCGAGGAGGGCGTGCTGTGGCGCGTCGAGCCCGGACCGAGCTCGATCGAGCGCACGATCGAGGTCGGCGCCGGCGTACGGCACGTCGCCTTCGGCGACGGCGCGGTGTGGGTGGCGAACTGGAACGACAGCACCGTCTCGCGCGTCGACCCCGGCGACCAACCAGGTCACCGCGCGGGTGCCGGTCGGCGCCGCCCAGGCGCTCGCAGCCGGCGCCGGCTCGGCATGGGTGAGCGTCGCGGGCGGGTCCAGGAGCGGGGTGCTGCCGGCGAGCGCCTGCGGCGAGTTGATCGCCGGGGGCGGGCGGCCGGAGGTGCTGATCGCCTCGAACCTGCCGCTGCGGGGGCCGAGCGACCTCGTCACGCCGACGATGGTCGACGCGATCCGCTTCGTGCTCCAGGACCACGGGTTCCGGGCGGGCGAGCACACGGTCGGCTACCGCTCGTGCGACGACTCGACGGCGCAGAGCGGTGAGTTCGAGTTCCGCAGGTGCGCCGCGAACGCCAACGCGTTCGCGGCGGCAGACCGGCTCGTCGCGGTGATCGGCCCGTTCTACTCGTTCTGCGCCCAGATCATGATCCCGATCCTCAACCGGGCCCGCGGCGGGCCGCTGGCACTGGTCGGGCCGACGACGACGTGGCCGAACCTCACGCGCGGCGGGGCGCTCGCCATGCCGGCGCCGTACGGCTACCGCGGCGAGCCCGACGTCTACTACCCGACCGGCGAACGCAACTTCGTGCGCCTGAGCGGCAGCGGCGACCTCCAGGGCGTCGCGCTCGCGCGGCTTGCGAAATCGCTCGGGCTGCGGAGCGTCTATCTGATCAACGACGATGAGAGCGGCGCCGTGCTGTTCACCGACGGGTTCGAGCGAGCGGCGCCGGAGCTCGGCATCCACGTGGCCGGCGTGCGCAGCGTCGGCTACGAGCCGCGAAGCGACGCCGTCGCGGCCGCGGTCGAGCGCTCGGGCGCGGACGGCGTCGTGCTCGGCACCGCCCTCGCCTACGGCGGCGGAGACCTGATCGAGGCGCTGCGCAAGCGGCTGGGAAATCGCGTGACACTGCTCGCGGGCGACGGCTTCATGGAGCCCGACACGCTGCGCGCGCTCGGCCGGCCCGCCGACGGCCTGTACGTCGTCGTGCCCCACCTGTCGCCCTCCGCCCCGGACCTCACGCCGGCGGCACAGCGCTTCGTCCGCGAGTTCGGCGTCAGGGCGGACGAGGTCGGCGTGCTGGAGGCCGCTCAAGCGACCGAGACCGTGCTGGCGGCGATCGCCCGCTCCGACGGCACGCGCGCCTCCGTGCTCGCCGAGCTGCAGGACACGCGCGAACAGGACAGCATCCTCGGCGACTTCACCATCGACCGCTACGGCGACATGACGCCGGCACTGTTCACGATCCTGCGGGTGACCGGCACGCGATTGCGCCCGGCGAGCGCCATGGACGTGGACCGCGTGATCGCCGTGCCCACGGAGTGACGGCCTCGGCCGGTGTTGGCCAGATCTACCTGCGACCATGCGCGCGTGACGGCGCAGATCCCGCTCGAGTCGTGGCAGGTCGGCCCGTGGAACCGGTGGGCGTACGTGCACGTCGACGAGGTCGTCGACACCGTGCCCGTCGCGCGCGGCGACGGACCGGTCTCTCAGCTCGAGCGGGAGGCCGCCGACATCGACGAGCTCGTAGAGCCGCTGCTGGAGGCGGCGTACGTCGACGGGCTGGCGGTCGTGCACCGCGGGCGGCTCGTCGCCGAGCACTACCGCGCCGAGATGACCGAGTCGTCGCTGCATCTCTCCCAATCGGTCGGCAAGTCCGTGCTCGGGCTGCTCGTGGGAAGCCTCGCGGGCCGGGAGGTGCTCGACACCG
Source organism: uncultured Solirubrobacteraceae bacterium (assembly GCA_963849695.1). Taxonomy (GTDB): domain Bacteria; phylum Actinomycetota; class Thermoleophilia; order Solirubrobacterales; family Solirubrobacteraceae; genus DASSUW01. The sequence goes on from CAWKIT010000002.1 coordinate 35,171, forward strand.
GGGAGCTGGTCACCGAGCGCGTCCCGGAAGTCGCCGACAGCGGCTACGCGGGCGCGACGGTGCAGCACCTGCTCGACATGACGGCGGCAATCGACTTCGTCGAGGACTACGCGGTCGACTTCTGGCGCTACGACGTCGCGTGCGGCTGGCATCCGCCGGTGGAGGGCGCCGACGAGCGGACCATCCTCGAGTTCCTCCCGACGATCGGCCCCGCCGAGTGGCGGCACGGTGAGCGCTTCCACTACGCCACGCCGAACACCGACCTGCTCGGGCTCGTCGCCGAGCGCGCCGGCGGCGCGCCGCTGGCCGAGCTGATCGCCGGCGAGCTCTGGGGCCCGATCGGCGCCGAACACGACGCCCGGCTGACGGTGGACCCGGCCGGGACTGCGGCGATCGGCGGCGGCTTCTGCGCCACGCTGCGCGACTACGCGCGGCTCGGCGCGCTCGTCGCGGACGGCGGGCGCGGCATCGTCCCGGCGGCCTGGATCGGGCGGCTGGGGCGAGGCGACGCGGGTGCGTTCGCGCGGTGCACGGTTCCGGAGACCTGCTCCGGGTTCGATGGCTATCGCAACCAGTGGTGGGGTAGCGGCAGCGGCACGCTGGCGCGCGGGATCCACGGCCAGCTGGTCGAGGTCGACGCGGCCGCGGAGACGGTCGTGACGATCGTGTCCTCGTGGCCGGACGCGACCGATCCCGCGCTCGAGGCGGCACAGCGCGAGACGACCGCGCGGGTGCGCGCTCGCCTGGCGCGAGCGACGACCTAGGCCCTGGTCGCCGCGGGGAGCTCCTCCTCGTCGCCGCTGTACATCTCGGGCGGCGGCTTGCGGAAGCCGCGGGTCAGGTAGACGAGGTAGAGCAGGCCGGCGGCAAGCCACCCGAGACCGACCTTGAAGGTCAGGTCGGACAGCTGCGTCCACAGGTAGATGGTGAACGCGAAGCCGAGGAACGGGATGACCGCGTACTTGAGGAGGTCGGCGCCGCTGCGGCGGTGCCCGTCGATCACGTAGGTCTTGATCACCGACAGGTTCACGAACGAGAAGGCCGCCAGGGCTCCGAAGGAGATCATCGCCGCGACGGTGCTGAGGCTGATGAAGAGCGCGGTGAGGCCGAACGCGCCGACGACGAGGTTCGCCACCACCGGCGTGCGGTAGCGCGGGTGCAGGCGGGCGAACACCGGCTTCGGCAGGCTCCCGTCGCGGCCCATCGCGAAGAGGATCCGCGAGACGCTCGCCTGGCTCGCCATCGCGCAGGCGAAGCAGGCCGACACATAGGCGGCGGTGAAGAAGCTGTTGAGGAAGTCGCCGCCGATCGCCGTCATGACGTCGGCGCTCGCCACGTCCTGGCGGTCGGCGAAGATGCCGTAGTCGGGGAAGGCCAGGTGGCCGAGGTACGACTGGAAGATGTACACGCCGCCGCCGACGATCGCGCAGAGCATGATCGCGATCGGGATCTTGCGGCGCGGGTTGTCGGTCTCCTCGGACAGCGTCGACACGGCGTCGAAGCCGAGGAACGACAGCGCGAGGACCGCCGCGCCGGCGAAGACGAGGCCGAGGTCGGTGCCCGAGTCGAAGAACGGCGCCGTGAACGACTGGACCTCCACATCGCCGGTGATCTCGACGATCGCCATGACCGCGAACACCACGACGAAGACGAACTGGGCGGAGACGAACGCGAAGTTCATGCCCGTCAGGAGCTTGATGCCGAGGATGTTCAGGCCGGTCACGAGCGCCACGGCGAGGACGATCCACATCCACTGCGGCGTGCTCGGGAAGTAGTCCTGCATGTACAGCCCGATGAGCAGGTAGTTGATCATCGGCAGGAAGATGTAGTCGAGCAGCAGCGCCCAGCCGACCATGAAGCCCAGGGGACGGCCGAACGAACGCGAGGCGTACGTGTACGCCGACCCCGCCACGGGATGCGCGAGGACCATCCGCCCGTAGCTGTACGCCGTCAGCCCCATCGCGATCGTGGTGACCGTGTAGGCGAGCGGCAGGTGGCCCTCGGTCGAGGTCGTGACGATGCCGTACGTCGTCCAGACGGTCAGAGGCACCATGTACGCGAGCCCGAAGAAGACGAGCGCGGGGAGGCCGAGCACGCGCCTGAAGCGGACCTCCGGCTCAGACGTGCGGGGCGTGAGCACTTCAGCGCTGGTTGACATCGCTTGTCCGTGGGTCGTCGTTGATGAGCAGTGTGCGCAGCACCCGGCCGGCGGCCAGGTCTTCGAGTGCGTCGGCCGCCTCGTCGAGCGGCCGGCGGCCGGAGACGAGCGCGTCGAGGTCGAGCTCGCCCTCCATGTAGAGGTCGATCAGGCGCGGGATGTCCAGCTGCGGATCGACCGAGCCGTAGTTGGAGCCGAGGATCCGCTGGCTGGCCTCGGCGAGCGCAAGCGGGTCGAAGCGAGCGGTGCGGCCCGTCGGCGGCAAGCCGACGACGACGGCGGCGCCGCCGAGGCCGAGCGCGGCGATCGCCTGCTCGGTCGTCTCGATCCGGCCGATCGCGTCGAACACGTAGTCGAGCCCTTCGGGCGCGGCATCGGGCAGCTCGTCGCCCGCGGTCACGGTGTCGGTCGCACCCAGCCTTCGGGCGACCTCGAACTTGCCTGCGTTGATGTCGCACGCGACGATCCGGGCGGCGCCGGCCAGGCGCGCCCCCTGGATGCAGGACAGCCCGACCCCACCGCAGCCGATGACCGCGACGCTCGCACCGGGCTGGACCTGCGCCGTGTTCTGCACGGCGCCCACGCCGGTGGCCACCGCGCAGCCGACCACGGCCACGACGTCGAGCGGCGCGTCGTCGCGGATCTTCACCGCTCCCGAGCGGGGCACGACGACCCGCTCGGCAAACGACGACACGCCGAGGTAGTGGTGGTAGCCGTGCCAGCGCGAGGTGCCGTCGTGCAGCACCCCGCCCGGGGCGACGACGGTCGCGACGAGCTCGCATTGCCACGGCCGCCCGGCCTCGCATTGGCGGCAGCGCCCGCACTGCGGCACCCACGACAGGACGACGTGGTCGCCGGGCGCGAGGTCGTCGACGCCCGCGCCCACCTGCGTGACGACGCCGGCGCCCTCATGCCCGAGCACAACCGGCGTCGGCACCTCCCAGTCGCCCGCGACGACGTGCACGTCGGATCCGCACACCCCGGCGGCCGCGATCGCCACCTCGACCTCCCCGGCCCGCGGGGGGTCGAGCTCGACGTCGACGATCTCGACCGCCGCCCCGGGTGCGTCCAGTACGGCGGCGCGCACCGACATCAGCGGCAGACCCGCCAGGCCGCCACCGCGATGCCCTGCGCGCAGGCGACGAGATCGTCGATCGGGACGTACTCCCCGACCGTGTGCGCCCGGTCGATCGCCCGCGGCCCGTACATGAGCGCCGGCGTCCCGGTCTCGAGCGCGAACGTCGCTCCGTCGTACCAGCTCCCGAGACCGCCGAGCTTGACCGGCAGCCCGAGGGCGGCGTTCGCGCCGAGCAGCGCGCGCACGCTCGGCGTGTCGACCGGCGTGTCGGACGGGTTGACCTCCGTGTGCCAGCGGAAGCTCGGCGGGTGCTCGGCCAGCCACGAGTCGGTCTCGCACCAGCGGCGCAGGAACCCCTCGACCTCGGCCTGGGCATCCGACGTCCAGCCCTGCGCGTCGGCCTGTTGGGGCAGGATCAGCACGGACAGGTCGATGCACGCCCGGTCGGGGATCGTCACGTGCCACCCGGCGTCGGCCACGAAGCGCGTCGGGACGATGTCCGGCGGATCGAGCAGCGGGTGCTGGAGGTCGGCGCGCGTGCGCCACTCGCGCCGCAGCCGGTCCACGCCGTCGAGCAGGAAGCGGCCCTTGTCGATCGCGTTGACCGCCCCGCCGTCACGCCAGTGCGGGTGCTCCTGCTCGGCGTGCCCGGCCCGGCCCGGGACCTCGATAGTGCAGTAGACGGTGCCCCGGCAGGCGGGCCAGACCTCGAGCGAGCTCGGCTCGGTGACGATCGCGTAGTCGCCGGTCACGCCGCGGCGCGCGCAGGCCAGCCCGCCGACCCCGCTCGACTCCTCGTCGGTGTTCGTGCAGACGACGAGGTCGCCGCGCAGCGCGCCCGTCTCCGCGAGCAGCTCGGCGGCGATGACCATGGCGGCGATGCCGCCCTTCATGTCGCAGGCGCCGCGACCGACGATCCGCCCGTCCGACACCTGCGGGTCGAACGGGTCGTGCTCCCAGCCGTCCTCGCGGCGCGCCGGCACGACGTCGATGTGCCCGTTCAGCAGCAGCGACTTCCCGCCGCCGCTCCCGCGCAGGCGAGCGGCCAGCTGCGGGCGTCCCTCGAAGCCCAGTCCCTCCACGGACAGCGGGTGGCCGGCGACGTCACCCGGGTCGGGCTCCCACAGGTCGACCTCGGCGCCGCGCGCGCGCAGGCGGTCGGCGAGCAGCGACTGCAGCGCGGCCTCCTCGCGCGGCGGATCCTCAGGCCCCGAGCGGCTCGTGGTGTCGAACGCGATCAGCCGGCAGGCGAGCTCGATCAGGTCGTCGCGCCGCGCGGCGACCCCGTCGACCAGCTGCTGCTCGTCGGCGTCGAGCGTGGCGGCGTCGAGCGCCGTCCCTTCCGACCCGGGCATCGGCGCGCATCCTGCACGGTCGGCCGATCACGCGCAAGTTCGCCGGTTCGTGTCTGTACCGTTGCGGAAGGGTGTCAGGCGGCCGACTCGCCGAAATCGCCGACCGTCGCCATACGGTCCTTCGCATGCCGCCGGAATGGGCGCCCCATGCGCGGACCTGGATGGCGTGGCCATCGTCGGGCTACACGCTCGGCGACGACCCGCAGGAGGCGGAGCTCGCGCGCGCCACGTGGGCCGCGGTGGCGGGCGCGGTCGCCGCCTTCGAGCCCGTCACGATGGTCGTGGACCCGGCGGCGGCCGCCGACGCGGCGCGGCACCTCGGTCCCGCCGTCGACGTGCTCCAAGCCCCGCTCGACGACGCGTGGATGCGGGACATCGGGCCGACGTTCGTGATCGACGAGCGGGGTCGCCTGTGCGCGATCGACTGGGTGTTCAACGGCTGGGGCGCGCAGGAGTGGGCGAGCTGGAGCCTTGACGCGCGCATCGCCGAGACCGTGGCGGCGAGCGCCGGCGCCCGGGTGATCTCCTCGCCGATGGTCAACGAGGGCGGCGGGCTGCACGTGGACGGCGAGGGCACGGTGCTGGTGACGCGCACCGTGCAGCTGGACGAGCACCGCAACCCGGGGTGGGACGCGGCGGCGGTGGAGGCCGAGCTGGCCCGCACGCTCGGGGTCGAGCGCGTCATCTGGCTTCCCCGCGGCCTGACGCGCGACTACGACGAGTACGGGACGCGAGGGCACGTCGACGTCGTCGCGACCTTCGCCTCGCCGGGCACCGTGCTCGTCCACCTCCAGGAGGATCCCGGCCATCCCGACCACGCGGTCACCCGCGAGATCGCCGAGCTGCTGCGCTCCGAGACCGACGCGCGCGGCAGGCGGCTGAAGGTGATCGAGGTGCCCGCGCCGCGGGCGACCCACGACGACTCGGGGCCCGTCGACTACAGCTACGTCAACCACTCGGTCGTCAACGGCGGCGTGGTCCTCTGCGGGTTCGGCGAGCCCGAGGCCGACGCCCGGGCCGCCGCCATCATCGGGGCGGCCTACCCCGGTCGGCGCGTCGAGCTCGTCGATGCGCGTCCGCTGTTCGCTCGCGGCGGAGGGATCCACTGCATCACGCAGCAGCAGCCCGCCACACCTCCACTGGAGGGGGTGTGAGACTGCTCCCCGCCGAGCAGGACCGGCTCCTGCTCTTCCTGGCCGCCGAGCTCGCACGCGCGCGGCGAGGGCGGGGACTCAAGCTCAACCAGGCGGAGGCGACGGCGGTGATCGCCGACGGCATCTGCGAGCTGGCCCGCGACGGCCTCCGCTACGCCGAGGTAGCCCGGCGCGCGTACGACATCCTGGGCGAGGAGGACGTGCTCGACGGCGTGCGGCCGCTCGTGCGCCGCATCGAGGTCGAGGCGTTGTTCGCCGACGGGAGGCATCTCGTCGTCGTGGAAGACCCGCTCGGCCCCGCCCCCGGCGCGGAGGACTCCGCGGTCGAGCTCCCGTGGCTCGAGGACGCGGTGGCGTGGCTGGAGGTGGTCAACGAGGGCGCGGTCGCCATCGCGGTGACCAGCCATCTGCACCTCTTCGAGGCGAACCGGGCGCTGCGCTTCGACCGCGGCGCCGCCTGGGGCATGCGGCTCGCGCTCCCCGCGCGCGCGAAGTGCTTCTTCGAGCCGGGGCGGCCCCGCAAGGTCGCCGTGTCGCCGATCGCCGGCGCGCGCGTGGTGCGCGGCCACGGCGAGCTGGTCGACGGGCCGCTCGACGCCCCGGGGAGCAAGGAGGCGGCGCTGGCGCTCGCCCGCGAGAAGGGGTACCGCGGTGCCTGAGACGGTCCGGCTCGGCGACACCGTCCTGGAAGTCGTGCCCGAGCGCGACGACGTCCACGGACCGGACCAGCTCGTCCCCGGCTTCGGCAACACCATGCGCGACGGGCTGGGCGTGCGCGCCGAGCGTGGCGGGGTCGAGGTCGCGATCACGGGCGGGCTGATCCTCGACCCGCTGCTCGGCGTGCGGTACGCGAGCCTCGGCGTGCGCGACGGGCGCGTCGTGAGCGTCGGCCGCGCCGGCAACCCCGACACGATGGACGACGTCGGCGTCGTCCTCGACGTGACGACCGCGGTGCTCGACGCGACCGGGATGATCGTCACGCCGGGGGCCATCGACACCCACGTCCACTGGCTGTCGCCGCAGGTGACCGACGCCCTGCTGACCGGCGGCGTGACCACCATGGTCAGCCAGGACTACGGGCCGGTCTGGAACCTCGGCACGAACCCGGAGGAGGGCCTGGCGGTGACGTGGGCGGCGCTGGAGGGCACGGCCGTCAACGCGTGCCTCCTGGTCCGCGGCTCGTCGGCGCGGCACGAGCCCGTCGAGGCGATGCTCCGGGCGGGTGGGGGAGGGCTGAAGATCCACGAGGACGTGGGGGCGGGACCGGCGCAGATCGACACGGCGCTCGGGGTCTGCGACCGGCACGACGTGCAGCTCGCGATCCACACGGACGGCCTCAACGAGGTTCTCTCGGTCGAGGGAACGCTGTCGGCGTTCGCGGGGCGGACGGTCCATGCCTTTCACATCGAGGGCGCCGGCGGCGGCCACGCACCGGACCTGTTGCGGCTCGCGGGCAGGCAGCACATCCTCACGTCCTCGACCACCCCGACCGTGCCGTTCGGGATCGACACGGCCGCCGAGCACGCGGCGATGGTCGCCGCCGTCCACGTTCTCGAGCCCGGCGCCATCGCCGGCGACCGCGAGGCGATCCGCGCCCGGGTCCGGCCCGGCACGATGGCGGCCGAGGGCGTGCTGCACGACCTCGGGATCGTCCACATGCTCTCGAGCGACAGCCAGGGCATGGGCCGGGCCGGCGAGGTCGTGCGCCGGGCGTTCCAGAACGCCGACGTCATGCGGCGCGTTCGCGGCGCCGAGCCCGGACCCGCGGACAACGCGCGGGTCCTGCGCCATCTGGCGAAGGTGACCATCAACCCCGCGCTGACGCATGGGCTCTCGCATGACGTCGGGGCGCTCACCGTCGGCCGGCTCGCCGACTGCGTGCTGTGGCGACCCGAGCTGTTCGGCGTGCGTCCCGAGCTCGTCGTCAAGTGCGGGATGGCGGCGTGGGGCGCCAGCGGCGACGCGAACGCGACGACGATGCTCTGCGAGCCCGTCACGCTCCGCCGGCAGGTCGCCGGCGTCGGCGCGGCCCCGGGCCGCGTCGCGGTCGCGTTCACGTCCGCGGCCGCGGCGGACACCGAGCTGCCGACGACCCGGCGCCGTTCGATCGTCAAGGGGTGCCGGGACGTGAGCGCCGCCGACATGGTGCGCAACGACCGGCTCGCGACCGTCGAGGTGACCGCCGACGGTCGGGAGGTCCGCGTCGACGGCGAGGTCGTGGGCATCGAGGCGGTTGCCGAGGTCGCACTGTCCGGCCGCTATCTGCTCGGCTGAACCTGCACTGCC
>CAWKIT010000003.1:0-343291 GCA_963849695.1 uncultured Solirubrobacteraceae bacterium
AAACCGGGCTGGAGCGCGTCGATTGGCACGTAATCGGCACAGACTCGTGGCGAAGTGCGGGTCGGTCGTGCGCAACCTAGGTTGACAACGGCTAGCTTGTCAACTCGGGTTGCTAGTGACCCGTCGCTGCCGCGTCCGTGACTAACGAGGCGACCGACTGACTCACGAGGCGACCAAACGACGGCGCGACCGAACGACCAGGCGCCCGAAGCACGATGCAGCCGACCGACTTCGATCTCCCGCGCGATCCTGCCGACGGCCTCGCCGCGGTCGTCGCCCTGCGCCGGCTCGCCGACCGGCTCGAGGACTCCGAGGTCGAGCGCGCGGTGCGGGACGGCTGGACGTGGGCGCTGATCGCGGAGGCGCTCGGCGTCACGCGACAGGCCGTGCACAAGAAGCACGCCAAGCGGTTGAAGGCCGATGGTGTGGCCGCGAGGAAGCGCTGATGCAGCCCGTCGGCGCCGAACCCAGGGAGCGGTGATGTTCGAGCGATTCACCCGCGAGGCGAGGCTTGTGGTCGTGGCAGCGGAGGCTGAGGCTCGCGCGCTCGGCAGCCCCGCGATCGAGCCGGAGCACCTGCTGCTGGCGCTCACCCGGCTCGACCAGACCACCCCGGCCGGCGAGGCGCTGGCCGAGGCCGGGCTCGGTCACGACGACGTGCTGGAGGCGCTGGACGCCGAGCGCGAGCGGAGCCTGATGGCGGTCGGGATCTCGATCGGCGACTTCGACCTCCCGCCGGCCCGCCCCTCGGCGAAGCCGCGCATGGCCGCGGGCGCGAAGAGCGCGCTCGAACACGCGCTGCGGATCTCGCTCGTCCGCGCCGACAAGCGGATCGGCTCCGGCCACATCCTCCTCGCCCTGCTCCGCGCCGAGGCCGGGACGGTGCCGCGCGCCCTGAAGGAGGCCGGCGTCGACCGCGCCGAGCTGAACGACCGCGTGGCGGCGGCGAAACTCGGCTAGGAGACGACGGCGTCGGCCTCGATCTCCACCCGCCAGCGCGGGTCGAGGAAGCCCGACACGACGATGAACGCGCTCGCGGGCCGCACGTCGCCGAACGCGCGCCCGTGCACCGCCCCCACCGCCGGGCCGTCCGCCGCGTCCACCAGATAGACGCGCGTCCGGACCACGTCGGCCGGCCTTGCGCCCGCCTCGGCCAACGCCGCCTCGATGATCTCCAGGCACCGCTCCGCCTGCCGCCCCGCGTCCGGATCCACCGAGCCGTCGGGCGAGATGGCCGCAGTCGCCGACACCCAGACCCGGTTGCCGTCCCGCACAGCGCGCGAGTACCCGATGTCCCGCTCGTAGGTCGAGCCCGAGGAGACGAGCTGCCTCATCCGACCGACTGCTGGTAGAGGGTGAACCCGATCGCCGCGCACACCGACGCCACGATCCAGAACCGCAGGATGATCTTCGTCTCCGACCACGCCTGCAGCTCGAAGTGGTGATGGATCGGCGCCATCAGGAACACCCGCTTGCGGAAGGTCTGGAACGAGAACACCTGGATCAGGACGGACAGCGCCTCGATCACGAAGATGCCGCCGAGGATGATCAGCAGCACCTCGGTCTTGGTCATCACCGCCATCGCCGCGATCGCGCCGCCCAGCCCCAGAGACCCCGTGTCGCCCATGAAGATCGAGGCCGGGAACGAGTTGAACCACAGGAAGCCGACGCACGCGCCCACCAGGCAGCCGGCGACCAGCGCGAGGTCCTCCTGGCGTGTCGTGAAAGTGATCGCGATGTAGGCGAGCAGCACGATCGCCGCGCAGCCGGCGGCCAGGCCGTCGAGCCCGTCGGTCAGGTTGACCGCCGAGGTCGTGCCCGCGACCACCAGGTAGATCAGCACCGGATACAGGTAGCCGAGATCGATCTGGTAGTCGACGATCCGCAGGTTCAACGTGTCGCCCAGATCGGCGCTCTCGCGCGCCACGATCCAGAGGCCGATGGCGATCAGCACCGTGACGATCAGCTTCGTCCGCCCCCGGAGCCCGAGCGACCGGCGCTTGACGAGCTTCGTGTAGTCGTCGGCGAAGCCGAGCAGCGCGCACGCGATCGCGACGCCGAACACGGCCAGGGAGCGCGGGTCGCGGTTCGTCAGCAGCAGGAAGGGGACCGCGATCGCGGTGAAGATGATGATGCCGCCCATCGTCGGCGTGCCCGCCTTGGCGTGGTGCTCCTGCGGCCCGTCCTCGCGGATCTGCTGACCGAACTCGCGCTCGCGCAGGAACTCGATGAACTTCGGCGAGAGGAAGACGCAGATCAGCAGCGAGGCGGTCCCCGCGATCAGGACCTCACCCATGGGGCTCGCCCTGGCGCGACGAAACCGGTGGCGCATCGACGCCGGACGAGACGCGTGGCGCGGCGCCGGACGAGGGTAGGAGCGAGCGCAGCGCCTCGCGGGCGACCGTCACGTCGTCGAACGGCTCCTTGCGCCCGCCCGCGAACTCCTGGCCCTGCTCGTGCCCCTTGCCGGCGATCACCACCACGTCGCCGGGCGCCGCCAGCGAGATCGCGCGGGCGATCGAGCGCCGCCGGTCGACGTCGTGCTCCACCTCCCGGCCCGCGCCCGCCAGGATCTCCGCGATGATCGCCTCCGGATCCTCCGAGCGCGGGTTGTCGGAGGTGACGAGGCAGACGTCCGCGAGCCGGGCGCCGATCTCCCCCATCAGCGGCCGCTTGCCGCGGTCGCGGTCGCCACCCGCCCCGAACACCGCGATCACGCGGCCGTCCGCCAGCTCGCGCGCCGCTCGCAGGACGTTCTCGAGCGAGTCGGGCGTGTGCGCGTAGTCGACCAGCACCGCGAACGGCTGGCCTTCGTCGACCGGCTCGAACCGGCCCGGCACGCGCACCGACTCCGGCAGCCCCGTGACCGGGACCCCGAGCGCCCGCACCGCCGCCCACGCCCCCAGAGCGTTCAAGACGTTGAAGCGCCCCGGGAGCGGCACGCGCACGTCGAAGGCGCCCTCCGGCGTCTCGAACCTGCAATCCGTGCCGGAGAACCCGACGTCGACGTCCACCGCGCGATACATGGCCGGAGCGTCGATCGCGAACGTCACCGCGTCGGAGAACTCCCCGGCCAGCCGGCTGCCGTACGGATCGTCGAGGTTGACCACGCGCACGCTCGTCAGCGGTGACTCGATCAGGCGCCGCTTGGCGACGAAGTAGTCCTCCATCGTCGGATGGAAGTCGAGGTGGTCCTGCGTCAGGTTGGTGAAGATCGCGACGGCGACGTGGACGCCGTCTGCCCGCCGCAGCTCGAGCGCGTGCGAGGAGATCTCCATCGCGCACGCGCGGTCGCCGCCGTCGAGCATCTCGCGGAAGGTGCGCTGGAGGTCGATCGCCTCGGGCGTGGTGCGGATCGTGGGCCGCTCGATGCCCCCCACCACCGACGTCACGGTGCCGAGCAGGCCGCATTGCCGCCCCGCCGCCTCCAGCAGCGCGCGGACGATGTACGCCGTCGTGGTCTTGCCGTTGGTGCCCGTCACCCCCACTACGGGCAGCGACGCCGTCGGGTCCCCGTAGAAGCGGGCGGCGGCCGTCGCCATCGCGGCGCGGACGTCGTCGACCCGCACTTCCGGGACGCCGGCGTCGACGGGCCGCGCGACGACCAGCGCGGCCGCGCCGCGCGCCACCGCGTCGGCGGCGAAGTCGTGGCCGTCGCGCGTGAACCCTGGGACGCAGAAGAACAGCGAGCCGGGCTCCACCGCGCGATTGTCGTAGGCCAGGCCGCCGATCTCGACCGCCGGCCCATCGCCGAGCAAGTCTCGGACGGTCATCCGCGCGCAGTCTACGAGCGCGTCAGGACGCCGGTCCAGACAGCCAAAGGTGTGAGCAGCCGGTGCGGCTGCCGCAGCGCGCGGCTGACGCGGTCGTGGCGCCGGGCCGGGTCGATGCCCGGCCCCGGGCGGGTCTCGACCTCGGACGGATCGGGCGTGATCCCGCAAGCGGGACAGTCGCCGCCGGGAGCCAGCGGAGTCCCGCAGGCCGCGTGCGCGAACAGCCGCCGCGGGCCGCCGTCCACCGGGCGGTGGCGGTCGCCCCAGACGATCAGGCCGTGCAGGACCGGCCACAGCTCGCGACCGGCGGCCGTGAGGTGGAACTCGGCCCGATCCGCGCGGTAGGGGCGGCGTTCGGCGATCCCCTGCTCGACCAGCGCCGCGAGGCGCGCGGCGAGCACCGCGCGCGGGATGTCCAGGTGCGCGTGCAGGTCGCTGAAGCGGTGGATGCCCATGAAGAGATCGCGCAGGATCAGCAGCGTCCAGCGCTCGCCGACGATCTCGAGCGAGCGCGCGAGCGAGCACGCCTGCGTCGCGTAGTCCCTTCCGAGCGGCACGGTTCAACCATTGAACCACATCTGCTAGGTTCCGGCCGGTGACCCCGTGGTGGCGCACCCGCAACGTCGTCATCGTCGCCGGGTGCCTGATCGCGCTGATCACGTTCGGGGCGCGCACCAGCTTCGGGCTCTTCACCGAGCCGCTGTCGGAGCTGCGCGGCTGGGATCGCGAGACGTTCGCACTGGCGATCGCGGTCCAGAACCTGCTGTGGGGCATCGGGCAGCCGTTCGCGGGCGCGATCGCCGACCGCTACGGCGCCGCTCGCGTGCTCGCGGCCGGCGGTGCGGTCTACGCGGTCGGCGTCGCGCTGATGTCGGCGAGCACGACCGGCTCCACGTTGGCGCTGAGCGGCGGCGTGCTGGTCGGGCTCGGGCTCTCCGGCGGCTCGTTCACGATCGTGATCGCGGCCTTTGCGCGGCTCGTGCCCGAGGACCGGCGCTCGTGGGCGATGGGCCTCGCGACCGCCATGGGCTCGCTCGGCCAGTTCGTGTTCGCGCCGCTCGGCCAGGGCTTCATCAGCTCCTACGGCCCGGCGACGGCACTCGTGCTGATCGCCGGCTGCGTCGCGCTCGTGCCCGTGCTGGCGGTGGCGCTGAGCGGCGGCGAGACGACGGACGGATCCGCCCAGTCGAGCTCGGTGGCGATCCGCGAGGCGCTCACGCACCCGAGCTACCTGCTCCTCACCAGCGGGTTCTTCGTGTGCGGCTTCCACATCGCGTTCGTCTCCACCCACCTGCCGCCGTACCTGACCGAGCTCGGCCTGGGCACCGCCCTGGCGGCGTGGGCGCTGGCGCTGATCGGCCTCTTCAACGTGATCGGCGCGTATGGCGCCGGCATCCTCGGCGGCATCTACAGCCGGCGTCTGCTGTTGAGCGCGATCTATGCCTCGCGCGCGGCGGCGTTCGCGCTGTTCGTGCTCCTGCCCGCGACGCCCGCGACGGTGCTGCTGTTCTCGGCGGCGCTCGGGCTGCTCTGGCTCTCGACCGTGCCGCTCACGTCCGGGTTGATCGCGCTCATGTTCGGGACGCGGCACCTCGGCCTGCTGTTCGGCATCGTGTTCCTCAGCCACCAGGTCGGCGCCTTTGCCGGCGTGTGGCTCGGCGGCGCGGTCTACGACGCGACCGGCGCCTACGACCTGATGTGGTGGCTGTCGATCGCCCTCGGGATGGCCGCTGCGATCGTCCACCTGCCGATCAGCGAGCGGCCCGCGACGCGGCTGGCGACCGCGTGAGCCGGCGCATGCGCGAGCTGCTGGTCGGGGTCGCGATCACGCTCGTCGCCTTCGCCGGCGTGTACTGGCAGGCCGAGCAGCCGGGCGAGGCGGGCGAGCTGCCGCGGCTCGTATGTCCCCTGCACTGACGCTCTAAGTCGCCAGCGCTCGTTCCACGATGGCGTTGCCGTCGACGCCGGCGGGCAGCGTGCCGAACACCCGGCCGCGCGCCTCGCCGAGCCGGCCGGCGCAGAACGCGTCCGCGACGGCGGCCGGGGCGTGGCGGACCAGCAGCGAGGCCTGGAACGCCAGCGCGAGGTCCTCGACGCCGCGGCGCGCCGACCACTCGTCGACCGGCGGCTGCAGGGTGTCGAGGTGGGCGTCGAGCCTCGGGTTGCCGCCGCGGGCCAGCTCGCACTCGGCCAGGAAGGCCGGCAGGCCCTCGGGCTCGCGCGCCAGCGCGCGCAGCACGTCGAGGCTCATGACGTTGCCGGAGCCCTCCCAGATGCCGTTCAGCGGCGCGTCGCGGAGCAGGCGCGGCATCGGCGACTCCTCGACGTAGCCGTTGCCGCCCAGGCACTCGAGCGCCTCGGCGGCGTGCGGGGTGGCGCGCTTGCAGATCCAGTACTTGAGCACGGCGGTGGCGAAGCGGCGCAGCGGCGTGTCGTTCTCGTCGTAGGCGCGCGCGAGCCGCAGGGCGGTCGCGGTGGCGGCCTCCGACTCGATCGCGAGGTCGGCCAGCACGTTGACCATCGCGGGCTGGTCGGCCAGCCGCTTGCCGAACGCGCTCCGGTGGCGGGCGTGGTGGACGGCCTCGGCGACGCCGCGCCGCATCCCGGCCGCGCTCCCGATCACGCAGTCCAGGCGGGTGTGCGTGACCATCTCGATGATCGTCGCCACGCCGCGGCCCTCCTCGCCGAGCAGCCGCGCCGCCGCGCCGCGGAACTCGACCTCGCTGGAGGGCAGGGAGCGGGTGCCGAGCTTGTCCTTGAGGCGCTGGAACTCCATCCCCGCACCGCGCTCGAGCAGAAAGCAGGACAGACCGGCGGGCGCCTGGGCGAGGACGAGGAACACCTCGCACGGCGGGTACGAGCAGAACCACTTGTGGCCGGTGAGCTCGTACCAGCCGTCGCCGGCCGGCTCGGCGCGGGTGGTGTTGGCGCGCACGTCGCTGCCGCCCTGCTTCTCGGTCATCGCCATGCCGCAGAGGGCGCCGCGGTCGTAGTCCGGGAGCGTGAGCCGCGGCTCCCACTCGGCGGCGAGGTGCTCGTTGTGGCGGATCGCCGGGATCGCCGAGTAGGTCATCGACACCGGACACATGACGCCGGCGTCGGCGTGCGTCCACAGCAGCTCGAGCGCGGCGCGGGCGACGTGGGCGCCGGGCCGCGGGTCGCGCCACGGCAGCGAGTGGATCTCGCGCTCGACCGCGCCGCGCAGGAGCCAGTGCCAGCTCGGGTCGAGGTCGACGCGGTCGATCCGGTGCCCGAAGCGGTCGTGCGTGAGCAGGCGCGGCTCGTTGCGCTCGGCGCGGCGGCCGTGCTCGTGCGCCTCGGCGGAGCCGGCTACGGCGCCGGTGTCGCGCGCGCGGTCGACCGCCCAACCCGCGCCCTCGCGCTCGAGCGCCTCCTGGAGGGCGAGGTCGGTCTCGAACAGGTTGACGTCCTCGAACGGGACGGGCTGGTTGAGGACGTCATGCGTGAGCGTCGGCATGCGCGGTGATTCCCACTGATCGGAGGACGAAGGTCTGGAGGCCGGCGACGAGCGCGCCGGCGGGTTGGTCGCGGCGCTGGAGCGGGCCGACCAGCGCCTCGGCCAGCGCCCCGACGATCGCGGCGGCGGTGAGCCGGGCGTCGAGCGGGGCCAGCTCCTGGCGCTGGACGCCGTCGTGGAGGGCCTTCTCGAACAGGTCCGCGTAGGCGCGGCGGAAGGCGAGCCTCTCCGCTTCCACCGCCGGGTCGACGGGCTCGGCGATCAGCGCGTACGCCCTGGTCGGCTCGGCCAGCGCGCGCCGCACGAACGCCTCGACCCACGCGGCCAGCCGGTGCTCGACGGGCTCCTCGCGGTCGGTCATGGCGCGCAGCACGTCGACCTCGCGCTGGCTGGCGCGGCGGAAGACCTCGGCGAAGAGGTCGGCCTTGGAGGGGAAGTGGCGATACACGGTGCCGGTCGCGACTCCGGCGCGGCGGGCGACGTTCACCACCGAAGCCGACGCGTAGCCGCCCTCGGCGAGCTGGTCCAGTGCGGCGTCGACGATCCGCTCGCGGGCGGCCGCCAGGCGGGCGCGCGTGCGGTCGGTGGGACGGTAGGGCACCCTAGAAGTGAATCACGGTTCAGGCCTACGGCGCAATCCGCAGGTAGTTCAGCGCGAAGCTCGTGATCTCCTGGAACGCCGGCGCGGCCACCGTGCCGCCGTAGATGTCCCCCTGCGGCTCGTCCACCATCACCGCGACCAGCAGCTTCGGCCGCTTGGCCGGCGCGAAGCCGACGAACGAGGACACGAACTTGGTCTTCGAGTAGCCGCCGTACTCGTCGGGCTTCTCGGCCGTGCCGGTCTTGCCGCCGAGCACGTACCCGTCGATCGCGGCGCCGGACGCGGTGCCGCCGGGGCCGAGCACGCCCTCGAGCATCCGCCGCACGGTGGCGGCGGTGGCGGCCGAGATCACCCGGTGGCCCTTCGGCTTCGCCGCTGCACGCGCGCCGACGCGCTCGACGATGTGCGGCGGCCGCAGGATCCCGCCGTTGGCGATCGCGGAGTACCCGACCGCCATCTGCATCGGGGTCACGGCGAGGCCCTGGCCGATCGGCAGGTTGCCCATCGAGGATCCCGAGTAGTCGTCGAGGTCGAGCAGGATGCCCTGTTCCTCGCCGGGCAGATCGATCCCGGTCGGGCTCCCGAACCCGAAGCGCCGGACCCACTTGTCGAAGTGCTCGGCGCCGAGCCGCTGGCCGATCATGATCGAGCCGACGTTGGATGACTGCTCGAGGATCTGGCGCGTGTTCAGCCTGCGGTAGCCGGCGTCGTGCGCCTCGCCGATCTCGCGGTCGGCGACCTTGATCGAGGGCGGCACGTCGAAGCTCGTGTTCGGCGTCACCTCGTCCTCCTCGAGGGCGGCCGCGACCGTGAACGCCTTGAACGTCGAGCCGGGCTCGTAGGTGGCGCCGATCGCGCGGTTCTGGCGGGCGTAGCCCGGCGCGTCGCCGAGCGCGTTGGCGTTCACGCGCGGCCAGTTGGCGAGCGCCAGGATCCCGCCGTCGCGCGGGTCCATCACGATCGCGGTGGCGCCCTTCGGCTTCCACTCCTTCCCCACCTCGGCCAGGACCTCCTCGGCGCGATCCTGGACGTTGGCGTCGAGCGTCAGCTCCACGTCGGTGCCGGGGACCGTGCGCTTGGTCTCGCGCAGCTCGATCGCGTCGCCGAGCGCGTCCTTGGTGAGGCGGCGTGCGCCGTCCTGGCCGGCGAGATGCTCGTCGAGCGAGTACTCGAGCCCGGCGAGGCCGTTGCCGTCGGTGCCGGTGACGCCGAGCAGCTGCGACGCCATCCACCCGCGTGGATAGATGCGCTGGAACTCGGGGATGAACTCGAGCCCGGCGATCTCCATCCGCTGCACGCGCCTGGCGCGGGCCGGCCTGACGTGCCGGGCGACGTAGGCGAAGCCTGTGTCACGGCGCGCGAGCTGGCGCAGGAGCTGGTCCTCCGGCTTGCGGAGCACCCGCGAGAGGCGGGCGGCGACGGCGGGCGCGTCCTCGACCAGGTACGGCGTCGCGGCGATCGTCACCGCGGGCTGCGAGACCGCGAGCTCGGTGCCATCGCGGTCGATGATCGTGCCGCGTCGCGCGGGAACCGCGAGGTCGGCCTCCTGCTGGGTCACGGCCGCCTGTTTGAGGGTGCCGGCCTTGACGACCCCGAGCCAGCCCACGCGTACGACTCCGAGGGCGAGAAGGGTGAGGAAGACGGCGAACAGGAAGCCGATGCGGCGCTCGATCAGCCGCACCGACCTACCCCTGGCCGGGCGCGACGGCGCCGGTGGCCGGGTCGACCGCGACGGCCGGCGCGGCGGTCGTGGCCGTTGGATCGGTGGTCGTGACCACCGCCGGGTCGGTCGCGGCAGAGTCGGTCGCCGTCGGCACGGTCACCGGCGCGGCCGGCTCGCGGCCGCCGTGCGCCATGATCGACGAAGCCTCCTCGCTCGGCGGCTGCATGCGGCGGGCAGCGCGGGTCGCGTCACGCTCCCCGCGGGCGGTGAGGTACTCGACGCCGCCCGGCAGGGGCGACACCATGCCCTCCTTGAGCGCCTCGGCGCGCACGCGGTCGCCGGACGACAGGCGCGCGATGCCGGCTTCGAGGTCGGCGTTCTGGCGCTCGAGCGTCGCGCTCGTGGTGACGGCGCGCGAGATCCCGGCGTTGAGCTTGAGCAGCGAGACCTGCATGGCGACGATCCCGCCGAGCAGCAGGCCGATCAGCCAGATCCACGCCCGGCCGCGCAGGAGGCCGTCGACGAACCGGGTCTCGGGGAGCGCGCGGATGCGCTCGAAGACGCCGGTCGTGCCGCGCCGAACCGCCGCACCGGCGGCGGGCGCCGGACGCAGCGGCCCGGAGACGCGGCGGGGCCGTGCCGGCGCCGGACGCGGCCGCTGTCGCGGTCGCGCGTGGCGCGTGCGGGGTGCGGTCTGCGGCATCTAGGGCTCCTCCCTGAGCTTGCGGGCGGCCCGCAGGCGGGCCGACTTCGAGCGCGGGTTGTCGGCCACCTCGCCGTGCGTCGGCGCCACCGAGCGGCGGAACACCGGCTCCGCCTCGGGGGTGCGGCCGCAGCCGCAGATCGGCAGGTCGGGCGGGCAGATGCAGCCGCGCGCCTTGCCGGCGATGAAGCGCTTGACGCGGCGGTCCTCGAGCGAGTGGAACGAGATGGCGGCCAGACGCCCGCCGACGGCGAGGACGTCCCACGCGAGCGGCAGTGCCGCGTCGAGCTGGGCGAGCTCGTCGTTGACGGCGATCCGGATCGCCTGGAAGGTCCGCTTGGCCGGATGGCCGCCGGCGAACCGGGCGGGAGCCGGGATCGCGGCGGTGATCGCGTCGACCAGCTCGAACGTCGTGGTGAGCGGACGGCGGCGGACGATCTGGCCGGCGATCCGCTCGGCGTACCGCTCCTCGCCGTACTCCCGCAGCACGCGCGCGACGCGGCGGCGGTCCCACGTGTTCACCAGCTCGGCCGCCGTCAGCTCCTGGTCCGGGTCCATCCGCATGTCGAGCGGCGCGTCGTACGCGTACGAGAAGCCGCGCTCGCGCGTGTCGACCTGCATCGACGACATCCCGAGGTCGAGGTACACGAGATCGGCCTCGACGCCCTCCTCCGCCAGCGCGCGCAGGCCGTGCTCGAAGTCGGCGCGGATGAAGCGGGTCGCGCACGGCAGATCCGCGGCCAGCTCGGCGAACGCCTTCTCGGCGAGCGGGTCGCGGTCGATCGCGATCAGCGTTCCGAACGGCCCGAGGCGCTCCGCGACCAGCCGAGCGTGCCCGGCGGCGCCGAGCGTGCAGTCGACCGCGACCTGACCGGGTCGCGGGTCGAGCGCCTCGATCAGCTCGCCCGCCAGGACCGGGACGTGGGTGCGTGGCATGTCAAGCAGGATGGCCAAGAGATGCGGTGAGGTCAGGCGCCCGTTGCGACAGGTCGCGGTCGTAGGCCTCCCAGGCCGAGCGGTCCCAGAGCTCGAGGCAGTCGCCGGCGCCGGTGATGACGACCTCGCGGTCGATGCCCGCGTGCTCCAGGTGGCGCGGGGTCAGCATCACGCGGCCGGCCGAGTCCAGCTCCATGTCGGTCGCGTTGCCGTAGAACATCCGCTTGAGCTCGCGCGCCTGGGGTTCGAACGGGTTCAGGCCGGACAGCGCCGACTCGGTCAGGGCCGTGTACGTCGCTTCCGGATAGAGCGAGATGCAGGGGTCGACGCCGCGGACGAGAAACACCCTGCCGGCGAGCGCGGCGCGGAACTTCGCCGGGACCGTCAGCCGGTTCTTGGCGTCGAGCGAGTGTTCGAAGGTGCCGTGAAAGGCCAAGGCTCATATGTCCGACTCGTGGCGAAGGTTCAGTCGATCCGGGGAGGCGGAGTGGGAGGAGCCCCGCCACCCCGGATCGGCTTGCGACGGCAACCTACTCCACTACGTCCCACTCTGCAACACAAATCTCTTCATTTCTCCCACTCGGCTTGAATGCGGTCACATCGGTGTCCTTGAAATCGCAGGTTTGCAGGGATTTCTCGGAGGGATGGAGCGAACGCGCACGGGCGTCGGACCTTGCAGTCCCGGTTGCACCTGCTCGACCTGCACGTCGGCTTGCGGGCGCAGGTAGCTTTCGTGGGGCCTTGTGGGGCGTGCTGATACGTGTCGCCGCG
This sequence comes from uncultured Solirubrobacteraceae bacterium, assembly GCA_963849695.1. Classification (GTDB taxonomy): domain Bacteria; phylum Actinomycetota; class Thermoleophilia; order Solirubrobacterales; family Solirubrobacteraceae; genus DASSUW01. The sequence continues at coordinate 11,926 of CAWKIT010000003.1, forward strand.
CTCGTCGCGGTCCTGCTCGTCGCGGGCTGTGGTGGAGCCGGCGCCGGCGGCGAGGGCGATCCCGCCTCCGTGGTCCCGGCCGACGCGCACTTCTACGCCGAGGCGGTCGTTCGCCCCGAGGGCGAGTTGCGCGACGACGCGCTCGATGCCGCGGCCAAGGTGCTGGTGACCGACGATCCGGAGGCTCAGATCCGCCGGATGGTGGAGAGCCTGACGACGGCTCAGGGCGAGGAGATCGAGTACGAGCGCGACATCGCGCCGTGGCTCGGCGAGCGCACGGCGGTGTGGACACAGCCGTCGGCCCGCGCGGATGAACCGGTCGTCGTGCTGCTGGCGGCGACCGACACCGACGCTGCGCGCGAATCGCTCGAGGCGATGCTGGCGCGAGGCGGGCACGAGGTCACCGATCGCTCGTACCGCGACAGCGACTACCTCGTGGACCCGGACGGGGTGGCGGCCGGCGTCGTCGAAGACTTCGTCGCGATCGGGCCGGAGGCGCTGTACAAGCGGACGGTCGACGCCGCCGAGGGCGACTCACTCGCCGACGCCGGCGAATACACGGACGCCGTCGAGGCTCTGCCCGGCGAGCGGCTCGCCCTGTTCTGGGCGGACACGACGAAGTTGCTGGACATGGCCGCGCGCGAGGATCCGGTGCTGGGGCAGCTGCGCTCGCTCGCCTCGGGCGGCGAGCTGCCGCAGGTCGCGGGCGCGTTCGTGGCGAACGGCGACCGGCTCGAGCTCGAGATGCAGGCCGGCGAGATGCTGCCGGCACAGAGCACGCCGCTGCTGCAGGAGCTGCCCGGTGACAGCTGGGCGGCGTTCGGCGCCGGCGACGTCGGGACGACGCTGCGAGACGCCATCGACCGTGTCGGAGGCGCCCTCGGCGGCGTCGCGATCCGCGGGCAGCTGCGCAGCGAGCTCGGCCTCGACCTCGACCGCGACCTGCTCGACTGGATCGGCCACACCGGCTTCTTCGTGCGCGGCACGACGCCGGAGACGGTCGACGGCGGCCTCGTGATCCAGCCGACCGACGACCGCCGTGCCTCCGATGCCTTCGGCCGTATCGTCGGCGCCATCCAGCAGGCGAGCGGGGCGGTCGCGCGGCCAGTGGAGATCGAGGGCGCCGAGCAGGCGTTCGCGATCGACGCCGACGGGTCGCCTCGCCCGATCGTCCTCGCCCGCGGGGCCGGGCTCGTGGTCGCGACCTCCGGCGCAGCGGCCGCGGAGGCGGCGCTCGGCAAGGACGACCGGCTCGGCGACACCGATCTGTACGCCGACGCCATGGAGCTCGTCGGTACGGAGCCGAGCCTGCTCGTGTCGGTGCCCCAGATGCTCGAGCTGAAGGGCGACCATCTGGGATCCGCCGACGACCGCCGGTTCCTCGAGGCGTACACGGTGATCGCCGTCGGCATCGCCGAGAACACCGCCCGCTTCGCCGCCGGGCTGCGCTGAGCAACGCGCGTCGCCCTGGGGGACGGCGTGCTCACGCAGGCACGATCGCCGGGATCAGGGCCGCCGCGACGAGCAGCAGCACGGCGGGCACGAGCAGCAGGGCGACGACGAGCTGGATCTGAGGTCCCGCGCGCGCCGCGGCCTCGGCGGAGCGTTGCGCGGCGCGGGCGCGGGCTGCGCGCGCCTCGGCGGCGAGCGCGGGGACGAGCGGGGCGCCGTGGCGATCGGCGCGACCGAGCGCGGAGACAACCGCCGGCACCCCTGCGGCAGGGCAGCGCCGCTCGAGCTCGCCGTAGGCCTCCGCGCGCGGGATCCCGAGTGCGGCGAGTGCGGCAGCCCTCCGCAGCTCGGCCGCGAGGACCCCGGGATGGCGGCGCCCCACCTCGGCCAGCGCCCGCCCCGGCGCCAGGCCGGCGGCGACGGCGACCGCGAGGAGGTCCAGCACATCGGCGAGCTCGGTCTCCATCGCGCGGGCGCGGGATCGTGTGCGCCGGCGGATCCATCCGTCGGGCGCGAGGAAGCCCGCGGCCGGGGCGGCGACGAGCAGCGTGATGCCCGTGCGGCCGGGCGCCGCGGGCAGCAGCGCGAGCGCGACGGCAAGGCCGGCCAGAGCGGCACCGACCTTCACGGCCATGACGTCGTGCACCGTCACGTCGAGCCCAGAGGCGGCGATCCGCTGCCCGAGCCCGCGCGGCGCCCGCGCCCCGAAGCCACGCCCGAGCCGCGCGAGCAGCGCAACCGCGACACGCCCGCCCCGCCACCGCGGAGCTCGCAGCCCGAGCAGCAGGTCGATCAGCGCCGGCGCGGCGAGCGCCCCGGCGGCGCCGGCGAGAAGGACGGCGCGCGTCACCGGCTGCGAACCCCCGCCACGGTCATCGGCCACGAACCGTCGATGCGGTCATCGGCGCGCACCCCCGCCAGTGTCATCGGCCGCGCACGCGCGACCCAAGCGCCCATCGCGCGCGAACACCCCGTGTTCATCGGATCCGCGCGAGCCGGGCGACGGCCGCGATCGCGATGACCTGGAGGAGGACGGCCATGCCTACGAGCCAGACCGACAGCGGGTGGTCGAGGAGGCCGGCGATCAGGCCTGGGCTCGCGAGCTCGGCGAGTGCGGCTGCGCCGGCCGGCAGGACGAGGACGAGGCGGGCGGTGAACCGCGCCTGGGCCGTCGCGGCGCGAGCATCGCGTCCGATGCGGTCGGCGGCTTCCAACGCGGCGGCCTGGCTGCGCAGGAGTCCCACGAGGTCGCCTCCTGCGTCTCGCTGCAGGAGGATCCCGGCCACGATCGCGTCCCACGCGGGGTCGGCCGCGCGGAGGCGGAGCGACTCGAGCGCGTCGGCCGTCGGCTCGCCGAGAGCGAGCGCGCGGGCGGTGGTGCGGAGCTCATGGCCGGCCGGGCCTTCGAGCCCGCCGGAGGCGACGGCGATCGCGCCGCGGATCGAGTGTCCTGCCGCCACGGCGTCGGCCAGCGTCCGCGCCGCAGCGGCGGCGCCTCTGCCGACCGCCCTCGCGTAGTGGCGGCGCCGGGTCCGGACCACGGCGACGACCAGCGCCGGGCCGAGGATCGCGGCCAGCGCCCCGAGCGCCACCCCGCCGACCAGCCAGCCGGCGACGGCCAGCGCGCCGGTGGCGAGCAGCGCCAGCCGCCGCCGCTCCGGCCCGGTCGGCGCCCGGCCCTCATGGGCGGCGCGCACGAGCGGCTGCAGCGCGCGCTCGAGCGCGGCGACCGCGCGCGAGCGCTCGACCGCCGCCAGCGCCTCCCACAAGCCCAGCACGCCGGCCACCCCGGCACCGAACGACAGGACGGCGGTTCGGGTCATTCCCCTGGGGTCGCGAGGTCCGGAGGCGGGAGCACGCGAGCTACCCCGGCGTCGAACGACAGGACCGCGGTTCCGGTCATGCTCCCGGGGCCGCGAGGTCCGCGGTTGACAGCCGGTCGGACCCGCGGCCGCGATCGGCAGCCCCGCTCGGCACTCCTGCCGCGGCCAGTCGGGCGGCAAGGCCCTCGCTGAGCGCGGCTCTCCAGTGGCCGCGGCCGCGGCGCCAGGAATAGATCTCGCGGGCGGCTGGGCCTCCTGCGACGCGAATGACCTCGGCGACGGCGACGACCCGGCGCGTGCCCTCTGCCGCTCGGGCCTGGCAGACGACGAGGTCGAAGGCGTCTGCCACCTGCTCGCGCAGCGCGGCGTGCGGCAGTCCGAGGCCGGCCATCAGAGCGAGGGTCTCGACGCGGCGGAGCGCCTCCGCGGGCGTGCCGGCATGGATGGTGCTGAGCGAGCCGTCGTGGCCGGTCGACAGCGCGGTCAGCATGTCGAGCGCCTCCGGGCCGCGGACCTCACCGACGACGATCCGGTCGGGACGCATGCGCAGCGCGTTGCGTACGAGTCGCCGGATCGTCACCTCCCCGCGGCCCTCGAGATTCGGCGGGCGCGCCTCGAGCCGGATCACGTGCGGCTGGCTCAGCCGCAGCTCGGCGGCGTCCTCGATCGTCACCACCCGCTCGCCGGCTCCGATGAAGCCCGAGAGCACGTTCAGCGTCGTGGTCTTGCCCGACCCGGTGCCGCCGCAGACGAGGATGGTCGCGCGGGCGCGCACCGCGCGCGCGAGGAAGTCCAGCAGCGGACGGCTGAGCGTGCCGTTCGCGACCAGCTCCTCGGCCGTGAACCCGCGACGCCGGAAGCGCCGGATCGTGAGTACCGGACCGTCGAGGGCGAGCGGCGGGATCACGACGTTGACGCGCGAGCCGTCCGGCAGTCTGGCGTCGCACAGCGGCTCGGCCTCGTCGACGCGCCGGCCGAGCGGCGCGAGGATGCGCTCGATCGCGTCGCGCAGCTCGCGCTCGTCCGAGAAACGCACGGCCGTGCGCTCGAGCCGGCCGCCTCGCTCGATCCAGACCGGGGCCGTGCCGGACACCATCACCTCCTCGACCGCTTGGTCGGCCAGCAGCGGCTCGAGCGGCCCGAGGCCGAAGGCCCGCTCCGCGATCCGATCCGCGAGCTCGGCGCGAGCCGCCCCGTCGAGCACAGCCGCCTCGCGGTCGACCAGCTCGCGGATGCGACCGCTCAGGTCGTCGCCGGGATCAGCCGCGCCTGCAAGCAGGCGATCGCGCAGGTCGGCGGCGAGCTCGTCGAGGTCGGTCACACCGACTAGAGGCCCGAGGCGCCGAAGTTCGCCCCTCTAGGGGTTGAGGTGGCGGGTCCGGCGAACTGCGGCTGGGTGGGGAGCGGCGACGCCGCCGGTGCGGCCGGTCCGATGGCGGCGCCCGGTCTCGTTGTGGATTTCTACAACGGGAGCTGGCAAACCGGGCCGCCGATCGTGCCGATTCGCCCCCGAGACCGCTCACAGCGCCCCTCGAACCACTGAACCAGCCGTTTGACAGCGAACCGAGGCGAGCTGTCCTGCCCTAGTGTCGATATACGACACCCAGCAGCACAGCACCCGTTGGAGATTCCCACAACGCGGCGGCAGACCGCGGCGACGATCCACCGCCTCCCCACCCAGCCGCAGTTCGCCGGCGTCGCCACCGCCCGTCGCCTACCCGCCGGAGGGGAGCACGCTCAAGTCGCTGCCGACCACCGCCGCGCCGGCACGGCGGTCGTCACCGGGCGGGCGGGCGAGCAGCCGGATCTCGGCGGCGAACGTCGCTGCCGCCGCGAGATACACCGCCTGCCGGACCGTGACCCGCAGCGTCGCGGCGACCTGCGGCCCGGTCCCCTCCTCCGTGACAGGCCGAGCGGACAGGACCTCGACGTTCTCGAGCGCGAGCTGGGAATCGCGGCGCTCGCGGGTGACCACGACGTCGACGCGGGCTCCGGGCGTGATCAGGTCCGGCGACCCGCGGGCGACCACCTCGGCCGCCCGCTCGCCGCGCCGCATCAGTGGCCCGAGCCCGTCGGTGGCTCGCTCGAGCAGGTGCTCGCCGACGGGTGCGCCGGCCGGCACCGGGACCGCGAGCCGCTCACCCATCACGAGCTCCGGCACCGGCGCCGCCCCTGCCGGAGCGAACTGCTCCGGGACCCGGCGCACGGCGAGGTCGCCGGGTCTGACACGGCGGCCGGTCGCGAGCGGCGCCCGCGCGACGAGTACCTCCACGCCCGGCCCGACCTGGTCGCGCAGCGCCGCCTCGCGGCGCGCGACATCCGATGCCGCCAGCGCACCCAGCACGAGCGCAAGCCCGAGCAGCAGCGCCGCCCTCCGGCGCCGGCTCACGGGACCGGCGTGGAATCGCGCGCGATCCTGGCGGCGGCACGGCAGGCCGCGGGCAGCTCGAACGCGAGGCGCGCTCCACGCGTAGTGGGGGTTGCGCGCAACCGGCCACCGTGGCGCTCGGCGATGGCGGCCGCGATGGCGAGCCCGTGGCCTCTGGCCGACCGGCGGCCACGGGCGGCCGTGATGAGCTGCGCAAGGGGCGCCGGGAGTCCGGGCCCGTCGTCCGCCACCTCGATCCGGACGCGGTCTTCGGCCATGTACGACGTGACGCGCACACAGCCACCGCCGTGCTCGATCGCGTTGGTCACCAGGTTCGCGCACGCCTGAGCCAGGCGCAGCGGATCGCCGGCGACCACCGCGGGCGAGGGCTCCACCGCGAGCCGAGCGCCCCGCGCCTCCGCCAGCGCCCGCCAGACGGGAGCCGCATCAGCCAGCAGCCGGGCGACGTCGACCCGCGTCGGCAGACCATGACCGCTGCCGAGAGCTCCGCGAGCGACGAGCCTGCGCAGGGCCGATCGGCGCCGCGGCGGTCCTGCCAGGTCGTCGAGCGCGAGCGCGGCTCGGCGGAGCTCCATGCCGATCGCGGTCACGCGCGCCGAGGGCTCGAGGCCGTCGAGCGCGAGCTGGGCCGTGCACAGCGGCCCGCGAACCTCGTGCCGCGCCCGTGCGGCGAGCACGAGCTCGCGGCGCCCGCGGGCGTGCAGGACGCCGGCGGTAAGTGCCCAGATCAGCAAGGCCGGCCAGCCGGTCACGCCGCCGCCTCCAGCACCGGCCCGTCCACCAGCCGGTAGCCGACCCCCCAGACGTTCAGCACGAAGCGGTCGCCTTCGACGCCGAGCTTCTGCCGCAGGCGACAGGCGTGGCTGTCCAAGGTGCGCGTCGTCCCGAGCGACCTGAACCCCCAGACGTCGCGGAGCAGCTCCTCCTTCGTCATCACCCGCGTCGGCTCGGCCATCAGCGCCCGCAGCAGCGCAAACTCCTTCTGGGACAGGTCGATCCTGCGGCCCCGCAGCCGCACCTCGCGCCCTGCCGGATCGAGCTCCAGCTCGCCGACCGACAGCCGCCCGCGGCCGCGCCGCTCGTGCGTACGCCGCAGCATCGCAGCCAGCCGTAGCCGCAACTCCCCATAGGAAAACGGCTTCGCCACGAAGTCGTCGGCCCCGCGCTCGAAGCCGCGCATCCGGTCGAGCTCGCCGGCGCGGCCCGACAGAATCACCAAAGGCAGGAACGGGTCGATCCGCGAGACGACCCCGTCGGCTGCCCGCACGCGCCCCAGGAGCTCGAGCCCGGAGCCATCCGGGAGCCCGAGGTCGACGATGGCGAGGTCCGGCCGGCCGTACTCGAGCTCGCGCAGCCCGTCGCGCAACCCTTCCGCCAGCACGAGCTCGTAGCCGTCGGCGGTCAGGTTGTCGGCGAGGAAGGTGCGGAGGACCGGGTCGTCCTCCACCAGCAGGATCGTCGGCGCGTCGGAATCGGAGGAGCTCATGCCGCCCCGTAGGGCGGCACGAGCAAACCTCGCCCCCCTCAGCCTGAATCCAGGCTTACGACCGCGTGCCGACCGCGACCAGGTACTCCGGCTCGAAGCGGGCGCGCTCGGACGTGCCGCGGTTCCACTCCTCGCAGAAGGCGTCGAGCGCGGCGTCGAACTCGGCCTCGCGGCCGTTGCGGACCGCGTTCGCGCGTGCCGCGATCGTCGGGCCGTAGCGCGCCTTGAAGTGCTCGCCGTAGTCGCGCGGACGCTCGAAGGCGGTGACCTCGAGCACGTCGCGCTCGAGCCGGTGGAACTGGACGCGGTCGCCGAGCAGCTGCCCGACGTGCGCCTCGCTGCCCCACAGCGGCGGCGGCTGGGCGCCCGGGGGCGGCGGCGGCATGTAGGGCGCCATCAGCCGGAACAGGGCGCCGATCATGCCCTCCGGCGTCCAGCTCAGGAGCCCGATCGTGCCGCCCGGGCGGCAGACGCGCACGAGCTCGTCGGCGGTGTTCTGATGGCGCGGCGCGAACATGGCGCCGATCGCCGAGATGACGACGTCGTACGACCCGTCCTCGAACGGGAGCGCCTCGGCGTCGGCCTCGACCCAGTCGAGGTCGAGCCCGGCCGCGGCCGCGCGCTGCTGCCCGGCCTCGAGCAGCTCGGGGGTGAGGTCGCTGGCCGTCACGTTCGCGCCGCGCCGCGCGGCCGGCAGCGAGGCGTTCCCGGTGCCCGCCGCGACGTCGAGCACCCGCGCGCCGGCGCCGATCCCGCTCGCCTCGACGAGCCGCGGCCCGAGCGGGAGCAGGAAGGTCTCGACCATCGACGGGTAGTCGCCCGACGCCCAGATCGCGCGGTGTCGGGCCTTGATCTCAGAGTCCGGGACGCTGATCGCCATGGACTCCTCCTTTCGTGGTTGCTGAGTACGAGCCTACGGCGGGACCGGCCCGCACGAAATAGCGGAAACCCGCAAACAATCACCCAGGCAGGATCGCTCGCGAGCCGCCGCTTAGAATTCCGCAATGGCCCGGATGGTCCGGCGCACCGAGGTGAACGAGTGTCGGCAGTGCTCGACGTACTGCGACCGCGTGATCGCGCCGGCCACCTGCGTCGCAGCCGGCTGCCCGTACCTGTACGCGTACGACGACCCGCTGTCGGGCCGCCGCTACATGGGCTGCCTGCAGCAGGTGTTCGCGACCGAGATCGACGTCGAGATGTTCCGCGAGGCCGAGCGCACCCGCCAGGGGTTCGGCAGCGTGCGCCTCGCCGCGGCCCCGCTCGAGCGCTGCCGCTTCACCGTCGAGCAGGCCTACGACGGCCGCGGGCTGCAGGCCTACCGGTGCGTGAACAAGCGGTTCTTCGACTGGCCCGATGCCGGCAAAGACGCCGTCCGCGCCTTCGATCTGCGTGACCGCTGCCAGCCGTGAAAGATCTGTCTCAGCAGCAGCGGGCGGGCAGGACTCCGACCTAAGATGCAGACGCCCCGGCGGGGACCGGGCCCTACGATCATGGACCCACTTCGCCGCGGCAACTACGACTCGGGACAGGACTATGTTCTCGAGTACGGCGAGCTTCGCTTCACGTTCAACGAGCGGGACTTCGGCGAGCGCGTCGAGCAGGCCGCCCGCAAGCTCGGCTTCGTCGAGGGGCGGCTCGATCCGACCGAGCTCGAGGATCTCGTGAACCTCGCCGTCAACGGCGAGATCCAGGACCCCGCGTCGGCACTCGGGGAGCACGTCAACGACTGCTGGCCGGAGCTCGTCGGCCCCGCCGACCGCTCACTCGTGCACTGGCTGCGCCGGCTCGTGTTCCGCTCCGCCTGGCTCGACCAGCGCGTGAAGGAAGGCGAGCTCGACGTCGTCTATGACGACGCCACGAGCACCTTCGGCTACGTCCAGCCCGAGCACGACCACGAGCCGATCGAGCTGTCGCCCGAGCCCAACTGGAACCGGGTCGCGTACTCCCGCCGCTGAGGACCGGCGTCCGCGAGTACGTGCGGCCCTAGGCCGGCAGCTGCTCCTCTCGCGCCTTGGCGATCGCCTCGGCGCCCGCGTCGCCGACCAGCAGATCGGGGCGGAGGACGCCGGAGGCGGCGAGGTCGACCGCGGGGAAGCGACCGAGCGCCGCCAGCGTCGGGTCGAGCACGACGACGGTCGTCTCTCCGCCTACCGGCGCCGCCGCCGTGGCGATCACGGTCAGCGAGCCGCCGTCGGCGATGTTGCGCGCCGCCGCGAGCGCCCGCCGCGCCGCGTGCGCGGGCAGATGGTCGAGCGTGTCGATCAGGACCACGGCGTCGCCGCCGCGGGCCGCCACGCGGCGGCCCTGCTCGATCGCCTGCTCGACGGCCTGCGACTGCGCGTCGGCGGAGGCGGCGAAGGAGAGCGTCGCGGTCGGCTCGACCGGAGCCTCGCCCACCTCTTCGGGCCGCACGCCGACCAGCACCAGCGACAGCTCCAGCCCGTCCTGCGCGGCCAGCGCGCCGGCCAGCCGCCGCAGCGCCTCGCTCTTGCCGGAGCGCGCCGGGCCCGAGATCACGACGCGCGACCCGCGGCCGAACGGCGTCAGCCACTGGATCGCCTCCACGGTCGGGTCCTCGGAGCCGAGCTCGAAGCGCTCGCTCGGGAAGACGGCGGGCAGGTCGTCGAAGCGCGTCCCCTCGGCGACCTCGTCGGCCGGGCGGCCGTTGATGGTGTCGACGCGGATCAGCGACGGGAACCGCTCCGACCGGCGGGCGGGGCGCACCGGCCCGGCGATGCGGTCGCCCGACACCAGCTCGCAGCGCTTGATCTGGGCGGCGGAGATGTAGACGTCGTCGTCGGTCGGCTCGGGCGGCGCCAGGCGGATGAAGCCGGAGCCGTTGCCGATCAGCTCGACGACACCCTCGACGACCTGGTCGCCGGCCGGCTCGGGACGGTCCTCGCCGGCGTCCTCGTCGGTCGCCCCGTCCTCGTCACGCGCACGCGCGCGGCCGCGGCCGCCGCGCCGCCCGCGGCGCGGGCGCTTGGCTGCCTCCTCCTCCACAGGCTCGGGCTCGGGCTCGGGCTCGGGCTCGGCCTGGCCGGCCGGCTCGGCGCCGGTCTGGCGGGCGACGATGGCGTCGATCAGCTCCTCCTTGCGCAGGCGGCGGAAGCCGTCGACGCCGAGCTCGTTGGCGAGCAGGTGAAGGTCGGCGAGCGGGCTCTGCTCCAGCTCGGACCGGTCCAGGACTGCGGACATGGTTGTGCCCCTCTTTCGGGAAAGTCGGTGGTTGGTTGGCATCCGGCCGCGTTGTGCGCAGCGGCCGGCAACCCCTTGCGTCACTCAGGGTAGCGGTCGGGCGTGAGCCCCTCGTCGGGGGCGAGCTCGAAATCGCCGCGCAGTGCGGCCCGCACGCGCAGGAAGTCGGCCACCGCCGCCACGTCGTGCACGCGCAGCACGTGCGCGCCCGCGTCGACCCCGTGGGCGACGGCGGCCAGCGTCCCCGCCAGCCGCTCGCGCGGCGGCCGCCCGGTGAGCGCACCCACGAAGTCCTTGTTGGAGATCGCCAGCAGGAGCGGGCGGCCGAGCTCGTGCAGCCGCTCGAGCGCGCGCAGGACGGCGACCGTCTGCGCCGGGGTCTTCGCGAAGTCCGGCCCGGGGTCGAGCAGCAGCTGCTCGCGATCGACCCCGCGTGCGAGCGCGACCGCCATCCGCTCGCGCAGGAAGCCGGAGACGTCGGCGGCGACGTCGTCGTAGCGGCCGGGATCGAGCAGCGTCCCCTTGGGCTCCACGCGCGTGTGCGTCATCACCAGCCCGGCGCCCGTGCGCGCGCAGAGGTCGGCGAGCCCGGGCTCGCGCAGGCCCGACACGTCGTTGACCAGCACGGCGCCCGCCGCGATCGCCGCCTCCGCCACCTGCGGCTTGTAGGTGTCGACCGACACCAGGGCGCCGAGCCCGGCGATCCGCTCCACCAGCGGCACCACCCGTTCGATCTCCTCGTCGGGGGACACCGCGGAAAGGTCGCCGCGCGCCGACTCGCCGCCGACGTCGATCAGGTCGGCGCCCGCCGCCACGAGCTCGGCGGCGCGCTCCACGCGCGCCTCCAGCGTCGGGTGGTCGCCGGCGTCGGAGAACGAGTCGGGAGTCGCGTTGACGATCCCCATCAGCAAGGGCCGCGGCCCGAGCTCGAGCACCCGGCCGCGCAGCCGCAGCACCCGCGGGGTGATCACCCTCGGACGGTCACGGTCTGCCGGCGGCTGCGCTCGGAGCGCTGGCCGCGCCGGTCGACCCCGATCACGTGGATCCGGCGCCGGCCCGGCCTCAGCCGGATCTGCAGCGAGGTGGCTCCCGTCGAGCCCACCGCGCGGCCGTCGACCAGCACCCGGTAGCGCTGGGCCCCGTTGAACTCGAGGCCCGGGCTCCAGCGCACGAGGACGCCGCGCCCCACCACGTCGGGCAGGTCGCGCAGCGTGGGCGCGCTCGGCGGCCGGTCGTACATGGCCGCCCCGACCTGGCCGCCCTGCACGAACGCCACCGCGACGTCGCCCACCCGGTTCGAGGAAGCCGACAGCGGCCCGGGCGCCACCGGTCCGCCTCCGGCGCGCGAGAGCACCGCCTCGCGGCCGAGCCGGCCGCTGTCCGGCGCCAGCCGCCCGCGCACGACCGCGTTGGTGTCGGCGCCGGCGCGCCACGCGATCGCGGTGTCGTGGCGCTCGGACGTGGCGACCGCGGCATTCGTGACGCCGCCGGTGCGGTCGCTGCGGGCCGCCGCCCTGAAGACGTCGTTGCGCAGCGGCGCGCCCAGCAGCGTGCCGCCCGCGACCGACACGCCGTGGCCGGTGCCGCTCGGGCTCATCGCGATCGCGGGCCCGAAGCTGGCGTTGCCGCCGTCGAGCGGGTACGGCGCCTCGAACGTCGACGCGCGCAGCCGGCGGGCGACGCTGTGCGAGGCGCCCCCGATGTCCTGCCGGAACGCCACCCACGCGTACGAGCGGTCGTACTCGACGTCGACCTCCGCCGAGTCGGCCGCCCCGCCGAGCCCCGCCGACGCGTCCTGCGGCAGCGCCGACAACGTCGTGCCGTAGATGCGCCGCGCGAGCACGTGGCTGACGCCGTCGGCGAACACCTCGCCCCACACGACCAGCGCGCTGCCGTCGGCGGCGACCGCCACCTTCGGCCGCAGCGCACCGGCGCCCGCGGCGCGGGCCGGATCGACGTCCACCGCCACCGGGACCGCCTCCCACGTGTTGCCGTCGGACAGCCGCGCGGCCCGCACGTCGCCGCCCTGCGTCCAGACGACATAGGCGACGCCGTTGACGCCCATCTCCATCGCCAGGCTCTCGGCGCCGCCGCCGGCCGACAGCGCCGCAGCGGGCCCGCCGACCAGCGCTCCATAGACGATCCCGCCCTGGATCCACGCGACCGCGAGCCGCCCGCGGTCGCCGGCGGCGACGGCCGCCTCCGTGGTCGCGCCCGCGCTCAGCGCCGCCGGCGCCGTCCATCCGCGGGGGCCGAGCTGCGCCAGCCAGGCGCGCGCCTCCTTGACGTACACGAGACCGCCGCCCTCCTCGTTGCCGAGGTCGACGACCGGTCGCGCGGCCGGCCCGTCGACCGCCTCGAACGGGAACCAGCGCGCCTCGGCCGCGGGGGCGAGCGTCAGGAGGAGCGCGAGGGCGAGGATGGGGGCGATACGACGCATGCGGGATGCAGAACCGGCGAGGGGCGCGGAAGTCGCGGAGGCTACTAACGTGACCCGCGGAATGGACCACGTGCTCGGAACCGTCGCCCGGCTCTGGCGCTGGCCGGTCAAGTCGATGGCCGGCGAGCGGGTGGATGCCCTCCGCGTCGACCACCGCGGCGCCGGTGGGGACCGGACGCACGCCGTGCTGCACGAGCACAAGGGCGCCCGCAAGCCGCTGACCGCGCGCGAGGCGCCACGGCTGCTCGCCTGGCGGGCCGAGTACCCGCTCGACGGCGCGCTCGACCCGCGGCAGCCGCCGCTCGCGACCGTCACGGCGCCCGATGGGCGGCGCTACCGCTGGGACGATGGGCGGCTGCCCGAAGCGCTCGAGAGCGACCTCGGGCGACCGGTGTGGCTCGAGCGCGACGTCGCCGGCATCCAGGATCTGCCGAACACGCTGCTGGTCACGACGCAGCCGACGCTCGACAGGCTCGGGAAGGAGCTGGGCGGCGCGATCGACCTGCGCCGCTTCCGCCCCAACCTGCACCTCGACATCGATGCCCCCGGCTGGGCCGAGCTCGGCTGGGAGGACGCCGAGCTGGCGTTCGAGGGCGGCGTCCGGCTGCAGTTCCTGCACCCGTGCGAGCGCTGCGCGATCCCCACGCGCGACCCCGACACGCAGGTCAAGTGGCCGCAGCTCCTCAAGCACCTGACCGCCTCGCACGACATGTGCTTCGGGATCAACGCGCGCGTGCTCACCGGCGGCCGGGTGGCCGCCGGTGAGCAGCTCGAGCTGAGGCTACGGCCGCCCCGTCACCCGTAGGCGCGCGACTGCGGGTCGTGGTCGGACGCCTGGTCTCCGAACTCGGCGTTCACGTGCACCGAGTCGTACTCCGGCCGCGGCCGCATCAGGTTGTCGCTGACCAGGATCTGGTCGAGCGTCTGCGAGTTGCCGTCGAACACGTACGAGTACCGCTCCCACGGCGGCAGCGTCTCCATCAGGTTCGCCAGCCCGCTGTCCTCGAGGATGTCGAGCGTCTCGGAGAACTCGAAGTCGTTGAGATCTCCCATGACGACCACGTTGGCCCTCCGGTCGGCGGCCAGGAGGTCCTCGACGAAGCCGGCGACCACCGCTCGCCTGCTGGTGGCGCTGGACCTCGGTGCGGCGGACCGGCGGCTGGAAGCGCCCGAACAGCGGGTCGTCGCCGCCCTTGGAATTGAAGTGGTTGGCGACCGCGAACACGGTGCGGCCGCGCCACGTGAACTCGCCGGCCAGCGGCTTGCGGCTGTTCGCGAACGCCGGGTCGGCGGGGGCGATCCGGCCGGGGCTGAGCGACAGCTCGAGTCCGTCCGGCGCGTCCACGACCTCGGTGCCGGTCGTCGCGTCGCCGCCCGGGCGGTCGACGAACTCCAACCCGCGGTCGGTGCGGAACAGGAAGCCGACGCGGATGTTGCCGCCGGGCTCGCCGCCGTCGGCGTTGTTCACGGGGTCGATCTGGCGGAAATCGTACGTCGGCCCGCCGGCCGCGTCGATCGCCGCGATGAACGTCGCGTACGTCTGGTCGGCGGCGACGACGCCGTTGTTGGTGGAGCCGTTGTTGTCCTGGACCTCCTCGATGGCGACGATGTCGGGGCTCCGCATGTTCGTCACGAGGATGTTCGCCAGCGCGGCGATCGTGTCGGGATCGTCTCCCGGGTCGAGGTTCTCGACGTTCATCGAGGCGACCGCCAGCTCGTTCTTCTTGGGCGCCTGGGTGACCTCGCGCTGCAGGCCGCCGCTGGTGACGGTGGGCGGCGCGGTCACGAGGTACTTGTAGTTGCCGAAGTCGTAGTCGACGACCGCTTCGACGGTGCTCAGCCGGTCGCGCACCGAGGCGGCGGGCATCGTGAGGCCGAGCGCGTCGTCGAGGATGATCCGCTCCGGGTTGAAGTCGCCGGGCCGGACGAAGAGGCCGCCGCGCGCCGTGTGCGGGAACGCCAGCAGGCCGAAGTCGGGCACCACCGGGAGCTCCTCGAAGTCGTTGGTGGGGCCGACCACGAGCGGGTTGCGGATCCGCACGAGCATGCCCTCGAGGCTCTCGTGGAAGTCGATGCCGTCCTCGTCGGCGTCGAACGGCGTCGCCGGGTTCTCCGGGGTGCCGCCGACCGCGTCGTCGTCGATCACGAAGATCGGCGCGATGCGGCCGCCGAGGCCGACGGTCGTCGGCGCGACCGTGCCGGTGCCGGTCGCGGCCCAGACGGCGTTCGCGATCTGAGTCGTCGTGAGGTTCGCGGTGTTCGCGCCCCCGGGCCGGAACTCGTCGACGCGGCCGGTGACCGTGATCGCCTGGCCGACCGCCGGCTTGGTCCCGGCCGACCCGGTGAACACGAAGATGCCCTCGGACGTCTCCGGATCTCGGTCCGCCATCGGGTCCTGGTAGTAGAAGCCGTTGCTGCGGACGGCGGTCACGATGCCCGGCACGTCGACCACGAAGTCGTCGTCGTGGGGCGAGATGTGCTGCGCGGCCTGGATGTCGTGGATGCGCAGGCCGGCCAGGCCGAGGGTGCTGAACGAGAAGCTGAAGTCGCCCGCCAGGTTGTCCGGCGGGTCGTCGGCGTCCTGATCGGTGACGCCGGCGGCCGAGACCATGACCGTGCAGGTCTCGTTGCGGGCGAAGTCGACGTTCGGATCGAGCGTGAAGGTGGTCGGGCCGCCGGAGAGGGTCGCGGGATGTGCGCCGCTGTCCGAGCACGAGATGCCGATCGCGCCGGCGGCGACGTCGACCGGCTCGCTGAAGGTGATCGTGACGTCGCCGGCGAGCGCGACCTGGGTGGCGTTGCCGTCGGGCGTGGTGTCGGCGACGGTGGGTGCCGCGTCGGCGGGCGGACCACCGCACGCCGTCCCGCCGTTCGAGGCGCCCGGGGTGATGGCCACGAGCTCGAAGTCGGCGCCGTTGTCGTCCGTGTCGCAGCCATCCGGCACGCGGCTCAGGCTCTGGGCACCGTTGGCGGTGTCGGTCGGGGCGGTGGTCCCCTCCGACACGCCCGGCACCACGCCTTCGTACGACAGCGCGTCGACGATCGTGTCGCCGAGGACGATCGCCATGGCGTCGGGCGCGCCGTTCTGGATCAGGTCCTGGTTCGTCGCGAGGTCCAGGTCACAGGGGGTCACCGTCCCGCCGCAGATCACGAAACGCGCACCGCCCGCGAGGTCGACGTCGGGCAGGTCGATCGTCCCGTAGGTCGTGTTGCTCGCCCCGTTGACGAGCCGCAGCGCGTAGGGGTCGAGGTCGATCGGGGCCGCAGCGACGTTCTTGATCTCGACGAACTCCGCCGTGTCGAAGCTCGGCTGGTCGTAGTCGACCTCGTTGATGACGAGCGTCGTGGACTGGGCGGAGGCCGGCGCGGCCAGGATCAAACCGGCCGCCACGGCGATCAGGAAAGCGCGCATCGCCACACCGTAGCCTCAGATCAGAGGGCCTGCACCTCGGCCAGCACGTCGCCGACCGAGGCCTTGGCGTCGCCGAACAGCAGCGCCGTCTTCTCGTTGTAGAAGAGCGGGTTGTCGATCCCCGCGAACCCGCTGCTCATCGAGCGCTTGAGGACGATCACGCTGTTCGCCTTGTCGACGTCGAGGATCGGCATCCCGTAGATCGGCGAGTCCTGCACCGTGCGCGCCGCCGGGTTGGTGACGTCGTTGGCGCCGATCACGAGCGCGACGTCGGTGCGCGGGAACTCGCCGTTGATGTCGTCCATCTCCTTGAGCTGGTCGTACGGGACGTCGGCCTCGGCCAGCAGCACGTTCATGTGGCCGGGCATGCGACCCGCGACCGGGTGGATGCCGTACAGCACCTCCACTCCGCGCTTCTCGAGGGCGGTGGCGAGGTCGGCCACCGCACGCTGGGCCTGCGCGACCGCCATGCCGTAGCCGGGGACGACGACCACCAGGCGCGCATACGACAGCTGGATGGCGACGTCGGCCGGGCTGGTGGAGCGGACGGTGCCGCCGTCCGTGCCGGCCGCCGCGACGGCGCCGCCCGCCCCGAGGCCGCCGAAGAAGACGTTGCCGATCGAGCGGTTCATGGCGTCGGCCATCTGCTTGGTGAGGATCGAGCCGGACGCGCCGACGAGCATGCCGGCCACGATCAGCGCCGTGTTGTCGAGCGCCATGCCGGCCGCAGCCGCGCTCAGGCCCGTGAACGCGTTCAGAGTCGAGATCACGACCGGCATGTCGGCGCCGCCGATCGGCAGCACGGCGAGGATGCCGAGGGCGCCGGCGAACACCAGAACCAGCCAGAACAGCAGCTCCGACTCGGTGCCCGCCGCGATCGCCACGGCAAGGGCGACGGCGACGAGGGCGAGCAGCGCGTTGACCGCCCTGGGGATCTTGAAGCCGCGTTTGAGCGACTCCTGCAGCTTCAGGAACGCGACGTTCGAGCCCCAGAACGAGATCGAGCCGATGATCGCCGCGAACAGGATCGGGATCAGCGTCTCGAGCGGCGGGTTGCCGCCCTCCTCGAGCGCCTCCATGTACTCGACGACGCTGATCAGCGCCACCGCGCCGCCCCCGACGCCGTTGAACAGCGCCACCATCTGCGGCATCGCGGTCATCTTCACGTTGCGTGCGGCCGGGATCCCGACCGCGGTGCCGATCGCCAACCCGAGGATCACCAGCGGCCAGTCGCCGATCCGGTCGTCGATCAGCGTCGCCACCACCGCGATCGCCATGCCGGCCGCCGCCACCAGGTTGCCGCGCACCGCCGTGCGCGGCCCGCGCAGCATGTGCAGGCCGACGATGAAGAGGCTGAACGCGACGATGTAGAGCGCCGTGATCAGCTCATCCATCGGGTTTCTTCCCCTTGAACATCGCGAGCATCCGGTCGGTCACCAGGAAGCCGCCGACGACGTTGATCGTCCCGAACGCGATGGCGATCACCAGCAGCACGCTCTCCAGCAGCCCGTCGGCCGGCCCGATCGTCAGCAGGGCGCCGAGCAGCACGATCCCGTGGACCGCGTTGGTGGCGGACATCAGCGGCGTGTGGAGCGTGTTCGGCACCCTCGAGATCACCTCGAAGCCCACGAACGCCGCCAGCACCAGGATCGCCAGCTCGGTCAGCAGGTCCATCTCACGCCACCCCCGCGGCCTTGCGCGCGCCCTCGTGCACGATCTCGCCGTCGCGCACGACGCAGGCGCCCTTGATCACATCGTCGTCCCAGTTCAGCTCGAGCGCTCCCTCCTCGCCGGTCATGAGCTCGAGCAGCGAGAGCACGTTGCGGGCGAAGAGCTGGGAGGCGTGCTCGGGCATCGAGCTCGGCAGGTTGAGCGGAGTGGCGATCGTGACCGCGTTGTCGGTCCGGTAGGTCTCCCCCGGCCTCGCCAGCTCGCAGTTGCCGCCCGCCTCGCCGGCGAGGTCGACGATCACGCCGCCGTGCTTCATCCGCCCCACTGCGTCGGCGGTGATCAGCTTCGGAGCCGGGCGGCCGGGGACGAGCGCGGTGGTGATCACCGCGTCGGACCGTGCGATCTGGTCCGCGAGCGCCTTGCGCTGCGCGTCCTGCTCCTCGGCCGTCAGCTCGCGCGCGTAACCGCCGGCCGCCTCGGCGTCGGCGGCGCCCTCGACCTCGAGGAACTTCGCGCCGAGCGACTGGACCTGCTCCTTGACCGCGGAGCGGACGTCGAACGCGGTCACGACCGCGCCCAGCCGGCGGGCGGTCGCGATCGCCTGCAGCCCGGCGACCCCGGCGCCGAGCACGAGCACCTGGGCGGGCGGGATGGTGCCGGCGGCGGTCATCAGCATCGGGAAGAAGCGGCCGAGCTCCTGCGCGGCGATCAGCACGGACCGGTAGCCGGCCACGGTCGCCTGCGACGAGAGCGCGTCCATCGACTGCGCGCGCGAGATGCGCGGGATCGCCTCCATGGCGAACGCGGTCGCGCCGGTGCGGGCGATGGCCGCGACGCCCTCGCCGTCGGTGAGCGGGGCGAGGAAGCCGACCAGCACGTGCTCGCTGGTGAGAGCGGCGGGCTCGGACGGCGCGACGCGAGCGATCACCTGGCCGCTCCACGGGTCGCCGACCTCCGCCCCGGCCTCGGTGTAGTCGCCGTCCGGGACCCCGGCGCCCGCGCCCGCGCCGGCCTCGATCACGACCTCGTGGCCCGCGCCGGTGAGCCGCCGCACGACGTCCGGCACGAGCGCCACGCGGCGCTCGTCCGCGGCCGTCTCCTTGGGCACGCCGATCTTCATCGGCGCAGCAAGGTATCGGAGTGCGCCGTTACAGGAGTGCAGCGGCGAGCGCGCCGGCAGCCGGGATCCGCGCCGCTGCCGCCATCGCTCCAGACGCGAAGGGGGCGGCGACGGTTGCCACCGGCGGGAGTGACTGCCGCTGCGGCTGCCGAGCCTCCGCGGGAGTTGCGGCCGGCGTCGGTATTGCGGTGGTTGACGCGGTGACGGCGGGCGCGGGCGCGGTGCGCTTGCGCGGGACGGCGGCGAGCGGAAGCGTCTTGCGCGAGAGCGCGGCGACCGCCTGGGCGGTGACCCAGACCGGGGTCTGCCGGCTGGTGCGCGAGTAGCGGACCTCGCCGTCCTCGGCGGTCAGCGAGCGCAGGTAGGTCATCGGGTCGCGCGAGCCGCCGCGGCGCACCTTGGCGGGGTCGCGGCCGGCGGCGAGCAGGCCCTGAACCGCCCACGCGGTCGACTGCGCGTTGGAGGCGCCGCCCGGGATGAGGGCGAAGCCGCCGTCGGAGGCCTGGTTGCGCACGACGAACCGCACGGCGCGCTTGACGGTCGTGGTGCGCCGGCGGCCCGCGGCGGCGAGCGCCTGCAGCGCGGCGCCGGTGTCGTCGATCCCCGACGGACCACCGCGGCCGGCGAAGTTGAAGCCGCCGTCGTCGTTGGCCTCGCTCACGATCCAGTCGGCGGCGCGCCTGATCGCCCGGTCGCTCGGCTTGCGGCCGGCCGCGCGCAGGCCGAGGATCGCGAACGCGGTGGTGTTCACGCGGCCGCCGAACGAGCCGTTGCGACGCTGGCTGCGGGCCACGTCCCGCTCGAGGTCGCGGTTGCCGATCCGCGGCTCGAGGCCGGCGGCGGCGAGCACGAGGATCGTCCGGTTGAGCTCGCCGAGATCGTCGAGCTGGCTCGCGTGGTCGCGGATGTAGGCGACGGCGCTGGGCGAGCCGACATCGCGCGGATTGCGACCGGCGGCCGCCAGCCCGAGCGCCGTCCAGCCGCTGTAGAGCTGGGACGACGACTGACCGGGCGAAGCTCCCCAGCCGCCGTCGTCGTTCTGGGCGTTGGCGAGATAGCGCAACGACGCGCGCGCGGCGGCAGCCTCCGAGGCCGTCTGGGCTTCTGCCGACGGCGGCACGGCGGCGAGCGCGACGACGGCCGCGAGCAGCCCGGTCGCGGCCGCGGGCAGCCAGCGGATCTCGAATCGCGTGCGGTAGCGCGAGAGGGCGCTGACGAGCGCCGGCCCGAACGCGAGGCAGAACAGCGCGCTCCCGACCGCGTGGGCGAGATCGAACGGCAGTGACGTGGCGAAGGTGGCCGCCAGCTTGGCGGCGGTGTGATCGCCGGAGTAGCTGACCCACAGGTGGAGGTTCATGACGGCGCCGAAGCCGAGCGAGGCCGCGGCGCAGGCGGCGGCGAGCGCGATCCGCCCGAGCTCGCGCCCGGCGACGCGTGCGAGCCCGGCGCCGGCGAGCCCGACGGCGCCCCACCCGGCCATCTGCCACGGCGTCCACGGGCCCTGACCGAAGAACAGGTTCGACGCCAGCGCCGCCACCGCCCCCACCACGAACCCGGGGGCGCCGCCCAGCACGTAGCCGGAGATCAGCACGATGTCCGTGGTCGGCTTGACGTTCGGGATCGGCGCGAACGCGATCCGGCCCAGGGCGGCGAGGGCCGCCAGGGTGGCCACGAGCGCGATCACCCGCGCGGTCGGATGCGCCCGCTCGTACCACGCGAAGCCGGCGGCGATCGCGATCGCGAGCAGCACCGACGACGCGGCGAACCAGGTCACGTCCGCGCCTCCGCCGGCTCCGCCGCCATCTCGGCGCGCAGCAGCGCCGCGCCGTCCTCGGGGAGCAGGGCGCCGCCGCCCAGCACCCGCGCGGTCTGGGTGGCGAAGTACCAGCCGCCGCCGAGCACCTCGGCGGTCGGGGCGTCGGCCACCGGCCGGCCGTCGCCGAGCAGGATCGTCCGGTCGGCCCACTGCGCGGAGAACTCGGCGTCGTGGGTGGCGACCAGCACCGCGACGCCGCTCGCGGCGAGGTCACGCAGCCGGGCGGCGAGGCGGGCGCCGTGGCCGCGGTCCATCCCGCGGGTGGGCTCGTCGAGGCAGACGGCGACGGGCGGCGTCCCGGTGGCCAGGACGAGCTCGAGCGCGAGCCGCTGGCGCTCGCCGCCGGAGACGTCGCGCGGATGGCGGTCGGCCAGAGCGCCCGCCCCCGGGACGTCGTCGCCGATGCGGTCGTGGAGGAAGTAGTCGCCGGGGTTCTGGAGCAGCAGCGCCACCCGGCCGGCGCGCGTCACGCGCCCGCGGGTCGGCTCGGCCAGACCGGCGAGCAGCCGCAGCAGCGTCGACTTGCCGGCGCCGTTGCGGCCCATCAGCGCGACGGTCTCGCCGGCGGCGAGCGCGAGGTCGACGCCGCGCAGGATCGCGGGCCCGTCCTTGATCTCGTACCACGCCTTCCGCACCGCGACGGCCTGGCGCGTTGCCGCTCGGGGGTCAGACCCCTTAGCCAACGCGCGGTCGCCGCGATCCACGGCGGGGCGCGGCGCGTGGCGCGTTGCCGCTCGGGGGTCTGACCCCCCGTGGCGCGCCAGGGCTCGGCGGGCGGCCTTCACCGTCGCCGGGCGGTCGGGGAGGCCGGCGAGCGCGCACAGGCGCGTGACCGGCGGCTGCAGCTCGGGCGGCGCCCAGGCGGCGAACGCCTCGGGCGGGCCGTCGAACGCCACCGCCCCTTCGTGCAGGGCGACGACGCGGTCTGCGGCCGGCAGGCAGCGCTCGAGCCGGTGCTCGGCGAGCAGCACCGCCGTCCCCCACTCCTCGTTCACGCGCCGCAGCACGCCGAGCAGCTCGTCGCCCGCCACCGGGTCGAGCTGCGACGTCGGCTCGTCGAGCAGCAGCAGCCGCGGCCGGCCGGCGAGGGCGGCGCCGAGCGCGACGCGCTGGAGCTCGCCGCCGGAGAGCTCGCGGGTCGAGCGGTCGAGCAGGTGGGCGATGCCGAGCGCGAGCGCCGACTCCTCCACCCCGCGCGCGACCGCGGCGCCGCTCCAGCCGCGGTTCTCGAGCGGGAACGCGAGCTCGGAGCGGACGCTGCCCATCACCACCTGCGTCTCCGGGTCCTGGAACAGCGTGCCCGCCACCGCCGCGAGCTCGGCCGGGCCGTGCTCGCGCGTGTCGAGCCCGCCGCACGCCAGCCGGCCGCCGAACGCGCCGCCGTGGAAGTGCGGCACGAGCCCGGACGCGGCGCGCAGGAGCGTCGACTTGCCCGAGCCGGAGCCGCCCGCCAGCACCACGAACTCGCCCGGCTCGACCGCCAGCGTGACCGCTCGCAGCGACGGCACCCGCGCGTCCGGATACGTGTAGGTGACGCCGTCCAGGAGCAGCGCGGTCACTCGATCCCCCGGCGGTCGGCGAACGGCGCCAGCGCGCATACCGCGAGCGCGGCGACCAAGACGAAGAGCGTGCCGTCGAGCGGCGCGACGGTCCGCGGGTAGGCCTCGAAGCCCTCCCAGCCGGCGCCCGCGGTCGCGGCCGCGAGCACGGCCAGCGCGACCGCGGACGCCGCGAAGGCGAGGTCATGGCGCGAGAGCGGACGGCGGCGCGGCCGCGGGCGCCCGAAGCCGAAGCCGCGCACCTCGAGCGTCGCCGCGACGTCGGTCGCGCGGTCGAGCGCGCCCGCGGTGACCGCCCGCAGCACCCCGAGCCGTGCCGCCGGCGCCGGTGGCGCGCCGGTCAGGGCGCGCTGGGCGTCGGCGAGCCGGCGCGCATCGCGCGCGAGCACCGGGATGAGATGCGTTGCGAGCGCGGCGGTGACGCCGGTCCGCAACGAGCCGCGCCGCAGTACCCGCAGCAGCTCGTCGGGGTCGACGGTCGCCGCCAGCAGGGCGGCGGCCGCGAACAGCGCGATCGCCCGCAGGCCGAGCACGCCGCCGTACGCGATCGCCTCGGCGGTCACGTCGAGCCGGCCGAGCGGCGGCACCGTGCCGCCACGGAACACGACGGTCACGCCGTCGCGCACCACGAGCGCGTTGACGGCCGTGATCACGACCGCGAACGGCACCGCCCACAGAGCAGCGCGCGCAACCGTGCGGCCGACCTGCGCGGCCGCGGCCGCGGCCAGCACGATCGCCAGCAGGGCGGCCAGCAGCAGCGGGTGCTCGAACGAGAGCGCCACGGCCACGAGCACGAGGCACCACAGCGCGGCGATGCCGGCACGCGCGGCATGCAGCGGCGTCGCGCGGCGGCGATGCGTCACGGCTCGTCCGTCCTCGACTCGTTGACCGGCAGCGAGATGTCGTTGCCTCCCTCGACCGCCAGCGCGAAGCGCTCCGTCAATCGCTCCTCGGTCAGCGCCGCCGCGGCCGCGGCGAGACCGACCTCGTCGGTGCCGGTGACCACCCAGGTCGGCGCCTGGCCCTCGACGCTGGTCGCCGCCACCAGGCCGCCGCCCGCGCGCAGCGTGCGCACGGTCTGGCCGTTGGCGTCGAGCAGCTCGATCCGGTCGCCGGCGCTGCTGGGCCGAGCGAACACGCCGGTCGCCGCCGGCCCCCGCTCGAGCCCGCGCGTGACGGCATCAGAGCGCAGCTCGGTCCAGCGGCCGACCATCATGCGCAGGACCTCCTCGCCCGCCGACTGCGGGATCCCGGAGCGCGAGACCGCGTCGACGCCGCTGTCCTGCAGCCGCGTCTCGACCTCCTCGCAGGTGCGCTCGGCGTCGCCGGCGCACACCAGCTTGACCGGGAACCGCTTGCCCTCGAGGCCGGTCAGGAACGGCTCCGGGAACGAGCCGACCACGGCGGGTACGCGCTGGGCGGCCTGCCAGCGGTGGTGGTCCCACCACACGCGCTCCCCGGCGGTCACGCGACGCTGGGCCGCCCCGACGGGCGCCTCGATCCCGTTGACGTAATAGAACCAATCGGCCGGCCGCCCTCTCTCCCGGCCGCCGGCGATGCCGTCGACCTCCTGCACGAACCCGCCGCCGTAGCGCGTCTCGACCTCGTAGTTCTCCTGCAGCAGGCGCATCACCGTGTCGCCCTCCTCGGCGGTCTCCTCGTCGATGCCTTCCTGCAGGCGCTCGGCGCCGAAGTCGCGCGTCACCGTGAGCGACACGTCGCCGCGCGTCGCGCCCTCGCCGAAGCCGCAGCCGGCGACGAGCAGGCACAGCAGGAGGGCGGGCCACCTCATCCGACGGCGACCTCGCGCGGGAAGGCGCGTACGAGCCCGTCCTTGAACGCCTCGAGCCGCCCATCGTCGATCACGGTCAGCAGGGCGACGCCGTCTGGGCCGGTCACCGCCGTCGCCGAGCCGAGGCGCACGGTGGCGCCCTCGACGTCGACGCCCCTGCCCTGGTCGTCGTAGCCGCGTACCCGCACGCGCAGCGTCTCGCCGGGCGCCGCCGCCGTGCGGTCGGGCTGCGCCTCGAGGGTGCGCTGGCAGCCCCCGGTGTTGTCCTGCTCGCACCAGAACCACGTGACGCGATCGCCTTGGCGCAGCCGCCGGCCGCTCAGGTCGGCGGCGCCCGTGCTCGGCGCTCGCCTCCCGACCTTGTAGACCCAGCCGCCGCGGCCGCGCTCGCGCTCCCCGGCGATCTTGGTCACGTACAGCCCGACGGCGTCGCGCGGCCGCGTGCCACAGCGGCCGTAGTCGCGGAGGCCGAGCTTGAGGCGCGCGGCGGCCAGCACCGCCAGCGGCGTCCTGGCCGCGACCCGGCAGCTGCGGCGGCCGACCTTCACGCCGCGCTCCTTCAGCCGCACGTCGGTCGCCTCGCGCAGCACCCGCTGCTTGCCGACCACCATCAGCTCGACCTCGGCGGCGCTCGCGGGGGCGGGCGCGGCGGCGGCCGCGGCGAGCGCGATCACGACGAGCCGCCTCATCGGACGCGGAACACCACCCGGGACTCCGCGCCGCGGTTGAACGCGCGGTCGATCGCGTAGGCGGCGAGCACGTAGCGGCCGCGCGGCAGGCGCGCCGGCAGCAGGTAGCTCCAGTCGGTCGCCTCGGCGACCTTGAACGCGTGCTGCTTGCCGCATGTCCGCTTCAGGAACCGCTCCTTGCTGCCGGAGAAGTACCAGCAGGTCCCGCCCAGCCGGCGGGTGAGGCGGAGCTTGACCGACCACAGGCCGGACGGGTCGGCCGAGGCCTGACCGCGCAGCTCCCGCGGCGCGCGCCGGCGGGCGAAGCGCTGTCCGTCGCGGATCCCGAGGATGGTCGCGGTCGGCGCCGTCGTGTCGGGTGCTGGGGCCTGCGGCGGCGGCGCAGAGCCGACGGACACGCGCAGGCGGTTCGAGCGGATCGTGCCGCTCTTGCTCGCCTTCAGATCGTGCTCGCCGGCTGCGAGCGGTCCGACCGTCGCGCTGCCGTCCGCGCCGGTGAGCTGCCCTCCGACGCTTGCGCCCGCGACCGGCGCGCTCGTGCGGGCGTCGGTCACCCTCACCGTCACGGCACCGCCGGGCCGCGCGGTCGCCGGCCCGCTCAGCGCGAGCAGCGGCTCTGTGCCGACGGCGTAGGCGAAGAGGAGCTTGTCGCCATTCTGGATCGGGTCCGCGCAGGCGCCCACCGACGCGAACTCACCGTTCCTGTACTCGGCCAGAAAGCGCCCCGTGGCGGCGTCGAACGCGACGGACTCGCCCGCGACCGTCGAGAAGCTCGGGCCGAACGCGTCGAACCACGAGCCGGTGATCGCGACCGACGACGCGACGACCGCGGCGCCGCGTGTCGGGACGGGCTGCGGGCTGGTGCCGCCGGTCGTCGTCCCGTCGCACTGATGGGTCGCCGGGTCGCCGGTGAACTGGAACGGACGGACGTCGGTGGTGACGGGGCCCTCGAACAGCGTCCGCGAGGGTCCCTCGATCCGGAGGTCGACCGTGACGGGCGCAGCGGCGGCCGGCGCCGCCAGCAGCGCTGCGCTGACGAGGCCGGCGGCGAGGCCGGCGGGAGTTCGGATCTTCATCGGTTGGAGCCACCCCTTTCCGCGAGGGCTGATCGGCTTGGGTCGGAGGGAGGTCTCCTGGCTTCCGGGCCCGACCCTCCGGCGCCTTCCCGGCTCGCGCTGCGAGACCAGTGGCTGCGGCCTGGGGCCGCGTGCGGTGGGCTTCCCCGGTGACAGTGGCGGGTCCGCGCCGGATTCTCACCGGCTTCCCTGTCCACCGACCGTTGACGGAGCCCATGCTATACCCCGCACGACCGGTGACCGTCAACCTCACGCGCATCTACACCCGGCTCGGCGACGACGGCGAGACGCATCTCGGCGACATGAGCCGGGTCCCCAAGACGCACCCGCGGATCGAGGCGTACGGGACCGTCGACGAGCTCAACGCGCAGATCGGCGTGGCGCTGACCGTGGACGGCCTGCCAGAGCGGTTCGCGCCCTGGCTCACCCGAGTGCAGAACGACCTGTTCGACGTCGGCGCCGACATCTCGGTTCCGCACGGCGGCGACCGCGAGCGGCTGCGGGTGGTCCCGGAGCAGACGGCATGGCTCGAGCAGGCGTGCGACGAGGTGAACGCCGAGCTGCCGAACCTGAAGTCGTTCGTACTGCCCGGCGGCACCGCCGCCGCCGCGCAGCTGCACGTGTGCCGCACGGTCTGCCGGCGCGCCGAGCGGCGGACGATCGCGTGCGGCGAGGAAGTCAACGCGGAGTGCGTGCGCTACCTCAACCGCCTCTCCGACCTCCTGTTCATCCTCGCGCGCGCGGTCAACGCGGCCACCGGCGAGCCGCTATGGGAACCGGGCCGCTACCGGTGAGCGACCAGGGCCTGTTCCCGGCCGAGCACCGGGCGCTGCGCGAGCTGCACGCGATGACGCGTCAGCTCGGCGGCCACTGGTCGAAGCTCGGCGAGCGGGTCGGCGGCGAGGCCGGCGAGGTGCTGGAGCGCGGCGCGGCGGCGACGCGCGAGCTGCTCGGCGAGCTGGAGACGCAGTGCGCGGCGCACGGGCTGTACGGCTTCCCGGCCGCCCAGGGCGTCGGCGGCAGCGCCGCGGGCCTGCGCGGCGTGAGCGACCTGTTGCTGGAGCGCAACCAGGCGCTCCGCAGCGCGGTGCTCGACATGACGCACGTGACGCTGCTGCTGGGCTACCTGGCCGAGCTCGCGCAGCGCCGCGAGGGGACCGAGCTGGCCGCCTTCCACCGCCGCTGGGAGGCGAGGCTGCGGGAGATCGAGGAATCCGCCCGGGCGCTCGCCGTCGCCGAGGGGCGGGTGCCGGAGCGGGCGATCGAGCCCGCCGAGCCGGGGTCGCTCGGCCGCGCCGGCCACGCCGTCGCGAACGGGCTGGGCACGCTCGGCGAGGCGTTCGACGGCTCGGCCGTCGGGCGGGCCGCGCGCCGGCTGCGCGACCGCTAGGCGCGCCGGAGGCGCAGCCGCACGACCTCGATCGGCGGCGGCGTGGCGATGCGCTGCCAACCGCGATCGGACAGGGCGTAAGAGCCCCCGTTCTCGCACAGCACGATCTGGCCGTCGGGGGTCGTCGCGAGCGGCGCCTCGCTCAGCGGCCACTCCCCGTAGGCGCCGAGCCGTGCGATCGCGCGTCGCACCTCGCGGTGGCGGACACCGCGCTCGAGCAGCTCGCTGACGATCACGGCCTCCGCGACGTCCTCGACGCTGTAGACGTGCGGATCGCCCTCGGACTGCGACGCGCGGATGTAGCCCCGGCGTGCCCACTGGCCGATCGTGTTGCCGGTGACGCCGGCGAGCTCACCGGCCTCGCCCGCCAGGAAGTGCCCGTGCGGCTTAGCCCGGATCCGGCGATGATCCGTGGATGCCTCGGCGCCGTGGGGCGAGTCAGAGACGATCGGCCGCGTCTCCTCGTGGTGGGCCCACTCGGGGTCGCGGCCGATCGGCTCTGGCGAAGGGCCACGGTGGCGAGGCGCCGCGGGGATCGCTGGATTCGGGCTTCACAAGCCGGAAGATACGCCCGGCCCGGGCCTGCTGTGCAAGCCCGGGCCGGGGTTCGTGCGGTGCGGGTCGGTAGCGCCGGCGACCGGACTGCTCAGCCGCCGGTGACCTCGACGTACCGCAAGCTCACGTGCCCGATGGCGATCAGGTCGCCGTCGTCCAAGACCGCCTCGCCCACACGCCGGCCGTTGACGTAGATGCCGTTCAGGCTCCGGTCGTCGAGAAGCACCGCGCGGCCGCCGCGGTGCGCGACCACGGCGTGACGGCGCGAAACCGACTGGTCCTCGAGCTGGATGTCCGAGGCCGGGCTGCGGCCGATGTGCAGGCTCTGGCCCTCCCGCTCGCCGAGCGCGTACAGCACCAGCTCGCCGCGCTCCTCGGTGGCGAGGTATCGCCCGGGCGCGGGCCGCGCCTCGGCGACCTGCGGGCCGTCCGACACTGCGGGAAGCGGGCCGGTCTCCTGCGTCGGGATCTCGGTCCGCAGGCCGGCGAGGGCGTCTGACATGCGCGAATCGTCTTGGGGATTTCCAAGCGGGGGATAAATGTCCCGATGGACGAATCGGAGATTGTGCGCAGCCTGACTGGGGCGCGTTATCTTCATCAACCTAGTCGAGTTAGTAGGCTAAGGGACGTGCCCGTTTCGTTTCTCGTGTGCGCGACGCCCCGCAGCGGCAGCACGCTGCTGTGCGAAGGCCTGAAGGCGACCGGCGTCGCCGGCCGTCCCGAGGAGTACTTCGAGGCCCTGCCGACCACCGGCCGTCCCCGCACGCCGGCCGACTTTCTCGCCGGTCTCGACGATCCCGAGGCGCTCGCGGCGGTGAACGGCGCGCCGCCGCCCGAGCCGCCGCCGTATTCGTCGCTGCTCGACGTCGATCGCCACGAGGAGCATCTCGAGCGCGTGCGTGCCTGGGGCACTACGCCGAACGGCGTATTCGGCGCGAAGGTGATGTGGGCCCACGTCGACGACCCGGCGTCGCTGTTCCCGGGCGCTCGGTACGTGTGGGTGCGCCGGGACGACACCGTGCGCCAGGCGATCTCGCTGTGGCGCGCGATGCAGACCCAGTCGTGGCGCGACGAAGGATCGCGTGGCTCGGGCCACGCGCAGCCGGAGTACCGCTTCAGCGCGCTGCGTCACCTCGCCGACCTGCTGGACGAGCACGACGCCGCCTGGGCCCGCTTCTTCGACGGCAGACACGTGCTCGAGCTCACCTATGAGGAGATCGCGGCCGACCTCCCGCGTACTCTCGAGCGTACGCTTACGCACCTCGGCATCGAACGGCCGCACGAATGGCCCCCTGCTCTCCCGGCCATGCGCCGGCAGGCCGATGCTCTTTCCGACCGCTGGGCGGAGGCATACGCCCGCGACCTCGCCGGCCAGCCCTCACCCACATGACCAACGTCCTCTACCTGCACTCACACGACACCGGCCGCTACATCCAGCCCTACGGCCACCCGGTCCCCACGCCGAACCTCCAGCGCCTGGCCGACCAGGGCATCCTCTTCCGGCACGCGTTCAGCACCGCTGCGACCTGCTCGGGCAGCCGCGCCGCTCTGATCACCGGCCAGTACCCGCACCGCAACGGGATGATGGGGCTCGCCCACCGCGGCTGGGCGCTGAACGACTATCGCCACCACATCGTCCACACCCTGCGCGAGGCGGGCTACCACTCGGAGCTGATCGGCGAGCAGCACGTGTCCGAGGACCCCAGGGTGCTCGGGTACGACGAGGTGCACGACATCACCAGCAACCACGTCGCCACCGTGGCGCCGCTGGCCGCCTCCCGGCTCGCGTCCGGGATCCCGGAGCCGTTCTTCATGTCGGTCGGCTTCTTCGAGACCCACCGGACCTGGTTCGAGCCGAGCACGATCCGCGACGCGCTCTACTCGGCCCCGCCGGTCAACCTTCCCGACACGCCGGCCGTCCGCCACGACATGGCGGCGTTCAAGGCGAGCGCGCGCCATCTCGACCAGGGCGTCGGCACGGTGCTGGCCGCGCTCGACTCCACCGGGCTCGGCGACCGCACGCTGGTGATCTGCACGACCGACCACGGCCTGCCCTTCCCGGGCGCCAAGGCGACCTTGTACGACCGCGGGCTCGGCGTGCTGTTGATGCTGCGCGGGCCGGGCGGGTTCTGGGGCGGGCGCGTGATCGACGCGCCGGTCTCCCAGCTCGACCTCTTCCCCACCGCATGCGAGTTGGCGGAGATCGCGCCGCCGGCCCGGCTCGACGGGACTTCGCTGCTGCCGCTCGTGCGCGGCGAGGTCGAGACGCTGCACGACGCGCTGTTCGGCGAGATCACCTACCACGCGGCGTACGAGCCTCAGCGCTCGATCCGCACCAGCCGCTTCAAGTACATCCGGCGCTTCGACGACTACGAGGGACCGGTGCTCCCGAACTGCGACGACGGCCCGACGAAGGACGAGCTGGTCGCGATGGGCTGGCCGTCGTGGGGCAGCGAGCGCGAGCAGCTCTACCACCTCGGGTTCGACCCGAACGAGATGCGCAACCTGATCGCCAGTCCACGCTGGAGCGAGGTCGCGGACGAGCTCCGTGCGCGGCTGGATCTGTGGATGCACGAGTCCGAAGACCCGCTGCTCGACGGCCCCGTCCCGCTGCCGCCGGGTGCCTGGATCAACTCACCCGACCAGCGCTCGGCATCGGATCCACCGGCCGTCCCCGCGCGCGTCGCCTAGAACGACAAACCCGCCTCCGGGGCGGGTCTGCGGTACCGCTACGCCCGGCATAGCCGCCCCACCCGTGCACGTGCACCCGAGCGCCGAGGAGAGCTTCGAGGTGCTCGAGGGCGCGATCGAGGCGTTCATGGACGGCAGCTGGAGCCGCGTAGGGCCCGGCGAGAAAGCGACCGTGCCCGCGGGAAAGCCGCATCGGTACGCCCGGCCGGCGACGGGACCACGCGGATCCTGAACATCCACCGGCCAGCCCAGAACCAATGGCTCCCCTGCACACAAGCCAGGAGCGCTCGCCCCTCAGGCGAGCGCGCCCGCTCGGGACGACTCGCATGAGCGTCGGCCGCCGCGCGTACACGCAGAACGTTGTCCATGGGGCCTCGCGCGCGGACGGGATCGCTAAAGCCGAGTCGGCCCAGTCGCCGCCTGCGCTTCTGGCCTCATGGTCGCAGCGGCGCGCGGCGCGCCGGTTTTGCTAGAGCGTCTTCGGACACCGGGTCAGTCCTGCGGCATCAGCTCGGAACGGATGAAGTTGCGGTTGCGCGCGAGGGCGCGCGAGATCTTCGTTTTGCGCATCCCTTGCAGGTAGCCGATGCACCAGTCAAGTTGCTGGAGCGCCTCCTCGGCGGCCCGCCGGTACTCGTGTAGCTCCGCGTCTTCGCGCGAGAACGTAGGCGCTGAGTCGCTCATCAGCCGGCCCTCCGGAGCAGAATCGCGGCGGGCACGTTCAGGAGAACTCAAGGTTCGCATGGCCATTGGCCGTCACCTCTTTTACCTCGACGACGTGTCCGCGACCACCGACCGCTGTCGCGGCCCGCCACGCGACATATGGATTCCGGCGAAGTGGCCGCGCTATCCCTGCCAGCGAGAGCCGATGTCGGCACGATGACAGGCCCCGAGAGACCGGCCGGTCTCTCAGACGTTTCGGGCGTTGAGCAAGCGCAAGCTCGTGACCCCACTCGCCCGCCGGCTCCGACCCCGACGCGAGCCCGGCCCGCTCACGATCCGCCATGAGTGCCCACGCTGCGACGGCCCGCGCGCTCAAGCCACATTGCCCCGCCGAAAAGCGCGCTCCTTCTACGCCAGGGGCGCCATCGCGGTAGGCCGGGCGAAAGAGGGCAAGGCCACGGATCGCGGCCACGCAGCACGCCCCGCCGGCGACCGGCGGGTTCGGGAGCGGCGGCCAGTGCGAGCGCAGTGGCGCGGTGGCGGCGCGCCACGCGGCGCAATGCGTCAGCCACCGCGCTGTTGCGCGCCGCGACCGCTTGGCGCTCGAGCGCCCGCGCGCGAGCGTCGTGGTGGGCAGCCGTGTATGCGTCCGGGTCGGCGAAGAGCTCGGCGCCCCCGATCCCGGTCGGCTGAAACGGGCGTGGCGGCTGCATGCAGCGTCACAGAGGCCGCTACGTGGGGCTGCCCGGGAGGTCCTATCGTGCACGCTGGACGTGGTGGTCGATGCCGCGGCTGAAGCGCCCGAGCGCCCGCTTTTGGGGCGTGTCGGGGAGTTGTTCGAGGCCGTGGCTGAAGCGTCTGGTCAGCGTCTTCTCGGGCGTGTTCGGCGATTGCTCGACGCCGCAGCTGAAGCGGCCGGTCAACTGCTTTTCGCGGGTGTCGGGCAGTTGCTCGATGCCCTCGCTGAAGCGTCGGGTGCCGGTGTGGTCGGTCCGCTGGCTGGTATCTGCCGTCATTTGATTCTCCTGGTGTCGGTAGGGATCGTCTTTGGGGCGGCCTGCCGGTTGGGGCGATCCCGACGCGCCGCGTCAGCAACGGCGCGTCGGGATCTGGGGACGCCGGCACCCCGGGGCGGGGGATGTGCTCGGGGTGCCGGGGCTTTGGGGGAGATGAGGCTTCGAGCTTGCGCGGCTCGGGCGTCAACATGTATTCATCATCGCTGGACTGTCGTTCTCTCGGATAGGATCACGATACCCATCATGAGGCGTCGCAAACTCTAAATGAGACATTGATGTCCAGGAGGCAGACAACGCTTCATGCTCGGGTGAGCGCCGCGATCCTGGAGGCGGCGGCGGCGGTGCTTGCCGAGCGCGGCGAACAGGCGAGCATGGCCGATGTCGCCGCGGCCGCCGGCATGGCGCGCGCCACCGTGTACCGCTACTTCCCGAACCGGGAGGCGCTGTTTGAAGCGCTCGGACGCCTGGCGGTCGAGGAGGCCGGCGAACGGCTCCAGGCGGGCAGGCTCCAGGATGTGCCGGTGCCGGAGGCATTCGAGCGTGCGGTGCGCGCCCTGGTCGCCGTCGGCGACTATCTCGTTGTCGTGGCCCGCGAAAACGCGCGACCGGACCCGGCGGAGTTCGAGCAGAGCGTCGCCTCACCCCTGCGCGCACTGGTCGAGCGGGCCCAGTCGCTGGGGGAGGTCAGGGATGACCTGCCGGCGTCCTGGCTGATGGAGTCGCTGATCGGGATCGTGGTGAGCGGGCTCCAAACCAGGCCGTCGCTGGGAGTCGAGGACACGGTCGCGGGAATCACGTCGCTGTTCCTGGACGGCGCTCGACTGCAAGCGACATGAACGAGAGTCACGGGGTCATTCCGGGGTAGAAACGAGGGCGATCGCGCACCTTGAGGAGGAAGGACAATGGAGAGCACGGCCCACCCCGCACCCGGCGTGGCGGGGCAGCCATCGGAGGTCGAGAGCAAGCTGCTGCGCGGGCTTGTGGACTACCTGCGCCAGAAGCGGCCCGAGCTGCGCCAGGAGTGGGCGTCGCGGCTCACCGACGCCCAGCTTCTGCGGGTGATGCGCGCCGACGAGATCTTCACCGAGGTCACGGCCGTCTACGACAACTACGTCAACGCGCTCGAGACCGGAAGCGTCGAGGCGCTGCGGGCCTACGCGCGCGACCTCTCTGAACGGATCGTCCGGCGTGGCGTGGAGACGGACGAGGTGCTCGGCACCGTGTTGCTCCTGCGCGACGTGCTGGCACGCGCGCTGTTTTTGCGCCACCAAGGCGACCCGGACCTGCTCGGCCGCGTCCTCGACGTCTACGAGCCGGCGGCGAACCGGATCGCCGTGATCGTGGGCGTGAGCTTCGTCGAGGAACGAGAGCGCGTGATCCGCGAGCAGCAGGCGGCAATCCGCGAGCGCGCGGAGATGCTGCACCGCCTGTCCACCTTCCTGGCCGACGCCTCACTCGCGCTCGACGCCCCCGGATCGCTCGAGGAGATCCTTCAGCTCGTCGCCGAACACGCCCGCGAGCTCGTCGCCGCTGAGCGCTGCCGCGCCGAGATCCGGCTCCCCGATGGCATCACGATCCAAGCCCACGCAGAGGCCGAGCCGGGACCCGAACCGGTCTCCGTGCCACCGGCGGACGTGGCGGCGCTCTACGCCGCCGTCGCGCCCGGCCGCCGGTCGCTGCGGATGAGCTCGGCCGAGCTCGCCGCCGAGCCGGCGCGCCGCGCACTCGAGGGAGCGGAAGACCGCGTGCGCTCGATGCGCAGCTGGCTGGTGGCGTCGCTCTGCGCTCCCGACGGCACCGAGGTCGGGCTCATCCAAGCCTTCGACAAGCGCGAAGGCGAATTCACCCACCTCGACGAGGAGGTGCTCGTGCAACTCGCCCAGATGGCGGCGACAGCAGTGGAGCGAGCACAGCGCTACGCGCACGAGCCGCGCTCGTAGCCCCTCTCGCATCAAAGGCGGTGGGCAACGTCAGCGCCAACCGGCCTCGACTACACCCACGTCCACGGCCCGTTCGCGCGCGCGTCCGCGACAATCGGCGCTCCGGTGTCTTGACACGGAACACGAGCCGAACGGCCCTAAGGCCAAGCACGGACTCAAACGCGTGCGCGATCACGCCGGTAGGCACGTTCTGGACCCACCCGTTGTAGACCAGCGGGATCGGGAGCACGCCTTGGCCGCCCATGCCGATGTGTTCGATCGGCTTGTCGTCCTGCCTGGTGTTGCCGGTGGACGCGAGCACGATCTTGCCGAGGATGTTGGCGTCGACCAAGCTGCCGTCGTTGGGTGGCATCCGTAGTCGCAGGGCAGGCTCTTGACGAGCGTGTCGGTGTCCGTGGCGATGAAACGTGATCGTCGCGGTCAGCGTGTTCGCCTGCACCGCATACTTGCCGGTCGGCTCCACCGGGGTCTGGATCGGGAAGGCGCCGATCGGTCCGGTGACCGCACCGGTGGCCGACGAGACGCCGAGCTGCGCCCGAGCTTCCATGATTTCCGGCGACCGGCGCGGTCGGGCGGCCCGACGCGGGACTAACGACTCCGCGAGGCGCCGTCTCGCAGCAGGCGTGCCGTTCCCCCTGCTCAGGGTCGACCAACTTGTCGCCACATGGCGCTCGAAATCGGCCAATCGTCGCGCAGAGTGTCGCGCAAGCCCGCCCGGAAAAGAGAAACCCCGCGATTTGCGGGGCATTAGTAGGTACCGCTACGGGGATTCGAACCCCGGTTTCCGCCGTGAGAGGGCGGCGTCCTAGTCCCCTAGACGATAGCGGCAAGGGTGACGCGGCGATTTAGGCTAGCACCGGGTCAGGCCTTCGGTCCGATGAACTCGTCGAGCCGCGCGACGTCCCGTTTGCGGGAGACGTACACCGTCCGTGGCGCCTCGGTCCAGTGGACGCCGAGCACGTCGCACGCGTCGCAGAAGAGTCGGACAGAACCGCGTGTCGCGACAGGGCGATCGCGCTAGATTGCAAGGGCCGATGCGGCTGTGGCGGAATTGGCAGACGCGGTAGCTTCAGGTGCTATTGGGCAATAGCCCGTGGGGGTTCGAGTCCCTCCAGCCGCATGGACGACGGCCCCGACCAGGGGCCGTTCGGTCGTATGGATGCGAGTCGCCCTCGAAGGTGACGCTCACGTGATCCGGAACGCCGGCTGCCGCGAAGTGAGCTGATCCGTTCAGAACCCCCGTTTGCAAGAAATCGTGCAAGCGGGAGGAGTCTGCGCTGATAGAACGACGGCCGCCGAATCGCCGTCCCTCCGAGGGGCGGTGAACGGGGGAACCGAAGCGGCCGTATGGCCGCCGGGGCGAATCGCCGCCATCAGCGCGGCGTAGCGAGCGATCGCGAGCCCGTCAGCTCACCTCGTAGGCGACCGGGGGACATTCGCATATGGGGACGGACGGAACGTGACGCAGACACGGCGCGGCGCAGCGGTCGCCGCATGGGCGGTGGCGGTGGCGCTCGTGCTCGCGCCCGGCGCGCAGGCAGCCTCGAGCAAGCCGCTCAAGCGCGGCTCGCACGGCGCTCGTGTGGCCCAGGTCCAGCGCTGGCTCGGGCTCACCCCGGACCGCATCTTCGGCCCGGCCACGCGGCGGGCGGTGGTCCGCTTCCAGCGCCGTCGCGGGCTGGCGGCCGACGGGATCGTCGGCCCCGCCACCTGGCGCGCGCTGCGCCGCGCCGGCGCCAGCCGCTCGTCCGGTGGCGGCGGCAGCAAGCGCTCCGCCGTGGTGGTGCTGCAGCGCGAGCTCGGCATCGCCGCCGACGGCATCTTCGGACCGGCGACCGAGGCTGCCGTGAAGCGCTTCCAGCGCCGCCGCGGCCTCGTCGCCGACGGGATCGTCGGCCCGGCGACGTGGAGACGCCCTCGGGCGCCCCGGGCGCAGCACCATCCTCAAGCGCCGCTCACCCCGCGGTGGGAGAGTCGTCGCGCGCGTGATCCGGGCCGCGAACCGGATTGCAAGCAAGCCCTACAAGTACGGCGGCGGCCACGCGCGCTGGAACGACAGCGGCTACGACTGCTCGGGCTCCGTCTCGTACGCGCTGCACGGCGGCGGGCTGCTGTCGTCGGCGCTGACCAGCGGCGGCTTCATGCGCTGGGGCGCGCCCGGACGGGGCCGCAGGATCACGATCTACGCCTCCCCCAGCCACGTCTACATGGTCGTCGACGGCCGCCGCTTCGACACCACCGGCCGGAGCGAGACCGGCTCGCGCTGGCAGGCCTCGAACCGCTCGTCGGCGGGCTACGTGGTCCGCCACCCGCCCGGGCTCTGAGCCGGCGGGGATGTTCGCGGAGGCGTTCTAGCGCGGCGCAGCACCACTGGACGGCGTCCGGGAACGGGCCTCCGCGCGGCCCGGCGGCGAACTGGCGCCCGATGTTGGCGACCGCCGCGATCCGGCCGCCGGGCGCCGTCGACAGGAACAGCCACTGGTCGGCCTCCGGCCACGGCACGAGCAACCTGCGCCCGTCCGGTGAGAACGCCACGCCACCGAAGCGGCCGGAGCCCGTGAACAGCGGCCGCGCGCGGCCGCGCAGGCCGACCAGGACGACTTCGCTGCGCCGCTCGTTCCGGCGCACCAGCGCCACGCGGCGGCCATCCGGCGACCACGCGAAGTCGTCGGCCACGAACCCGGCGGGCAGCGACCGGCGCGAGAGCAGCAGCCCGTCGCGGCCGAGCAGCCGCCATTGCCCGCCCGTCGCGACCAGCAGCCGCGTGCCGTCGGGTGACCAGGCGAGCTCGGTCACGCCGTGGCCCAGCGGCCGCGTGCGCCACAGCTCGCGCCCGCTGTCGACCGCCACGACACGCACTCGCCGGAGCCGGTCGACGTAGGCGAGCACATGGTCGCCGTCCGGCCGCCAGGCGGGCGCGACCGGCCGCGCCGCGCCGAGCCGGCGGTCGCCGGTCCCGTCGCCCGCGACCACGCGCAGCGAGCCGCCGGACAGGTACGCGATCCGGAAGCCGTCGACCGGCGCCCAGCGCGCCGCCGTGATCCGCCCGCTGCGCGACAGCGACCAGCGGACGCGGCCGCCGGGCTCGACGGCCCGCAGCTCACCGCCCCGCCACGCCACGACGAACCGCCCGTGCGGCGACCACGAGGCGCCGGCATAGTCGCCGAGCCGGCGACGCGCGCCGTCGGCGGAGACGACCCACGCACTCGACGGGACGTCAGCGGAGGTCACGAGCAGCCGGCCGCCCCCCGGCACGCGCACGAGCGCGGGCCGCGCGTTGTCCCGCTCGCCGCCGAGCACCTCGCTCACCCAGCGCGCCACTGCGTCGCCGGGCGCGGTAGCCGAGCCGACCGCCACGACAACCAGCAAGAGGCACGCCGCCACGGCCAGCCCCGGCGCCCACCGCCGCCGTGCAGGAACCGGCTCGCGCTCGCTCCACGCCGTCCGCACCACGCGCAGCGCACGCCCGCGGGCGCCGTCGTCGATCGGGGTCTGCCGGAGCGCGTCGCGCAGGGCGCGCTCGCGCGCGCCTTCGCCGACCTGCGCCCCGCGCTGGTCGTTCACCGCTCCTCCTCCATGACGACGCCCAGAGCGTCGAGCCCGCGTCGCAGACGCGAGTTCACGGTCCCGCGCGGGAGCTCGAGCGTCGCCGCGATCTCGCCGGGCGTGAGCTCGAGCAGGTAACGCATGACGACGACCGCGCGGTGCTCCGGCGACAGGCCGGCCAGCGCGGCGCCGAGCGGGCCGAGCCCGAGCTCGTCGGCCATCGCCGGGGCGGCGATCTCGGGCAGCGCCTCGGCAGCCACCTCCCGGCGCAGCCGGCGCGCCCGCGCCCAGTCGATCGCGCGGTTGACGACGATGCGGTGCAGCCACGGCCGCAGCGGCCGGCGGCGGTCGAACCGCGGCAGCGCCCGCAGCGCCGACAGGAACGCCTCCTGCGCGATGTCCTCGGCGGCGGCGCGGTCGTGGGCGATCAGCAGCGCGGTGCGGTAGGCGTCCGGCCAGTGGCGGGCGAACAGCTCCTCGACCGCCCGTTCGGAGCCGCGCTGCGCGGCGCGCACGAGCGCCCCGTCGCCGGCGCGCCGGACCGGTTGCCAGAAGGCGATGCGCGTGTCGTCGAGACCCACCTCGGCGGCGTCCACACCCCCCATACGACGGCCGGGCGCCATGAGGTCCAGCCTAGGTCAATCGCTCCAGCGCAAGGTCGGCGCCGCGGTCGGGCGGGAAGACCGGATAGACGAGGTCCTCGATCCGCCCTTCGACGACGATCAGCGTGAGCCGGCGGATCAGCGTCATCCCCTCGACCTCGAACGTCGGCAGCGACAGGGCGCGCGTGAGCTCCAGCGAGGCATCCGACAACAGCGGGTACGGCAGGTGGAGGCGGTCGACCGCCTCCCGCTGGTACTCGGTGTCCTGGGTCGAGAGCCCGAACACGCGCGCGCCGCGCGCGCGGAACCGCGCCGCCTCGTCTCGGAACGAGCACGCCTCGGGCGTGCAGCCGCGGGCGCCGGGGATCGCGTTCCAGCCCGCCTCGCCGCCGGGCGGCTCCTCCCCGGGCCGGCCGGTGCGCGGGTAGGCGAACACCACGCTCCGGCCCGGGAGCTCGTCGAGGCGCACGACCCCGCCGTCGGTCGCCGCCAGCGCCACCGGCGGCAGCGCCACGCCGCGCAGATGGTCGGCCGCACCGTCGTCCTCGGGGACGGGCAGGTCGTCGGGGAGCTCAAGCATGGGTGGCCACCGCCGTCAGGGACGTGTCGAGGATCTCCGCCGCGAGATCGATCTCGTCGTCGGAGACGGTGAGCGGCGGCGCGATCCGCAGGCAGTTGGCGGCGCCGCCGGTCCCGCCGCGCACGAGATTGATCGAGAGCCCGCGCCGCTCGCACTCCTCTGACACCGCGACGCCGAGCGCCTCCGCCGGCCGCCGGCTGTCGCGGTCCTCGACCAGCTCGACGCCGAGCAGCAGCCCCATGCCGCGGACCTCGCCGATCGCCTCGTGGCGGCCGGCCAGCTCGCCGAGGTGGCCGGCGAGCCGCGCGCCCGCGCGCTCCGCGCGCGCCGGCAGGTCCTCGCCCGAGACCAGCTCGAGCACCGCCAGGGCGGCGGCGGCCGGCAGCGGGTCGGACACGTGCGAGGTGACGTGGATGAAGCCGAGCTCGTGGCAGCGCTCCTCGAGCGCCGCGCTCGTCACCACCGCGCCGATCGGCACCCCGCCGCCGAGCGTCTTCGAGAGCACGAGGAAGTCCGGCACGACGCCGTAGCGCTCGAAGCCGTACATCGTCCCGAGCCGGCCGAGCCCGGTCTGGCACTCGTCGAAGACCACGAGCATGCCGCGCTCGGCGCACAGGTCGACGAGCCGCGCGAAGTAGCCCGGCGGCGGGACGATCACGCCACCCGCCGACAGCACCGGCTCGGCCACCAGCGCGGCCGGCGACCCGACCGAGGCCTGGTCGAAGAGATCGAAGCCCGCCTCCAGGCAGGTGCAGTCGCACTCGCCGTCACAGGCCCGCACCGGGCAGCGGTAGGCGTACGGGGCGGGCAGCGCGAACGAGCCCGGCAGCGTCGGCCCGTAGCCGCGCCGGCCGGCGGCCAGGGTCAAGGCGGCGGCGCCGCCCGTCAGCCCGTGCCAGCTGCGCGTCAGCGAGACGACCTCGAACCGGCCGGTGGCGAGCTTGGCCATCCGCACCGCGACCTCGACCGACTCGCCGCCGGTGGACAGGAACATCGCGCGCTCGAGCGGGGCGGGCACGGTCGCCAGCAGCGCGCCCGCCAGGTCGAGCACCGGCGGCGAGAGCATCCACGAGTTGAGGTGGATCACGCTCTCGAGCGAGCGCTGGATCGCCGCGACCACGCGCGGGTGGTTGTGGCCGACGGTGGCGCAGATCTGGCCGGCCGTGAAGTCGAGCACGCGGCTGCCGCCCGCCGTCTCGAGCCACGACCCGTGCGCGCGCACCACCGGCTCGGCCGTGAAACCGCCGCCGTAGCGGATCAGCAGCTCGACCCGTGGATCGTCCATCGCCCCGCGAGTGTTCCAGGGACCGCGGCGCGCCGCCACTGAACCTTATGATCGCCGCGTGCAGGACCAGAGGATGCTCGAGGCACTTCAGCGCGTCACGGACGCCGCGCTCGCCTACCTGCCGGCGGACGATCTCCTGCTCGAGCTGCTCGAGCGCATCAGCGAGATCCTGCACGTCGACACGGCCGCGATCCTCCTGCTCGAGCCGAGCGGCGAGATGCTTCGCGCACGCGCCGCCAAGGGCATCGAGGAGGAGGTCGAGCAGGGCGTGCGCATCCCGGTCGGCCGCGGCTTCGCCGGCCGCGTCGCCGCCACCCGGACCGCGGTCACGATCGAGGACGTCGACCACGCCGACATCCTCAACCCGATCCTGCGCGAGAAGGGGATCCGCAGCCTGCTCGGCGTCCCCCTGCTCGTCACCGGCCGCGTGCTCGGCGTCCTGCACGTCGGCAGCCTCACCCCGCGCGACTTCACCGCCGACGACCGGGAGTTGCTCCAGCTCGCCGCCGATCGCGCCGCGATCGCGATCGAGCACGCCCAGCTGTTCGAGGACCGAAGGATCGCCGAGACCCTCCAGCGCCATCTGCTGCCGCAGGAGCTGCCTGCTGTCGCCGGGCTGGAGCTCGCCTGCCGCTATCTGCCGGCGGGAGGCACCAGCCTCGGAGGTGACTGGTACGACGTGTTCGAGCTGCCCGGCGGCCGCGTGGCGCTCGCGGTCGGCGACGTGGTCGGGCACGGGATGGTGGCCGCCGCGGTCATGGCGCAGCTGCGCACGGCGCTGCGCGCGTACGCCGCCGAGGGGCACCCGCCGGCGCTCGTCGTCGAGTCCGTCAACCGCCTGATGTTCAGCCTCGGCCCGACCGCGATGACGACGCTCGCCTACGGGGTGCTCGACCCGGCCGAGGAGGAGCTCGAGCTGGTCGTCGCCGGCCACCCGCCGGCGCTGCTCGTCTCAGGCGACGCCGCGGCGCACTACCTGCCGTTGCAGGGCGGGATGGCGCTCGGCGCATCGCAGACCTCGATGTACCGGTCGCAGACCGTCTCCTTCCCGGCCGGCAGCACGCTCGTGCTCTACACCGACGGGCTCGTCGAGCGCCGCGGCGAGTCGATCGACGACGGGCTCGAGCGCCTGCGCGCGATCGGCGAGCAGATCGACGACGTCGAAAGCCTGTGCACACGGCTGCTCGACGTCATGGTCGGGGACGAGCCGCCGGACGACGTCGCCGTCGTCGCGGCCCGGCTCCCGCCGTTGACCGACGACCTGCGAACGACCTGGCCCGCCCGGCCGGAGTCGCTGGTCGGCGTGCGCCACCTCCTGCGCCGCTGGCTGCGGCTCCACGGAGCCTCCGAGCAGGAGGCCTACGACATCCTCGTCTCCTGCCAGGAGGCGTGCGCCAACGCGGTCGAGCATGCGTACGGGCCGGAGAAGGCACACTTCGACGTCGATGCCTCGCACCGGGCCGCACGGATCCGCGTCACCGTCCGCGACAGGGGCCGCTGGCGCGAGCCGCGCGGCACGCATCGTGGCCGTGGGATCGGGCTGATGCGCTCGTTGATGGAGCACGTGGACGTCGACCACGCCGAGGGCGGCACCGTGGTGGTCCTCGAGCGCAGACTGGCGCCGGCGGACGCGGCATGAGGCAGCTCGCGCGGATCCTCGCCGAAACGCACGACGGAATTCCCGTCGCGCGGCTCGAGGGCGAGGTCGACATGACCAACGCCCAGTCCCTCGGCGAACGGCTGCGCGGATTGCTGACCAACCGCAGCATCGCCCTGGTGGTCGACCTCGGGCCGACGACCTACCTCGACAGCTCAGGGATCACGCTCCTGTTCGGGTTGGCGCAGGAGCTGCGCCTCCGCCAGCAGCGGCTTCACCTCGTGGTCCCGGACGGCTCGCCGGTAGCCCGCGTGATCACGATCACGGGCCTCGATCAGACCGCGCCGACGCACCCCACGCTCGACGAGGCGCTCGACCGCGCGCGTTGATTCCCTGACCGTCCGCAGGCTGACCGGTAGTAGGGGTTTCACCGCGCAGCCAGACCGTCCTGGACGAATGTCGTGCGCGTCTGTCGGCCACGGTGACTATATTCGTTGCCGTGGTGGCCGATGGTGGTGGCATCCCAGGGAAGCGGTTGAGCGCTCTAGCTCACCCGATCCGTCTGCACATTCTCTCCGTCGCAGAGTCGGAGGACATCAGCGCGAGCGAGGTCGCAGTCGCGCTGAGCGAGCCGCTGGGAGTGGTCGCGTACCACTTCCGCGTGCTCCATACCGCGGGGCTCATCGAGCTCGTCGGCACGGAACGCCGGCGCGGGTCGATCCAAA
Organism: uncultured Solirubrobacteraceae bacterium; assembly: GCA_963849695.1. Classification (GTDB taxonomy): domain Bacteria; phylum Actinomycetota; class Thermoleophilia; order Solirubrobacterales; family Solirubrobacteraceae; genus DASSUW01. The sequence goes on from CAWKIT010000003.1 coordinate 54,439, forward strand.
GCTTTTACCGCGCGACCACGACCGGCTGGGCCGAATTGGCCGAGACGGTCGAGCAGATGATCGGCGAGTGAAGATCGCAGCCAGGCGGGGCCTCGTTGTACGCGAGGGTCCCCGTGGCCGCGGCGTGTTCGCAACCCGCACGTTCGCCGAGGGCGAGACCGTCGAGGTGTGTCCGACGGTCGAGATCTCCGAGGGCGGCGGCGACCTCGCCGACTATCTGTTCGAGTCGACCAACGAGGGCATGTTCCTCGTCGTGCTCGGGTTCGGGATGCTCTACAACCACTCGTCCGAGCCGAACCTCGACTACTACCAGGAGAACGAGGCCGCGCTCGCGTTCGTCGCCCAGCGCCAGATCGACAAGGGCGAGGAGCTGACGATCAGCTACGGCGACGAGTGGTGGTCGGCGCGCGGCGAGACGCCGATCTGACCTGAATCCAGGTCAAAACGTCATCCGCGCCACGCCATGCAGGTCGGCGACCAGCCGGCCGCGGATGCGCGCGAAGCGCATCACCACGTCCGAGCAGTGCGTGCACCGGATCACGAGCCCGGGCGCGTTCGCGTACACCGCGGCGCCGCCGACCGCGCCCTCGGCGCCGCACGAGGCACAGCGGACGACCGCCGCGGTGGCCTCGGGCGTGAACACCTCGCTCAGCAGACCGGCGGCGGCGTTGCCGTCGAGCCGTAGATCCTCCATCGTCAACCTCCCGTGGCGCCGAAGCGCTCAGTCCGGATGCGGGACGTGTCGTGGCCGAGCGCGACGAGCTCCCGCGCGACGCCCTCGACGAAGCCGGTCGGGCCGCACACGAACACCCGCGGGCGCCGCTCCGGCTCGAACCCGGCCTCGGCGAGCATCTCGCCGTCGACGCGCCGGGCGTAGCCGGTCCAGCCGGCGGGCGCCTCGCGCGTGTACGTGATCGCCGGCTCCACGAGCGCGGGCAGCTCGCCGGCGTAGAGGACGTCCTGCGCACGCCGGGCCGACAGCAGCAGCCGCGCCTCGGCTTCGCTGCCCGTGCACTCGCGGTGGCGCAGCATCGCCATCAACGGCACGAGGCCGGAGCCGCCCGCGACCAGGAACAGCGGGCCGCCGTCGGCCGCCGTCCACACGAACCAGCCGCCGACCGGGCCGCGCAGCTCGAGCTGGTCGCCCGGCCGCGCCTCGTCGACCAGGTACGGCGACACCTCGCCGTCGTCGAGCCGCTCGATCGTGAGCGCGATGTCGTCGTCCTCGGGCGCCGACGCGACCGAGTAGCTGCGCGTCGCCTGGTAGCCGTCCTCGGCGGTCAGCCGCAGGTCGACGTGCTGCCCGGCACGGTGGCCCGGCCAGCCGGGGACGTCGAGCACGAGCGTGGTCGCAGACGGCGTCTCGCGGATTGCCTCGCGGACCTCCGCGGCGCGCCAGCCCCGCGTCAGCTCAGTCGCCCTGGTAGCGCTGCTCACGCCACGGGTCCCCGTAGTCGTGGTAGCCGAGCGACTCCCAGAAGCCGGGCTCGTTCGCGTCCATGAACTCGAGCCCGCGCAGCCACTTGGCGCTCTTCCAGAGGTACAGGTGCGGCACCAGGAGCCGCGCCGGGCCGCCGTGCTCGGGCTCGAGCGGCGCGCCGTCGTAGGCGTACGCGACCCACGCCTTGCCGTCGGTGATGTCCTCGACCGGCAGGTTCGTCGTGTAGCCGCCGTAGCTGTGCGCCATCACGTACGCCCCGAGCGGCTCGACGCCCTCCAGCAGCGTGTCCACCGACACGCCCTCCCACCCGGTGCCGAGCTTCGACCACGCGGTGACGCAGTGGATGTCGACCGTGATCGACTCGCTCGGCAGCGCGCGGAGCTCCTCCCAGCTCCAGCTGCGCTCGCCGTCGACGGCGCCGCCGACCTGGAGCCGCCACCGGTCGAGCGGGATGTCCGGCGTGGGGCCGGCCGACAGCACCGGGAAGTCCCTCGTCAGGTACTGGCCGGGCGGCAGCGCCGTGCCCTCGGGCGGCTCGTCTCGGCGACGGCGGAAGCCTCGCGTGATCGGCGTCATCCTGGCTCCGATCTTACCGCGCGCAGGCGGGGCACAGGCCCCAGTACGTCACCTCGGCCTCGTCGATCGCGAAGCCCTGCGCGTCGGCGGGATCGAGGCACGGCGCCTCGCCGGCCGCGCAGTCGACGTCGCGCGCCGTGCCGCACGCGCGGCACAAGGTGGTGGTGGTTGTCGCCGGTGCGCGACTCGTACCGCGCGGGCCGCCCGCCGGCTCGATCCGCCGTGCCAGGCCGGCGCGGCGCAGCGCCTCGCACACGTCGTAGGTCGCCTGCGTCGAGATGGTCGCGCCCGAGCTCCGCACGCGCTCGATGATCTGGTCCACGCGCGGGTGGTCGCCCGACGCGTCGAGCACCCCGAGCACCGCCACGCGGGTGGCGGTGACGCGCAGCCCGGCGCCGCGCAGGCGCCCCATCACCTGGTCCATCGCGCGACCCTAGCGATAACGAAACCAGTTCAGCGCGCCTGACTACCATGGGCGCGTGGCCCCGGACTTCCTCGACCTGCCCGAGCGGACGGCGAAACCGCGGCGGGCGGGCATCACACACGTCCTGGACCGGGGCCTCTCGCCGCTGGCGCTCGAGTCGCTGCTCGAGACGGCGGGCGAGCACATCGACCTGATCAAGCTCGGCTGGGGCACCGCCTACGTGACCCGCGGGCTGCGCGACAAGGTCGCGATCTGCCGCGAGGCGGACGTCGGCATCAGCCTCGGCGGCACGCTGATGGAGATCGCGTTCGAGCAGGACCGCGTCGAGCACTACCTCGAGTGGCTGCGCGAGCTCGGGATCGACCACGTCGAGATCTCGAACGGCTCGCTGCCGATCGCGATCGAGGACAAGCGCGCGCTGATCTCGCAGCTCGCCGGCGAGTTCACCGTGATCGCGGAGGTGGGCAGCAAGCGCTCGCTCGACGCGGTCGCGGAGGAGTGGGTGGCGGAGATGCTCGGCGACCTCGCGGCGGGCGCCGCGCTGGTGATCGCGGAGGGCCGCGAGAGCGGCACCGTCGGGCTGTTCGACGCCACCGGCGCCGTGCACGCCGAGCTGGTGGGGGCGATCCTGCACGCCGTCGGGCGCGAGGTCGTGATCTTCGAGGCCCCGCGCCGCAGCCAGCAGACGTGGCTGATCCAGCACGTGGGGCCGAACGTGAACCTCGGCAACATCCAGGCCGAGGACGTGATCGCGCTCGAGACTCTGCGGCGCGGACTGCGCTTCGAGACGCTGAACCTCCTGCCGAGCGCCGTGCGCCCGTAGGCGCACGGCGCGGCGGGAGGTCAGGCGGCGACGCGCTCCTGCGGGCGGGTGCGGCGCACGGCGACGACCACGCCGGCGGCGCCGAGCGCGCCTGCGATGCCGATGCCGATGATCGCCCACGGCGTGTCGTCGGAGTCGGGGCTCGGGAGGCCCTGGTTGCCGGCGCTGCTCGCGGACACCGGCTCCGTCCCGAGCGTGGCGAGGGCGTCGCCCTGCGACTTGTAGTACTGCTCCTGCGCAAGCGCGGCCGCGCTCTCGTCCGTCGTGCCCGCCAGGCTTGACGTCGGCGCCTCGGCGCGGTGGTCGGTGATCCGCTCGGGCTGCACCAGCGGCTGGCCGCCGGTGTCGGTGGTCCGCTCGGGCTGCACGAGCAGGCGGGCGTTCGCCGCCGGTGCGAGCACCAGGAACGCGAGGACGGCGGCGATGAACGTACGGGTCATGCGGCTCTCCCTGTGAGGGGGTTGGTGGGGATGTCCGCAAGCTCCCGGTCAGCGCTTTCAGCGCGCCTGCAGTTCGCTGACAACGCGGGAGATCCCGGCCTCCGCCGGGCATGCTCAGCGCGATGATCGTGACGGCCGACGACTCGCTGCTCGTGGATGCCGCCCGGCGGGGCGACCTTGACGCCTTCGAGGTGCTCGTCCGTCGCTATCAGGAGCCGGTGTATCGCGTCGCTCTGCGTATGCTGGGCTCCGAGAGCGATGCTCAGGATGCCGGCCAAGAGGCGTTCATACGGGCCTGGCGGTCGCTCGCCCACTTCCGTGGCGACAGCGCGTTCGCGACCTGGCTGTACCGGATCGTGACGAATCGCTGCCTCAACGTGCTGGCGGCTCGCCGGCCGGTCGAGCCGCTGACCGAGGCGCACCCCGATGCGGGCGCCGATCCGGCGGAGATCGCGGAGGGTCGAGAGCGGTTCCGTGCCGTCGCCGACAGCATCCTGGCCCTGCCCGCCGAGCAGCGTGCCGCGCTCGTCCTGCGCGAGTTCCAAGGGCTGGCGTACGAGGAGGTGGCCGAGGTGCTCGGCGTCAGCCCGGCCGCCGTCAAGGGGCGCATCCACCGCGCCCGGATCGGTGTGGCGGAGAGGCTCGGACGATGAGCGAGAACGGCCACGCCCTACGCCTTCCGTGCGGAACCGCGCTGCTGGAGCTCGTCGAGCAGGTCGCCGACGACCAGCCGCCGCGCGATCCCTCGCACCAGGCCGCCTGCCCGCACTGCGGCCGCGCGCTCGCCCACATCGGCGGCGTGCTCGGAGACATCCGCGAGCTTGCGGCCGAGCCGGTGACCGTGCCGCCCGATATCGCCCGCCAGGTGATGTGGCGGCTGCGCGGGGAGCGCACGCCGATCGCGCTCGCGGCCGCGCAACGAGGCCGCACCTCCGTGACCGACGCGATCGTCGCGCAGGTCGCGCGGCACGCCGCGCAGTCGGTGCCCGCGGTGGCCTTCGCGTCGGCTCGCGTCGGCCCGGGTGTGGAGGCGGGATCGGTGCTGCTGAGCGTGGGGTTGGTCGTCGCCTTCGGGCCGTCGCTCGAGGACGTCGCTGCCGAGGTGCGCGAACGCGTCGCCCGTGATGTCGCACGGCTCACCGGGCTCGTAACGGAGACGATCGACATCGTTGTCGAAGATCTGACATAGCGCAGAACTTTTTCCGCCCGGCGCCGGTCGTACAAGCGACCACCCCTCAGGAGGACATACGCATGGCGGACAGCGCGACCACGAACCCGCAAGCCTCGGCAGGCGCAGCCGGCCGGGAGCTGAGCACTCAGAAGGGCCAGACGACGATCGCCGACGCGGTGGTCACGAAGGTTGCCGGGCTCGCCGCCCGGGAGGTGCCCGGCGTGCACGACCTGGGCGGCGGCACGGCCCGCGCCGTGGGTTCCGTCACCCAGCGAGTCGGGCTCGGCGACCAGCGCACGCAGGGCGTGTCCGTCGAGGTCGGTCAGCGGGAGGCGGCGGTCGACCTCACGCTCGTGATCGAGTACGGCGAGAGCATCCCGCAGGTCGCCGAGGCCGTCCGCGAGCAGGTGATCAAGCGGGTGGAGGGCATCACCGGCCTGTCGGTGACGGAGGTCAACATCGGCGTCAATGACCTCTACTTCCCCGGCGACGAGGAGCCCGAGGAAGAGTCACGGGTCTCCTAGCGTGAGCGGGCAAGCGCAGCTGCCTGCCACCGAGCGCGTGCGGCTGGCCCGGCTCGCGGGAGAGGCGGTCGCCGCCGCCGGCGAAGTGGCGGCGACGACCGGTGACGCCGGCGCCTGGATGACCCGCGACGGCGACCGGTTCATCCCCGGCGTGGTGGCGGCCATGCTCCCCGAGGGCCGCGTCGAGCTCACGCTGCACGTCGATGCCGTCTGGCCCGTCCGATCGCTCGATGAAGTCGCGGACGCGCTCCGGGGCCGGGTCGCCGGCTCGGCCGACGCCGCGGGGCTCGGCAACCGTCTGGGACCCGTCGCGGTCGCCTTCCACGACATGCGGGCGCCGGAGGACGAGCGCTGATGGTGCTGGCGCTGCGCACGCTCGCGAACCTCGTCGGCTTCCTGCTTCTCGTGCTGGTGGCCCTGGCCGGCCTCGCCGCCGCGGTGTTCAGCCTCCAGGGCGGCGAGGAGACACTGAGCCTCCACGGCCTGTCGCAGTCGATCGGTCTCGACGACCTGGCCGACGAGCTCGGGGCGTGGCTGACCGATCTCGAGGCGAGCGGGCCCGTCGCCGTCGTGGCTGCCCTCGCCGGCCTCGGGGCGATCGTGCTCGGGATCGCGCTGCTGGTCGGCGCGCTGGTCCCGTCGCGCGAGCGGCTGGTGATCCTGCGCCGCGATGAGCGGGGCGACGTCGCCGCGCGCCGGCGAGCCGTTGCGCAGGCCGCCACCGCCCTCGCGGAACAGGCGCGCGACATCACCAGCGCCAAGGCCAAGGTGCGCCCGCGCCGGAGCGGGTCGGGCGGGCGCCTCCGCCTCACCGCCGACCACGCGCAGACCGTCAGCAACCGTGACGTAGTGGCCGCCGCGCGCGAGCAGGTCGAGCCGCTGGCGACGCCGCTTTCCCTGAGCGTCAGCGTGCGCGGCCGCGTGCCGCGCCGCGGCGGGAGGGTGCGCTGATGCTGCGCCAGCGCGTGCGCTCCAGGGGCTTCGCCCTCAGCCACATCGTCGCCCGCCTCCTCGTCATCGCGCTCGCTCTGGCGCTGCTGTGGTACGGCGCGATGGTGATCCTGCTCGCGTTCAAGGTGTCGCCCGACACCGTCGACAGCATCTCCGGCTATCGCACCGCCTACGACTACCTGACCGGCCTGGAGCCCGACGACATCACCTCGGATGTGCGCCTCGTCGTCGGCCTCGGCGGTCTCGCGGTCTTCCTCCTGTTCGGCTACCTCGCGTGGCGCGAGATCCCCCGTCCGTATCTCGCCCGCGGCGACCTGCAGCTGAGCGGCGGCGACCGCGGTGCGGTCGACGTCACCGCCCGCGCCGTCGAGCGCGTGGCCGAGCAGGCCGCGCTCGAACACGACGGAGTCGCCGACGCCCGCGGGCTCTACCACGACGACGCGCTCACGCTCGAGATCGTCGCCCGCGGCGCGCGCGATGTGCCCGCCACGCTCTCGGCGGTCCGCGAGCAGGCGGCTGAGGGCCTCGACCGGCACGACCTGCCGGCGCTGCCGGTGAACGTCACGCTCACCGGCCTCGACCGTAAGAACCGAAGGGAACTCGCATGAACGACCGACGCCATCTAGCCGCCATCCTGGGTTTCGCCTTTGTGGCCGCCTGGGTCGGCTTCAACCTCGGCTACGCCGTGCTCTGCCTGCTGGGCGCCGGCGCGTTCTACGCGCTGGCCGGCGTCGCCGCCGGCAACGTGGACCTCGGCGAGCTGCAGGAGCGGTTCACCGGCCGGTCGTCGTCGTCGGGCATGTCGGGCGCGGGCACGCGGGCGCGCTAGCTGGCCGGCTGCGGGCGGGGCGCGCCCGGCCCGCAACGCTGCTCCGCGCGGTCAGGGAAGGGCGCGAGCGTGAAGCGGCGACGATCTCGGCTATTGGCGAGCGAGCGCGACCAGGTCGTGCTCGGCCCGCGTGATCGAGCTTCGCTCGGCCTCGATCCACGCGCGAGCGTCCGCGATCGCGACGCGGCACTCGGCGAGCATCGCGTCCATCGGCGCGGAAGCGGCGCCGCCCGGGATCGTGCGGGTGACGAGGGCGGCGACGGGGTCGAGGGCGTAGGAGACGTCGGCGCCGAGCGGGCGGCCGAGGATCTCCTCCGCGGCGGCGTCCAGGGCGTCGCCGTCGAGCGCGGCGGCGCGGCCCACGACGCGGTACGCGGTCCGGTAGTCGAGGCCGGTCTCGAGGCTGATCGCCTCGGCGACGTCGGCCGCCATCGCGCGGCTCTCGCGCAGCGCGCGCTCGGCCCGCTGCGCGTCGACGGTCAAGGCTCTCCGCGACCGCGGCGGCGAGCCGGAGCAGCCGTGCCGCGAGCTCGACCGAGCCGGCGACCTCGCCGTAGGCGTAGAGCAGGTTGTCGGTGCGGCCCGAAGGTGTCCGCTGTGTGGCGAGCACGCCGGTGGCGCGGCCGATCAGCGTGCCGGCGCCGCCGCGCAGCACGACGAGCGCGTAGGGGTTGCGCTTCTGCGGCATCAGCGCGCTGGCGCGGCACAGCTCGTCGCCGATGCGGACGAGGCCGAACTCCTCGCTGCCGTAGAGCTCGACGTCCTCGGCGAAGCGGCTGGCCCCGATCGCGGCGATCGCGGCGTGGGTGGTGAGGTCGGCGAGCCCGTCGGTCTGCCAGTTCGCGTCGCGGGCGTGGTGGACGAGCCCGCCGAACCCCAGCAGCGCGGCGATTCGCTCGCGGTCGAGGGTGAAGCGCGAGCCGTTGACGCCCCCGGCGCCGCCGGGGCTGCGGTTGACCCACGTGAAGTCGCGCCGCAGGCGGTCGAGGTCGCGCAGCGCCGGATAGGCGAACGAGAGCAGCCAGTGGCCGGCGGTCGTCGGCTGAGCGGCCTGCAGGTAGGTGTAGTCGGGCATCGGCGTGTCCCGCTCCCGCGCCGACGCGTCGGTGAGCGCGGCCGCGAAGCGCGCCACCGCGGCGGCGAGGTCGAGCACCCGCGAGCGGAGCGCGATCCGGAACGCGATGCGCCCGGCCTCGCGCCGCGGCCGCCCGGCGTTCAGCCACCCCGCCGCGCTCCCGACCCGCTGCTCGAGCACCCGCTCACGCGCGTTGACGAGATCGCCGTACCGGGCGTCGACCGCGATCTCCTCGTCGAGCAGATCGACCAGCGCGCCGAGCAGCGCGCGCCGGTCCGCATCCGGCATTACGTCGAGCGCGGTCACGTGCGCGAGGTCGGCGAGCCCGAGCCCGCGGCCGAGCAGCGGCGCGTCGGCGAGCTCGAGCGCGTACCCGGCTTCGACGAGCTCGGGCGCCGGGCCACGACGAATGGGGCCGCCGGCTCCGAGGTACCCGGGTGGGGGCGACGACTCGTCCGGCGCGCCCGTCATCGCCCGAGGATGCGGTCGACGAGGTCGTGGGCGGCGCCGAGCGCGTTCTCGGGCCGCAGCGCGGCATCGAGGCGGTCGGCGGGCAGGTGCGCTGCGATGTCGGGGTCGGATGAGAGCGCGTCGCGGAGTGTGAGCCCGGCTTCGTGGCCGCGGGCAGCGGCGGCGTGGATCAGCTCGTGCGCACGGCGCGGGCCGATCTCGGCTCCCAGGGCGAGCATGGCGGGCTCGGCGAGCACGTAGCCCTGCTGGGCCTCGAGGTTCTCGCGCATCCGCTGCTCGTCCACCTCGAGGCCCGCCGCAAGCTGGGTCGCGAGTGCGAGCGCGGCTGCGGCGGCTCCGCAACCGCGCGGGAGGAGGGACCATTCGGTCTTCCAGGCGGCGCCGTCGCGCTCGTGCTCGGAGACCAGGCCCTCGAGCGCGAGCCCCGCTTCGGCGCGGACCATGCGCGCCAGGGTCGAGAGGTGCTCGGAGCGCTCGGGGTTGCGCTTCTGGGGCATCGTGATGCTGCCGACGACGCCCTCGGTCGCGGGCTCGCGCAGCTCTCCGATCTCGGAGCGCTGGAGGTTGTAGACCTCGTTGCCGATCTTCGCCAGCGTCCCGGTGATCAGCGCCAGCAGGCCGACCAGCTCGGCGACCCGGTCGCGGGCGGTGAGCCACGCGATGTCGGGCACGCCGAGGCCGAGCCGCGAGAGCACGCGACGCTGGAGCTTCGGGCCGGCCGAGCCCCAGGCGGAAAGCGTCCCGACCGCGCCCGCCAGCTGGCCGACCTCGAGCCGCGGTCGCGCCGATTCGAGACGCGCACGGTGGCGCCGGATCTCGGCGATCCACACCGACGCCTTGAAGCCGAACGTGATCGGCAGTCCGGGCTGGCCGTGCGTGCGGCCGAGCATGACGGCGTCGCGATGGCGGACCGCGAGCTCGACCAGCGACGTCTCGACGGCCGACAGATCGCGCGAGGCGATCGCCAGCATCCGCTGCGCAACGAGGCCGGTCCAGGTGTCGGCGACGTCCTGCACCGTCGCGCCGAACGACACCCACTGGCGCGCGCCTTCGTCGAGGTCGCGCTGCAACACCCGGATCAGCCCGAGCGTCGAGTGCCCGCTCCGCCGCGTCTCCTCCCCCACCGCCTCGAGGTCCACGGCGCGCTCGGCACGCTCCGCGATCGCGGCCGCGGCGCCGCCGGGGATGAGGCCGAGCTCGCCCTGCTCGGCCGCCAGCGCTCCGAGCACCGCCAGCCAGATCCGCGTGCGGCCCTCGTCGCCGAACAGCTCGTCGGTCTCCGGCGTCGACCAGAGATGCCCGAAGACCGTCACACGCAGAGCTCCCGCAACGCCTCGCGCACCTCCTCCAGCGCCGCTCCCCACGGCACGACCACACTCTCACCTTGCCGGCGGACGCCGCGCTCGAACAGGCAGCACTTCATCAGCGTCGGCCCGTCCGGCGCGGCCACCACGCGCGGGCAGAAGTCGATCCGGGCGGTCGGCTCGGCCCCGTACAGCGCGACGTGGATCTGGCGCGAGCGCTCACAGCCCACCAGCGTCCAGTCGCCCACCTTCTCGGGCCCGGCGTCGAGGAAGTCGCCCTCGAGGCCGGAGCAGCGGCACGGGTACATCGTGCGGCCCGCGGGCGCCAGCCCGCGCAGGTCGATCGGCTCGAACCGCAGGTCGACCGGCGGCAGGTCCTCGTCGTAGTCGACGACCGCGCGCGCCATCTCCACCAGCTTCGGCGGCTCCGGCGGGACGACCTCGAGCACGCGCACCTGCACAGGCGCGGGCTCGACGATGAAGTTCACGTGCTCGAAGCGCCCCTGCACGACGGTCACGCGCGCCCGCGCGACGCGGGCCATCTGCGTCGCGTTGCCGGTGTCGACCGTTGTGTCGTCGACGAACGCGACCTCGTCCGGCCCCGCCAGCACGCGCAGGTCCGAGACCGTCGCGAGGACGTCCTCGCCGACCGGATGCTCGACCTGCACGACGGCGTGCTCATCGCCGCGCCTGGCGACCACGAACTCCGTGCGCCGGTAGACCCGCCGCCCGATCAGCCAGTCCCGCAGCGCCGCCTCGTCGAGCCCGGGAGCGTCCTGCACCGACACGCCCCGGTACGGCCGCGCGATGAAGTTCGGACCGACCTCGATCACGCCTCGAACTCTCCCGCCAGCGCCTCCGCCGCCGCCCGGAACGGCTCCACGGGCTGGTGCGCGACGCCGGCGCCGATCTGCCCGGCACCCGAGGCCGCGTGCAGCACGCCGGTGGTGATCTGCGGCGTGATCGCGAGCTCGGCCACCAGGCGCGCGTCGATCCCCACCGGCGTGCCTCGCGCCCCGATCGTGAAGCGCGAGGAGCGGGCGACGCAGATCTGCGCCATCAGCTCGGTGCGGGCTGCGGCGGCGGCCGCGTCGCCGCCGAAGAAGGCCGCCACCGCGGGCGCGGCCGCCAGGGCCATCCCACCGAGGCCGGTGCACTCGATGACCGCCGAGTCGCCGATGTCGAGCGCGGCGTCGCCGGCCGAGAACCCCTCGCGCAGAAGCGTGTCCTGAACCGGCGCGGCCGGCGCGGTGAACCAGCGGCCCGGCATGCCCGCGAGCTGGATCCCCATCGTGGTCCCGTTGCGCGCCATCAGCGACACCACGCTCGATCCCTCGACGGCGCCGACCGCGAGCCAGGCGCACTTGCACGCGGCCATCGTCAGGTTGAGGAAGAAGTGGTGGTTGCCGGCGACGAAGCGCGCCGCCGGCTCGCCGCCGAGCGCCGCGAAGGCGGGCAGCAGGTCGCGGATCAGGAGGTTGCCGGTCGCCTGGCTGCGCATGTGCAGCTCGTCGCCCATGTTCAGCCCCTGGCCGGCGAGCGAGAGCACGTCGACCGGGCCGCGGTGCCCGAGCAGCCGCGCCAGCGTCGGGCCCAGGTCGTCGCGGAAGAAGCGCAGGCGCTCGACCGCCTCGTCGTCGCCGACCCCGAACCACAGCGTCCGCCCCGGCCCCTCGTTCAGCGTCGAGAACGCCCGCGCGCCGCCGCCCTCGACGATCCACACCGGCATCGAGGGCGAGCACACGCCGGTCATCGGCCCGACGTGGTCGTGCTCGTTGCCCGGCTCGAGCGCGATCTCGCCCGCCGCGAGCATGCGCTCCGCCTGCGAGCGATCGTCCGCCCAGCCCTCGAACACGACCGCCGCCAGCAGCGCCCGCCGCTGGGGGTCGCAGACCTCGTCGTACGCGATCGGGGGCCCCGAGTGCAGGAGCACGCCGTCGCGCAGCCCCGGCACCACTGCGCCGGCCGGCTCGACGCCGACGGCGCACGGCGACACGTCCTCGAGCTGCTCGACGACGCGCGAGTTGGCCGCCGACACGCGGTCGCCGTGGGCACCCCACAGCCGCTCCAGCACCGCCCGCACCGCGGGGTCGCCGTCGGCCGGCGGCCGCCAATCCACCTCCACCACCGGCGCCCCCTGCTCGCGCAGCGCGTCCGCGAACGTCGCCAGCCCGACGTTGACCGCCTGCAGCTCGCGCGGGAGGGTCATGGTTCAATGCCGCCGATGCCGGATCTCGAGGCGCTGGTGGAGGCGGTCCGCTCGGCGCCCGGCCTGCTCGGCAAGCGCGACGTGCGCCTGGTCGAGCGGTTCGGGGTCGACGGCGACGACGCCGCGCTCGTCCCCCGCCACGGCGAGTACCTCGTGGTCTGCGGAGAGGCGATCTCGCCGCCGTTCCTCGAGGCCGACCCGTACGGCGCCGGGACGGCCGCGGTCGTCACCAACGTCTCCGACGTGCGAGCGATGGGCGGCCGCCCGCTGGCGCTCGTCGACATGCTGGTCAGCCCCGACTCCGAGCACGCCGAGACCGTGCTGGACGGGATCGCGTGGGCGAGCGACCTGCTCGGCGTCCCGGTCGTCGGCGGCCATCTCACGATCGGGCATCCGCCCGCCCTCTCCGCATCCTGCACCGGCGTCGCCACCCGGCCGCTGCGCGGCTCGAACGCGCGCCCCGGGGACACGCTGCTGGCCGCCTTCGCGCTCGACGGCCGGTACATGAGCGAAACCCGGCCGTTCTTCAGCGCGCTCCACGACCGCCCCGCGACGAAGCTCCGCGACGACGGCGAGGCGCTCGTCGAGGTGGCGGAGAAGGGCCTCTGCCACGCCGCGCGCGACGTCTCCATGCCCGGCATCGCCGGCTCGCTGCTGCAGATGATCGAGGGCGCGGGCTGCGGCGCCACGCTCGACCTCGACCGCCTCCCCCGCCCGCGCCACGGCGACCTCGAGCGCTGGCTGCTGACGTTCCCGAGCTTCGGGTTCCTGCTCGCCGCCCGCCCGGAGCACGTCGAGGCCGCCACCGAGGCCTTCACCCGCCGCGGCCTCGCCTGCGCCCCGTGCGGCGCCTTCGACGAGGAGCGCGTGCTCCGCCTGGCCGCCGGCGGAGCGGAGGCTCCCGCGTGGGACCTCGCGCGCTCCCCGCTCACGGGGCTGGGGCCAGCGGGATCGCCATCGGCTGGTGGATGACCCCGTGGTAGGGGCCGGCAGGCCCGTCGGCGTGCCAGCCGAGATGCTCGAAGAAGCGCACGTTCGGCAGCTGGATCTGCGCGACCATCGTGTGCCCGCCGCGCTCGCCCGCGGTGGCGACCGCGAACCGCACGAGCAGCGCGCCGAGATGCCGCACGCGCGCCTCCGGCAGCACCGCGAGCCGGTCGCCCTGCCACACGCCCTCGATCACGGGGTACAGCCGGACGGCGCCGGCGACCGCGCCGCGATCGACGCCCACCACGTGGAGGGTGTCCGGCGCCACGTCGCGCTCGTCGCGGTCGTCACCCGGGAACAGCCGCTGGTCGAGCACGAACACGCGGTGGCGCACGGCGTGGTGGGCGGCCAGCTCGCCGGCCGTCTCGACGAGCCGGCAGGCGAGCGCGCTAACGGTGGCTGAGGGCGAGGACACCGTCGTTCTCCCGTGCCGTCACACGCTCCCACGCCGACAGCCCCGAGCAGGCCTGGCAGCGCGCGCAGCCGGCCTTCGCGTCCAGGTGGTCGAGGCCGGCGTCGGCGATCATCGCCGACACCTCGGCGTAGATGCTGCCGACGTAGTCCGGCTCGGGCGCCGCGGCGTCGGCCATCAGCGTCCCCGGCACCGGCCGCAGCGGCACCACGAACGGGTAGACGCCCATCTCCACCGCCCGCCGGCAGCCCTCCAGTATCAACTCCGGCCGCTCCCCCATGCCGAGCAGCACATAGGTCGTGACCGCGCCGCGCCCGAACACCTCGACGGCGCGCTCCCAGCACGCGAAGTAGCCCTCGATGCCGCACTGCGCCTTGCCGGGAGCCACCCGCGCCAGCACTTCCGGGTCGAAGGTCTCGGAGTGGATGCCGACCGCGTCGACGCCCGCGCGGCGCACCTCGTCGAGCACCCGCAGGTCGTCCGGCGGCTCGAACTGGACCTGGATCGGCAGCCCCGAGGCCTCCTTGATCGCGGCCGCGCAGCGGCTGATGTAGATCGCGCCCCGATCCCGGCGGTTCAAGGACCCGGTGGTCAGGGTCACGTCGACCGCGTGGTCATGGTCGCGCGCCGCGGTGCACACCTCGGCCAGCTGCGCGGGCGTCTTGACCGGGATCGTCTGCTCCCCGCGCGTGAGCTCGATCCCGCAGAACCCGCACTGCTCGTGCGTGCCCCAGTAGATGCACTTCTGGACCACCGTCGACGCGATCGAGTCCAGGTGCAGCAGCGCGATCTTCCAGTACGGGACCCCGTCCGCGGTCTCCATGTCGTAGATCCGCGGCCGCCGCGGCACCGTGACCGGCCCGACCAGATCGTCGCCGCGGTACAGGGTCGCCTTGCGGCCGTTCCGCCGCAGCACGTACGGCGAGGCGGCCACGAAGCCGGCGTGGGCGGGAACGGTCAGGGGCAGCCCGCGCACCCACAGGAACAGCGCATCGGACGGCCCGGCCCCACCCCGGCGGCCGGGCAGCGCGTCCGAGTCCTCCTCCTCGACCCTGACCCCGAGCGACTGGAGCTCGACGAGCAGCCGGCGGTCGTCCAACTGCTCAAGCATGCGTCCCGAACGCCTCCTCGTAGTTGCGCCAGAACACGCGGTCCTTGAGCTCCTGCGAGATGCCGCGGATGCCGTTGAGCTTCCAGTACTCGCTGTCGAAGTCCGACCACGGCTCGTCCGACCCGAAGAACACGCGGTCGCCCCCGACCCCCTCCTTCTCGATCTCGGTCAGCAGCCAGCGCGCGCCGAACCCGATCGCCCACGAGGTGTCGGTGTAGACCTTGTAGCCGTCGCGCACCCACTGCAGGAACTTCGGCACGAGCTTGATGTGGCCGGACACGCCGCCGCCGAAGTGCACGAGGTAGATCTTGCAGCGCTTGCCGTACTTCTCCACCAGCGGGATGAAGTTGTTGATGTCCGAGCTCCCGCCCGGGCTGGTGTGGAAGTGGAACATCAGGTCGTGCTGCTCGCAGACGTCGAAGCACTCGTCCGCGAGCGCCAGCGTCTCCTCGTCCCACGTGCCGGGATCCGGGTTGCCGCCGAGCAGGAACGTCGTCTTCAGCGCCACCACGCGCGTCTCGCTCGCCAGCTTGAGCGCCTTGCGCGTGAGCTCGGCGTTGCGCGGCAGGAACGAGACCCAGATCGCGGCCAGGATGCGGTCGTTCGACGTGGCCGCGTCCATGACGACGTCGTTGAGGTCGAATGAGATCTCGTGCACCGGGACGCCGTAGTTGGACATCGTGAGCGCACGCTCGATCTTGAACTCGTCCATGTGGCGCTTGACGAACTGCTGGGTGTCCTTGTGGTCGTAGACCGTCGGCTTCACCGGGTGCTCGAGGTCGTAGAACTTCCACGGCGGGATCTCGCCGATGTGGCAGTGGGCGTCGATGATCTTCTTGGGGTGCGTGGCCATGTCAGCCCCTTCCGAATCGGCTGCGCGCCTGGTCGATGCGCGCCTCCCATTCCTCGCGGGTGTCGTAGCTCTGCGCCGGCATCAGCGGCGGCCGGTCGAGCAGCCAGGTGCCGTCGCCGGGGTCGAGCTGGACGGCTTCGAGCGTGAACTTCGGGCGGCTGGCGTCGAGCGGCAGCTCGGACGACGAGTGCAGGGCGCGGCCGCTGGCGACGTGCATCTCGAGCCGGTGCGAGCCGAGCGGCGTGACGTCCTCGAACAGCACGACCCACTCGGCGCCCGCGACCCGCGCCCGCTCGAGCCGCTCGCGCGCGAGCACCTTGCCCTGCTCGCGCGTGATCTCGCGGTGGCGGTGGCAGAACGCGGCGTCGCGCACCGCCTCGTGGTCCATCAGTCCGAGCATCGAGGGCTGGTGCCGCGAGACCGCCTCCTGCACGAGCTCGCGCCGCTCCGTCCAGGCGACGACCAGCTCGTCCTCGGTGCGCACGTCCTCCAGCAGCTCGGCGATCGCGCGCACGAGGCCGATGTACTGCTGGTAGAGGTCGGCGTTGAGCATGACGGACGGGTAGATGCGCGACTCGGCGCGCCGCCATGCTGCGATCGCGGCCTCGCGGTCCAGCACCAGCATCCAGCTCAGACGGTCCAGGTGTTCAGCTGGAACGCCTTCTCGCGCCAGGCGGTCAGCGCCGAGTCGAGCACGTCGAGCGGGTGGAACGGCTTGACGCCCTCCATCAGCAGGTTCTCCGGGAAGCCGTACAGCGCGCCGGACGCGAACCGGCAGGCGAACACGTTGCCGCCCTCGCCGATGAAGGTCTCGAGCTGCTTGTTGATCGCCATGTGGCCCGGGAACGCCTCGTCGCCGACGTTCGGGAAGCCGCGGCTGCCGGACGCCATCAGCACGCCGGGCCCGTACAGGATCAGGTGGGTCTTGAACCCCTTGCGCAGCACGCGCGTGGTCGTGAGCAGGTTCACGAGCCCGACCGATCCCTCATAGGGAACGGTGTGCATGAACGTGTACGCCGTCTCGCCCGGCTCGGCCTGGACGTCCGGGAACACCTTCTCGGACGTGTCGAAGAGCTCGGTCCCCTTCTCCGGACGCTGGATCGTCTCGGACTTCGCCACGGCTGACCCTCCTCATCCAAGGTGTATCCGACGTATCGGATCGTGAACGGCGATGCTACGCGCCGGTCCTGCAATCCGTCAAGCATGGCTTTACAGCGCGCTTGGCGCGCGTATACCATCGGAAACGTGAACGGTCCCCTCGCCCTTCCGCAGATCGAGCGTACCGTGTCCGAGATCGGCGCGAAGGTCGCGCGTGCGCGCAGCGAGCGCGGCTGGTCGCTGGCCCAGCTGGCGCAGCGTGCGGGCCTGTCGCCGGCCGCCGTGCACAAGATAGAGAAGAGCGGCATGACGCCGACGATCGCGAGCCTGATGAAGGTCGCGGCCGCGCTCGGCAAGAGCGTCGCCTACTTCGTCGACGAGTCCGAGGACCCGGACGTGAACGTCATCCGCGGCGACGAGCGCGCGCGCGTGTACACGTCCAAGCAGGGCCTCGACCTGCGCAACCTGTCCGGCCGCTACGGCGGCTTCGCGATGGCCGGCGCCGAGGCGGTCGTCGAGCCGTTCGCGGACAGCGGCCCGACGCCGATGAACCATCCCGGCGAGGAGCTCGTGATCGTGCTCGAGGGCCGGATGGAGTTCGAGGTCGACGGCACGCCTTTCGAGATCGGGCCGGGCGACTCGATCCACTTCCGCGCCCTGCGCCCCCACTCCTGGCGCAATCCGGCGGACGAGCCCGCGCGGGCCGTCTGGCTCGTCGTCCGGGCGAGCTAGTCGTGCGGATCGTCGTCGCCATCGGGGGGAACGCCCTGATCGCGGCCGGCGAGGACGGGACCTGGGAGAGGCAGCTCGCGCACGCGCGCACGATCGCCGAGGAGGTCGTGGCGCTGCGCGCGGCCGGCCACGAGCTGGTCCTGACCCACGGCAACGGGCCGCAGGTCGGCGCGCTCGCGCTCCAGCAGGAGAGCGCCGACCTCCCGGAGCTGCCGCTCGACGCGCTGACCGCGATGACCCAGGGCCAGATCGGCTACCTGCTGGAGACGGCGGTCGGGCAGGTCGACGCCGCCGTGCCGACCGCGACGCTGCTCACCCGCGTGCTGGTCGACCCCGACGACCCGGCGTTCGCGGCGCCGACCAAGCCGGTCGGGCCGTTCTACGACGGCGAGCGGGCGCGGGCCTTGACGCGCGAGCGCGGCTGGGCGATGGCCGACGACGCCGGCCGCGGCTGGCGGCGCGTGGTGCCGAGCCCGCGGCCGCAGACCGTTCTCGGCGCCGGTCACGTGCGCGCCCTGCTCGACCTCGGCGCGGTCGTGATCGCGGCCGGCGGCGGCGGCATCCCGGTCGCCCGCGACCTCACCGGGGTGGCCGGCGTGGTCGACAAGGACCGCTGCTCGGCCGAGCTGGCGCTGGATATCGGCGCCGACCTGCTGATCCTGTGCACCGGCGTGCCGCGGGTGGCGCTCGACTTCGGGACGCGCTGGGAGCGCGAGCTGGCGACGATCACGGTCGCCGACGCCGAGCGCGCGCTCGCCGAAGGCGAGTTCCCGCCCGGCAGCATGGGGCCGAAGGTCGAGTCGGCCGGCCATTTCGTGGAGGCCTCGGGCGGCCGCGCGGTGATCACCGCCCCCGGGCGGCTGCGGGCGGCGGTCGAGGGCGACGACGGAACGTGGGTCGTGGGCGATCGCGAGGCGGCCCGGGCGTGAGGGTCCGGGTCGTCCGCAACCGGTACGTCGACAGCGTGCGGCTCATGAAGGTGGCCGCCGACGCGCGCACGCGCGACGGCGTGACCGCTTTCGAGGCGGTCATGGGAACGCCCGCCAATCTGGAGGCGCTCGGCCTCTCGTGCGATGCCGGGCCTGCCGACGTGGTGCTCGCCGTGGACGGCCCGGAAGAGGCGCTCGACATGGCCGAGGCCGCCCTGTCCGCCGCCGACGAGCCGGTCGCCGCGACGGAGGCGGCACCGCGGTCGCTGGCGGGCGTCGACGCGAATGTGGCGCTGGTCTCGGTGCCCGGCGACTACGCCGTGCTCGAGGCGCATCGCGCGCTCAGCTGCGGCATGCACGTCTTCCTGTTCTCCGACCACGTGGGCGTCGAGCACGAGGTCGCGCTCAAGCGCCGCGGCGCCGGGCGCGGACTGCTGGTCATGGGCCCCGAGTGCGGCACGGCGATGCTCGGCGGCGTCGGGCTCGGGTTCGCGAACGCGGTCCGCGAAGGGCCGGTCGGCATCGTGGCCGCGGCCGGCACCGGCGCCCAGGAGGCGAGCGTGCTGCTCGACCGCGCCGGCACCGGCGTGTCGCACATCGTCGGCGTCGGCGGCCGCGACCTGTCGGCCGACGTCGGAGGGATCATGTTCCGGCAGGGCATGGAGCTGCTGGCGGCGGACGACGGCACCGACACGCTCCTGCTGGTCTCCAAGCCGCCCGACCCCGCCGCCGTCCGCGCGCTCGGCGACGTCGACGTCGGCGGCAAGCGCGTGGTGGCCGCGTTCGTCGGCTGGGACGGCGGCGACGCGCCGTTCGAGGTCCACGCGACGCTCGAGGCCGGCGCCGCCGCGGCCGCGGGCGTCGAGCCCGCGCCCGACGGGGACGACGAGCTGCCGCGCGCGCACAGGCCTGCTCGGCCTGTTCTCCGGCGGCTCGCTCGCCCACGAGGCGCAGACGATCCTCGGCGGGGATCACCGCATCCTCGACCTCGGCGAGGAGGAGTACACCCAGGGCCGCCCGCACCCGATGGTCGACCTCGAGCTGCGACGGCGGATGCTGCGCGAGCAGGGGCCGGAGGCCGGCTGCATCCTCCTCGACGTCGTGCTCGGGCATGGGTCGCACCCCGATCCCGCCGGCGAGCTGGCCGGCACGCTGGCCGAGCTCGCGGACGGCCGGGCGGTGATCGCCCACGTCTGCGGCACCGACGAGGATCCCCAGGACGCGGCCCGGCAGGAGCAGAAGCTGCGCGAGGCCGGGGTCCACGTCGCGCCGACGAACGCCGCCGCGGCGCGCATGGCGAGGCGCGTGGTCGCGTGAAGATCGCGATGCTCACCTACTCCGTGAAGCCGCGCGGCGGAGTCGTGCACGCGCTCGAGGTCGCCGAGGCGCTCGGCCGGCGCGGCCACCAGGTCGAGCTGATGGCGCTCGCCCGCCACGACGAGGAGCTGTACCGGCCGGCCGGCGTGCCGCTGCGCCTCGCCCGCCACGTGCCGCTCGACGCGCCCTTCGACGAGCGCATCCAGGCGATGATGGAGACATATGCCGAGGGCCTGCGGCCGATCCTGGGCGCCGGCGGCTACGACGTCTTCCACGCCCAGGACTGCCTGTCGGCGAACGCCGCGCTCGCGCTGCGCGACGACGGCGTGATCGGCCACGTGATCCGCACCGTGCACCACGTCGACGACTTCACCTCGCCTTCGCTGATCGCCTGCCAGGACCGCTCGATCGTCGACCCCGACCACCTGCTGTGCGTGTCGCCGCCGTGGATCGAGCGGCTGGCCGACGAGTACGGCGTCCGCGCCGAGCTGGTGCGCAACGGGGTCGACGCCGCGCGCTACCGCCCGGCCCGCGACGGCGCCGAGCGGGCGGGCGCGCGGGCCGAGGCCGGGCTCGGTGACCGCTTCGCGGTGATGACGGTCGGCGGCATCGAGCCGCGCAAGGGGTCGCTGACGCTGCTCGACGGCTTCGCCGCCCTGCGCGACCTCGTCCCCGAGCACGACCCGCTGCTGCTGATCGCCGGCGGCACGACCCTGTTCGACTACCGCCATGAGCGCGACCGCTTCGCCGCGCGGGCCGCCGAGCTCGGCATCGAGGCGCACGTGCGGGTCCTGGGGCCGCTCGAGGCCGAGGCGATGGAGCGGCTGTTCCGCGCCGCCGACGCGTTCGCGTTCCCCTCGATCAAGGAGGGCTTCGGGCTCGCCGCGCTCGAGGCGCTGGCGGCCGGGCTGCCGGTCGTGGCGTCCGACCTCGACGTGTTCCGCGGCTTCCTGGCCGACGGCGAGAGCGCACTGCTCACGCCCGCCGGCGACGGCGCCGCGCTCGGGCGGGCGCTGGCCCGGATCGCGCTCGACCCGGCGCTCGCGGACCGCCTGCGCGCCGGCGGCCGGCGCGTCGTCCCGGAGTACACGTGGGACGCCGCCGCCGCGGCGCACGAGCGGGCATACGAGGCGTTCCTGGGAGCCGGCGTTGGCTGACGCGCTGGAGGTCACCGCCACCTGGGAGGGCGGCTACGCGGCGACCGTCGAGGCGCGCGGGCACCGGATCGCGGTCGACGAGCCGGAGTACGCGGGAGGAGAGGACGGCGGCGCGATGCCGACCGAGGTGTTCTGCGCCGCGCTCGCGAGCTGCTTCTGCCTCGCCGTCGCGCACGTGGCGCGCCGCGACGGCTACGAGCTGCCGAGCGTCACCGTCGACACGCGCGCCGAGCGCGCCGGCCGCGAGCTGCGCTACGGCCGCATCGTCGTCAACACCCGCGCCCCGGTCCCCGCCGCCGACCTCGAGTCGCTGGTCACGCGCGCCCGCCGCGTGTGCTGGGTGTCGAACACGCTGGCCTCACCGCCGGCCGTCGAGTACGTATCCACGGAGGAACCATGAGCGAGCGCCTGATCGTGATCGGCGGAGGCGGCGCCGGAACGGCGGCCGCCACGGTCGCCAAGCGGCTGAACCCGGACCTGAGGGTCACCCTCTTCACCGAGTTCCCCGACATCGCCTACTCGCCGTGCGGGATCCCGTTCGTGCACGGCCGCGAGATCCCCAAGTTCGAGAACCTGTTCCTGTCCACGGTCGAGCGCTACATCGAGGACGGGCTCGACATGCGGATGGAGACCACGGTCACCGACCTCGACCTCGACCGCGGCACCGTCACCGCCAAGAACACCCACGAGGGGTTCGACAAGCTGGTGATCGGGACCGGCTTCACGTGGGAGAAGCCGGACGTCCCGGGCGCCAACCTCGACGGCCTGCACTACGTCAAGGACATCCGCGCCGCGATGCTGTTCGACGAGCAGCTCGAGGGCATGAAGCGCGCGGTGGTGATCGGCGCCACCCCGCTCGGGGTCGAGATGGCCGGCAACCTCGGCCACCGCGGCCTGGAGGTCGACTTCGTCGACGAGGGGCCGTGGGTGCTGTCCGAGGTGCTCGACCCCGACGTCGCCGAGCCGGTGCACGAGTCGCTCTCCAAGCGCGGCGTGACGCTGCGGCTGGGCACGAAGGTCGAGGGGTTCGCCGACGGGCGCCGACGGCCGCGTCGGCGCGGTCGCAGACGTCAGCGCCGGCGAGCTCGAGTGCGACGCCGTGATCGTCTGCCTGCACAAGCTCCCGAACAGCGCGCTGGCCGAGGCGGCCGGCATCAGGACCGGCACCACCGGCGGCATCGTGGTCGACGAGCGCATGCAGCACATCGGCGGACGCGGTATGGGCGGCGGGCGACGTCGTCGAGGTCCCGCACGGGCTGTCGATGATCCCGATCCGCGGGCTGACCGGCTCGCATGCCTACGCCCAGGGCCGCACGGCGGCGTTCAACGCCGCCGGCCAGGACCTCGTCTACGACCCGGTGTGGATCCCCTGGGGGATGGTGGCCGGGGACTACACGATCGGCGGCTTCTCGGTCGGCGAGACGCTCGCCACCGCGATGGGGATCCCGTACGTGGTGGCCAAGGGCGTCGGCGTCTCGCGCGCCCGCTACTACCCGGGCGCGACCCGCACGCACGTCAAGCTGCTCGCCGACCCCGAGACGCGGAAGCTGATCGGCGGCCAGATCCACGGCGGCGAGGGCGTGAAGGAGCGCGCCGACTTCCTCGCCTTCGCGGCCAAGCGCGGCGCCACGCTGGACGACATCGCGTGGATGGAGAACATCTACTCGCCGCCGATCGGCGCGCTGTTCGAGCCGATGG
Organism: uncultured Solirubrobacteraceae bacterium; assembly: GCA_963849695.1. Taxonomy (GTDB): domain Bacteria; phylum Actinomycetota; class Thermoleophilia; order Solirubrobacterales; family Solirubrobacteraceae; genus DASSUW01. The sequence goes on from CAWKIT010000003.1 coordinate 76,971, forward strand.
CGATCGCGGCGCAGAACGGCCTCGCCGCCCTGCGGTCATGAGCGCCCTCGACGACGTCAAGCGCCGCCTGCGCGACCGCTCCGAGCACCACCTGCTGCAGGCCGCGGCGCGCGAGCTCGGCTCGGGCGTGCCCGGCACCGTGGCCCCGTACCGCGAGCGCGGCGAGCGCCTGTGGCGATGGCTGTTCGTGCCGCTCTACCGGCGCGTGCCGTGGCACGTCAAGCAGCGCGCGATGACCGCCCTGCAGATGACCTCGCGCGGCTGGAAGCCGCCGCCGCGCACCTCCGGCGAGCCCTGGCGGCCGCCGCCGCGCCGACAGGAGTAGATTCGGCCTGCACATCGAGAGGAGGGACCGATGTACGAGAAGGACGGCGAGAAGTACTTCGTCCTCGACGAGCATCTGCACTTCTGGGACGCCGGCCCGGACAACTGGGTGCCGGGGCAGGAGCAGTATGCGAAGGGCTGGATCGAGTGCTTCCACGCCTACATGGGCCTCGGACCGCCGGAGACCCACTGGACGCTCGAGCACTTCCAGAAGTACTCGGCGGACGACTTCGAGAAGGACGTGTTCCAGGACGGGCACGTCGACATGGGGATCCTCCAGTCGACGTACCTGAAGGAGTGGTACACGAAGGGCTTCAACGACATCGAGCAGAACGCCGGCCTGCTCGAGCGCTTCCCCGGCAGGCTGATCGTCAACGGCCGCTGGGATCCGCGCGACGGCGAGGCGGGCCTGCGCCAGCTCGAGGCCGACCACGCCGAGTACGGCCTCAAGGGCGTCAAGCTCTACACGGCCGAGTGGCACAACGGCTCGCGCGGCTGGAAGCTGACCGATCCGGAGGCGCGCCCGTTCCTCGACAAGTGCGCCGAGCTCGGCATCCGCAACGTCCACGTCCACAAGGGCCCGACGATCTGGCCGCTCGACAAGGACGCCTTCGACGTCACCGACATCGACCACGTGGCGACCGACTACAACGGCGAGCTCAACTTCATCGTCGAGCACTGCGGCATCCCGCGGATCGAGGACTTCTGCTACATCGCGACGCAGGAGCCCAACGTCTACGCCGGCCTCGCGGTCGTCGTCGGCGCCCACATGCATGCCCGTCCGCGGTTCTTCGCCAAGCTGATGGGCGAGCTGCTGTTCTGGGTCGGCGAGGACAAGCTGCTGTTCGGCTCCGACTACGCGATCTGGGAGCCGAAGTGGCAGGTCGAGGGCTTCGTCGACTGGGACTTCCCCGACGACGTCGCCTACGACGACTACCCGCGGCTCGGCGTCGAGGGCAAGAAGATGATCCTCGGCCTCAACGCCGCGAAGCTGTACGGCATCGAGGTGCCGGCCGAGTTCCAGGTGGCCGGCGAGCCCGCGGCGCAGGACGACGCCCGGCTGGTCGAAGGCACGGCGTGAGCCTACGCGCCCGGGTCTTCGAGGCTCTGCGCACGGTCTACGACCCGGAGCTCGACGAGCCGATCACCGACGCTCGGCTTCGTCGGCTCCTGCGCCGTGTCGGAGGCCGGCGACGTCGACGTGCGCCTGCGGCTGCCGACGCCGCAGTGCGCGCCCAACTTCGCGTTCCTGATGGCCGCCGACGCGCGCGCCGCCGTGCTGGCGCTCCCGGAGGCGCGCGAGGTGACGGTCGTGCTCGAGGACCACTACACGGGCGAGGAGATCAACGCCGCGGTCGGGCGCGGCGATGGGTTCGGCGCGGCGTTCCCGGGCGAGACCGAGGGCGACCTCGACGCGCTGCGCGCGCTGTTCCGCCGCAAGGCGCTGGTAGCCCGCGAGGGCCGCCTGCTCGCGACGATCGACGACCCGGCCACCGCGACGCTCGGCCAGCTCGCAGGACCGGACGCGGATCGCTGCCGGGCGCTGCGGCGCGCGCTCGGGATGGACGCGGGCGACGACGCCCCTGCGTTCGTCAAGGGCGACGGCAGCGCGGTCGCGCCCGGTGAGATCACCCGGTTCCGGCGGCTGGCGGGCCTGACCGCGGTGTCGCTCGAGAGCAACGGCGGCATGTGCCGCGATCTGCTGAAGACTCGCTACGGACAGGAGGTGGCGGCATGAGGGCAGCCCGCCTTCACGCGTACCACGAGGCGCTGAAGCTCGACGAGGTCGACGAGCCGAAGGCGGTCGGGCCGCTCGACGTGGTGGTGAGGATCGGGGCGGCCGGCCTCTGCCGCACCGACCTCCACATCCAGGAGGGCCAGTGGGCCGAGAAGTCCGGCGTGACGCTGCCGTACACGCCCGGTCACGAGAACGCGGGCTGGATCCACGAGGTCGGCTCGGGCGTGACCAACGTCGAGGTCGGCGACACGGTGATCGTGCACCCGTTCATCACGTGCGGGCTGTGCCGCGCCTGCCGCCGCGGCGACGACATGCACTGCGAGAACGGCTCGTTCCCCGGCATCGACCGCGACGGCGGCTTCGCCGACTTCCTGTACACCAGCGCGCGCTCGGTGATCAAGCTCGACCCCTCGCTGCACCCGACCCAGATCGCCGCGCTGGCCGACGCCGGCCTCACGGCGATCCACGCCGTCAAGCGGGCGATCCCGATCCTCGGCGCCGGGACCCGCGCCGTGGTGATCGGGGCCGGCGGGCTCGGCCACATCGGGATCCAGTGCCTGCGGGCGTACACGCCGGCCGAGATCATCGTGATCGACCCGAGCGAGAATGCGCTGGCGCTGGCCGGCGAGGTCGGCGCCCACCACACCGTGAAGGTCGACGGCAGCCACGTCGACACCGTGAAGGAGCTGACCGACGGGCGCGGCGCCGAGGCGATCATCGACTTCGTGGGCGAGAAGGGCGCCATCGAGGACGGCATCGAGATGGTCCAGGACGGCGGCTTCTACTACGTGATCGGCTACGGCGAGAACCTCGACGTCCCGACCATCGACGTCATCTCGCGCGAGATCTCGTTCATCGGCAACCTCGTCGGCACCTACGTCGACCTGCAGGACCTGATGACGCTGACCGCCCAGGGCCAGGTCACGCTCCACACGAGCACCTACCCGCTCGACGCCATCAACGACGCGATGGCCGACCTCGACGGCGGGCGGCTCCAGGGCCGCGGCATCCTGGTGCCTGCCGAGTGATCGGGGGGTGCGGTTTACCGCACCCCTCCTTCGACGTATCCCTACCGCAGCCGTCGGGCCACCTCCGGTGCGCCCCGGGCGCCCCGGCCGTACCGTCGACACATGCCCGCACGCGCCCTCTCCCTCTCCCCCGCCGCCCGCGCGCAGCTCGGCATCTTCCTGCTCGCCTATCTGCTCTACAGCGCGGCTCGCTTCGTGACGATCGGCGACCTGAACGTCGCCCAGGCCAACGCCGGCTGGATCATGGACCTCGAGGACCACCTCGGGGTCGCGGTCGAGGCGACCGTGCAGCAGGACCTCACCGGCACGTGGGCGCTGTGGGTCCTCAACCACCTGTATCTCGCCGCCCAGCTCGTCGTCCTCCCCGGCTCGCTGGTGTTCCTCTACCGCCGCTCGCGTCCGCTCTACGAGCGCCTGCGGAACACGATCCTCGCCACCTGGGTGCTGTCGATCCCGATCTACGCCGCGTTCCCGGTCGCGCCGCCGCGCCTCGCCGACTCCGGCCTGGTCGACACGATCACGAACCAGACGGGCCTGTCGCTCGACTCGTCGCTGACCACGAGCTTCTACAACGAGCTGGCCGCGGTGCCGAGCCTGCACGTCGGCTTCGCGGTCGTGGTCGGGATGGCGGTGGCGGCCTCGCTGCGGCATCCCGTGCTCAAGGTGCTGGCGTGGCTGTGGGGCCCGGCGATCGGCCTCGCGGTGGTCGCGACCGGCAACCACTACGTGTTCGACATCGCGGCGGGCGTGGTGGCCGCCGGGCTCGGCTACCTGCTCGGCGCCGCGGTGGCGCGCGCCCGGCCACAGCCGCGTCCGGCCACCCAGCGGCCCTGCCTGGCTGAGGCTTAGGCCTCCGCCGGTGCCCGCCGGGCGGGCCGCACGGCGGCCAGCAGCCGGCGCCAGCTGACGGCGCGCAGGCAGATCGTGAGCGAGATCGCCGTGCCGACCACGGTGAGCACGGCGCTGGTGCCGAGGAAGAAGGCCGCGACCTCGCCGGCGGGCACCGCGTGGCCGGTGACCGGCGCGAACGCCCCGGCGAGCATGGCGGCGCCGGCCCCGACCGAGGCGGGCGCGAACGGCAGCAGGCGGCCGCCGGTCTGGGCCCCCACCACGAGCAGGACCGCCGCGGGCGTGGCGGGCAGCCCGAACGCGGCGAGGAAGCAGCCGAGCGCGGCGAGCCGGCAGAGGCGGCTCAGGAGCTGCCACGGCAGCACGCCACGCGCATAGGCGCCGGGCTCACGCAGCGGCGCACAGCCCGCGCCGACTCCTGCCGCGACCGCCCGCAGCCGCGGCACGCGCGCGACGGCGGCGGCGAGCGCCAGCACGCCGAGCAGCGCCGGCACGATCCAGATCAGGTCGGGCACGCCGGGAAGCGGCGCGAACCCGAGCGCCAGCGCCAGGGCCAGCATCGCGGCCCCGACCGCGAGCTCTCCCGCGCCCTCGGCCACCAGCGTGCCGGCCAGCAGCGGGCAGCCGGCTTCGTCGACGCGGCGGCGCAGCAGCAGCACGCGCACCGCGTCGCCCGCGCGGGCGGAAGCCAGGCCGCCGGCTCCCGCGCCCGCCACCCAGGCGCGCGATCGCCTCGCGCCGGCGGAGGTGGCAGCAACTCGCGGCGCGCACGAGCGTGCACCAGCCGCGGCCGCGCGCCACCTGGTTCGCCAGGTGCAGCACCACCCCCAGGACCAGCCACCCCAGCTCGGCGCCGGCGATCGTCTCCGCGAAGCTCGTCAGCGCACGCTCAAGGGCGGCCGTCAGCTCGACGGCCGCGTCCCTCATGCTGGGATGATCCTACCCACGAAGGCACCGCTACTTTCGACGAGGTGCATGAACTCGTGATCCGGCCCGCCACGGCGGCCGACCCGGCAGCGGTCGCGGCGATCTACAACGAGGGGATCGAGGACCGGCTCGCCACCTTCGAGACGCGGCCGCGCACGCCCGACGAGATCGCCGCGTGGCTCGAGGACGATCTGCCGTTCCTGGTCGCGACCGACGGCGGGACCGTCGTCGGCTTCGCCCGGGTGGGCCCGTACTCGGACCGGTGCGTGTACGAGGGGGTCGGCGAGCACGCCGTCTACGTCGCGCGCGCCGCGCGCGGCGGCGGTGTCGGGCGGCGGCTGCTCGACTCCCTGTGCGAGGAGGCCGAGCGGGCCGGCCTCTACAAGCTCACCAGCCGCATCTTCACCGACAACGGGCCGAGCCGCGCGGCGCACCTGGCGGCCGGCTTCGAGGAGGTCGGCATCCAGCGCCGCCACGGCCGGCTGGACGGGCGCTGGAAGGACTGCGTGCTGGTGGAGCGCCTGCTCGGCGAGGCGGCGGACCGTTAGTCGAACAGCCTCCGCGCGAACACGGCGTGGTCGGGGAAGTCGGAGAACACTCCGTCGATCCCCAGCCGGTAGAACTGCAGGTACTCGCGGAGCGGGTTGCCGCGGTAGTCGTAGGCCAGCCGACGCGGCTCGCTCCGGAACGTCCACGTGTGCACCACGAGGCCCTTGCGGTGCGCGCGCCGGATCAGCGAGGTCGGCGGGAGCAGCTTGCGGTCGGCCTCGTCGACCATCCCGTCGCCGTTCTCGTCGCCCACCACTCCGTCGCCGTTGATGTCGACCGCCGCCGTGCTCACGATGTACCGCTTCCACGGCCCGATCCCGTCGGCATAGGTCCTGATCTCGGCCAGCCCCGCGTCGGTCGCGAAGAAGCCGAACGTGCGGGCGAGCAGCCGCGGGTCGCCCGACACCGTCCAGTCGTACGGCCGGTCGAACGGCGGCGCGTAGTCGAGCGAGCCGTCGGGGTTGACGTCGTTGGCGTCGACCAGCTGGACGAGGCGGACGTCGGTCATCCGGTTGAGCTGCATGAGGTTCGACTGCTCGAACGACTGGATGAACACCGGTGCCCGGCGGCGGTCGAGCCCGGCGCGCCTGAGCGCCGCGACCAGCCGGCCCTCGAGCGGCAGCCCGAGGTCCTGGTGGTAGGTCGGGTGCTTGGTCTCGGGATAGATGCCGACCCGGTACCGCTTGGCGAGCGCGATGACCTCCTCGAAGGTCGGGATCCGGAACCGGCCGTTGAACTGCTGCGGGCGCTCGGACAGCGGCTGCACCGCGCCCAGGGTCTTGATCTCGGCGAGCGCAGCGAGCACCAGGAGGAGGATGCGGCGCGGGCTCATGGCCGGAACCTAGCCTGGACTCGCGGGACGGTGTGAAAAGGTGGCGCCTCCGCGGCGCCCGGCCTGACGGCCGGGCGCCGCGACTGGAGTCAGACGCCGTGCGGCCTGCGGCAGGGCTTCCGTACGGGCCGGAAGAAGTACTTCCGCTCCCAGAGCGCGACCTTCATGCCGAGCTTCGCGCCCTGCGTGTCGGCGGTCCGGAAGTGGATCCCGCCCCACACCCGTGCCTCGATGACCTCCCGGAGCACGTCGGAGAAGCGCTCGAAGTGCCTCGGCTGCGTCGGGAACCGCGAGCTGACGATGTCGAACGCCATCCGGTCGGTGCCGAAGAACGCCTGCATCGCGTTCATGGTGGCGGCGGTGGTGCAGGTGTGACCGGACGGGTGGTCCGGGAACGCCGGCGTGGTGATCGCCGGGACCGTGGCCGTCGCCGGGTCGAACAGCGCCTTCCAGGTCGGATCGCCCGCCGTCCTCGGGTTGCCGTCGGCATCGCCGTCGTGGATCGCGTCGATCGGGCGCCAGAAGTTCCAGTGGTACTTGTCTTTCCAGCAACCGATCGCGCCGTCCGCCGACGCCAGGCTCGTCATCGCGTACAGGCGCGCGTTCTCGGCGGTGCTCAGCCCGAACCGCGCCGACAGCGAGCGCATCACGCCGCCGTAGAGAGCGCCGGGCTGCGCCTGCCAGAAGATCGCCGCCATCGTCTGGTCGGCGGTCCGCGTCGTGCTCGTGAGCGAGCCGAGCGACTTCACCTCGTTGTAGTCGCGCGCGTAGGCGCGGCTGCTGAGCCGGAGGGGCCCACGGGTGCGGAGCATCTCGGCGTTCGGGACCAGGAACGGCCGCACGTTGCCGACCCACGGGGCCGGATCGCGCAGGAATAGGGGCGGCGACAGCCGCCATTCGCCGGGCTCCGTGCCGAACACGAACGTGAACGGCCCGCCGCGGCCATCGCCCTCGCGTGCCTTCAGCATCGCTGCGGCTGCGGCTTCACCGACCGCGATCCCGCCGGTCTTGGCGGGCCCGTCGGGAATCGCCGCCATCGATTCCATGTAGCGCATATGGAGTGTGGTCGTCTGCGCCGGGACGAGCGCGAGGACGACGCGGAACGCCGCCGTCGCCGCCGCTGCGTCCTGCGAGTACGTCGGGTCCGCCTTGGGCGTCGGCAGGTACGGCCGATAGCCGCCGTCGATCGCGTTGACCGCGTCGTAGACGGCGCCCTGCACCATCGCGGTGCTGAGCGCCGCGGAGTGCGCCGGCGCCCCCGTCGAGAAGATCGCGGCGTTCGCGTAGCCGTTCCAGTCGGTCACCGCATCGCCGCGCGCGGCGGCGGGCCACGCGAAGACGGCGAGGGCAGCAGCGGTGACGGCCAGGCGGCGAGCACGTGCAGTGAGGGTCATGGGACCTCCGTTCGGTCGCTTGCCTGCCGACCGTCGTGCGCGCCGGTAGAAACTCGGTCTACGCCCGGTAGAAACGAGTCGACCGCCGTCTACGGCGGCTGATCCTTCGGCGGAGGGCGGTTCCAGGACTCGGGCCGCGGCTGGACCAGATAGTTGCCCTGCCGCACCGCCTCGACCGCCTGCTCGCCGGGCGTGAACGCCGCGTCCTTGCCCCTGCAGAGCTCGGTCATCGCCCAGTAGATGCTGCGGCCGACGCGGTTCTCGGTCATCGCGTTCACGCGCCGGCGGAGGACGGGCTCGTCGGCCAGCGCGTACTCGACGCCGATCACCAGCCGCTGGCTCGTCGAGCTGCGCGACTGGGTCGCGATGTCGCCGCAGGTGAGCGCGTACGGATTGCGCTCGACCTCCGCCGCATGACTCGGCTCGGGCGTGTACCGCACCTGCTCGTCCTCGCCGCAGCCGGCCCCGACCGCCGCGAGGACGAACAGGATCGCCGCGGGTCGCCGCACTACGGCTAGGTCGAGCCGGCGCGGATCAGGTTCGAGCGCTCCGGGTGGTGGCGGCCCTCGACGATCCTGACGGCGCCCGACTTCGAGCGCATCGACAGCGACTGCGTCACGATGCGCCGCGGGGAGTAGCGGACCTCATGCAGAAGCTCGCCTCCGGTCACGCCGGTGGCCGCGAAGAAGATGTCCTGCCCGGAGACGAGGTCCTCGGTGCGGAGCACTCGATCGAGGTCGTAGCCCTGGTCGAGCGCGGCGTTGCGCTCGGTGTCGTCGCGCGGATACAGCCGCCCCAGGATCTGCCCGTCGAGGCATCGCAGCGCGCACGCGGCGATCACGCCCTCGGGCGTGCCGCCGATGCCGACGCAGGCATCGACCGTCGACGTCTCGTCGGCGGCCAGGATCGCGCCCGCGACGTCGCCGTCGCGCAGGAACTTGACCCGCGCCCCGGTGGCGAGGATCTCTCCCACGAGGTCCTCGTGGCGCGGGCGCTCGAGCACGGCGACCGTGACGTCGTCGGCCCGCTTGCCGCGCCGCTCCGCGATCCGGCGCAGGTTCTCGGCGATCGGAGCGTCGAGATCGACGACGTCGGCCACGTCGCCGGCCACCGCGAGCTTCTCCATATACACGCACGGACCGGGGTCGAACATCGTGCCCCGCTCGGCGATCGCGATCACCGCGATCGCGTCCGGCAGGCTCTTGGCCGTCAGCGTCGTGCCGTCGACGGGGTCGACGGCAATGTCGACCTCCGGCGGCACCCCGGAGCCCACGCGCTCGCCGTTGTAGAGCATCGGCGCCTCGTCCTTCTCGCCCTCGCCGATGACCACGATCCCGTCCATCTGCACCGACTGCAGCACCGGGCGCATCGCGTCCACCGCCGCCTGATCGACGAGCTCCTTGTCGCCGCGTCCCATGTGCCGCCCGGCGGCGATCGCCGCCGCCTCGGTCACGCGCACGAGCTCCAGCGCGAGGTTCCGGCCCGGGTCGCTCGAGAGCTGACGTGCGACGGTTCCCGCGCCCACCTCCGACATTTCATCGCCCATACGGCGATCCTTACCCCGCCCGGCCGCCGGGTCAAGCGCTTATCGAAAGACGATCGTGCGATTGCCGTGTACGAGGATGCGGTCCTCGAGGTGCCAGCGGACCGCGCGCAGGAGCACGATCCGCTCGAGGTCGGCGCCGGAGTGCACCAGCGTCTCGACGTTGTCGCGGTGGGTGACGCGCGCGACGTCCTGCTCGATGATCGGGCCGGCGTCGAGCTCCTCGGTCACGTAGTGGGCGGTGGCGCCGATGATCTTCACGCCGCGCTCGTACGCGCGCGCGTACGGGTCGGCGCCCGCGAAGGCCGGGAGGAACGAGTGGTGGATGTTGATGATCGGCGTGCGCACCGCGTCGAGGAACGTGCCGCTCAGGATCTGCATGTAGCGGGCGAGCACGATCAGGTCGTAGCCGCCGCCGAGCAGCTCGAGCAGCGCGGCCTCGGCCGCCGGCTTGCCGTCGCGCGGGACCGGGACGTGCTCGTAGCGCACGCCGAAGCGTTCCACCTCGTCACGCAGATCGGGGTGGTTGGAGACCACCAGCGGGATGTCGGCGTGCAGCTCGTCCCGACCCCACCGCCACAGCAGCTCGGCCAGGCAGTGGTCATAGCGGGACACGAGGATCGCGACGCGCTTGCGGTGGGCGGCGTAGTACATGCGCCAATCCATCCCGAACCGCTCGGCCACCTCGGCGACGAACGCGCGCTCGAGCTCGCCGGCGACATGCTCCACCCCGTCGAGCCGGTACTCGGTCCGCATGAAGAACACGCCGCCCTCGGGGTCGGTCGTGTGCTGGTCCGACTGCAGGATGTTCGCGCCGCGGTCGCGCAGGAACTGGGAGATCGCGGCGACGATCCCGGGCCCGTCCGTGCAGGACACCAGCAGCCGCCCGACGCCTTCCATCCCATCATTATCGTCGGCGCGGTACCGGGACAGGCGGCCATGACGGCCGGCGGCAAGCCTTCTGCAACGTGACGGCAAGGTCGGCGGTGATCCTGCTGGCCTTCAACGACCAAGGAGGCACGGATGATCGGCGGCATGCAGCGAACGGTCCTGAGCTTGACACTCGGAGCCCTGCTTGCGGTGGGCGTGGCTGAGAGCGCTTCGGCGCTGCCACCTGTGGGCGGGTTCTGCGACGCGGAGATCCGCAGCTGCGCGAGCGACTCCAACACCGGCGGGGGGTCCTACGCGGGTAGCGAGCCGCGACCGAAGTGGATCAACGGGCAGGAGTTCGGCGTGGCGCCGGGCGCGCCAGGGTGGAAGAAGAACACCGTGTCCTACGAGCAGTGCGACGACTGGTTCAAGTACGTGGCGCTGCCGGCCGGGCAGAACGCCGCAGGCCAGGTCGTCGTGCTGCGCCTGGCGTACTACGAGAAGCGCTGGTGGTTCCTCTGGTGCTGACAGCGCGACGGCTGGGCCGCCGCGACCTCTGCGGTCGCGGCGGCCTGAACGAGTGTTAGCCGGCCGTCCTGTGGAACACGTCGGTCCGGTTGGCGAGGTTGCCGTCGTTGGCCGCCACCCAGGCGGGGTGGAACGTGGTGCCGAAGTGGTCGAGGCCGGTGTAGTCGCCCACGAAGTAGCCGAGTGCGTCGGGCGCGGTGCGCATGTCGAACGAGGTGGTGGTCAGCCTGCTCTCGTCCGGGAACGACATTCCTCCGTCGTGGGAGTGCGTCACCCAGAAGTCGGTGGACAGCACGGTGTCGCCGGGACGGTCGTTGCGGAAGTCGTAGTAGGACACCGCGACCCGCCCCGAGGCGTCGACGTCGACCATCGCCGTGAACGCGTCGACCCCGCGCGGCGTGCGATCGACGACCACCGGCGCGCCCCACGTGAGGCCGCCGTCCGTGGACCTGGCGAGCAGGATGTCGTTGTGGTCGGGGTCGTTGAAGCGGGTGTCCATCCACACCACGTACACGTTCCCGCGAGTGCTCGCGTTCGTGCTGCGGTCGACCGCCCAGTCGGGCAGGATGTCGCCGGTGCGGACGTCGTGGCCGTCGTCGGGGTCGGTCACCTCGTCCGAGAGCAGTCGGTTCACGACGATTTCGTCGTCGGACCAGGTGACGCCCTTGTCGGGCGAGCGCACGAGCGCCACTGAGTATCCGCGCAGCCCCTGCCGGTTCGAGGTGCCGCGGATCATGTTGAACCCGTTGATCAGCGTCCCGTCCGGCAGGACCTCGACCTGGTTGCCGATCGCCTGCATGTGCCGGCCCGCGCTCTCGCCAGATCGCCCGGGCCGGTTCCCATGACGCGCCGCCGTTCGTGGACCGTGCGAAGTAGGCCTCCGAGTACCACGAGAAGGCGTTCTCGTATCCCTTTTGCGACGCCCGCGGGCTCGGCGAGACGATGCGCTGCCAGGTCGCGTACACGAGGTTCGCGTTGAACGGGTCGGCTGTCAGCGTCTCCTTGTCGTTGAAGTTGTTGCCGATCGCCCGCGGGTTGTCGAACTGGACGATCCGCGGGGTGCTCCAGGTGGCGCCGCCGGTGTCTGAGAACGCCGCGAGGATCGCGTTACGCGCGGTTGAGTTGTCGAACCCGATGGAGATTGCGTGCAAGCGGCCGGTCGGCCCCCAGGACAGCCATGGATCCGTGGCACGCTCGTAGCCGCCCGTATCCCCGACGCCGCCGGCGCATCGAGAGAACGCCGGTGCGCTGAACGCCCACGTCTGACCGCCGTTGAGCGAATAGCCGGCCAGGTTGCCGTGCGCCCCACCGTCGCTCCAGCGGTCCTGCTGCCAGAAGGCGACGACGTTGTTGGGGTTCGTCGGATTGACCGCCACGTGCGTCTCCACCTCGGCGTTCTGGTAGACCACGCTGCTCGCGCCGGCCTCACCTGGACCACCGCATCCCGGCGCCCACGGGCTCAGGCCCGAGGCGGTGCTCGTGGGCCCGAGCGTAAACGGCGCGGCCTGGGCCGGTACGGCGACGACCGCCGAGCCGAGCGCAACGAGCACAACGACGAGAAGTCTTCTCATCGGATGGACCTCCGAGTGTGCGGGCGCTCCGTGCCCCGGCCGAGGCGCGTCGCGTCCCACGCACGCAGCCCTTACGAGCCGACCCTACGCCCAGGCCGCACCCACGCGCAAGGCCCACTCGCTCGGCCGTCGTCACGTTGCGGTAGGGTTCCGCCCAATAGCAGGCGCGCATGGGTACGTGCGCGCCATACCCTCGGGAGGGGTCCATGCTGAGACGGTGGAAGGTGCTGACGGCCACGTGCGCAGTCGCGATGGCCATGTCGAGCAGTGCTGCCCTGGCGCACCCGCCAGAAGACTTCGGCACGCCGCTGACGAGTCCGTGGGGGATGAACTTCTGGTTCATCAAGAACTTCCAGACGCCGGCGAACCCGTACAACCCGGCCAACACGCACCTCACGAGCTCCGACATCGCGTTCTGGGACGACCTCGCTTACGTCGGCGACTACGGCGGGTTCCGGATCTTCGACATCTCCAAGCCCGAGCCGACGCTCGTCAAGGACGTGCGCTGCTACGGGCCGCAGGCGGATCCGTCGGTGTTCGACACCGACCGCGACGGCGAAGCGGACACGCTCGTGCTGTCGGTCGACAGCGTCCTCTCCGGACCGAATTGCGGAGCCGGGCCGGTGAGCAAGAACGTCTCGGACGGCCAGGGCGGCTTCCGCTATCCCGACGGTGCCTGGGAGGGCCTGCGCGTCTTCGACATCTCGGACCCGACCGCCCCCGAGCAGATCGCGGCGGTCTACCAGGACTGCGGCTCGCACACCAACACGCTGCTGCCGGCGCCCAGCGGCCGCTCGATGTACGTGCTGAACTCGAGCTACCCGCTCGGCGAGGGCCCGACCTGCGGCCCGCTCGGCGAGAAGCAGGGGCGCAAGGTCAACCACGGCGTCGTACAAGTGATCGAGGTGCCGTTCAGCGACCCGGCCGGCGCGCGCGAGCTCACCGAGCTGCCGATCGTCTACCCGGGTGACGCGGACGGCGTCTACAAGCCGGTCACCGACCACGCGGTCGGGCCCCCCGGCTCGGTCCTCGACAACTTCCTGGCCTGCCATGACCTGAGCTCGTTCCCCGCCAAGGGCATCGTCGGCGCCGCTTGCGGCGAGCAGGCGCAGGTGTGGGAGATCGACCGGCGCACCGGCCTGCCCGACACGCAGGACCCGCTGTGGTCGTACGATCAGCCGAACGTCGACTTCTGGCACTCGGCGACGTTCAGCTGGGACGGCAAGATCGCCAACTTCATCGACGAGTCGTTCGGAGACGGCTGCCCGACGACCACGACGAAGACCGGCGGGCTGCCCGGCGGCCCGCGCGAGTTCCAGTCGGGGAACATGTTCTTCTTCAAGACGCGCAGCGGAGATCTCCTGTCGGAGTACCGCAACCCGCGGCCGACGAACGACGACCTGGGCGCCGGCAGGAGGCTCACGTACTGCTCCTCGCACCTCGGCATCCCGGTGCCGGCGAGGGACCGCTACCTGCTGGTCAACGCGTTCTACCGCGGCGGCTCGTCGGTGATCGACTTCACCGACCCGACGCGACCGAGGGAGGTCGCGTTCGGCGACCTCGAGGGGACGAACACCTGGTCGGCGTACACCTACCCGCGCAAGTCGGGCCGCCGGAGCACGCTGCCGGTGTACTCGAACGACGGCCTGAGCCGCAACTACGCGGCGACCGGGCAGCCCGCGGACTACCGGGAGAAGGCGTACGGCTTCATGCGCTTCGAGGCGCGCGTGCGGTCGAACCTCGTCGGCTTCAACCGCCTGAACCCGCAGCTGCAGGAGCGGGTCATCGCGATGAAGTCCAGCCGCAAGTGGGATCACCGCGGCAAGCCGCGGACCTACGATAAGGGCAAGGCGGTCGCCAGCGGCGCGGTCAACCGCTCCGCGCGGCCCTGGAACAAGTAGAACGACAGGCGGAGGGCCCGCGCCGGCGGGCCCTCCGCTTCGCCCGGATCAGAGCGTGATCGTCGTGCCGACGGTGCTCATGACGAAGGCGTCGGGGAAGCGCGCCGCGAGACGGTGCACCGCTCTCCACCCCGTGCAGTGAGCGGGCACCAGAAGCGATGGTGAGAACGCGTCGAGCGCTGCCACCGTCGGCTCGATGATCGGCTCGAACATCGGCCCGCTGAGATGAAAGCCGCCGACGATCGCAGCGACGGCATCCTGTCCCGTGAGCTTGCGCGCGTACCGGACGGTGTTGACGATGCCGGCGTGGCCACAGCCGCTGAGGATCACCAGACCGCGGTCGCCGAGGCTCACGATCAGCGCCTGGTCATCGAGGATCAACGGGTCTGCGCGCCAGGCGCCGTCGCGCAGGGCCTCATGCCCCTGGAAGCCGGTCTCGAACTCGGTCGTGCGGTCCACTTCTCCGGTGATCAACACCGCTCCATCGAGCAGGAACGACGGCTGGCGCTCCTCGACGATCGCGAACCCCATCCCCTCGAGCGCCGTCCGGCTTGTCGCCGGCAGCTCGGCCGGATCGAGCCCCGGGAAGCGAATCCGGCGTCGGTTCCAGAACTCGGGATGGATCATCACCGGCAGCCGTGTGCGTCCGAGCGCTCCGACCAGCCCCTCCATGCCGGTCACGTGGTCCCAGTGTCCGTGGCTGAGCACGATCACCTCGACGTCGGACGGTGCGATCCCGAGCCGGCGCATGTTCTCGACCATCCCGTGCGCAGACACGCCGGTGTCGAACAGCAGCGTTCGCTCGCGCCCGGCCTTCTCGATCCGCACCAGCGCCGAGAAGCCAGGCTCTGCGATCAGTGCGTCGGGCACGCCGTCGCCGGTACTCACCTGCGCGGGCGCGGTCGGAAGGGCGCCCATCAGCGCCTTGGGCCAGTTGATGCGCGCGACCGTTTCCTGGTCGACCAGCAGCGGGTCGGTCACGTTGTCCATCAAGATCGTGATCTGCACACGGTCGACCGGCTCGAGTTCGACGTGGCTCATGGCCACATCATCGCGCCAGCGAGGCGACCGAGCCGGCAGCTCCGCTCTCATTCCGCGGTGTGGATCAGGTGACGGCCAGCACGACGACGGTGGCGTCGTCCTGAAGCGGATCCTTCCAGGAGTCGGTCACCGCACGCTGGATAGCCATGGTGGTCGCGGCCGCGGTCGGGCGCGCGGCTCTGGTGACTGCGGCCTGGAGCCCGTCGGCGCCGAACCGCCCCCCGCCCTTGATCCGCCGCTCGAGGACGCCGTCGGTGATCAGGATGAGCCGCTCTCCGCGGGCAAGGCGCGTCTCGGTGGGCGTGGGATCGAGGTCCTCGTCGGGGTCGCCGAGCGCGGGATGTACGGCGCCTTCCAGCGGCCGGAGCGCGCCCTCGACGTCGACGACATAGGCGTTCGGGTGGCCGCAGTTGATCCAGCTGAGCGTCTTCGTCGCGGCCTGCCAGCGGGCGATAAGAGCGGTGACGTAGAACTCGCGGTTGCCGAGCCCGCGGATGACCTCGTGCATCGAGCGCACGGCCTCGACGAGCGTGAGGTCGCTCCGGCGCGCGGCTCGCAAGGCGCCGAGCGCCATCGCGCCGAGGCCGGCTGACGTCGGCCCGGTGCCGGCTCCGTCGGCGATCGCCAGCCACGCCCCGTCTCGGTTCTCGACGAAGTCGAACCAGTCGCCGCCGACCTCGTACGTGGGCAGCAGCCCGCCGGCGAGCTCGCCGCCGGCGATGCGGCTCAGCCGCGGGGGGAAGAGGTTCTGCTGGATCTCGGCGGCGGCCGTGGTCGGCTTTCGCCGGCGGGCGGCCTCGATGAGGTCGGTGTAGTCGTTGGCCAGCTCGAGCGCGGCGGCGCCCTGCTTGGCGATGTCCTCGAGTGCGACCGCCGGCTCGCCGATCGACAGCAGGAGGCCGGTGACGCGGCCGCGCAGCCACAGCGGGGCCGGGACGCAACCGGGCAGGCGCCGCTCAAGCTGCTCGAAGAGCTCTCCGAGCCCTTCGGGGACGATCTCCGGACCGACGGCCGGCGGCGCGTCCAGCC
This sequence comes from uncultured Solirubrobacteraceae bacterium, assembly GCA_963849695.1. Taxonomy (GTDB): domain Bacteria; phylum Actinomycetota; class Thermoleophilia; order Solirubrobacterales; family Solirubrobacteraceae; genus DASSUW01. Next base: position 93,095 of record CAWKIT010000003.1, read on the forward strand.
GCTCGGGGAACTCCGCCGAGCCGGACAGGCGCAGAAGGTGCGAGCCGTCGATGTCGACCACGTAGAGCGCGACCGGCACGCCCGCGGCCCTACGCGCCTCGGCGACGAGCTGATCGGCGATCAGATGAGGCGGCACCTCGTCGAGGACGTGCGTGACCTCGAGCGCGAGCGGCCGCTCGCGGCCGAGCTGCCCGACCGGCCGAAGTGCCGGCGGCGGCCCGGACGGACGATCAGCGGCCGTCGGCGGTGACGGCTTTACGTCGGGCCGTTCCCGCAGCGCTCGCGCGAGCGCCTCGCGGCTCGCGAAATGCCGGTAGAGCGTCGAACGCCCCACGTCGGCCAGTGCCGCGAGCCGCCGCATGCTCGGTAGCCGCCCAGCCGCCAGCTCTCCCGCCGCGGTGGCGAGGATCCGTTCGCGGATGGCCGCCGCATCGACGCGCAACTCGCGCTCGATCGGGTCGGTGCCGGGCGTGTGGTCAGGGGCCTCGCTCATCGCGCGAACGCTTATACCGCAGGTTCAAATAAACATGTCCCGGTTATCTCGGTCAGTTGGCATACAGACCCAGTCAGTAGTCAAACGGCTCCGGCTTGTGCCCCGGTTGTGTCCCAGTTGATTGGGTAGAGCGAAACATCGTCTCAAATCAAGCGGCGCCGCACTGGGCCGCCCACAACCCTTAGGAGGAACCATGACGCAGTTCACGGAGGCGTACGATTTTCGCGGTCGAACGCTCGTCGATCGCGACGGAGAGAAGATCGGCACGGTCGACGAGATCTTCACCGACCAGGAGGGCGGCCAGCCGGAGTGGGCGCTGGTCCATACCGGGCTGCTGGGAACGAAGAAGAACTTCGTGCCGTTGCGCGGGGCGTCGCATGACGGCGAGGACGTGCGCGTGACGGTCGACAAGCAGGCGGTCAAGGACGCGCCCGGCATCGACGCCGACCAGCAGCTCGCCGAGGCCGAGGAGCGGCAGCTGTTCGAGCACTACGGGGTGCCCTACACGACCGAGGGCTCGACCACGGCCCAGGGCGTCGCGGGCGCCGGCGACTACGCGCCCGAGGGCGGCGACGGTGCGGAGGGCGCGGTCGGACACGACGTCTCCGGCCCCACCACCGATGACGCGATGACCCGCTCCGAGGAGGAGCTGCGCGTCGGCACCCGCGAGACCGAGAGCGGCCGGGTGCGTCTCCGCAAGTACGTCGTCACCGAAGAGGTCCAGCAGACCGTGCCGCTGCGGCGCGAGGAGGTTCGCGTCGAGCGCGAGCCGATCACCGACGCCAACGTCGACGAGGCGATGACGGGCCCGGAGATCTCCGAGGAGGAGCACGAGGTGATCCTCCACCAGGAGGAGGCGGTCGTCGAGAAGCGCGCGGTGCCGAAGGAGCGCGTGCGCCTGGACAAGGACACGATCACCGAGGAGGAGCAGATCTCCGAGGAGGTCCGCAAGGAGCAGATCGACGTCGGCGACGCGGGCCGGCGTCAGTAGCACGACGAGCCGGCCGAGGCGCCGCGGCCCCGGGGCCGCGGCGCTGCCCGGCTGGCAGCGCACGCGCTGGGCGGGCGACGCGGTCAGCGCTCGAGCGGCTGACCGAGCTCGGCCCACGCGGGCACGCCGCCGTCGATCACGTGGATCACGTGCTCGGCGCCTCCTGCGCTTGACGAGGCTGGCGGCGACGGCGGCGCGCTGGCCCGACGTGCACACGACGGCGATCGGCCGCTCCGGGTCGAGGCCGTCCGGCACCCCTTCGATGTCGTGCCACGGCACGAACGCCGAACCGGGGATGTGGCCCTCCTCCCACTCGCTGCGCTCGCGCACGTCGAGGATCTGGACGTCGCCGGCGCGCTCCGGGAGCCCGCTCAGCGGCAGCCGCTCGATCCGGTCGACCGGGCGCTTCTCCTGACGCCAGCTCGTCATGCCGCCGCCCAGGAACCCGGCGAGGCGCCGGATGCCGACCGCCACCGCGAGCCGGCCGGCGCGCCTGCCGTCCTCGTCGTCGCGCCCGATGAACACGATCTCCTGCTCGCGGTCCGCGAGCCAGGCCAGCTTCGAGCCGAAGCCGGCCCGCAGCATCGCGATCGAGACCGCATCCCGGATGTGGGCGTCGTCGAACTGCTGGTCGGTGCGGACATCGACCAGCAGGGCTCCGGCCACGCGCTTCTGCTCGACCTGCCGCGGCGCGAGCGGCAGCAGCTCGACCCCGTCGGTGAGCAGCGGCCCGCGGTTGAGCTCGACGATCGCCTCGAAGTTCGGCGGCTGCGGCCCGAGCCCGGCGAGCGCGGTCGCGACGAACTCGTCCTCGTCGGCGATCGCCAGCGCCGCGTTGTGGCGCTTCTCGAACCCGATCGTCGACGAGATCTTCAGGTCCATGCCCGGGCCGCCGCACATCGAGCCGCCGAGGTGCCCCGGCCACACCTCGACGTCGTCGCCGAGCCCGAGCAGCTTGCCCTGCAGCGACGCGAAGATCCCGCGCGCGCCGTCGGACTTCTCGATCGCGAGGTCGGGCCGCGCGACGTCGTTGACGAACAGGGTGTCGCCGGTCAGGACCGCCCACGGCTCCTCGCCGCGCCGGGTGTCGATCAGCGCGAAGGCGGTGTGCTCGGGACGGTGCCCCGGCGTGTGCAGCGCGCGCACCCGTAGCGAGCCCAGCTCGAACTCGTCGCCGTCGCCGAACGGCTCGTGCTCGTACCCTGCTTCTGCGTCGCGGTGAATGTGGATCGCCGCGCCGGTCGCGGCGGCCAGCCTGCCGTGGCCGGAAACGTGGTCTGCGTGGGTATGGGTCTCGAGCACGTGCTCGATGCGCACGCCCATGTAGCGAGCCAGCGCGAGGTACTCGTCGACCTCGAAGCGCGGGTCCACGACGGCGGCCACAGCGGCGTTTTCGTCCCCGATCAGATAGGAAGCACACCCGAGATCGTCATGGATGAGCTGACGGAAGATCACACCGAGACCCTCTCACAGCTCCAGGAGCTGGAGGCCGAGTCCATCCACGTCATGCGCGAGGTGGCGGCCGAGTTCGAGCGCCCGGTGCTCCTGTTCTCCGGCGGCAAGGACTCGATCGTGCTGCTGCGGCTCGCCGAGAAGGCGTTCCGCCCGGCGCCGTTCCCGTTCGGAGTCATGCACGTCGACACCGGCCACAACTTCCCCGAGGTGCTCGACTTCCGCGACCGTCGCGTCGCCGAGCTCGGCGAGCGGCTGATCGTGGCGTCGGTGCAGGAGTCGATCGACAGCGGCCGCGCGCTCGAGGGCGGCCCCTCGCGCAACCGGCTGCAGACCGTCACGCTGCTCGACGCGATCGCCGAGCATCGCTTCGACGCCGCCTTCGGGGGCGCCCGCCGCGACGAGGAGCGCGCCCGCGCGAAGGAGCGGATCTTCTCGTTCCGCGACGAGCACGGGCAGTGGGACCCGCGCGCGCAGCGGCCCGAGCTGTGGAACCTCTACAACGGCGCCGTGCGGCAGGGCGAGCACGCGCGCGTGTTCCCGATCAGCAACTGGACGGAGCTCGACGTCTGGCGCTACATCGGCGCCGAGGGTCTCGAGCTGCCATCGATCTACTACGCCCACGAGCGCGAGGTGTTCGAGCGCGACGGCATGCTCTACGCGGTCAGCGACTACGTGGAGCGAACGCCCGGCGAGCCGGCCTTCACGGAGCGTGTCCGCTACCGCACGGTGGGCGACATGACGATCACCGGCGCCGTCCGCTCCGACGCGACGACCACCGACGCGGTGATCGCGGAGACGCTCGCCACCCGCCTGTCCGAGCGCGGCGCCACCCGCGCCGACGACCGCACGAGCGAGGCCGCCATGGAGGACCGCAAGCGCGAGGGCTATTTCTGATGCCCGACCTCGTGCGCCTGGCGACCGCGGGCTCGGTCGACGACGGCAAGTCGACGCTGATCGGCCGCCTGCTCTACGACTCGAAGGCCCTGATGGCCGACCAGCTCGACGATGCCGAGGTCGACCTCTCGCGGCTGACCGACGGCCTGCGCGCCGAGCGCGAGCAGGGCATCACGATCGACGTCGCCTACCGCTTCTTCGCCACCCCGCGGCGGTCGTTCATCATCGCCGACACCCCGGGCCACGTCAGCTACACGCGCAACATGGTCACCGGCGCGTCGACCGCCGACGTGGCGGTCGTGCTGATCGACGCGCGCAACGGCGTGCTCGAGCAGTCGCGCCGTCATGCGTACCTGTCGGCGCTGCTCGGCATCCGCCACCTCGTGGCGGTCGTCAACAAGATGGACCTCGTCGGCTGGGACGAGGCGCGCTTCCGCGAGATCGAGCGCGACTTCGCGGGCGTGCTCGAGCGGCTCGGGGTGCCCGACGGCGGCGCGATCCCGGTCTCGGCGCTCCACGGCGACAACGTCGTCGAGCGGTCGGAGGCCGCGCCCTGGTATCAGGGGCCGCCCCTGCTGCGCATGCTGGAGCGGTTGGAGGTCACCGCCGACCGAAATCTCGACGACACGCGGCTCCCCGTCCAGTGGGTGGTGCGCGCGCCCGACTACCGCGGCTGCGCCGGCCAGGTCGCGAGCGGCGTGCTGCGGCCAGGCGACGAGGTGGTCGTGCTGCCGGTCGGCGAGCGGACGCGGATCGAGCGGATCGAGACGTTCGACGGCCCGCTTGAGGCGGCGTTCCCGCCGCTCTCGGTCACGGTGCTGCTGGCCGACGACATCGACGCCGGGCGCGGCAGCATGCTCGCCGCCGCCGCCGACCCGCCGCCGGCCGCCCGCCGGCTCGAGGCGCGGCTGTGCTGGATGACCGACGCGCCGGCCAGGACGGGCGCGCGGTATGTGCTCAAGCACACGACGCGCCGCGTGCGGGCGCGGATCGAGTCGCTCGACGCGCGGCTCGACGTCGACGCGCTGGAAGACGTCCCCGGGCCGTCGGAGCTCGTACTGAACGACATCGGCCGCGTGCACCTCGACCTCGCGGCGCCGGTGATGGCCGAGCCGTACGAGCGCAACCGCGTCACCGGGGCGTTCATCCTCGTCGACGAGGCGACCAACGCGACGGTGGCGGCCGGCATGGTCATCACCGCGCACGAGGACCCGGGCCCGCCCGGCGGCCCGCACAGCCCCGACGTGGTGTGGCACGAGCCGGCACTGCCGCGGCGCGAGCGCTGGGCGATCCTCGGGCTGCGCGGCGCGACCGTGTGGCTGACCGGGCTGCCGGCCTCCGGCAAGTCGACGATCGCCGAGGAGCTCGAGCGGGCGCTGGTGGCGAGCGGCCGGCCGGCGTACCTGCTCGACGGCGAGAACGTCCGCCACGGCCTGTCCGGCGACCTCGGCTTCTCGGCCGCCGACCGTCACGAGCACGCACGCCGCGTGGCGAGCGTCGCCCGCATGCTCGCCGACGCGGGGATGGTCACCGTCGTCGCCCTCGTCTCCCCCGCCGCCGCCGACCGCGCTTGGGCGCGGCAGCTGCACGAGGAGGCGGGACTGCACTTCGTCGAGGCGTGGGTCGACACGCCGCTCGAGGTCTGCGAGCAGCGCGACCCGCACGGGATGTACGCCCGCGCCCGCGCCGGGGCGCTGGCGGGCTTCACGGGGGTGGACTCGCCGTACGAGCAGCCCGAGCGGCCGGACGTGCGCCTGCACGGCGCCGACGAGCCGGTGTCCCGGTCCGTCGAGCGGGTGCTCGAGGCGCTGCGCGGGCGCTGACACGTCGGGCCTCCCTTGCGCCGGCGAACGTCAACTGCGGCTGGGTAGGGGGAGCGAGGGAGCCGCTGCCATGGCTGGCGAGGGGGGTGGCTAGAGAAACTGTCCTCCTGGGAAAGGATTGCTTGCCACCCCCCGCCCGAGATCAGCCGCCCGGCCGGCTCCCCGCTCCCTCACCTGCCGCAGTTGACGTTCGCCGAGCCCGCCGTCCACGACTATGGTGCACAGCCATGGGAGTGGCGGAGATCGCGTGGTCCAACTCCTTCGCGCGCCGCACGCGCTCCGCCGGCGCCGCGGAGCTCAACACGATCCTCGCCGGCGCACCGCCCGGTGTCCTGAGCCTGGCCGGAGGCTTCCCCGACCCGGCGACGTTCCCGACCGAGGCGCTCGACGAGATCGTGATGCGGCTGGTGCGCGACGACGCCGGCATCGCGCTCCAGTACGCAGCGTGCGAGGGCGTCCCGAGCTTCCGCGAGTACCTGGTCGACCGCCAGGAGCGCCAGCAGGGCCGCCGCCCGGAGCTCTCGCAGCTGATGGTCACCAGCGGCGGCATGGAGTGCATCGCGCTCGCGTGCCAGAGCCTGATCGACCCCGGTGACGCGGTCGCGGTCGAGGCGCCGACCTACCTCGGCGCGCTGATGGCCTTCGCGCGCTACGAGGCCGAGGTGCACGGGATCGCGATGGACGAGGACGGGCTGGTGGTGGAGGCGCTCGAGGAGCGGCTCGCGGCCGGCCTGCGGCCGAAGCTGCTGTACGTGATCCCCGAGTACCAGAACCCGACGGGCCGCACGCTCACGCTGGAGCGCCGCCAGGCGCTGGTCGATCTGTGCCGCCGCCACGGCGTGCTGATCTTCGAGGACGTCGCCTACCGCGAGGTCTCGTTCGACGGGCGCTCGCTCCCGTCATTGTGGTCGCTCGGACCCGACGTCGTGCTGCAGGCGGGCACGTTCTCGAAGCTGTTCGCCCCCGGCGTGCGGCTCGGCTGGGCGGTCGGGCCCGCCGAGGTGATCACCGAGCTCGCCGCCGCCAAGCAGACCACCGACCAGTGCTCGGGAGCGCTCGGCCAGCGAGTGGTCGAGGAGTACGGCAAGGCAGGCCACTTCGAGCGCGGCGTGCCGGCCGCCTGCGAGCTGTACGCCGCCCACTGGCGGGCCGTCGAGCGGGCGCTGGAGCGCCGCATGCCGGCCGGCTGCTCGTGGAGCGAGCCCACCGGCGGGTTCTTCACGTGGCTGCGGCTGCCGGACGGCCTCGATGCCGTCCAGCTTCGCCCCGCCGCGATCGAGGCGGGCGTCGCCTACGTCCCCGGCACGCCGTTCTATCCCGCGGACGGTGGCACCGACGAGATCCGGATCGCGTTCAGCTACCTCGGCGAGCAGGAGCTCGAGACCGCCGTCGAGCGGCTGGCCGGCGTGATCGCAGACCAGAGGTAGGGCAGCAGCACGGCGGCCGCCACGCCCGCCGGCACGACCAGGAACGGGCCCGAGAAGGCGAGCACGACCACGACCGCGGCGAACGCGACCCCGGCCGCGAGGCGCGCCGGACCGCCGAGCAGCCGCACGCCGGCCGCCGTCGCCGTGACGTACACCGCCACGAACGAGGCGCTGGTCGCCCGCACGAGACCGTCGACGCCCAGCAGGCCGGTGCCCAGCGCCGCCAGCAGCAGCGCGCCGACGGCGGCGAACAGCGCGAGCGCGCGACCGGGCCGGGCGAACATGGTCGGCGCCGAGCCTTCGCCGGCGAGAGCCCCGGCGAGCTTGACCGCCGCCGCCACGTACGCGTTCATGGTGCCCATCGTGAGCAGAACGGCGAGGGCCGCGGTGACCGTGCGGCCGGTCTGGCCGAGCCCCGCGGCCATCAGGTCGGCGAGCGGGACGTCCGACGGCGCCGACGTGCCGAGCACGCCGACGGTCGCGACCGCCAGCCCGAGGTAGAGCACGACGACCACGGCGAGCGCGGAGAGGATCGCGCGCGGCAGCTGGCGCGCCGGGTCGCGCAGCTCGCCGGCGAGGTGCGAGACCGCCTCCCAGCCGATGAACGAGAGCATCAGCAGGCTCGCCGCGGTGCCGACCGCGGCCCAGCCGTGCGGCGCGAACGGCGTCCAGTGATCCGCGCGGCTCTCCGGCAGCGCGGTGACGATCGCGACGAGCAGCAGCGCCGCCAGCACCGCGGCGAGGCCGAGCTGCATCCGCGCGCCGGCCTTCAGGCCCACGAAGTTGACGCCCGTCACCGCGGCCATCATCGCCGCGGCGCCGCCCACGGCGCCGGCGCGGCCGGCATCGAGCAGCTCGGCGACGTAGAAGCCGCCGATGAGGGCGACGGCCGGGGCGCCCAGGATCACCCCGGCCAGGAACCACCAGCCGGTGATCGCGCCCAACCGCGACCCGAACGCCGCGCGGGCGTAGGCGGCGGTCCCGCCCGCCTCGGGCGACCCCCCTGGTTCAGCCGCCGCAGGCGCGGGGCGTCGTGACGTCCGGGTCGGGCGTCGGGTCGGGGCGGCCGGACACCTTGCAGAACGCGTAGCGCCCGGTCTCGAAGTCGACCAGCGCCCGGTAGGGGTGGCCGAGCGCGCCGCGCTCGAAGTCGGCGGTCACCGCGAGGCAGGCGAGCCGCACGCGCCGGCGCGCGAGCAGGCGCTCCGGGTTCAGGGAGCGCGGGAACGGCTCGCACTCGGCGCGCCGGATCTGCCCCTCGAGCGCGCCGGCGCGGACCCGCAGGCGGGCGTCGGCGACGATCGCGGCCCCCAGCTCGTCCACGGCGGCGGCGCGCGACGACGCCTCCAACCGGCCGTAGCGCGGCCGCTGCTCGGCCGCGAGCGCGCGGATGCGCCGGTCGTGCAGCACCTCGCGCGTCCGCTGCTCGGACGCCGCTCGCTCGTCGCGGGCCCGGTCGAGCGCAGGCACGAGCGCGATCGTGCCGCCGACCGCCAGCACGAGCGCGACGACTACGCCGGCTCGCCCGCGCGAGCCGAGCCTTCGCCACATCCAGGCGGGGAGCTCGGTGAACCCGGGGAGAGGCTCGTAGCGATCAGGCGAACCGGCGACGCGGCCAAGTATCGGCTCACATCAGCGCAAGGACAAGCACCGATCATTGGGGGTGAGCGTAAGCTGTGCTTAACAGTGCTCGAGGTGCGACGACTCCGGCTCCTGAGCGAGCTGTCGCGGCGCGGCACCATCGCCGACGTCGCCCGCGCGGTCGGCTACACGCCGTCGGCCGTCTCGCAGGCGCTCGCCCAGCTCGAGCGCGAGACCGGCGTCGCACTGCTCGAGCGCGACGGACGCCGCGTCCGCCTCACGCCTGCCGCCACCGGGCTGGTCGCCCGCGCCGACCGCGTGCTCGCCGAGCTCGACGCCGCCGCCGCCGAGCTCGCCGCCGAGCACGGAACCGTGACCGGCACGGTCGTGATCGGCGCGTTCCCCAGCGCCGCCGCCCGGCTCGCCGTGCCGGCCGTGCACGAGCTGCACCAACGGCACCAGGAGCTCGACTGCAACGTGCGCGAGCACGAGCCCGAGGACGGCATACCGCTGCTGCGCTCCGGCGCGCTCGACCTGCTGATCTCCGAGCGCTACGACGACGTCGCGCCCGCTCCGGCCGGCGGGCTGGAGGAGCACCCGCTGCTGAGCGAGCCGCTCCTGCTCGTCCTCCCGGAGGACCACCCGGCGCAGGATCCGGTCGACCTCGCCACGCTCGAGACCGAGCCGTGGATCGGCGGCCTGGCCGGCACGCAGTACGCGATGGCGCTGGAGCTCGCGTGCCGGGCCGCCGGCTTCGAGCCGCGCTTCGCCCACACCGCCGACGAGGCGTCGGTCCTCCACGCGCTGGCCGCGGCCGGTGTCGGCATCGCCCTCGTCCCCGCGCTCGCCTGCCACGGCTTCGAGAACGTGCGCTACGCCCACGCCACGCCGGCCCCGCCGCGCCGCCGCGTGTCCGCGCTCGTGCGCCGCGGCGCCGGCCGGCGCCCCGCGGTCGCGGCGGTGCTCGACGCTCTGCGGGCCGCGGCGAGTGCTGCAACGGCGGGATAGCGGGTAGATCACACCGATGGCTCGCTCGATCTGGAACGGCACGATCGTGTTCGGGCTCGTGGCCGTGCCGATCAAGGTCCACTCGGCGACCGAGTCCAAGACCGTCCACTTCCGCGAGGTGCACGCCAAGGACGGCAGCAAGATCGAGCACCGCCGCATCTGCCCGAAGCACCGCGGCCTGTACGAGGTCGACCACGACGACATCGTCAAGGGCTACGAGGTGAGCAAGGGCAAGTGGGTCGAGCTGACCGACGACGAGATGGCGGCGGCGGCAGGCTCGCAGTCGCGCCGGATCGAGATCGACCACTTCGTGCCGCTCGACGACGTCGACCCCGTGTACTACGAGCGCCCCTACTACCTCGGCGCCCAGGACAAGGGCCGCGACGCGTACGCGCTCCTGCACGCGGCGCTCGACCGCGCCGGACGCGCGGGCGTCGGCCGCTGGGTCTTCCACAACCGCGAGCGCACCGTGCTGCTGCGCCCGCTCGAGGACGTGCTGGTGATCCACACGATGCGCTTCGCGGACGAGGTCGTCGACCCGGGCGAGTTCGAGCTCGGGCGCGTGCGCCGCAAGCCGAGCGACCGCGAGATCAAGATGGCGTCCTCGCTGGTCGACGGCCTGCACACCGACTTCGACCCGTCCGAGTACGAGGACGGCTACCGCGCCGACGTGCTCGACCTGGTCGAGCGCAAGGCGGCGGGCAAGAACATCGAGCTGCCGGCCGACGAGGAACCGGAGGCCGCCGACGACCTGCTCGCCGCGCTCGAGGCGAGCCTGGCGAACGCCTGATGCCCCGCTCGCTGTGGACCGGCTCGCTCAGCTTCGGGCTCGTCAACGTCCCCGTCGCGCTGTTCAGCGGCGTCAAGGACACCGACCTGCACTTCCGCCAGCTGCACGCCAAGGACCACACGCCGGTCGAGATCCACCGCTTCTGCGCGGAGGAGGACGTCGAGGTCCCGTACGAGGAGATCGCCAGCGGCTACGAAACCGACGACGACGAGCTCGTGGTGCTCACCGACGCCGAGCTCGCCGCCGCCGCGCCGCGCAAGACCCGCACCATCGACATCGAGGCGTTCGTCGACCTCGAAGCCGTCGACCCGATGTACCTCGACCACCCGTACGTGCTGATGCCGGCGGGCGACAGCGAGGGCGCGCTGCGGGCCTACCGGCTGCTGATCGAGGTCATGGCCCGCACCGACCGCGCGGCGCTCGGCCGCTTCGTCCTGCGCACGAAGGAGCATCTCGCGCTGATCCGGACGCGCGACGACCGGCTCACGCTCACCACCCTGCGCTGGCACGACGAGGTCCGCCCCACCAAGGACCTCCCCACCCCGACCAAGCGCGACAAGCCGGCCAAGAAGGAGATCGACCACGCCGTCGCCCTGATCGAGGCGCTCGCCTGCCCGTGGGACCCCGACCGCTACGAGGACCGCTACCAGAAGCGCCTCAAGAAGATCGTCAAGCAGAAGAGCAAGGGCCAGACGATCGAGGTGCCCGAGGACGAGAAGGAGCCCTCCCCCGTGCCCGACCTGATGGCCGCGCTCGAACAGACGCTCGAGGAGGTCAAGGCCGAACGCTAGTCGAGCGGCAGCGGCTGCTCCATCGTCTCCACCACGCGGTCGGCGCCCGCCTCGCGCAGCGCGGCCGCGTCGAAGTGCCCGGTCGCGACCGCGATCGCGGTGCAACCGACCGCGTGGGCGGCCTGGACGTCGAGCGGCGTGTCGCCGATCACGTAGATCTCGGTGTTCGGCACGTCGCGGCCGAGCATCGCCTCGCCGCGCTCCACCGCCCGGCGCACGATGGCCGCGCGGTCGACGCCCGCGCTGGCGTACGCCCCGAAGGTGAACCAGCGGACGAGGTCGCCGCGCGCGAGCTTGACGTAGGCGGCGCCGTCGCCGTTGCCGGTGATCAGCCCGAGCAGGTGCCCGTCGCGGCTCAGCTGCCGGAGCCGCTCGGGGACGCCCGGGAGCACGCGGTATCCCTCGCTGGCGGCGACCGCCTCCGGCAGGTACTCGAGCCGGCGCTGGACGAGCTGCGCGAGCTCGTGCGGCGTCGGCTCCCGGCCCATCACCGACTCGAAGGTCTTGGCGCCGACGTCGGGGTCGGTCATCCCCGCGTCGGTGAAACGGCCGATGTCGGCCGGGATGCCGTGGAGATCGTTGAACGCCTGCTTCCAGGCGACCGCTCCGGCGCCACCGGTCGACACCAGCGTGCCGTCGATGTCGAACAGCAGGATGCGGTAGGCGTCGCCCGGCATCAGAGCAGCCGCCCGAGCGGGCCGAGGTCGAGGTTGAGGTCTTCGTCGTCGAGCTCGAAGGTCCGCTTGAGCTCCTCCATCCGGGACTCGAGCGCCATCAGCGTCTTGCCCAGGCGCTCGATCGTCTCGTCGTCGAGGTTGCCGGCCTCGACCCGCCGCAGCGCCTGGCGCTCCATCAGCTGCCGCAGCAGCTCGACGATCGTCAGCACCAGCTGCGCCAGGCCACGCTCGACGTTCTCGGGGTCGGCCGCGACGCGACGGGTCAGCGCGTCGTCCAGCCGTCGGAGGTCGCGCGCGAAGGGATCGAGGTTCAGCGGGGTGGCGAGCAGCTTCTCGCCCGGTGAGTCGGTCATCGCACCCCTCCGGCGGTCGGAACGGTCTCCGGCACGCCGACGAACGAGTACGGCGGCCACGGGCCGGTGCACAGGATCGCGATGCCAGGGTGCGCACCCTGGAGCCGCTCGACGGCCCCGCGGAAGCGCGCGACCGCCGCCCTGTCGATCAGATACGAGGCCCGCAGCAGCTCGTCGGGGCCGCGCGCGGCCTGGCGCACCGCGTCGACCGCGAGGCTCGCAAGCGGGTCGTGCAGGACGGAGGCCTCGCGCTCGGTCCGCCGCCCGTCGCTCAGCTTGGCCTCGAGATACTCGCGCCCGCTGGCGGCGACCGGCCGCGCGGGCGGCGGCTCCGCGGCGGGCGGCTGCTCGCCGCCCTGCTGCATCGCGCGCACGCTCACCTCGACCCGGCCGCGCACCCGCTGGAGCGTCCCCAGGAACTCCTGCTGGCGCACGGTGAGCAGCTCGCGCAGCGCGTCGTCGTCCGGCAGCCGGCTGCCGAAGCGCATCGGCAGCACGGCGCGGTCGGCCATGATCCGCTCGACCACGCGCTCGTGCACCCACAGCGCGTCGAGTGCGGGGTCGCCCGGCGGATGCGTGTGGCGGCTGACCACGGCCAGCAGGTCGCCCTCGCGTACGCCGTCGAGCGGAGCCTGGGCGAGGCCGCGCCGGCGCGGCGGCGGGAGCTCGGGGCGATCGCAGATCCCGTAGACCCAGATCACGCGAACGGAGTTCCCCTCGCCGGCGGCAGCGACATGCCGAGCTCGTCGGCGGTCGCGACCGAGGTGATCAGCGCCCGCAGCCCGACATAGACGAGGTCGACGTCGGCGATCGTGAGCGTGATGTCGCCGCCGATCACCACGCCGCCGGCCAGCAGGCGGTCGACGAGGTCGACGAGCGCCACCTCGCGCTGGCGGGCGATGTCACGCGCGCTCACGGCTCGGGCGTCTCGACGAAGTGATGCGGCGGCCACGGGCCGGTGAGCTCGAGCTCGATGCCGTCCGGCTCGTGGCGTCGTCCCAGCGCCTCCACGATGGCCCGGAACCCGTCCGTGCCGTCGCGGGGAACCAGGTAGGCGCCGTTCAGGACCATCTCCGCGTCGCGGCCCGAGAGCTGGCGGTCGTGCGGCCGGCTCAGCACCGCCGCCGCGGCGACCTCCGTCAGCCGGGCATGGATCCCCGCCACCAGCGTCTCGCTTTCATCGCGACCCGCCTCGTCGGCCTCGCGCAGCTCCCGCTTGCGGCTCAGGTACTCCGTCCCCGTGGCGGCCGGCTCGGCGGCCGCCACGGCGGCCGGGGCGCGCAGGAACGCCTTGACGCCCCACTCGTGCATCCCGTCGAGCCGCTTCAAGGTGGCGATCAGGCTCGCGTGCTCGCGGTCCAGCATCGCGTCGAGCCGCTCGGGTGACGAGTAGATCGTGCACAGCCGGAACGGCACGACGGCACCGCTCGCCAGCGCGGCCTGCAGCACCGACTCGTGGGTGCGCGCGAGCGACTCGAGCGCGTCGAGGTCCTCGAGCCGAGCCTTCAACGCCTGCTCTCCGAACCGCTCGCCGGGAACGTCGCTGACCAGCGCGGTCACGTCTCCGTGGCGGTGCAGGCGGACAGGGTGGCCGTCCACACCCTCGCGTGACGCGGGCTCGGAGCCCTCGGAGACGACGCCGTAGACCCACACGAGCGGATCGCTCGCCTCCCGCGGCTGCGGCTGCGGCCGCGGCGGGCGCTCGGTCAACCGCGCTTCGGCGGCGGCGAGCAGGGCGTCGACCAGGCGCGCCCGCAGGCGCTCACGCGCAAGCTCGAGCGCGTCGGCCTGCGCCTGTGCGATCAGCTCCGGAGCGTGGCGTGCCGCCCACTGCGTGATCAGCCGGTCGAGCTCGTCACTCACTCCGCCCGGCCTCTTCGGTGCGCGGCGTCTGCAGCTCCAGGCGCTCCTCCAGGCGGTTCAGGCGCTCCCGCAGCTCGCGGTTCTCGTCCTCCAGCCGGCGCGAGTCGCTGTTGAGGGAGCGGTCCGACTCCCACCAGTCGATGCCCATCTCCTTCGCCTTGTCGACCGACGCCACGAGCAGCCGGAGCTTGATCGTCAGCAGCTCGATGTCGAGCAGGTTGATCTGGATGTCGCCGGCGATGACGATTCCCTTGTCGAGCACCCGCTCGAGGATGTCGGCGAGGCTCTCCACCGTGTCCGGCCGGCCGGGCAGGCCGCCGGAGCTGCGAGCTGGGACGGATGACCGCTCCATGTGCTCAGCCCTCCTCCGCCTGGCCGCGCTGGAAGCGCCGGTCGCGCTTGTAGCCGAGCAGCCCTCCGCGATCGTCGAGCTGCACGACGTAGGTCGCGATCACGTCGGTCGTGTTCGGGATGCGCTCGAGCTCGCAGACGTCCACGGACACGAGCCAGGTCTCGCCGTCCCACTGGAAGGCGCTGACCGACTCGGCGCGATAGCCGGTCAGCTCCTCGACCGTCTGCCTGGCCGCCAGCACCAGGTCGCGGGCCGACAGGCGCTCGTCCGGGCTTTCGCCTTCGTCGTTGTCTGTCGAGTCAGCCATGTCGCTCTCATCCCCCCTGGTCGCGAATGGCAATCAGGCGCTCGAGCAGGATGTCCTCCGCCTCGGCCGCTTCCTGCTCGGTCACCTCGCCTGCCTCGCGAGCAGCGTCGATCTCCATCAGCTGTGTCATGATCGCGCCCTCGTCGTCGAGCTCGGCCTCCGCCTGCTCGAGGATGCGCTCGGCGATCCAGACCGTGCCGCGCACGGGTGCGAGCGGGAGCGTCAGCAGGCCGGTGATCAGGCCCACGCCCGGGCCCCCGCGGTCGCGTCCTCGCCGCTGAAGCTGTACGGCGGGAGCGGGCCCAGGAACCGCAGGCGGATGCGGCCGGTCAGCTCGCGGCCGAGCGCCGCCACGGCGCCGCTGAACTCGTCGACGCGCTTCCCGTCGACCAGGAAGGCCGCGTGGACGGCGGAGTCGGGCGTCGACGGCGGTTCCAGCCGCGCCTCGAGCGCCAGCGGCCGCAGCCGCTCGAGGATGCCGTGCGCGTCGCGCTCGCGCTCGCGCTCCACCTCGGCCGCGACGAGCTGCCCGAGCTCGATCCGCTTGTAATAGCCCGCGGCCTCGGGAAGGCCGCGCACCTGCTCGCGCAGGCGCGCGATCGTCGGCGAGCGCTCGACGACGCCGGTCATCAGCGCGTCCTGCTCATAGAAGCCCTTGACGGTCAGCTGCACCTTGCCGGCCATCTCCTTCAGCCTCTCGGCGAGCTCGTCGTGCGTCGGCTCCAGGAACTCGGTCACGACCGCCTGGTCGCCGGTCATCACGGTCCCGAACCGCACGGGCAGCACGGTGGTGACCGCGGCGGCCTGCTCGAGCACGCGCCAGTAAGCGCGCAGGACGCTGGCGGCCCTGAGCCCAGCGGGATCGGCTTCGCTCACGAGCGCCGCCACGTCCCGGTGTTCGATCAGCCGATGCCCCTGCTCCGCGAGCTCGGGCGTCGCCGACGCCGATACCACCCCGTAGACGTGGACCTCACTCACTCCTCGTCCTCGTTACGGCGCCGCCTGCGGGCCCGGGGCTTGGCGCGCTCTCGCTCTTCCTCATCGCTCTCGCCGATGCCCAGCTTCTCCTTCACGCCCTCGACCGCGCCCTTGGTCTTCGACCGCGCGCCGCCCTCGGTCATGCCCTCCAGCAGTTCGGGAAGGCCCTTGGAGTCGTCCGTCTCGGCGATGTTGAGCCGGCCGACCGCTTCCGCGAAGCGTAGGTACGTGTCGACGCTGGCGATGACGATCCGCGCGTCGATGGTGAGGATCTCGATGCCGATCAGCGATACGCGCACGTACGCGTCGATCACGAGCCCCTTGTCGAGAATGATGTCGATGACGTCCGCGAGGCCGCTGGGGCGCGGACGTTCCATGTATCCGCCGGGAGCTCTCTGTCCTACTGCCATGTGCTCGTCCCCTATCCGCTTGTCATGTCTGGTCGGTCTCCTGAGCGGGGACCGGTTCCTCCGGCCGCTGCAGCTCTGTCTCCGCCATCAGTCATGTCATGCCCGGCCGACGGGGGATCGTGAACGACTTGGGCGGCTCGGGAGCTGCGCAATCGGCGAGTCCTCGGGGATGCGCTTGGCGTGCCTCGGCGGTCGCCGGCTCGGCCGTGCGGCCCGCGGCTTCTCCTCCTCGGGCTCCTCCTCGTAGTCGTCCTCGTCTTCCTCGGCCTCGGGCTCTTCGTACTCCTCGTCCTCGGGCTCCTCTTCCTCTTCGGCCCGCGGCTCGTCGTCGTACTCCTCGTCCTCGGGCTCCTCGTCTTCCTCGGCCTCGGGCTCGTCGTACTCCTCGTCCTCGGGCTCCTCTTCCTCTTCGGCCCGCGGCTCGTCGTCGTACTCCTCGTCCTCGGGCTCCTCGTCCTCCTCGGCCCGCGGCTCTCGTCGTACTCCTCGTCCTCGGGCTCCTCTTCTTCCTCGGCCCGCGGCTCGTCGTACTCCTCGTCCTCGGGCTCCTCTTCTTCCTCGGCCCGCGGCTCTCGTCGTACTCCTCGTCCTCGTACTCCTCGTCCTCACTGCGGTCGTCGCTGTCGTCCGGCCGGCCGTCGGAGCCGAAGCGCTCCTTGATGAGCCGCCCGCCGCTGAACGCGGCCCTGCCGGCCGTGTAGATCACGGCACCGGTCGCCACCGCCCGCACGCCGGTGAGGCCCGGCTTCTTCTTGGCCTCCTCTTTACGGTCGTCCAGCGCGGTGGCGAGGGCGGCGAGGACCACCTTGCGCACGTCGTCGCCGCTGGCCCATCGTTTCGTTGACAACCGCATGCTTCTTCCTCTCTGACTCAGCTCCGCAACAGACGGTACGTGAGCACCGCCACTACGATGCCCGCCACCAGCGCGACGAGCATCGCCTGCAACACGGATGGCTTCTCACCTTGGAGACGCTTGGAGATTGCGCTCTTCAGCACTCCCGACATCGCTCAGCTGCTGCTGGTGGACCTGCGCCGGCGCTGCGGCTTGGCCTTGGCCTTGGGCTTGCTGCCACCGCGGGAGCGGCTGCCGGACGAGCGCGACCGGGACGAGGACGAGCGCGATCGGCTGCTGCCGCTCTCCTCGGACTCGGACTCGAGTCGTCGTCCGCCTCCGCACGCTCGCCGCCCTGGGTGCGCTCGGCCTGGGCCTTGAAGCGCTCGGTGCGCTTGCGACCGCCGCCGTTGCCGCCCTCGTCGGACTCCTCGTCGGACTCCTCGTCGGCGTCCTCGTCGTCGGACTCCTCATCCTCGACGAAGTCCTCGATGTCGGAGTATTCGCGCTCCTCGTCGTAGGACGGGTCGTGGTCCTCGACCAGCTCGCCATCCTCGATGACGCCGCGCCACGCGCCGGTCTCCTGCTCGGCCATCTCGATGAAGGCCTTGAAGCGATGCAGGTCGGCGCGAGCGGCACGCTTGACGTGGCGCATGCCGCGGGCCATCTTCTCGATCATCCCGCCGGGCTCGACGTCGAAGTTGAGCTCGATCCGGGTCAGCCGCGGCGCGAGCTCGTGGAACGTCACCACGCCGGTGTGGGTGATGCCCTGCGACACGTGCCACTTGATCCGCTCGTCCGGGCGCTGGGTATCGATCTCGGCCGTGAACTCCCGCTTACGCGTCCAGATCTTGGTCGAGAACTTGACCGAGCACGGATCGTCCTGGCTGACGTTCGTGACGCGGTGCATGAACGTCGACCAGTCCTCCCACTGCGTGAACTGGTTGTAGGCGGTCTCGATCGGCACGGCCACGTCGACCGCCTGCTGCACCGGCATGCGCCGGCCCTTGCCGACACCGGCGACGCCGCCCTTGCCACCGCCGTCATCGCCGCCGCCGCCGAACGGCAGCAGGCCGCTCGCGGCCTCCTTGACCAGGCCGCCGGCGCCGCCGGCCTCGTCGACCTTCGAGCTCACGGTGTCCTTGAGCGTGTCGGCCACCTTGTCGCCGACATTCGATGCAGCCTTCCCCGCCAGCTTGGTCGGGCGGGGGATCCCGCCGCCGTTCGACCGGATCGCATCCACGCCCTTCTTGGCCAGCGGTGCAGCGGCGGCGAGCCCCATGCCCGCCGCGATGCCCTTGACGCCCGAGAGCGATCCGGACTTCTTCTTGCCCGGCTTGACATCACCCACGTTCTTGATCGCCTCGCGGACCACGCCTCCCAGCGCGTCGCGGACGGTGTCGCTTACGTCTCGAGCCATTTCACGTCTCCCTTTCCAACACGATTGTGTCTCTAGACGACGCTACCCGCCCTTGTTGCAGATCGAAACAGCCGGGACGTTCCTTGCGCCAGACACCGGAAAAGAGTGTCTTGCGGGACGCCGCGCTTATCGTGCCGCAGCCCGAAAGTGGACAAAATGGTCTATTGCGGTCGTGGCAATCCTAGCGGGGGAGCGCACCGGTTTCCCTCTCGCCACGGTTTGGGCACCACGTCGTCAGCCCCACACCGAGGAGAGTGATGAGTACCGACGGCGAAATGCGAAGTCCGACCGCCCTGCCACGAGGTTCGTGGCCGGGCACGCTCAAGCGGACCGCCCTGGGTTTCAAGGACAATTCGCTCCAGCACTGGGCGGGGTCGCTGACCTTCTACGCGGTGCTGTCGATCTTCCCGGCGCTGCTGGTGATGGTCTCACTGGTCGGCCTGCTGGCCAACCCGGAGCGCGTCACGAGAGTGCTGACCGACACCGTGTCGGAGCTCGGTCCGGAGACGGCGGCGGACACCTTCCAGGCGCCGATCGAGTCGATCACCTCCAACCGCGGCGCCGCCGGCCTGGTGTTCATCATCGGCCTCGTCGTCGCGCTGTGGTCGGCGTCCTCGTACGTGAGCGCGTTCGCGGAGGCGAGCAACTCGGTGTACGAGGTCGACGAGGGGCGCCCGTTCTGGAAGCGCAAGCCGCTCCAGATCGCGATCACGTTCGTGCTGATCATGCTGGCCGCGCTGGTCGCTCTCGCGCTCGTGCTGAGCGGGCCGGTCGTCGGCGCGCTGGGCTCGGCGCTCGGCATCGGCGACACCGCGCTGACCGCATGGCGGTTCGCCAAGTGGCCGGCGATGGTCGTGCTGATCCTGCTGATCCTCGGCGTCCTCTATTACACGGGCCCGAACGCGCGCGTGAGCGGAGTTCGGTGGGTCACGGCGGGCGCGCTGCTGGCGCTCGTCGCCTGGGTCGTGACGTCGGTGGCGTTCGCCGTCTACGTCGCGCACTTCAGCTCGTACGACAAGATCTACGGCACGCTCGGCGGTGTCGTCGTCTTCCTGCTGTGGTTGTGGATCACGAACATGGCGATCCTGCTGGGCGCACAGCTGAACGCCGAGACGGAGCGCGCGCAGCAGTTGCATCGCGGCGTGCCCGAAGAGGAAACCCTGATGGTCGAGGAGCGCGAGCCCTCGACCGCCTGAAAGGAGCTCGACATGCTGAAGTCCTCGCGGCGCAACAAGGCCGAGGGAACCCTGGACAAGGTCGCCGGCCGGGTGCTCGAGTTGGTGGGCAAGGTGACCGGCAAGCAGACGACGAAGGCCAAGGGCAAGGCCGCCCGAGGGCGGGGCCGCGCCCGGTCCACGAAGGGCCGCGCGAAGAGCCGCGCCAAACGCTGACCGAGCCTGGATTCAGGCTGGACCGGGCGCCCGTCCGCGACGGGCGCCCGGCAGCGGAGGTCAGGCCCGCGTCGACGTAGGCCGATTCATGGCCGGGCCGTTCGTCGCGCGCTGCTGCCGCTGCTCCTCGCGCTGCATGCGGCCCTGGCGGTAAGCGTCCTCGAGCAGGCGGCCGGCGACGTCGCGGCCGCCGAGCCCGAACGCGATCGCCATCCCGAGCGCCACCGAGCCGAGCAGGGCGATGTAGGTGATCTCGACGATCGCCGGGGCGATGTTGAGCTGGTCGAGGATCATGAACGTCGCGATGCCCATGATCAGCACGGGCGCCGCGGTGGCGGCGATCTTGCCGGTCGGGGTGTCGCCGAGCGTGCGCGATACCAGGCCGCTCACGGCGGCGGCGACCGCGCCCGCGATCACGAAGATCAGGATCGCGACCACGACGTTCGGCAGGTAGGCGACGATCGCCTGCACGAAGTTGTCGAGCGCCTCGATCCCGAGCTGCGACACGGCGATCGCGAACGCGCCCAGGAACAGGAACCAGAAGACGATCGTGCCGATGATCTCGCTCGGCCGGGCATCGGGCATGACGCGCTCGACATACGGGCCGGCCGACCCGGAGGCCAGCGCCCGGTCGGTGCCGACCGCCTTCAGGCCCTTCACGAGCAGTGCCTTGACCGCGCGGGCGATGAGCCAGCCGATCAGCAGGATGATGAGGAAGCCGACGAGCCGCGGCAGGAATGCCACGAACTCGTCGAGTCCGCGCTGCAGGGAATCGCCGATCTCGACGGCGCCGATGGACAACATTGAGACCCCTCCTTTGAGGGAGAACTGGATATGGTCGAACGGGCCCGTCCAGTCGGCGGAGGATTTCCAAGCGCGGAAGAAGCCCAAACAGGGCGACCCATCCGGCGGTCAGACGAAGATCAACCGCGTGCGGATCGCTGTAACCCGCAGGCCACTTCGGCCGTCTACGGGGTCGTGAGCCCGGATCAGCCCTCCTCCACGGCGCTGGAGCCAGAGGACGCCGAGCTCGTCCGGCGCACCACGCGCGGCGAGCTGAGCGCGTTCGAGCAGCTCGTCGACCGCCACCGGCCGGTCGTCGTCCGGGTCGCCGCGCGGATCGTCGGCTCCGACGACGCGGAAGACGTCAGTCAGGACGCCTTCCTGCGCGCCTTCCACCGGCTCGAGCACTTCCGCGGCGACGCCCCGTTCCGCGCCTGGCTCCTGCGGATCACCCACAACGCAGCGCTCGACCATCTCGACCGCCGGCGGGCGGAGCCGGTCGACCCGACGACGCTCGACTCCTCCGAGCAGACGACGGCGCGCCCGCCGGCCGAGCAGCTCGAGCTGCGCGAGCGGATCGAGCGCCTCGAGCGCAAGCTGCACGGGCTCTCGTACCAGCATCGCGCGGTGCTGGTGCTGCGGGACGCCGAGGGCCTGAGCTACGAGGAGATCGCCGAGATCACCGACACCCCGCTCGGCAGCGTCAAGGGCCGCCTGCACCGGGCCCGCCGCGAGTTCGTCGACATGCTGCGTGCCAACTCCTACGACTGGGAGCTACCGGAATGAGCGACACCATCGAACCTCCGCCCGGCCCCGCGGAGTCGCGGGCCATCGAGCTGCTGCGGCTGGTCGGGAGCGAGACGCCGGACGTCAGCTCCCGATTCACGGCCGACCTCGTGGCGCGCGCACGCGCGCAGCGCGCGATCGCCGTGCCGCTGCGCGCGCTCGGCGGGATCGTGGCGGCGGTGGCGGCCGCGGTCGCCGGCGCCGTCCGCAGCACGCGCACGGAGCGCCGCCCGTGATCGGCGCCGTGGTCGAGCGTGCCGGCGACCAGCTGGGCGCGTTCCTGCCGCGGATCGTCGGCGCCCTGCTGCTGCTCGTCGTCGGCCTGCTCCTGGCCATCGTCCTGGGCCGGCTGACGCGCCGCGGGCTGGTGCGCGCGGGCCTCGACCGGTTCGCCGACCGCACGGGGACCAACGAGCTCCTGTCCCAGGCCGGCCTCGGCAGCTCGCTCGCGGCCCTGATCGGCACCGCGGTCCGGATCACGATCGTCGTGATCGTCTGCTTCGGCGCGATGACGCTGCTCGGTCTCGAGTTCCTGAGCGACTCGCTCAACGAGGCGATCCTCTACATCCCGCGGCTGCTGGCGGCGCTCGCGCTCGTGCTGATCGGCGTCGTGCTCGGCGGGTTCCTGCGCGCCTGGGTCGAGCGCACCTCCGCGCAGCTCGATTTCCCGGTCGCGATCGGGCCCGTGATCCAGGTGCTGGTGATCGCGCTGTTCGGTCTCTGCGCCGCGGCCCAGGCCGGCGTCGCCGTCGGCCCGCTGACGGCGATCGCGATCGTCGTGCTCGGGGCGATCGGGATCACGCTGGCGCTGGCCTTCGGGCTCGGCGCGCGCGAGATCGCGCGGTCGCTGACCAGCGGCCGCTACGCGCGCGCCGACTTCGAGGTCGGCCAGACGATCCGGGTCGGCGACGTCCAGGGCGAGATCGTCCGCATCGACGGCGCAGCGACCACGCTCAAGGCGGGCGAATCGACGATCCGGATCCCCAACAGCGTGCTCGTGGAGCGCATCGTCATTATCGAGACGGGGCAACCGCCGAGCGTGTAACCGCGGGACGAGCCACGCCGTCAGGAGAGGCGTGGATGCCACGACACAGACCGAGGAGCGCCGCCTGTTCGCGAGCCTCCGCTCCGACTCGAGCCAGGCGGCGCGCGACCGGGCGTTCCAGCGCTATCTGCCGCTCGCCCGCAGCCTCGCCGGCCGCTACCGGCGCTCCGAGGAGCCGATCGAGGACCTCGAGCAGGTCGCCGGCATCGGCCTGCTGAAGGCGATCGACCGCTTCGATCCCGACCGCGGAGCCGCATTCAGCAGCTTCGCGGTGCCGACGATCCTGGGTGAGCTGCGGCGGCATTTCCGCGATACCACCTGGGCGCTGCGAGTTCCCCGGCAGCTCCAGGAGCTCACCCTGAAGATCGAGCGCGCCCGCGGCGAGCTGACGAACCTGCTCGGCCGCCAGCCGACGGTCGCCGAGCTGTCCGAGCACCTGGAGGAGCGCGAGGAGCTGATCCTGCAGGCGCTCGACCTCATGGTCGCCAAGTACACGCTCTCGCTCGACGAGTCGCAACCCGACGACGACACACCGGCAGAGCCCGCGCCCGGCAAGCTCGACGACGGCTATGCGCGCGCCGAGGACCGGGCGACGCTCGCGCCACTGCTCGCCACGCTGTCCGCCGCGGAGGCGGAGATCGTCTTCCTGCGGTTCCGGGAGGACCTCACGCAGGACGCGATCGGGCAGCGCGTCGGCGTCTCCCAGATGCAGGTCTCACGGGTGCTCTACCGGAGCATCGCGAGGCTGCGCGACGCGGCCGACATGACGGCCGGCGTTTCGACCGCCGAGCTCGATGGGCAGCACTAGAAAAACGGGGAAAGGGAAGGAGATCGACATGGTCGGAGCCATCGTGTTGGGAATCGTCGCCGGGTACCTCGGCCGTCTGCTGATGCCGGGCCGCGACAAGATGGGGTTCATCATGACCTCGCTGCTCGGGCTGGCCGGCGCGGTCCTGGGGTTCCTGGTGTTCACCGAGCTGCTGGGGGTCGGCGACAACCAGATGTTCGACCTCGGCGGGCTGATCGGGGCGATCATCGGCGTGATGGTCCTGCTCCTGCTCTACCGGCTGGTACTGAAGGACAAGGAGCATCCGCTGGCGCGCTGATTGCGCGTGCAACCAGACTAGGGATATCCGCGCGATGCGAGGGCAGAGGGGGGCGCACCCTTATCGTTGCTCCTACGATACACCGGCGCAGGAGCAGTCCGGCGGCGCGTACTTCGCGATGGAGGCGTACGTGCCACCGGGCGGTGGACCCGCCGCCGCACATCCACCGCAACGAGTACGAGACGTTCTACGTCGTCGAGGGGCAGATCGACTTCCTGCTCGGCGACGAGACGGTCACGGGCGGAGCCCGGCGACTTCGTCAACGTCCGCGGGGCACCGTGCACCGCTTCCGCAATTCGGGCACGTCCGCGGCGATGATGATCGACCCTCACGACCAACATCGAGCACTTGTTCGCGGAGACGCTCGAGCGCGCGCTCGACGGCACGCAGGTCGCTGTTCGACAACCTCGACGAGGTGGCGGCCGCTACGCCGCCGCAGCCCCGCGCTACGGGATGGTGTTCCTCGACTAGCCGGGTCGCGAGTGGTCGGCGCGGCGGGGCCGGCGAACTGAGACGCCGCGACGTGAACACGCACTGGCCGTCGGCGCACGCCTGCTGTGCGTCGACGATCCGGCCGCGGAGGGCGGTGAGCTCGGCGAGCCTGGCGTCGACGCGGTCGAGCGCCGCCTGAGAGGCGCCACCGCTCGGACTCGCAGGTCGCGCCGCCCGCATCGTGGGCGGCGAGCGCGTCGACGGCGTCGCTCGAGCGTGAAGCCGATTCCCTGAAGCTCGCGCGTGAGCTGGATGCGCTCGGCGGTCTCCGGCTCGTAGTCGCGGTAGCCCGACTCGGTCCGCGCCGGAGCCGGCAGCACGCCGACGCGCTCGTAGAAGCGGACGGTGTCGACGGTCACGCCGGACTCTCTTCGCGATCTCGCCGATCCTCATACCGGTCGCCCTTGACTCTGGACCATACTCCAGAGTTTACGCTGCTCGGCATGACGACTTCATGCACCTGCAGCCGACCCTCGATGCGCCGATCGCGTGCGACATGAGCACGGCCTCGGACACCCGAGAGCGCTAAGAGTATCGGGCTGTCGAGCGCTCGCTGCTGCGGCGTGAGCGCCGTGACGACACCGTCGTGTTCGTGTTCCGCGCCGACTCGGCGCCACGGGTCGCCGACCTCGCCCGCCGCGAAGCGGAGTGCTGCCCGTTCCTCGCGTATCGGGTGGAGCCGCTCGGCGACCAGGTGATCTGGACGATCGCCGACCCGGTCGGCCGCGCGGGCGCGAGCGCGATCCTCGACGAGTTCTACGCGCTGCCCGAACGACCACGCTGACCGGC
Source organism: uncultured Solirubrobacteraceae bacterium (assembly GCA_963849695.1). Classification (GTDB taxonomy): domain Bacteria; phylum Actinomycetota; class Thermoleophilia; order Solirubrobacterales; family Solirubrobacteraceae; genus DASSUW01. The sequence continues at coordinate 117,932 of CAWKIT010000003.1, forward strand.
AGTGTACGGTCACGCGGGATGGACGACACGGCCTCGTTCCTGCTCGTGCTCGTCACCGCGGCCGCGGCGCCGATCGTGGCGGCGGCAGCGGGCCGGCTCCGTGAGGGTCTGGTCGTCCCGGTCGTGGTCGTGGAGCTGGTGCTGGGCGCCCTGATCGGGCCGGACGTCCTCGGGCTCGCCGAGATGAACGACATCCTCGAATTCCTCGGGCAGCTCGGCCTGGGCTTCCTGTTCTTCTTCGCCGGCTACGAGATCGAGTTCGACCGGATCCGCGGCGCCCCGCTGCGGCTCGCCGCGTTCGGCTGGGCGATCACCCTCGTCCTCGCGTATGCGTTCGCCGGCGCGCTGGCCGCCGCCGGCGTCGTGCTCTCGGGCCTGCTCGTCGGATCGGCGATGACCACCACCGCGCTCGGAACGCTGGTTCCGATCCTGCGCGACGCCGACCAGCTCGAGACGAAGCTCGGGCGCTTCGTGCTCGGCGCCGGCGCGGTCGGCGAGTTCGGGCCGGTGCTGATCGTGACCATCCTCCTCAGCTCGAACGCCGATGCCGGCAGGCAGGTCTTCCTGCTCGTCATCTTCACGGTGCTGGCCGTGCTCGCCGCGCTGATCTCGATCCGCGCGGTCGGCCGTGGCTGGGCGTTCATCGAGCGCCACATGGAGACCAGCGGCCAGGTGCCGGTGCGCCTGACTGTGCTGCTGCTGTTCGGGCTCGTCGTGATCGCGGCGGACCTCGGGCTCGACGTGATCCTCGGGGCGTTCGCGGCCGGCGTGATCGTGCGGCTTCTGCTCCAGGGCCACGAGGTCGAGGTCTTCGAGTCCAAGCTCGACGCCGTCGGCTTCGGGCTCCTGATCCCGTTCTTCTTCATCACCAGCGGCATGACGATCGACCTGGCCGCCCTGGCCGGCAGCGCCCGGGCGATGCTCGAGCTGCCGATCTTCCTCGGGCTGTTCCTGGTCGTCCGCGGCCTGCCTGTGCTGCTGCTCTACCGCGACGTGCTCGAGCCGGTCGAGCGGCGCGCGCTCGCGCTGCTGTCGGCGACCCAGCTCCCGCTCGTGGTGGCGATCACGAAGATCGGCGTCGACAGCGGTCACATGCGGCCGTCGACCGCCGCTGCGCTGGTCGGCGCGGGAGTGCTCTCCGTCCTGATCTACCCCGCGCTCGCCCTCAATGTCCTGCGAGGCGCACGCTCGAGCCAGCCCGTCGAGGGTGCGGCCTAACCGGCCGACATCGCCGCCGCAGCGTCGTGCATGATCGCGTTTCGAGCTGCCGCGGTGCGGGGTGGCGGCGAGGTCGCGCTGCACGGTCGGCACACCAGCGCCGATCGCCGCCGCGATCTGGGAGTAGCTCAGCCCGCTCTCGCGCAGCTGCACGACGACCTCGCGGCGCTGCTCGACGCCGGCGCGTACCGATGCCGCCACGGCGCTTGACGATGCTCGAGCGCCCGGATTCGGCGGTCGTGCTCGTGGAGCGCGGCCTGCACGTAGCGCAGTAGTTCGCGGGCGGCGTCGCTCATCACCGCTTACGCCGGCGGCGGCGCCGCGGGTTGAACGGACCTCCCGCCATCGTCGTCAGGTCGGCGGCCGCCTGGATCGCCAGCCCGCCGACGTGGATGCGGCCCGGCGCCGGGCCGGCCTGTCACGCCCGACACTGTCGCCCCACGAGGCGACCTCGACGGCCCGGCGGCACCGGGGCGCGTCACCTCGAGCGGCCGGGTTCGCCCAGAGACCGACGGTTTCCTCGGCGAGCGCGAACTCGACGTCTGCCAATTTCGCGACCGCGGTGACGGTCGGCGTCTTGCCCTGGCCGTCGAGCGCCCTGCACGCCGCGGCCGCGCGGAGGTCGGCGTGCGAGTGATTCTGGGCGGCGTAGCGGTAGCGCCAAATGTCCTCGACGTCGCCCGGCCTCATAACTCGCCGCGGGCGCGCAGCTCGGCGACCTCGAGCTCGAACGCCTCGTCGGACACGTCGAGCTCGGGATTCCCGACGTCGTCCACTACATGCGGGAGGTCGCGCGTCGCGCCCTCGAGGCGCACGCCGGCCGCCCGCAGCGCCTTCGGCGTCAGGAATAGCGTCGTGCGTAGGGTCGCGATGCCCGAGTAGATCCAGCCTTTCGCGTCGCCGCGCTCGCGCAGCAGCTCGAGCTCGACGAGCCGGACAACGTCGGTTGCCTGCCACGTCTCCCAGAGCACCGCGATCGGCAGCGCCCACAGCTCCATGTAGAGCTCGACGCCGCGCGGGTCGAGCGTGTCGGGCGGCGCCGGCGGATCAGGATGCCGCGCCTGGCGGGACAGCACCCGCTCGCCTCTCCTCGTGGCCGGCGAACGGCCGCCGGATCCAGCGACCGGATACAGCTTGCGACCCACGACGCCAGCCTAACGGCGATCCCGGTACCGCAATTGCATGAGATCGCATACCCAAACGGGCAAATGGCGTTAGGGTTGAGGCGTTAGCTCTGGCCCCATGAGACCGGGCTCGACCGAAAGGACTCGGCATGAAGGACAGACGGTGGATCACCTCGTAAGCGCGATGCTGGCCAGTGCGGCGGTGATTGCCGTAGCCGCGGTCCCGGCTTCGGCCAACGTGCCGGGCGGTCAAGGTTTGGCGATCTTCGGCACTTTCGACTGCGGGGACTTCGATGCTGAGGTTTACGGAGCCCCCGCCGTGGGAGCCGCCAACGCCTACCTGTTGGACACGGCGGGGACCGGCCCGCACGTCGTCGCGACGCGCTACGAATTCAAGTCTGCTGCGGGCGAGGTTTTCTTCGAGAAGAACTTCGGCAAGAAGGCCGGCCTGACCACGTTCAACTGCACGCAGACGGGGGATCTGGGGGATGTCTTCACCCTGACGGTCGCGGTTGTCCATCCCACTAGGTGGGTGGGGAGCGGACCACTTCGACGCCACGGACCAGCACGCCCAGGACGAAACAAGAAAACGCGCCGCGCACATCAGAGGCGCAGTCCCAGCGGATTCCCTGGTCGGGTCGAGGGTGTCCCCCGCACCATTGCTGAACGCCGGTCAATGAGTGACGCACCCTGCGAGCCTGCGTCACCTCGCCCGCGAATAGCCCCGCATGGCCCTGTCGACACCGCATAGCCCCGCGGTTGCGGGGCTATGCGAGGCGGTGCGAGGTGTTTCCGCTAGATGAGTGATGCCGAATCGCCGGGCGGCGGTTCGGGGCCAGGGGACATAAGGAGGGCGTCGAAGTTCGGCGTTGTCATCGCAACGTCGACCACGGAGGTGGTCTCGTGCTCGCCGAACTCGACGCCTGCTCACCGCCTTACGTGCTGGTGGACGATTTCCTGCCCGCGCGTGGCGGCCCGGACGTAGGCCGATGCTCACCGACGCCGAGCTGATAACGCTCGCGATCGCGCAGGTCTTCTTGGACTGCCCGTCCGAGCGGCGATTCTTGCGGTTCGCCCGCCAGCGGCTCGGACACTTGTTCCCCTACCTGCCCGGCCAGCCCGCCTACAACCGCAGGCTCCGCAAGCTCGCGCCAGCGATCTGTGCAGGTGATCGGCCACTTGGCGCGCAGCTCGCCGTCGTTCGGCGACCGGCTCAGGCTGCTGGACTCCACGCCGGTGCCGTGCGGCGCCTCGCGCGAGACGGTCAAGCGCTCCGAGCTGGCCGGCTTTGCCGCCTACGGCTACTGCGCCAGCCACTCGCGCTACTTCTGGGGCCTGCGGCTGTATCTGCTCGTGCGCGCCCGATGGGATGCCGATCGCGTTCGGTCTGGCACCCGCCAACGAGCCCGAGCGCGAGGTCGCCGCCGCCCTGCTCGACCGCGCCGCCCGCGCCCAGCTGCTGCACGGCCAAGAGATCTACATCACCGACAAAGGGTTCGCCGGCGCCGATTCGAGCAGTTCATCCACGACGCGCTCGGCCCCAGCTCATCCGCCCCGACCGCCGCGACGAACCACGGCGCTCGGCGCACTCGGCGCATCCGCCAGTGGATCGAATCGATCAACGACACCCTCAAGGGCCAGTTCTCGCTCGAACGCCACGGCGCCCACACCCCCGACGGCGTCTGGACCCGCGTCTGCCAACGCGTACTCGCGCTCGCCGCCGGCTGCTGGCACAACTGGCTCATCGACAGCCCGGCCGCAGCTTCACCGCCTACGACCACTGAACCACCCAAACAAACGGCATCATACCTAGTCGGGGAGACAGGATTTGAACCTGCGACCGCCCGGCCCCCAGCCGGGTGCGCTACCAGACTGCGCCACTCCCCGATATGTCCGTCTCAGAGCGGGCGACGGGAATCGAACCCGCCCTAGAAGCTTGGAAGGCTTCTGTGCAACCACAACACTTCGCCCGCACCGCGGCGAGGCCGATGATAGCCGCGCCCGGAGCCGCTGTCAGGCCGTTGGGGGCGTCGCGCCCCGTCGCTCGCGGCACCGCGGTGCCTCGCCAACCGGCCCCGGTCACGAGGATCACACGTTCGTCCAGAACGCCGTCCGCGAACACCTGCGACCTCTCGGCCGGCGGTGAGTCGGGCCGATGGTACGAAGGCATGGGAAACGGGAAACACGAGGACATGCAGATCCCAGGCGTCCACATCGAGACCCTGCACAACCCTGTTCGGTACACGTACGCGCAGATCGAGAAGGCCTGCGCGATCGCGCAGATGCTGAACCGGGGGAAGCTGGTTCTCGTCGAGCCGCCTCGGCGCTGATGCACAGTTACGCCGGCCGGTAGGGGACCGGCGCGCGGGACGAGATCAGGGTCGGGAGGGGCGAACCACACCGCTTTCGCGCGCCGCGGCGGAGCGCGTCGTCCCGCCGCTAGACTGGCTGCGCCGACCTGGGGGATTAGCTCAGCTGGGTGGAAGCGCCGGTCCTCCAAAACCGCGAGGTCCCAGGTTCGAGTCCTGGATCCCCCGCTCCGTCCGCGGCTCGTGCGAACATCTGTTCGATGCCGTGGCAGCCCTCCAGATCCCTGGTCGTACAGCTACCTGCTGGGGATGTATCTAGGCGACGGCTGCGTGTCGTCGACGCGGGCGACCTTCCAGCTCGTGTCGTCTGCGATGCCGCGTATCCGGACATCATCGAGGATTGCGCGACGGCGATGATGCTGACGCTGCTCGTGCGACGAGTGGGACGCAATCCAACGCCGTCCATCGCTGCGTCCGTGTCGTCGGCTCGAGCAAGAGGTGGCCCGAGGCCTTCCCGCAGCACGGGCCGGGGCGCAAGCATGCCCGCAAGATCGAGCTCGCGGGCTGGCAGCGGGAGATCGTGGATCGGTTCCCGCGGGAGTTCCTGCGCGGGCTGCTGCACTCGGACGGCTGCCGGACCGTGAACCGCTTCACGACGCTGCTGCCCAGCGGGCGGACGGCGGAGTACGCGTATCCGCGGTGGTTCTTCTCGAATCGGTCGTCCGACATCCGGGCGCTGTTCTGCGAGTACTGCGAGCGGCTCGGGATCCGCTGGACGCAGTCGAACCCGCGCAACATCTCGATCTCGCATCGGACGAGCGTCGCGCTCGTCGACTCGTTCGTGCCGGCGAAGTCGTGACGCCTACGCGGCGCTGACGGCGGCGGTCGCGGTCGCTCGTGGCGAGCACGTCACCCTCGGCGTCGCGCGCGACGCCGAGGGTGTGCCGATGCGGATCGTCCGGCCGGCGAGCCCTGTGCCCCCTAGTCGTCGTCCTCGCAGTCGTCCTCGGGCTCCATCAGGTCCCTGAGCCCCCAGTAGCTGATCTCGGCGAACTCGAGCGACTGGCCCGGGTTGGCCGCCCCGCCCGGCGCGTTGTCCTGCTCCCAGAACGGGATCCGCTGCTCGCTCTTGCGGATGCTGTCGAAGAAGTCCGCGAAGTCGATGTCGCCCTGACCGAACGGGACCATCACGTAGCCCGCCCCGACGCCCGGCGGGTCGCCCGTGCGCCGGCCGTCCTTGGCGTGGAAGATCGGGAAGCGCATCTTCCGCGTCCGCCGCTCCTCCGCGATGACGGTCGCCGCGGGGTCGAAGATGTCCGTCAGGGTCGACCCGTCCGGACCCGTATAGGTCTGGAACCGGTGCTGGGCGACGTGCGCCCAGTAGATGTCCATCTCGAAGAAGACGTACCTGGGGTCCAGGACCCGGAAGCCGTACTCGAGCATCCGCATGCCCGTCGAGCGGGTCGGACGGCCGGCCGCGTCGAGGGGACCGGCGTCGAGCAGGAAGTTGTAGACGCCGTCGTGGTTGTGCGTGTAGAGCTTGAGGTCGAACTCTTCGCGGGCGATCTCGCCGAGCCGGTTCCAGCGCTCGGCGGCGAGGTCCCAGTCGGCCTTGTAGCGGCTGCCTGACGGGTCGCCGCCGGTGCCGTAGTGGTCCATGCCGAGAATCGAGGCGAACTCGAGCTCGAGCCGGAACCGGTCGAGGTTGGCCTGCGTGAGCGACCCCGGGATGAACGCGTGCGTCCCGTTGGCCCGGAGGCCGTACTGGTCGAGCCAGCGCCGCAGCATCCTGGCGTACGCCAGGTAGCCCGCCGGGTTGGCGACGCCCGGATTCGACCCGCCCTCGGCGTTGGCGTGCTGGTTGTAGCCCGCGAACTCGATCTGCCTGTAGCCGACCTCCGACAGATACGCGAAAACCTCGCGGAAGCCGGACGGAAGGTCGGTCGTCGTCGGGTCCCGGGAGATCGCGTCGCGAACCGCGAACAGGATGACCCCGATGTTCTGCTTCGCCAGGAGCCGGTCGTCGTCGTGGCGGCCGCGACCGCGATCACGACCGCGGCGGCGGTCGTCATGGCTCCAGGCGCTCGGCGCCATGTGGGCCAGCGAGGTCGCGCCTGCCGTCCCCGCGACCGTCCCGATGAACCTCCGGCGGCTCACCCTTGCGTCGTCAGCCATGCACTCGCCTCCTTCCCCCTCGGGGATCCCGCCCACCGTCACGGTGGATTCAGCTGCTCAGCGGACGAATGCTTCTGCAGCCCCGGCTGCGAGGTCAAGGGTTTTTAGCGATATCCGAACATGGGTCACATCGGGGTGTGGCGGAAGCCGGCGATCTCGATCGCCAACGGCTCAGCAGGCGCATGTCCCTCGGAAAGCCAGAGGTTGAGATGGACGTGCTCCCCCGCCGGCTCGAAGCGCGTGGGTTTCGACCACGTGCTCACCAACGCGCCGGTCCCGTCGGTGATCCCCCAGGCGATGTTGCCCTGCGTCCATTCCCACCACATCGTGTAGGGAGGACGCGGCGGAAGCTTGAGCCCCTTGGCATCGCCGTGCGTTCCGGCGCGCTGCAGGACGAACTGGGCGTCGGCCCGGTCGCGCCGACGTCCCCACTTGGCGACCTCGATGTCGATCTCGTTGTGGGGGCTCGGGATCTGGCCGTCGTACGTGAACAGGCCGAGAACGACCCAGGGGTCCAACCGCGAGAGATCGGAGTTGACGACGAACTCGTAGCGGCCATATCCGAATGATCTGCGGGACTGGATCTCCGCGCACGTCCAGCCGCGCGAGCTCCGGTCGATCGCGAGACGCAGGATCCCGCCGTCGACCGCCACGTTGCCGGCGGACCACAGGTTCGGGCCCGGCAAGCCCCGCCAGCGGGCGGGACGGACGATCCACGAATGGCCCGACCAGGAGATGGTGCGCAGCCGCCCTCGCCGGGGTCGCGGCGACGAATGAGCCGCGACCAGCGCGGCGCCCGCCGCCTGCATGAACGTTCTCCGGCTCAGACCGGCTGTCGACACGCGCCCTCCTCGCCCGTGCGGGATCCAGGTGCAGCGCGGCGATGCTAATGGTCCTGCCAGACGGTTGTCGGCCGGCCTATCGAGAGCTGACGCAGCCGGTCGGAGGGCCCGCGCGGCACGCGGGCCCATCCACCGCCGTCGACTGCTACCGCACGACGCGGAAGCGAACCGTCTTGTGTGCGAGGTTGCCTGACCGATCCTTGGCGGTCACGCGCAGGACGTAGCTGCCGGTGCGCGACAGGCGCAGCTTCGTGCCCTGCTTCACCGTGCGCGACTTCCCGCCGCCCCGGCGGACGGTGGCCGTCCATTCCGCGAAGCCGGAGTCATCCGTGCCCGACACCTTGACCTTCAGCGTCTGGCCGACCTTGTACTTGCGCGCCTGGGGCCTCGTAACGACGATCTTCGGCGCCGTCCTGTCAGGGCTCGCGACCGGGGGCGCGGGCGGCGTGGGGATCGGTTCCGGAGTCACGACAGGCGGCTTGCTGGCGATATTGACGGTCGCCTTCGCGAGCTCGCTGGTACCGCTGTGGCCATCCTCTGCGCGGACCTCGACGCGGATCTCGTCGCCCTCGACGAAGATCGACGCGGGCAGCGCAGTTGGTCGTCGCGTCGTCGATCGCCTCGTCGTTGCGGAACCAGGCGTAGCTATAGGTCAGCTCGTCACCGTCGGCGTCGCTGAAACCGGCCGGAGTGGCGGTCAGCGCCGTCCCGGCCGGCGGCGCGGACGGGTCGATCGCGACCGAGCCCTTGACGGGTGCGACGTTGACAACTGTGACGCTGTCGCTGACGCCCGTGCTGACGTGCCCCTTGGGGTCGCGCGCCGTCGCGTCGACCGAGACCACATCTCCACGATCACCGTGCCCAGCGGCGGAAAGATCGAAGGACTCCCCGGTGGCGCCGGCAATCGCCGTCCCGTTGACATTCCACTGATACTCGTAGGTCAGCGCGTCGCCGTCCGGGTCGCTGAACCCACTCGGCGTGGCGGTCACGGTCCCGTTCGTCGTCGGGCCGGCCGGCGCGACCTTCACCGCCCCGGGCTGCGGTCCGTGCATTTCGTTGTCGATCGTGTCCAGCGCCTTCTCCACGGTCATGACGTCCGACCCGAGGCCGGCCGACGAGATGGCGTCCAGTTGGGCGGTGAAGTCGCCGACTGTCGTGTCGAAGTTGCCCAGGCACGGCTCAGGGTCGGCAGTCGTGTTCGTGCAGCGCGGAGCGCTCTCCGGAACGACCTCGTGGTAGACGATGACGAGCCAGTAGTTGTGCGCCTTGGCGTAGTCGATCCAGGACTCGAACTGCTCCGGGGTCGTGCCAGGAGTCATGTTCTGGACGCGGATGTCGTAGGGCTCGAGGTCGAGTTTGGAGTTGTAACCCTCCTCGACGGAGCGACCCGACCGGTACCCAGCCACCTCCTCGGCGGCGATGACGCGAGCGTCGTAGTCGCCGAACGGGTAGGCGAAGTTGCGGACGGTGCCGACGCCGGGCAGGGACTCGAGGATCATCTTGGAGTCGCCGAGCTCTGCTGCGAGCTCAGCGTCGGTGAGCGTCGTCATGAACGGATGGGTGACGCTATGAGCGGCGATCTCGTGTCCCTCCTGCGCCAGAGTCGTGATCTCGTCCGGCGTCATCATGAACGTGTCGCGGGGCGTGGACGTCAGCCCGCCGGTGGGGACATACTGGGTGGTCTTGAACCCCTTCGCCTTGAGCGGATCGCGGGCGTAGTTCCAGAAGCCTTTCGACCCATCGTCGAACGTCAGGCTGATCATGGGCTTGCTGAAACCGGCCGGCGCATCCTCCTCCGTCAGCGAGTAGTCGTCGGTCTGGAGCCATCCGTTGCGCGCGATGAAGTGCACGAACCGCGCACGGACCGCGCCGGCGGGCATCGTGAAGCCGGTCTTGTACTGCGTCCACTCGGACGCCGGGGCGATGCCGGAGAAGAGGTTCGCCCAATGGCCGTCGACCACCCCGTCGCTGTCGCTGTCGGTATCGGAGTCCAGCTCGTAGTACACGCTGAGGGCGGTCGAAGCGTTCGACTTGTACCAGTCCGAGAACGTGTAGTACGCGCCGCCGGTAACAGGCACCATGTCCGGCACCCATTTGCTGTCACCGCCGGCGTGCTCGCTCACCTCGATCCTGGCCGAGCGAGTACCACTGTGAGGAGCATCGGTCGACCAGGTGAAGGCTGGGTGGTGGTCGCCCCACGTTGATGTGGTCCAGAAGGCCGGTGAGCTGCCGCCGGCATCGAGATTGGCATTGCGCATCAGCTGATCGCCCACCGCGGCCGAGGCCGAGGGCGCGCACGCCAGCGCCAGCAGCAGGCATAGTGAAGAGACTGTCCGTTTCATAGTTAGAGCCTCCCGGCACTATGGACGAGGTGACAGGGTAAGGCGGATCACCGAAAGCGATTCGCTCAGCGTTCCGCACGCGGGATCGAGCGATGAACGGCGACCAGCATGCTCACGACGAGAGTCGCCGCGAAGATGAGCCAGATGAGCTGAAAGCCCAGCGTCAGGATGGTGCCGAGCGCGACGATGGCAGTCGACGCGAAGAGTGAGGTAGATGTAGGGAACATGACTTCTTTCACCAGTTTCCGCTGTTTCTTGCAAAGAACGCCAAGTAGGCGGATCGCCATAGAACGGCCTCGAGGAAGAATGCGTAATAGAGCTCTTCGACCATCACACCCGCGAGCACGACGTACTTCCAGCCGAGATCCTTCACCTGCACCATCCGGATGACGGAGGCGAAGACGAACAATGGGAGCAGCAGCGGCGAGAACGTCACATGCCCTGCCTGGAAGAGCACGACGGCCAGGGCGATCAGGAACAGCCAGCGCGACGCAGCGGCCCAGAGGGAGAAGATCAGCCAGCCGATGTCGCTGCGGACCTGCTTGCGAAAGCCGTAGTCGCGCAGCGACTCGAAGGCGCCCCTGTACCAGCGCAGCCGTCTGCGCCCACAGCATCCTGACCGTCGGCATGAGATCGGTGTGCGCGAGGCAGTTGCGCGGCGCCATGGTCTCGTAGCCATGGACCCGTAGCGCGAGCGAGAGCTCGTAATCCTCGGTCAGGACCGGCTCGTAGAGCCGGCCGCGGGAGTCGTGGACCTCGCGCAGCCCGCGAACCGAGAACATCGTCGCCGCACCGGCCAGGACCGGAGCGATCCCGCGCCTGGAGCGATTGATCTTCTCCGCGCGCGCGTACTCCATCTTCTGCAGGACGCCGAGCGCGCTGTCGAGCTCGAGGCCGTGGAAGTTGGCGCAGACCCCGCCGAGCTTGTGTCCCTTGCGCCGCTTCTGCTGGTACTTCTCGTACGCGTTCTCGACGAAGTGCTCGTCGAGCAGGGTGTCCGCGTCCATGGTGACGAGGTAGTCGTCGTCGGTGAGGTAGCCGTCCAGACGGTCCCACGCCTGGTTGAGCGCGCCGCCCTTCTTGCCGGTGTTGCCGACGGTCTCCCACACCTCCCAGCCTGCGCGTGAGCGCGCGAGCGCCGGGGTCGCGTCCGTGCAGTTGTCGCAGATGACGATGCGGCGGTCCGGGCTCATCGTCTGAGCCTCGACCGACTCCATCGTCGCGACGATCCCCACCTCCTCGTCATGGGCGGGGACGACCAGCACTATCTTCGGTGTTCTCATGATGGCTTCCGTGCCGATGGCGCCCGTCAGGACCCGGTGGCGGCCCCGCTGTCGTTCTCGGGGCTGACCGCGATGACGTTGAACCTCGTGTCGCGGTAGGAGCTCACCACCGTCTCGTCCGTCCGGGCCAGCAAGCCGGGGCACATGCCCTCGGCGCGCAGCTCGGACACGATGCGCGGGACGGCCCGGACCGTGTTCTGGAGGCCGTCGTGCAGGAGGATGATGCCGTCCGGCCGCACTCGGAGCGCGCGCTCGACGATGACATCGACGGGAGGCTGCTGCCAGTCGAAGGTGTCGATCGTCCAATAGACCGGGACGAGCCCGGTCTTGCGCATGTCGGCGTCCGTGTCCGGGCTCGTCTCACCGTAGGGTGGACGGACAAAGGCGTTGGGGTGATCGAGGACCCTGGCGGTCTCCGTCAGTTCCTGGAAGCGGCGCTCCTGGGACACGTCCGGAAGATGGGCGTGGGTATAGGAGTGGTTCGCCACCTGGCCGGCCGTCCGTTGCAGCTCGACCAGTTCGGGGTGGGCGGCGGCGCGCTCGCCGACATCGAAGAAGGTCGCGACCGCCGCAGATCGCTCGAGCGCGCCGACGAGTCTCTCCGTCGTGCGCGTGAAGGGGCCGTCATCGAACGTGAGCGCGTAGTAGCCCTTCGTCGGCGAGCACTCGAGAGATGCCGTGATCGCCTTGGAGGGGTTCTCGCGTGCCGGGCGGGTGTCGGCAGGCGCATCGAGCGCAAGCGGCGAGTCCGCTCCCGCGACCGACAGCACGACCGCAGCGGTCACGGGAATCGAGACGGCGGAGATGCCGACGAGCGACAACAGCAAGAGCTTCGCTCTCTTGATCCAGCGTTTCTCTGGCATGACCTAGAGACGCGTGAACCGGAACGAGTCGAGGATCACCGGCGGGGGCGCCACGTCGCGCGCCGAGGCAGGCAGCAGCCAGTAGGACATGCGCGGGTACAGCAACTTGCCGGTGGTCCGTGCTCTCACCGTCTGATCGAGCAGGACCGTCCCGTCGGCATCGCGCATGTAGAAACGGACGTCGCGGCGTCGCCACGTGATCTCCACGACGTACGGCGCCCGGTTCGTCGTGGGGAAGCTGTTGAACGTCTTGCGCCTCTTCGTCCAGGAGACGAACCAGCCGGGATTGATGTCGAACGGGCTCCAGCGGGCGAACTCGATGTCCTGTTCGCCGCGCGAAGCCGCAGACACGGCCATGTCGCGTACGAACAGTGCGACGACATTGGAGGGATTGCTCAGATCGGTGTTCACGACCCAGCGATAGCGGCCGTAACCGAGCCTGCGAACGCCGGCGAGCTCCACCGACTTCCACGGGCGGCCGGTGGTGATCGCCATCCGCAGCGTGCCGTCGCGCTGCACGCGTACGTTCGCGGGCGTGTCGCCCCAGGTGTTGTTGCCGGGGTTCTCCCGCTTGGCGAGGCGTACCTTCCAGGTGTAGCCCGACCACGACAGCTTGCGCTTGTACGTCTCGGCGCTCGCCGGCTGCGTCCACGCGAGAGTGACGCCCGCCAGGACGGCGCAAAGGACGAGTCGCTTCCAGGTGGTGGTCATTCGACCGTCACCGCCTCGCCGGACGTGGACCCGCTCAGGAGCCGCTCCGCGGCTGCCCGTTGGCCCACATATCCGATCACTCCGCACATTGCCGTCCTCATCCGTGACTGGCGAGCGCCTCGAGGTGGGTGGACCCATGCCGACGCGCGGCAAATCCGTTCGCCCCGTGACCTTCCTGCAGGACTTCAATCGGCCGCACCCGCTGCGGCCTTGAGCGGAACGTGAGACGGCCGGCACGCCGGTCATGCGGGCGGAGGGACTCGAACCCCCACGGCTTTGCGGCCACGAGGACCTAAACCTCGCGCGTCTACCAATTCCGCCACGCCCGCAATCACCGCGCGTCCGGCAGCGAGATTGTAAGGTCGCTGCGCGATGGCCGACCCCGGGGTGAGGATCGAGCACCCGAACCGCCGCAAGGCCGCCTCGAAGATCACACGCGCGATCGTCGTGGTCCTGCTGCTGGTGTCCGCGGTGCTGGTGGCGGTCGTCACCGTGGGCGGCTGGGAACTGCTGCAGGGGGCGAAGGCGCTCTCGGTCGCCTACATCGCCGTCTACGTCGTGCTCGCGTTCTTCGTCCTGCGCTGGAGCCGCGGCGTGCTGCCGCTCGCCGCCGCGCTGGCGATCGTGCTGCTGATCTTCGCGGCCGTCTCGGCCCCGGCGTGGTTCGACCGCGACCAGCCGGGCTTCGCCGAGCCGACGCTCGACGCAGGGGTCCTGGGCCTCGTGACCGCCCTGATCGTCCCCGTCCAGCTGCTGCTGATCGCGTTCGCCATGAGCGGCTTCCGGCAGGCCTGGAACGTCGAGGTCGAGCACCCGGTCGACGAGCCGCCGCCGGAACGGCGCGGGCGCGGCGGCCCTGCGCCCGCCGCAGCCTGAAGGATGCGGGCGCTCCCGGCCGGCGCCTGACCTACGATGTCGTTGCCCGCCCGGGTGGAGGAACGGCAGACTCGGGGCTCTCAAAAAGCCCTGCCCTTACGGGCGTGCGGGTTCGAATCCCGCCCCGGGCATGAGCGACCACGTCAACTCGCGGAGGAAGACGACGAACACTAGAAGCTCGTCCATGGCCCCTGAACCGCTGAAGGGCGGCTACGACGTCGACGACAGCGCGGTCCGCTTCTCCAACTACCTCCACGTGCTGCGCGAGATCGTGCACCTGACGTCCGGCCACCTGGCGCTCGAGCCGCGGCTCGAAGTCAAGGCGCTGCTCGGCGACCACCTGTACGACGACGCGCGCGCGGTCACCAAGCTCCGGCGCCGGCTGTACGAGCTGCGCCCGCCGAACGAGTACCCGGGCGCCCCGTCCGAGGCGCTGGCGGAGCTGCTCGACCGCGCCGGCGAGGCCGGCACGCGCGAGTACCTCGAGATCGCCTACGGCGAGCTCAAGCCGACGCTGATCGCCGGCTTCCGGATCCACCTCGCCAACCTCGACCCGGTCATCGACGAGCCCGGCCTGCGGCTGCTCATCCAGCTCCTGCACCGCCAGGACCGCCACGTCGCCGAGCTGCCGGCGGGCCGCGAGCGCGTCGCGTTCGAGGACCTCGGCGCGCTCCCCGTCGAGCTGCGCGAGGTGCGCCCGCTGAAGGTGCTGCCGCCGCTCGAGCGGCCGGCGCGCGACGCCTTCGTCGAGGTGGTCGACGACGGCGGCCCGCTGTACGCGAACGGTGACGAGACCCACGTCCCGACCGAGGGCGAGGAGCAGAAGCGTTTCTTCCACGGCCTGATGGACGCCGAGCTGTGCGCGGCCGAGCTGATGGCGCGCAACTCGCACGAGCATCCGGAGATGCCCTGGGACTTCCATGTCGACATGGCGCGCCAGGTGTGGGACGAGATCCGCCACGCCGAGATCCACGACCGCCTGCTGGCGACCGAGCTCGGCTGCCACTGGGGCGACTACCCAGTCGGCTTCGGCTACTTCAGGTCGGTCTACGCACTCGACCTGCTCGGGCGGCTGGCGCTGCTCAACGGCGCGAGCGAGGAGCAGGCGATCTCGCGCCATTCGCACCGGCGCAAGGTGCTGATCGACCTGGGCCGGACCACGGCCGCGCGCGCCTTCGACTACCTGCTCGCCGACGAGCTCCAGCACGTGCACGACGGCGTCCGCTGGGGCAGCCACCTCCTGGGGGGCGACGAGCACGCGTACCGCGAGAAGGTGCGCGAGCTGCGCGAGGGCCGCGACAGCCGCTAGAGCGGCATCTTCGAGCGCCCGCGGCGGCCCGCGCTGCCGCTCTTCGCCACCGCCTTCTGCGAGGTCGTGAACGGCTTGCGGAGCCAGCGGCCGAGCGGTCCGGGCGCCTTGCCGGCGCCACGGCCGCCGATGCCGAGCACCTTCTGGCCGCCGCGCTCCGGATGACGCGACAGGCGAGGAGCAAGGAACGCGAGGATCAGCAGCAGGATGCAGAAACCGACAACTAGTGCAATGGTCATGGCCGCACTCGTACCCGCTTGCAGCGAAGATCAGGCGACGATGGATTCGAGCTCGTCGATGATCGCGTGCGGGGCCACCAGCACGCCGGACCCGGCCGGCGGGGAAGGCGCCAGCTCGCGCACCGCCAGCCCGGCGCTCACGCACAGCAGCCCTCCCGCCGCCACGTCCCACGCGTTCAGCCCGCGCTCGTAGTAGGCGTCGTAGCGGCCGGCGGCCGTCCACGCCAGGTCGAGCGCCGCCGAGCCGAGGCGCCGGATGTCGCGCACCCGCGGCAGCAGCCGCGCGACCACCCCGGCCTGCAGCCGGCGCACCTCGGCGTCGTAGCCGAAGCCGGTCGCCACCAGCGCCGTCGCGAGGTCGTCGCGCGCGGACGCCCGGATCGGGCGCCCGTCGAGCAGCGCCGGCCCGCCCCGCTCGGCCGACCACAGCTCGTCGCGCATCGGGTCGTAGATGACGCCCGCCAGCGTCCCCTGCGGGTCCTCGCACGCGATGCTGACCGCCCACTGCGGGATCCCGAACAGGAAGTTGACGGTGCCGTCGAGCGGGTCGACCACCCACCGCAGTCCGCTCGTCCCGCGCGCGTTGCCGCCCTCCTCGCCGAGGAAGCCGTCGCCCGGCCGCGCCGCCGCGAGGCGGTCACGGATCAGCCGCTCGGCGGCATGGTCGGCCTCGGACACGAGGTCGGTCGGGCTCGACTTCGCGGTCACGTTGACCAGCGGGCCGGCGAAGGCGTCGCGCAGCTGGCGGCCGGCCTCGCGAGCGACCGCCTCGGCGATCTCGCGCAGGCCCCCGCGATGTTCGCGAGGCGAACTCGCAAGGCCGCGCTTGCGCGGCCCGGTCACGAGGCCATCGCCGGTCGCCGGTCCGGCCAACCGAGCGCCTCCTCGAGCTGGGCGGCGAGCGCCAGCAGGAGCGGCTCGCCGTCGCGCGGCGCCACCAGCTGCGCCCCGACCGGGAAGCCGTCCGGCGTCCACGTCGCCGGCACCGAGACGGCCGGCTGGCCCGTGTGGTTGTACTCCCCGCAGAACGGCGCCAGCCGCACCGACGCGAGGAAGCACCAGACGGCGCCCCGCCCCTCGTACTCGCCGACCACCGGCGGGCGACGCGTGAACACCGGCGTCAGGACGGCGTGGACACCGTCGTCGAACACGCGGCCGAGCACGGCCTCGTCGGCGGCGGCCGAGGCCCTGGACCACTCGACGAACGCCGCCGGGATCGCCCCGCCCAGCCGCCGGTAGCCGCGGGTGCGGCGCGACAGCCGCTCCGGGTGCGGCATCTCGCGCGCGAGGTCGGTGATACCACGCAGGTAGCGCGACAGGACCCGGCTCCCCAGGTCGAGCTCGTACTCGATCTCGCGCTCGATCACCTCGTGGCCGAGGCCGCGCAGCGCCTCGGCGACGGCCTCGACGCCGCCGCGCTGCTCCGCGTCGGCCTGCAGGCCGGTCAAGGGCGGCGTCTCGACCGAGACCGCCACCTTCAACCTCCGCGGCTCGTGCGACGGCACCGGACCGCCGTCGGCGATCGCGTCCTCGATCAGCGCGCTGTCCGCCACCCGGCGGGTGAGCGGTCCCCATGTGGTCAAGCCGCGAAAGGGGTCCACCTGGGGGGCCGTCGGCACACGCCCGTTCTGCGGCTTGAGGCCGAGCACGCCGCAGCAGGCGGCCGGCAGCCGGATCGAGCCGCCGCCGTCGGACCCGATCGCGGCGCCGGCGAGCCCGGCCGCCACGGCCGCGGCGGAGCCGCCGGACGACCCGCCGGGCGTTCGCTGCAGGTCCCACGGGTTGCGGCTGACGCCGAACGTGGGCGACTCGGTCCACGGCGTCACCGTCAGCTCCGGCACGTGGGTCTTGCCGAGGATCACGGCGCCGGCACCCCGCAGCCGGCGCACGAGCTCGGCGTCGGCGGGCGCGGGGCCGTCGGCGGCGCTGCTCCCGAACGCGGTGATATCACCGGCGACATCGCAGTCGTCCTTGATCGCGATCGGCACGCCGAGCAGCGGGCGCGTCTCGCCGGCCTCGGCGCGGGCGTCGGCATGAGCGGCCTCCGCGAGCGCACGCTCGGCGAACACGGCGCGGTAGGCGTTGAGCTGGGGGTCCAAGCGCTCGATCCGGTCGAGGTAGAGCTGAACGAGCTCGCGCGCGGAGACCTCGCGGGCGCGGATCAGCTCGGCCTGACGGGCGGCCCCTGCGAAGGCGAGTTCGGCGGCGTCCATCGGGGCGGGGAGGCTATACGGCCCGCGCCGGCCCGCTCGCCGTTGGGCCGGCATGAGTCCGGCGTTAGCCCGGCTTGGGCGTCGCGTCATGACGTGCTTCAGTCAGTACGTGAAGGCCCTCGTCACCGGCGGCGCCGGATTCATCGGCTCCCACCTCGCCGACGCGCTGGTCGCGGGCGGCCACGAGGTGCATGTCGTCGACGACCTGTCCACGGGGCGCGTCGACAACCTCGAGTCGGCGCTCGCCGGCGGCGCCGAGCTCCACGTCGAGGACGTGACCGACGCCGCCTGGATGGCCGATCTCACGGCGATCGTCCGGCCCGACGTCGTCTTCCATCTCGCCGCCCAGATCGACGTCCGCCGCTCGGTCGACGATCCGGCCTTCGACGCCGGCGTCAACGTCGCCGGGACGGCGGCCGTGCTCGACGCTGCCCGCCGGTCCGGCGCGCCGCGGCTCGTGCTCGCCTCGACCGCGGCGGTGTACGGGCTCCCGTGCCAGATCCCGACGCCCGAGGACTCGCCGGTGGCGCCGATATCCCCGTACGGGGCGAGCAAGGCCGCGGCGGAGGCGTACCTCGGCGTCTACGGCCGCCTGCACGGCATGTCCACGCTCGCGCTCCGGATGGCGAACGTGTACGGGCCGCGGCAGGACCCGCACAGCGAATCCGGCGTGGTCGCGATCTTCTCGGCCGCGGCCGCCGCCGGCTATCCGGCGATCGTGTTCGGCGACGGCAGCCAGAGCCGCGACTACGTGCACGTCTCGGACGTCGTCGCCGCGTTCCTGGCCGCCGGCCAGTCGCGGGCCACCGGCGTCCTCAACGTCTCCACCGGCCGCGAGACCTCGGTGCTCGAGGTCGCCGAGGGCCTCGGCCTCGCGATCCAGTACGCGCCCCGTCGCACCGGCGAGATCGAGCGCTCGTGCCTCGATCCCTCCGCGGCGCGGCGGGAGCTCGGCTGGCACGCCCGCACGGCGCTCTACGACGGGCTCCGGCCGCTGGGGATGCCGCTCGCGGCTTAGGCCGCGGTCACGAGCAGTATCACGGCGATCGCCGCGGCGATCGCCACGATCGCGACGTTGGCGCCCAGGGCGAGCGCCAGGAACCGCTGCAGGCGGGCCGAGTGCGCCATCTCCTCGGACGAGACCAGCGGGGCGGTCGCCGCGTCGGCGGCGGCCGGGCTCCCGCCCTCGGTCAGGCCGGACTGGCGTGCCGCCACGAGCAGCGAGTTGATGTAGGCGTTGAGGCTGACCTGCTCGCGCTCGGCCGCCTCGGCCAGATCGCTGTGCAGGCTCTGCGGCATCCGCAGCAGGAGCCGGCCGCTGTGGGCGCGGCTGCGGTTGCCGCGCGGCTCTGGCACCTCGCGGCCCGCGGCGTGCGCGCTCGCGACCCAGTCCGCGATCGCGGCCGGGATCCGGCCCGCCGCATCCGTGGGCGTGGCGCCACGCGCCTCGCAGCCCGCAAGCTCTTCGACCGTGGCACGCCACGGTCGCTCGTCGTCTTCCCCGTCCCGGGTCAGGGCGATCCGGTACGGAAGGTTGAGGTAGTGCCGGACCGCGTCGTCGGCCATCGTGCTCATCAGAGGAACGACTCTACGCGGTCCCGACCTCGCGGGCAATCGCGGCGTCGACCCCGGGTCGACGGAGGCGCTATGCTCCATCTTCCGGAGTATAGAGGCCCTGGGCGACGGATCCCAGCGCGGTCGCGCGCCGTGATATTACCGACACATCCGGCGCAGTTTCACCGTTAATATCGCGCCGATTGCGAGCGATACCACCGGCAGTTCTACGGCGGTCAGCGGGCATCGAAGGCCAGTCCGCCGGTCGGCATGCGCTGGGGCGCGCGGGCGGGCGCCGGCTCGCGCTGGCGGAGGGCCATCCCGGCAGCCACGCTCGTGAGCTCGAAGTCCGGCAGCTCGCCGAAGGCGCGGTGCAGCCGCGCCCGGAGCGCGTGGTAGTGCCGCAGCGCCTCGGTCCGGCGCCCGCGCCGCAGGCAGACCTCGATCAGCATCTGGTGGACGTGCGAGTCGAACGGCTCGAGCTGCGCGAGGCGCAGCAGGTGCTCGGTCGCGCCGACCAGGCGGCCGCCTGCCAGCGCGATCTGCGCCATCGCGGCAAGCCCCTTGCCCGCCATCGAGCGCAGGTACTCGCGCTCGCTGAAGGCCCAGTCCGCATACGGGTCGTCGGCGAGGAACTCGCCGCGGTAGAGCGCGAGCGCCTCGGCCAGCATGGCCTCCGCCTGCGCCGAATCGCCGCGGCGATGGGCGGCGATGCCGGCCGCCGACTTCGCCTGGAAAACGTCCACATCGAGCTCGACGCGCTCGAGGTCGATCCGGTAGCCGGCGGCGTCGCGGGCGATCAGCGAGGCAGTGGTATCACCGCGTTCGCCGAGCTGTTCCCGCAGCTTGAAGATGCAGTATCGGACGTTTGCGACGGCCGAAGGGCCACGTTCCGGCCACAGCGCGTTCGCGATCGCCTCCGAGCGCTGGGCGCCTTCGCGCGATGCGAGCAGATACCGGAACACCTGGCCCGGCCGCTGCTGGAGCCAGTCGCCGTCGCGCGAGCCCCCCTGCACGCTCACCGACAGGCGGCCGAGCGCCGCCACCCTGACGTCGCGCTCCGGCGCCGCCACGCGGCCGGCGCCGTCGTCGAACTGCAGCTCGAACGCGACCATCTCCTCCGCGCCCGAGCGGATCGTGCGCGCCGCGATGGTTCCGCCCAGCTCGCGGCCCTCCGCGCCCGCCGACCACGGACGGGCCGTCAGCCCGTCCAGCGCCGAGAGCGCCTGCTCGGTAAGGCATCCATGCGCCTCGACCGCGTTGACGGAGCAGTCCAGCGCGTCGCAACAGCGCATGCCGCGCGTCCATTGCAGCCCCGCCCGCTCGAGCCCGGCATCCAGCTCGGTACTCGACCAGACGATCCGCCCACGGGAGTCGACCAGCACCACGCCGCCGCTTCCGCGCCGATCGCGGACTGGCTGGCCAGCCTCGTTATAAGTCACCTCGACCATCCTGTCGTCCGGCTCTCATGCCTGTTCCCGCCATAGCTGCCTTCCATGTCTTATTTAGACGTCTATTACACATCCCTATTCCAGCGCAAGGGTAAATGTGTAACAAGGTCAGCGCTCCAACAACGATCTAACGTCCCCGGAGTAGCGTCAGCGGGCGCTAACGCGGCGGGGTGCTCTCGCCCGGGCGGTGCCGATGACTGAGCAGATCCCCCCAAGCAACGGAACGAACCCGGAGCCGGCGGTGCCGGACTCCGATCCGCCGGTCGACCTGCGGCGCACCGCCGCTGCGATCCGGAGGAGCGGCGGGCTGGTGGCGGCGATCGTCGTCGTCGTCACGGGCGTGGTGCTCGCCGTGTCGCTGATGTCGCCGGAGCGCTATCGGGCGACGGCGCGGATCGCCGACGACCCCGCCCCCGGGGAGAGCGTCGACATCGAGTCGGCGGACCGCCGGCTCGCGACCAGCGCCGAGCTCGTCACGTCGCCGACGGTGCTCGAGCAGACCGCGCAGCAGCTACCCGGCGAGTCCCTCGACACGCTCGAGCGGAGCGTGTCGGCCACCGTCGACCCCTCGGTGAGCAGCATCCTCGACGTGGCCGCCACCGGAGAGGACCCGCAGCAGGTCGCGCTCATCGCGAACACGACCGCCGAGACGTTCATCGTCGAGAGCCGGCGGGCCGAGCAGGAGGTCGCGGCTCGGGCGCGTGAGCGCCTCGCGGACGAGCTCGAGCGGCTGCGGGAGACCAACGCGCCGGTCGAGACCCGCGCCGCCGTGCGTGAGCGGCTGAGCGAGCTGGCGGTTACCGAGGTGACCGCCGACTCCGGGCTGCGGCTCGTCCAGCGAGCGGCGGTCCCGTCCGGTCCCTACGCGCCGCAGCCGATCCGGAGCGTCGTTCTCGCGTTCTTCTCGGCGCTCCTCCTGGGCATTCTCATCGCGATACTGCGCGACCACGTCAGGCCTCCGGTGCCGGACGCCGCGACGCTGGCCCGCATGACCGGGCTCCCGGTGCTCGCCGCCCTCCCGGCGGCCCCGGGGGGCGGGTTCCGGGGGCTGATGCGGCGACTGTTCCGGCGGTCTTCGCAGGCGGCGAGCGCCGTCGACCAGACCGTCATCGAGGAGGCGGCCCTGCAAGGCGCGGTGCGCGGCGCGCTGCCGCCCCGCGGCCAGCGCGTCGTGCTGGTCCACGCGATCGACCAGTCCGACGCCGGCACGCAGGTCGCCGAGGCGCTCGCCCGCTCGCTCGCCTGGGGCGGGCACCCGACCGTCCTCGTGCGCTTCGAGCGCCAGAGCAGCGGGCAGCCGGCGCACGACGTCCCGATCGTGCACTGCACCGACATCCTGGAGCAGCTCGACGAGCTGAGGGCGACCGACTACCGCTACGTGGTCATCCAGAGCCCGCGCTCGGCGCGCGCCGCACGGCTGCGGCCGCTCGCCGCCTCCGCCACCGCGGTCCTGCTGGCGGCGCGGCTCGGGCAGGCCAACACGGTCGACGCGGCGGCGGCGCGGCGGTTCGTCGACGCCCTCGCGCTGCGCGGACTCGGCCTCGCGCTCACGTGCTCGCCCGCGGAGATCCCGACGATCGTGCGGACGAGCCTGGCCGCACCGCCGCGCCAGCACGCCCGCGCTCGCAGCACCACCCAGAACGGCTCGCACGCCGCCCCGGCTCTCCCGCCGGCGCCCGAATCGAGCTCCGAGCACACTTCGCAGGCCTGAATCCAGACACGACAAACCGTCGTCCAACGGGCGACGCTACGGGCGCCCAATGGGGCCCCCATACGGTCGTCTGGTGAGCGTCTTCGCCAAATGGAGCGGACCACAGGCACCCGGCCGGCCCTGGCCCGAGATCCCGACGGCGTGGCGCGCGTGGCGCTGGCTCGCTCCGCGCCGTGACGTCCTGGTCGCTCCCTTGTGCGGGGCGATCGTGCTGGCCGCCCTCGCGCTGCCCGGCGAGCGCTTCCAGGTCGCGCTCCTCGGCTTCTGCGCGCTGGCCGGCGGTGCCGTGCTCGCGCGCCGCATCGCCGCGCAGGCGGCGTTGCTGCCGCTGATGCGCCACTTCTATCGCTTCATCGGCCCGTTCCTCGGACTCGGCGCGCTGGCGCTCGTCGAGCTGCTCGCCGACACGCCGGCGGCCGGGCCGCTCGACATGCTCGCCGCCCTCGGCGTCGCGGGCCTCGTGGCCGAGCCGTGGGCGGGCCTGTTCGGGACACCGTCCCCGGGCGGGGCGCGCGCGGCGTACATCGGATCGCCGGCCGCCGCCGAGCGGCTCTCCCGGGCGCTCGAGGCCGTGGGATCGCCGCGGTACGTGCTCGCCGGCTGCGTGACCTACCCGGGCGCCGTCCCGGCGGCGGGCGCCCGGCGGCTCGGGGAGCTGGGCGAGCTCGCCCCGATCGTGATCGAGCACGACATCGACCTGCTCGTGATCGGGTCCGAGGCGCCGCGGCTGGAGGTCTTCACCGAGGTCACGGAGACGTGCCTGGGGCTGCCGGTGCGGCTCGTCGAGCTGTCGTCGCTGTTCGAGGAGGTCTTCGGGCACGTGCCGACGGCCGAGATCGACGCCTCGTGGTTCCAGTGCCTGGCCGAGCCGCACACGCGCACCTCGATGCCGCTCAAGCGCTTCGTCGACGTCATGGGGGCACTGATATCACTGGCGCTGACCCTGCCGCTGCTGCCGATCCTCGTCCTGCTGATCCGGCGCGACGGGGGGCCGGCGCTGTTCAAGCAGGTGCGGATCGGCGAGGGCGGCGAGCCGTTCGAGCTGGTCAAGCTGCGGACGATGCGCGTGGGCGCCGACTCGTCCGCGCAGTGGGCCAGCGTCGACGACCCGCGGATGACGCGCATCGGCGCGTGGCTGCGGCGCACCCACCTCGACGAGCTCCCCCAGCTCGTCAACGTGCTGCGCGGCGACATGAGCCTCGTCGGCCCGCGGCCCGAGCAGCCGGCGTTCGTCGACCGGCTCGAGCAGATGCTGCCCTTCTACCAGCGCCGGCATCTCATCCGCCCCGGTATCACAGGCTGGGCGCAGATCCGGTGCGGCTATGCCGGCTCGGACATCGGCTCCGCCTGGAAGCTGTGCCACGACCTCTACTACGCCAAGCACCGCTCGACCGGGGTCGACTTCCTGATCCTCTGCGAGACCCTGGCCACGATGTTCTTCGAGCGGGAAGAGGTAATGCGGCCGGAGAACGTCGCGTATGTGCTCGCCAATGAACGCTGAGGGTGATATCACCGCAGAGAGCAGGGCGATCGCGGTCGTGATCCCGTGCCACGACGACGGGGCGACGGTCGAGCAGGCGGTCGGCTCCGTGCTGGCCCAGGACGTGCCGGTCGAGGTGATCGTGGTGGACGACGGATCGACCGATCCGGCGACCGCGGACGTGCTCGGGCGGCTGGCCGCGGAAGCCGTGCGCGTGATCCGGCAGGAGAACCAGGGGCCCGGGCCGGCGCGGATGACCGGCCTGCGCGCCACCGGAGCCGAGTACGTGATGCCGCTCGACGCCGACGACCGCCTCCTGCCCGGGGCGCTGCGGCTGCTGCGCGGAGAGCTCGACCGCAATCCGGCCGCGGTCGCCGCGTGGGGCAGCGCGCGCCACTTCGGCGGTCTCGACTTCGTGCAGAAGAGCCTGCCCTCGCTCGACCCCTGGCACATCACCTACCAGAACCACCTGCCGCTGAGCGCGCTCTACCGGCGCGAGGCGGTGCTCGACGCCGGCGGCTGGCAGCTCCCCGGCGGCTATGAGGACTGGGACCTGTGGATGTCGCTGGCCGAGGCCGGGCACCAGGGAGTCGGCCTGCCGGCGGTCGTCGGCGAGTACCGGGTCGAGCCCGGCCGCCGCCTGTCGCGCTCGTCCAGCCGGCACGCCGAGCGCTGCGCGATGCTCCGCGAGCGCCACCCGCGGCTGTACGCCGAGCGCCGCCGCCACCGGCGCGACTCGCCCGCGCCGGTCGCGCTCAAGGCGACGCTCCCGGTCATCGACGCCCTGCCGCTGTCCGCGAACCGCAAGCGGCTGCTCGCGGGCGCCGCCTGCTATCTGGCCTACGGGTCGGGCTGGCCCACGATCGCGGCGCGCCTGCGCGCCCACAGGATCCGCCTTGCCAGGGCTTGAACCCTCACCGAGCGGTGCGCATGGCCGCCACCCAGATCAGGGCGGCGACCAGCCACAGGTGACGCCAGTGGAGCGTGTCTACGAACGCGCTGTTGGCCAGCAGGCCGCACCAGGCGCCGAGCAGCGCCGCCGAGCCGACGCCGAAGGTGTCGCGGCCGGCGACCGCGTTCCGGGTCGCCAGCACCAGCGTGTACGCGAGCAGGGCGATCAGCACGGCCAGGCCGAGCACCCCCTGCTCGGCCAGGACGCGGATGTAGATGCTGTGGGCCGACACCGGCTGGTCGAGCTCGAACTGCCCGGGCCCCACGCCGAGCGGGTGCTCGGACGCGATCTGGATGCCGCTCCGCTGCGCCGTGAAGCGCGAGCTGTCGTACGACTGCACCTGGGCGCGCTCCTGCAGGAACTGCTCGGAGCCGGTCAGGAGCACCGCCCCGCCCGCGAACAGCGCGACGACGCCGATCATCGCCACCGCCCCCCACGTCGCGCGCGCGGCCTGGGTGCGGAGCGAGAGCACGAGCAGCATGACCGCCACGCCGAGCGCGAAATTGAGCCAACCGGCGCGCGAGAACGCGAAGACGATCCCCAGCACGAGCACGACGAGTACCGCCACGGCGGCCGGCCGGCGGAGGCCCAGGACACGCGGGCGCAGCGCCTCCTCGAGCGCGATCAGCGCCGCCGGGATCAGGAACGGGCCGAAGACGTTGGGGTCCTTGAACAGGCCCTGGGCGCGCGCCTGGACCTCGCCCGCCAGCACCTCGTGCCCGGGGAAGGCGACGAACAGGGCGAGCACGGCCGCCAGGCTCGAGATCACCGCTCCGGCGACGTAGGCCCTGACGACGAGCTGGGTCCGCGCCGCGTTGCGCAGGTAGCTGGTGAGCCACACCGCGAGCACGATCAGGTACAGCGTGATCGCGCCGTACCGCAGTGCCTCGTCCATCTCCGCGGCGCCCGCCATCGAGAGGATGTTCAGCACCACCAGGACCGCGAGCAGGCCCACGATCGGCACCGGGATGCGGCGCAGGTGGACCCGGCCGGTCACCACCGCCAGCGCGGCGAGCACTGCGAGCAGCGCATCGGAAGGCGCCGGCTCCACGCGCACGACGCCGAACAGCACGAAGCCGAGGGCGACCGCCGCGTCGTAGCTCGTCACCGCGAGCCCGAGCATGACCGCCACCCCGGCGATCCCGGCGGCGACGATCGTCTGCGGCGGCGGGTCGGCCGCCAGCACCATCCCGAGCACCGCCGCGGCCGCGGCAGCGCCGACGAGCCCCGCAAGCGGGGCCGCGCGTCCTTCGGTGCTGGCGGGCAGGGTGGTCAGGGACACCGACTTCTCGCGGCCGACCGTACATCCGGCGCGGCCGCACGACTACAGGCATCCAACGCGAAAGGAACGCGATGACCCGTCGCGCCGTCGTCCTCGCAGGCGGGCGCGGCTCGCGCCTCGCTCCTTACACGACCGTCCTCCCGAAGCCGCTGATGCCGGTCGGCGAGCGGCCGATCCTGGAGATCCTGCTGCGCCAGCTCGGCGCCGCGGGGCTGGACGACGTGACGCTGGCGGTGGGCCATCTCGCGCATCTCGTGCAGGCGGTGGTGGGCGACGGGTCGGCGAACGGTGTGTCGGTCCGCTACCACGAGGAGGAGCAGGCGCTCGGCACCGTCGGGCCGCTGGCGTCGATCCCCGACCTCGACGGCACGTTCCTGCTGGTCAACGGCGACGTGCTGACCACGCTCGACTTCCGCGCCCTGATCCGGATCCACCAGGAGGCGGGCAACGACCTCACGATCGCGACCCACCGGCGCACGGTCCGCACCGACTACGGGGTCCTGCACACGGACGGCGCGGTCGGCGCCACGCACCGCGTGACCGGCTACGACGAGAAGCCGGAGCTCTCGTACACGGTGAGCATGGGCGTCTACGTGCTCGAGGCGAGCGTCGTAGAGCTGCTCCGGCCCGGCGTCCGCTGCGACTTCCCGGACCTCGTGCTCGCGCTGCTCGAGCGGGGCGCCGCCGTCGGCTCGTACACGTTCGACGGCTACTGGCTCGACATCGGGCGCGAGGAGGACTTCCGCCGCGCCCAGGCCGACGCCGACCGCGTTCTGGCGGGGACGCTGCCGAAGGAGCCGGCCGGATGAGGGCGTGCGTCACCGGCGGCGCCGGCTACGTCGGCGCGCTCACCGTCGAGGAGCTGCTCGCGGCCGGCCACGAGGTCACGGTGCTCGACTCGCTGATCCACGGTCAGGAGGAGGTCGCACAGCGCCTGGAGGAGCAGGGCGCGCGGATCGTGGACGGCGACGTGCGCGACGGCGAGGCGCGGGCCGCCGCGCTCACGGGCGCGGATGCGGTCGTCCACCTGGCTGCCATCGTCGGCGACCCCGCGTGCGCGCGCGACCCGGGCGAGTCGCAGAGCGTGAACGTCGACGGCAGCCGCGAGCTGGTGCGCGACGCCGCGTCGCTCGGCGTGGCCCGCCTCCTGTTCGCCTCGACCTGCTCGAACTACGGCCGCATGGCCGACGGCGGCCCGCCGATCGACGAGCGGGCGCCGCTCAAGCCGGTGTCGCTGTACGCCGAGCAGAAGGTCGCGATCGAGCGCGAGCTGCTCGGGCGCCGCAACGGCGGCCCGGCCGTGACGTGCCTGCGGTTCGCGACCGTCTACGGCGTGGCCGAGCGCATGCGCTTCGACCTCACCGTCAACGAGTTCACGCGCGACCTCTGGGCGGGCCGGCAGCTCGACGTGTTCGGCGAGCTGTTCTGGCGGCCGTACGTGCACGTCCGCGACGCCGCGCGCGCGATCCGCCACGTGCTCGAGACGCCGGCGGAGCGCGTAAGCGGCCGCGTCTACAACGTCGGGCGCAGCGACGAGAACTACCGCAAGCTCGATCTCGTCGAGGTCATCGTCGGCCGGCTCGGCCGCGGCGACGTGCGCTACGTGCATCGCGCCGAGGACCCGCGCGACTACCGCGTCTCGTTCGAGCGGATCCGCGACGAGCTCGGCTTCGTGCCGGCGACGCGGGTGCCGGACGGCGTCGACGAGGTCGTCGCGGCGCTCGAGAGCCGGCGCTTCAGCGATCCCTTCTCCCCTCGCTACGGGAACGTCGCATGACCCGCGTGCTCATGCTCGGTCCCGTGAACCACCCGCACGTGGAGCACCTCGCGCTCGCGATGCAGGAGCGCGGCATGGACGTGATCGCGGCCGGCGACTCGGAGCCGACGCTGCCCTCCTCGCTGCTGCCGGACGCCGGGATCCGCGTGCTGTACGCGCCGGGCCGGCCGCGCCGGACGCCGGCCGGCGGCGCCGCGCACGTGCGCTGGATCCGGGCGCTGAACCGGGAGCTGCGCCCGGACGTCGTCCACGCCCATTGGATGTGCGGCTACGCGGCGTACGCGGCGCTGGCCGGCGCGTCGCCGCTGGTCGCGATGGCGTGGGGCTCCGACGTGCTGCGCGCGGACCGGATCCGGACGCTCGCCAGCCGGATCGCGCTGCGCCGCGCGGGGGTCGCGATGGCGGACTCGCAGGCGCTGGTCGACCGTCTGGTCGAGCTCGGCGCCCGCCCCGAGTCGACCCTGCTCGTCAACTGGGGCGTCGACCTCGCGACGTTCACGCCGGCGAACGGCACCCGCTCGGCGCTGCGGGAGCTGCTCGGGCTCGGGCCCGGGCCGGTGATCCTCAGCCCGCGCTCGCTGACGCCGGTCTACAACCCCGACATCATCCTGGCGGCGTTCGACCTGCTGGCCGAGGCGCTGCCGGACGCGCAGCTCGTGCTCAAGCACATGGGCGAGGGCACGGCCGATCTCGAGCGCCTGGCGGCGCGTGAGCGGGTGCATGTCGTCGGCCACGTCCCCTACGAGCGGATGGCCTGGTACTACCAGGCGGCCGACGTCTGCGTGTCGATCCCCTCCTCCGACAGCTCCCCCCGGTCGGTCTGGGAGGCGATGGCGTGCGGTTGCCCCGTGGTGGTATCGGATCTCCCATGGGTTCGTGAGCTGATCACGCCGGAGCGCGACGCGCTGGTCGTGCCGATCGAGCCCCGCGCCGTGAGCGACGCGATCCGGCATGTGCTGGAGGACCGCAGGCTCGCAACCGGTCTCAGCCGCAGCGGTCGCCTGCTCGCGGAGACGCACCGCGACCGCCGCGCCGAGATGGACCGGCTGGCCGACGTCTACCGCGAGCTCGCCGCGTGATCCCGGCGGTCGACACCATCACCGACCCGCGCGAGTTCGCCACTCTGCGGGCCGAGTGGGACCCGCTGGTGGCAGCGATGCCGCGGCCGAGCCCGTTCCTGCTGCACGGCTGGCTGCTCGAATGGTGGCGCCACCACTCCCGCCGGAACCGCCTCGCCGTCCACGTCGTGCGCGAGGGAGACCGGCTCACGGGCGCCCTGCCGCTGTTCGTCGAGAACCGGCGCGGGCTGCGGATCGCGCGCTTCCTCGGCAGGGACGCCGCCGCGCTCGCCGACGTCCTCGTGGCGGACGGCGCCCACCCGTCGACAGTCGAGCTGCTCGTCGAGCGTGCGGCCGGCGCCGGCGCCGACTTCGCCGACCTGTTCGGGCTGCCGGAGTCCAGCCGGCTCGCCGCGGCCGCCGGCTCCGAGCGCCTCCGGCTGGTCCCGCGCGCGGAGGCGCCCGTGCTCGACCTCGAGCCCGGCTGGGACGAGGTGTACCGCGCCAAGACGTCGGGGAAGCGCCGCAACCTGCACCGGCGCCGCCGCAAGCAGCTGGCGCAGCTCGGCGACGTCTCGTTCGAGGTCGCGCGCGATCTGGAGGAGCTCGCCCCGGCGCTCGAGGAGGCGTTCACGCTGCACGAGGCGCGCTGGCGCGACCTGCCGGAGGCGTCGGGCTTCGCGACCCCGGTCGGGCAGGAGTTCCACCGCGCCGCGCTGGTGGCGCTGGCGCCGCTGGGCGTCCCGCGGATCGGGCTGCTGCGGGTCGACGGCGAGGCGGTGGCCTGCAACTACTACTTCCTGTTCAGGGACTGCATGTACTTCCACGAGCTGGCGTTCGACCCGCTGCTCGCCCGCTGGTCGCCGGGCCAGATCGCGACGCTCGACTCGATCGAGGCCGCCGCCGCGGAGGGCGCGCGGCGCGTCGAGTTCCTCGGCGGCTCCGAGCGCTACAAGCTCGAGCTCGCCGACCGGCTCGAGCCGCTGCACCAGGGGCTCGGGCTGGAGGCGACGCTGCGGGGTCGGACCGCGCTGGCGGCGCGTAAGCGTGCGGTCCACGCGCGCATGCGGCTCAAGGAGACGCCCGTGCGCCGTCTGTACTACGAGGGCCTGGCGCCGGCGAGGCGCATGGCGAGGCTCGCCAGCAGCTCGACGTCGGCGCGGCGCGGGACGAGCGCGCCGGGCGGCAGCCCGGACCGCCCGCCGTAGGCGACGGCCGCCGCGATGCCGCCGCAGATGAGCGCGGCGCTGGCCGCGATCGCGGCGCCGGAAGCCCCGTGCTTCGGGATCAGGATCAGATCGAGAGTGACGCCGATGATCAGCGACACCACGGGCCCCAGCGACGACAGCGCCGGCGCGCCCGAGGCGAGCAGCGCGTTCGAGAACACCGAGCTGGCGACGAACCCGAGCGCGCTCGGGAGCAGCAGCAGGAACGGCTCGACCGAGCCGTCGTAGTTGTCGCCGAAGACGACTGGCAGCAGCACGGGGCCGATGATGGCCGCGACAGCGACGGCGGCCAGCGTGAGGATCATCACCACGCGGAACACGCGCAGCGTGCGGTCGACACCCGAGTCGGCCCCCATCCGCGCGACCGCCGGCAGCAGCGCGGTGCCGACGGCCGACGGCAGGTAGAACAGCACCTCGGACGCGTTGACCGCCACCGCGTACGTGCCGAGCGCCGCCTGCGTCGCGAGCAGCCCGAGCAGCACCTGGTCGACGCGGGCGTTGAGCAGATGGGCGAGGCCGCCCAGCCACGCGCGGACGCCGTAGCGGACGGTCTCGGCCATCAGGCGCAGATCGGGGCGCCCGAATCCGGCGAGGCGCGCGGCGGCACCGCAGAACAGAACTGCGGGGACCGCCTGCGCGGCCACCCAGGCGACCGCCGCGCGATCGATGTTCAGCCCCCAGCCCACCCAGATCACCGCGAGCAGGACGGCGTAGAGCCAGGGGCCGAACGCGAGCAGCCGCGAGTAGACGCGGAACCGGCTGCAGCCGTGCAGGAACGCCGCGCCGGCGAGGCCGAGCGCGCCGACGACCGAGCCGGCCGCGATCGCCGCCAGCTCGAGCGAGCCGACCCCGTCCGGCCTCGAGTCGGCCAGCGCGACCAGAGCGGCCACCGCGGCGAGCCCTCCCAGCACTCCGCCGATCGCGCTCACGAGCACCACGTTCGACAGCAGGCGCGGCCGCGCCTCGGGACGCTGGGCGGCGAACACCTTGGTCGCGTCGGCGGTGCCGATGCTTGCGAGCGTCGAGACCACGAGCGCGGTGACGGTCACGAACGCGACGGCGCCGCGCTCCCCCGGCGGCAACGCGCGCGCGAGCAGCAGCACCGAGACGAAGTACCCGGCGTTGCCGACCACCTGCGCCGAGAGCACGCGCAGCGAGTTGCCGGCGAGGGTGCCGGTGTCGCCGCTGCCTACGGACACGCGTCGACGCTCTCGTTTGCCTCGATCCGGTTGCGGAGCGAATGCGCGGCGCGGCCGTCGTCGTGGTGCGCGCTCTGCTGGACCACGAGCGGCTGGCCGGGGCGATCGCAGGCGCGGTTGCCGGTCACGAGATTGCCGGAGGCTCCCTGCAGCACCACCGCCGGGCCGGTCCCGTCCGCGAACGTGTTGCCGGCGATCCGGTTGCGGTCGCCCTGGACATCCACGAACAGGCCCGTCTCCGACGGTCGCACGATCGTGTTCCCCTCGAACGTGTTGCCGCTCGAGCCGTTGCCGTCGTAGCGCCATTCGACGTTGATGCCGGTCGCGACGTCGGCGATCGTGTTGCGGGCGAACAGCGACTCGTTGGTCTCGTGCTCGAGATAGATCCCGACCCCGGTGCGCGCGATCTCGTTGCCGACCACGGTCACGCGGCGCGAGGAGCCGACCGTCTGGATCCCGTCCCAGCCGGTGTCGTGGATCCGGTTGCCGATGATCGCCGCCGACACGCCGCCGGACCAGATGCCGCCCTCGTGGGTGCCGGTGGCGGCGGCGGGATCGTCGATGTTGCTGATCTCGTTGTCGAGCGCGACCGCATGGAGGGCCGCCGAGGGCTCGTCGTAATCGCGCTGGGCGAAGTTGATGCCGTGGGTCCGGAACCCGCTGATGCGGGTCCGGATGACGCTCATGTCGCGAGTGTCGCCGGACCCGAGCTCGAAGATGCCGGCGCCGCGCGCGCGGTCCCCGGCGATCGCCGAGTCCTGGATCGAGATGCCCGAGTGCTCGCCCCAGACCTCGACGCCGGTCCTGCGGATGCCACGGATGTCGATGCGCTGGAGGCGGACGTCGTGCGAGCCGGCGGCAACGCCGATCGCCCGCTCGGCGCGGCCGCCGCCGTCGATCGCGAGGTCGGAGACGCGCACGCCGCGGCCGCGCACGGTCATCAGCGACCAGCCGCCGGTCGCAGCCGCGAGCACGGTCCGCGACCCGGAGCCGACCAGGCGCGTGCTCCCTCCCACCTCGAGGTGCGGGACGACGTAGCGCCCGGGGGCGAGGCGGACGATCACATGCCCGTCCCCGAGCTCTCGCAGCACGCTGCGGAACGTTGCCGGCGTGGCGGTCAGCGTCGCGGGCTCCTCCTGCGGCGTGATGCTCACGCGCACCGGCTTCGCGGCTTTGCGACGGCCGAGGCGGTCGACGGCCTCTATGCCCAGCCGGTGCCTGCCGGCGGGCAGCTGCGAGGCGTCGACGTCGAGCTCGAACGGCGCGGTGGTGTCGGTCCCGACCGGCCTGCCATCGAGCCGGAAGGTGACGGCGACGATCCGCTCACCGTTCTGGCGTGCGCGCGCGCGGAGCGTCTCGATGCCGGCGAGCCGGCGAGGCCCGGTGTAGGCGACGCGGGGTGCCGGGCCGGCCCGCTCGGCGGGCATCGGGCGCGCCGACCCTGCCCGGCTCGGCGGGAGCGCCGAGAGGCTCGCCGCGCTCGGTGTCGATCGCCGCAACGATCAGGCCCGCGACGCACAGCGCGAGTACCGCCACCACCCATACGCCTCGCCGCCTCATGATGCATAGACGGTACGCACGAGGCCCGTGATCCGTTCGAGGTCGCGCCGCCGCAGCTCGAACGCGGTGCCTTCCGCGGCCAGAGGCGCGATCAGGTCGTCGACGTCGACCGTCACCGCCTCAGTGTGGCGTGAAACCGTTTGAATAGGGTTGGCGTCGCCATGCAGGATCGCCTGACGCTCGGGCCGGCCTGGGTGCAGGCCGTCAAGCCCGCGCTGACGCGGGTCCGGACCGCCCTGTGGGAGGCGCGCGGGCGGCCGCGCCGCGACGGTCTGCGCGTCCTCTTCTACCACCGCGTCAGCGACGATCCCGACCCGCTCGCGATCGCGCCGCGGCGGTTCGCCGAGCAGATGGCGGTGCTGCGCGACGAGGGATATCGGGTGGTCGACGTGGTCGAGGCCGGGCGGCTGCTCGCCTCGCGCGAGCCGCTCTCGGGGGTGGTCGCGCTCAGCTTCGACGACGGCTATCGCGACATCGCCGAGCACGCGCTGCCGGTGCTCGAGCGGCATGGCTTCCGGGCGACCGTCTTCGTCGCCACCGGCGTGGTCGACGGGACCGCGAGGTTCACCTGGTACGAGCGCCAGCCCCCGGTGCTCGGCTGGAGCGACATCGTCGCTCTGGACTCCGGATCTCCGTTCTCGTTCGAGGCTCACACGATCTCGCACCCGAACCTGACGGTCTTGGAGCCGGGCGTCGCCGAGCGCGAGATCGCGGGATCGCGGAGCGCGCTCTCGGACCGGCTCGGGCGCGCGGTCGCGGGCTTCTGCTATCCGGCGGGGGTGTACGGCCCGCGGGAGCGGGAGCTGGTGGCGGGGGCCGGCTTCACGGTGGCGACGACCTGCGAGCCGGGTGCCAACACCTGGGCGTCGGACCTGCTCGCGTTGCGGCGGACGGCGATCGACGGCAGCGACCGCCTGGCCGACTTCCGGGCGAAGGTCGCGGGCGGCCACGATCGCCCTTCGCTGCTGCGCGCGGCTTACCGTCAGGTTCGCTTTCGCAGCAGGTCGCGGTAGAGGTCGAGGTGGCGCCGCCGGCAGGTCTCGAGCGAGAACTCCGTCTCCGCGCGGCGCCGGGCGGCGGCTCCGAGCCGGTCTCGCAGCTGCGGGTCGCCCGCGATGGCTCTGATCGCGGCGGCGAGGGCCCGGCTGTCGCGCGGCGGCACGAGCAGGCCGGTCTGTTCGTCGCTGACGAGCTCGGGGATGCCTCCGACCGCGGATGCGACGACCGGGAGGCCGGCCGCCATCGCCTCGAGCACGGACATCGGCAGTCCCTCGGAGTCGCTGGACAGGACGAAGATGTCGGCGGCGGCGAGCAGCTGGTCGACGTCGCGGCGCGTGCCGAGCAGCTCGACCGTCTCGCCGAGGTGGTGCTTCGCGATCTCCTGCTCGAGCGTCTGCCGGTCCGGCCCGTCGCCGGCGATCGCGAGCCGGGCGGTGCCGGGCTCGAGGGCGGCCATCGCGTGTACGAGGGTCGTGAAGTCCTTCGGCGGCCGGAACCGGCCCACGCTCAACAGCGCCACCGGCGTGCGCGGCGGCCCGGAGGCTCGCTGCGGGCGGTCGAGCTCGACGCCGTTGTGGATCATGACCGTGCGGTCGGGGCGGCAGGTCCGGGCCCGGATCCCCGCCTCCACCTCGCCGTCCGCGACGCAGATCGTGGTCGTGGTGAGCGGGCTCATGGCGCGGTCGGCGTAGAGGTAGAGGCGCGCGGCGAGCCCCTGGTGGGCCTTGAAGGCCCAGCCGTGGACGGTGAAGAGCCGCACGGGGACGCGGGCGGCGACGGCCGCCAGCCGCCCGAGGATGCCGGCCTTCGAGCTGTTGGCGTGGACGACGGCCGGGCGCTCGCGGCGGATCAGCCGGTAGAGCTCGACGAGCCCGAGCAGGTCGCGCAGCGGGTGCAGCGGGCGGCGGACGTGGCGGAGCGACAGGTACCGCACGCCCGCGCTGCGGCTGGCATCGCCGAGGAACCCGTCGCCGTGCGCGGCGACCAGCACGTCGTACTCCCGGGCCAGCGCGGGAAGGAGCGAAGCCACGTACTGCTGCGCCCCGCCGGTCTCCGCGAGCGTGATCAGCAGCAGAACGCGCGGGCGCGCCATGGCGGCGCCGAATCTACCTTCCGCGCGGGACGATGCGCATTCGGCGCAGCGCCACCGAATCAATCAGACATCTGACGGTTTATGTCGCCGAGGCTTGACCTGACGCGCCGCCGCTCATAGCGTCGCGCGCTGGAATACGGTTCGGACTGGCGAGAGGATGCGCAGAGACAAGCGGACGGCAACGACGGTGACCGGAGCCCTTGCGGCTCTCTTTTTGCTCGTGCTCTTCGCCGCCGCGCCGGCTCTCGCACAGCAGCCCGATCCGGCACCCGGGCCGCCGCAGCCGGACCCGGCGCCGGGCGGCAGCCAGCCCGCACCGGCGCCGAGCAATCCGGCGCCGAGCACACCGGCTCCGACGCAGCCCGCCCCGTCGCAGCCGGCGCCGAGCCAGCCCGCGCCGACCCAGCCGGCGCCGAGCCAGCCCGCACCGGTCCAGCCGGCGCCATCCGCGCCGTCGACCACCGAGTCGTCGCGGTCGCCCTCTTCGTCGAGCAACAGCGCGGCCACCGCCCGAGCCCGCCGAGCGGCACGCCGCCGGGCAGCCGCCGCCGCGGCGGCCCGGCGCCGGGAGGCGGCCGCACGCCGCCGCGCCGCCGCCGAGAGGAGGCGCCGCGAGGCAGCCGCCCGCCGCCGCCAAGCCGCGATCGCAGCCCGCGAGCGCGCCGAGGCCCAGGCCGCCGCCACCATGGAGAGCTTCTACGAAGCCACCTTCCCCGCCGGCGCCCCGGCCCGCGAGGCGGAGCAGCCGAGCGTCACGAGCTCGTCGAACGACGACAAGCTGCTCCTCGGTAGCGGACTGGCCCTGCTCGCCGTCGCCGCCTCCAGCGGCCTGCTTCTTGCGCAGGTCGCTCGGATGCAACGACACCTGGGGACGAGATGACGCTGAGCGGCGTCTTGCGTTCGTCCTCGTGCCTGCGGCGACGATCGTCGCTGGCTCGCCTCGCCGGCCTGCGACGCCAGGCACCGCCGCGGCCGACCTACGGCTGCACCCCGGACCACCGTTCGACTGCAGCGGATGGCGCAACACCGACGTGCACGCTCACGTGGTACCGCGCTCCGAGTGTCACCGGCGAGTACAGCCCGCCGGGCTGCCTGTACCGCGAGCCTGTGACGAGCGAGGGCGTCACGAGCCGCGAGTGCGCAGTGCGGCGAACGCCGCCATCGGGCCTGGATGTGGGCGACCGCGACGATCTGGATCGACAAGACGCCGCCGACCGCGGCACCCGCCGCGACGAGCCGTCCCCCTGACGGCAGCTGGCTGGTATCGCAGCCCGGTGCAAGTCGCGTTCTCCGGCGCTGACGCCCTGTCCGGCGTTGCTTCGTGCACCGCGCCGACCTACGCGGGGCCCGACAGCGCGAGCGCCACAGTCAGCGGCACGTGCACCGACAACGCCGGCAATGTCGAGCGCGCCCGCCGCGTTCGGCTTGAAGTACGACTCCACCGGACCGGAGGTCAGGACCGGAAAGCCCGCTCGCAAGCCGGACCGTCGCGGCTGGTACATCCGCCCGGTCAGGTGGCGCTTCACCGGCGCCGATGGATTGTCAGGCCTCGCGGCATGTCCTGACGTGCGGTATGCCGGACCGGACGGTGCGGCTGCGCAGGTCATCGGCGCCTGCCGGGACAACGCAGGCAACGTGTCGAGCGCGTGGCTTCCCGATCCGATACGACGACACGGCGCCCGCGCCGCCGACGGATCCGCGCTCAGTCCCGGGACCATGCCGTGCGCCTGGTCATCCGCGTAGCGCCTCGACGTCACACGCATCCGCGTCATCCGAGGTCGCAGGGCGCACGATCTATCGCGGCCGTCCGAGGGACCTCAAGGACCTCCGCTGCGCAACTACACGCGATACCGGTACACCGTGATCGCGAGCGACGCGCGCCGGCCATCGGTCGCGCGGGTCGGCCTCCGCCGTGCCGAAGCCCCAGCTGCTCTCGCCCCCCAGCAGGGCCGTGCTGACACGCGCCGCCGCTGCTGCGCTGGTCGAAGGTGCACGGAGCGCGGACTACTACAACGTCCAGCTCGCTGCGAGACGATAGGAAGGTGCTCTCCGCCTGGCCCACCCGCGGGCGGCTTCAGCTCAAGCGTCGCTGGGAGTTCGAAGGTCGCGTCCGGCGCATGAGGCCGGGGACCTACGAGTGGAACGTCTGGCCCGGTTACGGACCGCGTAGGAGGGCGAACTACGGGCCGCAGATCGGCAAGGGCCGGACCTTCGTCATCCCTGGAGCACCCCCAGCGCCGTAAGGTCCTCGACCGGCTCGTCGAACGAGCACGAGCCGTAGGCGACGAACAGCTCGGCCCGCGCGGCCTCGATCTCGGCGGCGCCGGCGCTGTGCCCGTGCACTTCCAGCCGGTCGTCGTCGACGGTGAACGCGGCAGGGTCGTCCTCGGCCAGGAGAGCCGCCAGCTCGTCCTCGGCCAGGCCCCTGGTGTGCGCGAACACGGCGGCGGCCAGCAGGTTCAGAAAGCCGTGCCGCTCGCCGAGCCGGATCGGGTGGTGCAGGCCGGCGGTCGCCTTGAACCGCACTCCGGCGTCGCGGCACGCGGCGACGAAGGCGGCGACGTCCTCGATCGACGGCACGGTCGCGCCGCCGCAGCGGATCTTCGCCCCAGCGCCGGCTTCGCGGACCGCGGCGACCTCGCCCCGGAGCCCACGGCCGGGCGGCAGCTCCCAGAATGCCTGCACGCCCGGCAGCTTCTCGTGAACCAGCGCCTGAGTGTCGGGGATCCACTCCGGGTCGATCCGTGCCTCGACCAGCACGACCTCGCGTCCGTCGGCAACCGCCTCCACGACGGTCTCGAGGTCCCCCTCTCCCCCGTCGAGCACGACGCTCAGCCGCGGCGCGTCGTCCGGCAGCTCGCCGAGCTTCGAGGCCGGGCAGATGAAGCGGTCGAGCATCCACGCGTGCGAGCCGGCGCGCGCGCGGCGGTCGGCCTCGAGCGCGTCCGGCATGTCCATCGACGCGGGC
The DNA here is from genome assembly GCA_963849695.1 of uncultured Solirubrobacteraceae bacterium. Classification (GTDB taxonomy): domain Bacteria; phylum Actinomycetota; class Thermoleophilia; order Solirubrobacterales; family Solirubrobacteraceae; genus DASSUW01. The sequence continues at coordinate 155,746 of CAWKIT010000003.1, forward strand.
GGGAACAGCGCGGCGTGGTCGATCAGCCGCTCGAGCAGTGCGCGGCGCGCGCTCACGCCGGAGGGATCGAGTTCCGCTTGGCCGGCCACTCGCGCGCCTTGCCCGCGTTGCGGGCGAACCGCCGCACCAGCTCCTCGCGGAGCTCCTCGGGCTGCACGATCGCGTCGACGACCATCTCGGACGCGAGCTTGAGGAGGTCGACGCCCTCGGCGTACTCCTCCATCAGCTCGGCACGGCGGGCGGCGCGCTCCCGCTCGTCCTCGATCGCCATCAGCTGGTTGTAGAAGACGGCGTTGACGGCGGCGCTCGGCCCCATGACGGCGATCTTGGCGGTCGGGAGCGCGAGCGTCGCGTCGGGGTCGAACGCCGGCCCGGCCATCGCGTACAGCCCCGCGCCGTAGGCCTTGCGCACGATCACCGACAGCTTCGGGACAGTCGCCTCGGAGACCGCCGAGATCATCTTCGCGCCGTGACGGATGATCCCCTGGCGCTCGACCGCGGTGCCGATCATGAAGCCCGGGACGTCGGCCAGGAACAGCAGCGGGATGCCGAAGGCATTGCACGTCCAGATGAAGCGCGCCGCCTTGTCGGCGGAGTCCACGAACAGCACGCCGCCCTTGAACTTCGGCTGGTTGGCGACGATCCCGACCACGCGCCCCTCGAGCCGCGCGTAGCCGACGATCACCTCCTTCGCCCACCGCTTGTGGACCTCGAGGAACGAGCCCGCGTCGACCAGCGCGTCGATCAGCTCGTGCATGTTCCACGGCTTGTTCTCGTCGGCCGGGATCAGCTCGCGGATCGCCGCATCGGAAGCGGGCGGCGCGGGCGGCGCGGCGGGCGGCTCGTCCTCCCACGAGCCCGGGAAGAACGACAGGTAGCGCTTGGCGAGGTCGACGCCCTCCTCGTCGCTCTTGACGAGGAAGTGGCCGCAGCCCGACACGCCGGTGTGCATCTTGGCGCCGCCCATCTCCTCGAGCGAGACCTTCTCGCCGATCACCATCTCGGCCATCCGCGGCGACCCGAGGTACATCGAAGCGTTGCCGTCGCGCATGATCACGATGTCGCAGAACGCGGGGATGTAGGCGCCGCCGGCCGCGCTCGGCCCGAACAGCACGCACACCTGCGGCACGACGCCCGAGAGCCGGACCTCGTTGAAGAAGATCCGGCCCGCGTGGCGGCGGCCGGGGAACATGTGGACCTGGTCGGTGATGCGCGCGCCGGCCGAGTCGACGAGGTAGATCATCGGCACCCGGTGCGAGAGCGCGGCCTCCTGGATCCGCAGGATCTTCTCGACCGTCTTCGGACCCCACGAGCCGGCCTTCACGGTCGGGTCGTTGGCCATCAGAGCGACCGTCCGCCCGCCGATCGAGCCGAGCCCGGTGACGACGCCGTCGGCCCCGAGGCCCTCGGCCTCCCAGTTGGCGAGCAACGCATCCTCGGTGAACGAGCCGTCGTCGAGCAGCCGCGCGACCCGCTCGCGCACCGGGAGCTTGCCCTGCTGGGCCGACTTCTCCCTGTGCCGCTCCGGCCCGCCTGCGTAGGCGCGCTCGAAGGCGTCGGCGACGTGCTGTGCGTCGGTCATCGGTTGCCCACGCTATCGCCCGGCGGCGGTGCGTCGTCGACGCGCACGCGCAGCACGACCTCGTCGTCGGCCGTGCGCGAGGCGAGCGGCTGCTCGCCCGCGCGGTACGCGGTCGGCTCCGGCGGCAGCGGCCGGCGCGGACGCAGTCCCGCCGCCATCGCGACCGCGCCGAGCAGGATCAGGGCGATCGGCCAGAAGTAGATCGCCCCCGCTTCCTCGAGGCCTGCGTCGAGCACGAACAGGACGAGCGTGGCGACGCCGAGCCAGGCGGGGCCGGGCGAGCGGTCGAGAGCGCCGAAGGCGACGAGGCCGCAGCCGGCGCCGAACACGATCAGCTCCCAGAAGTTCGGCAGCGACGGCTGCTCGACGCCCGTCTGCAGCGCAACCCCGGCGAACAGCGTGAGCCATACGCCCTGGAGGGCGATGAACAGGATCGCCACCCCCGCGGCGTCGATCAGCAGCTCGGCCTGGCGCGGCGCATTCGCACGCAGCGCGAGCGCGGCCAGCACCAGGCCGGCGGCGGCGACCAGCAGCAGCCAGCGCGACGCCGTGAACGTCTCGTTCTCGAACACCCACTCCCAGCCGGACAGCAGCGCCACCATCCCGAACACGGCCGCGAGGAAGAGACAGATGGCCGAGCGGCGGCGGAGCGCGGCGAACAGCGCCACCGCGCCGGTGAGCAGCGACGTCCAGGTCAGCTCGCCGGCCGGGAAGTCGGTGGCGAAGTCCTCGGCGCCGAATGTCGCGGCAAGCCGGAGCAGGGCCGGGAACAGGAGCAGCAGCCCGGTGACCAGCAGCACCGACTGATAGGCGGGCGGGCGGCCGTCCTCGTTCGGCGCCTGCAGCCCGAGGGCGAGCACGATCCCCGCCGCCGTCCCGAGGATGAGGAAGTGAACGCCGACCGCGAGGTCGTCCTGGAGCCGCAGCTCGAGCAGCGCCAGCCCTGTGGCCAGCACCACCGCTCCGGCCGCGATCAGCGGTCCGCGGTGCGGCGGCGGGCGGAGGAGCTCCAGCACGCCGCCGGAGGCTAGTGCGTGACCGGGGGCCCGTGCACCTACTACTGCCGGCGGACTTCGATCCGTCCCTCTTGCACGCGCGTGTCCCAGGCGGGCTGCGGAAAGGCGGCCGGGCCGTGGACCAGCGCGCCGTCGCGCAGGTCGAAGACGCTGTCATGCCACGGGCAGTGGACGTTGAGGCCGTCGAGCTCGCCCTCGTGCAGCGGACCGCCGCGGTGCGAGCAGCGGTTCGACAGGGCGTACAGCGCGCCCTCGCGGCGGACCACCATCACCGCCGTGCCGCCGGCGTCCACGCAGCGCGCCTCACCCTCGCCGAGCGAGGCATCGTCGAGCACCGCCGTCCACTCGTCGGTGGGTTGCTCGAACGTCGTCTGATCGACGCCCACGCCCTCGGCGTACGTCATGTGGCCACCGAGGTAGCCGGAGCCGACGAGGGTGGCGCCACCGGCGAGGGCCAGCGCCCGGCCGCTGCCGCCGCGTCGGCGCGCCACGAGCGACGCCGCGAAGAGCCATGACGCGGTCGCGTTGCCCGCGGAGTGCACGATCCCGATGCGGCGCACGGCGTCGCTCGCCACCTCGGTGTCGGCCCAGTCGGAGTAGCCGGAGGCGACGGTCGGCACAGTGCTCGCCAGCCCCAACGCGATCAGGCGCTCGGCGGCGGGGCGCGACCGCTCCCCGCCGAGCCAGTCGAGCAGCACGGCGCTCGTGAACGTCCCGATCGTGACGTCGGTCAGCACGGGATGCAGCGGGTGGCCGAGCCAACTCCCGCTCAGGGCCTCCTTCACCGGGCGCGGCTTGATCAGGCCGCGCACCTTCTTGGCGATCTTCTTCGCGGGCGGGTCGAGCGCCTCCAGGCCGGCGATCACACGGACCGCGCTCCCTGGCGGCAGGAGCCGATGGGTCATGCGCGCATGTCTACCCATCTAGGGTGCCGACTATGACCCTCGTGCTGACCGAAGACCACGGCCGTGTCCGTCACGTCGTGCTCAACCGGCCGGAGAAGCGCAACGCGTTCAACGGCGAGCTGGTCGAGGCGACCGGCGAGGCGCTGCGTGCGGCGGCCGACGACACCGCGGTGCGGTGCGTCGTCGTCCGCGGAGCCGGCCCGATGTTCTCCTCGGGCATGGACCTGGCAGCGCTCGCGGGGCTGGCGGAGGCGCCGGAGCACCTGCGCGCGTTCCGCAGCCGGTGCCTGGAGGCGTGGAACCTCGCCGAGGAGATGACCAAGCCGACGATCTGCCAGATCCACGGCGCGTGCATCGGCGGAGCGATGGAGCTGGCGCTGGCGTGCGACCTGCGGGTGATCGCCGCCGACGCGGTGATCGGGATGCCGGAGACGCGGATCGGGTTGATCCCGGACGTCGGCGGCTCCTCGCGGCTGCCCGCCGTCGTCGGGCTCGGGCGCGCGAAGGAGCTGATCATGACCGGCAAGCTGATCGCGGGCGAGGAGGCCGAGCGGATCGGGCTCGCCAACCGGATCGCGCCGGCCGAGGAGCTCGACGCCGCGGTCGAGACGCTGGTCGACGAGCTGCTGGCCTGCGCGCCGGTGGCGGTAGGCCTCGCGAAGCGCGTGATGGACGCGAGCGCCCGCCCGGCGCTCGCGGCGACGCTCGAGCTCGAGGTCACGATGCAGGAGCGCTGCGCGGCGACGGCCGACTTCGCCGAGGGCGCGGCCGCGTTCCGCGAGAAGCGCCAGCCCGAGTTCAGCGGCCGCTAGATTCGCAGCGCGGAACGCCGACGTGAGCACGCGATCGAGCCCACGAAGCCCGATCCGGAGGAGATCGCCGTTCGCACGGTTCTGGGTCTGCCGCGGCCACGTAAGGCCGTGATCGCGGACGAATCGGCTCGCTGGTTCCATCTGCCGGTCGATGTACATTGCGAACATGTGTTCGCAAGTGATAGATGGCGGGTCGGACGGAACGCGGCCGTTGGAGCTGCTCGAGCGCGAGATCACGGCGCTGGCGTCGCAGATTCATGCCGCGACGTGCCGGTGGTTGTGTCTGGTGGGTGAGTACGACGCGCGTGAGGGGTGGGCGCAGTGGGGGTGTCGGTCGTGTGCGCATTGGGTGTCGTGGCAGTGCGCGATCGCGCCGGGGGCGGCGCGCGAGCAGGTGCGGGTGGCGCGTCGGTTGCGGGAGTTGCCGCTGGTGTGCGCGGCGTTCGCGGACGGCGAGTTGAGTTATTCGAAGGTGCGGGCGCTCACGCGTGTGGCGGGGGTCGAGCGCGAGGGTGAGTTGGTGGAGTTGGCGCGCCATGCGACGGCGTCGCAGCTCGAGCGGTTGTTGCGCGCGTATCGGGGGGTGGTGGCGGCCGAGCGCGCGGCGGCCGGCGGCCGCCGTGAGCGGTGGCTGGTGATCGAGCATGACGATGACGGGAGCGTGGTGGTGCGCGGGCGGTTCGCGGCCGAGGAGGGCGCGCTGATCGTCGCCGCTCTGGAGGCCGCGCAGCAACAGCTCGCGGGCGAGCACGACCGGGTGGGCGCGGACGTTTCCGCGGGAACGCCTGCGGACGACGACGAGCGGGCGGCGGACGTTTCCGCGGGAACGCCCGCCGAACGAGCCGAACCGGTCCTGGACGTTCCCGCGGGAACGCCGCGCGTGTCCATGAGCGAGGCGCGCGCCGATGCGCTGTTGACGATCGCGGACGGCTATCCTGGCCAGCCGGACCGCGCCGCACCGGCACCGGTGGAGACCGCTATCAGGTGCTCGTACACGTCGACGCCGCGGCTCTGTCCGGGACCGAGAACGGCGGCCGCTGCGAACTCGACGACGGGGCGCCGCTGACCGCCCAGACAGCGCGGCGGCTCGCGTGCGACGCCTCGATCGTGCGGCTGCTCGAACGCGACGGCAAGCCGCTGCGGATCGGCCGCAAGACACGCGCCATCCCGCCCGCGGTGCGGCGCGCACTGCGCAGCCGCGACCGCGGTTGCCGCTTCCCCGGCTGCTCCGCGCGCCGGTTCATCGATGCCCACCACATCGAGCACTGGGCGAATGGCGGCGCCACCGATCTCGAGAATCTCGTCCAACTCTGCGGCGCCCACCACCGGCTCCTGCACGAAGGCGGCTACGGCATCCGGCGGCTGCCCGGCGGTGGGCTGACGTTCCGTCCGCCCCGACGGGCGGCCGATTCCCGACTGCCCGACAGGCCCCGCCGGGGCGTCCCGCCCGCCTGCGGCCCACCCGCCGCCCCGACGCCTGCGTGCCGCTCTCGCACGACCGGCTCGACCTCGAACTCGCCGTCGACGCGATGCTCACCTTCGCGCCGATCGCGTCCGGCGAGCCACCAGGGGTATGAAGTCCACGTCGAGCAACTCGGCATCCGTGGCGCGGCCGGCGGTGCCGGCGACCTGCAGCCTTCATCGAGCCGGCGAGCAATCCCCACCCGGGCTATTCGCCCTGCACGGAACGCCAGACGCACCCAACGGCAAGCCAACGCACGCTGCAACGGGGGGCCAATGAGCACGTTCTAGGTTCGATCGCGTGCGCACCCTGCTGCTCGACAACTACGACTCCTTCACGTTCAATCTCTTCCAGCTGCTGGCCGAGACGAACGGCGAGGACCCGGTGGTCGTGCGCAACGACGGCGCGGCCTGGAGCGACCTCGCGGGTGAGCACTTCGACAACATCGTGATCTCGCCGGGGCCGGGCCGCCCCGACCGGCCGGCGGACTTCGGGATCTGCCGCGAGGCGATCGACGCCGCCACGGTCCCCGTCCTCGGCGTCTGCCTCGGGCACCAGGGTCTCGCGCACTTCGCGGGTGCCTCCGTCGTCCACGCGCCGGAGGTCATGCACGGCCGGCTCAGCGCCGTCTACCACGACGGCTCGTCGCTGTTCGAAGGCATCCCGCAGGGGTTCCAGGCCGTGCGATATCACTCGCTCTGCGTCTCCCGGCCGCTGCCCGAGTGGCTCGCTCCGATCGCCTGGACCGAGGACGGCGTGCTGATGGGCGTCGCCCATCGCGACCGCCGGCAGTGGGGCGTCCAGTTCCATCCCGAGTCGATCTGCACCGAGTACGGGCGGCAGCTGCTCGAGAACTTCCGCGACCTGACCCGGAACGGCCGCCGCAACGGCCGGCCCCGGGCCGCGCAATGCGTCGTCCCCCGCGGCACGGACCCGGACACCCAGCCGCAGACCGAGCTCGAGGTCGTCGCCGAGCGCGTCGACCGCCTCTACGACACCGAGGGCGCGTTCGTCCACTTCTACGGCAAGGCGCAGAACTCGTTCTGGCTCGACAGCAGCAGGTGCGCCGACCAGCGCTCGCGGTTCTCGTTCATGGGCGCCGCCGGCGGCGCCCACAGCGCCGTGATCCGCTACGACGTCGGGCGCGGGCAGGTGGTGGTCGAGCGCAACGGCTCCACCGAGGTCCACGACGAGTCGATCTTCGACTACCTCGGCCGGGAGATGCGGCGGCTGAAGCTCGACGCGCCGGACCTGCCGTTCGACCTCAACGGCGGCTTCGTCGGCTACTTCGGCTACGAGCTCAAGGCCGACTGCGAGGGCGACCCGGCGCACAGGTCGTCGCTGCCGGACGCCGCGTTCGTGTTCGCCGACCGGCTGATCGCCTTCGATCACGTCGAGGAAGCGACCTATGTCGTCTGCCTCACCGACCCCGCGCACCGCGCCGAGGCCCGGCGCTGGGTGCGCAACACGCGCCGCCGCCTCGACAGGCTTCCGCCGCTCCCGGCGCTGCCGCAGCCGCGCGCCCGCGAGCGCGTCGAGTTCCGGCTCAGCCGCTCGTACGAGCAGTACGTCGAGGACATCCGGAGCATCCACGAGCACCTCGTCGAGGGCGAGACCTACGAGGTCTGCCTCACGAACCGGCTCACCACCGACGTGGCGCTCGATCCGCTCTCCACCTACCGGACCCTCCGGCGCGTGAACCCGGCCCCGTTCTCGGCCTACCTCAAGTTCGGCGACGCCGCCGTGCTCAGCTCGTCGCCGGAGCGCTTCCTGCGCGTGGGCCGCGACCGCTGGGTGGAGGCGAAGCCGATCAAGGGCACCGTGCGCCGCGGCCACACCCCGGCCGAGGACGAGTCGCTCAGCGAGGGGCTGCGGACGAGCGAGAAGAACCGCGCCGAGAACCTGATGATCACCGACCTGCTGCGGAACGACCTCGGCCTGGTGTGCGAGATCGGCAGCGTGCACGTTCCGCATCTGATGGCGATCGAGAGCTACGAGACCGTGCACCAGATGGTGTCGACCATCGCGGGGCGCCTGCGCGCGGACCTCGGGCCGGCCGACTGCATCCGCGCCTGCTTCCCCGGCGGCTCCATGACCGGCGCGCCGAAGAAGCGGACGATGCAGATCATCGACGAGCTCGAGCACGAGCCGCGCGGCGTCTACTCGGGCGCGATCGGCTATCTCGGCCTGAGCGGCGGCTCCGACCTCAACATCGTGATCCGGACGATCGTGATCGACGGCGACTCGGCCTCGATCGGCGCGGGCGGCGCGATCGTCATGCAGTCCGACCCCGACGACGAGTTCCAGGAGATGCTGCTGAAGGCGGCGGCGCTGGTGAAGGCGATCGCGTTGAGCACGGGGGCCCACCAGGCGCCGATCCTCGACCCCGACGAGGCAGAAGGGCGCGAAGATGCTCTCGCCCACGCCTAATCCGGTCCGCGCCCGATCGTCGTCGCTGATCTTCGGCGACGAGCGGATCGGCGCCGACGAGCTGTGGGAGCGCGTCGGGCGGCTCGCGGGCGGGCTGGCCGCGCGCGGCGTCGGCCCCGGAGACCGCGTCGCGCTGCTGCTCCCCAACGGGCCGGCGTTCGCCACCAGCTTCCTCGCGATCGCGCAGCTCGGCGCGGTCGTGGTGCCGCTCAACCCCCAGTTCAAGCGCGCCGAGCTCGAGTTCTGCTACCGCGACGCCGACGTCCAGCTCGTCATCGACGACGAGCAGGAGGTCGCCCGGCTGATCGAGGAGCACTCCGGGCGCGCGCCCGAGCCGCGCTCGCCCGACGAGGACGCGCTGCTGGCCTACTCGGCCGGCTGCACCGGGCACCCGAAGCGCGTGCCGCGCACCGCCGGCCAGCTGTGGTGGGAGGCCGACACCGTCGCCGCCACGATGGGGCTGACGCCGGAGGACACGATCTTCTGCTCGATCCCGATGTTCCACGCCTACGGGCTGGGGTGCTGCTTCCTCGCCGCCCTGTCCAGCGGCGCCGACCTCGTGATCGCCGACCCGCACAAGCCGCTCGCGCTCGCCCGCGAGGAGGTCCTGCGGCTGATCGAGCGCGAGCAGGTGACCGTGTTCCCCGCGGTGCCGTACGTGTTTCGCGCGCTCGCCGAGGGTGGTATCACGGCCGACCTCTCGTCGGTCCGGCTGTGCTTCTCGGCCGGCAACGCGCTTCCGCGCTCGACCTTCGACGCATTCGACCGCGCGTTCGGCGTCCCGATCCGGCAGCTCTACGGCCTGACCGAGACCGGAGCCGTGAGCATCAACGCCGACGGCGACCCGTGGGCCACCGCCGCCTCGGTCGGCCGTCCGCTGGCGGGGATCGAGGTCGAGGTGCTGGACGACGCCGGCCACGCTCTCGACAACGGTCGCATCGGTGATATCACGGTCCGCAGCCCCGGTATGACCCGCGAGTACGGCGAGCCGTTCGCCACCGGAGACCGCGGACGGCTCGACGAGGATGGCCGGCTCGTCATCACCGGCCGGCGCAAGGTGCTGATCGACGTGCGCGGCGACAAGGTCGACCCGATCGAGGTCGAGGACGTGCTCGCCGTCCACCCGCGGGTGCGCGACGTCGTGGTCGTCGGCGCCCCGAGCGGCATCGAGGGCGAGGAGCTGATCAAGGCCGTCGTGGTGGGCGAGAACGGCTGTGGCGAGCGCGAGCTGATCCGCTTCTGCCGCGAGCGGCTCGCCAACTACAAGGTTCCCCACCTGGTCGAGTTCCGGGACGAGATCCCGCGTAGCTCCGGCAAGGTCCTGCGCAAGTACCTCGTATAGGAGTTCGGAATGAGCGTGAGAGCGGAGCTGGAGGCCTTCATCCTCGAGGAAATCGCCCTCGGCCGCGAGATGGAGTCGATCGATCCCGACGAGGACCTGCTCGCGCGCGGCGTGATCGACTCGCTCGCCGTGACGCAGCTGGTCGCGTTCCTCGAGGAGCGCTACTCGATCCGCGTCACCGACGAGGAGCTGGTCCCGGACAACTTCCGCAGCCTCGCCCGCATGGAGGCGTTCGTCGAGCGCAAGCGGCCGCGGGCGCCGACGTGGTGACCGACTTCCTGTACGCCAACGCCGCCTCGCGGCCGGACGGCACCGCGCTCGTCTATCGGCGACGAGCGCATCACCCACCGCGACCTGCTCGACCGCGTCGAGCGCGCCGCCGCCGGCCTGGCGGAGCGCGGGATCGGGCCGGGCGACGCCGTCGCGCTGATGCTGCCCAACGGCCCGGCGTTCGTGACCGCCTTCTTCGCGATCACCGGCCTGGGCGCGATCGTGGCGCCCACCAACCCCGCGTTCAAGGCCGACGAGCGCGACTTCTGCTTCCGCGCCTGCGACGTCCGCGAGGTGATCGCCGACGTGGAGACCGTGGACCGCCTGATCGACGAGCACTCGGGGCGGCGGCTCGCGCCTCGCTCGCCCGAGGAGACGTTCGTCTACCAGTTCTCGTCCGGCTCGACCGGGCGGCCCAAGCGGCTTGCGCGGACCCATGGACAGCTGCGGGCCGAGGCCGACAGCTACACGTACATCACCCCGGAAGACCGGCTGTTCTGCGCGATCCCGCTGTTCCACACCTACGGGATGGGCTGCTGCCTGATCGCGGCCGCCCGCCACGGCGCGACGCTCGTCTTCCTCGAGGAGCCGAACCCCTTCGTGCTCCAGCGCGGGCGCGCGCTCGAGCTGCTCGAGCGCGAGCAGGTCACGGTGTTCCCCGGCGTCCCGTTCAACTTCCGCCTCCTCGCCGACGCCCCCGCCGGCGCCGACCTCTCGGCGCTGCGGCTGTGCTTCTCGGCCGGGACCGCGCTCCCGCGCGAGACCTACGACGCCTTCCTGGACCGCTTCGGCATCCCCGTCCGCGGCCTCTACGGCTGCACCGAGGCCGGCACCCTGACCGCCGACCGCGATCCCGAGGCGGTGCCCGACTCGGTCGGCACGCCGGTGGGAGACGTGCAGGTCCGGATCGAGGAGGGCGAGATCCTGGTCTCGAGCCCGGCCCTGACCCGCGGCTACTCGGACATGGAGGAGCTCAACCGCGAGGTGTTCCGCGACGGCTGGTACCGCACCGGCGACCTCGGACACCTCGACGACGACGGCGGGCTGTTCGTGACCGGCCGCAAGAAGCTCCTGATCGAGGTGTCCGGCCACAAGGTCGACCCGATCGAGGTCGAGGACGTCGTGCGCGCCCATCCCGCGGTCCGCGAGGCGATCGTCGTCGGCATCGCCAACGGCGGCGGCGAGCAGACCGTGAAGGCGGTCGTGGTGTCCGGCGAGGGATGCGGCGAGCGGGAGGTCATCGACTTCTGCCGCGAGCGGCTCGCCAACTTCAAGGTCCCGCAGGTCGTCGAGTTCCGCGACGAGATCCCGCGCAGCCCGCTCGGGAAGGTGCTGCGAAAGTACCTCGTCTAGCGCATGCGCCCGAGCTTGAGATGCACCTTGTCGACCGAGTCGTAGCCGCGGCTGCTGTACAGCCATCGGGCGGGCCGGTTGTCGCTGCGCACGTAGCCCCACACCCGGTCGAAGCCGCGCTCGCGCAGCCGGGTCTCGATGCCGTGCAGGAACTCGACCGCCCGCCCCTCGCCGCGGTGCTCGTCGGCGAGGAAGTAGTCGAAGCCGTACACGTCGCGCTCGGCGAGGCTGATGCCGAGGTGGCCGACGTGCGGATGGTCGCGGACGGTCCACCAGTAGTAGCCGGCGACCTCGCCGTCGTTGCGCGCGACGAACGCGTGGTCGCCGCCCTCCAGGCCGGCCGCGAACCGGCCCGTGGCGCGCGTGTCGCACCGGCGCCGGTTGAACTCGGCGAGCGCGGGCAGGTCGGACTCGGTGAGGTCGGAGATCGCCAGCCTCCGGTCGAGCGCGACGTCCGCGATCTCGTCCAGGCGCTTGCACAGCACGATCAGGTCCTGACCCTGGAAGCCCTCGCTCACCTTGCGGAGCGTGGGCCGGAGCCCGTTCCGGCGAACGAGACAGCCGATGTCCGAAGCTAGCGCGCCGAGCCGCATGAGCCTTCACCGTAGCCAGCCCGACCCTGCCCACGGCGTGTTCGAGACGATGCTGGTCCGCGACGGGCGGCCGCTCGAGCTCGCCGCCCACCTGGCACGGCTCGGCGCCAGCGTCGCGCGACTGTACGGCGTGCCCGACATGCCGGGCGTGGCGGAGCTGGTCCTCGACCACGCGCGCGGGCTGCGCCTCGGCCGCCTGCGCGTGACGGCGACGCCCGGCGGCAGCGGCGAGATCGCGACCGACGTGCGGCGCGCGCCGGTGGACGACACGCTCGTGTTCCCCGGCTACGGCCGCGCCGTGCGCCTGCGCCCGCTGGCCGTCCCGGGCGGCCTCGGGGCGCACAAGTGGGCCGATCGCCGCGTGCTCGAGGCAGCCGACGACGGCGACGCGGTGCCGCTCGTCGTCGACGACGACAGCGCGCTCGAAGCGGCGCGCGCCAACCTGTTCGTGGTCGAGGACGGCACGATCCTCACGCCGCCCGCCGACGGGCGCATCCTCCCCGGCGTCACGCGCCGGCGCGTGATGGAGCTGATGCCGGTGAGCGAGGAGGCGATATCGCTCGATCGCCTGGTGGCGGCGGACGAGGTGTTCCTGAGCGGCTCGGTCCGGGGGATCGAGCCGGTCCGGGATTGCCAGGGCGTGGGCGCCTGGCCCGAGGGAAGGGTCACCATGCTCGTGGCCGACGAGCTGCGACGACTCTGGGAGATGGACCGATGATCGAGACCAACGGCGCGCAGGAGCTCCAGTTCCTGATCGTGATGGACGCCGAGGCGGCCGACGACCAGGTCGAGGATGTGCTCGCGCGCCTGGCCGAGGCCGGCGCCTCGGGCCGGGTTGCGCCCGGCCGCGAGTCGACGGTGATCGGAGCGATCGGCGACCACGGGCTGCTCGGGATCCTGTCGCTCGACGGCATCGCCGGCGTCGACCGCGTTCAGCCGGTCTCGAAGCCCTACAAGCTCGTCTCGCGCGAGACCTCGCCGGAGTCGACGGTGATCCAGGTCCGCGGCCGCCGCCTCGGGGGCCGGCACTTCGGTCTCATCATGGGCCCGTGCACGGTCGAGTCGCGCGAGCAGACCCTGGCGACCGCCCGCGCGGTCCACGCCGCCGGCTCGAGCATGCTCCGCGGCGGCGCGTTCAAGCCGCGCAGCTCCCCCTACAGCTTCCGCGGCCTCGGCACCGAGGCGCTGGAGATCCTCGCCGAGGCGCGCGAGGAGACGGGCCTGCCGGTCGTCACCGAGCTGCTCGATCCGCGCCACATGGAGCTGGTGGCCGAGATGGCCGACGTGATCCAGATCGGCGCCCGCAACATGTCGAACTTCCTGCTGCTGTCGGAGGTCGGCAAGACCGACCGGCCGGTGCTGCTCAAGCGCGGCCCGTCGGCGTCGGTGGACGAGCTGCTGATGGCCGCCGAGTACATCGTCAAGGAGGGCAATCCGCGCGTCATCCTGTGTGAGCGCGGGATCCGCACGTTCGAGTCCGCGACCCGCTTCACGCTCGACATCGGCGCGGTGCCGGTGCTCAAGGAGCGCACGCACCTGCCGGTGATCATCGACCCGTCGCATGCCGCCGGCCGCCGCGAGCTCGTCCCGGCGCTCGCCCGCGCCGCGGTCGCGGTGGGTGCCGACGGCATCATCGTCGAGGCGCACCCGCAGCCCGAGGAGGCGCTGTGCGACGCGCCCCAGCTCCTGCGGAACGCCGACCTCATCGCCTTCGCCGACGACATCCGCGCCCACGTGGCGCTGATGGACAAGGAGATCGGTTAGCGGCGGCGCGGCGTCAGCCGCGGGAACGTGCGCAGCCCGTCGGTCGCCTCCCACCGGCCGTCGAACGTGTAGGTGTGGGCGGCGAGGTTGGTGCGTGACGTCCAGTCGCGGCCGAGCCAGCCGCACGGCCGCTCGCGGTAGTCGTCCGGCGTGAGGACCTCGACCTCGTTGAACATCACCCGCTCGCCGTAACGGCCGGTGCAGTTCTGCGAGGGCCGGATCAGGCTGCCGTGGCAGACGAACGGGCGGCCCGCCGGGCGGGCGCGCCGCGCGTCCGATACCACCGGGTTGCGCGGGTGCGGCGTCCAGCCGCCGTCGAGCCGCTCGCTGGTGTACAGGAAGGTCTCGTCCTGCAGCCGTCCGCCGGGCACCGCGATCGTGACCCACATCCAGTAGCGGTCGCCATGGGCGATGACGGTGGCGTCGACGGCGTTGGCGCCTTCGATCAGGGTCGCCACCCGTTCCCACCCGGTCGGGAAGTCGGTGGCCGCGAACAGCTCGACTCGCCCGGCGTCGCCCGTCTCGGGGATCATGAACATCCGGCCGCCGTCGCGGAACACGTACGGGTAGGACGTGTGGTGGGCCATCGGCAGGATCGGCTCGATGTCGATCAGCCGGCCCTCGGCCTCGATGCGGCCGACCGCCAGCCGCCCGCGGTCGGTGGCGTGCTCGAGCAGCTCCATGAACAGGAACGTCTCGTCGTCGTGCGCGACGACGAAGGGGTCGGCGTACGAACGGTCCGGCGGCGGCAGCACCTCGCGCCAGGGGCCGGGATCCTCGTACGGCATGCGGTCGGCCATGCGCGGGCGGACGCCCAGGAACCACTGGTGCTGGAAGGCGGCGTTGCGCAGCTTGCGGCGCGTGACGCGGGCGGCGATCTTGCCGACGTGCAGCAGCGTCTCGGTGCCGGACGGCGCGGCAGGGGCGGGCGCGGTCGGCTGCGGGTGCATCCCGTTCGGCTGCCACGTGCCGCCCGCGAGGTCCTCGAGGCGCCGGATCACGAACCGGGCGCTCTTCCACAGCACCGGTACGCGGTTGCGGTTGAGCGATATCACGTCGGTCGCGGCGATCGACCGGTAGAGCACGCCGCCGCCGACGACCTCGAGCACGGTCTCCGACGCCGCGGTGCCGGAGGCCAGCTCCTTGAACAGCGGGGGGCCGCCGGCGCCGTGGCGGTAGCGCCAGACGCCGTGGCGCGGGATCGCCAGGATCCGGTCGTCCGGCTCGCCCGCCGCCAGCCACAGCAGCACGTCGAGGTCCTGATCGGCCGTGATATCACCGGTCCGCGAGGCGATGATCGAGCTGACGTCGACCGGCGCCAGCGCGTCCGGCTCGACCCCGAACATCCGCCGGTCGAGCGACTCGTAGAGCGAGAACAGGCCGCGCGACTGCGGCGGCTGCTCGGCCGTCGAGCTTGACGACCTCGAGGCTGAGCGCCGGACGCGCCTCGATCTCGGTCAGGATCCACGCCACCCAGGCCGGGACGCGTGAACCGTCGAGCGTCACTCCCAACCTGAGCGGTGACCCGCCATCTTTCACAGGTCCGACCGTATCCGAATCGGCGGCTGTACTCAGGTAGAGCTCACCACTCGTGCCCGACAAGCACCGGCTCGGGCTGGAGAGCGATCCCGAAGCGATCCTGCACGCCGGCCGCGATCTCGTGCGCGAGAGCCATCAGCTCCGCGGTCGTGGCGCCGCCGCGGTTGACGAGCGCGAGCGTGTGCTTGGTCGAGATCCCGACCCGCCCGTCGCCGTAGCCGCGGTGGAAGCCGGCCCGCTCGATCAGCCACGCGGCCGAGGTCTTGACGCGGCCGTCGGGCTCCGGCCAGCCGGGCGCGCCTTCGCCGAGCGCTGCGTACGCCCGCGGATCGAGCACCGGGTTCGTGAAGAACGAGCCGGCGCTGACCGAGTCGGGGTCGGCGGGGTCGATCACCATGCCCTTGCGCCGCCGCAGGGCGAGCACGGCGTCGCGGACCGCTTGCAGCGGCGCGGCGGCGCCGACCGGGACGTCGAGCGCCCGCGCCAGCTCGGCGTAGCGGATCGGGCCGGACTCGCCGGCCTCGCGCATCCGGAACGTGACCGACAGCACGACGCGGCGGTCGCGGTACTTGAACACGCTGCCGCGGTACACGAACCCGCACGCGGCGGCCGGCATGTCCTCGACCGCGCCCGTCCGGCGGTCGAATACGCGTACGGATTCGACGGTCTCGCTCACCTCCTGCCCGTAGGCGCCGACGTTCTGGATCGGCGTCGCGCCGACCGAACCGGGGATCCCGGACAGGCACTCGAACCCCTGCAGGGCGTCGGCGACGCACCGCGCGACGAGCGCGTCCCAGTCCTCGCCGGCGGCGACGGTCAGCCGCGTGCCGTCGCGCTCGACCCCGCGGGTGGCGATGCGAACTACGGTGCCGGGGACGCCGTCGTCGGAGATGACGACGTTCGAGCCGCCGGCCATGATCAGGTCCGCCGTGCGGGCGGCCTCGGCCAGCTCCTGCTCGGTGCGCGCCTCGACGAGCCGCTCCGCGGGCCCGCCGAGCCGCAGCGTGGTCAGCTCGGCGAGTTCCAAACCACCGGCCCGGCGGTGAGCACGTGCGAGCCCAGCGGCCGGCCCAGGACCTCCTGCGCCGCGCGCGTGGCCTCGATCAGCCGCTCGAGCGAGACGCCGGTCTCGACGCCCATCTCGTGCAGCATCGACACTAGGTCCTCGGTGGCGATGTTGCCGGTCGCGCCGCGCGGCACCGGGCAGCCCCCGAGCTCGCCGAAGCTCGACTCGAAGCTGGTGACGCCGGCGTCGAGCGCGGCCAGCACGTTCGCCAGCCCCTGCCCGCGCGTGTTGTGGAAGTGCGCGGTCAGCTCGACGTCGTCGCCGAGCGCTTCGCGGGCGGCGGGGAAGAACTCGCGCACCTGCGCCGGGTTGGCCATCCCGGTCGTGTCGCCGAACCCGATCTCGTCGGCGCCCGCCGCGATCAGTCGTTGCGCGATCTCGAACACGCGCTGTGGCGGCACATGCCCCTCGTAGGGGCAGCCGAAGGCGACCGAGATCACGCCCTCGCACCGCAGGCCCTCGCCGCGCGCCCGGCCGAGGACCTTCTCCAGCCCGGCCAGCGACTCCTCGATCGAGCGGTTGACGTTCTTGCGGTTGTGGGTCTCCGAGGCCGACAGGAACACGTTGACCTCGTGGAAGCGCTCGCGCTGGGCCAGCGCGTTCTCGAGCCCGCGCTCGTTCGGGATCAGCACCGAGAGCGAGACGCCGTCCGGAACGTCGATCCGCTCCAGCACCTCCGCCCCGTCCGCCAGCTGCGGGATCACGTCGGCGCGCACGAAGCTCGTCACCTCGAGCCGCTCGAGGCCCGTGCGCGCGAGCAGCTCGATCAGCCGCACCTTCTCGTCGGTGGGGACGATCTCCGGCTCGTTCTGGAACCCGTCCCGGGGACCGACCTCGCGGATCGCGACGCGCACGGCTTCGATTCTAGGTTCAGGCCATCGACAGGCCGCCGGAGACGTTGAGCGTCTGGCCCGTCATGTAGGAGGCGTCGTCGCTGGCCAGGAAGGCGATCGCGGCGGCGACCTCCTCCGGCTGCCCGATCCGGCGCATGCTGGTGGCGGCGATCATCCCCTGCTTGAGCCGCTCGCCGATCTCGCCGTGCTCGACCGGCGCGGCGTTCAGCAGCGGCGTGTCGATCGGGCCGGGAGCGACGGCGTTGACGCGGACGCCGAAGCGCGACGACTCGCGCGCCACCGCGCGCGTGAACCCGATCACGCCGGCCTTGGCCGCCGAGTAGACCGCCGAGCCTGCGAGCCGACCCGCCCGGCCTCCGAGGCGACGTTGACGATCGCGCCCGAGCCGCGCTCCTGCATGCCGCCGAGCACCGCGTGGGTGACCGCGATCGTGCCGCGCAGGTTGACGCCGAGCACGAGGTCCCACAGCGCCTCGTCGGAGTTGACGAAGAACGCGAAGCGGTCGGTGCCCGCGTTGTTGACGAGCACGTCGAGCGGCCCGAGCGCTTCCTCGGCGGCCGTTACGCCGGCGCGGGCGGACCCCGGGTCTGCCACGTCCATGTGAACGGGCAGCCCGTCGATCTCCCCGGCGACCTCGCGCGCGCCCGCCTCGTCGAGGTCGGCCAGCGCCACCCGCGCCCCCTCGGCGGCCAGCCGCCGGGCGGTCGCGGCCCCGATCCCCGAGGCGGCGCCGGTCACCAGCGCGGTGCGTCCCTCCAGTCGCATGCGGCGGGAGCGTATAGCCTGCCCCGCCCATGCCCGACCAGGTGACGGTGATCGGCGGCACCGGCGCGCTCGGCGCCGGGCTCGCGCTTCGGCTCGCGGTGGCCGGGGTGCCGGTCGTGATCGGCTCGCGCGATCCACGACCGCGCCCGCCAGGCGGCCGCGCGCGTGCGCGAAGGGGCCGGCAGCGCGGACGTGCGCGGGCTCGAGAACGGGCCCGCGGCCGAGGCGAGCGAGGTCGTGTTCCTGTGCGTCCCGTTCCGCAACCAGTCCGAGACGCTCACGAACCTCAAGAACCACCTCCGCGAGGGCCAGCTCGTGGTCGACGCCACCGTGCCGCTGGCCGCCGCGGTCTCGGGCAGGGCGACGCGCATGCTCGGGGTGTGGCAGGGCTCGGCCGCCCAGCAGGCCGCCGAGATGGTGCCCGACGGCGTGCGGGTGGTCGCCGCCCTCCACACCGTCAACGCGCCTGCGCTCAGGGACCTCTCGCAGACGCTCGACGAGGACGTGCTCGTGTGCGGCGACCGGCGCGAGGACAAGGCGCGCGCCGCCGCCTACATCGAGCTCGTGCCCGGCCTGCGCTGCGTGGACGCCGGGCGGCTCGAGATGGCGCGCACCGCCGAGTCGCTGACCGCGCTGCTGATCGGCATCAACGCCCGCTACAAGACGCACGCCGGCATCAAGGTGACCGGCCTCACCGACCGCCCGTGGTAGTCCTGCTGGCGGGCGGGACCGGCGGCGCGAAGCTCGCGCGCGGGATGCTCGACGTCGCCGGCGAGCTGACCGTGATCGCCAACACCGGCGACGACGTCGAGGCGTACGGCGGGTACGTCTCGCCCGACCCCGACCTGGTCACGTTCTGGCTCGCCGACCGCATCGACGAGCGCGGCTGGGGCTTGGCCGGCGACACCTTCCACGTGATGGAGGGCCTGCGCGAGCTCGGCGACGACGTGTGGTTCAACCTCGGCGACCGCGATCTCGCGCTCTGCCTGCGCCGCGCGCGGCGGCTGGCCGAGGGGGCGAGGTTGACCGAAGCGATCGACGAGGCGCGCCGCGCGCTCGGCGTGCGGGCGCGGGTGCTGCCGATGTGCGACGAGCCGGTGCGCACGCACGTGACCGCCCGCGGCCGCACGCACGCGTTCCAGGAGTTCATGATCCGCGAGCGCGGCGCCGGGCCGGTCGAGGGCGTCGAGCTGCGCGGGATCGGGGCCGCGCGCCCGACGCCCGAGGCGCTCGACGCGATCGCGCGCGCGGACGCGATCGTGATCGGCCCCTCGAACCCCGTGATCTCGATCGGCCCGATCCTCGCCGTGCCCGGCCTGCGCGACGCGATCGCCGCCGCCCCGGCGCCGGTCGTGGCCGTGTCGCCGCTCGTGCGCGGCGCCGTGCTCAAGGGCCCGACCGACGTCTTCCTGGCCTGGGCCGGCCACCCGCTGTCGTCCGACGGCATCGCGGCCCACTACGCCGGGCTGCTCGACGGCCTCGTCGCCGACGAGCGCGCCGGCTCGGTGCCGACCCTCGTCACCGACGTCGAGCTCTCGACCCCGGAGGCGCGCCGCCGCGTCGCCCGCGAGGTGCTCGCGTTCGCCGCCGGCCTCCGGCACTAGTTCGATCCCGGTCGTCACGTCTGCCGTGGCGCAGAGCACGTCTGTGCAGGCCACGACGGTTCCAGGACGCTGGTCGATCTCGTGATCGGCGATGCGCAGGACGCTGTGGCCGGCAGCCCGCAGACGAGTGTCGCGCTGTTGTCCTCCCGTTTCGTGCGCGGGCGGGTGTGGCCGGGGCCGTCGACCTCGACGACGAGGTTGAGTTCCGGCCAGTGGAAGTCGACCTCGATGTCCTCGACTTGGGTGTTGACGAGCGGTTCTGGCAGTCCGGATTCGCTTGTGAGAGCGAGGAAGCGGTCCTCGAGCTCGCTGCGTGGTGCCCGCGCTGCCAGCGGCGTTGAGCTCGAGCGCGCGTTCGAGCACCTGGAGATTGTGGCGGCCGTTGGCCCTGGTCATCGCGGCGCGGACGGCGCGCTCGTCGAACAGGTTGCGGAACGCGGCCTCGTGGATCACGTTCGCGAGCTGGTGGGGGTGAGCACGTCGCTGAGGTCGACCAGCGTGCGCGGCACCGTGGTGACCGGGATCCCGTCGCGGAGGGTCACGTCGCGCGGGTCAAGGCTGCGGTACGTGCGCACTCGCACGCCGCGGAAGCTTGCGCTCGCGCGGCGCGAGCACGTGAATGTCCGTGACTCGGCGGCGCCAGAGCTTCATGTGAACTGCGGCATTGAGGGAGGCGAGGTAGGAATCTGGCCGCACGCCAGGATCGCTGCCATCCACTCGCCCTGCCGGGACAGCCGCGGCTGCCCGACCGCGTACACGCCCTTGTACTTGCGGTGTAGGCGTCCGTTCGCCGCGCGCTTGGAGATGCCCCGAGTACCCGAGCCCGGCACGGACGAGCTGGGCGGTCGCTGATCACGCCGTGCTGGCGAGCCAGCGATCGCGGCGATCAGGGCGTCCAGCGAGGGGGGTGACCCAGGAAACTTTCCTCCTGGGGAAGGAATCTTGTGACACCCCCTGAGCCTGGCGGATCAAACGCCGCGGCTCACCACGTGATTGTGTCTTTTCCGTACCAAGACACGCGCCGCGCCGCCGCGCGGCCGAGCCGCGCCTTGCACGTTTCGTACTCCCACTCGCCCCACCCAGCGCAGTTGACGTTCGCTGGCGACAACCGAGCGGCTAACGCAACTCCCGGAAGAACTCGCGGAGGTCGGTGGTGAGCAGGTCCGGGGCGTCGTGCGGCGAGAAGTGGCTGCCGCGGTCGTAGCGCGTCCAGCGCACGATGTTCGCGTGGTCGCGGTCCGCGAACCGCCGGACCGACTGGAAGTCCTCGGCGAAGATCGCTACGCCGGTCGGGGCGGTGGTCGGCTCGCCGGGCGCCTCCGCGCGCGCCTCCTCGTAGTAGCGCCGGATCGATGAGCCGACGGTGTTCGTGAGCCAGTAGATCGCGGCGTTGGTGATGAGGTAGTCGCGGTCCGCCCAGCGCTGGAACAGCTGGGTCACCCAGGCGAGCCAGCCGGCCGGCGAATCCTGCAGGGCGTAGGCGAGCGTCTGCGGCTGGGCCGACTGGTAGGCGTTGTAGGCGAGCCCGCCGCGGGCGGTGAAGTCCTGGAGGAACGCCATCGCCGCCATGTCCTCCTCGCTCATGCCCTCGAACTCGCTGGGGTCGCCCGAGGGGAACGAGAAGAGCTGCGTGACGTGGACGCCCACCACGCGGCCTGAGTCGCAGCGGCCGACCTCGGGCGAGATCATCGAGCCGGCGTCGTTGCCGTGCGCGCCGTAGCGCTCGTAGCCGAGCCGGCGCATCAGCTCGGCCCATGCGCGGGCGATGCGCCGTTGTGCCCCAGCCCGGCTCGCCGGTCGGCCCGGAGAAGCCGACGCCGGGCAGCGACGGGATCACGAGGTGGAACGCGTCGGCGGGGTCGGCGCCGTGGGCGCGGGGATCGGTGAGCGGGCCGATCAGGTCGAGGTACTCGACCACCGACATCGGCCAGCCGTGCGTCGCGATCAGCGGCAGGGCATCCGGCTCGGGGGACTCGACGTGCAGGAAGTGGATCTGCTGCCCGTCGATCGAGGTCACGAACTGCGGGTGCGCGTTGATGCGCGCCTCCTGCGCGCGCCAGTCGTAGCCGGTGCGCCAGTGGTCGACGAGCTCGCGGACGTAGCCGCGCGGAACGCCGTAGCTCCAGTCCACGCCTGGCAGCTCGTCCGGCCAGCGGACGCGGTCCGAGGCGGTCGGCGAGGTCGTCGAGGTCGCTCTGGGGGATGTGGACCTTGAAGGGGCGGAGCTCGGTGCCGGTTGCCGGCGCGGTCATGGAAAGCACCTCTTGCGGTAGGGGAACGAAGTACTTCGTTCCAAACTACGCGAAGACCGCCTCGCGTTCAACTACGCTCGCGACGAAATGCCTGAACCAGGGCTCAGCGGCCGCCGCGCGGAAGCGGCGCGCAACGACGCGGCGATCCTCGCGGCTGCGCGCGCGGTGTTCATCGCGGACCCCGACGCGCCGGTGTCGGAGGTCGCCGAGCGCGCGGGCGTCGGGATCAGCTCGCTCTATCGCCGCTTCCGGAGCAAGGAGGCGCTGCTGCGCAAGCTCTGCGGCGACGGGCTGCAGCTCTACAACGACATCGCACGCGCCACGGTCGAGGACGCCGGCGCCGACGCGTGGGACAGTTTCGCGACCTTCATGGCGCGCGTCATCGAAGCCGACGTGCACGCCCTCACGCTCCGCCTCGCCGGGCGGTTCAGGCCCACCGCGGAGCTCGATCGCTTCGCGCGGCGCGCGGACGAACTCAATCAGGAGATCGTCGGGCGCGCCCAGGCCGCCGGCGTGCTGCGTGACGACGTGCATCCGGACGACCTCACCTTCGTCTTCGAGCAGGTGGCGAGCCTGCACGGTCCGACGCCCGAACGGACCGCCCAGCTGCGCGCGCGCTACCTGACGCTGCAGCTCGACGGGCTGCGCGCCCCGGCGCGAACTCCGCTCCCCGGGCCAGCGCCGACGACCGAGGAGCAGCACGCCCGCTGGCGGTGAGCGTTCATTACGCTTCGCGCGTGCGCACCGCCGCCATCCTGCCGGTGAAGTCGTTCTCGCGCGCCAAGCAGCGGCTCGGCGACGCGCTCGGGAGCGGCGACCGCGAGCAGCTGGCGGCCGCGATGGTCGCCGACATGCTGAGCGCGCTGGCGGCGGTCGATGCGATCGACGACGTGGTGATGGTGACCGCCGAGCCGCTCGCGGCGCGGGCGGCGGAGCGCGCGGGGGCCGCGGTGGTCGACGACCCCGACGAGGCGGGCCAGTCCGCGGCCGCGGTGCGCGGCATCGACGCCGCTCTGAAGCGAGGCGCCGACCGCGCGCTGCTGGTGCCCGGCGACTGCCCGGCGGCCGACCCGCGGGAGCTGGCGCAGCTGCTCGCGCGCGGCGCCGGCCCTCCCTCGGTCGTCATCGTGCCCGACCGCCACGGGGCCGGCACCAACGCGCTGCTGCTCTCCCCGCCGGGCGTGGTGGCGCCTTCGTTCGGGTCCGGCTCGTTCGCCCGCCACGCGGCGAGCTCGCGCGCCGCGGGCGCGACGGTCCAGGTCCTCGAGCTCGCGTCGCTCGCGCTCGACGTCGACACCCCCGACGACCTCGCCGCCCTGCGCGCGGCGCTCGAGCGGCGGCCCGCGGGCGCCCCGCGCACGCGCGAGGTGCTCGACCGGCTGGTCCACGCGACGGTGTGACCGCGCACGACTCCCCGGCGGCCGGGTCGAACGTCTCGCTCGTCGCGCTGCCGGGCGTGCCGGAGGTCCGCCCCGGCGACGACCTCGGAGCGCTGCTGGCCGAGGCCGCCGGCCGCATCGGCGGCCTGCGGCCCACCGACGTGGTCGCCGTCGCCCACAAGGTCGTCTCCAAGGCGGAGGGTCGCGTGGTCGCGCTCAACACCGTCTTCCCCGGCTGGGAGGCGCGCGAGCTGGCCGAGGAGCACGGCAAGGACCCGCGGCACGTGCAGGTGATCCTCGACGAGGCCGCCGAGATCGTGCGCGCCGACCGCGGCCGCCTGATCTGCCGCACCCGTCACGGCTTCGTGTGCGCGAACGCCGGGGTCGACGCCTCCAACGCCGGCGCCGCGGACACGCTCGTCCTCCTCCCCGACGACCCCGATGCCTCGGCCCGGCGCCTCCGCCGCCACCTCGGATGCGCGGTCGTCATCACCGACTCGTTCGGTCGCGCCTGGCGCGTCGGCCAGTGCGAGGTCGCGATCGGCTGCGCGGGCCTTGCGCCCGCCGACGACTGGCGCGGCCGGCCCGACGACCGGGGTCGCGAGCTGGCGGCGACCGTGATCGCGATCGCCGA
The DNA here is from genome assembly GCA_963849695.1 of uncultured Solirubrobacteraceae bacterium. GTDB lineage: Bacteria > Actinomycetota > Thermoleophilia > Solirubrobacterales > Solirubrobacteraceae > DASSUW01. The sequence continues at coordinate 179,368 of CAWKIT010000003.1, forward strand.
CGAGGCGGCCGCCGCGGCCGACCTCGTCCGCGCCAAGGACTCGCACGAGCCCGCGGTCCGGATCCGCGGGCTCGAACGTCACGTGATGGCCGGCGACGGCGCAGGCGCCGCCGCACTCGTCCGCGCCCTCGACGACGATCTGTTCCGCTGACGGCTACGCGGCGCGCTTGGCCGCCAAACGCGCGTCGAACCGGTCGCGCGCCTCCTCGACCCGCTTGCCGTGGGCGACTGACCACGACCCGAGCGCCTTCAGCGGCGGCGCCATCGTGGCGCCGAGCGGCGTAAGCGCGTACTCGACCCGCGGCGGCACCTCGGCGTGCACGCGCCGCGCCACGACGCCGTCGCGCTCCATCGAGCGCAGCGTCTGCGTGAGCACCTTCTCGGAGATCGGCTGGAGATCCTCGAGCAGCTCGTGGTAGCGGCGGGTGCCGTCTCCGAGCGCGAGCAGGATGTCGACCGACCATTTGGAGCTGAGCAGCGAGATCGACTCGCGGATCAGCCGTGCGGAGCGCGTGCGCTCTGCCAGCCGGCGCTCGTGCGCGCCGGGCATCTGGGGCATGGTGTGGGCTGCCATCAGCCTCCTCTCATCGCGCTCATGCCTGAGCGCTCCTGATCTGCGTGGTGAGCGCCCGGAGGGCGCGTGAGACGCGCAGCCGCGCGGCGTTCTGGCTGCATCCGAGCCGGCTCGCGACCGCGTCGTAGGGAAGTTGGTGCACGATCCGCAATACGACCGCCCGCCGCTGGTCGGTCGGGAGCGCGCGCAGGGCATGGCGCACGAGCGGCGCCAGCGCGTTCGCCTCGCTGCGCTCGTCGACGCGCTCGTAGTCCTCGCACTCGGCGGCCGCGACCTGCAGGCCGATCCGCTCGCGCGCGGCCGATTCGATCCGGTTGTGCTTGTGGTACTGGCGGAGCAGGTTGCGGGCGATCCCGAACAGCCATGGCGCACCCGAGCCGTCGGCAAGGTCGCGGAACCGGCGCGACGAGTGCCACGCCTGCGCGAAGGTCTCGGCGGTCAGGTCGAGGCTGGCGGGCTCGGAGCCGGTGTGGCGTACGAACCACGAGTGGATCCAGACCGCGTAGCGGTCGTAGAACTCACGGAAAGCCTCCGGGTCCTGCCTCGCCGCCCTCAACAGCTCGGCGTCGTTTTTACTGGTCACGCGGTGCGTCGCCTCTCCCGACGGTTCGCTCGTACCATCATGCACGCCGCAGCGGCGGCATGTCTTAAGGCCGTGCGAAGTTCAAATTAGGCGACGTTCAGGTCAGCGGATACTCATCGGCGACCTCGAGCAGCGGGTGCTCGTGGCCCCGCTCCGAGGGCACCGCGCGCTCGAGTCTGGCCAGCACCCGGCGGCCGTCGAGCTCGAGCGTGCCGACCTGGTTGTCGAACCGCGGATCGCCCGGCTGGAACCGCCAGCGGACGGGCGGCGACGGCACGCCGGCCGAGCGCGCCAGCACACGCCCGACCGCCGCGCCGGCGCGCGTGAAGCCGAAGCTGCACGCCCCGCCGCTCCATCGTGCTGAGCGGGTTGCGGAACGGCGAGCAGGTCGCCTGCCACACCCGTGAGCCGACCTCGCTGCCGCGCGGGAAGCCGACCTCCGCCAGGTACGCGTGATGCACGTCGCCCGACAGGACCACGATGCTCGCGGGCGCGTCGTCGCCGGCGCCGACCTCCGCAACAGCCCGCACATGGCGTCGAACGAGTCGCGGAAGGCGGGCCAGTGCTCGAGGTCGGCGCCTTGGCGCAGCTTCTCCCCCAGCCGCGCCGCAAGACCGCCCCAGGCGCCGTCGCACACCGCCTCGTTCCACGCCTCCAGGTAGTGCAGGGCGGGCGCCATGATCAGCGGCAGCGACGTGCCGATCAGCAGGTGGTCGAAGCCGCCGGTGGCGTGCTCGAGGATCCACTGCCACTCGCCGTCGTCGACCATGCTCCGCCGGCCCGGCGTCGAGCACGCGGCCCGCCCGCGAGTCGATCATCACGATCCGCGTCGTGCCGATGTCGCGGCAGTAGCTCCAGCGCACCCCCGACACCTCGCGGTCCCACTTGAACGCGGCCTCGGCCAGGATCTTGCCGCCGTCGCCCGCCTCGCGCACGCGCTGGTAGACCGGGTCCTGCTCGAGCGTGTCCGGGTTCAGGTTGCCCCAGTGCTGGTAGAGCGCGTAGGCCATGAACGCGCCCACCACGCGCCGGTCCCACCAGTCCTGGCGCCGCATCTCGTCGACCCAGGCGGCCGACGTGTTCCAGTCGTCGACCACGTCGTGGTCGTCGAAGATCATCGCCGAGGGCACGGTCGACAGCAGCCAGCGGATCGGCGGGTCGCTCCACGCCTCGAGGTACAGCCGCGTGTACTCCTCGAAGTCCGCGATCGACTCGCCCGCCCCCACGCTCGGGTCGCGCCGGGAGCGGATGAACTCGAGCGTGTCGGGCGACACCTCGTCGGCGTACACCTGGTCTCCGAGCAGGAGGACCGTGTGCGGCCACTCGGCCGGGTCGGACGCCGCCATCCGCAGCGCGATCGCCCGCAGCGCGTCGACCTCGCGGCCGTAGTCGTGGTCGTCGGGATGGAGAGTGAACGGCAGGTCGTGCGGATATGCGGTCCGGCAGGAGCCGAACACGACCCGCGCCGGGCCGTCCGCGCTGTGGGTGCGCAGTGCGCTGGGCGGGAACGGGCTGTCCGGCTCGGGCCACACGCGCTCGCCGTCGAGCGCGACCTCGTACGGCGTGGCGGACTCCTCGGGCAGGCCGCTCACGCGCACGATCGCGTAGTGGTGGCCCTCGACCACGAACGTGCGCTCGCTCGCGGTCGCGTCGCCGGCCCGCACCTCGACCTCGCACGCGGCGTCGGTCTCGACCCAGACGGTCGCCTCGGACGTGCTCGCCCAGCGGTGCAGCGGGCCGAGTACGAGGCCGGCCATCAGGCGGCGGCCGCGAGCTCGTAGCGACGCCGGATCCCGTACAGCGTCGTCCGCTCGGCGGCCGGGCGGCCCGCGCGGTGCGCGGCGCCGATCAGGTCGCCGGGCTCCAGCTTCACGCCGTGGTAACTGCCCGCCATGCGCGAGATCGACTCCTCCATCAGCGTCCCGCCGAGGTCGTTCACACCCCACCGAAGCGCCTCGGTGGCGGCGTCGAGCCCCATCTTCACCCAGCTCGCCTGCAGGTTCGGGATCGTGCGTCCGAGCGCGAGCCGGAACGCCGCGGTGTGCTTGAGGTTCTCCTCGCGGCTGATCTCCTCGATCCCGTGGGTGCGGCCGAGCTGGGTGTGGAACGGGATGAACGAGAGCGGCACGAACTCGGTGAAGCCGCCGGTGCGCTCCTGCAGGGCGCGTACCACGCGCATGTGCGAGGCCAGCTCACGCGGCGACTCGACGTGGCCGAACATCACCGTCACCGTAGAGCGCAGTCCGACCCCGTGCGCCGCTTCGATGATCTCCACCCAGCGCGCGACCGGCAGCTTGTTGGGGCTGATCCGCTGCCGCACGCCGTCGTCGAGCACCTCGGCGGCGGTGCCCGGCACCGAGTCGAGCCCTGCCTCCGCGAGCCGCGCGAGCACCTCGGCGGGCGGCAGGCGGTCGGTGTCGCACATGTGCGCGATCTCCATCGGGCTGTAGGCGTGCAGGTGCAGCTGCGGCGCCGTCTCCTTCGCCAGCCGCAGCCAGCCGAGGTAGTCCTCGAGCCGCCAGTCCGGATGGATGCCCGACTGCATGCAGATCTCGGTCGCCCCGAACGCGACCGCGTCGTGCACGCGGCGGGCGAACTCGTCGCGGTCGTGCTCGTAGGCGTCCGGCGAGCGGCGGCCGACGCCGAACCCGCAGAACGCGCAGCCGACGATGCACACGTTCGAGACGTTGATGTTGCGGTTGACGACGAACGTCACCGTGTCGCCCGCCAGCTCGGCGCGCAGCTCGTCGGCGGCCTGGCGCATGTCCTCGATCACCTCGGGCCGGCTCTCGGCGAACAGCGCCGCCAGCTCATCGGGAGCGAGCGGCCGGCCGTCGCGGGCGCGCTCGAGCGTCGCCGGCGACGTGCCCGCCTCGCCGCGGCGCGGGATGAACGGGTGATATCGCTCGCGGATCACGTCGAGCACGCGCGGGGCGATCCACTCGGGGTCGATGAAGCGCGGGTACACGCACAGCCGCTCGGCGAGGGCGACGCCATCCTCCGCCAGCCGCCTCCGCACCTGGTGCGGCGACGGGAACGGATGCTCGGGGGAGATGTGGTCGCCGTTGGCGGACAGGCCGCCGAGGTCGGTGGCGCCCGCTGCCACCAGCTCCGGCCACCAGTCGGCGAGGTTCGGCGGCACCTGGATGCCGATGCCGGGCATCAGCCGCCGGGTCTCGGAGATCAAGCGCTTCATGTCCTCGATCCCCACCGGCGACGCCCAGCCCGGAGCGTCGTGGACCGGGCCGTCGTGGAGACCGGTGCGCCAGAACCCTTCGGCCGTGACGGTGGCGATCTCGGCCGGCTCCTCCCCGTAGTACCGCCGGTGCGGGACGAAGTTCTGGAGGATCACCTCCTGCAGGTGGTCGAAGCCGGCCAGGGCTTCGAGCGCCGCCATCCGGTCCTCCTCGGACTCGCCGATGCCGACGAGGATCCCGCTCGTGAACGGGATCCGCAGCTCCTGCGCCGCCGCGATCGTCGCCAGCCGCTCGGCCGGGTGCTTGGTCGGCGACCCCTGGTGGGCGACGAGGTCGGGGTTGACCGACTCGAGCATCAGCCCCTGCGACGCGGTCACCTCGCGCAGGCGCGCCAGGTCCGCGCGGCTCAGCACGCCGAGGTTGGTGTGCGGCAGCAGCCCGCGCTCGAGCGCGCGCTCGCACGCCCACACCACGTAGGCCGTGAAGTCGCCGAAGCCGAGCTGCGCCAGCCGTCGCCGGACACCGGGGTGGTGGTCGGGCGCCTCGCCGGTGAGCACGAGCAGCTCCTTGACGTGGCGCCGGGCGGCGCGGTCGATCAGCCGCTCGACCTCCTCCGGCTCGTGGAGATGCGCCTGATGGGTCGCGAACGCGCAGTACTTGCAGTGGCACCGGCACGTACGTGAGAGCGAGAGCGTCAGGTTGCGCGAGAACGTGACCCGGCGGCGCTTCATGCCGCCGGGACGATACCGGTGCGGCCATCATGTTCGCCCGTGTCGCGACTGAAGGCATCGCTGTGCGCCGCCCTGCTGCTGCTCGCCGGCTGCGGTGGCACGTCGGGCGGCGACCGGCCGAACCAGGAGGCCTCGCTGCTGCTCGACTTCACGCCCAACGGCGTGCACGCGGGCATCTACCTGGCAACCGCGCGAGGCTACGACGACGCCGAAGGCGTCGCGCTCGAGGTGCGGGCGCCGAGCGCCTCGACCGACGCGCTGCGGCTGCTGCAGGGCGGCCGCGCCGACATGGCGATCCTCGACATCCACGACCTCGGGCTGGCGCGCCAGGAGGGCGCCGACATCGTCGGCGTGATGGCGCTCGTCCAGCGCCCGCTGGCGTCGGTGCTCGCGCAGCCGGACGTGCGGCGCCCGCGCGACCTCGAGGGCGGCCGCGCGGGCGTGACGGGCCTGCCTTCGGACGTCGCCGTGCTGCGCTCGGTGGTGGCCGGCGACGGCGGCGACCCCGACCGCGTGCGCACGGTCACGATCGGCTTCGAGGCGGTGAAGGCGCTGCTCGCCGGCCGCGTCGACGGCGCGACGGCGTTCTGGAACGTCGAGGGCGTCGCGCTGCATGAGCGGCGGCCCGACATGCGCGAGTTCCGCGTCGACGACTACGGCGCGCCCGCATACCCGGAGCTCGTGCTGTGCGTCAGCCGCCGCACGCTCGAGGAGAAGCGCAGCGTGGTCGCGGCGACGATCCGGGCGCTCCAGCGCGGCTACACGCAGGCGCAGACCGACCCCGAGAGCGCGGTCACCGCGCTCGTCGAGGCGGAGAGCGGGCTCGACCGCGCGGCGGCGCAGGCGCAGCTCGACGCCGTCGCGCCGGCGTTCACCGCCGGCGCGCGCGCCTACGGCGAGCTGCGCGAGGACGTCCTGGGCCAGTGGTCGCGCTGGGACGTCGAGTTCGGGATCCTCGAGCACGAGGTCGACCTAGCCCGGGCGTTCGACCTCTCGCTCGTGGGCCCGGTGTCGAATCCGTAGGTCGGCGAACGTCAACTGCGCGGGTCTAGCCCTTGATGCGGGTGACCGTGCCGGCGCGCGCGTCGACCACCCAGGCGGCGCCGCCGCCGACCGCGATCGAGGCGGGGAAGCCGCCGATCCTCAGCACGCGCCGGACGCTGAGGCTGTCGGGATCGAGCTCGAGCACGTCGCCGGTGTCGGTGTCGAGCACCAGCACAGCGTCGCGGGTCGCCGCCAGGGCGCCGGGAGAGCGGCCGACGGCGATCGGCCTGCCCTGCGGCAGCCCGGTCGCGGCGTCGATCCGCGACACCGTGCCGTCGCCGCGATTGGCGACCCAGACCGACCCGAACCCGACCGCGATGTCCTGCGGGTCGCGGCCGACCGGGATCCGGCGCCCCACCACGAGGTCCTCGCGCGGGTCGATGCGGGCGACGGTCCCGTCGCCGGAGTTGACCACCCACACGTAGTTGGCGCCGAGCGCGAGCGCGGTCGGGAACGCGCCGGTGCGGATCGGCGAGCCGAGCGGGCGGTTGGTGATCGGGTCGATCCGCATCACGGTGCCGCGCTGGCCGTTCGAGACCCACGCCCCGTCGGGCCCGACCGCGACGTCGACGGCGTCGGCGCCGATCGGGATCCGGCGCCCGGTCGTACCGGCCACCAGCGGGTTCAGGCGCGTGACGCTCCCGTCGCCCGCGTTGGCGGTCCACACGGTGCCGGCGCCGACGGCTACGCGCAGCGGCGCCGAGCCCGTCTGGTGGCGCTCCGGCCGGTCCTCGGGCTGGCCGGCGTCGATCGCAAGGATGCGGTCCTCGCTGCCGCTGGCCACCCAGACGGTGCTGCCGTCGACCGCCACATCGGTCGGCAGGCGGCCCACCGAGAGCGTCTCGGGGCTATCTCCGCCGCCGTCGTCGCGAAACAGGAGCACGAAGAGCGCAGGGCCGACCAGCACCGCGATCAGGAGGACGGCCGCCGCGGCCGGCAACCAACGGGGCCTCGGGCCGGGTGCGGTGGCGACCGGTGTCGTGGCGGTGCTCACCGGCGGTCGAGCTGCTCGGTGCCGGGCAGCCGGGTCGCGGGGACGGGGGCGTTGATCACGGCGTCCTTCGGGTCGTAGCCCGCATGCTCCCGCCGCGCGTACGCGTGCAGCTGCGGCGCGCACCGGTAGTACGAGCGCCAGCCGACGTAGATCCGGCGGTCGTCCACGCGCAGCTCACGCAGCCGTGCCTCGATCGTCGACCACGGCACGGCGAGCGCGCCGCCGCGGGTGGTCGCCATGGTCATGCCGACGACCTGTCCGCGCCCGTCGACGAGCGCGCCGCCGGACGACTCCGGGACGACCGCCGTGTCGAGCCGGATGGCCTCGTCGAGCTTCGGCATCCCCGGCTCGACCGCCGCGCCGTTCGCTGTGCCGGCGGCGCGGATCGGGATCGTCAGGAGGGCGTCCGCGCGGCGTCCGACCGCTGAGAGAAGCTCTGTCGCCTGAGGGGTGTAGCCGGCCGGCTTCGGCGCGACGAGACCGGGAAGCCGCGGCTGGATCTCGATCACCGCCAGGTCGGCGCACGGCGCGCGTGCGACCACGCGCCCGTGCAGGATGCCGAGCCCGGTGTTGAGCCGCAGTGACGTCGCGCCCCAGACCGTGTGAGCGGACGTCACCACGAGGCCGGCGCGCGGGTCGACGACCGTGCCGGAGCTCTCCACGCGCTCGTCGCCGAGGCGCGCGTCGATCGCGACCACGCCGAGCTGCAGCTTGTCGTCGGTCGCCGGATCATCGGCCGCCGAGACCGTGTCGTCGCCGGCACCGGTCACGAGCAGCAGCGCGGTCGTCACCAGGACCAAGCCGACAGCGATGACACCGACCCCTCGCACAGCGCGACTCTACCCGCGCATATCTGGACGGTGGGAGCAGCGCAAGCGCGTTGGCGCACAAGCATTCGGTCAGATCCCACCCCCGGTTCGCACGGTTGGCGCACGCGCAGTCGGCAGTCGATCGCGCTGATGGTTAGGTATGCGGGTGACCAGATCGCGGGGACTGCTGGGGCTTGCGATGGCGGCGGTGGTCGCCGCGCTGATCCTCTGCGTCGCCGTGATCGCGCTCGCGCTGTCGCGCTCGGGAGCCGAGGCGCGGGCGTTCGACCTGCCCGCCCAGCCGTCGAGCCTGGCACGCACGGCCGAGGCCGTCTGGGTGGCCACGCCCGCGACCGGATCGCTGCTCGCGCTCGATCCCGCGTCCGGCCGGCCGCTGGGTCCGGCGCTCCCGACCGGGGGCTCGCCCTCGCGACTGGCCGCCGGCGAGCAGAGCCTGTGGGCGGTCGACAGCGCGCGTGCGGCGCTGCTCCCGGTGCAGCGCGACCCGGCGCGGGTGTTCGGCGCGATCCCGGTGGGGAGTGACGCGACCGATGCCGCCGTCGCCGGCGGCGCGGTCTGGGTGCTGAGCTCGATCGAGGGCGTCGTCCGCGCCATCCAGCCGGGTCGCCCGGTCCGCGAGCTCCAGGTGGGAGCCGGAGCGGTGGACCTCGCGGCGGGCGGCGACTGGCTCGTGGTGGCAGGCGCCGCCAGCGGCCGCCTGGACCGGATCGATGTGGCCGGGCGGCGGCTCGCCGGCCCGCCGGTGCTGCTCGGCGGCCTGCCCGCCGCCGTCGCCGTGAGCGGCGACGAGGCGTGGGTCGCCGACGCCCAGCGGGGCACGGTCACGAGGGTCGACCTGCGGGCCGGCGAGCGCGTCGGTGCGCCGATCGAGGTCGGCCGCCGCCCGATCGCGGTCGCGGCCGACGGCGACGACGTCTACGTGCTCAGCCGCGGGGACCGCTCGCTCGTGCACGTGGACGGCGCGAGCGGCGAGGTGGAGTCACGGTACCCGGCCGGCGCCGACCCCGTGGCGCTGGCGATCGATCGCACGCACGTATGGGTTGCCGACGGCGGTGAGGACACGGTGCTGCGCTTTGAACGCTGAACGCCGCCGCTACCTGCTGGCCTTCGTGTTCTGCGCGGTGCTGGGCGTGCTGGGCGGGCTCACCATGGCCGACCTGCGGGGGGACGACCCCGAGGCGCGGCCGCGCTTCCTCCCGCCGCGCGAGCAGGCCCGCGACTTCCGGCTGACCGACCAGGACGGGAAGAAGATCTCGCTGGCCGATGCGCGCGGAGATGTTGTCGTGCTGACATGGATCTACGCGACCTGCTGGGATCTGTGCCCGGCGGAGGCCGCTGAGATCGTGCAGGCGATGGACCGCGTCGACGACGACGGCGTCACGTTCTACATCGTCAGCGTCGATCCGGTCGGCGACGTGCCCAAGCGGGTGCGCAACTGGCTGGCCGTTCGCAATCTCCTGGATCGCCCGGTCCACTACCTGATGGGAAGCCGCGAGGAGCTGGCGCCCGTGTGGGAGGCCTACGGGATCGTCCCCGTCAACGCGTCGGACAAGGAGGCGGCGGCGGCCGCCAAGTCGGCCGACGAGTTCCGGGCCCAAGCCGCCAAGGAGGGTCTCGATCTCGCATCGGAGCCGTACGAGCACCCGGCGCGCCCGGGGCCGCCGCCGCCCGCCCTGGAGGAGAACCCCAACACGCGCGACCTGACGTACCGCGGCCGCACGCGGCACGCCGCGGGGGTCGAGTTCGAGCATTCGGCCTACACGCTGCTGATCGATCGCCGCGGCGTGCAGCGGCTCGGCATCCCGTTCGAGCGGCTGGACCCGGCGACGCTGGCTCAGGACCTCGAGGTCCTGCTCGACGAGCCGGCGAAGTAGCCGACGAACGCCGCCGCGGTGAGCAGCGCGATCGCGAGCGCGATCGACGCCCGCGTGCCGCCTTCGGCCACCCCACGGGCGCCGGCGGGCACGCCGTCGGGCGGCGGCTCGAACAGCTGGGCGGGCAGCTCGCTCGCCGCGCGGCCGGCCGACTCCTGCGCCACCGCGGCTGCAGGCGCCAAGGCCAGCACCGCCACCACCAGGACCGTCACCGTCGCCGCGCGCATCGCGCCCGATCGTAACCCGGCCCCTAGGCGACGGTCCAGGTGTCGCCCGCGTGCAGCAGCCGGTCGAGCGCGTCGGGCGCCAGATGCTCGCGGGCGACCGCCAGCTTGCGCGACACCTCGGTGATCCCGATCGTCCGCTCGACGGCCCGGAACACGCCGATCGGCGTCGGGTCGCTCGGGGTGTCGGCGAGCTTGGCGAGCGCGAATGCATGCGCCGGGTCCTCGCGGTGCGCGTCGTGGACCACGAGGTCGTCGCGGTCGCCCCCGACGATCGTCAGGCTCCCGTCGCCGGCGCGCGCCACGCCGTGCTCGCCGTCCGGCCCGAAGCGGATCGGCTCCCCCTGCTCGAGCGGGATGCGGTTGAACGCCGCGCGGTCCTTGTCGGTCAGCGCGGCGAACGCGCCGTCGTTGAACACCGGGCAGTTCTGGTAGATCTCGACGAAGGCGGCGCCCTTGTGCCGCGCGGCCGCGCGCAGGACCTCGGTCATGTGCCGGCGGTCGCGGTCGACGGTGCGGGCGGCGAACGTGGCGCCCGCGCCGAGCGCCAGCGCGAGCGGGTTGAACGGCTCGTCCTGCGCGCCGAACGGTGTCGACTTCGTGACCATGCCGAGCTCCGAGGTCGGCGACGCCTGCCCCTTCGTGAGCCCATAGACCTGATTGTTGAAGAGCAGGATCTTCACGGGCACGTTTCGGCGCAGCGCGTGGATCAGGTGGTTGCCGCCGATCGACAGCGCGTCGCCGTCGCCGGCCACGATCCAGATCGAGAGGTCGTCGCGCGCGGCCGCGAGGCCGGTCGCGAGCGCCGGCGCGCGACCGTGGATGCCGTGCATCCCGTACGTGTCCATGTAGTACGCGAACCGGCCGGCGCAGCCGATCCCGGTCACGAACACGACGCGGTGCGGCGGGATCCCCAGCTCCGGCATCAGCTTCTGAACGGCGGCGAGCACCGCGTAGTCGCCGCAGCCGGGGCACCAGCGCGTCTCCTGGTCGGAGGCGAAGTCCTTGGCGGTGAGGGCGTCGGTGCTCATAGCCGCTCCACCAGCTCGCGCTCGAGCTCGGCCGCGAACAGCGGCTTGCCCTCGAGCTTGCAGTAGCTCTCGACGGGGACGAGGAACTCGGCGCGCAGGAGCTGCGAGAGCTGGCCGGTGTTCATCTCCGGCACCAGCACGCGCTCGTAACGGCGCAGGACGGCGCCGGTGTTGGCCGGGAGCGGGTTGAGGTGGCGCAGATGCGCGACCGCGATGCGGTGGCCGCCGGCGCGCACGCGGCGGGCGGCGGCGCGGATCGCTCCGAGGCTCGAGCCCCAGCCGAGCACGAGCAGCGTGGCGCCTTCGTCCTCGTCGACCTCGAGTGGCGGCAGCTCGGTGGCGAGACGCGCGATGCGGTCGGCGCGCACGCGCGTCATGTGCGCGTGGTTGGCGCCGTCGTAGGAGATATCACCGGTCAAGTCCTGCTTCTCGAGCCCGCCGATCCGGTGCTGGAGGCCAGGCGTGCCGGGGATCGCCCACGGGCGCGCGCCTTTGGCGTCGCGCCGGTAGGGCTGGAACGGCGTCCCGTTGCTGCGCGGCTGCTGGAAGGCGGGGTCGATCGGCGCCAGGTCGCCGGTCTCCGGGATCCGCCACGGCTCGCTCGAGTTGGCGAGGAAGAGATCCGAGAGCAGTATCACCGGCGTGCGGTGGTGGACGGCGAGCCGCGCGGCCTCGTACGCCGCCTCGAAGCACTGTCCGGGGGTGGTGGCGGCGACCACCGGCAGCGGCGACTCGCCGTGGCGGCCGTGGATCGCCATCAGCAGGTCCGACTGCTCGGTCTTGGTCGGCATGCCCGTCGACGGCCCGGCGCGCTGCACGTCGATCACCACCATCGGCAGCTCGAGCGTCATCGCCAGCCCGATCGTCTCCGCCTTTAGGTCCATGCCCGGGCCGCTGGTGGCGGTGACGCCGAGCGCCCCGCCGAACGCGGCGCCGAGCGCCATCCCGGCGGCGGCGATCTCGTCCTCGGCCTGGATCGTCCGCACGCCCAGGCTCTGGTGGCGCGCGAGCTCGTGCAGCAGCTCGGAGGCGGGCGTGATCGGGTAGCTGGCGAGCACCAGCGGCAGGCCCGACTTGAGGCTCGCGGCCAGCAGCCCGAGCGCGGTCGCGGTCGTTCCGGTGATGTTGCGGTACGTCCCGGGCGGGACGTCGGTGGCCGGGTCGACGCGGTACTGGACGTCGATCAGCTCGGAGGTCTCGCCGAAGTTCCAGCCGGCGCGGAACGCGGCCAGGTTGGCCTCGAACGGCCCGGGCTTGTTCGTGAACTTGCGCCGCAGCCAGTCCTCGGTCGGCTCGGTCGGGCGGTCGTACAGCCACGAGACGACACCGAGCGCGAACAGGTTCTTGGCGCGGCCGGCGTCGCGCGTCGAGACGCTCTCGATCGCCTCGACCGCTCGCGTGGTGAGCGACGTCATCGGGATCCGGATCAGCCGGTAGCGGCCGAGCGAGCCGTCCTCGAGCGGGTTGCTCTCGTACCCGGCCTTCTGCAGGTTGCGCGCGCTGAACGCGTCCTCGTTGACGATCACCGTGCCACGCTCGGCGAGCCCCGAAAGCTCGCTGCGCAGCGCCGCCGGGTTCATCGCCACCAGCACGTCCGGCTCGTCGCCAGGGGTGAGGACGTCCTGGGACGCGAAGTGGATCTGGAAGGCGGACACGCCGGCGAGCGTGCCGGCGGGAGCGCGGATCTCGGCCGGGAAGCTCGGGAGCGTCGCGAAGTCGTTGCCGTGCTCGGCGGTGGCCTCGGTGAAGCGGCTGCCGGCGAGCTGCATGCCGTCTCCTGAATCGCCGGCGAAGCGGACGATCACCCGCCTGCGCGCCTTCACCGGACTTCGGGTTACAGCCATGTCCCTTTCGTAGTGTGACAAGACGAAAGGACGGCTTGTCGGATTCTGACCGCGGTCCGTCAGCGGACGAGCCGCTCGACCAGCGCGGGGCCCTCGCGCGCCATCCGCGAGCGCGGCACGATCAGGTCGAACCCCGCCTCCTCCGCGCGGCGGCGCGTGTCGACGTCGACGTGCGAGTAGACACCGAGCGTCCGCGTGGAGCCGAGCTCGCCGCCCGCGCGCAGCGACTCGACGATCGCGACGCCGTCGAACGTGCCGGCGGCGAGGTCGACGATCAGCACCGCGGCCTCGTCCGGGTGCACGTCGGCGCCACCCACGAGGTCGGCTTCGTGACCGGCGGCGCGCAGCATGCCGAGCACGTTGGAGCCGAGCAGGAGGTCGTCGAACACGGCCACGACGCGCGGCATCGGCTACTGCGCGCGCAGGCGGCGGAACTCGCGGCGGAACGACTCCGGGCGGCCCCAGTCCTGGATCGTCTCCACACGGCCGGTGCGGACCTCGCGCAACACGAGCTCGCCCGCGATCCCGGTGTCGTCGAGCAGCTTGAGCGTGCCGTGCACGGTGGGGGCGGCCGCGGCGTGCCCGAACTTGTTGGCGACGAGGAGCCGGAAGTGCCAGTCGTGCTGCGAGTAGGGCTGCGCGTTGCAGGTCACGAGCAGAGTCGCCGCGTCGATGTAGCGCTCCTCCTGCACACGCAGGTCGAGCTCCATGTCGGTCCAGTCGGACGGCAGCGACTCGACGACCTCGTCGAACGTCTCAGCGAGAGGCATGGCCACGCGTCGTCCGGGCAACGGGCATCATTCGGCGGCGAAGGCTACATGGCCGGCGCGCCACCCCCGTGGACCCCGAGGACCCGCTCGCGCCCGCGCGCGGCCAGAGCCTCGACGGCCTGCTGGCGCTGCTCGAGCGGCTCGACGGCGTCGAGGAGGCGGCGGTCGTGCGGTCGGCGCTCGCGGCCGGCGTGCCGCGCGAGCGGGTGCTCGACGAGCTCCAGCGCGAGATCGAGCGGCGGCTCGCCCGGGTCGACGAGCGCGGCGCGTATCCTCGCTGAGAGATGGCCGTCGTCGCCGACACCCGCGTGCTCACGGACTCCTGCGGCCTCGTCGACCGATCCGAGCGCGGGAAGCTCGCGCTCACGGGCTCCGAGGCCAAGGCGTTCCTGCACGGCCAGGTGACCAACGACATCGAGGGGCTCGAGCCGGGGCACGGCTGCTACGCCGCCTTCCTCACCCACAAGGGCAAGATGCTCGGCGACATGCGGGTCCTGGACGTCGGCCACGAGCTGCTGCTCGACACCGAGCGCGTCGCGCTGCAGGAGCTCTTCAACATGATCCGGCGCTACAAGCTGGGGCGCGACGTCGAGCTGCGCAAGCGCACGCTCGAGACCGCGCTGCTCTCGCTCATCGGGCCGGACGCGCGGCGGATCGCGGGCGCGGAGGACCTCGTCGAGGAGCATCGGAACCGGCATGCGGAGATCGCCGGCGTCCCGGTGGTGCTGGTGGCGACCGACGTCGGGATCGACGTCTTCGCGCCCGCCGAATCGAAGGAGACGGTGACCGCCGAGCTCGGCGTCCCGGCGGTGGACGAGGAGGCGGCCGAGGTGCTGCGCGTGGAGCGCGGGCGGCCGCGCTACGGCGTCGACCTCGACGAGTCCGTGATCCCGCAGGAGGGCGGGCTCAACGAGCGCGCGGTGTCGTTCACCAAGGGCTGCTACGTGGGCCAGGAGACGGTCGCGCGGCTGCACTACCGCGGCAAGCCGAACCGCCATCTGCGCGGGCTGCGGCTGTCGGCGCCCGCCACGACCGGCGACGTGCTGCGCCTCGGCGACAAGCAGGTCGGGCGGCTCGGGACCGTCGCGGTCTCGCCCCTGCACGGCCCGATCGCGCTCGCGCTGGTGCGCCGCGAGGCGGCGCCCGGAGACACGCTCGCGGTCGGCGAGGGCGGGGTGACCGCTGAGGTGGTTGAGGTCCCCTTCGGGGGGTAGCATCGGTCCAGTCGAACCGGAGGCTCAGATGGCCGCGAACGTCCTCGTCGTCGCCAACCTCACCGCGAACTCGCAGCACCTGCTCGATGCGCTGAAGGCGCGCGCCGAGCGGTCGCCGATCCGGGTCACGCTCGTGATGCCGGCCCAGGGCCCGGGGCTCGGCGGGCGCGAGGCGGTGAAGGCGCGGCTCGACGAGGCGCTCGAGGGCATGCGCGCGGCCGGGCTCGAGGCCAACGGCGCGATCGGCGACGCCGACCCGATGGAGGCGGTCGCCGAGTGCTTCGACCCCGCCCGGCACGACGAGGCGATCGTGTGCACGCTGCCGGGCCGCAGCTCGAAGTGGCTCCAGCACGACTTCCCGCACCGCGTCGCGCGCTTCACCGGCGTGCCGGTGACGCACGTGGTCGCCGACGACCTGCGCCCCGCTCCCGCGACGAGCCCGGCGCCGACCCACGAGCGCGAGCCGCTCGGCCCGCTGTCGGTGCTGTCCTGGGGTGGGCGGCGGTCCGAGTCTTCGTAGCGCCGCGGCGGGCCGAACTTCAACTGCGCTGGGTAGGGAAAGGGGTGTCCCGGATTTGTTGCCTCAGAGGCAACAAATCCGGGACACCCCCGGGATTTCAGCCGCGCGGGCGGCTCCCCCACTTCCTTACCCAGCCGCAGTTGACGTTCGCCCCGCGCCGCCACCCACGAACGCAGCGACCGCGGCGTCATCACGGCCGTCGAGCTCCAAGACCAGGGTCCGGTCATGCCCCGCCAGCCACGACCCGACGATCCGCAGCTCGTCGAGCTCGTCGGCGGGCAGCCAGCCGCCGAGCGCAGCGGGCGGCGCGGCCGCGAGCACCGCAGCCGTTCGCGCGGCCACCTCACCAGGGTCGGCGGGGAGCGGGCCCCAGTCGGCGATGCGGCCGGCGACGATCCAGAACGCGTCGGCGCGGCCGGGCGCGGCCGGATGCGGTGCGAGCACGAGCCGGGCGCCGGCGTGGGAAGCGCGCAGGACGCCGCCGAGCCGGCCGAGCAGCGCCTCGAGCCGCTTGCGGCGGCGGCGCAGCCACGCCGCGCGCTCGTAGCGGCGCGCCCGTGAGGCGGCGCTCATCTGCGCGTCGACGTGCTCGAGCAGCGCCGCCCCGCCGTCGACCTCGAACAGCCCGAGCGCGCCGTCGAGCCGCTCGCGGTAGAGGTTCGGGTCGAGGTCGCCGAGGCAGGGCGACAGGCAGCGGCCCATCTGCCCGTAGGCCGACGGGTGCTCGCGGTTGGCGAGCGCGCGCCCGCAGTGCCGCAGGCCGAACAGCGAGTTGAGCTGCTCGACCAGCTCGGCGGCCGCCGCGCGACCGCGCACCGGGCCGACGCAGACGGCGTTCCCGGCGGCCGGCTCGCGCGCGACCTCGAGGATCGGGAACGGGATGTCGAGCCGGCAGCGCAGGTAGACGTAGCCGTCGGCCTCCTTCTTGAGCAGCTTGTTGCCGGGCGGGCGGAGCGCCTTGATCAGGCGGTTCTCGAGCACGAGCGCGCCGAGCTCGGACTCGGTCGGCTGGTAGTCGACGTGCTCGGCCTGGCCGGTCCAGCTCGAGGGGGTGGTGAAGTGCGCGCGCGCCCGGGAGCGCAGGCAGACCGACTTGCCGACGTACAACGGGTGGCCGTCGGCGTCGCGGAAGATGTAGACGCCGGGGTCCTTGGGCAGCGCGGACAGGTCGAGCCGCTCGTGGCGCGTCCGGGCGGCGCCGGCCGGCGTGAGCCGGGGCGGCTTGCGCGGACGCAGCAGCGCGAGCCCCTCGCGAACCGTGCGGGCATTGGCGCACAGCCGCGGCAGCAGCGCGCACAGCACGCGCGCGCAGGTCTCGGCATCCGGCAGCGCGCGGTGGGTGGCGGCGACCTCGATGCCGAGGGCGTCGGCGAGCGAGGCGAGGCCGCGGCGACGCTGGAGCGGCGCCAGCCGGCGTGCGAGCGCGACCGTGCACATCACCGGCGGGTCGGGCCACTCGAGCCGCGCGCGCTCGAACGCCTGCTTGAGCACTCCGACGTCGAACCGCGCCGAGTGCGCGACGAGGATGCGGCCGCGCAGCTGGGTGGCGAGCTCCGGCAGCACCGACTCGGGGGGCGGCGCCTCGTCGACCATCGCCTGGGTGATCCCGGTGAAGCGCTGGATGCCGCGGCCGAGCGGCGCCGAGACGCCGACCAGCGAGCTCCAGCGGTCGTGCAGCTCGCCGCCGCCGACCAGCACGGCGCCGACCTCGGTCAGCTCGCAGCGCTCCTTCGGCTGGCCGTTGGTCTCGGTGTCGACGGCGAGGAACTCCGCGCTGGCGAGCGGTGCGTCGAGGAGGTCGGCTGCGAGCATGACCCGCGAGGTTTACGCCTGCACCCGGACGGTATGAACGCGGACCGGATTGCGGCTTACTCGCACTCGCAAGCTCGTGCGAGCGCCTTGATTACCATGCGCCGCGTGCGGTTCCCGCTCGCACTGGTCGTCCTGGTCCTGCTCGCCGGCTGCGGCGAGGACGACGCCGCGGAGTACGGCAACAAGCCGCGCCCGCCGGCGCCGATCAACGTGACCGCGGCGATCGACTCCGACCGCGTGCGCGTCTCGCCGCGCGCATTCGGCTCCGGGCCGGTCGTGATCATCATCTCCAACCAGTCCGGGGCGCCCCAGACGGTGACGTTCGAGACCGACGAGATCGGCGGCGACAGCGGCGGGATCCAGCGCTCGACGCCGGAGATCGCGGCGCGCTCGACCGGTCAGCTGCAGGTCGACCCGCCCGCGGGGACGTACCGCCTGAGTGCGAGCGTGGGCGATATCACCCCCGCCTCGCTGAGGGTCGGCGAGCGCCGGCCGTCGGCGCAGAACGAGCTACTTCAGCCGTAGCAGGCGCTCCCAGGTCGCGCCGCCGTCGGTCGACTTCTTCACCTCGCCCCCTGGGAGCGCGGCGTACACCGCGCCTTCCTCGTCGATCGCGAGCTCGGTGACGGTCAGGCCGAGGTTCCCGCGGTCCTTCCAGGTCGCGCCGCCGTCGGTGCTGGCCTTGACGAGGCCGCCCGGATCGCTGCGGTACAGCGCTTCGGCGCCCCACGCGAGCTGGCCTGACGGGACCGGGTCGCGCGGCCGCCATGAGTCACCGCCGTCGTCCGAGCTGAACGAGCCCTCCTGGGTGGCGACCACCATCCGCTGCGGGTCCTTCGGGTCGAACGCGACGTCGAGCGGCATGGCGGGCGGCGTGCGCGGCTCGAACGTGCGGCCACCGTCGCCGCTGACGAGCACGTCGGTCTCCTCGGCGCGCACGGCCACCACGTGGTCGCCGGTGGCCTGCAGGATGTGGAAGTCGGACTCGCCGAGCTGCGACACCACCTGCCACGTGTCGCCGGCGTCGGCGGACCTGATCAGGCCGAGGTACTCGGGCAGCGCGCCCCCGCCCTCGGGGTGGCCGGAGCCGAGCAGCTCCCCCGCCTGCGCGTAGCGGACGACGAGGTTGCTCGAGAGCGTCCCCTGACCGTCCGGGGTGCTCAGCTCGCCGGTCACCCGTTCGGGCTCTGCGGCACCGCTCCGGAGCCGGAACAGCCCGAGGCCGGTGCCGATCATCAGCGTGCCGTCACCGGGGTCGACCGCGAGCGAGCCGATGAACGCGTTGGCGGCGCTGCCCTGCGGCGCCGCCTCGCTGGTCGGGTTCGGGGTCGGCGTCGAAGACGGGCTCGACTCGTCGCCGCCGCAGCCGGCGGCGAGCAGGGTGAGGAGGAGGACCAACCGCGCGCGCACGGCGCGGAAGGATAGGCGCGCTAGGCCGTGGCGAGCTCTCGCGGCACCAGCTCGACGTCACGGGCGCTCCCGTCGCGGACCACCTCGAGCTCGCAGCGGACGCCGATCCGCTCCTCGGTCATCAGCCGCTGGAGATCGTCGACGCCGCGGACCGGCTCCCCGTCGACGCCCACGATCAGGTCCTCGGCGCGCAGCCCGGCGCGGGCGGCGGGCGAGCCGTCGATCACCTCCACCACCTCGATCGCGCGGTCGCGCCCGAGCGCGGCGGCGACGCGCGGCGGCAGCGGTCGGGCGCCGCCGGCGATGCCGATCCAGGCGCGCCGCACGCGGCCGTCGCGCATGAGCGCGGACACGATCCGGCGCGTGGTGACGTTGACGGGGACGGCCAGCCCGAGGCCGACCCCCGCGACCGCCGTGTTGATCCCCACCACCATGCCGCGGCCGTCGACCAGCGCGCCGCCGGAGTTGCCGGGGTTGAGCGCGGCGTCGGTCTGGATGACGTCGTCGATGATGCGGGTGGCGGCGCCGGCGCGGGCGGGCAGCGATCGCCCGAGCGCCGACACCACGCCGGCCGTCACCGAGCCGGCGTAGCCGTGGGGGTTGCCGATCGCGACCACGAGCTGGCCGACGCGCAGCGCGGCGGCGTCGCCGAGCTCGGCCGGCTGCAGCCGCGCCGACTCGGCGCGCAGCACCGCGAGGTCCGACAGCGCGTCGGCGCCGACGATCGTCGCCTGCAGGTCGCTGCCGTCGATGAACGACGCGCGCACGCGCGAGCCCGTGCCCGCGACCACGTGGGCGCTGGTGAGCATGAAGCCGTCGGGAGTGATCACCACGCCCGACCCGCCGCCGGTGTTCCAGCGGCGCCGGTTCGAGATCCGCAGGTTCGCCACCGACGGCCCGAGCGTCTCGGCCACACGGGTGACGACCTGCGAATACGCATCCAGCGCCTCACGCTCGCCGGGGGCCGAGCCGGGCGCCGAGGGACGAGTGTCCGTAGTCACTTGCAAAATGCTAGCGACCCGCGATCGGGGGTCAGACCCCTTTCATGTTTTGCTATTTGGCCTGAACCGGATCGGGTTTAGTACATTTCTCCGATGGCCCTCGCCGCGAAGCGCGTGACCCCCGACCTCGAGACCCTCGACGCGAGCGGGGTGCTCGCGTACGTGGTCGACCGCTTCCACCCCCGGCTGACCGTCGCGTGTTCGTTCCAGAAGGAGGCGTCGGTCGTCCTCGACCTGATGCTGAAGATCGCCCCCGACGCGCGCGTCTTCACGCTCGACACCCACGTCCTGTTCCCCGAGACCTACGAGACCTGGAAGCGCGTCGAGGACCGCTACGGGATCGAGGTCGAGGTCCACCAGGGACCGAGCCTCGGCCGCCAGGCCGCCACCCACGGCGACCGCCTGTGGGAGCGCGACCCGGACGAGTGCTGCCGGCTGCGCAAGGTCGACCCGCTGACCGAGGCGCTCGCCGACGTCGAGGCCTGGGTGTCCGGCGTCCGCCGCGAGCAGTCGCCCGTGCGCGCGCGCACGCGCAAGCTGGCCTGGGACGCCAAGCACGAGCGGTGGAAGGCCAACCCGCTGGCCGACTGGACGGAGGAGGACGTGTGGGGCTACATCCACCGCCACGACCTTCCGTACAACCCGCTGCACGAGCGCGGCTACGCCTCGATCGGCTGCACCCACTGCACCAAGCCCGGCGCCGGCCGCGAGGGCCGCTGGGCGGACACGGGCAAGACCGAGTGCGGACTGCACGGCTGAGCGCGTAGCCTCCCCGCGCATGGACGTCCTCACCGCGGTCGACGAGGACCGGATCGCGGCCCATCGCAAGGATGACGAGTTCTTCTGGCTCGACCTGGAGTCGCCCGACGAGGCCGCCGTCGACGCCCTTCAGGCCGCCCTCGGCCTGCACCCCATGGCGCACGAGGACACCCGGGAGTTCGGACAGGCGCCGAAGGTCGACGTGTATCACTCGTACGTGCTGGTGGTCTTCTTCACGGCGCTCGAGTCCGCCCACTCGGACCGGGTCGTGCGGCCGGTCGAGGTGCACGTCTACATCTCGGGCGGGTGGATCGCGACGGTCCGCCAGGCGGCGCTCCCGGTGCTCGAACAGCTGCACCAGCGACTTGCTCCCGCCGACGAGCGTAAGGAGGACTACCTCGTCTACCGCATCTTCGACGAGCTGACCGACGCCTTCTTCCCCGCCATATCCGCCATCGAGGACCGGATCGACACGATCGAGGCCGAGGTGCTCGAGCGGCCACGCCGCGAGCTGCTGGGGCGCGTCTACCGCCGCAAGCAGGAGGTGCACCAGCTCCAGCGGCTGATCGCCACCCAGCGCGACCAGTTCCAGAACGCCTCGGACGCGATCCTCGACCTTGCCGGCCTGAGCCGCGGTGCACGCGCGTACCTACGCGACATCGGCGACCACCTGACGCAGATCGCAGGCGAGCTGCAGCGCCAGAACGACGACCTGACCGCGATCGCCGGCATCTACTTCAACGCGAGCGCCGAGCGGCTGAACCGGACCGCGACGCGGCTCAGCGTCGTCGCCACGTTCTTCGTCGTCTGGACCCTGATCACCGGCTTCTTCGGCCAGAACTTCCAGTGGCTGGTCGACAACGTCGAGTCGCGCAGCGACTTCCTGGTGTTCGGCGTCGGCGGCCTCTTGTTGCCGACCGTGGTCCTCGCCGCCGTGCTCTGGATCAAGCGACACGACTGGTTCTGAAGTTCCGTAGGGTCTCGGGCCATGCCAGTCGACACCGCCGACGTCGCCCGCGTCGCGACCGAGCCGGGCGAGCTTCCCGAGACGATGGCCGCCTGGGTGATCCGCGCGGAGCGCTTCGGCAAGCCCCGGGACGCCTTCCAGATCGAGGAGATGGAGGTGCCGGAGCCGGGCGCGATGGAGGTCGTGGTCCGGGTGATGGCGGCCGGCGTGAACTACAACAACGTCTGGGCGGCGCTCGGCGAGCCGATCTCGGTCTTCCGCTACCACGCCGAGGACCACCACATCGGCGGGTCCGACGCCTCGGGGGTGGTGTGGAAGGTAGGTCCCGGCGTCACGCGCTGGAAGCCCGGGGACGAGGTGGTGGTCCACTGCAACCAGGCCTCGTACGAGGACCCGGAGGTGCACGGCCTGGACCCGATGGCGGCACCGTCACAGAAGATCTGGGGCTACGAGACCACCTGGGGCTCGTTCGCGCAGTTCTGCAGGGTCCAGGCCCAGCAGCTGCTGCCCAAGCCGGCTGCGCTGACCTGGGAGGAGGCGGCGTCGTACGGGCTGACGTACTTCACCGCGTACCGCATGCTCGTCCGGCAGGTCGACCTGCAGGCCGGCCACCGTGTGCTCGTCTGGGGCGCGGCGGGCGGGCTCGGCGTGTTCGCGCTCCAGCTCTGCCGGCTCGCCGGCGCGGAGGCCGTCGGCGTCGTCTCCTCGGAGGCCAAGGGCCGGCTGTGCCGCGCGCTGGGCGCCTGCGACTTCATCGATCGCAACGAGTTCACCGGCATGATGCGGCGCGGCGGCGAGACGCCGGAGGAAGAGAAGGCGCGCTACAAGGAGTCGCGCCGGTTCGGCAAGCTCGTCGAGGAGAGGCTGGGCGGCGCGCCCGACATCGTGTTCGAGCACGTCGGCAAGGCGACCTTCCCGACCTCGGTGCTGGTCGCCAAGCCGTTCGGCAAGGTCGTGATCTGCGCCGGGACCAGCGGCTACGACCTCGACTTCGACGTCCGCTACCTGTGGATGCGCCAGAAGCAGATCATCGGCTCGCACTTCGCCAACGCGTACGAGTGCAACAAGGCGAACGAGCTGATCGAGTCGGGAGCGATCCGTCCCGTACTCTGGAGGACCATGAGCTTCGACCAGGTCGCCGAGGCGCACCAGCTGATGATGGACAACCAGCATCTGGGCAAGATCGCGATCCTCGTCGGGGCGGAATCCGAGGGACAGGGCAAGACTGCGGACGGCCCGGGGGCGATCCGGGCGGAGGTGGGAGCCTGATGGCCGGCGTCGTGAACATCCCCTGGTACTCCACGCTGTTCCGCGGCGACCAGTTCGAGGTCGCGCTCATGGAGATCGCGCCGATCTGCCTGCGCTACGGGGCCACCGACTTCGAGGTGATGCGCTCGAACGACGACCGCTACCGCTTCTGGCAATTCTCGCACTGGGAGGACAAGGGCGACTTCGAGGCCTACTGGTACGGCCCGGAGTTCCGCGACTGGCGGGCCGACTACACGAGCTGGTTCCAGGTGCCGATCGTCTACACCTGGTTCGATCGCGTGATCGCCGGCGAGCTGGCGCGCAACGAGGTGAGCGGCTAAGGCTCAGCCCTGCTCGAGCGGGGCCATCGTCAGCCCCGCCTGGTCGAGCTGCTCCCAGTAGAGCTCGGCGGTCTCCTTCATGCCGGACCACACGATCGCGCGGCCGGTGTTGTGGATGGTGTCGGCGATCGCGTAGCCACCCGCGACGGTGACGCTGGGGATCGTGCGCGCGAGCGTGTGGGCGACGTGGTCGAACGTGTTGTGGTCGTCGTTGAGGACGATCACGCGCCAGTTGTCTTCGAGGCCTGAGCCGGGGTCGCGGACCTTCGGGACCTCGACTACCTCGGTGCTGAGGCGCTCACACGAGCTTGCGAGTGTGAGTAGGCCGCACACAGATTCGTTCTTACCCGCGTTTCCTGTGCCAGCGATCAAGGCCCAGGAAGAGATGGTCGAGCGGGGCGGCCCGCTCGGTGGCCTCGACCTCCTCGGGCGCCTCCCTGACCACGCGCTCGTGCAGGGCGGTCATGAAGCCGTCCATGTCGTGCTCCGCGGCCAGGCCGGCCTGCCAGTGCAGCGCCTCGCGGACCGCCACGAGCTGGGCCGGCGGGTCGTCCGAGGTGCCGAAGTGCGTGAGCGCGAGCGTCTCCGGCTCCCGCTCGGTGATCGCGTCGAGCGAGCGCTCCCACGCCTCGACGTCGATGTCGGGCGGCGGGGTCGGGGCGAGCGTGAGGTCGTGCGGCGGGATGCGGACGCCCGCCATGTCGCCCACGAACGCGGTGCCGTTGCGGAAATAGGACACGTGGTGGGAGGCGTGGCCGGGTGTGTAGACGACCTCGAAGCCGAGCACGGTCTCGCCGCCGGACAGCACCTTCATGCGTTCCTCCGGGACCGGCACGACCTCTCCCCACGTCTCCCGCAGCCCGTCCTCGCCCCCGTACAGCCGCGCCGCGCTCGCCACCAGCCGCTCGGGATTTGCCATGTGAGGCGCGCCGCGCTCATGCACGTAGACGTCCAGGTCCGGCCAGCGGCGCACCAGCGCCCCCGCGGCGCCCGCGTGGTCGAAGTGGATGTGGGTGAGCAGCAGCGCCCGCGGCCGCTCGCCGTCGAGCGCCTCGAGCAGCGTGTCCTCGCACGACTGCGGGCCGGGATCGACGAGCACCCCGTCGACCTCGTAGCACGCGATCACCTTCTCGAGGCCGCGGTGAAGCAGGTCGATCTGCCGCATCGCCCGCGCAGGCTACGGCAGAATCAGTTGCAATGAGCCACCGCCTTCCCGAGCGCGACAAGCCGTGGATGATGCGGACCTACGCCGGTCATTCGACCGCCCGGCGCTCGAACGAGCTGTACCGGCGCAACCTCGCAAAGGGCCAGACGGGGCTGTCGGTGGCGTTCGATCTGCCGACCCAGACCGGCTACGACGCCGACCACGAGCTCGCGCGCGGCGAGGTCGGCAAGGTCGGCGTGCCGATCGCCCACAAGGGCGACATGCACGCGCTCATGGACGGCATCCCGCTCGATCGCATGAACACCTCGATGACGATCAACGCGACCGCCGCGTGGCTGCTGGCGCTCTACATCGTCGTCGCCGAGGAGAACGGGATCGCGGCGGACGCGCTGGCGGGGACGACCCAGAACGACATCATCAAGGAGTACCTCTCGCGCGGGACCTACGCGTTCCCGCCCGGCCCGTCGATGCGGCTGATCGCCGACACCGTCGCCTACACGGTCGAGCACGTCCCGCGCTGGAACCCGGTCAACGTCTGCTCGTACCACCTGCAGGAGGCGGGCGCGACGCCGGTGCAGGAGATCGCCTACTCGATGTCGACGGCTATCGCGGTCCTCGACGCGGTGCGCGAGCGGGTGGGCGGGCGGGACAGATCATGGGAGCGGTGTTCGGCCGCATCAGCTTCTTCGTCAACGCCGGCGTGCGGTTCGTCGAGGAGCACGCGAAGCTGCGCGCGATGGCGGAGCTGTGGGACGAGCTCGGCCGGGAGCGCTACGGCGTGGCCGAGGAGCGCCACCGCCGCTTCCGCTACGGCGTGCAGGTCAACTCGCTGGGGCTGACCGAGGCGCAGCCTGAGAACAACGTCCAGCGGATCGTGCTGGAGGCGCTCGCGGTGACGCTCGGCCGCAACGCGCGCGCCCGCGCGATCCAGCTCCCGGCCTGGAACGAGGCGCTCGGCCTGCCGCGCCCGTGGGACCAGCAGTGGTCGCTGCGGATCCAGCAGGTGCTCGCGTACGAGACCGACCTGCTCGAGTACCCGGACATCTTCGAGGGGTCGAAGGTGATGGACGGGCTCGCGGCCGAGCTGCTCTCCGGGGCGCGCGAGGAGATGGCGCGCGTGGAGGAGCAGGGCGGAGCCGTCGAGGCGGTCCCGTACATGAAGGCGGCGCTGGTGGAGTCGCACCGCGAGCGGCTGCGGCGGATCGAGTCGGGTGAGCAGGTGATGGTCGGCGTCAACCGGTTCGAGGAGACCGAGCCGTCGCCCCTCACCGCCGACGGCGGGATCCTGGTCGTCGATCCCGCCGTCGAGGAGGAGGCGCGCTCGGCGCTGACGGAGTGGCGGGCCTCGCGGGGTGATGTGAGCGGCGTGCTGGAGGAGCTGCGGCGCGTCGCGGCGAGCGAGGAGAACATCATGCCGGCGACGCTGGCCGCCGCCCGGGCCGGCGTGACGACCGGCGAGTGGGCGGGTGCGCTGCGCGAGGCGTTCGGCTCCTACCGGGCGCCGACCGGGGTCGGCGAGGCGGCCGCCCCGCCCGCCGGCGAGGAGCTCGCCGAGCTGCGCGACGAGGTGGCGCGGTTGAGCGAGGCGCTCGGGCGGCGGGTGAAGATCCTGGTCGGCAAGCCGGGGCTCGACGGGCACTCCAACGGCGCCGAGCAGATCGCGGTGCGGGCGCGCGACGCGGGCATGGACGTCGTCTACGAGGGCATCCGCCTCACGCCGGCCCAGATCGCGCGCTCCGCGGTCGACGAGGGCGTGCACGTGATCGGGCTCTCGATCCTGTCCGGCTCACACCGCGAGCTGATCCCCGACGTGCTCGCGGCGCTCGGCGACGCCGACATCCCGGTCGTGGTGGGCGGGATCATCCCCGAGGCCGACGCGGAGGCGCTGAAGGCCGCCGGCGTGGCCGCCGTCTACACCCCGAAGGACTTCGAGATCACGCGCATCCTGCGCGCGGTCGTGGCGCTCGTCGCCGACCGCCACGGGATACGCTCGGCCGCGTGACCGGCCCGGCCCGGATCGTCGTCCGCGAGCTGTGAGCGGAGCGGAGCTCGGTGCGCGGCTGCGCGAAGGCGACCTGACCGCCGCGCCGGCGGCGCTGAATCTGCTCGAGAACCGGACGCTGCGGGAGGAGGCGGCGGCGCTGCTGGCCGAGGTGGCGCCGGCGCGGCTCGGCGGCGAGGCGGACGCACACGTGGTCGGGGTCACGGGCCCGCCGGGAGCGGGGAAGTCGACGCTGCTGTCCGCCCTGGCGCGCGCCTGGCGAGCCGCCGGGCGGACGGTCGCGGTGCTGGCAGTGGACCCGACCTCGAAGCGCTCGGGCGGCGCCCTGCTCGGCGATCGCGCGCGGATCGAGGCCGACCCGGCCGACCGCGGGCTGTTCATCCGCTCGACCGCCGCGGGCGAGCGGCTCGGGGGCCTCGCTCCCGCCACGCGGGCGGCCGCGCAGGCGCTGGCGGCGGCCTTCGACGTCGTGGTGATCGAGACGGTCGGGGTCGGCCAGTCGGAGACCGAGGTGGCGGAGGCGGCCGACACCGTCGCCGTCGTCGTTCAACCGGGCGCCGGTGACGTCCTGCAGTTCCTCAAGGCCGGGATCATGGAGGTGCCGGACGTGCTGGTGGTGACCAAGGCGGACCTCGGCCCGGTGGCGCAGCGCGCCCGGCGCGACCTGCACGCCGCGCTGCGCTCGCTGGGCGAGCGCGACGTGCCGGTCGTCGCCGTCTCCTCCGTGCCCCCCGTGGCTGGGATCGACGGGCTGGTGGGCGCGCTCGACGAGCACCGGGCGCGGCTCGACCTGCCGGCCGCCCGCACGCGCTCCCGCCGCCTCGGCGCGCTTGCCGACTTCGTGTCCGAGCACGGCGAGCGCGGGCTCCGGGCGCTCGGCGGCCGGCGCGAGGCCCGGGCCTGGCTCTCGGAGCAGGACCCGGGCCTCGACGAGGCCGCGCTGGTGCGCGCGCTCGAGGCGCGCGCCGCTAGAGCTTGAGGCGCTCGAGCCAGCCGGTGACGGCCTCGGCGAGCGTGCCGAGGTCGCCGGTGAGGCTGTGGTTGCCGGGAACGGTCACGATCTCGCGGTCCGGGCCGGCGGGCGGCATGCCGAACGGGTCGCTGGCGCCCTGGACGATCAGCACCGGCACCTCGACCTGCTCGAGCTCGTCGAGCCGCGACTTCTCGGGGCGGCCGGGCGGATGGAGCGGGAACGCCAGGCACAGCACGCCCCTGGCGCCGGTCGCCGCCGCCGTCCGGCAGGCAACGCGAGCTCCGGCCGAGCGGCCGCCGGCGATCAGCGGCAGCCCGTCGAACGGCAGCTGCTCGAGCGCCGCGGTCCACGCGGCGTCGAGCTGCGCGGCGGGAGCTTGCGAGCGGCGGCCCGCGACCTTGTAGGGCTGCTCGATCAGCGCGACCGAAGCGCCCGCCTCGTTGGCCGCCCTGGTCGCCCTGACGAGGTCCTTCGCGGTCACGCCGCCGGCGGCGCCGTGGCCGAGCACGACCGCGAGCCGCGGCTCGTCGACCGGGTGAAGGTGCGCCCGCGCGGGGCCGTGCGGGGTGTCGAGCGTCTCGATCACGGCGTGTCGGAGCATGGCACGCGGCGGCTCGAGCGAACGTCAACGGCGGCAGGTAAGGGGGTGAACGGGCCGGCGTGCCCGAACTATGTGCGTTAGGGCCCGGAAACCGACGCTAATCGCACAAAGTTCGCCGCGATCACCGCAGACGTCCGGATCCGGCCCCGCGGGCGGCTCCCTCGCTTCCCCTACCCAGCGCAGTTGACGTTCGCCGGAACCGCCACGCGCGTCAAAGCGCGCGAAGCGCAGGCGCGACCTCGGCCGCGAACCGCCCGATCTGCTCTCGCATGTCGCCCTTGCTCCACAGCAGGAAGCCGTCGAGCCCGTGGTCGGAGGCGACGGTCACTGCAGGTAGTGCTCGACCGTGTCGGCGTCGCGCGGGCTGGCGCCCTCGGGGTCCTGGCCGGCGCGCCGCCGCGCTCGCCGCTGGCGCAGCAGATCCCAGTAGCGGTCGAGCTCGACGCGGACCTCCTCGAGCCGCGCGTGCCCGGCCTCGTCGAGCCCGCGCTCGTGGCCGCCGCGGTCGAGCAGCTCGTGCTCCTCCTTGACGAGCGCCTCGATGTGGTCGCTGATCTTCTCGTCCGCCATCGCTAGGTCCCCAGCGAGGATATCTTCCACGACCCGTCCACGTCGACGAGCTCGAGCGTGTCCTCGGACGGTTGCTCCCCGGCCGCGGTCGTGCGGACCTGGGCCGACGCGCGGTCGTCGCGCACCACGATGCGGCCGATGGTCAGGCGCGGGTCGCGCACCTGCCCGAGCCCCTGGCGCAGAGCCACCTCGCACGGCAGGCCGATCGACTCGACCTCCTCGATCAGCGACGGCGCCAGCAGCCGGTCGCACAGCCTCCGGTAGTCCTTCGCCGCGGTCGCGCGGCCGAACTCGGCGACCGCGTCGCGCACCTGCTGCTCGGGCGAGGGGCCCTGCTCGCCGCAGCCCGCGAGCACGAGCAGCGCGACCGCCGTGGCCAGGTACCGCACTCGCCGGAGCATAGAATGGCTGCGATGGAGGGTTCCGAAGCAGCACCGATCGGCGCCTGGCTTCGCTGCTATCGCTGCTGGTCGCAGGAGCTCGAGGTCCAGGTCCACTACGAGGGCATCCACCGGATCGATCCGGTGACCGGCGAGCGGGCCGAGGTGGTCGACGAGCTCCAGGAGGCGGTCGTGCAGTGCCTCGACTGCATGCACGACCAGCCGCACCTGGTGTTCCACAACGGACGCATCGAGCCGATCGAGGATCGCTGGGAGCGCATGGTGGCGGGCACGCCATGGGTCGCCTCGTGCACCGTGACCGTCGACGCCGACGCGGTCGAGTCGTGCTCCGGGCCCGACGCCGCCGACTCGCTCGCGTACGCGGCGTTCGGCGACAACGGCACGCGCGAGTTCTTCACGCACGTGCGCTTCCACAAGCACGACGAGGACCAGATCGTCGTCCACCTGCTCGTGGAGCTGTACGCGCGCTCGATTGAGGAGGCGACCGGCGTGCTCGAGGACGCCGCCCGCGGCCTGCTCACGATCACCTCGCTCGCCGAGGAGTCGCGCCCGCCGGCCGCGACCGGCGAGCACCCGCACTGAGCGCCCGCTGGCGGTAGCCGGCACGTGACCAGCGCTCCGTTCCGAGACACGACCGCGTGGGCGCGCAACCTGGCGGCGCCGCTGCGCGACTTCCTGCACACCGAGAGCGGCGGCGCGCTCGTGCTGCTGGGCGCCACGGTCGCCGCCCTGGTGTGGGCGAACTCGCCGTGGCCGGACTCCTACGAGTCGGTCTGGACCACCGAGCTCTCGATCCGGCTCGGCGACCACGGCATCTCGCTCGAGCTGCGCGAGTGGGTCAACCAGGGGCTGATGACGTTCTTCTTCCTCGTCGTCGGGCTCGAGGCCAAGCGCGAGCTCGACGTCGGCCAGCTGCGCGACCGCCGGCGCGTCGCGACCCCGCTCGGCGCGGCGCTCGGCGGCATGGGGCTCGCCGTGCTCGTCTACTTCGCCTTCAACGCCGGCGGCGAAGGAGCCGGCGGCTGGGGCGCCGCGATGTCGACCGACACTGCGTTCGCCCTCGGACTGCTGGCGCTGGTGGCGCCCGGCGGCACGCGCCTGCGGATCACGCTGCTCACGGTCGCGGTGTTCGACGACCTGGTCGCGCTTCTGGTGATCGCGACCGTCTACACCGAGAGCGTCGAGCTCGCGCCGCTGACCGTCGCCGCCGTG
The DNA here is from genome assembly GCA_963849695.1 of uncultured Solirubrobacteraceae bacterium. Lineage (GTDB taxonomy): Bacteria > Actinomycetota > Thermoleophilia > Solirubrobacterales > Solirubrobacteraceae > DASSUW01. Next base: position 209,260 of record CAWKIT010000003.1, read on the forward strand.
CTGTTCCTCGCGCTGCTCCCGCTGCGGTATGCGCCGGCGGCCTGGCGCGGCCCGGTCGCTGCGGTGCTCGGCCTCGCGGTGTGGGCGGCGCTGCTCGACGCGGGCATCGACCCTGTGATCACCGGACTCGCGGTCGGGATGATCACCGCCGCCTACCCGCCGGCGCGCGCCGACCTCGAGCAGGTCAGCGAGCGGCTGCGCGCCTTCCGCGAGCAGCCGTCGCCACAGCTGGCCCGCTCGGCTCAGCTCGGCGTCGCCGCCGCGATCTCTCCCAACGAGCGGCTGCAGTACCGGCTGCACCCGTGGACGAGCTTCGTGATCGTGCCGCTGTTCGCGCTGGCCAACATCGGGATCCACGTCGACGGCGACCTGGTGCGCGACGCCGTCGGCTCACCGATCACGCTCGGGATCTTCTTCGGCTACGTCGTCGGCAAGCCGCTCGGCATCCTGCTCGGCAGCCGCCTCGCGGCGCTGCTGTGGCCGGGCCCGATCCCGATGGCGCTCAGCTGGCCGGTGCGCGTGGGCGGAGCGGTCGTATGCGGCATCGGGTTCACGATCTCGCTGCTGGTCGCCAACCTCGCGTTCGAGGGCGAGCAGCTCGAGCAGGCGAAGGTCGGCGTGCTGGCGGCCGCCGTCGTCGCCGCGCTGGGCGCGTGGCTGGTCTTCAGAGTGATCCGCCGCCTCCCGCCCGACGTCCGCGCCCGCCAGCTCTCCCGCACCTCCGAGGACCTCGTCGACCTTGCCGAGGAGGGCGACCCGGCGCGCGACCACGTCCGCGGGCCGGTCGACGCGCCGGTGACGCTGCTCGAGTACGGCGACTACGAGTGCCCGTACTGCTCGGTGGCCGAGGTGGCGATCCGGGAGGTGCTCGGCGAGTTCGGGGACGACGTCCGCTACGTCTGGCGCCACCTGCCGCTCAACGACGTCCACCGCAGCGCGCAGATGGCCGCCGAGGCGGCCGAGGCCGCCGCCGCCCAGGGCGCGTTCTGGCCGATGCACGACCTCCTCATCAGCGACCCCGACGAGCTCGATCCGGACGACCTCGACCGCTACGCCGAGGAGCTCGGCCTCGACCGCGAGCGCTTCTGGGACGAGATCCGCCGCCACGTGCACGTCGGCCGCGTGGCGGACGACGTGGCGAGCGCCGACGCGAGCGGGGTGGCCGGGACGCCGACGTTCTTCATCAACGGCCGCCGGCACGAGGGCGCCTACGATGTCGCCACGCTCACGAACGCCATCGATGCCGCCCGCAAGCGGGCGCTCGTGGCCTCCCGATGATCCGCGGCGTCGAACGCGTCGCGCTCGAGGGCTCGCTCGCGATCACCGACGGGCGTGACGTGACGCATCTGCGCTACCGCGCCCGGCGCTGAGGGAGTACCCTCGCGACATGCGGGGCGTGCTCGGCACGGCTAGATACTGGCTCCCGTTCGTCGGCGGGATCCTGTCCATGATCGCCGTGCAGTACGTCGGCGCCATCCTCGGCTGGATCCTCATCATCGCGGGATTCGGGCTGATCATCGAGGGCGCCACGAAGCTGTGGGAGAAGGCCGGCAGCACCGGCAACCTCACGACTTACAAGCAGTAGGTCTCAGCCCGACGAGACCGCCGAGCTGACGGACCGCCAGCGCGAGGCCGGCGAGGTCGGACTCGCCCTCGCGGGCGAGGGCGCGCAGGAACGACTCCAGCGCCGCAGTCTGGCCGGCGTGCTCGTGCAGGAACCGCTCGACCGCGACCAGCGGCTCGGCGGTCGGGCTCTCGCGCAGGGCCGCCTCGGCGAGGTCGCGGCGCGCCTTGAACGCGTCCTCGCGCACCGCCTGCAGCGCCCACCGCTGCATCCGCGTCGAGGACCGCACGCGCTCTAGCTCGCGCTCCATCCAGTCGAGCTTGAGCTCGGCGCCGATCGCGAAGAACACACGCGCGACGTCCTCGATCGAGCGGCCGGTCGCAGTGGCCGCGGTGACGACCGCGGGCGCGTGGACGAGCTCGGCGCGGAGGGCGTGGGCGCTCGCGATCGCGGGCGCGACGCCCTCAGCGATCAGCCGCTCGACCGTCTCGTCGCGGCGCCGCCGGCGCTCCTCGGTGCCGAGGTCGCCGAGCACCGCCTCGAGCCGCACGAACCCGTCGCGGCCGGCGGCGACCGTCTCCTCGAACGGCGCCCCCGGCGCGTACATCAGGTACCAGCGGGCGGTCGCCTCGACCAGCGCGTCGACGCCGCCGAGCAGCTGCATCTGGGTCGATCGCTCGACGTCGTCGAGACCCTCGATCGCCTCCCACGGCTCGTCCGCCCCGGTCACCGCGACCGCGATCCGGAAGGCGCGCACGACGGCCGCCACGTCGGCCGACCGCTCGGCCACGAGCTGCGACACGAACGTCGGCCCGAGCGCGTTGACGACCGAGTTCGCGTTGCTCATGCAGACCAGCTGCGTGCGCAGCGGGTGCTCGTGCAGCAGGTGGCCGCAGCGCTCGACCACCGCGTCGGGGAAGTACGCGCGCAGGTCGCGCTCCAGCCACGGGTCGTCCGAGAAGCCGCTCGCCTCCAGCGACCGGGCGACCCACCGCTTGGCGTAGGCCACGAGGATCGCCAGCTCGGGCCGCTCCATCCGGCGCCCGCTGCGGCGGCGCTCGGTGATCTCGTCGGTGACGGGCAGGTTCTCGCTCGCGCGGTCGAGCAGCCGGGTCTCCTCGAGCAGCTCGATCAGGTCTTCGTAGGCGAACATCCGGCCGGCCGACCGCTCGACCTCCTGGGCGATGATCTGCGCCTGCAGGAACGAGTCGTAGAGCACGTGCTCGACCACGTCCTCGGTGACCGCCTCCATCAGCGCGTCGCGCTCGGGCCGCGTCATCTCGCCGCGATGCTCGGCCAATCCGAGCAGGATCTTCAGGTTGACCTCGTGGTCGGAGCAGTCGACGCCGGCCGAGTTGTCGATGAAGTCGGCGTTGATCAGCCCGCCGTGGGCGGCGTACTCGACCCGCGCCCGACGTGTGAGCCCGAGGTTGCCGCCCTCGCCGACCACCCGTGCGCGCAGCTCGCCGGCGTTCACGCGGATCGCGTCGCTCGAGCGGTCGCTGGCGTCGGCGTCGGTCTCGGTCGAGGCCTTCACCACCGTGCCGATGCCGCCGTTCCACAGCAGGTCGACCTGCGCCCGCAGGATCGCCCGGATCACCTCGTTCGGCGCCACGCGCTCCTCGTCGATGCCGAGCAGCTCGCGGGCGCGCAGGGACAACTCGATCCACTTCGCGTCGCGCTTGAAGACGCCGCCGCCCTCGGACAGCACGTCGCGCGAGTAGTCCTCCCACGAGGAGCCGGCGAGCTCGAACAGACGCCGCCGCTCGGCGAACGAAGCCGCCGGGTCGGGATCGGGGTCGACGAACACGTTCCGGTGGTCGTAGGCGGCGATCAGCTTGATCTTGTCCGACAGCAGCATGCCGTTGCCGAACACGTCACCGGACATGTCGCCGATCCCGACCGCGGTGAACTCGTCGGTCGCCGGGTCGAGCCCCAGCTCGCGGAAATGCCGCTTGACCGACTCCCACGCGCCGCGGGCGGTGATCCCGAGCTTCTTGTGGTCGTAGCCGACCGAGCCGCCGGAGGCGAACGCGTCGTCGAGCCAGAAGCCGTACTCGGCGGCCACCCGGTTGGCGGTGTCCGAGAACGTCGCGGTGCCCTTGTCGGCCGCCACCACCAGGTACGTGTCGTGCTCGTCGCGCACCCGCACCCGGTCCGGATGCACGACCGAGCCGTCGACCAGGTTGTCGGTGACGTCCAGCAGCGAGCGGATGTAGGTCACGTACGACTGCTCGACCGCCTCGCGGTCGATCGGCGAGCGCTTGACGATGAACCCGCCCTTGGCGCCCGCCGGCACGATGATCGCGTTCTTGGTCAGCTGGGCGCGCATCAGCCCGTAGACCTCGGTGCGGTAGTCCATCCGGTCCGAGTGGCGGATGCCGCCGCGCGCGATCTTGCCGCCGCGCAGGTGGATCCCCTCGAGGTCCTGCGAGTAGACGTAGATCTCGTACTCCGGCGCCGGCATCGGCATCGCCGGGACGTCGGCCGAGCGGAGCTTGAACGCGGTCGCCCCCCGCCCCTCCTTGAACGCGCTCGTGCGCAGGGTCGCATCGACCGCGCCGAGCTGGTTGCGCAGGATCCGGTCGTGGTCGATCGAGGCGACCTCCTCGAGGTCGGCGAGGATCTCGTCGCGCAGGTCGCGCTCGGCGGCCTCGTCGGTCTCGATGTCGGGGTCGAAGCGCAGCTCGAAGTAGCGCACGAGCTTGGCCGTGATCGGCGAGTTCGCCACCAGAACGTCGTTCTGGTAGCCCTCGGTGAAGCGCGAGCCGATGCGCTGGCGGTACTTGCGGTACGCGCGCAGGATCGCGACCTGGCCGCGGTCGAGTCCGGCCGTGATCACGAGCTGGTTGAGCGGGTCGGACTCGTCCTCGCCGCGATAGACGGCCGCGATCGCCTCCGCCACGCGGTCTCCGACGTCATCGAGGTCGAGCGCCCGCTCGCCCGGGCCGAGCACGCGGAACTCCTGCACCCACAGCTCCTTCGGGCCACGCAGGCGTGTGGAGATCTCTTCGATCACGCGCAACCCGAGGTCCTCGAGCATCGGCATCGCCTGCGAGAGCTCGATCTTGGCGCCGCGCTTGTACAGCGCGACACGCGTCGTCCGTGCGCCGCCGATCGGGTGCAGGCTGACCACGAACGACTCGCCGGCGTCGAGCCGCCTGAAGCAGGCGATGTCGACCGCGGCCGTCTCCGGCTTCGTGTAGCCCTTGTAGTAGTCCGGGAAGCGTGAGGCCCAGGTGCTCGCCAGCACGCGGCCGCCCTTGCGCTCGAGCGCGGCGGCGAGCTCGTCGTCCCACGTGCGGGCGAGCGCGATCGCCTCCTCCTCGAGGTCGCGCAGCGAGACCTCCGGCAGGCCCTCGGCGGAGTGCGCGGAGAAGTGCACGCGTGCCCGCTGGCCCTCGTCCAGCACGTGGTACGCCTCGACGGACGACGTGTCGAAGCGCTCCCGCAGCAACGCGGACACGCGCGAGACGAGCTCGGCGCTGTAGCGCGCCCGCGGGAGGGCGAAGATGAGCGACGCGCTGCGGCCGTCGGCGTCGCGACGGCCCAGCAGCCGCACCCGGTTCGAGCCCTCGAGCCCGAGCAGCGCGACGACGGCGCGGCGGAGGTCGTCGACCGGCGCGGCGAACAGCTCCTCCTTCGGGAACGAGTCGAACAGCGTGACCGCGGCCTTGTAGTCGTGCGAGCCCTCGATGAGGTCCTCGGCGTCGAGCGCCTGGCGCAGCTTGCGGTGCAGCAGCGGCGTCTCGGAGGCGCGCTCGGCATACGCCTTGGATGTGAACAGGCCGAGCAGCCGCGACTCGCCGTCGATCTCGCCGCTGCGGGAGACGCGGCGGACGCCGATGTAGTCCATCCGCTCGTTCTTGTGCACCGGCGAGACGGCATTGGTCTTGGCCACCAGCAGCAGGTCGCCGGTGGTGGCGCGCTCGCGCACGCCGGCCGGGAGCTGGGCCAGCGGCACGTGGGTCGCGAACGTCGAGCGCTCCTCGTCGCGCAGGATTCCGAGCCCCGAGCCGTCGACGACGCAGATGCCCTTCGCGGAGATGTCGTACTCGCGCGCGCCCAGCAGCACGAAGTTGCCGCGCAGGAGCCACTCGAGGAAGTCGGCGACCTCGTGCACCTCGTCGCGCGGATAGCGCGACGTGCCGGCGCGGGCGACCGTGATCATGTCGTCGACCCGCTCGGTCATCGCCTCGAAGTCGGTGACCACCTTGCGGACGGCGACCAGGGCGTCGCGGACCGCGTGCTCGACCTCCTCCAGCTGCTCGTCGTTCAGCCTGCGCGCGAGGTCGAAGTGCATCACCGACTCGCGGTGCGCCGCGTCGCGCGCGCGGCCGACGGAGGTGATGCGGCCGTCGCCGTCGCGCTCGACGCCGACGACCGGATGGAGCAGGCGTACGACCTCGAGCCGGTGCGCCTCGAGCGCGGCGGACATCGAGTCGACCAGGAACGGCCAGTCGTCGGTGTTGGTCTCCACCACCGACCCGAGCGGCTCGTAGCCGTGCTCGGCCAGAGTCGGGTTGAACGCGCGCACGGCGACCGGCTCGTCGCGCCTGGACGCGAACTCGAACACGCCCAGCACCTCGGCCAGCAGGTGGTCGGGCGAGATGCCTTCGGACGCGTCGCCTGCCAGGCGGCGCAGGTACGCCCGCGCGAACGCGCGGATCGCGTCCGCGCGCTCGGCGGGGACCTTCTCCCCGATCAGCTCGAGCAGGGCGCTGGCCGGCGAGGCGCCGGCCTCGGTCTCCTCCGCGAGGCTCACTGCATCTCCAATCATGACCTGCCGGGCAGGTCTATGCCAGCCTGTGCTGAAGCGTCTCGAATTGGGTGCGGATCTCTTGTGGCAGCCGGTCGCCGAAGCGGTCGAGGAACTCCCGGACCTGGCCGAGCTCGGCGCGCAGGCCGTCCTCGTCGACGCTCAGCAGCTCTTCGAGCTGCTCGGGCTGGAGGTCCAGCCCGCTGGTGTCGAGGTCCTCGGGCCGCGGCACGCACCCGATCGGCGTCTCACGTCCCCCCGCGTCGCCGTCGAGGCGGCGGAAGATCCACGCCAGCACGCGCGCGTTGTCGCCGAAGCCCGGCCACAGGAACTTGCCATCCCGGTCCTTGCGGAACCAGTTGACCATGAAGATCCCGGGCAGCTTCGCGCCTTCGCGGTGGCCCAGCTTCAGCCAGTGGCCGAAGTAGTCGGCCATGTTGTAGCCGCAGAACGGCAGCATCGCCATCGGGTCGAAGCGCAGGGCGCCGACCTCGCCGGCGGCGGCGGCCGTGGTCTCCGCGCTCATCGTGGCGCCGGTGAAGGTGCCGTGCTCCCAGTCGAACGCCTCGCGCACGAGCGGCACGACGTTGGCGCGGCGGCCGCCGAACAGGAAGGCGTCGATCGGCACGCCGTCGGGGTCCTCCCACTCGGGCGCGATCGAGGGGCACTGCGCGGCGGGGGTGGTGAAGCGGGCGTTCGGGTGGGCCGCCTTGGCGGCCGAGTCGGGCGTCCAGTCGTCGCCCTTCCAGTCGACCGCGCGCGCGGGCGGGTCGGGGGTGCCGCCCTCCCACCAGATGTCGCCGTCGTCGGTCCTCGCGCAGTTGGTGAAGATCGTGTTCTTCTTGATCGCCTTGATCGCGTTCGGGTTCGTGGCGTAGCTGGTGTTGGGCGCGACGCCGAAGAAGCCGGCCTCGGGGTTGACCGCGTAGAGGCGGCCGTCGTCGCCGAACTTCATCCACGCGATGTCGTCGCCGATCGTCTCGACCTTCCAGCCCGGCAGGTTCGGGACCATCATCGCCAGGTTGGTCTTGCCCGAGGCGCTCGGGAACGCGCCGGTCATGTACTTCGCGCGGCCGTCCGGGTCGGTGACCTTGATGATCAGCATGTGCTCGGCGAGCCAGCCCTCGTCGCGCGCCATCACCGAGGCGATGCGGAGGGCGAGGCACTTCTTGCCCAGCAGCGCGTTGCCGCCGTAGCCGGAGCCGTACGACCAGATCTCGCGCGTCTCCGGGAAGTGGACGATGTACTTCTCCTCGTTGCACGGCCACGAGCTGGTGTCGTTGGGCGCGCCGAGGGAGTGCAGGCAGGGCACGAAGTCGCCTTCGTCTCCGAGCACGTCGAGCGCGTCCTTGCCCATGCGGGTCATGATCCGCATCGAGGTCGCCACGTACGCCGAGTCGGTCAGCTGGACGCCGATCTCGGCGATCGGAGAGCCCAGCGGTCCCATACTGAAGGGGACGACGTACATGGTGTGGCCGCGCATCACCCCTTTGAACCTCTCCGTCAACAGCCCGCGCATCTCGGCGGGGTCGCGCCAGTTATTGGTCGGCCCGGCGTCTTCTTCTTGTTGTGAGCAGATGAACGTGCGGTCCTCGACACGAGCCACATCTCTGGGGTCGGAGAGCGCCAGGTACGAGTTCGGGCGCTTGGCCTCGCTGAGGCGCTCGAACGTGCCTGCGTCGACCAGGTGCTGCGCGAGACGGTCGTACTCCTCCGCTGACCCGTCGCACCAGTGGATCGCGGCCGGCTGGGTGAGCTCGGCGATCTCCTCTACCCAGCTCAGCAGCTTCTCGTTGGAGGTCAGGGCGGCGGTCTCGATCGTCACGTGGCAGTCAACCTCTTCGGGTCGGGGGGAAAGAGGGACTTTGCCACACCCGGGCAAACCTGGATTCAGCAATCGGTCCAACCGAACGAAGAACTGGAGAAACGTCTAGGCATGCCGCGCCTCCCGCGGTCCACCATCGATTACCTGCGAAAGAGCTGGTCTTTTGTCGTCGCGGTGGTGGTCGTCGGGTCGCTGGCCGCCGCGTGCCCGGCCTTCGCGGCGGTGTCGGGGCCCGGGGCCTCGGACGGACTGCCGGTTCCCGCCCTGGCGGCCGGGATCGTGCTCGCCTTCGCGGTCGGCCTGACCGCCGGCACGGTGCAGCGGCGCCGCCGGGCCGCACGCCGCCGGGAAGCCTTCGAGCGCCCGCCGCCGGTCCCGCACCCCGCGGTCATCCGAGCCACCGCGCCCGCACCCCCGGCCCCACCCCCGCCCGAGCCCGCCGCGCCGCCGGAACGCGAACCGGAGCCCGAGTTCGACGAACCCGAACGCCGGCTCGCAGCCCCGCCGCCGGAGCGGGAGCCCGAACCAGAGCCGGAGCCCGAGCCAGAGCCCGAGCCCGAGCCCGAGACCCGAACCAGAGCCCGAGCCCGAACCAGAGCCCGAGCCCGAACCAGAGCCCGAGCCGGAACCAGAGCCCGAGCCGGAACCAGAGCCCGAGCCCGAACCGGAACCAGAGCCCGAGCCGCGAACCCGAGCCCGAGCCCGAGCCGGAACCCGAGCCCGAGCCGGAACCAGAGCCCGAGCCCGAGCCGGAACCCGAGCCCGAGCCGGAACCCGAGCCCGAGCCGGAACCAGAGCCCGAGCCCGAGCCCGAGCCACGCGCCGGAGCCCATCGCCGCCGAACCCGAACCCGACCCGGTCCCCCCGCCCGAGCCCGAGCCAGAACCGGAGCCCGTCGCCTACGAACCCGAACCCGAGCCAGTCCCCGAGCCCGAGCCCGAACCGGAGCCCGTCGCCTACGAACCCGAACCCGAGCCGGCCCCCGAGCTCGAACCCGAGCCGGAGCCTGTGGCGGCCGAACCCGAGCCGGAGCCGGTCCCCGAGCCCGAGCCGGAGCCCGAGCCGGAGCCCGAACCCGAACCGGAGCCCGTCGCCTACGAGCCCGAACCCGAGCCGGCCCCTGAGCCCGAGCCCGCGCCGGAGCCCGAACCTGAACCCGTCGCCTCCGACCCCGAACCCGAACCTGCCGCCCCGCCGCCCGAGCACGACTTTGTGCCGGAACCGCCGCGCGCTGCGCCGGCGCCGGCTCCCGCCGCCTCGGCGTCCGCACCCGAGCGACCGGCCGACGAGCCTCGTGAACAGAGGTGGGTCGGGCCCTCGAAGCGGCAGGTCGACGCTCCGGAGAGGGTGGCGGCCCCTTCGCCGCGGCCCGCCTCCCCTCCCGCCGCCCGCCCGCCGGCCCCGGCGCGGCCCGGACCGGACGCCGCTCCCGTGCGTGGGTTCCCGCACGGACGGCCCTGGCCGGCGGAGGCCGCCGGGCTGTGGACGTGCGAGATCGCGTGGAAGGCGGGCTACGTGAAGTCGACGTTCCGGGCGATGGCCGGACCGCCCGGCGACGGCCGCCGGAAGCCGATCGGGGAGTCGCCTCCCCTCAAGTGGACGCTGATGACCGACCCCGAGCCTCCGACTCCGGAGATGGTGGTCGGCGTCAAGGCCCTGATCCAGGCTCTACTGGCGGCCGGCTGGGAGCGCACCGCACCCGGCGGCGCCTGGTACGCGCAGCGGTTCCTGTGGCGGGGCGAGGGCGAGCCGGGCCGGGTCGAGATCCCGGCCGCCGGGCCGCCGACTCGCTGACGCCAAGGCCGCGCCAAGGATTCGACAAGCGGCGCCCGGAACGCTCCGCCGCATGACCCTGCGCCGCCTCGCCTTCGCGACCACGACAGCCCTTCTGCTGCTCGCCGCCCCGGCAGCAGCCTCGACCGCCCCCGCCGGCCCGAGCCCGACCCCGCTGATCCTCGAGCTCATCCTGGCCGCCGTCGTCATCACCGGCATCGCCGCCCGGGGTCCGGTCGCCCGCGCGCTCGGCGCGGTCCGCCGCGGGATCACCGCGCCGCGTGCCCGCGCGCGGGCGCGCCGCGTCTAGATCGGCGGTGAGGGAGCCCCCGTGCGGGGCGCGAGCGGGTCACGGTTGGGCGCGGCGGGTTCGGCGAACCCCGGCTGGGTGGGGAGCGGCGACGCCGGTCGCGTGGCCGGTCCGTGAGCGGCCGCGACCGGCTCGTTGTGAATTTCTACAACGGAGCCGGCGGAGCGGGCCGGAGATCGCGCAGAAATCGCCGCCGCAACCGCACACACGGCGCGATCGGACCTCATACGAGCCGGTGAGCGCGGTTCGAGGAACGCTGTGCTGCCTAAGTGTCGTTATTCGACACCCAGGACACAGCACCCATTGGAGATTCCCACAACGCCGGCAGCTATCGGCCGCGCGGGCAGCTCCGCCGCTGCCCCACCCAGCCGCAGTTGGCCGGCACTGCGACCACCATGCGCTCCGGATCAACCAGCTAGCCCGGCCGCTTCGGCACGAGCACGAGCCGCTTGAACTCGGCCACCAGCACGCCGTCCTGATTGAGCACGCGCGTGTGGACCTTCACGGTCCCGCGGTCCGGCTTGGACCGAGACTCGCGCACCTCGAGCACCTCGGTCTCGGCGAACAGCGTGTCGCCGTGGAACACCGGCGCGGGATGGCTGAGCTCCTCGGTCGCGAGGTTCGCGATCGCCTTCCCGGAGATGTCGGAGACGCTCATGCCGAGCGCGAGTGAGTACACGTACGGCCCCACCACCACATTGCGGCCCTGCTGCGACCGGGAGGCGTAGACGTCGTTGATGTGCAGCGGGTGGTGGTTCATGGTGATCAGGCAGAACAGGTGGTCGTCCGCCTCGGTCACCGTCTTGGCCGGCCAGTGCTTGTAGACGGCACCGACCTCGAACTCCTCGAGATAGCGGCCGTACGGGTGCGCCCCCGTCGCCTCGCGGGAGCGCTGATCGGTGTCGACTGAAGTGCTCATACGCCCGGGGACTTTAGGGTCCGTAGCCATGCGCAGCCCCCGTTCGTTCTTCCAGCCGCTCGCGATCGGAGCCCCCCAGCCGCTCCGTGAGATCCCCGTCCGGCCGAGCCGGATGATCCACTTCCTCGACTTCAGCAACGAGAAGATGGTCGCCAAGGCGGCCGACGTCGCGACCAGGACCGACATCCTGCTCGGCAACCTCGAGGACGCGATCCCGGTCGACCGCAAGGAGGCCGCCCGCACCGGCCTGATCGAGGTCGGGAGGACGATCGAGCTCGGCGAGACCGCGCTGTGGGCGCGCGTGAACGCGCTCGAGTCGCCGTGGGTGCTCGACGACCTGACGCAGCTCGTGGGCGAGATCGGCGACCGGCTCGACGTCGTGATGATCCCGAAGGTCGAGGGTCCTTGGGACATCCACTACGTCGACCGGCTTCTCGCCCAGCTCGAGGCGCGGGCGCAGCTCGACCGCCCGATCCTCGTGCACGCGATCCTGGAGACCGCGCAGGGCGTCGCGAACGTCGAGGAGATCGCGACCGCCGGCCCGCGGATGCAGGGCATGAGCCTCGGGCCGGCCGACCTCGCGGCGAGCCGGCGGATGAAGACGACCCGCGTCGGCGGCGGCCACCCCGGCTATCGCGTGCTGTCGGACCCCGAGGGTGACGCACCCCGCACCGGCGCCCAGCAGGACCTCTGGCACTACACGCTCGGCCGCATGGTCGACGCCTGCGCGGCCGCCGGCATCCTCCCCTTCTACGGCCCGTTCGGCGACATCCGCGACCTCGAGGGCTGCGAGGCGCAGTTCCGCGCCGCCTACCTGATGGGCTGCGTCGGCGCGTGGTCGCTGCACCCGGCGCAGATCGACGTCGCCCGCAGGGTCTTCTCCCCCGACCCCGACGAGGTGAAGTTCGCCAAGAAGGTGATCGAGGCGATCCCCGACGGCGCCGGCGTCCACATGATCGACGGCAAGATGCAGGACGACGCGACCTGGAAGCAATGCCGGGTCATGGTCGACCTGGCGGAGATGCTGGCCCGCAAGGACCCCGAGCTGGCCGCGGCGTACGAGCTCTAGAAGCGGAACCGGTGGGGGCAGGAGGAATGCGGGTCGCCCATCCCGCTGCCGCCCGTGTACCGGAAGCAGCTCGCGTACCGGAAGCGGCCCTTCCACGCCGACGGGATCCGGACCAGCGTGGTCGAGCGGTAGCGGCCGGCGCGGAGGCGCTCGAGCTCCACGGTCGCAGCCCGCGGCGCACGGCCGGCGCCGCGGCGGGCGACGTAGAAGATCGTCGGCTTCTCGAGCCGGACTCCGCGCGGCACCCGATAGCGCTGAGTGAGCCGGACGACCCGCGAGTTGCGCGCGCGGAACGACAGCGTGAAGGCCGGGAAGACGTACGCCCGCACACGCTTCGAGACCGCGTCGTCGACCCGGACCCGCAGGACCCAGTTGCGATCGAGCTCGCGCTCGAACCTGTACCCGCCGTCGGCCGCCGTGACCGCCTCGTCGAGCACCCGGAAGCCGCCCTCGAACGGATAGCGCCGCCCTTCCAGGCGGACGCGCCGGCTCGCCAACGGCGCGCCGTCGAGCAGCGCCGTGCCGGTGATCTGAGCCGGCTCGCCGTAGCGGATCTCCGCCGGCGACACCCGCATGTCGACGGTCACCGCAGCCTGCGCCGCCGGGGCGCCGAACGCGAGCACGAGGATGGCCAGAAGCACCGAACGCACCGGGATCCTCAGGCTAGCGGCGCCTGTAGGGTTGCCCGTCCGATGCGCCCCCGCCGCAGCTGCCACGCCGTCCCCGGCTCCAGCGAGCGCTTCCTGGCCAAGGCGGCGGGGCTGGACGCCGACGAGGTGTTCCTCGACCTCGAGGACGCCGTCGCGGCGAGCGAGAAGGCGCGCGCCCGCGAGCTCGTCATCGAGACCCTGCGCGAGAGCGACTTCGGCGGCAGGACCGTGGTCGTCCGGGTCAACGGGACCGATACGCCGCACTACTACCGCGACCTGATCGACGTGGTCGAGCAGGCCGGCGACCGGCTCGACGCCGTGATGGTGCCGAAGGTGCGGACGCCCGGCGACGTCGAGATGACCGCCAAGCTGCTGACGCAGATCGAGCTGGCGCGCGACCTCGAGCCGGGCCGGATCGGCATCGAGGCCCAGATCGAGGACGCCACCGGGCTGCTCGCGTGCGAGGCGATCGCCACCGCCTCGCCGCGGATGGAGACGCTGATCTTCGGGCCGGGCGACTACAGCGCCGCCGTCGGCATCCCGATCACGACGATCGGCGGCGCCCCCGAGCACTACCCCGGCGACCACCTCAACTACGTGTTCTCACGGTTGGTGGTCGCGGCCCGCGCGGCCGGCATCCAGGCGATCGACGGCCCGTACGCGGCGTTCGACGATGACGAGGGCCTGCGCGCCCGCGCGCGGCTCGCCCGCGCACTGGGGATGGACGGCAAGTGGACGATCCACCCGCGCCAGATCGCCACCGTCAACGAGGTCTTCACCCCCGCGCGCGACGAGTGGGAGCGCGCCGAGGCCGTGCTGGCCGCCTACCGCGAGGCGACCGAGAGCGGCCGTGGCGCGGCGATGTTCGAGGGCGAGATGATCGACGAGGCGAACCGCCGGATGGCGGAGCGCCTGGCGGAGGCGGGTCGCGCGGCCGGCTACGCCCCTCAGGCGCAGACCTGACGGCGCAGCCGCCCACTTTTGTCGAGCGTCAAGCGAAAGCCACGATGTGGGCTGGTAAATTCGGCGCAATGCTGGAGCAAAGCAAGACGCAACCCGCCACCTTGTGGCATTCTGCTACCTGATGACGGACGCGTCGGGCAGCGACGAGATCGACGGGGTCCAGCGCTACGACGTCAGCGCCAACGCGACGACCGGTGGCAACGGGCCCGCGGCCGGGACCGGCGCCGGCGCGATGCTGCGCCTGATCCGCGACGGGCGGGCGAGCACCCGCGCAGAGCTCGTGGCGCTCACGGGCCTCGCACGCTCGACCGTCGCCCAGCGGATGGATGCCCTGCTCGCCCAGCGACTGGTGGTTCCGGCGGGCGCGAGCGCCTCGACCGGCGGCCGGCCGCCGAAGACGTTCGCCTTCAACCGCAACGCAGGCGTGGTTCTCGCCGCCGACCTCGGCGCCACCCACTCGCGGGTGGCGATGACCGACCTCGCGGGCGACGTGCTGGTCGAGACCCGGGCCGACATCCCGATCGCCGACGGTCCCGATCCGGTCCTCAGCTGGCTCGAGGAGACGTTCGACGGCCTGCTGGCCGAGAGCTCGCTCTCGCAGCGCGACGTGCGCGGTGTCGGGGTCGGTGTTCCGGGGCCGGTCGAGTTCGCGACCGGTACGCCGGTGGCGCCGCCGATCATGCCGGGCTGGGACGGCTACGGCGTCTCCGCCCGGTTGCGCGAGCGTTACGGGGCGCCGGTGCTGGTCGACAACGACGTCAACATCATGGCCCTCGGCGAGTACTGGGCGCGCTGGCGCGATACGGCGCACCTGTTGTTCGTCAAGGTCGGGACGGGGATCGGGTGCGGGGTGATCACCGACGGGCGCATCCACCGCGGCGCCCAGGGCGCGGCCGGAGACATCGGCCACATCCACGTCCCCGACCACGACGACGTCATCTGCCGCTGCGGCAACCTGGGCTGTCTTGAGGCGATCGCCGGCGGCGGCGCCATGGCCGCCCGCCTGACCGAGGCCGGCATCAGCGCCGACAACAGCCGCGACGTGGTCAGACACGTCCGCGACGGGCGCCCGGAAGCGATGCGCCTGGTGCGCCAGGCCGGCCGCGAGCTGGGCGGCGTGCTGGCCAGCGCCGTGAACTTCTTCAACCCCGGCGTGATCGTGATCGGCGGCGACATCGCGCACGCCGACGAGCACCTGCTCGCCGGCGTGCGCGAAGTCGTCTACCGCCGCTCGACCGCGCTCGCCACCCGCAGCATCCGGATCGCCCGCTCCACCCTCGACGACCGCGCAGGCGTGATCGGCGCCGCCGTCATGGTGATCGAGGCGGTGCTCTCCCCCGACGCAGTCGACCAGGCGATCGCGGCCTCCGGCTGACACGGCATCCTTGGCGGCATGACGGCACGCTGGACCGTTGCCGTACCGCTGCTCGCGCTGATCCCGCTCGCGCTCACGTGGGGGACCGACCCCGCGCCCGCGGTCGTGGTGGTGGTCGGCCTCTTCCTGGTCGGCTCGGTGCTCGCGGCCGTGCATCACGCCGAGGTCGTCGCTCACCGAGTCGGCGAGCCGCTCGGGTCGCTCGTCCTCGCGGTTGCGGTAACGGTGATCGAGGTCGCGCTGATCGTCACCTTGATGGTGTCGGGCGGCTCCGAGACGGCGACGCTCGCGCGCGACACGGTGTTCGCGGCGGTCATGATCACCTGCAACGGCATCGTCGGGATCTCGCTGCTCCTGGGCGCGCTCCGGCGGCGCCTGGCGACGTTCAACGCCGAGGGGGCCGGCACGGCGCTCGCCACCGTGTCGACGCTGGCCACGCTCTGCCTCGTTCTGCCGACGTTCACGACGAGCCGCCCCGGTCCCGAGTTCTCGACGGCCCAGCTCACGTTCGCGGCCATCGCCTCGCTCGTCCTGTACGGGTCGTTCGTGTTCGTGCAGACGATCCGGCACCGCGACTACTTCCTGCCCGTCGGCTCGCACAGCGACGAGGAGCACGCCGCTCCGCCTGCGAACCGCGCGGCGCTGATCAGCCTGGGGCTGCTGCTCGTCGCGCTCGTGGACGTGGTCGGGCTCGCGAAGACCGAGTCGAAGCCGATCGAGGACGCGGTGGAGAGCGCCGGGTTCCCGCACTCGGCGGTCGGCGTCGTGATCGCGCTGCTCGTGCTGCTGCCGGAGACGCTCGCGGCCGTCCGAGCGGCCCGGCGCGACCGCGTCCAGACCAGCCTCAACCTCGCGTTCGGGTCCGCGATCGCGAGCATCGGGCTCACGATCCCGGCGATCGCGCTCGCCACGATCTGGCTCGATGGGCCGCTGATCCTCGGGCTCGGCTCCAAGGAGACCGTCCTGCTGGCGATCACGATCGTCGTCGGCGCGCTGACGGTCGTGCCCGGCCGCGCGACGCTGCAGGAGGGCGTCGTGCACCTGGTGCTGTTCGGCGCGTTCGTGTTCCTGGCCGTCAACCCTTAGCGCTCGTCGACCGCGCGCAGGAGCGGCTTGACGTCGACGATCGGGGTGCCGTCGAGCGCCTCGAGCTCGCGGACCCGCATCCGCGTGCCCTCGATCTCCGCGACCGTCACCCGGTGCAGGCCGATCGGGTTCGGCCGGTCGGGCGAGCGGGTGTTGAAGACGCCCTGCTCCGCGCGGCTCGGGTCGCCGCGCGGATGTACGCGCAGCACGTCGCGCCGGGCGCGGTCGAGCCACGTGAGCACGAGCAACACGTCGCCGGCCGCGATGCCGTCGAGCGCGTCGGCGAAGGCCGGCTCGAACGCCAGCCACGCCTCGGGCGCCCCCTCGTCGCCCTGCTTGGGCGCCGAGGCGCGGTCGGTCAGCGGCGACTCGACGGTCCCGATCGCGACCAGCTTCATGCTCCGCGGACGTGGTCGACGGCCAGCTCGGGCACGTGGTCCGAGTCGCCCTTCGCCGGGAAGTCGAACACCGCGACCATCATCTGCATCGGGTAGTCCGGCGCCTGGTGGACGGTCTTCACGGGCCGGCCGTCGATCAGGAAGTCGACGCGGCCAGGCCGCCAGTCGGCGGCGTAGACGTGCGGCTCGGAGACATCGATCGGCATCCGCGGCGCGTCGAACTCGTCGCTGAGCGCCGGATCGCGGAACGGGTGCACCCCGGCACCGACAGCGGCGACACCGTCCTCGAGCGCGTCGCCGAAGACCTCGAAGACGCAGATCTCGCCACTCCGCTCCGGCCGATCCTCGATCCCGACCATCCACACCGAGGCCATCGACCGCGGGCCGAGGTCCATGCGCGCGCGCACTTCGAGCAGCCCGTGGTGCGGCGTCCAGCCCCAGTGAGCCGGCTGGTGCTCGCGGACCACGAGGCCGTCGCGGAACGGCTGCCAGACCCTCGGCGACCCCGGCTGCGTCGCTCGCTGGATGCCGTGCCCGGGCCTACGTGGTCCCGACCTCGCCCGCAGCACTGCCGAGACGCCGACGACTGGCATGCGCGCGAGTCGAGTCGGAGGGCCGCAGCGGCGGCATCGTCTGCACTCGCCGCACGACAGGCCCGGAGCTGCTCCGGCGGGGATCGTCAGCCGCAGCTCGGACCCGATGCGACCGTCGAAGTCGCAGCCGACTCTCGGCGCGCGAGCTCTACATCGGCAGGTAGTGCGCGCCTCGAGCGCACCCACGACGCGCAGCGGTGTCGAGCGCGCCGCCGTCGAAGTCGTCCCGGAACACGGGACGGAGATCCTCGCAGTTCGTTACGATCGGCCAGGAGCTCGCGCGATCGCTCGCGGAGCTGCGCGAGCTGGCGCGCGGCCTCCACCCCGCCGTGCTCGAGCATGGGCTCGGTGCCGCGCTCCACGCCCTCGCGAACCGATCGCCCGTGCCGACGACAGTGTCGTGCGACACCGGCGGCGCGCTGCCCGAGCCCGTCGAGCTGGCGGCGTACTTCGTCGCGTCGGAGACGCTGACCAACGTCGCGAAGTACTCGCGAGCGACCCACGCCACAGTGCGCGTCTCGCGTGAGGGGCCGCGCGTGCGGCTCGAGATCGCCGACGACGGGATCGGCGGCGCAGACGACACCGTCGGCACGGGGCTGCGCGGGCTGGCCGACCGCGTCGAAGCGCTCGACGGCCGCCTGCGCGTGACCAGCCCGGCGGCGCGGCACGAGGGTCACCCCAGAGCTGCCGTGCGCGTAGTCATCGCCGACGACAACCTCCTGGTGCGGTCGGGGATCGCCGCGCTGCTCCAAGGCGCGGGCATCGAGGTCGCCGGCCAGTCCGCGTCCGCGGACGAGCTGCTGCGCGAAGTAGACGCCCACCAGCCCGACGTTGCAATCGTCGACATCCGGATGCCGCCGACCTACTCCGACGAGGGCCTGCGGGCCGCCCAGCAGATCCGCGCCAGCTACCCGGAGATGGGGATCGTGATCCTGTCCCAGCACGTCGACTCGGGCACCGCGACGCGCGCGCTCGCCGAGAGCCCGGAGCGGCTCGGCTACCTGCTGAAGGATCGCGTCGGCGACGTCGAGGACTTCGTCTCCACGCTGCGCCGTGTTGCGAACGGGGGGTCCGCGCTCGATCCGACGGTGGTCTCCCGCCTGCTCGCCGCCCGCACCGACAACGGGCCGCTGGAGCCGCTCACGCCGCGCGAGCGCGAGGTCCTACAGCTCGTCGCCGAAGGCCTCTCGAACCGCGCGGTCGCCGAACGCCTCGGCATCACGCTCGGCAGCGCGGAGAAGTACGTGTCGGGCATCTTCACGAAGCTCGGGCTGCCGGACACGGGCGGCGAATACCGGCGCGTGCTCGCGGTGCTTCGGTTTCTCCAGGCCTGACGCTCGGAGAGCCGCACCGGCGCACCCCCAGCGCGCTGGGAGCCGGGACACGAGCGAGCCACATCGCGGTCGCGACCGCCGCCCGAGAAGCTCGCAGCCATGTCCACTCGTGTCTCCAAGGCTCTCTTCTTCCGGCTCGGCATCGCGCTGATCGCGCTGCACGTGCTCGACGACAACTTCCTCCAGCCCGAGCCCGGCACCTCGGCCGGCGATCATCTCGTCAGCGGCCTCCTCCCGCTCGGCCTGCTCGGGCTCGCCGCCTGGGCTTTTCCGCGTATCCGAGGTGCGTGGCAGGGCGCGATGGCGCTCGCCTTCGGACTGCTCGGCATCGCGGCCGGCAGCGAGGGCTTCCACTACGCCCGTGAGGTCGGTGCTTCGGGCGACGACTTCACCGGGCTCCTGTGCCTCCCCGCGGGCGTCCTGCTGCTGGGCGTCGGCGCGGTCACGCTGTGGCGGACGCGTCGCACCGAGGGCAGTCTCTGGTGGCGCTACCCGCGCCGCGCTCTCATCGGCGCCGCCGCGTTCGTCCCCGCCGTCCTGGTGGTGGTGGTCGGCTACAGCTACGGGACCGTCCACACCGCACGCGCGGTCGTGCCGGCCGAACCAGCTCGGCGTACCACACGAGGATGTGACGTTCGAGACCGCCGACGGCCTCGAGCTCGAGGGCTGGTACATCCCCTCGCGCAACGGCGCCGCAGTGATCTCCTTCCCCGGCCGCAACGGGTCGCAGAGGCAGGCGCGGATGCTCGCCCGCCACGGCTACGGCGTGCTGCTGTTCGACCGCCGCGGCGAGGGCCGCAGCGAAGGCACGCCGAATGCCTGGGGCTGGGGCGGCGAGGCCGACGTCATGGCCGCGATCGACTATCTCCAGCGCCGGCCGGACGTCGAAGACGACCGCATCGGCGGCATCGGGCTCTCGGTCGGCGGCGAGATGATGATCGAGGCCGCGGCCGAGACCGACGAGCTCGAGGCCGTGGTGTCCGACGGCGCCGGCGCGCGCTCGTACAACGAGGACAAGCTCCACGACGAGCCCGGCCTGAGCAAGGTGCTCGGCGGGCTGATGTCCGTCACCAAGACCGCGTCGGTCGCGGTGTTCTCGAACCAGTCGCCGCCGGACAGCCTGAAGGACCTGGCGGCGCGGGCCGAGCAGCCCCTGCTGCTGATCGCGGCGCCGAACAGCGGCCACGGCGAGGAGCTCAACCGCGACTACGCCCGCGCGGGCGGCGACGAACGCAACGCTGTGGGAGATCCCCGAGGCACACCACGTCGGCGGTCTGCAGGCGCGGCCCGAGGAGTACGAGCGGCGCGTGGTCGGCTTCTTCGACGAGGCGCTGGCACGATGAGGCGCGTATTCGTCATCGCCACGCTCGTGGCGCTCGTGCACGCGGTGGACGACGCGTTCGTCCACCGCGGGCCGGGCCTCGGCCTCGGGCAGCATGCGCTCGCCGGCCTGGTCGCGCTCGCGGCCGGCGTGGGCGCGATCATCGTGTTCCCGCGGCTGCGGCCCGGGCTGCAGGCGGCGCTCTCCTTCTCGTTCGGCCTGTTCGCGCTGGTCAACGGCGCGATGCACATCGGCCACCTGGACGCCGGCGGGCCGGCCGGCGCCGACCTCACGGGCGTCGCCGCCGCGGTCGCCGGCGTCGTCCTCATCGCCCTCGCCGCCGTCATCCCCTGGCGGCACCGCGGCGAAGGCACCTGGCGCTCGCGTGCGGTCGCCGTGCCCGCGGGCGTGCTGGCGGTCGCGGTGCTCGCTCCGATCGCCATGGGCATCGGCTCGACGCACAAGTGGCGCGAGCCGGTCGGCTCCCCGCCCGGCGCCGCCTACCAGGAGGTCGCGTTCGAGGCGTCCGACGGGCTCGATCTCGCCGGCTGGTACCGCCCCTCGGAGAACGGCGCCGCGGTACTCGTGGTGCACGGCGGCAGCAGCGATCGCAAGGGCTCGGTCGCCCACGCGCAGATGCTCGCCCGCCACGGCTACGGCGTTTTGCTGTACGACGCGCGCGGGCGCGGCGAGAGCGAAGGCAGCGAGAACAACTACGGCTGGGACTGGTCGAAGGACATCTCCGGCGCGCTCGCGTTCCTGCGGGAACGCGACGACGTCGATCCGGGCCGGATCGGAGCCATCGGGCTGTCGACCGGCGCCGACGCGCTGATCGACGTCGCCGGCGAGCGCGACGACATCGCGGCGGTCGTCACGGACGGCGCGGCGGCCGGCTCGTTCGCGGACTGGGAGAGCCTGCGCGGCACGGAGCTCGGCACCGCGCCGGGCTGGGTGATGTTCTCGACCATCCGGCTGCTCTCGGGCGATGCGCCGAGCCGCCCGCTCGAGGACCAGGTGCGGACGATCGAGTCGCCGACCCTGCTGATCTCGGCCGGCACGGACGTCGAGCGCGACTTCAACGTCCTCTACGACGAGGCCGCGGCGGATGGGCCGGTCGAGCACTGGAACCTCCCCGACGCGCACCACACGCACGCCATCCACGAGGACCGGGAGGTGTATGAGAGCCGCGTCGTCGGCTTCCTCGACGGCGCGCTGCGCTGAAGCCGCGGCCACGCGCCCGAGCTGCGCGTTACCAGCGGCGGGCCGTGTGACGGCTTGGTTCTGCCGGCGAACGTCAACTGCGGCTGGGTAAGGGGGTGAGCGCGTCCGGCGTGCTCGAACCACATGCGTCAGGTCCCGGAAACCGGGCCCAGCCGCATGTGGTTCGGGCATACCGCCCGAATCCGGCCACGCTGGCGAGGGGGTGGCCGGCAAAACCGTCCTCCTGGGAAAGGAATCCGTGCCACCCCCCGCCCGAGGCCGGCCGTTCCGCGGGCTCGCCGTTTCCCCACCCAGCGCAGTTGACGTTCGCTGGTCATACGAATGACCTAAGATGTGGACGATGACCGCGCCAGACCACGGCCCACCCGGTCCCGGCCCGTACCTGCAGACCGTCTCGGGCCGCTGGGTCAACCCCTTCGACCCCGACCCGAGCCAGCTCGACGCCGGCGACATCGCGCGCGCGCTCGCGAACCAGTGCCGGTTCGGCGGGCACAGCCGGGTCTTCTACTCGGTCGCCCAGCACTCGGTGATCGTGTCCGAGCTCGTCGAGCAGCGGGGCGGTGATGTCGAGGACGTGTTCGCCGCCCTGATGCACGACGCGACCGAGGCCTACCTGGGCGACATGCCGCACCCGCTCAAGCACCGCAGCCCGCTCGGCGCGGCGTTCAAGGACGCCGAGGACCATCTGGAGCGCGCGCTGCACGAGCGGTTCGGCATCAAGCCGGACGTCCAGGAGATCAAGCGCGCCGACCGGGCGCTGCTCGCGACCGAGCGCCGCGCCTTCAGCTCCGAGGACTGGCACTGGCCGGAGCTCGACGGCGTCGAGCCGCTCGACCTCGAGCTCACCGCCTGGTCGCCCGACGAGGCTGCGCAGGCCTTCGCCGCGCGCTACGCCGAGCTGGAAGCGCGGCGCGCGCCGTAGCGCCACATCTCGGCGCGGATCGCCCAGCGTTCGTGGTCGCGCCAGCGGCCGCCGACCTTCAGGTAGCGCGGTGAGAACCCCTCGCGTTCGAAGCCGCAGCGCTTGACGAGCGCGATCGACGGGGCGTTCCCGGGCTGGATGTTGGCTTCGAGGCGGTGCAGCCGCATGCGCACGAACACGTCGCGCAGGACGAGCTGGAGCGCCTCGGTCATGTAGCCCTGGCCGGCGAAGGCGGCGACCCCGCCATAGCCCAGGAACGCGGACTGGAATCCCCCGCGGACGATCTCCGAGACGTTCACCCACCCGACGATCGCCCCGTCCTCGCGCCGGCAGGCGAGGTATCCGACCTTCCGCTCGTCGGCAAGCCGGTCGAGGTAGGCCCGATACTCGTCAGCCGTCACCGGCGGATACAGCCAGGGCCGATGCACGCCTCGGCTGGCCTTCATGTGCGCCAGAAACTCGCGCTCGTCGGCGGGCGTCGGAGGGCGCAGCGCGACGCGGGATCGCGGCGGCATGGCTTCAACATCCCCCGACGAGCCGGAATCTAGGCAGCCGCCGCGGCGCGCAGTCCGAACCCGCGGAGGGCATCGACGTCGGCGGGATCGACCGGTGCACGGGGGGAGGCTGCCAGTTGCCGGGCGAACAGGTCCTCGGCCTCGTCCCTCGCCCCCGGCCCGGAGAGCCGGTAGCGGGGCGGCAGCATCGGTCCGAACATCAGCGGCTCGCACAGGTCCGGCCAGTCGTTCGGCTCGGGAGCGACCCCGAGCTCCTCGGACAGCGTGAGCGCAAGTGCGTCGTGGGCGTCGAGCGGCGGCCGCGGCTGGGCGATCACGTTCCACATCGCCTGCGCGCCGGGCAGCGCCGCCTCACCGCTCCAGACGGCGGCGACCCAGCGCGCCTGCAGCTCCAGCAGCGGGAAGTACGGGCCCAGCGCGAGGAACTGCCCGATCACGCCGAGGCCCGGCAGGCTCGGGTGGAAGGTCCGGTGGTAGAGCGCCAGATCCGATCCGAGCACGTCCCAGACCGGCTCGTCGAGATACGGGATGTCGATGTCGTATCCCGTCGCGCAGATGATGACCTCGACGGCCTCCGTCGAGCCGTCGGTGAACACCACGTTGTTGCCCTCGACCGCCGCGATCGCAGGGCGGCAGGCGATGCGGCCGGCGCGCACGTGCTCGAGGTATCCCTGGCACAGCGAGATGCCTGCCACGCGCACGTCCTCGCTCGGCTCGGGGGCGCCGAAGTCGGGCGGGTCGCCCGCCACCTGCAGGATGCGCTCGAGCTGCCGGCGGCTCCACTCGACCGGCGTCAGAGACCGCCGCTCGAGCGCTCCGAACAGGGTGTACCACTGCCAGTCCGAGGAGACTCCGTCGACCACCTTCTCGATCACATACCGCGGCTTGCGAAACGCGGAGATCACCGGGGCGTGCGGCGCGAGATCGGAGGCGATCTCCAGGCCGCTGACACCGTTGCCGTAGACGAGCGTCGCGCGGTCGCGGAACGGCTCTGGCCCTGGATACTCGAACGCGTGGAGCAGCTTGCCGCGGAAGCCGTCGACGACGTCCGGGAATCGCGGCTTGCGGAAGCGACCAGACGCGACGACGACGGCATCGAACGGCTCGCCGTCGACGGTCCAGCCCGGCCGCACGTCCTCGACGCGAGCATTGAAGCGGATGTGGTCGACGACCCCGAACGCCTGCGCGTAGTCGTCCAGGTAGTGGCGTACCTGCTCGGCGGCCGGGTGGAGCGGCAGGTCGGCGGGGCCGGAGTAATCCGAGAACGCGGTCATGGCGCGGCTCGTGTTGGTGTGCATCCCCTGCCACACGCCGCTGTGGGGGGCCGTCATGTGCCACTGCCCGCCGAGCGCGTCGCTCGCCTCGAACACCGTCACGCCGAACCCCGCCTCGAGTGCGTGCTTTGCGGCGGCCAGGCCGGACGGACCTGCGCCGATGACCGCGATCTGAGCATTTTCGTGTAGCTGCATCATCGTTCAGCCGGGGCGGCGCCGGGCGACGGAGTCCGTCCCTCGCCCGGCGCGTCGTTACCCCTCCTCAGCGGACCACGAGCCAGAGCAGCAGGACGAAGAGCAGCCCGAATCCGGACAGCAGGTTCGATCGCCGCCTCGGCCGCTCTGCCAGGAACTCCATAACGCCGGTCCTCCTCGGGGGGTGGGAGCTGTCGCGCTGAAGAGCATCAGGACCCACTGACATTCCGCTGACGTATCGCTGACGCGGGCGGCGGGCGGGCCGTCAGCGCAGGTACCGTGGAGGCCCGTGCGAATCGCGACCTGGAACGTCAACTCGGTCAAGCAGCGCGTGCCGCGGCTGCTGCCGTGGCTCGATCAGCGCCGGCCGGACGTGGTCTGCCTGCAGGAGACCAAGCTCGCCGACCAGGCGTTCGCGGAACTGCTCGGCTCCGAGCTCGCGGACCGCGGATATGCGGTCGCCGCGCATGGCGAGCCGGCGTGGAACGGCGTGGCGATCCTCTCGCGCGTCGGGCTGGAGGACGTCGTCTCGGGCCTCGCGGGCGGACCGGGCTTCCCGCGGCCGGAGGCGCGCGCGGTCTCGGCCACGTGCGGCGGGATCCGCGTGACCTCGGTGTACGTCCCGAACGGCCGGGTGCCGGGCTCGGAGCACTATCAGTACAAGCTCGCCTGGCTGGGGTCGCTGCGGGAGATGGTGGCCGCCGGCCCGGAGGCGACGGTCGTCTGCGGCGACATGAACATCGCCCCGGCCGACGACGACGTGTTCGACCCGGACGCCTACATCGGTCAGACCCACGTCACAGCGCCCGAGCGGGCGGCGCTCGAGGAGCTACGGGGCCTTGGCCTGCGTGACGTGGTGCGCGACCGCTGGCCGAACGAGCGGGTGTTCACGTACTGGGACTACCGGGCGGGGATGTTCCATCAGGACCTCGGGATGCGGATCGACCTGGTGCTGGCGAGCGCGACCGTCGCCGACCGCGTCAAGGCGGCATGGGTGGACCGGCACGCCCGCAAGGGCAGCGGGCCGAGCGATCACGCCCCGGTGATCGTCGACCTCGACGAGGCGCCGGACGGCGACATCGGCCCCGTGGTGCCGCCCCCGTCGGCTCCGGTGACCAGGCGCGGCTCCGTCAAGCTGCCGCAGACGCCCTAAGTGCGCCGCGCTCGGAACCTCGCCACGATCGCTGATGTCGCCGCTCACGCCGGCGTAGGCGCCAGCACGGTCTCGCGCGTCCTCAACGGCGGCCAGGTGAGCGGACGGGCCCGCGCGCGCGTGCTCGCGGCCATGAACGAGCTCGAGTACCGCCCGCGCGCCAGCGCCCGCTCGCTGGTCACCGGCGCGACCGGGACGCTCGCGCTGGTGATCCCGTTCTTCACGCATCCGTCCGCGGTCGAGCGGATGCGCGGGGTGATCGCCGCGCTCGACGAAACCGACTACGACCTCGTCGTCTGCAACGTCGCGAGCGCTTCACAGCGCGACGAGTACCTCGGCCGCGGCGCGCCGCTGGACCGCAGCGACGGCCTCCTGCTCGTGTCCCTCGCTCCCAGCGACGACGAGGTGGACGCCTTCGAGCGAGCGGGCGCGCCCGTCGTGGTGCTCGACGCCTTCCACCCTCGCCTGCCTTGCCTGCGGATCGACGACGTCGCCGGGGGAGTGCTCGCCACCCGCCACCTGATCGACCTCGGCCACGAGCGCATCGCGTTCGTCGGTGACCGGCCCGAGCCGGGACTGGGCTTCGTGTCCAGCGAGCGCCGTCACCACGGCTACCGACGCGCGCTGCAGGAGGCCGGGATCCCGATCCGGCGCGAGCTCCGGCGCGAGGGTCCGCACGGCAGGCTGGTGGCGCACCGGCTCACGCGCGAGCTGCTCACGCTGCCCGAGCCGCCGACGGCGATCTTCGCCGCCTCCGACACGCAGGCGCTCGGCGTGCTCGAGGCCGCGAGCTTCGAGGGCGTCAGCGTGCCCGGCGATCTCTCCGTGATCGGCTTCGACGATCTGGAAGTCGCCTCCTACGTCGGACTCACGACCGTCCACCAGCCGCTCGAGGACAGCGGCCGCCGCGCGGTCGAACGCCTCGTGGCAGCGATGCACGACGAGGACACCGAGCCGCAGGAGGAGCGGCTCGAGCTGGAGCTGAAGGTCCGGCGCACCACCGCCGTGCCGCGCTGAGGCCGGAGACCGTCAGGGATCCGCCTGCCGATGGGGTAGGTTCCTCGCGACCGTCCGAAGTAGGGGGCCACCATGTCCGGTGTCAGCGGCGTCAAGGAATCTGCCTACACCGATCTCTCGGGCGGCTCCTGGCTCGATGCGCTGAAGCGCACGGGCAAGGCGTTCATGGCCGACAAGCTGACGGTCTGGGCGGCGGCGCTCACCTACTTCGGGATCCTGTCGATCTTCCCCGCGCTGTTGGCGATGGTGTCGGTCCTGGGCCTGATCGGCGGGTCCGTGACGGAGACGCTGCTCGAGAACCTCGAGGAGGTGGCGCCGGGTCCGGCACAGGAGATCCTCACCAATGCGATCCGGAACCTCCAGGGTGCCAGCGGGGCCTCCGGCATCGCGTTCGTGATCGGCCTCGCGACCGCGATCTGGGCCTCCTCGGGCTACGTCAGCGGATTCATGGACGCCTCGAACGCCGTCTACGACGTCGAGGAGGGCCGCGGGCTCACGAAGAAGCTGCCCGTGCGGGTCGGCCTGACCATCGTGCTCATGATCCTGGCGGGCCTGATCGCGTTCTCCGTGACTTTCACCGGCGGTCTGGCGCGGGAGTTGGGCGACATTCTCGGCTTGGGCGAGACCGCGGTCGACGTCTGGGGCCTGGCCAAGTGGCCGGTGCTGCTGCTGCTGGTGAGCCTGCTGTTCGCCGTGCTCTACTGGGGCGCCCCGAACGTGAAGCTGCCCTTCCGCTTCTTCTCCCCGGGCAGCCTGCTGGCGGTCGTGGGGTGGATCATCGCGTCGGTGGCGTTCGCGTTCTACGTAGGGAACTTCGGCTCCTACAACAAGACGTACGGGGCGCTCGCCGGGCCGATCGTGTTCCTGCTCTGGCTCTGGATCTCGAACATCTGCGTCCTGCTCGGGCTCGAGCTCAACGCCGAGCTGGAGCGCAGCCGCAAGCTTGAAAGCGGCGAGGTCGCGCACGAAAAGGAGCAGTTCGTCGAGGTGCGCGACGACGAGAAGATCGACGACTCGAAGTCGTAGCGCCGCGCCGTACCCTGCTCCCCCATGCCGGAGCTCCCCGAGGCCGAGCGCGCCCGCCGGCAGCTCGAACGCGTCGTCGGTCGTGAGATCGTCGCGGTCGACGACGCCGACACGTACGTCTGCCGCCCGCACGCGCCCGGGGAGATGGCCACCGCTGCTGGTCGGGCACCGGCTCACCGACACCCATCGGCGCGGCAAGTTCCTGTGGGCGGAGACCGACGGCGGGCCGGGGCTCGGCCTGCACCTGGGCATGGCCGGCAGCCTCACCGTCGACGAGGAGCCCGCTCCGCGCAACTGGGACCGGTTCGCGCTCGAGTTCGACGGCGGCGGGCGGCTGGCGCTGCGCGACAAGCGGCGGCTGGGCCGGGCCGTGCTCGATCCCGACTTCTCGCACGTCGGGCCGGACGCCGCCGAGGTCGGCCGCGAGGAGTTCCGCGCGCGCGTCGGCCGCGGCACCGCGCCGCTGAAGGCGCGGCTGCTCGACCAGACCGTGATCTCCGGCGTCGGCAACCTGCTGGCCGACGAGATCCTGTGGCGCGCGCGGCTCGGACCCCGGCGCGTCCCCAACCAGCTCGACACCGCCGAGCTCGACCGGCTGCGGCGCTTCACCCGCGCGGCCATGCGCGACGCGATCCGGCTCGGCGGCGCGCACACCGGGCACCTCATCCCGCACCGCGTGCGCGGCGGCCGCTGCCCGCGGTGCGGGACCGCGCTCGAGCGCGCGACGATCGGCGGGCGCACCACGTTCTGGTGCCCTGCGTGCCAGCCATGAAGACCCGAGGCCGAAACCGTACGCGGCAGGGAAGGCCTCGGTCACATTTAGGGAGTGCGCTGTGAGGGCTTGCGCGGCACGCTGGGGGGGTGGCTAGAGAACCTTTCCCAGGAGGACAGTTTCTCTGGCCACCCCCCTCCCGGGATGCGCTGATCGCGGCGGCCTGCTCCGCGACGGCATCCCGGTCACGACAGTCCCGCGCACGCTGGTCGACCTCGCGACGTGCTCACCGCGCACCAGCTCGCGAACGTGATCCACGAGGCCGCGTTCCGCAAGCTCTTCGACGAGCGCGCCGTGCGCGCCGCGATCCACAAGGGCCAACGGGCGCCACAACCTCCACGTCCGCAACCGGGCGCTGGAGCTCAACAAGACGGGCAGCGCCGGCACGCGCAGCGAGCTCGAGGACCGCTTCCTCGCCCTTACCTGCAAATCCGGCCTGCCCGAACCGCTCGTCAACACCAGATCGAAGACCTCGAGGTCGACTTCCACTGGCCACAACTGAACCTGATCGTCGAGGTCGACGGCCCAGGCCACACACCGCCCCCGCACCAAGCAAGAAGACGAATACCGGGACGCCCGCCTACGAGCCGCCGGCCACACCTTCCGCCGCATCCCAGACCACCAGATCGACCAGGGACCGGAGACCGTGGTCGCAAGCCTGCTCTCCGCAGCCACCCGCTAGACGTCGGCGCGCTCGAGCGCCTCGTCGACCGCGCGGCGGACGGCGTCGACGGCCTCGTCCGGGACCATGCCGGTGGCGGCGAGCAGGTCCGTGGCGGTCGAGCGCACCTGGCCGACGATCACGCTGATCGAGAGGTTGCCGGTGCCCTCGAGAACCAGGGTGGCGGTGGTGGCGGCGCGCAGGGCGTGGCGGCGGACGCGCTCGACCGCTCCCCGGTCGTCGAGCGAGTCGCCGGCCGCGCGCACGGCGGCGGCGAGGTCGCGGACCGCGTCGGCGGTCTCGGGCGGGACGTTCTCGTCGAGCCGCACGGCCCGGATCGCCCCGCGCGCGAGCACGCGCACGTTGCGGACCGCGAGGTCCATCTGGGCCGCCGCGTCGGCGTAGCCCTCGACGCGGCCGCGCATGCGGCGCCGCGGGGGCGCGTAGCGCGTGGTCTCGCGGCTCACGCTCACGGCCTCGGCGAACCGCCCGCTCAGCTCGTCGATCCCGCGCGCACGTAACAGCGCCCGCTCGGCCATGTCGCGGTCGCGCTCGAGGATCGCGACCGCGATGTCGTCGAGCGTCGCCGCCAGCTCGTCGACCAGCGCGCGCAGCGGGGCGCGGACCATCGCCACCGGGTCGGCGGGCAGGACGAGCGCGTTGACGAGCAGCGCGACGCCCCCGCCGGTCAGCGCGTCGAGGAAGCGTTCGAAGGTGACTCCCTCGGTCGGCGGCTGCAGCGTCGCCACCAGCGCGGCCGAGACCGCCGCCTGGGTGGCCAGCATCTGCCCGCTGCCGAGGAAGATCGCCAGCGCGGTGGCGAGCATCACCACGAGCGAGAGCTGCGCCGCGCCGACGCCGATGCCCAGCACCAGCAGGTCGCCGACCGCGATCCCGAGCGCCACGCCGATCGCGATCTCGACCGCGCGCCGGCCGCGCTCGGAGATCGTCAGCCCGAGCGTGACGATCGCCGACACCGGCGCGAAGAACGGCTGCTCGTGCCCGAACACCTCGGTCGCGATCACCCACGCCACGCCGGCGGCGACCCCGGCCTGGAGCACGGAGCGCCAGGCGACCCGGAGCCGCTCGAAGCGGGCCTGCATCGAGACCCGCGAGCGCTCGGCCGCCTCCTCGATCAGCGGCGCGGCGCGGCCGCTCAGGGGCGGCCCGTCGGTGTCTCGCAGGCGCGGCATCGGCGCGTCTGATGCTGGCACACGCCGCCGCCCCCGAGAGGGAGCTCAGACGGGGCGCGTGTAGGTGACGAGCTCGAGCCCGAGCATCGGCTCGAGCGTCTCGATCCCGTCGGTGCTCCAGCCCTCGCGCTCGTAGAACGCGCGCGACCGTCGCTGGCCGGCAGGGGTGACGAGGCGCAGCTGCTCGTAGCCCCGTGCGGCGGCCTCGGCGACCGCCAAGGCGTGGAGGCGGCCCGCCAGGCCGGTTCCCCACCACGGCTCGCGCACGAAGAGCATCCACAGGTAGCCCTGTCCGGGGATCGGCGGGTTGTCCGTGCCGCCCTCGCGCGCGGCCAGGAGCCCGACGTGGCCGGCCGGCTCGCCCGCCGCCTCCGCGATCCGGCACCAGGCGTCGGGCAGCGGCAGCCGCTCAGCGATCCGGGCCGCTTCGGCGGCCGCCGGCGGCGGCTCCCAGCCGCGCGGGGCGAACGCGCGATAGGTCTCGAACCCGAGCCGCACGGTCCGGGCCAGCAAGGACGCGTCGGCGAGCGTGGCCGGGCGGATCTCGAGCTGAATCTTTATCTGAAGTGGAGGTAGAGGGTTCGTACGAACTGCGATTCGTGGCTCAAGCCCTGGCGCCGGGATGCCGAACTCACTGGTGCCGGGCCTCCCCCTGTCCCTTCCCCGTGACAGCGATCTTCCTCCACTTCACGCGCGTATGCGCGCCGAGCTCATGATGCGCCGCATTCTCGGCATCGGCTGCGCCGTCGCGGCACTGTACGCGGGGCTGCTGGGCATCACGGCCTCGGCGCAGGAACCTGCGCCGGAACCGACGTCCGAGCCGGCCGCCGCCGCGATCGCCGAGCCGGCCGTCCCGCCGGTCGCCGAGCCCGCGCCCGCGGTCTCCGAGCCTGAGCCGCCGGCCGAGATGGCCGCCCCGCCGGAGCCGGCTCCCGAGACGCCGCCCGCGCCCGCGCCCGCGGAGACGCCCGCCGCCGCCCCTGAGGCGCCCGCGGCGCCTGCGCCGGCAGCCCCGGCGGCGCCGCCGGTAGCACCGGCCGACGAGACCGGCTCCGAGCGGAAGCGTCGCCAGGGCAACTCGAAGTCGAGCCGTGGCGACGCACGCCGGCCTGAACACTCACCCTCGACTTCAGATCGAGATAAGAAGAAGCCCACGGGTCCTCGTGAGGATTCGCACGAACAGCAGCAGCGGCCGTTCACCCCCGCTCCCCGGCTCACCAATCCGAACGGCTCGCCGGCGCCCTCGAACCCGACCTTCTCGCTCGCCGAGCCGGGCCCGGCTCGCATCGGCGTCCCGAACTTCTTCATCGACAAGTTCCGGATCCCGCCGTTCCTGCTCCCGATCTACCAGGCCGCCGGCACGCAGTACGGCATCCGGTGGGAGATCCTGGCCGCGATCAACGAGATCGAGACCGACTACGGCCGCAACCTGAACGTCTCCTCGGCCGGCGCGCTCGGCTGGATGCAGTTCATGCCCCCCACGTGGGCCGCCTACGGCGTCGACGCCAACCGCGACGGCGAGAAGGACCCGTTCAACCCGGTCGACGCGATCTTCGCCGCCGCCCGCTATCTGAACGCCGCCGGCGCCGAGAGCGACATCCGCAAGGCGGTCTTCGCGTACAACCACGCCGACTGGTACGTCGACTCGGTGCTGATGCGCGCCCAGGTCATCGGCGGGCTGCCGAGCGACCTCGTCGGCTCGCTCACCGGGCTCACGCAGGCTCGGTTCCCGGTCCACGCCAAGGCGACGTACGCCGGCCAGCTCCAGAAGAAGGGCAACAGCGTCGCGAAGGGCAACCCGGCGCTGGTCGTCGAGTCCCACGAGGCGCGCCGCGGGATCAAGATCTTCTCGCGCGCCCGCGCCCCGATCATCGCCGTCAACGACGGCCGCGTGGTCAAGCTCGGCCGCAGCAAGCGGCTCGGGCGCTTCGTGACCGTGCAGGACGTCTACGGCAACACCTACACCTACGCCCACCTGGGCGAGGTCGCGCGCAGCTACCCGGCTCCGAAGGAGCGGCGCAAGCGCCGCGGCGGCAAGCGGCCCACCCGCGACCTCGATCACAACGAGGCGGCCGGCAAGCGGCGGCCGACCCGTGGCCTCGACCGCAAGGCGGCGGCCGCCGCCCCCGCGCCGTTGGCCAAGGAGCGTCTGTTCGCGCATCCGGCGCGCCAGGCCGCCCGCACCGTGCTCGGCGACGTCCCGCCCGCCGCCGAAGAGCTCACGCTCCGGGCGCCGCTCGGCTTCAACCCGCGCGACTTCACGCCCAAGCCGCTCCGGCGGGGCGCGCGCGTGATCGGCGGCACCATCCTGGGCCGGCTCGGCTCAGGGACCCGAGGGGTGCCGTACCTGCGGTTCGAGATCCGGCCCGCCGGCCGCGGCGCGCCGCGGATCGACCCGAAGCCGATCCTCGACGGCTGGAAGCTGCTCGAGTCGACCGCGATCTACCGCGCCAAGGGCAAGAACCCGTTCTTCGGGGCCGACGCCGCCAACCCGTCGATCGGCCAGCTCCTGCTGCTGAGCAAGGAGCAGCTCGTGCGGCGGGTGCTCGCGGACCGGCGGGTCGAGGTCTACGGCTGCGGCGAGAGCGACATCCGGTCGGGCCAGATCGACCGCCGAGTGCTCGCCACCCTGCTCTACCTCGCCGGCAACGGCCTGAAGCCGACCGTCACGTCGCTCAAGTGCGGCCACGGCTACTACACGTCGTCCGGCAACGTCTCCCACCACTCGACCGGCACGGCGGTCGACATCGCCGCCATCAACGGGGTCGTGATCACCCCCGCGACCCAGGGTCCGGGCTCGATCACCGACATCACGATCCAGCGCCTGCTGAAGCTCCAGGGCACGATGAAGCCGAGCCAGATCATCTCCCTGATGACCTTCGACGGCGCTGACAACACGTTCTCCATGGGTGACCACGACGACCACATCCACGTCGGCTGGCAGCCGCTCTACGGCGAGAACCGCCGTGCGTCGCGCCAGATCGACGCGGTGCTCAAGCCCGAGCAGTGGATCAAGCTGATCGATCGGATCGACGACATCGACAACCCGGCCGTTCGCGCGCGTCCCTCGCGGTACTCGGTCAAGGTCGTCAAGCGCGCGTCGCGGGCTCACCGCGCCGAGTAGCGATCCACTCGCTCCCGGGCGTGTCGGTCAGCCCGTGGACGATGATCGAGCAGAACACGACCAGCGCGGCGAGGTTGAAGATGCGCTCGCCCTCGGCGATCGGCTGTCCGAGGACGAGGATCGAGAACGTCATCGTGGCCACGCCCTTGGGGCCGAACCACGCCATGAAGCCCTTGGTGGCAGTGTCGATCCCGGCGCCGGTGAGCGAGATCCAGATCGCGATCGTGCGGGCGAACACGAGCGTGAAGATCACGATGGCGACCGCCGCCCAGCCGTCCGCGAACAGGCCGCCGAAGGTCAGCAGCGCCCCGAACACGACGAAGATGCCGAGCTTGACGATCTCGACGATGTCGTCGGCGCGCTCCTCGAAGTGGCGGCCGAGGTCGGGCCGGCGGATGCCGAGCGTGATCGCGCACACGAAGACGGCGATGAAGCCGTTGCCCTCCAGCGGCTCCGTGACGGCCAGGCCGTAGGTGGCGAACGCGACGCCGAGCGCGTAGAGCGACTTGTGGTGGGCGGGGATGTCGTCGTCCCCGCGGGGCATCAGCCACGAGGCGAGGAAGCCGATCCCGATCCCGAACGCGAACCCGAGCGTGACGTCCTGGAGGACGAACTCGTACCAGACGAAGTCGTCCTCCCCGGCGGCCAGGGCGGCGCTGAAGGCGAGCACGGCGGGCAGCGCCAGCCCGTCGTTCATGCCCGACTCGAGGTTGAGCGAGTGGCGCACCAGCCGCGGCACGCGCGGGTTGGTGACCACGCTCGAGGAGAGCACGGGATCGGTCGGCGAGAGCAGCGCGCCGAGCAGGAACGACTCGGTCCACGACAGATCCGTGAGGGCGTGCGCGACGAGCGCGATCAGGACGCAGGTGATCGGCATGGCCAGGATCAGCTTGCGCGCCGGCAGCCGCCACTCGCGCTGGAGCATCTCGGCCTCGACCTCGATGCCGTCGCGGAACAGGATCACGATCAGCGCGACGGTGGCGAGCTGGACGACGAAGCCCGACTCGGCTTCGAACTCGAGCACCTCGAGGCCGCCGTCGCCCAGCACGAAGCCGGCCACCACGAAAACGGCGGTCATCGACAGGAAGCTGCGATGTGCCAGGCCGGAGGCGAGGGCGCCCCCGATCAGCAGCGCCCCGAAAACGAGCGCCGCGACCTCGAACTCGTCCATCGCGGGCGAAGGCTTCCATAGGCTGGGGCCGTGCGCCTCGCCGACGCCTCCCCGGAACCGTTCTGGCTCGACCGGCCGCGGCCCGCGGAGGCTGCCTCGCTGGAGGGATCGGTGGAGGCCGACCTGGCGATCGTCGGCGCCGGCTTCACGGGGCTATGGGCCGCGGTGATGGCCAAGGAGGAGCGGCCGGGGCGCGAGGTCGTGCTGCTCGAGGCCTCGACGGCGGGCTGGGGCGCGAGCGGCCGCAACGGCGGGTTCGTCGACGCGTCGCTCACCCACGGCCTGCCCAACGGAGCCGCCCGCTTCGCCTCCGAGCTCGAGGCGCTCGAGGAGCTGGGGCGGGCGAACCTCGAAGAGCTCGAGGCCGATCTGGCGCGGCACCGGATCGACGCGGCGTGGCAGGACACCGGCATGCTGTCGGTGGCGACGCGGCCGCACGAGATGCGCGAGCTCGGAGAGGAGGCCGCGCTCCTGCGCCGCTACGGCTGGGAGGCCGAGGTGCTCGACCGCGACGCCGTGCGGGCGCAGGTCGCTTCTCCGACCTACCTGGGGGCGGTCTGGCAGCACACGGGATTGGCGCTCGCCGACCCGGGAGCGCTGGCGCTCGGCCTGCGACGCGTGGCGCTGGAGCTCGGGGTGCGCCTGTACGAGCGGACGCCGGTGCAGGGCGCGACGGCCGCCGGTGCCTTGCGCACGCCGGGCGGTCTCGTCCGCGCCGACCGGGTCCTGCTCGCGACCGGCGCGTACCCGCCGCTGGTGGGCGCCATCCGGCGGCTCGTGGCGCCGGTGTACGACTACGTGATCGTCACCGAGCCGCTCACCGCCGCGCAGCGGGGCGCGATCGGCTGGGCGGGCGGCCAGGGGATCGCGGACCGCGGCAACCGCTTCCACTACTACCGGCTCACGCCCGACGGCCGCATCCTGTTCGGCGGGTACGAGGCGGTCTACCGGTTCGGCAACCGCGTCGACGACGCGCGCCTGAGCCGCCACCCGCCCATCCACCGGCTGCTGGCCCAGCACCTGCTCGAGACGTTCCCGGCGCTCGAGGGGATCGCCGTCACCCATGCCTGGGGCGGGCCGATCGACACCTGCAGCCGGTTCTGCGTGACGTTCGGGCGCGCACTCGGCGGCCGCGCCGTGTACGCCGTCGGCTACACCGGCCTGGGCGTCGCCGCCAGCCGCTTCGGAGCCCGGGTTGCGCTCGACCTCCTCGACGGCGTCGACAACGAGCGCACGCGCCTGAAGCTGGTGCGCTCGCGGCCGCTCCCGTTCCCGCCCGAGCCGGCCCGCTGGGCGGTCATCCAGGCCACCCGGCGCGCGATGGCCCGCGCCGACGAGCGCGGCGGCCGCAGCGGGCCGTGGCTGCGGCTGCTCGACCGGCTCGGACTCGGGTTCGACAGCTGAGGGGCGCGGCAGCCTCAACGAACGTACGACCGACGCGTGTTCGATTCAGGCCTGCCCGCTCCCCGGCCGATGCTGGGTTCAGAGGAAGCCAGGGACGGCACCTCTATAACGAACGGATTCGTGCTCGGGCACTGCCCGCGGTGATGGGTCTCGGCCCTCACCGCGGCGGTGTTCGCCGCCTCAGCGCGCGCGCAGCTTGCGGCTGCGGGTGCGCTCCTCCTGCTTCTCGACCACGCTTGCGATCAGGCGCAGGATCTCGGGAGGCCCCGTCGC
Organism: uncultured Solirubrobacteraceae bacterium; assembly: GCA_963849695.1. Lineage (GTDB taxonomy): Bacteria > Actinomycetota > Thermoleophilia > Solirubrobacterales > Solirubrobacteraceae > DASSUW01. Next base: position 245,120 of record CAWKIT010000003.1, read on the forward strand.
CCGCACGGTCCCGGACTCGAACGCCTCGCGCCAGTGCCGGATGTTGCCCTCGCGTGCCAGCTCGTTGAAGTGGCTGCGCGGCACCGACAGCCGGACCTTTGCGTCGGACGCGATGTCCTTTGTCACCTTCGGCCCGGGCACCTCGACCCGGAAGAGCTGGATGTCACCGCGGCCACGCAGCTCGAGCTCGACGACGAGCTTGAGCTTGGCGAGTGCCGGCACCTGCTGCCGGAAGTTCTCGATCCCCTCCTCGATGAGGGCCTTGGTGTCCGCGGTGGACATGTAACAGCATGTTACATACGGATCCGGCGCCCCTCGGGATCCCAGAGCGGCTCCTCGACGACCTCGCCGCCGACCCATTCTCCGAAGATCTCGACCGCCACCTCGGTGCCCGGCGAGGCGCTCGAGGACGGGAGGTAGGCGTAGGCGATCGAGCGCTCGACCGTGTAGCCATAGCCCCCGCTCGTGACTCGCCCGACCGCCTCGCCGCCGGCCCGCACGGGCTCGTTGCCGAGCGCCACCGAGCGCGGATCCTCGAGCACGAGGCAGCAGAGCCGCCGCTCCGGCTCCTCGTCGAGCGCCGAACGGCCGAGGAAGTCCTTGTCGGACCGCACGGAGAACCCGAGCCCGCCCTCGTACGGCGTGTCGTCGGGCGTGATGTCGGCGCCCCACACGCGATAGCCCTTCTCCAGCCGCAGCGAGTCGATCGCCCGGTAGCCGCCCGCCACCAGCCCGTGCGGGCGGCCCGCCTCCCACAGCGTGCTCCACAGCGCGGCGCCGAACTCCAGCGGGCAGTACAGCTCCCAGCCGAGCTCGCCGACGTAGGTGACCCGCAGCGCCCGCACCGGCACGTCTCCTACCGTGAGCTCGGCCCAGCGCATGTAGCCGAACGACAGGTCGTCGGTGCAGGCGCCGGCCAGGACGTCGCGCGCCCGCGGCCCCCACAGACCGATGCACGCCCACGAGGAGGTCACGTCCTCGACGCGCACCCCCTCCCCCGCGTGCCGCCGGATCCACGCCAGGTCGTGACGGCCGAACGCGGTGCCGGTGACGATCCCGAAGCGGTCCTCGGCCAGCCGCGACACGGTGAAGTCGCACTCGATCCCGCCCCGCCGGTTGAGCATCTGCGTGTACGTGATGCGGCCGACGTCGCGGGCCACGCGGTTGTCGCACAGCCGCTCGAGCAGCTCCGCCGCGCCCGGCCCGCTGACCTCGAGCTTCGCGAACGACGTCTCGTCGAACAGCGCCGCCCCCTCCCGGCAGGCCGCGTGCTCGGCGCCGATCGCCGGCGACCAGTGCATCCCCGCCCAGCCGCGCGGGCGCAGGCCCTTCGTCGCCGGCGGCCTCGTTGGCCGCGTACCAGTTCACGCGCTCCCAGCCCGACTTCTCGCCGAACACGGCCCCGTGCGAGCGGTGCCAGTCGTACGCCGGCGACACCCGCAGCGGCCGCCCGGCCTGCCGCTCGTGGTTCGGGTACTTGATGTCGTAGTAGGTCTCGTAGACCTCGCGGGTGCGCTTGACCGTGTAGGCCGGGGAGCGGTAGTGGGGGCCGAAGCGGCGGACGTCCATCTGCCACAGGTCGAGCTCCGGCTCGCCGCCCGCGATCCACTCCGCCATCACCTTGCCGACCCCGCCCGCGCCCGCCAGCCCGTGCGCGCAGAACCCCGCGGCCACGAACAGGCCGCGCACGTCGGTCTCGCCGAGGCAGAACTCACCGTCGGGCGTGAACGCCTCCGGCCCGTTGATCAGCCGCGTGACGCGGGCGTCCTCGAGAGCGGGCACGCGCATCCGCGCGAAGCCCACGATCTCCTCGAACCGGTCCCAGTCCTCCTCCAGCAGCCGGCCGTTGAAGTCGGCCGGGATGTCGTCCAGCCCGCGGCCGCCGTCGCGCAGGAACCACGGCGCGCTCGCCCGCTCGTAGCCGCCCCACACCAGGCCGCCGCCCTCCTCGCGGAAGTAGACGAGGTGGTCGGGGTCGCGCATGGTCGCGATGTGGCCGTCCCGCTCGCGGAACGGCTGCGTCACCACGTACTCGTGCGCCATCGGCACGACCGGCACCCGCACGCCCGCCATCCGCCCGATCTCGGCCGCGAACATGCCCGCCGCGTTGACCACGATCTCGCACTCGACGTCCCCGCGCTCGGTGCGGACGCGCGACACCGCCCCGCGATCGACGTCGATCCCGGTCACCCGCGTGTTCGTGAGGATGCGGCAGCCGCCCTGCCGCGCCCCGTCGGCCAGCGCGTAGGTGAGCTGGCTCGGGTCCAGGTAGCCGTCGGTCGGCAGCCACGAGGCGCCGATCACCTTGTCGGTGACCATGAGCGGGAACCGCTCCTGCGCCTCCTCGGCCGAGATCAGCTCGAGCGGCAGCCCGAACGTCTTCGCCCAGCCCGCCTGGCGCCGCGTCTCCTCCCAGCGCTCCGGCGTGCAGGCGAGCCGGATGCCGCCGCACTCGGTCCAGCCGGGGTCGAACTCGCCGCCCCCCAGCTTCCGGTACAGCTCGACCGAGTACATCATCATCTTCGTCAGCGACACCGACGAGCGCAGCTGGCCGACCAGCCCGGCGGAGTGGAAGGTCGACCCGCTGGTGAGCTCGCGGCGGTCGAGCAGCACGACGTCGTCGAACCCCAGCTCGGCGAGGTGGTAGGCGATCGAGGTGCCGGCGACGCCGCCGCCGACGATCACGCAGCGCGCGCGATCGGGCGGATCAGCCGGCACGTGCTTCCTCGAGCCAGCGCGGGAAGTCGGGGTCGTCGAGGCTCGTGCGGACCTTGCCCAGGTACTCGTCGGCGTAGCCGAGGAAGTCGAAGTCGAGCTCCGAGCAGGTCGCCTGGACGACTCCCCACATGCCCTCCCAGAACGACGCCATCAGCCGCATGAGCTGGACGCGGGCGACGCGGCCGGGCGTCGAGTCGCCGAAGTAGGCCTCGAGCAGCGCCTCCACCTCGGCGATCGAGAGGTCGTGGTGGTTGGAGAAGTTCGCGAGGTCGAAGAAGCGGTCGCCCATACCCGCGTATTCCCAATCCAGGATCCGCAGCCGCGAGCCGTCGTCGAGGAAGTTCGCGGTCAGCAGGTCGTTGTGGCACGGCACCGGCGCGCCGTCGAGCACCGCCGCGATCCGGTCGGCGGCGGCGCGGACCTCCGGATAGGCGGCGGGGATGGTGCCGCCCCGCTCGCGCGCGGTGCGCTCGTAGCGCTCGGTGCGCTCGAACGGTGAGAACGTGGCGGGCAGCGACGGGCCGGAGTGGATCGCGCGCAGCGCCTCTGCGATCTCGACGACGCGAGTGCGCAGCTCCTCCGCGGGGACCGGCCGCGCCTCGATGAAGCCGGTCACCAGGCAGCCGCGGCGCGGCTCGAACGCCACCACCTCGGGCCCGATGCCGAGCGTCGCCGCGGCCGCGGTCGCCGCGCGCTCGGCCTCGCGGTCGATCCCCAGCAGCTCGGTGTCCTTGCCCGGCAGCCGCACCACGCAGTCGCGGCCACCGAACCGCACGCGGTAGTTGCGGTTGGTGATCCCGCCCTCGAGCGGCACGGGCTCGGTCTCGGGCGGCCCGAGCTCTCCCTCCAGCGCACGCAGGGCGTCCTCGATCACGTTCGCGCGCAAGCTTGCCGGAAACGAGTAGCGTCTGCTTGCGATGCAGGTTCCCTCCCCGGCCGTTGCCGCGGTTTTCGAGCCTGTGCAGACGGCGACGACGCTCGAGGAGACCGTCGAGCGCCTCGGCACGGCGATCCGGCTCGGGCTGCTCGCGCCCGGCGACCGGCTGCCGCCCGAGCGCGATCTGGCCGACCAGTTCGGGATCGCCCGCTCGACGCTGCGCCAGGCGCTCACGTCGCTGACCGAGAGCGGGCACCTGGTCGCCACCCGCGGCCGCGGCGGCGGCACGTTCGTGTCGGAGGCGCCGCCGGTGGCCGAGAGCACACGGGTCGACCTCGGCGCCGGGCACTGGCGCGAGGTGCTCGACTACCGGATCGCGGTCGAGGTCGGCACGGTGGTGATCGCCGCCGAGCGCCGGCGGCCCGAGGACCTCGCGCGGCTGCGCCGGCACGTGGCGGCGATGCGCGAGACGAGCGACTTCCCCGCCTACCGGCGCGCCGACGTGTTCTTCCACCTCGGCCTCGCCGAGTCCGCGCAGTCGGGCCGCCTGCTGGCCGCGATGACCGAGGTCCAGGGCGAGATGAGCGAGCTGATCGGCCACATCGCGCATCCGGCGCCGGTGCTCGCGCGCTCCAACGACCAGCACGCGCAGCTGGTGCGGCTGCTCGACCGGCGCGACGGCATCGCCGCGGCGCAGCTGGTGCGCGAGCACCTGAAGGGCACCGAGCAGGTGCTCGCGGGCCTGATGCCCTGACCGCGCGATAGCCTCCCGCAAAGGTATGTCTCAGAGACCTTTGATCGGCATGTGCACCGCGCTCGAGCGCGCCCGCTACGGCCACTGGCACGTGGACGCGTTCCTGCTGCAGCGCAGCTACGTCGAAGCCGTGCAGCACGCGGGCGGCGCCGCGGTCATGCTCCCGCCCGACCCCGACGTCGACCCCGACCAGCTGCTCGACGTGATCGACGGCCTGATCCTCGCGGGCGGCCGCGACATCGACCCGGGGTCGTACGGGGCCGAGCGGCATCCGCTGACCGACGAGTCGCGCTCCGAGCGCGACGAGTTCGAGATCCGGCTCGCGCGCCGCGCGATGGAGCGCGACATCCCGCTGCTGGGGATCTGCCGCGGGATGCAGCTGATGAACGTCGCCCGCGGGGGGACGCTGGTGCAGGACCTGACCGAGCACGTGGGCCACGAGGACCACCGGCGCAGCGTCGGAACGTTCGACGGCAACGACCATCCGGTCCGCCTCGCCGACGGGTCGCTCGCCGCCCGCGCGGCGGGCGAGAGCCGGCACGACACGCTGTCGCACCACCACCAGGGGATCGACCGCGTCGGCGACGGCCTGCAGATCACCGGCTGGGCCGACGACGACGAGCTGCCCGAGGCGCTCGAGGACCCGGGGCTGCGGTTCGCGCTCGGGGTGCAGTGGCACCCGGAGGCGGATCCGGACTCGCAGGTGGTGGCGGCGCTGGTCGAGGCGGCACGGTGGCGCCGCTCCTGATCGGCATCGACGAGGGCACGACCGCCGTCAAGGCCGTCCTTTCGAGGTCCGGCTGACGCCGGGCTCGAAAAATGAGCGGCTCACGCCGCTGCGCGAGGCGCGCCGGCGCAAGCGCTCGCACCATCCCCATCCCGGCTGGGTCGAGCAGGACCCGGAGGAGATCCTCGCCTCGGTCGTCGACGCGGTCGCCGAGTTGCTCGAGGACGCGCCCGGCGAGGTCGTGGGCTGCGGGCTCGACCACCAGGGCGAGTCGGTGCTCGCGTGGGACGCCTCGGGCCGCCCGCTCACCCCGGTCGTGGTGTGGCAGGACAAGCGCCAGACCGAGCTGCTCGCAGCGCTCGACGAGGACGCGATCCGGGCGCGCAGCGGCCTGCCGCTCGACCCCTACTTCTCGGCCGGAAAGCTGGCGTGGCTGCTGCAGAACGTCGACGGGCTCGAGGGCGCGCGGCTCGGGAACGTCGACGCGTGGCTGACCGACCGGCTCGGCGCCGGCTTCGTCACCGACGCCTCGACCGCCTCGCGCACCCAGCTCTACAAGCTCGGCGACGAGGGCTGGGACCCGTGGCTGTGCGAGCAGTTCGGGGTGCCGATCGATGCGCTGCCGCCGGTCGGCGACAGCGTCGGCGAGCTCGGCGTGCTGCGCCACGAGCTGTGGCCGGCCGAACTGCCGCTGACCGCCCGCGTCGTCGACCAGCAGGCGGCGCTCGCGGGCGCCGGCTGCGTGGTGGCCGGACGCGTGAAGGCGACCTACGGGACCGGCGTGTTCGCGCTCGCGCACGTCGGCGAAGAGGTGCCGGAGGCGGCGGGCGGCCTGCTGCCGACCGTCGCGTGGCGGGTCGACGGCCGCCAGGAGTACGCGCTCGACGGCGGCGTGTTCGCGGCCGGCGAGATGCTCGAGTGGATGTGCCGTGAGCTCGGCTTGGCCGACGAGCCGGCGGCCCTCGGCGCGCTGGCGCGCGCCGCCGACGGCTCGGGCGGCGTGCGGATCCTGCCCGGCATCACCGGCGTGGGCGCGCCGTGGTGGCGGCCCGACGCCCGCGGCACGATCGCCGGCCTGACGGCGGGCACGAAACGCGAGCAGGTCGCTCGCGCGGCGCTCGAGGGGATCGCCTGGCGCGTCGCCGACGTGATCGCGGCGGTGCGCGAGTCGGTCCCGGTGGCGGCGCTGCGCGTGGACGGCGGGCTGACCAACGAGCCGGCGCTGCTCCAGCTGCAGGCCGACGCGATCGGCGTCCCGGTCGAGCGCGGGCTGGCCGACGCGACCGCCGCGGGGGCGGCCGCGCTGGCCGCCGTCGGGGCCGGGCTGGTCGGCTCCGTGGCCGACATCGGCGAGCTCGTTCCCGTGACCGGCCGGGTCGAGCCGATCCGCGACGACGCGTGGCGCGAGGCCGAGCACGCGGCCTGGCGGCGGTTCGTGGAGTTGGCGCTCGGCCTCTGAGCCGGGTACGTTCACGCGCCATGAACCTCGACGAGCTCAAGGACGAGGTGGGGCGCGGCGCGATCGACACGGTGCTGCTCGGCTTCACCGACATGCAGGGCAGACTGCAGGGCAAGCGCCTCACGGCCGAGTTCTTCCTCGACTCGGTGGTCCACCACGGGGCCGAGGGATGCAACTACCTGCTGGCCGTCGACGTCGACATGAACACGGTCAGCGGCTACGCGATGTCGTCGTGGGACCTCGGCTACGGCGACTTCGAGATGAAGCCGGACATGGACACGCTCATGCCCGTGCCGTGGCACGAGGGCACGGCGCTCGTGATCGCCGACCTCGCGTGGTCGGACCACAGTCCCGTCGTCGCCTCGCCGCGCCAGATCCTGCGCCGCCAGATCGACCGGCTCGCCGAGCGCGGGCTGCAGGCGTACGCGGGCACCGAGCTCGAGTTCATGGTCTTCCGCAACACCTACGAGGAGGCGTGGAACCAGGCCTACCGCGACCTCGAGCCGGCCAACTACTACAACGTCGACTACTCGATGATCGGGACCGCCCGCGTGGAGCCGCTCGTGCGCCGGATCCGCAACTCGATGGCAGCGGCCGGCATGAAGGTCGAGAACGCCAAGGGCGAGTGCAACTTCGGCCAGCACGAGATCAACTTCCTCTACGGGCCGGTGCTGCAGACCGCCGACCACCACTCGATCTACAAGACCGGCGCCAAGGAGATCGCCCACCAGGAGGGCGTGGCGATCACCTACATGGCGAAGTTCGACGAGCGCGAGGGCAACTCGTGCCACATCCACCTCTCGCTCCGCGACGACGACGGCACGCCGAGGTTCGACGACGCCTTCCTCGCCGGCCAGCTCGCCTGCCTGCAGGACCTGACGCTGTTCTACGGGCCGAACGTCAACTCGTACAAGCGGTTCGTCGAGGGCTCGTTCGCGCCGACGGCGGTCGCCTGGGGCAACGACAACCGCACGTGCTCGCTGCGCGTGGTCGGCCACGGGCCGTCGAAGCGGCTCGAGCTGCGGCTCCCGGGCGCCGACGTGAACCCCTACCTGGCGCTGAGCGCGATGATCGCCGCCGGCCTGCACGGGATGGAGCAGGGCCTCGAGCTCGAGCCGCCGTACGAGGGCAACGCCTACGAGTCCGACAAGCCGCGCGTGCCGGCGACGCTGCGCGACGCGCGCGACGCGTTCGCCGCCAGCGCGGTCGCCCGCGAGGCGTTCGGCGACGAGGTGGTGGACCACTACCTCAACTACGCGCGGATCGAGCTCGACGCCTTCGACAGTGCGGTGACCGACTGGGAGCGCTTCCGGGGGTTCGAGCGGCTCTAAGTCCTTGACTTCCGTCCGCCGACGGCCGTACAGTCGCGATTGGCAGGACGAGCAGACCTTTCCGATGAGGGGTGAGGGATGACGGAGCCGGACCGCGACGAGCAGAAGCTCGCCGAGCTTGGGTACAAGCAGGAGCTGACTCGCGCGTGGAGCTCGTTCTCCAACTTCGCGATCTCGTTCACGATCATCTCGGTCCTGGCGGGGTGCTTCACCACCTACGGCCAGGCATGGAACAACGGCGGCCCGGTGGCGATCTCGTGGGGCTGGCCGATCATCGGCGGGCTCATCCTGATCATCGCCTTCTGCATGTCCGAGCTCGTCTCCGCCTACCCGACGGCGGGCGGCCCCTACTGGTGGGCGGCCAAGCTCGGCGGGCCGGGCTGGGCGTGGTTCACCGGCTGGTTCAACGTCATCGGCCTGGTCGCTGTGGTCGCGTCGGTGGACTACGCGGCGGCGACCTTCGGCTCGACGCTGTTCAACCTCTGGGGGCTCAACCTCGGCGTCATCGACTTCGCCGACGGGGCGTCGCTGGGCGACATCTTCTGGGTGTACGTCGCCCTGTTGATCCTGCATGCGCTGATCAACATCTACTCGTCGCACCTCGTCGCGCTGTTCAACAACATCTCTGTCTTTTGGCACGTCGCCGGCGTGGCGGTGATCATCGCGATCCTCGTCATCGTCCCCGACCGCCATCAGAGCTTCGACTTCGTGTTCACGGAGACGACGAACAACTCCGGGTTCGGCGACGGGATGTTCTGGTGGTACGTGCTGCCGCTCGGCTTCCTGCTGACGATGTACACCGTCACCGGCTACGACGCCTCGGCCCACGTGTCCGAGGAGACGCACGAGGCGGAGATGTCGGCCGCCCGCGGGATCTGGCAGTCGGTCTTCTACTCGGTGCTCATCGGCTGGTTCGTGCTGCTCGCGATCACGTTCGCCGCCACCGACATCAGCCGCCATCGACGAGGCCGCCGGCTATTCGCCGACCGTGTTCACCAGCGCCATGAGCGAGGGCTGGGCCGAGATCGTGATCCTCATCTCGTTCCTCGGCCAGGTGTTCTGCGGCATGGCGTGCGTGACGAGCTGCTCGCGGACGTTCTACGCGTTCTCACGCGACCGCGCGGTGCCGGGCTGGCGGCTGTGGACCGGCTCGACAAGAAGCACGTGCCGGCGTGGTCGGTGCTCGGCGTGTGCGCGTTCGCGCTGATCATCACGCTGCCCGCCCTGTGGAACGTCGAGGGCGGCGGCGTCCCGATCGCGTTCTTCGCGGTCGTGTCGATCGCCGTGATCGGGCTCTACATCGCGTACGTGACACCCGTGTACCTGCGCCTGCGCGCGGGTGACGCATTCCAGCCGGGCGCGTGGACGCTCGGCGGCAAGTACAAGTGGATGTGCACGGTCGCGGTGATCTGGGTCACGCTGTGCGTGATCATCTTCTCGCTGCCGTTCACGCCCGCGGCGGTGTACTTCAGCGACGACTTCGACTGGGTGGCGGTGAACTACGCGCCGCTGATGGTGGGCGGCATGTTCATCATCGTCGGGCTCTGGTGGCTCTTGGGCGCGAAGAACAAGTTCAAGGGCCCGGTGCGGACGATCGAGTGGGACGAGGCGGCGGGCATCGTCGAGGAGGAGCCGGTCGAGCCAGAGCGCCCGGCGCCCGCAGGTTGAGCCTGACCGTCCTCGAGCCGGCGACCGAGCAGGTCCTGGCGGAGCTGCCGCGCGCCGACGCGTCGGACGCGGATGAGGCCGTAGCGCGCGCCCGCTCGGCCTACCCGGCGTGGCGGGCGGTGGCGCCGGCCGACCGGGCGCGGCTCCTGCACGGGCTGGCCGACGCGCTGGCGGAGCGGCAGGAGGAGCTCGCCGTGCTCGAGGCGCGCAACGTCGGCAAGCCGATCGCCGACGCGCGCGGCGAGATGGGCATGGTGGTCGACACCTTCCGCTACTACGCGGCGGCGCCGGAGCGCGCGCTCGGGGACACGATCCCGGTCGCGGGCGGGGTGGCGATGACGTTCCGCGAGCCGCTCGGGGTGGTGGCGCTGATCACGCCGTGGAACTTCCCGTTGACGATCGCCTCGTGGAAGCTGGCGCCGGCCCTGGCGGCGGGCAACACCGTGGTGCTCAAGCCCGCCGAGCTCACGCCGCTCACCGCCTTGCAGTTCGAGCGGATCGCGCTGGAGGCCGGCATCCCCGAGGGCGTGGTCAACGTGGTCGTCGGTCCCGGGTCGACGGCCGGTGCGCGGCTGGTCGAGCATCCCGACGTCGCGAAGGTCGCGTTCACGGGCTCGACCGAGGTCGGCCGGTCGATCGCCGCCGGGGCGGCGCAGACGATCAAGCGCGTGACGCTCGAGCTGGGCGGCAAGTCGGCCAACGTCGTGTTCGCCGACGCCGACATCGCCGCGGCCGCGGCGGCCGCGCCGGGAGCCGTGTTCGCCAATGCCGGGCAGGACTGCTGCGCGCGCTCGCGGATCCTGGTCGAGCGCTCGGCGCTCGACTCGTTCATGGACGCGCTGGAGGAGGCGGTCGAGGGCGTGAGGGTCGGCGACCCGCTCGACGAGGCGACCGACATGGGGCCGCTGATCTCCGCCGGTCAGCGGTCGGCGGTGGCCTCGTTCGTGCCTGCCGACGCCCCGGTCGCGATCCGCGGCAGCGCGCCCGACGGGCCCGGCTACTGGTTCCCGCCCACCGTGCTGTGTCCGGTGGACCGCTCCGACCGGGCGGTGCGCGAGGAGATCTTCGGGCCGGTGGCGGTGGTGGTGCCGTTCCGCGACGAGGCCGAGGCGGTGGCGCTGGCCAACGACACCATCTACGGGCTGTCGGGCTCGATCTGGACGCGGGACGGCGCCAAGGCGCTGCGGGTCGCGCGGGCGATCGAGAGCGGCGTGCTGTCGATCAACTCGAACGCCTCCGTGCGGGTGTCGACGCCGTTCGGCGGCTTCAAGCAGTCCGGCTACGGCCGCGAGCTCGGTCCGCACGCGCTCGACCACTACACCGAGGTCAAGTCCGTCTACTACGCCACCGGATGAGCCGGCTCGAGGGAAAGGTGTGCGTGATCACCGGCGCCGCCAGCGGCATCGGGGCCGAGACGGCCGCCCTGTTCCGGTCCGAGGGCGCTCGGGTGGTCGGGGTCGATCTGCGCGACGACTCGCCCGGGGTCGATCTCGCCCTCGGGTGCGACGTGGCCGACGAGGAGCCGGTGCGCGCGATGTACGCGCGCACGCGCGAGGCGTTCGGGCGGATCGACGTGCTGTTCAACAACGCCGGCATCTCGCCGGTCGACGACGGCTCTGTGCTGGAGACCTCTTTGGAGGCGTGGCAGCGCGTGCAGGACGTGAACCTGCGGTCCGTGTTCCTGTGCTGCAAGCACGGCATCCCGCATCTGCTGGAGGGCGGCGGCGGGTCGGTCATCAACACCGCGTCGTTCGTGGCGATGATGGGCGCGGCGACCTCCCAGATCTCCTACACGGCGTCGAAGGGCGCCGTGCTGTCGCTGTCGCGCGAGCTCGGGGTCCAGTTCGCGCGCCAGGGCGTGCGCGTGAACGCGCTGTGCCCGGGGCCGGTGAACACGCCGCTGCTGCAGGAGCTGTTCGCCAAGGATCCGGAGAAGGCGGCGCGACGGCTCGTGCACCTGCCGATGGGGCGCTTCGCCGAGGCGCGCGAGATCGCTCAGGCCGCCTTGTTCCTGGCCTCCGACGAGTCGAGCTACGTCAACGCGTCGACGTTCCTGGTCGACGGCGGGCTGTCCGGCGCGTACGTGACGCCGGAGTAGCGCGCCAGCAGCGCGATCGAGGCCGTCGAGGCGACCACCGGGATGAGCGCGGCGCGCAGCGAGGTGGCGCTCGCGAGCAGGCCCACGAGCGGCGGGCCGAGCACGAACGCGCTGTAGCCGACGGTGGTGACGACCGACACCGCGGTGGCGCTGCGCCCAGGGGCGCTGCGGCCCGCGATCGACAGCGCGGTCGGCACGATCGGCGCGAGCCCGAAGCCGACCACGAGCAGGCCCGCCGCGGCGAGCCCGGGCGCGCCGGCAGCCACCACCAGCGCCATCGCCGCGCTCGCCAGCAGGCCGGCGATCGTGAGCACCTTGCGGTCGTCGGTCGCGCGCGAGAACACGAGCCGGCCGGCCATCGACGCGCCGTGGAAGGCGGCCAGCGCCACGCCGGTCAGCAGGGCACCCGAGCCGAGGGCATCGCGCAGGAACAGCGCCGCATATCCCTCGATCGCGCCGTCGCCGAAGAAGCACAGCGTCACGAGCCCGACCGAAACGGCTACGCCGGGGATCCGAAGCACGTCCAGGCGTCCGGCACGGGACGACGATTTACGGGCAGCCGCCGGGTCCGCTCCCGGCGATTCGTGGGCCGCCGCCACCGCTGTCTCGTGCGGCGCGCCGACGAACGGCTCCGCCTCCTCGTGCGGCGGCAGCGGCGCGACGATCGTCGCCGCCGCCAGCGCGACGTACAGCGCGGCCGCGATCCAGTAGGCGTCGGGCCCGACGGCGCCGGCGAGCAGCGCCCCCACCGCCGCGGCGGCGCTGAAGCCGGCGTGCAGGCGCACCATCGCGCGTACGCCGTGAGCGCGCTCGTAGTCGGAGCCGACGGCGTTGGCGGCGAGGTCGAGGCAGCCGCTGGCGACCCCGTAGAGCGCCATCGTCGGCCACAGCGCGAGCGGCGCCTCGACCGCGGCGAGCAGCGCGAAGGCGGCAGCGAACCCGGCCGCGCCGGCAACGGCCAGCGGCCGCCGTCCGATCCGGTCCGCGAGCGGCCCGGCCGCCGCCAGCGCGCCGATCGAGGTCGCGGCCATGACGGCCAGGGCGGCGCCCAGCTCGGCCGGGGTCAGATCGCGGGATGCGACCAACTCGGGGATCAGGACCGCCCAGGCGCCGACCTGGACGCCGAGGCCGGCGAACAGGCCGGCCGCTATCCGGGCATGGGCCCGGCGATGGGACTGCAACACGGTGCTCCTCTGGGACCGAAGGTTCGCGCCTGATCAGGCGCGCGGACTGGTCTTACGTCCGCGCGCCGGGAACATCTCCGGCGCCGAGCACCTCGGGCTGCATGCGACGAAGGCTAACGATCCATCCACGCTCGCGGGCACAGTTTGCACAGCCTCGACGCTGAAACGGCGCATTTAGGGGGTGCGCGTGAGGGTTTGCGCGGCACGCTGGGGGGTGGCTAGAGAACCTTTCCCAGGAGGACGGTTTCTCTGGCCACCCCCCTCCCAGGATGCGCTGATCGCGGCGTTGGCCGCCCGTCAGCACGGCGTGATCACGGCCGGCACACGCAGCGAGCTCGAGGACCGCTTCCTCGCTCATATCGGATCCGGTATGCTGGCGCAGTGCCGACTCCTGGAGGGATCCTGCGCGAACGTCGGCGGGCGCATGGGCTGACGCAGGCGCAACTCGCCCTCCGGGCCGGCAGCACGCAGGCCGCGATCAGCCGCCTCGAACGAGACGAGCTGTCGCCGACGTTCGTGACCTTCGCACGCCTGCTCGCGGTGCTGGGCGAGTCGTTTGCGATCGAGGTACGCCGGGGCGGCGACGGGCTCGACGGCGGGCACCTCGCCGATCTCCTTGCCCGTACGCCCGCTGAACGCCTCGAGCTCGCGATCTCCTGGAACCGGCTGGCGGGCGAGGTCGCGCTGGCGGGCCGCCGAGCCCGTGATCCGCGTCGACCATGACGCGGCGCGAGGTGCCCCTCGACGCCGGCCGCATCCTCGAGGAGCTGGCGGCCCACAGGGTCGAGTACACGCTGATCGGGGGCCTCGCGGTTCAGGCGCACGGACACACGCGCACGACGCAGGACGTCGATCTCGTCCCGGCGCGCGACCCGGCGAACCTGCAGCGCCTCGCCGCTGCCCTGTCGTCGCTGCGGGCACGTCCCGCCGGACGCCCTCACCGCACGCCGCCGAGATCGCTCGACCTGGGCTCGCGGCCGGTCACGTCGTTGGATACGGACGCGGGCGGCGTGGACGTGCATCTTGCGCCACCAGGCGCGGCGTCCTATGAAGCGCTGCGCCGGCGGGCGCTCGTGATCGAGCTTCGCGGGCTCGAGATCCCGGTCGCCAGTCTGGACGACCTGATCGCGATGAAGCAGGCGTCCGGACGGCCGATCGATCGCGGCGACGTGATCGCGCTCACCGCGCAGCGGCCCGACTGAGGCTCGGAATCGAGCTGTGGATCCGCATCGACCTCGTGCAGATGAGCTGACTGGACTCTGCTGCGGGCCGAACGTATGTAGCCCGATCGTGCGTGCCGGGTGGCCGGATGCATCAGTCGGCGGAGGGCGGTTTGGGTCGACTGCGCAGATCGCCCGCCGCTGACCCCGTATGGGCCGAATCGACGTCCGATGTCGGCATCGATCCGGCCGACCGCGCCGTCTGCGTTCTCGTGGCGGTAGAGGTGCTCGTACTTGATCGCGCCGAAGCCCTCGGCGGCGAGATGGTCCGCGGCCATCGCGTGTACGTCTCGCGGGCGCCCGCCGCTCCTCAGAGCTTGTGGCGCCGCAGCAGCGTGCGGCCGATCACCATCCGCTGGATCTCCGAGGTCCCCTCGCCGATCAGCAGCAGCGGCGCGTCGCGGTACAGGCGCTCGATCTCGTACTCCTGCGAGTAGCCGTAGCCGCCGTGGATCCGGAACGAGTCCTCGACGACCTCCTTGCCCGCCTCGGAGGCGTACAGCTTCGCCATCCCCGCCTCGAGGTCGGAGCGCTCGCCGGCGTCCTTCATCCGCGCCGCCTTCAATGTCAGCAGCCGCGCCGCCTCGACCTTGGTGGCCATGTCGGCGAGCTTGAACTGGATCGCCTGGTGCTGGGAGATCGGCTTGCCGAAGGCGCGCCGCTCCTGCGAGTAGCGCAGCGCGAGCTCGAGCGCGCGCTGGGCGATCCCCACGCCCCGGGCGGCGACGTTCACGCGGCCGACCTCGAGCGCGTCCATCATCTGCGGGAACCCCTTGTTGAGCCCCGCCTCCTCGCCCCCGAGGATCATCTCGGCGGGGCAGCGGTAGCCGTCGAACACGAGCTCGGTCGACTCGACGCCCTTGTAGCCGAGCTTCTTGATCTGCGGCGGGATGGTCAGCCCCGGGCTGGAGGCCGCCCCCGGCTCCTTCTCGCAGACGAAGCAGGTCATGCCGCGGTGCGGGGTCTCGGACTCGCGGTCGGTGCGCACGAGCACGAACACCACGCCCGACCGCAGGCCGTTGGTGACCCACATCTTCTGGCCGTTGATCTCCCAGTCGCCGTCCGCGGTCTTGACCCCCGAGGTCTTGATCGCCGCCACGTCGGATCCCAGCTCGGGCTCCGAGAGCGAGAACGCCGCGCGGATCTCCCCCGTGGCCATCTTCGGCAGCAGCCGCGACCGCTGCTCGTCGGTGCCGAACTTCATCAGCAGGTAGGAGCCGATGAAGTGCGTGTTCACCACGCCCGAGATCGAGATCCAGCCGCGCGAGAGCTCCTCGACGATCATCGCGTAGGTCGTCAGGTCGAGCCCCATCCCGCCGTACTCCTCGGGGATCGTGGTCCCGAACAGGCCGAGCTCCTTCATCTGCTCGACGATCGGCTCCGGGAACTCGTCCTCGTGGTCGTAGCGGGAGGCCTTGGGGATGATCTGCTCGTCGACGAACTGGCGGACCATCTCGATGATCGCCTTCTGCTCGTCGGTCTTCTCGTAGAACGGCGCGGCGACGGCCATGGGCGCGAGGATAACCCGCGCCCTAGCATGCGGCGCCAATGAACTTCGCGCGCGATGTCGTCGAGGCCGCCCCGCCGCGGAATCGGGCGCTCATGGAGCTCACGCGCGACGGCGGCCGGCGCGAGTGGACGTTCGGCGAGATCGCCACGGCCGCCGCCACCTTCGCCGCGCGCCTGGACGACCACGGCCTGCGGCGCGGCGACGTCGTGCTCACGCTGGTCGGCAACCGGCCCGAGTGGGTGCTGGCGATGGTCGCCTGCTTCCGGCTCGGACTCGTCGCGCTGCCCTGCACCGAGCAGCTGCGTCCGAAGGACCTCGCGCTGCGCCTGCGCGTCGCCCGCCCCCGGCTCGTGGTGTGCGACGAGCGCAACGCCGACGTGCTCGCGGCCGCCGGCTGGGACGGGCCGACCGTGTGGGTCCCGTGGGGCGAGCAGCCCGCCGCCCCCGGGCCGCCGCACGCCGACCTCGAGCCCGCCGACCCGTGCCTGATCACGTTCACCTCCGGCACCGCGGGCGAGCCGAAGGCGGTGCTGCACGGCCAGCGCTATCTGGTCGGCCAGATGCTCCAGGCGCGGCATTGGCTCGACGCGCGGCCGGACGACGTGGTGTGGTGCACCGCCGCGTCCGGATGGTCGAAGTCGGCCCGCAACGCGTTCGTCGCGCCGTGGCTGCGCGGTGCCGCCGCGCTCCTGCACGACGCGCGCTTCGACCCCCATGAGCGGCTCGAGCTGCTCGAGCGCGAGCGCGTCGACCTGCTGTGCATGGCGCCGACCGAGTACCGCCTGATCGCCAAGCGCGCGACGCTGCGCCGCCTACCCGCCCTGCGCGGCGCCGTCTCGGCCGGCGAGGCGCTCAACCCCGAGGTGCTCGAGGCCTGGCACGAGGCGACCGGCGTGTGGGTGCGGGACGGCTACGGCCAGACCGAGACCGGCCAGCTCACCGGCATGCCGCTCGGCATCCCGGCGCGGCCGGGCTCGATGGGCATCCCGCTCCCCGGCGTGCGGCTCGACGTCGACGAGGGCGAGCTGGTGGCCGACCCCGCCTCGATCCCCACCTTCTGCCTCGGCTACCTGGGCGAGCCACCGCCGCCCACCGGCCCGAGCGCGGTGTGGCGCACGGGCGACCGGGTCGAGCGCGACGAGCAGGGATTCCTGCACTTCGTCGGCCGCACCGACGACGTGATCATCTCGGCCGGCTATCGGATCGGCCCGTTCGAGGTCGAGTCGGCGCTCGTCTCCCACCCCGCCGTCGCCGAGGCCGCGGTCGTCGCCGCGCCCGACGACGAGCGCGGCAGCGTCGTCCGCGCGGTCGTCGTCCTGCGCGACGGGCACGAGCCGTCACCACGACTCGCGGGCGAGCTCCAGGACCACGTCAAGGACCAGACCGCGCCCTACAAGTACCCCCGCATCGTCGACTTCGCCGCCGATCTCCCGAAGACCGCCAGCGGCAAGATCCGCCGAGCTGCACTCCGTTGACGACGAAGGGCCCGCCGGGGGAGGCGGGCCCTTCGTGAGGGGGTGGCGGAAACCGGTGGGTCAGGCCGGGACCGCCGCTGCCGGGATCACTGTTCCGATGATCCTCGGGGGGTTATGCGCAACTTCCGTGTCGCTGAGTGCATAGTGCGCGACGCCGGTTGCAGAAACCTTGCCGGGGACTTGTCGTGCGCTTTACCGGAGCCGGATCTTCGCCACGATGTCCAAGCCGCCCGGGACGTCCTGGTTCTTGATCACTCGCCCGGTGGCGCCTTGGAAGCGCCCGGTGCCGATGGTCAGCGTCCCCGGGTTGCCGCGGAAGATCAGGAGCGAGCCGCCGAGCGCGACTTGGCTCTCGCAGTCCGGCTCGCCGGTGCCGAAGACGCAGCGCAGGTGCACGCTTCCGCTCCAGCGCTTCGCATGCTGCCGGTGGTCGCCGCGGAACAGCAGCGAGGTGACGTCTATGACGTCACCGGCCGTGGGCTCGCGGAACGGCGGCCGGTCGACGACTGTGCCGTCGGCCTGCGTGAGCTGGAACGACGAGTCCTCGACGAAGAAGCGCAGGGTCTTCGTCTTGCCGGCCGCATGGCCGGCGGATGGCCACAGGACGAGGGCGAAGAGGACCGCGGCGGCGATCGCGGCGGCGGTCCGGATGGGATGGATTCGGGTCATGGCGCCGACGGTACGTCCGGGCGGGCCGCCTGACATCAAGGCCAGCACCGGACTTTCTTGAGTGCTAGCCCCTAAGGGCGTGGAGGTACGTGAGCACCGCGAGCACGCGCCGGTGATCGTCGGCGTTGGCGGGCAGCCCGAGCTTCATGAGGATCGTGCGGACGTGCGTCTCGACCGTCTTCTCGGTCAGCCACAGGCGGCGCGCGATCGCCGCGTTGGTGCGCCCCTCCGCCATCAGCGACAGCACCTCGCGCTCGCGCGGCGACAGCTCGTCGAGCGCACCGGCCGGCCTCGGCGCCCCGATCAGGGTGGCCACGACCTGGGGGTCGAGCGCAGAGCCGCCCTCGGACACGCGCCGGGCGGCGTCGAGGAAGTCGTCGACCTCGAGCACACGGTCCTTGAGCAGATAGCCGAAGCCTCCCCCGGCGCTCACCAGCTCGACGATGTGGCGCGTCTCGATGTGCTGCGAGAGCACCAGGACGGCGGTCTCGGGGTGCGATCGCCGGATCTCCGCGGCCGCGCGCGTTCCCTCGTCGTCGTAGTCGGGCGGCATCCGCACGTCCACGACCGCGAGATCGGGCGCGTGCTCGCCGACGAGCGCCATCAGGCCGTCGGCGTCGCCGGCGCGCCCGACCACCTCGTGGCCCGCGTCCTCCAGCAGGCCCGCGAGCCCCTCGCGCAGGAGCACCGCGTCCTCGGCGATCACGACGCGCACGGCAGCCTCACCGCGATCCGCGTGCCCGCGCCACGCGGGCTGTCGACGGTCATGGTCCCGCCCTGCGCCGCCACGCGATCGGCCATCCCCGGCAGGCCGCTGCCCGTCGAGGGCGCGGCGCCGCCGATCCCGTCGTCGGCGACGAGCAGGTCGAGGCAGCCCGTCCTCGCGCGCCGTCCGCACGACGATGCGCGTGGGCGAGCCGTGCTTGACGGCGTTGGTCAGGGCTTCGCAGGCCACGAAGTACGCGGCGGCCTCCACCTCGGGCGGCGCCCGGTCGGAGCTCGCCGTCACCTCGACGGGGACGCCCGCGCCGCGCGCGAGGTCGGCGAGCGCGGCCGCCAGCCCCTCGTCGAGGCGCGGCGGGCGGACGCCGGCCGCGATCGTGCGCAGGTCCGATATCGCCCCCGCGACTTCGTCGACCGCCGCGTCGAACGCGGGCCCGAGCAGCCGCGCCTCGCGGGGAAGCGAGCGCTGCATGCGCCGCAGGACGATCCCGAGCGTGACCAGCCGCTGCTGGGCCCCGTCGTGCAGATCGCGCTCGATCCGCCGCCGCTCGGCATAGCCGGCCTGCGCGATCCGCGCGCGCGAGGACTCGACCTCGGCGAGCTGCAGCCGCAGCTCGACCCGCAGCCGCGCGAGCTCCACCGGCACCGCGGCGGCAGCGAGGACGGCGTGCAGCACGTCCGGCCCGCGGGCCAGGACGGGGGCGTGCAGGAGGATCCCGAGCTCGCGGCCGATCGCCGACCGCGCGCGCTCGTCGCCAGGGACCTCATCGTGCAGACGGCCCCGGCGGTCGGCGTAGGCACCGGTCTCCGGCAGGCGGAACAGGACCTCCGCGGTGGGATCGCCGAGCGCCAACCGCATCACCGCCCCTACATCCTCGGGCTCGGCACGGCCGTCGCGGACGTCGTCGAGGAAGCCCCGCATCAGCCGCACCGCGTCGAAGCGGGCGCGCGCGAAGCGCCGGTCGACGATCGTCTGGACGGCGTCGCGCAGCGGCCGGAAGGCCAGCGCCGCAGCAAGCGTGGCGACCGAGGCCGACAACGCCGAGCCGCCGGCCAGCATGCCGACGACCAGCGCCACGACGGCGTAGGTGCCGGCCAGCACCGCCGTCAGGACCGCGTAGACGACCGTCCGGTTGAAAAGCCGGTCGATCGAGTACAGGCCGTGACGGGTGACCGCCACCGCGACCGCCACCGCCGGCCAGACCTGGAAGGTCACGAGCGCGATGCCGTCCAGCACGTAGAAGGCCGACCCGATGAGCCACGAGAGCAGCCAGCCGCCGCCCAGCCACAACGGCACCAGAAGCGCCCCGTAGGCCAGCCACAGGACCTGACGGCGCTGGTCCGGCCCGCCTGCCCGGTAGCGCGCACGCATCGCGGCTGCGCCGCCGAACAGCGACAGCAGGAGCCCGACCCAACACGTCCAGAAGACCGGGAGGAAGATGCCCTCGTCGAGCTCGAACGGCAGCGGGGTGGGCACCGTGCCGTACGGGCCCTCGAGCTCGGGTGCGAGGAAGATCAGCACCAACACGCCGATCGCCGACACCGCCGCGAGCACGGCCACCGGCCGCCAGCGGGGCGACGGCAACCGGCCGTCCGGGAACACGTACGCGAGCGCGAGCGGCCACACGAAGAGCACGGGCCATTCCTCGCCGACCACCGTCGCCCAGCGCCCCACCGCCGACTCCGGGTCCTCGTACAGCGCCAGCCCGGCGACGGTGTCGGCGGTGATCACGAGCGCGACGGAGAACGCGCCCCCGATCAGGATCCATGCCACGCGCGCGTGCGGACGCCGGAGCGCGACGAGCAAGCCCACACATGCCGGAGCGAGGCCGGCCAGCAGGAGCAGCAGCCCGGCCCACGCCTCCGAGGGCCGCGGCACCCCGCGCGACTCGGCGACCACCAGCATCACCACGGCCGCGACTCCCAATACCACCGTGGCGGCACGTGATCGCGACGGCCAGGTATCGAAGCCACCGGCGCACGGTCCGATCCTCCCGCATAACGGGAGCGGCGACCACGGTGCTACCCCTGAACAACGGCTGGCGGGTTAACCACACCCCAGATGCGCCGCGCGCGCGGATACGCTGATCCGCATGACGACGATCGAGCCCGCCGCCGCACGGATCGACCGCGACCGAGTCGCTGCTCTCGCCGAGCGCCAACGCGCGATCCACCGCGACCGCACGGCCGGCTCGGGGCGGATGTTCGAGCGCGCCGCGGCGGTCATGCCCGGGGGCGTGCCGTCGTCGTTCCAGCGCAACCATCCGTGGCCCGTCTACCTCTCACGCGGCGAAGGGGCGCGCGTCTGGGACGTCGACGGCAACGAGTACATCGACTTCCACAACGGCTTCGGCGTCATGTGCGTCGGCCACGCCAACCCCGTGATCGCCGCCGCCGTCAAGGCGCGGATGGACGACGGCACGCACTTCGCGGCGCCGACCGAGGGCTCGATCGCGGTCGCCGAGGAGCTCCGCCGCCGCTGGGGTCTCCCCCACTGGCGCTTCACGAACTCCGGCACCGAGTCGACGATGGACGCGATCCACCTCGCCCGCGCGGCGACCGGGCGCGAGCTGATCGTGAAGATCGAGGGCACCTACCACGGGCACCACGACGCCGTGATGGTGTCGGTCAAGCCGCTCCCGTCCGAGATGGGCGACCGCTCGGCGCCCGCCTCAGTGCCCTACGGCGAGGGCTATCCGGAGGCGCTGACCGGCCTCACCCGGGTGGTGCCGTTCAACGACGCCGAGGCGCTCGAGCGGCTCCTCGGCGAGATCGACGCCGCCGGCCTGATCATGGAGCCGGCGATGATGAACGTGAACATCGTGCCGCCCGTTCCCGGCTACCTCGAGCGCGTGCGCGAGCTGACGCGCGAGCACGGAGTGACGCTGATCTTCGACGAGGTCAAGACCGGCGCCGCGGTGGCGGCCGGCGGCGCCGCCGAGCTGTACGGCGTCACGCCCGACGTCGTGTGCCTGGCGAAGGCGATCTGCGGCGGCCTGCCGGGCGGCGCGATCGGGATGACCGACGAGCTGGCGCAGCTGATCGCCGACAACCGCGTCCGCCAGCAGGGCACCTTCAACGGGAACCCGCTGGTGATGGCGGCGGCGCAGGCGACGCTCACCGAGGTGCTCGACGACGTCGCCTACGAGCGCCTGCACGCCGCCAACCAGCGCCTGATGGCCGGCTGCGAGCGCGTGATCGCCGAGTACGGCCTGCCGGCGCACACGGTCGGCATGGGCTCGAAGGGCTGCGTGGTGTTCGCCACCGACCCGGTCCGCGAGTACCGCGACTACTGCACGAAGATCAACCACGAGCTGACCGACCTGGCGTGGCTGTACCACATGAACAACGGGATCTTCATGACCCCGGGCCAGGACGAGGAGTGGACGCTGTCGGTGCTGCACGCCGACGCCGACCTCGCGCGCTACGTCGAGGTGTTCGAGGCCTTCGCGCGCGACGTCACGTCGGCGTAGTCAGGGCTTCCACCGCGCGAGCGCGTCCTGGAAGTCGCGGATGTGCAGCGCCTCGACCGGCAGGGGCTCGAGGTCGTCGCGCGGCCGCAGGCCGTCGAGCACGATCGCCAGGTAGCGCTTGTAGAGGTCGGGCTCGATGTCGCGCCCGAAGTCGACCATCGTGTTGAGCATGAAGTTGATCAGCGGGATGTCGCTGACCGCGATGTCGCTCCGGACCGCGCCCGCCTCCACCGCCCGCCGTACGAGCTTGGTCACCACCGGCGCGATCTGCTGTCGTGCCTGGTCGCTCCGCTCGCGCCCGCGGCCGGAGGAGAACAGGACCTCCTTGAGCCCGCGGTCGGTCGCCTGCAGCGCGAGCGCGCGCTCGAAGTAGCCGGTCAGCGCGAGCCAGGGGTCCGGGTCCTCCAGGCAGTCGCGGGCGATCTGGGCCAGCTCGCCGATCCGGTCCACCATCAGCGCGTCGATCAGCGCGTCCTTGTTCGGGTAGCGCCGGTAGGCGGTCCCGGTGCCGACGCCGGCATGGCGCGCGATGTCGTCGAGCGTCACGTCCAGCCCCCGGGTGGCGAACAGGTCCTTGGCGGCGGCCATCAGGCGCTGCCGGTTGCGCTCCGCGTCGGCGCGGAGCGGCGGGGCTGTGGGCTCGGTGCTCACACCTTCATCCTAGAGAGTGGAGAGGACGTCTCCACTTATGTTAGGCTAAACGGAGATGTCATCTCCGAATCGGAGGCTCCCCATGGCAGATCCCCATTACGAACGCCGGTGGCTGATACTCGCGGTCATCGGCATCGCCCAGCTGCTGGTCGTGCTGGACGTGACGATCGTCAACATCGCGCTCCCCTCGGCCCAGCAGGACCTGGGCTTCTCCGACGACGATCGCCAATGGATCATCACCGCCTACGCGCTGGCGTTCGGCAGCCTGCTGCTGCTCGGCGGCCGCATCGCCGACCTCTTCGGCCGTAAATGGACGTTCATAGCCGGCCTGCTCGGCTTCGCCGGCGCGTCCGCGCTGGGCGGCGCGGCGCAGAGCTTCGGCCTTCTGGTCGGAGCGCGGGCGCTGCAGGGCGTGTTCGCGGCGATGCTCGCTCCCGCCGCGCTCTCGCTGCTCGCCACCACCTTCACCGACCCGTCCGAGCGCGGCAAGGCGTTCGGCATCTACGGCGCGATCGCCGGTGCCGGCGGCGCGTTCGGCCTGCTGCTCGGCGGCTTCCTCACCGAGGTGCTCGACTGGCGCTGGTGCCTGTACGTCTCGATCCTGTTCGCGGTCCCGGCGGCGGTCGGCGGGCTGCGTCTGCTCCATCAGGTCGCGGCGCCGGAGCGCCCGCGGCTCGACATCCCCGGCACCGTCCTGGCTTCGTCCGGCCTGTTCGCGCTCGTGTACGGGATGGCGCACGCCGAGTCCGGCGGCTGGGGCGACCCGGTCACGCTCGCCTTCCTGGGTGCGAGCGCGGTGCTCCTGTTCGCGTTCGTGTGGCTGCAGCGACGGGTCGCGAACCCGCTGCTTCCGCTGCGCGTGGTGACCGACCGCAACCGCGGCGGCTCCTATCTGGCGATCGCGACGGCGGGCGCCGGGATCTTCGGCGTCTTCCTGTTCCTGACCTTCTACCTGCAGAGCACGAAGGGCCTGTCGCCGCTCGAGACCGGGCTCGCGTTCCTGCCGATGAACTTCGCGATCATCATCACCGCGACGCTGGTGAACACCAAGGTGCTCGCCCGCACCGGGCCGCGGCCGCTGATTCCGACCGGCATGCTGCTCGCCTCGCTCGGCATGGTGCTGCTCACGCGGATCGGCGTCGACACCGCGTACGCCTCGCACGTGCTGCCGTCGCTGATCCTCATCGGCGTCGGCTTCGGCCTCGTCGTCGCACCGTCGTTCGCGACCGCCACGCTCGGCGTGCCGCGGCACGACAGCGGCGTCGCCTCGGCGATGGTCAGCACGTCGCAGCAGGTCGGCGGCTCGATCGGTACCGCGCTGCTGAGCACGCTCGCCGTGTCGGCCGCGACCGACTACGTCGCCACCCACGGGCCGGGTCCGATGGCGGCGGTCGAGGGCTACGTCACCGCCTTCTGGTGGGCGGCGGCGATCTTCGCGGCCGGCGCGATCGTCACCGGCGCGCTGCTGCGCTCGGGCGTGAAGGTGCCGGCGCACGGCGGCTCGCCCGAGCCGGTGGCCGCCTGACCGCGGGCTACACCCGCTCGACCGAGCAGGCCGATCCCGTGCTCGAGAAGCCAAGCGGCGGGTCCGGACAACAGCGGCTGGTACGGCGGCGAGGGAGCCAGCCGCGCGGCCGGATCAAGCGGTTTCGTGGTGCTGTCCTGCCCTGGTATCGACATTTGATACTCAGGCAGGACAGCGGCCCGAATCCTGCCGCTCGGCCGGGCTCGCCGCCTCCCCACCCAGCGCAGTTGACGTTCGCCGGTGCATCGAACCGTCGGCGCGATCAGCCGGCGCGGCTGAGTTCGCCGGACCCGTCGACGTTCTGGGTGACCTCCGGGTTGCCGTGGTAGCGCACGTCGCCGGAACCGTCGACGGCGACGTCGAGTCGCTCGCCCGCTCGCACGTCCAGGTCGCCTGATCCGCTTACGAACACGCGCGCCTCGCGCGCGGTCAGCTCGCCGAGATCGGCGTCGCCGGAGCCGTCGAGGTCGACCGCGAGCCGTGCGGCAGTGCCCGCGACCGCGATGTCGGCCGAGCCGTCCGACGTGACCTCGAACGCACCGGCGGCAACGCCGTCGGCGTCGATGTCACCGGACCCGGACGCCTCGATGCCCGCCAGCCTCGGCACCGAGACATCGACGACGACGCTGTCGCCGCCCCAGCCGTCGTGGTCGAACGTCACCTGCAGCGTGCCGTCGTGCACCTCCGTGCGGACGTCGTCGATCACCTTCTCGCCGGCTCGCACCCGCACCCGCTGGGGCTCGCCGACGTGAAGTCGCAGGTCGACGGAGTCCTGGTTGTCGATGTGGGAGAACGCGGCGACTGCGCGATTCTGCGTGGTGCGCGGACCGTCGTCGCCGAGGGAGCAGCCGGCGAGCGCGAGGGCGCCGATCGCGGCGGGGATCAGGAGGAAGCGCATTCCTCCACGCTAAGCCGGTACCGCCGGCCGTTCGATCGAGGTGGCATGCGAGCGACGCGGATGGTCGCCGCTCTCGGGAGCTGCGGCTGCCCTCAGCGAGCGAGCGCGTAGCGCCAGACGACGTTGCCGCGCTGCGTTGCCTCTCCGTCGTACCGGAAGCCGACCTTCTCGAGCACGCGATTCGACGCGTTGCGTTCCGCCAGCGTGTGGGCGATCACCGTGGCCACCCGCTCGTCGGCGAACGCCTCGGCGACCAGCGCGCGGGCGGCGGCGGTGGCGAGCCCGCGCCCCTGCCGGGCCTCCGCGATCTCGTATCCGATCTCTACGACGCCGTCGCTGGGTGGACCCTTGAAGCCGCCCCAGCCGACGAGCTCGGGCGGATCCTCGGTGACGAAGAACCGGCTGCCCCAGGCCGCGCCGCCGGGGTCCGCGGCAAGCGCGTCGCGGGTGCGCCGGAGTGCTTCCCGGAACGTCGCCCAGCCGGCGACGACATCGCGCCCGAGCGCTCGCGCAAGCGCGGGATCACCCGCCAGCGCGGCATCGAACAAGTCCAGGTCTACACGGACGAGGCGGACCACCGGCGTACCCTTACCACTCTCCCCGCCTTCGCAGCGCTCTGTGCAATCGTGCACCGGGTGGCAGCGGACGACGAAGTGCTGGAGGTCGACGGGCGCGAGGTCCGGGTCTCCAGCCCCGGCAAGGTGCTGTTCTCGGAGCGCGGGGAGACCAAGCGCGATCTCGTCGAGTACTACCTGCGGGTGAGCGAGCCGCTGCTGCGCACGATGGGCGGCCGGCCGGTGCTCATGCAGCGCTTCCCCCGGGGCGCGGGAGGGCCGTCGTTCTTCCAGAAGCGCGTTCCCAAGAACGCGCCCGAATGGCTGGAGACGACGACGGTGATGACGGTCAACGGCACGCCGTCCCGCGCGCTGGTGATCGCCGACCTCGCGCACGTCGTGTGGGCCGTCAACCTCGGCTGCCTGGGCTTCCACGTGTGGCCCTACCTCGCCGCCGATCCCGACCACTGCGACGAGCTGCGCCTGGATCTCGACCCGCAGCCGGGCACCGACTTCTCGCACGTCCGCGCCGCGGCCGCCGAGCTCAAGGCCCTGCTCGACGAGCTGAACGTCGTCGGCTACGCCAAGACGACCGGCAACCGCGGGTTGCACGTGTACCTCCGTCTGGAGCCGCGCTGGGACTCCTACGAGGTGCGATCCGCCGCGGTCGCGGTCGCCCGCGAGCTCGAGCGGCGTCGGCCCGACGTCATCACCGCGGCCTGGTGGAAGGAGGAGCGGGGCGAGCGCATCTTCATCGACTACAACCAGAACGCCCCGCACAAGACCGTCTTCGGCGCCTGGTCGGCGCGCGCCCGGCCCGGCGGGCAGGTGTCCGCGCCGCTGCGCTGGGACGAGGTCTCCGAGCTCCACCCGGATGAGCTGACCATGGCGACCGTCCCCGACCGCCGCGGCGACCCGTGGCAGGGCATCAACGACACCCCGCAGTCGCTCGAGCCGATGCTCGCCATGCACGAACGCGACCGGGAGAGCGGCCTGCGCGACGCCCCGTGGCCGCCGGTGTACCCCAAGATGCCCGACGAGCCGCCACGGGTCGCCCCGAGTCGGGCCCGGAAGGACGCGGCCGGCTGATCCGCGGCGTCAGGCGATCGCGTCGGCCAGGAGGTCGACCTGTCCGGGATCGGGATCGCACGGGAACAAGACCAGCTCGTCGCATCCCGCATCGGAGAATCCCTGGACGTACTGCTTGACGGTGGCTGCGTCCTTGGCCGCGCTGTCGGCGATCATGCCCGCGTACTCGCCGGTGAAGGCGTAGTAGTCGCGCAGATAGTCGTTCGCCGCCTGCTCGGCGCGGTCGCCCAGCGCGAAGTAGCCGAGCGCCATCAGGCGCGGCTCTCCCTCGCGCCCGGCCGCTTCCCACGCCGCGCGGGCCTTCGGCGCGCGCTCCCGGAACTGGTCCGGCGGGCCGCCGCCCATGATCCAGCCGTCGCCGTACCGTGCGGCGCGTTCGAAGGCCACGTCGACGGAGCCGCCCACCATCAGCCTTGGACGCCCGCGAACCGGCCGCGGTCCGACGGCGCCCGCGAGCCCGAACGACTCTCCCGCCCACACGTCGTGCCACTGCTGGAGCATCTCGTCGAAGATCCTGCCGCGCGCGTGGAAGTCGACGCCGGACGCGGTGTAGTCGTCCTCCCGCCCGCCGACGGCGACCCCGAGCACGAGGCGGCCGTTCGAGAGGCGGTCGACGCTGGCGGCCTGCTTGGCGATGAGCATGCCGTTGGCGCGGTACGGGGCGATCAGGATCGTGCTCGCGAGACGGATCCGCTCGGTGACCGCCGCGGCCGCCGCCAATGCGACGAGCGGCTCGTAGTTGTCGTACACGAGGCGGTCGATGGTCCCGAGGCTCGAGAAGCCCCGCGCCTCCGCGCGCCGGGCCCACTCGAGCACCTGGTCGCGCTCGACGCCGCGGATCGTAGTCGGCAGCCCGATTGCGACTTCCATCACGGTTGCCCGGCGCCGAGCAGCATCTCGGCCAGGCTGACCGCTGTGAGTGAACTTGCAAGATCCGACATCGCCACACCTCCCGCGCACCGACTACCCGCTATCGGACTCCGTCATCCAGGAGACGAATTGGCGTCAGCGGGGCCCCTTGCCTGCTACGTTGCGCGGCCTCGAACGACGAGGCGCTAAAGGCGCCGCGCAACATTTCTGGGGGGAATATGTCTCATCGTTTCCAGGCAACGCCGAAGCGTGCCCGGCTGGGCATATGCCTGGCCGCGCTGCTGGCTGTAGCGCTGCTGCCAGGCCAGGCGGCAGCGGCCGCGCCGGCCAAGGCATGCGAGAAGCGTGCCAACAACACGTACGAGAAGCTGTTGGGCTGCGTGACGCTGGACGGCGTCCTCGAGCACGAGGAAGCGTTCCAGGCGATCGCCGACGCCAACGACGACCCGTTCTATCCGGGCACCCGTGCCGCCGGCACGGAGGGCTACGCCAACAGCGTCGAGTACGTCGCCGGCCTGCTCGAGGACGCCGGCTATGACGTGACGCTCGACCCCGTCGAGATCGAGTTCAACTTCCCGGCGACGCTGCGCCAGCTGACGCCGGTGGCGGCTACCTACGAGACCGGCGTGTTCACAGGAAGCGGCTCGGGCACCGTCCAGGGCCGGGTGATCCCGGTCGACATCAACCTCACCGGCGACCGCGCTTCGACCAGTGGCTGCGAAGCCGCGGACTTCGCCGGCCTCGACTTCAGCGGTCCGGCCGATATCGCGCTGATCCAGCGCGGCAGCTGCAACTTCGGCACGAAGGCGCAGAACGCTCAGAACGCGGGCGCCGAGGCAGTGATCATCTTCAACCAGGGCAACACGCCCGACCGCGAGGCGCTGATCGTCGCCGACGCGTCCAGCCTCGACGACGGCACGGTCGTGAGCCACGACATCCCGGTAGTGGGCGCCAGCTTCGCGAACGGCGTCGCGCTGTCGCAGCCGGGCTCGACGGCGTTCATCAACGTCGACCCCGCCGAGACCCGCACCGACTACAACGTGATCGCGGAGCTCGAGGGCAAGAACCCTGACAACGTCGTGATGGCCGGCGCCCACCTCGACAGCGTCATCGAGGGCCCGGGGATCAACGACAACGGCTCCGGCTCCGCGGCGCTGCTGGAGACGGCCCTGAACATGGCCAACCTGAACCCGGAGAACACCTTGCGGTTCGCATGGTGGGCCGGCGAGGAGCAGGGCCTGGTCGGCTCGGCGGATTACGTCGCCGGGCTGTCGCAGGCCGAGCGCGACCGCATCGCGGTGTACATGAACTACGACATGGTGGCGTCGCCGAACTACATCTTCATGGTGTACGACTCCGACGAGTCGACGTTCGAGGCGCCTGTCGCGATCCCGGACGGCTCGGAAGCGATCGAGGACCTTTACGAGTCGTACTACACCTGGATCGACGAGCCGTACGACGACACCGAGTTCTCGGGGCGCAGCGACTACGAGGCGTTCATCCTGGCCGGCATCCCGTCCGGCGGCCTGTTCACCGGCGCCGAGGAGATCAAGACCGCCGAGCAGCAGGCGATCTGGGGCGGCGTGGCCGGCGAGCAGTTCGACCCCTGCTACCACGAGGCGTGCGACGACATCGACAACCTCGATCTGCACGCGTTCGAGGTCAACAGCGACCTGATCGCCTTCGCGCAGTTGACGTTCGCCTACTCGACCGAGTCGGTCAACGGCGTCCGCGGCAAGCGCGTCCCCGGCCGGAAGTTCACCCTGCCGGCCCCGGCGGGCCCGGAGGGCACGTTCGCCGGTGAGGACGGCGGTCACGGTCCGCACCAGGCGGGCTCGTAGGAAGTGCTCTGAGGGGGCGGCCCACGCGGCCGCCCCCTCATAGCGGCGAGGTCCCCGACGAGGCGGTCCGGCTGCACGCCCGGTTCGGCGCCGCGATGCCGACGATGAAGTCGACCATGCACTTGTACCCGGTCGACGGCGCGGCGCACGACGTGGCCTGATCCGACACTGCCTGGAGCTACCGCGACCCCCGCTGGGCAGCGGTGTTCGCGGGGTTGCCTGGCCCTACGCGGGGCGGCCCGAGCGGGGCGTCATGCTCTGACGATGAGCGTGTTCAGGGAGGCCGAGCTTCGCTACCTGGCCGGCGGGCGGCAGCTGGGACGGATCGCGACCGTCGGGGTGGACGGCACGCCGCACGTCGTGCCCGTCGGATGGATCTACAACGCGGCGCGGGACGCGATCGACGTCGGCGGTCACGAGCTCGACCGGACGAAGAAGTTCCGCGACGTGGCCCGGACGGGACGGGCCGCGATCGTGATCGACGATCTGGCGAGCACCGACCCCTGGCGGCCGCGCGGGATCGAGATCCGCGGTCGCGGCGAGGCGATCGCGCTGCCGACGCCGCTGATCCGGATCCATCCTGAGCGGATCGTCAGCTGGGGGATCGAGGCCGGACGCAGCGCGCGCACGGTGGCGCAGTAGATGATCGCTTGGTGCATGCCCGCGGGGCGGGTGGCTGCGGCGGGTCCGGCGAACTGCGGCTGGGCAGGGACCCGGGCGCGCCGCCGGCGAGGTCGGCCCGGGCCGCCGTGACCGGTCCCATTGTGGATTTCTACAAGGCGCTCGGCGCGCCGGCGGCACGCGGCTTGCTGGTCCGGCGCCTCGGCGACCTCGTCCGCGAGTGCCGTCGATGTCGCGCCCGAGCCGGGTCCCGACACGGACGGCGCGGTTGACGATGTGTCGCTCGGCCCAGGACGCCGTCACGACACTCGAGTCTGCCCGGACGCATCGCCGGCGCCGGGCTGGTCCGCGCGCGGGCGGAGCGATTGCGCGCGGCCCGCGGGTTCCTCCCAGTCCTCTTGGCGCCCGAGCGCGGTCATGTCGAGGTAGTAGTGAGTGCCGCCGACCTGCTCGGTGCCGCGCCCGTAGGCGGAGTAGGTGTGGAAGACCCGCTCTCCGATGCGCAGGAACGCGCTCGTGCCGTGCAGCTCGCCGCGCGGGGCGGGCATCCCGCGCGCCTCCCAGTCGGCCGCCGAGCGGTAGTTGTAGGTCGGGTCTTCGACGCTGTCGTCGAACGAGACCCCGTAGTCGAAGTTGAAGCGGCTGCCGAAGCTCGAGTACCAGGGAAAGGTCCAGCCCATCTTGCGCTTCCAGCGCTCGATCTTCGCGATCGGGGCCCGCGACACGACCGCGATCGTCGTGTCGCGCTCGTGCAGGTGCGCGATGTTCCCGTACTGATCGACGCGGCCGGCGCAGCTCATGCAGCCGTCCTCCCACTCCGGGTCGAAATGTAGTGCTCGACGATCAGCTGGTGGCGGCCCTCGAACAGCTCCAGCAGTGTCCGCGGCGTGCCGTCGGCCGCCGTGAAGCGATAGTCCTCGGTCACTTCCACCATCGGCAGACGCCGGCGTGCCGCGGCAAGCTCATCACGCGCCTTGGTCAGCCGCTTCTCCTGTTCGAGGAGCTCCACGCGCGCGCGCGTCCACTCCTCCCGGCTCACTATCTCAGGCAGGCTCATACACCCAGTAGACCGCTTCACCGCGACAAAGTCATCGGCCACGCTTGAAGTACGCCGGCCTGTCGGCCAGGCTCGCATTCCCGACGGGGCGCGCCCGCGCGGAGGCGTTCCCGCGGGAACGCCTCCGCGCGGCTTTGCGTCAGGAGAGCCGGAGCACCCGGACAGTCATCACGTAGTTGGCGCCGTCGCGCGTGAACCAGAGGTTGCCGTAGGCCGTCGATCCGACATACGCGGGCAACGGGGCGTACGCGTCGCCCAGCCAGTCGTCGGGGTCGGGCCACCCGTCCTCGTCGTAAAGCGAGATCCAGACCGGCCCGGTGACGTCGCGAACGACGTTCGGGTACTCCATCTGGAGCGCGGTGGTGTCGTTCGGGCCCCACACCGTGGATCCCTTCACCCGGATGTAGGCCTCGTCCTCGAAGCCGTCCTCCGTCTCGTACGCACGCAGCGTGTCGATGAAGAGGCGGTACTTGGGCGGCGGCGGGCTCGGGGGATGCGGAGGCGGCGGCGGGTCGTCGGGCGGCACGTGGCAGCCCTGCGGCGGGCACGCGGACGCGGTGGACGGGGTCGCGAGCGAGATGCCGGCGGGAATCGCCAGCAGCGCGACCAGCAGCGCCGCCAGCATCGCCCGACCGGGTCGCATCCGCCGATGCGAACTGGACTTCAGGGACATCGTGTCTCCTTGGTCGAGGGGTCGTGCAGAGAGGACGTCGTGTCGACGCGTGTATTCCGGGCGGCTCTGCTCGCGCTCAGGGTTCTCGGACCGGCGAAGCCGAGGGCTGTGGGATCTTCGCGGCGGCCGCAAGCCGCTGCTTGCGCGGACCTAAACGGTGGGGGCGGCCGTGTTCTTCGCGGCCTCTTGCATGCCCAGTTCGCGGTAGATCGCGCGCGCTCGTGCCAGGAGCTCTTCCGCCTGCGTCCGGTCACCGCGAGCGTTGCGCCGCAGAAGCATGCGGGCGTGCTCCTCGTGCGTGCGCGCCACGAACGGGCGAGCGCCCATCCGATGGTTCATCTGCAGCGCTTGCTGGAAGTGGTGCGTGGCTTCATCGAACCGGCCCTGGAGGTTCGCGAGGGTGCCGAGCGGCCGGCTGACGGAGTCGAGCGCGAGCTCGGGCAGGGCAACGGCGTTCTGCGAGCCGTACGGCAGGAGGAGCTCGTAGAGCGGTCCGGCAGCGTCGGTGTCATCGAGCAGCGCGCAGGTCTCGGCGAGGAGGCAGATGCTGACGAGCCATTCCTCGTCGACGTGCCAGTTGGAGAGGTCGCGGGCGGTGAGCTCGCGCACGAGGGTCTCGGCCTCCGCGGCTCGCTGAAGGTGGGCGTAGACGTGAGCGAGGATTGCTCCGTGCATGAGCGGTGAGGGAAACTCGTGCGGGTAGTCCTCGATCTCACGCTCGTAGCCGGCGAGGGTTGCCTGCTCGCGGCGCAGCATGAACAGCTGGATCCTGCGCGTCGCCAGCGCGTTCCAGGCCACCGCGCGGCCGCCGATGGCCGCAGCCTGCTCGATCTGCTCGGCCGCCTCGGCGAAGCGGCCGTGGGACAGCGCGAGCGTGGTCTCCGCCGCAGCGACGGTCCAGAGCTGGGCAGGTTGCCTCAGTTCGCCCGCAAGCCGGACCATCGCGGCCAGCTCGGCCGCGCGGCGGTCGGGGTCGCCGAGCTCCCAAGCGGCCCAGAACCAGTGCTCGTGTCCGTCGAAGAGCCGTTCTTGGTCTCCGGCTCGAGCGGCCGCGGAGACGATCTCCTCAGCCTCGGCGAACCGTGCCGGCGCAGTGTGGGGCGCGAGCGTCGCGGCGGCCGTCGCGGCGAGCGCGTTGGCGAGTGTCAAGGGGTCGCCGATCCGGCGAGCGAGCCGCAGCGCCTCTGAACAGATGTCCTCGCGACGCTCGCGAGACGGTGAGTGGCGAAGCGCCGCCGCGAGACGCGAGAGCAGCTGGACGCGCAGCAACGCGTGTTCCTCGCCCAGACCGGACAGCGCGTCCTCGAGCAACGGGACGATCCGCTCGTCGGCGACGGCGTGCGTCCAGAGGAACCTGCCGCCGTAGCCGGCCGCTGCGCGGGCGACCAACTCGGGCAGGTCGGCGGCCCGGCCGAGTTCGGCCGCACGCAGGAAGGTCGCCTTGGCCGCTTGCGCGTCCCCGGACCGGCTCTGGGCGTTGCCGAGCGCGAGCAGCAGCTCGCAGCGCACCCGCGCCGTGCCATCGGCCCCGAGCGCGGCGAGCGCCATCTGGTACAGACGCGCTGCCTCCTCGAAGGCGAGGAGACCGACCGCGCGGGCGCCGGCCCGGCGGGCGTAGTCGACCGCCTTGCCGCGACCATCTGCAGC
Organism: uncultured Solirubrobacteraceae bacterium; assembly: GCA_963849695.1. GTDB lineage: Bacteria > Actinomycetota > Thermoleophilia > Solirubrobacterales > Solirubrobacteraceae > DASSUW01. Next base: position 278,432 of record CAWKIT010000003.1, read on the forward strand.
TGCGGACTCGAAGAAGTGATGTGCGAGCTCGGCGAGATGGGCTTCGAGATCCGAGGCATAGAGCGACTCCAGGACCTCGCCGACCTGTCGATGGAGGCGCGCCCGGCGACCGCTCGGCAGACGGTGGTACGCGGCGTCCCGGATCAGGGCGTGGGCGAATCGCAGGCGCCCGATCGCGCCGGAAACCTCTGACACGACCCGCGTGTCGATCGCCTCGTCGAGCAACTCGAGCACGGCATCGCGATCGAGTCCGATGACCGCAGTCAGCGAATCAATGTCGAATTCGCGACCCATGACCGACGCGACGGAGAGCAGCCGGTCGCATTCAGAAGAGAGATGGCGCAGGCGGTGGCCGATGACCTCTCTCACGCTCTGCGGAACCGCGAGCGGTCCCGTGCCCGGCTCGCGCAGGCGCTGCTCCGTAGCGAGCAGCCGCACGATCTCGCCCACGAACAGCGGGTTGCCCTCCGTCTCGGCGTGCAACGACGGACCGAGCTCGGCTGCCGGAGCCCCTGGCGCGGCGGCCTCGATGAAGCGCACGACGTCGCTCGCGGCGAGCCCGGAAAGCGCAAGCGTGCGCGTGACGGGCTCGCGCGCGAGCTCGGTGACCGTGGTTGTGAGCGGCTCCGTAAGCGTCGGATCGACGTCGCGGTATGCGCCGACGACCATCAGCCGGCTGTCGCCGAGCTCACGAGCGACGAATCGCAACAGGAGCAGCGAGGGCTCGTCCGCGGCGTGGAGATCGTCCAGCATCACCACCAGCGGCTGCGCGGCGGCCATGCGCTTGATGAACGCAGTGAGCGAATCGAACAGGCGGAAGCGCGCGCCCTCCGACTCGATCGCCGGTGCCGGCGCCAGATCGCCGAGTCGTTCCCGCAGCTCCGGATGCAGCCGGGCCACGTCGACCGCTCCCTGACCAAGCTGGGAACGAATGACCTCCGCGTCGGCCTCGCGGAGATACGGCCGCAGCGACTGCACCCACGGCCAGTAGGCAGGGGCACCTCCTGCTTCCCAGCAACGGCCGACGAGCACCCGAGCGCCGCGGGCCCGCGCTCGCGCGGTCAGCTCCTCGGCGAGCCGGCTCTTGCCGACGCCGGGCTCGCCGACGAGGAGGAACAGGCTCCCGCGGCCGGCGAACGCATCCTCGACGCCGCGGACCAGCTCGGCCAGCTCTCGCTCACGGCCGACGAACGCCCCGCGCGGCGTACGGTCCACGTGCGCTTCCACGGGCAGATCGAGGCGCGGATCCTGCGCCAGGATCGCCTCGTGAAGCTCGCGGAGGCCGCGCCCGGGCTCGATGCCCAGCTCCTCGACCAACACGGCGCGTGCGCTCCGAAACGCCTCGAGCGCCTCAGCCTGGCGACCGGCGCGGTACAGGCACAACATCAGCTGGCCGCGGAGCCGCTCGCGCAGCGGATGCTCCAGTACAAGCGCCTCCAACTCGCCGGCGACCTCGGCGTGACGACCCGCGGCGAGCTCGGAGTCGATCCGCTGCTCGACCGCGGCCAACCGCAGCTCCTCCAGCCGCACGATCTCGGCCCGGGCGAACGGCTCATACGCGAGATCCGCGAGAGCAGGCCCTCGCCATAGCGCAAGCGCCTCGTTCAGCAGCTGCGCCGCGCTCTCCGGATCCGTGCCACGCGCCTGGGCGACAAGGCGTTCGAACCGTGCGAGATCGAGCTCAGAAGGATCGACGTGCAGCACATAGCCCGGTGTGCGCGTCAGCAGCCGGCCGGTCCCGAGCGTCTTGCGTAGGCGCGAGACGTAGGTCTGGACGCTCTTCGCGACGGTCGACGGCGGCGACTCCCCCCACAGCAGATCGATGAGCCGCTCCGTCGAGACGACGTCGTTGGCGTGCAGCAGCAGGACCGCCAGGAGCGCGCGCTGCTTCGCCCCGCCCAGCGCTAGCGGTCGGTCGCGCTCGACCACTTCCAGTGGTCCGAGGAGCCGGAAATCCATTTCTCGTCGCCGACCGTACCACGCGCCCCTCGTCGACTGGGCGTCTACCGCTCGCCTCCGTCCCCGTATACCGGCGCCGCGCACAGTGCCTGGCACAAGACCGCGCCCCGCGGTCACGACCAGGAGGAAGCCATGACAACCGAAGCGACACCCCCGGCCGGCTGGTGGACTCGGCTGCGCACGCTCCCGGCCCGCATGTTCGCGAGCTTGGCCGACGACACCCGCGACTGGCGGCGCGGCTGCGGACTCTGATCGTCAGCCCTCAGCTCACCGCTTGCTTCACGAGCGCGGCGATCCTTGCCTCCTCGGCGGCGGTCAACTCCGTCAGCGCGAACGAGGTCGGCCACATGGCGCCTTCGTCGAGGTTCGCCTTGTCACTGAAGCCGAGCGTCGCGTACCTCGCCTTGAACTTCTGCGCGCTCTGGAAGAAGCAGACGACATTGCCTTCCTTGGCGTATGCGGGCATGCCGTACCAGGTTCTCGGCGCGAGCGCCGGCGCGCTGGCTGTGATGAGGGCATGGAGCCGTTCGGCCATGGCGCGATCCGGTTCCGGCATCTCGGCGATCTTCGCGAGCACGTCGCTTTCCCCGTCCGCCTTGCCCCCGCGGCGCGCTGCCGCCTTCAACTCCTTGGAGCGTTCCCTCATGGCGGCTCGCTCCTCGGCCGTAAATCCCTTGGACGCCGTGCCGCTGGTGCTCTTGGCGGACTGCCGCGCGCCCTTCTTCGCGGGCTTCCTCTCAGCCATTGCGAAGCACCTCCGTGCGCAAACGAGTCGCTAACGCCCGCATCAGCAGCAGCGCGCGCGAGGGTTCTCCTCGCGCGCGTCCTGCCGCCGGCGCTCGAAGTCGCGCCGCGACATCACCGGCTGGTCCAGATGCTCGCGCCGCATGTGCGCGACGTAGCGGTCGTAGGCCGACTCGCCGGACACCTCGCGCAGGTACCAGCGGACACCGGCGAACGCCTGCTTCACGGTCATGGCTCACCACCCGTGCGCGCCGGCGCCCGCTCCTCGCGTGCGAACCCTCCGTTGCCGGCGCCCGCGCCGGCGAGCACCGCGCGCTCCTCGGCGGTCGGGAACAGCGCGGCGGGCGCGACGATCTTCGACTCGACGTACTCGGCCTCCGTCGAGGGCAGCGGCTCGCGCGCGCGGATCGCCTTGAACCACACCCGTGACGCGTCGAGGATCACGATGATGATCATCGTCGCAAACAGCGCGGCGAGGACGCCGTCGACGGTCGAGTTCGTGACGACCGCCTGCATGTCGTCCATGTTCGTGGCGGGCGGCAGGACCTCGCCGGCGTCGAGGGCATCCTTGTAGCGGTCGCGCTGGGCGAAGAAGCCGATCATGGGATCGCCCGAGAAGACCTTCTGGTAACTGGCCGTGAGTGTCACGGCCGCGTCCCAGGCCAGCGGGATGCCCGTCACCCATGCCCATTTCAGCTTGCCCGCCTTGATCAGCAGCGTCGTCGCCAGCGTCAGCGCCACCGCCGCCAGCAGCTGGTTGGCGATGCCGAACAGCGGGAACAGCTGGTTGATGCCGCCGAGCGGGTTGGTCACGCCCGTGTAGAGGAAGTAGCCCCAGGCCGCGACCACGACCGCGCTCGTCGCCCACAGGCCGGGCTTCCAGCTCACGCGCCCGATCGGCTTCCAGACGTTGCCGAGCGTGTCCTGAAGCATGAATCGCCCGACCCGCGTGCCCGCGTCCACCGTGGTGAGGATGAACAGGGCCTCGAACATGATCGCGAAGTGGTACCAGAAGGCCTTCAGGCTCTCGGCGGTCGCTCCGGCGAAGATCTCCGACATGCCGATGGCCAGCGTCGGCGCCCCGCCGGTACGCGCGACGAGCGTCTCCTCCTCGACCGCGGTCGCGGCGGACTGGAGCTCGCCCGGCGAGACCGCGAAGCCGAGCTCGTTGACGGCCTGCGACGCCGACTGGACGCTGTCGCCCACCACCGCGGCGGGCGCGTTCATCGCGTAGTAGATGCCGGGGTCGATGATCGAGGCGGCGATGATCGCCATCACGGCTACGAACGACTCCATCAGCATCGCGCCGTAGCCGATGAAGCGAACCTGCGTCTCCTTCTCGATCATCTTCGGCGTCGTGCCGGAGGCGATCAGCGAGTGGAAGCCCGAGAGGGCGCCGCAGGCGATGATGATGAACACGAACGGGAACAGCGCGCCCGCGAACACGGGACCCTCGCCGTTGGAGGCGAACGGCGTGACCGCCTCGTTCTGCATCACCGGCAGCGTCACGAGGATGCCGACCGCCAGCAGCACGATGGTGCCGATCTTCATGAAGGTCGACAGGTAGTCGCGCGGCGCCAGCAGCATCCACACCGGCAACACCGAGGCAAAGAAGCCGTAGCCCATCAGGCAGAAGGTCAGCGTCTCGGGCGACAGCGTGAACGTGTCGGCCAGCGACGAGTCCTGCACCCAGCCGCCGGCCACGATCGCCAGCAGCAGCAGCCCGACGCCGATCGCGGTCGTCTCCATCACGCGCCCCGGCCGCAGGACGCGCATGTAGAAGCCCATGAAGAACGCGATCGGGATCGTCATCGCGAGCGAGAACGTCCCCCACGGCGACGCCGCCAGCGCGTTCACGACCACCAGCGCCAGCACCGCGAGCAGGATGATCATGATCGAGAAGACCGCGACCAGCGCGGCGACGCCGCCGACCGGCCCGATCTCGTCGCGCGCCATCTGACCGAGGCTCTTGCCGTCGCGGCGCATCGAGAAGAACAGGATCACCATGTCCTGCACGGCGCCGGCGAAGATGACGCCGACGACGATCCAGATCGTGCCCGGCAGGTAGCCCATCTGGGCCGCGAGCACCGGCCCGACAAGCGGCCCGGCGCCCGCGATCGCTGCAAAGTGGTGGCCGAACAGGACGCGTCGGTCCGTCGGCTGGTAGTCCATGTCGTTCTCGAGCCGCTCGGCCGGGGTCGCCCGCTTGGAGTCGACGCCGAGCACCTTCTTGGTGATGAAGCGGGCGTAGAAGCGATACGCGATGGCATACGAGCCGACCGCGGCTGCGATCAGCCATGCCGCGGAGATCTGCTCGCCGCGGACGAGCGCGATCACACCCCACGCCACGGCCCCGATGAGCGCCACGAGCGTCCAGATGACGATCGAGCGCGTGCGCGACTTTGTCCTCACTGGTCCCCTCCTGCTGTCGGCTCCGCCCGCCCGAAAACGGCGCGCAGGCCGAAGTCGGGCGGCAGGTCGGAGCGGAAGTGGCGCATGCCGAGCATGCGCCGGCAATCGATGGTCACGTCGCGGCGTGCCAGGTGCGGCACTGCCATGCGATGCGCGTAGACGCGACGTCCCTCGAGCGCTCGGCAGTGGCACGAGCGACCGGCTGTCCTCCAGCGTGCGGCGCGGAGCGCGGCGCAGCGACACCTCGCCGGCGCACGCGCAGCAGATCGCAACCCGGTGCCAGTCGAACACCAAGGCTTCGTCCTCGCGGAGCTCCGTGCGCGCTTGCGGCGTCAGGTGGATCAAACGACCTCCCCCGAGATCGCATCCCCGCCGCGCGGGCACGCGAAACGTTTGCAGCGCCCTCGTACTAGTCGTACAACCCGTTGCGGTCGTTCACGGCGTCCTTGGCGCTCTTGTGCATCACGCGCTCGCAGTTGCGCCGCTTGACCTTCTTGTTCTGGGTCTTGCTGACGTACAGGATGTCGTCGCCGCCGGGCCCGCAGTCGACGAAGCCACGCCCGAACCAGACGCGGATCGTGTCGTGCCCGGGGCCGCCGTGGATCTCGTTCCAGCCGTGGCTGGCGTAGATCCAGTCGTGACCGCGGCCACCGCGCAGCTTGTCGTTCTGGCTGGTGGGCTGGCCGCTCGCCTTGTGGTCGCCCCAGATGACGTCGTGGCCGCGGCGGCCGTCGAGGCGGTCGTCGCCGTGGCCGCCGAGCAGCTCGTCGTTCTTGGCCGTGCCGGCGTGCGAGGTGTCGTGGTCGTCGCCGTTGATCCACAGCTCGCCGTTGATCCGGGGCCAGTCGTCCTTCGGCGCCCCGGCCTCGGCGACGGCCGGCCCGAGCGAGAACAGCGTCGCGAAGGTCACCAGCGCCAGCGTGCGGCGGACCATGACGAAGACGTGCCCGCGATCGGTCAATGCAACACGCGCGTCTTGTACCCGGACTCGTTCAGGGCGGCGACGACCTCGCGCGCGTGGTCGTGACCGCGGGTCTCCATCACGAGCTCCACCGCGGTCTCGCGCACGTGCAGGTCGAGCCCCTCGCGCACGTGCGCGACGTCGACGATGTTGGCGCCGGTGGCCGCGACCCCGGCGAGCAGGTGCGCGAGGTTGCCCGGGCGGTCGGGGACGCGGGTGAGCACCACGAGCCGGCGCCCGACCTCGGTCTCGTGCCGGCGCGCGACCGAGGCGAGCAGGCCGGGGTCGACGTTGCCGCCGGACAGCACGGCGACCGTCGTCCCCTCGTCCGCCGCCTTCACCTGCCCGCCGAGCAGGGCCGCGACGCCGACCGCCCCGGCGCCCTCGACCACCAGCTTGCAGCGCTCCATCAGGACGACCATCGCCTCCGCGGTGGCGTCCTCCTCGACCACGACGATGCCGTCGGCGTGGCGCGAGAGCAGTTCGAGCGTGAGGTCGCCGGGGCGCTTGACCGCGATGCCGTCGGCGATCGTCAGCACCCCGGCGGCGGCCACCGGCTCGCCGCGCCGCAGCGACTCCGGGTACGGCGCGCACGCGGCGGCCTGCACGCCGATCACCTCGACCTCGGGCCGCGCCGATTTGACCGCGATCGCGACCCCCGAGCACAGCCCGCCGCCGCCGACCGGCACCACGACGCGCGCGAGGTCGGGGATGTCCTCGAGCAGCTCGAGCCCGAGCGAGCCCTGGCCGGCCACGATGTCCGGGTCGTCGAACGGGTGCACGAACGCGAGGCCTCCGTCGTTCGCCCGTTCGGTCGCCCGCGCGAGGCAGTCGTCGACCGACCCGCCGCCCATGTGGACGATCGCGCCCTGATCGCGCGCCGCCTCGACCTTGGCCATCGGAGCGTCGTCGGGCACGAACACCTCGCACGGGACGCCGCGGACGCGTGCCGCCGCCGCAAGGCTCTGGGCGTGGTTGCCCGCCGAGGCCGCGACCACCCCGCGCGAGCAGCCGTCCTCGCCGAGCGCCTCGAGCTTGGCCGAGACGCCGCGGATCTTGAACGAGCCCGCGAGCTGGAGGTTCTCCGCCTTCAGCGACACCACGCCGCCGGCGCGCCGGGAGATCGTGCGCGACGAGAGCACCGGAGTCCGCCGCGCGATCGCCTCCACTGCGGGCCGGGCCGCGGCGACGTCGTCGGCGGTGACCTCGGGCATCAGTCCGGCAGCGCCAGCACCGCGTCGATCTCGACCTCGGCGCCGAGCGGAAGGCTGGCGACGCCGATCGTGCTGCGCGCCGGCGGGTCGCTCTCGAAGTACGCGCCGTACGCCTCGTTGACGTCCTTGAACGTCGAGATGTCGGTGACGTAGATCCCCATCCGCACCGCGTCTGACAGCTGCGCGCCGGCCGCGGCGGCGACGACCGCGAGGTTGTCGAGGCAGCGGCGCGTCTGGTCGCCGATCGAGCCTTCGACGAGCTTGCCGGTGTCGGGATCGGTCGGTGTCTGGCCTGAGAGGAAGACCAGCCCGTTCGATTTCACGGCGTGCGAGTAGGGGCCGGCCGCCTTCGGAGCGCCGACCGCGGTGACCGTTTCGCGATGATGGGACATGGAAAGGCAACCTACACGATGGCCAACCGTCTAGCGCACGAGACCTCGCCGTACCTGCTCCAGCACAAGGACAACCCCGTGGACTGGTATCCGTGGGGCGAGGAGGCGCTGTCCCGCGCGCGCTCGGAGGAGAAGCCGGTGCTGGTCTCGATCGGCTACTCGGCCTGCCACTGGTGCCACGTGATGGAGCGCGAGTCGTTCGAGGATCCCGAGGTCGCCGCGGCGATGAACGACGCGTTCGTGTGCATCAAGGTCGACCGCGAGGAGCGCCCGGACGTCGACGCCATCTACATGGACGCCGTGCAGGCGATGACCGGCCACGGCGGCTGGCCGCTGAACGCCTTCCTCACCCCCGAGGGCGTCCCGTTCTACGCCGGCACCTACTTCCCGCCCGAGCCGCGCCACGGCATGCCGAGCTGGCGGATGGTGCTCGACGGCGTCGCGCGCGCGTGGGATCAGCAGCGCGACCAGATCACCGACGGGTCGGACCGGATCGTCGCCCACCTGCAGGCGACCGCGCGGATCGAGGCGCCCGAGGCCGAGCTCGACACCGCCGCGCTCGACCAGGCGTTGCCGGCGCTGAGGCGCGGCTACGACGCCGAGAACGGCGGGTGGGGCGGAGCGCCGAAGTTCCCGGCGGCGTCGACGATCGAGTTCCTGCTCCGGACCACCTCCCGACAGAAGGTAGACACCGAATCGATCATGTCGGGAGGCGGTGCCCGCGAGCGCCAGATGGCGCTCCACACCCTGCGCCGGATGGCGGGCGGCGGCATGTACGACCAGGTCGGCGGCGGCTTCGCGCGCTACTCGGTCGACGCCCGCTGGATCGTTCCCCACTTCGAGAAGATGCTGTACGACAACGCGCTGCTCGCGCGCGCGTACCTGCACGCCTTCCAGGTCTCGGGCGAGCCGTTCTTCGAGCGCGTCACGCGCGAGACGCTCGACTGGGCGCTGCGCGAGCTCCGACAGCCCGAAGGCGGCTTCGCGAGCGCGCTCGACGCCGACTCGGAGGGCGTGGAGGGCAAGTTCTACGTGTGGCGGCTGGACGAGGTGCGCGAGGCGCTCGGGCCCTTGGCCGACGCCGCGATCGAGCACTTCGGCATGAGCGAGGCGGGCAACTTCGAGGGCGTCAACATCCCGGTGCGCGCCACCGCCGACCCTGACCGGCTCGCCGAGATCAAGGCCGGCCTCCTGGCCTTCCGCGAGCGCCGCGTGCGACCCGGGCTCGACGACAAGCGGCTGACGTCCTGGAACGCGCTGATGATCTCCGCGCTGGCCGACGCCGGCGCGGTGCTCGGCGAGCCGCACTATCGCGAGGCGGCGGTCGCTGCCGCCGAGTTCGTGCTGCGCGACCTGCGCGATATGCGAGCCCACCCGCCCCGGCTGCTGCGCACGTACAACCAGGGCCGCGCCCACCTCGACGCCTATCTCGAGGACCACGCGTTCCTGCTCGAGGCGCTGCTGACGCTCTACGAGGCGACCTTCGACCCGCGCTGGTTTGCCGAGGCGCGCGCGCTCGCCGACCAGATCCTCGACCGCTTCGCCGACCCCGAGCGCGGCGGCTTCTTCACCACCGCGGCCGACCACGAGACGCTGATCGCCCGCCGCAAGCAGCTCGAGGACGCCCCGATCCCGTCCGGCGGCTCGGCCGCCGCGTTCGGCCTGCTGCGGCTGGCGCGCCTGACCGGCGAGGCGCGGTACGAGGACGCCGCGCTCGGGCAGCTGCGGCTGCTGCACACGATCGCGACCCAGCATCCGAACGCGTTCGGCCACCTGCTGGCGGCGATCGACTTCGCGCTCGCCGACGTCCGCGAGGTGGCGCTGGTGGGCGACGACCGCGCTCCGCTCGAGCAGGTCGTGCGCGCCGGGTTCCGCCCGCACCTGGTGCTCGCCGGAGGCGCTCCGGACGGAGTGCCGCTGCTCGAGGGGCGGGAGCCGGTCGGCGGCCGCGCCGCGGCGTACGTGTGCGAGCGGTTCGCCTGCCTGCGGCCGGTGACCGAGCCGGACGAGCTGCGCGAGCTGCTGAATTCGTAGTCCGCAAGCGTGCGGCTAGCCGTACCCGGGTAGAGCCGCGGCTCCGATTAAGTGTCGCCCCTCCGCGCATGACCAAGCTCCTCACGCTCCCCGCGCAGCGGATCCCGAAGTTCTTCGTGCTCGCGCTCGCGCTCGTCCTCGTGGCGGCCGTGGGCCCGTTCTCCGGCAAGTTCGAGGACGCGCAGGAGAACGAGTCGACGTCGTTCCTGCCCGGCGACGCCGAGTCGGTCAAGGCGCTGGAGGCGATCGAGCGGTTCCCCGACGGCCAGGTGGCGGCCGCGGTCACGATCATCGAACGCGACGGAGGACTGCAGCCCGAGGACCGGCAGGCCGCCGAGGGCCTGGTGCGGGACCTGAACGACGACCCGCCGATCATCACCGCCGGCACCGAGGGGCCGATCCCGTCCGAGGACGGCGAGGCGCTGCTCGTGATCACGCAGGTGCGCGACACCGGCGGCACCGGCGAGGACTTCCTCGACTCGGTCACCGATATCCGCGAGCGCGCGCACGAACTGCGGGGCGACGGCCGGGAGGTCGAGGTGACCGGCGCCGCCGGCTTCGGCGCCGACGCGATCGAGGTGTTCGGCGACATCAACGGCCAGCTGCTGCTCGCCGCCGGCGGGCTGGTGCTGATCCTGCTGATCCTCATCTACCGGTCGCCGATCTTCTGGACGATCCCGTTCTTCACCGTGCTGTTCGCCGAGACGTGCGCGCGCGGCTTCGGATACCTGCTGGCCGAGGCCGGGGTGACGATCAACGGCCAGTCCGGCGGCATCCTCCCCGTGCTGGTGTTCGGCGCCGGGACCGACTACGCGCTGCTGCTCGTGTCGCGCTACCGCGAGGAGCTGCGCCGGCACGACTCCAAGCACGAGGCGATGCAGCTGGCCCTGAGCACGGCCGGCCCGGCGATCCTGTTCTCCGGCCTGACCGTGATGGCGGCGCTGCTCGTGCTCGTGCTCGCCGAGGTCAACGGCACCGCCGGGCTCGGGCCGATCGGGGCGATGGGCATCTTCCTCGCCATGACGTTCATGCTCACGATGCTGCCGGCGGCGCTCGTGGTGGTCGGCCGGCGGGCGTTCTGGCCGTTCGTGCCGGACGGGCCGGGCGGCCCGCTGCCGCCGCACACGAACCGCTGGCGGCGCGCGATCTTCTCCGTGCTGGTGGGCGGGATCGTCGCCGCCATGGCCTCCGCGGGCGGCGGCGCGGCGGCGGGGATCGGGTTCGTGGCCGGCGCGCTGCTGAACTTCTTCGTGCTGGCGCCGCTCTTCCACAGGCTCGACGTCGGCACCTTCTACCCGCGGATCGAGCGCCCGCTCGCGGCGCGCCACCGGCTGACCGACGAGACGCACGGCTTCTGGCGCAACGTCGGCAACAGCGTCGCCCGCGCGCCCGGCCGGGTGGCGGCCGGCACCACCCTGGTGCTGCTCGTGCTGGCCGCCGGGCTGTTCACGCTCGACACCGGGCTCACGAGCGGGAACTCGTTCCGCGGCGAGGTCGAGGCGGTGCGCGGCTCCGACCTGCTCGCCCAGCACTTCCCGGCCGGCGCCAACGTGCCGACGACCGTGATCATCCCGGACGCGGCCGACGTCGAGCCGGTCACCGCCGCGCTCGAGGACCATCCGGCGGTCGCGGCCGTCGGCGAGCCGGTCGAGGGCCCGCCGGGCACCAAGGTCGACGTGCAGCTGACGATCGATCCCTACTCGACCGAGGCGTTCGACGAGGTGCCGTCGCTGCGCGAGACCGTCGAGGAGGCGGGCGGCGAGGACGTGCTGGTGGGCGGGCCGACCGCCGCCGAGTACGACCTGCGCCAGTCCGCCGCGCGCGACAACTGGGTGATCATCCCGATCACGCTGGTGGTGGTGTTCGGGATCCTGGCCGTGCTGCTGCGCTCGCTGCTCGCGCCGGCGATGCTGGTCGCGACCGTGGTGCTGTCGTTCGCCGCCGCGCTCGGCACCGGCATGTTCTTCTCGAAGGAGGTGTTCGGCTTCCCGGGCATCGACCCGTCGCTGCCGCTGCTCGCGTTCGTGTTCCTGGTCGCGCTGGGGATCGACTACAACATCTTCCTGATGGCGCGCGTGCGCGAGGAGACGATCCGGCACGGCACGCGCGAGGGGATGCTGCGCGGCCTGGCGGTCACCGGCGCGGTGATCACGTCGGCCGGCATCGTGCTGGCCGGCACGTTCAGCGCCCTCGCCGTCCTGCCGCTCGTGTTCCTGACCGAGATCGGCTTCATCGTCGCGTTCGGCGTGCTGCTCGACACCTTCATCGTGCGCTCGATCCTCGTGCCGGCGCTGACCTTCCTGCTCGACCGCCGCATCTGGTGGCCGTCGAAGCTGATGCGCTAGGTTCTTCGGCTTACAGGATCGCCAGGTAGCGGTCGAGCTCCCAGGGCGTGACCTGGACCCGGTAGTCCTCCCACTCCTGGCGCTTGATCTCGATGTAGCGGTTGAACATGTGCTCGCCGAGGGTGCGCAGGACGAGCTCGGACTCGCCGGTCAGCTCGATCGCCTCGCCGAGCGTCTCGGGCAGCTGCTCGATCCCGAGCCGCCTTCTCTCGTCGGGGCTCAGGTGGTAGAGGTTCTTCTCCATCGGCTCGGGCAGCTCGTAGCCGCGCTCGACCCCCTCGAGTCCGGCCATCAGCAGCGCCGCGAACGTGAGGTAGGGATTGCAGGCGGGGTCGGGGCAGCGCAGCTCCATGCGCGTGGCCTGCTCCTTGCCGGGGTGGTAGAGCGGGACCCTGACCAGCGCCGAGCGGTTGCGCCGGCTCCAGGCGACGTAGACGGGCGCCTCGTAGCCGGGCACGAGCCGCTTGTAGCTGTTCACCCACTGGGCGAAGATCGAGGAGATCTCGCGCGCGTGGCGGAGCTGGCCGGCGATGAACGCCTTGCCGGTCTCGCTCAGGAAGTACTTGTCGTCGGCGTCATAGAACGCGTTGCGGCCGTCCTTGAACAGCGACTGATGGGTGTGCATGCCGGAGCCGTTCTCGCCGAACAGCGGCTTCGGCATGAAGGTCGCGTGCCAGCCGTACTTGAGCGCGATCTCCTTGACCGTGATGCGGTAGGTCATGCAGTCGTCGGCCATCTTCAGCGCGGCCGCGTAGCGCATGTCGATCTCGTGCTGGCTGGGGCCGACCTCGTGGTGGGAGTACTCGACCTTGATCCCGAGCTTCTCGAGCGCGAGCACCGTGTCGCGCCTGACGTCGGAGCCGGCGTCGAGGGTCGTGAGGTCGAAGTAGCCGCCGAGGTCGAGCGGCTCGGTCGACTGCGCGTCGCGGAACAGGAAGTACTCGAGCTCCGGCCCGACGAAGAAGTCGTCGAACCCCATCTCGCTGGCCCGCTCCACGGCGCGCCGGAGCACGTGGCGCGGGTCGCCCTCGTAGGGCTCCCGCTCGGGCGTGACGATGTCGGCGAACATGCGGGCGACGCCGCCGCCGTCGCCCTCCGGGCGCCAGGGGAGCACGTTGAAGGTCGCCGGGTCGGGCATCGCGATCATGTCCGACTCCTCGATCGCGTTGAACCCGGTGATCGACGAGCCGTCGAAGCCCATTCCGCCCTCGAACGCGTCGTCGAGCTCCTCGGCGTTGATGCTGAACGACTTCAGCTGGCCGAGGATGTCGGTGAACCACAGTCGGATGAAGCGGATGCCGCGCTCCTGGACGAGCGCCTTGACGTCGTCCTGCGTCTTCGGAGTGTCGTCGGGCGCCATGATCGCGGCAGCCTAGCCGTTCAGGTGCCGCCGGGCGGTGGACGCGCGGTCCAGGGTCAGTCCAACCAGCGGTCGGCCCAGCGCTTGAGCTCCGTGAGCGCGACGTCGAGCTCGCGGCCGCGTTCGGTGAGCTCGTACTCGACCCGCACGGGGCTGGTGCCGCTGACCCGGCGCTCGACGATGCCGCGCCGCTCGAGCTCCTTCATGCGCTCGCTCAGCAGGCGGTCGGACAGGTCGGGCACCGAGTGGGCGATCTCGCTGAACCGCATCGAGCGGCCCGACTCGAGCAGCACGTACAGGATCGCCCCGGTCCAGCGCTTGCCGACGAGCTCGACGGCGTCGTGGAAGTTGGGACAGCAGCTGGCTGCCGCCTCCGGACGGTCGAGCGTCGCGACCATGGTCCTGCGACGTGAGCCCGGAGGCGTCATCCGATCACGCGGCGCGAAGCACGCGCGTCTCCTCCACCGAGCCGTCCACGGGAACCTCGCCGGCGACGTTCACCATCGCCGTGAAGCATTCCAGGCTGAGCACCGCGATGGCTTCCAGCAGCTGCTCGTCGGTCCAGCCTGCCTCGCGCGCCTCCTCGTGGAGGTGCTGCGGGGCGTTGCCACGCTCGGTCACGAGCGGCTTGAGGAAGCGCAGGAGCGCGGCCTCGCGGGGGTCGCTCGACTCCCACTCGCGGGCTCGCGCGACCTCGTCGATCCCGAGGCCGGCCCGGCGTGCGGTGCGGTTGTGGATCGCGAGGCCGGGGCTCGAGCGGTAGTGCTCGGCGACGGCGAGCGCGATCCGCTCGAGCGTCGGGGGAGTGAGCATGCCGTGGCGCAGCTCGCCGCGGCAGCGGGTGTAGCCGCGTAGGGCGGCGGGTGAGCCGGCGAGCACGCCGAGGAAGTTCGGCAGCTGGCCCGCTGAGGCGAGCGCGCCCTTGAGGACGGGGAGTGACCCCTCGGGCGCCGTCAGCTCGTCGTGGATGGTGAAGCGGCTCATCTGGGTCTTCTTGGGCATGGCGACCGCCGTGTCGATCCGGGGAGGCGGAAGGCGGGTGGTTTGACGCCTTCCTTACGGTACGTAAGTGTACGCCTGGAAAGGCGTTCCTACAACTGCAGTACGCACCAGGCGCGCGAGCGGACCACTGCGCGATGGCATGGTTCGGCGGCGCCGCGCGCCGGCGGACGTCAACTGCGGCTGGGTAGGGCGAGCAGGCTGCCAGCCGGGTCGGTCGTCCGTGGCGCGTTCGCGTCGATATTCGGAGTGAAGGCGCCACCGACGGGCCGGCGCCGCCGGCCGTGATCGCGCGTGGCGCCTTCGCCTCGATATGCGGTGCAAAAGCGCCACACGCGACCGGCGCCGCGGTCCGTGGCGCGTTGACGTCGCCTATATCGACGCAAACGCGCCACCTCCGCGGCCGGCCCCCCAGCCCCCTTACCCAGCCGCAGTTGACGTTCGCTGACCCGCCGGGGCGACGATGCGACTCAGATGTTCGCCGTGGCGACGGCGATGAGGATCAGCAGGATCCCGAGGGCGAACGCCCACGCGGCGATGCGGTCCGGCCGCGGGCCGAGCCGCTCGTGGATGGTCCGTGAGGAACGACGGGCCGGCGAGGGGTGGAACTCCGCGGGCCGGCCGCCGATCTTCACCGTGCGCCGGCCTTCGATGCCGCCGCGGACGATGCCGTCCGGCTCGGACCAGGTCCTGGGCGGAGCTTCCTCGGCGAAGCGGCCGCCCGGCGCGAACGCCTCGATGGCGCTCGCGTACGGGTCGCGGGCCGGCTCTTCGGCGAACGGCTCGTCGCCCGCCCAGACCTCGTCGTGCCGGCGGCGAGCCTCGAGCGCGTCCTCGCGGCGCGCGAACTCCTCGGCCGGCGCCTCGTCCTCGAGCCGGACGTCGTCCTCGGTGATCACGATCGTGCGCCGGCCGTCGGCCGCGCCGCGCGGGGTCGACCCGCCGCGCGAGGGCCCGTGCTCGGCCCCACGGCGCTCGAAGCGGCGGCCGGGCATGCCGTCGAACAGCTCCTCCCCCACGCCCCAGTCGGCGACCTGGCGACGGCTACGGCCAACGGGCCGCGGGTCGTCGTCGGAGACCTGGCGGCGGCTGCGGGCGGCGGTCCGCGGATCGTCGTCGGCGTGGTCGTAGATGGCCCGGTGGCGGGCCTGCTGCTCTGGCATGTGTCGGGTCGTCCTCTTACTTGGCTTACGGGGTTAGCTGTCGGGCTCGCGCCGAAGAGCGGCGCTACA
Organism: uncultured Solirubrobacteraceae bacterium; assembly: GCA_963849695.1. Classification (GTDB taxonomy): domain Bacteria; phylum Actinomycetota; class Thermoleophilia; order Solirubrobacterales; family Solirubrobacteraceae; genus DASSUW01. The sequence continues at coordinate 294,084 of CAWKIT010000003.1, forward strand.
CAACCCCGGACTCGCCGGCGTGCGATTCGCCCCAACTGCTTGGGTCCCCCGCTTCCCGTCTGGTTCGGGAACTCAGCGGAGCGGCGGGTACGTTAACACTTGGTCCGGACGGCCTGACCGATAACCGTGCAACGTGCGGAAAGCGCTGTCAGCCCGACGACGATGCGCCGCCGGACTCGCCCTCGCCGCCGCCGGACGCGCCCTCTTCGCCGCCCGATTCGCCGCCGCCGGTCTCGCCCTCGCCCTCGCCGCCACCGGGCTGCGCGGTCTGGCCGACGGCCTTGGCGACGAAGTTCGCGACGTCCTCGGCGTCCTGGCCCGTATAGAGGCCGGCCGCCATCTGGCCGTTGCCATTGGCGCGGCCGTTCTCGATCGCGTTGAGCACCAGATCCTTGGTGGGGCGCAGCTCATCGAGGTTCGGGCCGACCGCCGCGATCGCGTTGGCGGCCTTCAGCGTGTGACAGTTCGCGCAGCGCTGGCCGAACAGCTCGCGACCGTTCTTCTCCGATGCCGTCAGGTCGGTCACGTTCGCCTCGGGGATGTCGTCACGGTTCGAGACCGCGGCGATCACCGCTGCGGGGATGAGCACGCCGAGCGCGAGCGCCAGCAGCGAGAACAGCACGATGGCGAGCTTGCGCGCCCCGCGGGTCTGCGACATCACCTGCTGCATCGCGCCGCTCGGACCGCCGCTGAGCGCGATGAGCAGCAGGGAGAGGCCGAGGACGACCCAGACGAGCACGAAGATCAGCGTCGTCATGTGGCGCGGGAATCTAACGGGTTGGGCGGCGACGGATGCCGGCGGTCAACGGCGGCGGCCCGCCGCGAAGCTCTGCACGGCCGGGGCGACGCCGCGGAAATCGGCCGCCGTGGCCGCCGCGCTGCGGGCGGTGGCGCGGTCAGGCCCGGCCGCGCCCGCCGCCGCGGCGGCCTCCGCGGCGCGCCGCTCGGCCAGCGCGATCACGTCGGCAGCGTCGTCCTCCGGCGTGACCAGAGCGCTCAGATGGCGCACGTAGACGTTGATCGCGCCGCCGGCCTGCGGCAGGCGCTCGAGCCGCCCGGTGGCCATGATCAGCGGCTCCGCGCGCACGATCAGGCGGTGGCGCTCGTAGACCGGCGGCGGCACGATCAGGTTGATCGTCCCGAACTCGTCCTCGAGCAGGATGAACACGATCCCCTTCGCCGTCCCCGGCCGCTGGCGCGCGACCACCAGGCCGCCGATCCGCACCGGCGCCTCGTGCTGCAGCCGCCCGAGGTCCTCGCACGTGACCATGCCGGCGGGCAGGGTCGGCCGCAGCAGCGCGAGCGGATGCGGGCCGAGCGTGAGGCCGGTGGTCGCATAGTCGGCCACCATCCCCTCCCACGGGTCGAGCGCCCGCAGGGCCGGGGCCGCCGGCACTTCGAGCGGCAACGAGAGCTGCGTGCCCGCGTTGACGCGCTCGCCGGGGGCGGCGACGCCGAGCTGCCACAGGACGGTGCGGCGGACCGACGACTCGCGGGGCCCGGCGGCGGCCGGCGAACCGTTCACGGCCGGCGAACCGTTGGCGGCCGGCGAACCGTTCGCGGCGGGCAGGGCGAGGGAGTCGCAGGCTCCCGCCCAGGCGAGCCGTTCGAGGGCCGGGCGGCCGGCGCCGGCGCGGGAGGCGAGGTCGGCGAGGGAGCGGAAGGGGCCGCGGCCGCGGCGCGCCTCGACCAGGGCCTCGACCTCGTCGCTGCGCACGCCGAGCACGTAGCCGAGCCCGACCCGCACGCGCGCGTGCGGGTCGACCTCCTCGACCGTGCACTCGACCTCGCTGGCGTTCACGTCCGGAGGCGCGAGCTCGATCCCGCGCCGCTGCGCCTCGTGGGCCAGCGTGTCCGGCGCGTAGAAGCCCATCGGCTGCTCGTTCAGCAGCGCGCACAGGAACTCGGGGCCGTAGTGCACGCGCAGCCAGGTCGACTGGTAGGCGAGCAGCCCGAAGGCGGCGCCGTGGGCCTTGGGGAACCCGAACCCCGAGAAGCCGACGATCATCTTGTAGACCCGCTCCGCGGTCTCCGCGTCCACACCGTGGGTGGCCGCCGCGCCGTCGAGGAACCGCTGGTGGTAGGCCTCGATCGCCGCCGCCGAGCGCTTGCGGCTCATCGCCCGCCGCAGCCCCTCGGCCTCGCCCGGCGAGAACCCGGCGAACGCCATCGCGACCTCGATCACCTGGTCCTGGAAGATGATCGTCCCCAGCGTGTCGCGCAGCACGGGCTCGAGCGACGGATGCTCGTACGGCACCTCGAAGTCCGGGTCCTCGCGCATCTGCTGGCGGTGCTTGATGTACGGGTTGACGGCGCCGCCCAGGATCGGGCCCGGGCGCACGATCGCGACCTGGACCGTCAGGTCGTCGAGGTTCGCCGGCCGCGTCCGGTACAGGGACTGCATCTGCGCGCGCGACTCGATCTGGAAGACCCCCATCGTGTCGGCGGCCTGGATCGCGTCGTAGGTCGCCTCGTCGTCGAACGGGATGCGCGACAGGTCGACCCGCTCGTCGCGCTTGCGCGCGATCATCTCCACGCACCGCTCGACCGCCGACAGCATCCCGAGCCCCAGCAGGTCGATCTTCAGGAATCCCGCGTCGGCGCACGAGTCCTTGTCCCATTGGCAGAGCTGGCGGCCCTCCATCGCCGCGGGGAGCACCGGACAGCAGTCGATCAGCGGGCGGGTGGAGACGATCATCCCGCCCGAGTGCTGGGAGAGGTGGCGTGGGAGCCCGTACGCCTCGTCGCACAATCGCGCCAGCCACTCCCAGCGGCCGGGCAGCGCCGCGTAGCGCTCCTCGGAGACGCGCGAGGGCGGCTCGGCGTAGGCGACGTCGGCCGGATCGTGGCCGTTGACCATCGCCAGCCACTCGCCGGTCGACATCGCGAAGGGCGCCCGGTTGTCCATGTCCACGAACGGGGCCGGCGGCCCGCCCGGCTCCATCCCGAGGCCGTTCTCCACGTCCGCCGCCGCGCCGCGGATGGCGAACGGCTCCGCCCCGCGCGCCATCCGTTCGAGCTCCCCCGGCGGCAGCCCGAGCACCTTGCCGAGCTCGCGGATCGCGCCGCGCGAGCGGAAGGTCGGGAACGCGGCCACCAGCGCCGACCGCTCGCGCCCGTAACGCTCGTGCACACGCGGGATCAGGACCTCGCGGATGTCGCGCGGGAAGTCGAGATCGATGTCCGGCAGCGCGGTCAGCTCCTCGTTCAGGAAGCGGCCGAGGAACAGCTCGTTGCGCACCGGGTCGATGTGCGAGAGGCCGGTGAGGTAGCAGACGATCGAGGACACCGAGGAGCCGCGCCCGCGGCCCGGCGGCAGCAGCGCGCGCACCGACGACGGGCCGCGCACCTCGACCGCCACCTCGCGCGCGAGCTCGAGCAGGTCGCGGTGCAGGAGGAAGAAGCCCGCCAGCCCGAGCGCGTCGATCACCCGCAGCTCCTCCTGCAGCCGCGCGTTCGCCGCCTCCGCGAAGCGGCTCCCCGGCGGGTAGCGCTCCTCCAGCCGCGCCCAGCACAGCTCGGCCAGCTTGCGGAGCGCCTGCTCGTCGTCCGACCCCGGGTAGCGGTAGCCGAGGTCGCAGCCGAGGTCGAACCGCAGGCGGCCGGCCAGCTCGACCGTCTCCGCCACCGCCTCCGGGTACTCGGGGAAGCGCGCCGCCATCGCCTCGGGCGGGGCGAGCACGTGCGAGAAGTTGCCGCGCCGCAGCGGCTCCGACGCGTCGAGCGTCGTGTGATGGCGGAGGGCCGTGAACGCGTCCTGCAGCGGGGCGCGCTCGCGCGCGTGCGCGTGGACGTTGCCGGTGGCGACGGTCGGCACGCCGAGCCGGCCGGCCAGCTCGGCCAGCGCCCGGTTGCGCGCCCGGTCGTCCCGCTGGAACGGCCGCTGGAGCTCGACCCGCAGCCGCTCGCGCCCGAAGACGGCGAGCAGCTCGCGCAGCGTCGGCTCGTCGTGCACCCCGCGCCCCGCACAGCCGCTCAGGCACACCAGGCCCTCGGCACTCTCGACGACCGCCTCCAGCGGGAGCATCGGCGGCAGCTCGGTCCGCCGCACGCGCCCCGGACCGTCACGCGTGTGCGCGTGCGCGCGCGTGAGTAGCCGGCTGAGGTTGCGCCAGCCGCGCTCGTCCTCGACCAGCAGCGTCAGATGCCGGCCGTCGGCGAGATCGACCTCGGCGCCGTGGATCGCCCGCAGGCCGAGCGGAGCGGCGGCCTGGGCGAACTCCATCGACCCCGAGACGCCGTTGTGATCGGTGAGCGCCATCGCGCTGTAGCCCAGCTCCGCGGCGGCGGCGGCCAGCTCGGCCGGTAACGAGGCGCCGTCCAGGAACGAGAAGGCGGAGTGGGCGTGGAGCTCAACGTACACGAACGCATGTTCGCATACGGAGCGGACGGAATCCGGCGACCGCGGCGGGAGGCTACCCGGCCCTCCCGCCGCGCAGGGCCGGTGTCACGGTGGTCCGCGCGCGTTTGCCGAGAGGGGACGGCCGGTCGCGGGCGCGGCTGCGGGGGGCGTCGCGACCGCTGACCGGCCGTCGGGAACGGCCACCTCGCCCTCGGGAGTAGCCAGGTCGGCGAGGGGCAGGGACGTCGCCGGCTGGACAAGGGCGGCACGGGGACCCGGAAGATCCGCGTGCACGGCAGCCAGGGCCGCGGGGGGGTCGGCCCATTTCGGGACCTGCCTGCGCGGCTGCGCGGTTGCGCTCGGGGCTGCCGTCGCCAGCGTGAGTGCTGCGACGGGAACCACCAAGGGGCGCAGGCGGGTCATGCTCGGCAGTCTCCGCCCGCACCCTCAAGGGAGCCTGGGAGGAACCCTAGAGCTTCCTAAATCCTCCGCTCGCGGTCACCTGGAAGACATCCACGGAACCCTGCGGCTCGACCGGCGCGCCGAACGTGCCGGAGCCGTCGATCCGGGTCGTCGCCGCCACGCGGCCGTCGACGCTGACGGCCAGCACGGTGCCGGCGGGAAGGCCCTCGACGGTGCCGGAGACCCACACCTCGGTGCCTTCGAGCCGCAGGCGGCCGGCGCTTGCCGGCGCAGCTCGGGGGCGCCGGCCGATCAGCTCCGGGTGAGGGCCGATGGCGAACGCGTCATAGCCCGCGGCGCCGAGCAGGGCGCGCTCGTACCGCCGCCGCTCGGCGCGCTGGCGGAGGAACTCGCCGTAGGTGCCGGTCGTCCCGTGCTCCCAGCTGTCCGGGACGTCGAGCTTCGTCGCGGGGTCGGAGCCGCGCGTGCCGGCGGGCACGCCCTCGACGCCCGACAGGCGGATGCCGAGCTCGCGCGCGATCGTGGGCAGGACGTCGATCGTCCGCACCACGCCATCGACCACGCCGCCCTCGACCTGGCCCGGCGTCTTGACGAACAGCGGCACGTTCGCGACGTCGTGGAGGTTGGTCGGCGTCGGCGCCCGCCGGCGGTCTCCGGCGCGGAAGGCCACCCCGTGGTCGGCGGTCACGACCACCAGCGCGCGCTCGTACAGCCCGGCCGCGCGCAGGCGGTCGAGCAGGCGGCCGAGCAGCCGGTCCGCGAACTGCAGCTGGAGCAGGTGGCGCTGGAATGCCTGGTCGGCCTGCCACTGCGGGCCCGTCCACCAGCCCTCCTCGAGCCCGCGCGTCGCGGCGACGTACTCGCGGCCGTCGGGCAGGTAGCGCCACGGCACGTGCGGCAGGCTGGTGTGCAGGAAGAGCAGCGGCGGGCGCGCGCCGCCACCGTCGACCGCCCGGAGGATCTGCTCGAAACGCGCCGGCGGGTCGTCCTGCCCGAGCCGCCGGAACACCTCGTTGATGAGCGCCTTGCGCCGCTGAGCGCTCGGAGTCGAGCCGGGCTCGCCTTCCCCTGCGAAGCCGTGCCAGTCGCGGTCGATCGGCGGCAGGCCGCCGCTCAGGTCGTCGGGCAGGAGCAGGTGCAGCGAGACGACGCGCAGGTCCGAGCCGAGCGACTGCATCCGCCGCGCCATGCGCGGGCGCGCCTCGGCGCACAGGTCGCGCGGGCACACGTCGGTGATCGGCTCGACCACCTCGAGCCGGTGGCTGCGGGAGAGCAGCGTGAACAGGCTGCCGGGATGGTCGGTGGCGGTCGGCAGATTGCCCTCCCGCGGGCGCCGGCCGGTGAGCAGCGCCGGGACCGCCTCGGTCGTCCGGCCGGCGACGGTCGTCGTCTCGCGGTACCAGGTGGACTCGCGCGCGAGCGATGCGAACGCCGGGTACCGGCGGGCGTCCACGCGGTCGCGCGCGCCCATCAGCGAGGTCGCCGGCAGCTCGTCGAACACCACCATCACGACCGGTGTCTTCGACGTCCGGGCGCCCGCGATCGCCTCGGCTCCACCGGACGGCAGCACCAGCTCCGACACCGGCGAGACGGCGAGGAAGAGCACGATGAAGAGGACCGGCGCCGGCGACAGGACGGTCAGGAACGACCGCGCGGGCGCCGCGCGCGCGTACAGGACGCCGGCGCCGGCGCCGACGAGCCACGGCAGCCGGGAGCGCAAGCCACGACCCGCCCAGCACTTCGCCGAGCGGTGGCAGCACGATCGCCGCCACCAGCAGGCCGACGAGCGCGAGCTGGAGGCCGTCTCCAAGCGCGGGCCGGATCCGCCCGACCGCCCACACCAGCGCGGCCAGCAGCGCCGGCGGCACGAACGTGAACACGAGGGCGAACGCGACGATGTCGGCGGTCGTGTTCCCGCGCGCGACGAAGAACTGCGCCTGCCGGCCCAGGACGTCGAACAGCGGTTGCACGAACGCGAACGCCCAGAGCGCCCCGAGATGCAGCGCCTTCACGGACGCGCTTCGAAGAGCGTCCTGGTGCCCAGGCGCTCGGTGCGCTCGATCTCGAATCGGTCGCCGAGGGCGCGCTCGAACGTCGCGCGGTCGTAGTCGGGATTGGCCGTCTCGGTCTTGCCGGAGAGCAGCCGCTGCACCATCGGGTCCTCGCGGTCGGGGAACTCGATCACGAGCGCGCAGTCGAGCGAGCGCAGCCAGTCCAGGAACTCGGTGAGGGGCACGTTGCCGGTGATCGCGACGTGGTGGACGAGGGCGAGGGCGAGCACCAGGTCGGGCGTGCCGCGGCGCTCGAGCGAAGCGCGTTCGCGGCCGCGCCAGCCGAGGTCGGGCGACGGGTCGGTGACGCTCATCACGAGCGGCAGGATGTCGCTGCGACCCTTCAGCGCCCGATACAGCCCGTCGACGGTGGCGTGGTCGGCGTCGATCGCCACCACGTGGTCGGCGTGGTCGGCCGCCACGCGCGAGTACGTGCCGTCGTTGCAGCCGAGGTCCCAGGTGAGCCCGCCCGGCCGGCGGGCGGCCGCGGCGCGCACGAACTCGGCCTTGCGGCGGGCCTCCTCGTCGCTGTACGTGTTGGTGGTGCCGTACTCGTTCCACGCCGTCCGGCCCGGCCGGTACTCGAGCCGGCGCACGAGCTTCTCCAGCTTCCGCAGGTTGGCGTCGAGCAGCTCCTTGCGGAACCCCGCGCGCGTGAGCTCGCGCTTGACCTCGCGGCCGCCGGCGTCCGCGTAGCGGGCCTCGAGCCGCGCGTGCAGGACGACGTGGGTGAGCACGCCGCGCCGGCGCTTGGGCAGCAGACCGCGCGCGTCGGCCGGCGTGATCCCGTCGATCGAGCCGCGCAGCCAGGCGTGGTAGGACACTCCCTTGTACGCCTGCAGCATCAGCGGATAGAGGTAGAGCATGCAGAACTGGCGGTAGCCCGCCCACGGCTCGCCCGGACGCAGGCGCTCGAACGACCCGATGTCGATGAACACCGGCTCGGCTCCGCGCCACTGGACGTTGTAGGGCGACGCGTCCTTCAGCGTGAGGTCGTGCGCGAGCGCCTCGCGACCGAGCGCGAGCTGCAGCAGCGCGGCGTCCTTGAGCATGCTGAACGGCCACTCATACGGATGCGAGACGAACGGCACGCGCTCGTGCTCGAGCGCTCCGGCAGCGGGCTCGCCGGGCAGCTCGGGCAGCTCTTCGAGCGCGGCCGGCTCGGTCGTGATCAGCCGCCGGTCGTGCGCCAGCGGCGTGGCGGCGAGCGCCTCCCAGTCCTCCAAGGCGCTGCGGGTGAGCGCCCGGAACACGGCGCCGTCGCGGATGAAGACGCGGCTCTCGGGGTCCCGGAAGGAGCTTGCCTCAGCTTCTGGTGCGCGACTCAGAGGGCTCATCCTTGCGGATCCGGAGGATCCTCAGGATGCGGCGCCAGTAGAACTTGGCCGCCACGCTGATGGCCGCGATGCCGCCGACCAGCAGCTGCAAGAGCATGCTGCCGGTGCCTGGATCCAGATAGCCGAGTAACACCCCGGCAACATCATGTCACGAATGCAGGTCGGCCAGCGCCGCGGTGAACACCTCGGTGTGGCGGTCGACGTCCGCGTCGGTGGTCGCCGGGCACATCAGGGCCATGTTGTGGAACGGCGTGATGAGGATCCCGCGGTTGGCGAGGTAGACGTGCAGGTAGTCCTCGAGCTCGTGGTCGCCGGCGGCGGCCGAGGCGCTGCCGGTGCGCGGCGGCGGCGAGGCGAAGCGGTACTCGCAGCGGGCGCCGAGCCGGATGGTCGACCACGGGAGGTCGTGGGCGTCGATCGCGGCTTGCACGCCGTCGTCGAACCGCGTGGCGCGGGCGGTCATGTGCTCGAACGCTCCCTCGGTCAGCACGTGCTCGAGGGTGGCGCGGGTGGCGGCCAGGGACAGCGCGTTGCCGGCCAGGGTGCCGCCCACCCCGCCGGTGTCGACGAGGTCGGCTTCGCGGTCGGCCGTGATCTTCCCGGCGAGCTCGGCGCTGACTCCGTAGGCGCCGCACGGGACGCCGCCCGCGATCGCCTTGCCGATCGTGACGATGTCGGGCTCGAGGCCCCATTCACGGGTTGCGCCGCCCGGGCCGGCGGAGAACGTGTGCGTCTCGTCGTTGATCAGCAGCGTGCCGTGCTCGCGCGTGAGCCGGCGGACGCTCTCCAGGTAGCCGGGCTCGGGGAGCACGATGCCGATGTTGGTCAGCGCCGGCTCCATCAGCACGGCGGCGACGTCGTGGTGCGGCGAGCTCGTCCGCCAGCTGGCCGGGCTCGTTGAACTCGGCGACGCGGGTGGTCTGGGCGAGGTCGACCGGCCTGCCGACGTTGCCGGGCCGCGCGACGACCTCGCCCTGCTCGTCGCGCAGCGCGAACGCCTCGTCGACGCTGCCGTGGTAGCACCAGGCGTTGACGAGGATCTTCGGGCGCTTCGTCACCTGGCGGGCGAGCCGGATGGCCCAGCGGTTGGCGTCGGTCGCCGTGAGCGTGAACGACCACTGCGGCGGGCCGAAGCGGCGGGCGAGCTCGGCGCCGACCCAGGCGGCGTCCTCGGTCGGCATCATCGCGGTGATGCCGTGCGCGCTGCGGCTTGCGATCGCCTCGACGGTCGCGGGCGGCGAGTGGCCGGCCATCGCGCCGGTGTCGCCGAGCGCGAAGTCGACATAGGTGTGGCCGTCGAGGTCGGTCACGCGGGCGTCCTGCGCGTGGTCGAGATAGAGCGGGAAGCCGCCCGCGGCGAGGTTCATCCACGTCATGGGGACGCCGCCGAGCAGGTATGGCTGGGCGTCTTGGTAGGCGGCCTTTGACCGCGGGTTGTCGTCGGCGAAGGCCTGGCGCTCGCGGGCGAGCAGGGTTTGGAGACGGTCGCGGTTCACGCGCGGAGCGTATTCGGCTCGAAACTGCAGCCGGGGTCGAGTGTCGAGTTCGTCCCCCTCAGGGGCAACAAAGTCGACACTGGGCCGAACCCGCCTCCCTCAAAGCCCGAAGTTCGCCCGCCTCAGCGCTGCGTGTACCACCGCCCACGCTCGAGGTCGCGGAAGGCGACGAGGTTGCGGCCGTCGGCGGTGACGATCTCCCAGTAGCGGCGGCGGAGTGGCGCCTTGGACCACCAGCGGTCCTCGATCAGCCAGGACTCGCGGATCGCGTCGACCTTGCGGCCGTCGACCGTCTCCGGGCGGCCGTCGGCGGCGGCCTCGACGGTGGCGGGCCGGGGCTCGGCGAGGCGGCGCGGGCTGCTCATGGATCCCAGGGCGTCAGCGCCAGGCGGCGCTCGGGGACGCGCGAGTCGGGGTCGACGGGGAGGATGCGCAGCGCGGCGTCCGGCCCCGCGGCGGCGCGGGCCTGGCGGACGGCCTCCCTCAGGCGGGCGGCGCGGATGGCGGCGGCCTCGGCCAGCAGCGAGCGCTGGTCGCCGGACGGCGGGCCGAAGCCCTCCGCGCGCAGGCGCAGCGCGTCGGCCGGCGCCGGGAGCTCGGCCAGGCGGGGGGCGAGCACGAGCCGCATCCGCCGCGGGTCGGCGAGCGCCTCGCGGAAGGTCACGCGCGTGCGCCAGCTTCCGCCCTCGACCAGCTTGGCGCCGAGCACGGCCGCGCGCAGCGGCCGGCCGCGACGCTCGCGGCGGGCGAGCAGCCGGTCGATCAGCAGGCCGAGCGCGCGCTCGAGCTGCTGCCCGGAGGCCGACTCGGGCAGCTCGAGGCGCTCCTCGAGGTTCTCGGCGGGCCGGCGGGGCCGGAGCGGGGAGTCCTTCCCGCGCGCGAGGTCCTTCGCCAGCGGGCCGGCGGGGCCGAAGCGGTCGGCGAGGGCGGCGCGGGGCAGCGCGGCGAGCTCGCCGAGCGTGCGGATCCCGAAGCGCTCGAGGGTCTCCGGCAGCGCCGCGGTCTCGGCGCGGTGGGCGAGCAGGTCCACCGGCAGCGGCGCCAGGTAGGCGGCGAGGCGGTTCTCAGGCGCCAGCTCGGGACGCCGGACGCGGGCGCGGGAGGCGGCCGCGAGGGCGGCGAAGCGCGACGGCGCCGCTCCCAGGCGCGCCGGGGTCCCGAGCGCGCGCCGCGCCGCCGCGATCACCCCCTCGACCGCGCCGCCGTGCAGCTTGCGCAGACCGCGCGCGTCGAACCAGGCGAGGCCCGGCCGGCCTGACTCGACCGCCGCGCCGATGCCCTCGAGCGCGATGAGGAGGCGCTCCCACTCGTCCGCCACGCCCGCGGGGTCGGGCGTGACCAGCCGCAGCTGCGGGCAGCGCGCGAGCGCCTCCCCCAGGCGGATCCCGGCGCGCACGCCGTAGGCCTCGGCGGCGGCGGACGCCTCCCCGATCAGCTGCTCGCGCCCGGCCTCGGGCGCCAGCGCGACGGGCCCGGCGGCCAGCGCCTCGCGGCCGCCGGCGGCGACGGCGAGCTCGAAGCGCGGGATCATGATGCACACGATCAAGACGAACACATGTTCGCACCTGTGCTCGACGAGGGCAAGCGGCGAACCGCTCGTGGCGTCTTCCCACCGGCCGGTGCGCCGCGTATCCGATCGCGCAATTTGCGCGTATGCGGGAGTGACGACGGGGGTACTTCGCTCGTCAACTAGGAAGGGCCCCCGGGATTCCCGGAGGCCCTTTCCCTTAGCAGACCTGTAAGCCGGATTCTGTCTTGAGCAGCCATCCATCTCAGCGGCCTACCTGGACCTCGGCGGGCAGCCTGCAAGCGGTCCTGCTTGGCCTTGCACCGGGTGGGGTTTGCCTGGCCGCCGCGTCACCGCGGCGCCGGTGCGCTCTTACCGCACCATTTCAACCTTGCCGGCCCGCCGGTGGCGGACGTAGGCGGTGTGATTTCTGTGGCACTTTCCCGCGGGTTTCCCCGGGTCGGCGTTACCGACCACCGTGCCCTGTGGTGTCCGGACTTTCCTCGAAGGTGCCTGCACCTCCGCGTGCTGCTCGGCCTGCGGACTGGAACCGTAGCGCGCGTAAAGGTACAGTCAACAGACCATGCAGTCCGTCCGCCAGCAGGACGACACTGAAGTCATGTACGACGTGATCTACATCGACGCCCACGGCAGCGAGACGCCGGTGGCGCAGCACGTCGACGACCGGAAGGAAGCCACCGACGTCGCCCGGCAGGCCGCTGCCGAGCGTGGCGCGGGGCGCATGTTCCTTCCGGGCTCGACGAAGCTGCGCAACTGCGTCTGTGTCGTGCCGGTGGACCGGGAAGCCGCGTAGCCTCCCGCCGGGCGCGTGCCCGGAACGCCGCCTGATGGCGGCGCGTGGATCGATCGCGTTGTGAGGTACGGTGCCCGCCCATGCGAGTCGGAGTGATCGGCGGCGGCCTGATGGGCTCGGGGATCGCCGAGGTGTGCGCGCGCTCGGGCGTCGACGTGACCGTCGTCGAGGTCGATGAGGCGCGCTGCGAGAAGTCGCAGGCCGCTATCTCGAAGTCGCTCGACCGCGGCGTCCGCGGTGGGCACGTGTCGGAGGAGGACCGGCAGACCGCGCTCGATCACCTCGCGTTCACGACCGCGCTCGACGACGTCGAGGGCGCCGACGTCGCGATCGAGGCGATCGTCGAGGACGAGGGCCTGAAGCGTGAGATGTTCCGGCGCCTCGACTCCCTGCTCCCGGACGCGCAGTTCCTCGCCTCGAACACCTCCTCCGTGCCGATCATGAAGCTCGGGGCCGAGACGTCGCAGCCCCACAAGGTCATCGGCCTGCACTTCTTCAACCCGGTGCCGGTGCTGCCGCTGGTCGAGATCGTGCACTCGATCATGACCGCCGACGACACCGCCGCCCGCGCGCGCGAGTTCGCCGAGGACACGCTCGGCAAGCAGTGCATCGACTCGCAGGACCGCGCCGGCTTCGTGGTCAACGCGCTGCTGATCCCGTACCTGCTGTCGGCGATCAAGATGTACGAGTCGGGCTTCGCGTCGCGCGAGGACATCGATCGCGGCATGGTGCTCGGCTGTGCCCATCCGATGGGGCCGCTGGCGCTCTCCGACCTGATCGGGCTCGACACGCTGCTGGCGGTGAGCGAGTCGCTGCACGAGGAGTTCCGCGATCCCTCCTCCGTCTCCCCCGCGCTGCTGAACCGGATGGTCGAGGCGGGCCTTCTGGGCCGCAAGACCGGCCGCGGCTTCTACGAGTACTCGAAGAATTAGCTCAGGATCGAGCTGTGGCGGGCGACGACCTGCCAGCGGCCGTCGAGCCGGCTCCAGACGTCGGTCAGCCGGAACGCGTTCGAGAGGCTCGTGTGGTGGAAGCTCGCGACCTGCGAGTAGCGCGAGTGGACGACGGCGGTGTCGCCGTGGACGTCGATGTCCATCGACTCGTACGCGAACGAGACGATCGTGTAGCCCTCGCGCGCCGCCTCGATCCACTGCTCGCGCGTCATCGGCTCCGGGTTGAGGTGGATCGCGGTGAACCGGAAGCTGGGCGCGACGATCTCCTCGAGCCGGGCCATGTCGCGGTCCTCGACCGCCTGCATCCAGTCCCGCTGGAGTTGGGCCAGCTCGGCGCGGTCCTCCTCGACGGTCATGTCGGCGGCAGGCTACACGCCCGCGCGCGGGCCGCTACCAGAGCGTGGCGCCGCAGCTTTCGCAGCGGCCGCCGACGATGCCGGCGCCCGCCGACTCGCGCGGGAGGAGCTCACCGCCGCACGCCGGGCAGGCGGCGGGCACGTCGGCGCGCAGGACCTCCCACGCGCGCGAGATCACGTCGTCGAGCGTAGGCCCCGTCTCGTCGGGCGGCGGCGGGGAGTCGCCCTCGCCGAAGCGAAGGGCGGCCGGGCCGCGAGTGAGCAGCGCGGTGCTCATGCCACCTTCCTCAGTACCCCGACCACGCGCCCGAGGATCTGCACCTCGCGCGAGCGGATCGGCTCCATGGTCTCGTTCTCCGGCTGGAGGCGGACGTGATCGCTCTCCTTGAAGAAGCGCTTGACCGTCGCGTCCTCCCCCAGCAGCGCGACCACGATGTCGCCGTCGGTCGCCGTGTCCTGCGGGCGGACGACCACGAGGTCTCCGGCCAGGATGCCGGCCTCGACCATCGAGTCGCCCTTCACGGTGAGCACGAACTCGCCCTCGTCGCCGCCGACGCGCGGGTCGACAGCGACATGGTCCTCGATGTTCTCGTCGGCGAGGATCGGCTGGCCGGCGGCGACGTTGCCGACGAGCGGCAGGCCGTCCGACCCGCCGACGACGGACTTCACCGCGCCCACCGTCCGGTCCAGCAGCTCGATCGCGCGCGGCTTCGTCGGATCCCGCCGCAGCAGCCCGATCTTCTCGAGGTTGGCGAGGTGCGCGTGCACGGTGGACGACGAGGCGAGCCCGACGGCCTTCCCGATGTCCCGCACCGTGGGTGGATATCCGTACTTCGCGGAGTACTTCTTGATGAAGTCGAAGATCTCCTGCTGGCGCTTCGTCAGGTCCTTCCCGATGTCCATGATCGGCCTCTGCTCCTGGGTTCGTGGCGGGGAAGCGAACATCTGTTCGAAACGGTAGCGGGGGGTCAGGACGGATGCAAACGGCACCCGGTCCGGGGCTATACTCGGCGCTCACCCGCGCCGATGGCGGAATTGGTAGACGCGCCAGGTTGAGGGCCTGGTCCGGGATAACCGGGTGGAGGTTCGAGTCCTCTTCGGCGCATACGCGAAAGAGCCCGGCAGCAGGCGGGTTCTTTGCGTTTGAGTGCGCGTCAGGGCGATTCGGCCCACCGTTCAGGAGGAGCTCATGACAGCAGCGCGTCGTCGAAGAATTCGATCACGCGCCGCTCGTACTCTGCCGGGCGAGCTGCGAGTCCGCCGACGTGCCTTGATTCCGGGATCTCCCACAGCGTCTTAGGTTCGCCGGCAGCCCTGAAGTACTCGAGGTTGAGCGCTTCGGTGTCGACGCCGTGAGGCGCCCAGATGATGAACACGGGCCGCGGCGCTATCCGACCGACGATGTCCTGCATGAGGGGCGGCGGCGGGCTGTTGGAGAACAGCGTCAGACCTGCGGTGATCATGGTCTCGTAGCCGTGCTGGACGGCCGTGGCATCGGGCATGTTGCGGAACTCGCCGACCGATCGTGAGCCGGCGCCCTCCGAGACGACGGCCTTGAGCGCGTCGGTCTCGGCCGCGGCGTGCAGCATCAGCTCGCCGCCGACGGACAATCCGAGGCCGCCGATGCGTTCGGGGTCGACGTCCGGCCGGCGCTGGAGGAAGGCGATGGCGGCCTTGATGTCCTTCTCGCCCTCCCAGCCGAACGCGTGCGGGTCGCCCTCGCTCTCGCCTTGGCCGCGGCGGTCGAAGAGGAGAACCCCGTAGCCGTGGCGGGCCAGCATGCGCGTGTGCGCCTGGGGGCCGTTGCGGCCGGGGAAGGCGATCACGGCGGCACCGTTCCTGGACGGGACGTACCAGCCGGAGAGCTCGAGCCCGTCGCTCGTGGTGAACGAGACCTGCTCGTAGTCGGCTCCGAGGTTCGCGGCGGGCACGACCGGGCGCCCCAGGTGGGTGAACAGGTATCCGGCGCTGAGGGGTGCGACGACGAACAGCGCGACGGCGACGCCTGCGGCGCCGAGCAGCGCGCGGCGCAGGTAGCGCCACGGCCGGTTGCCCTCGCTCCGGCGCGTCGTCCACAGCGTGACGGCGCCGAGGCCGAGCAGCAACAGCCCCGCGGGGATTGCGAGCAGGCCGGTGTACTCGTCGCCGGATGCCCCGACCTTGGTCGCGTAGTGCACGGCTTCGACGCCCGCGACGATCCCGAACGCGCCGAACACGAGCGCCATCGCTCCGCGGCGACCCCCGCGTACACGCGGATAGGTCCAAGCCGCGAGCGCGAGGACGGCGAGCGGGACGAGGCCGCTGACGAGGTGATCGCCCGCCGACGGTGCCCGGCAGGCGGCTGGAGGAAGCTGTCGTCGAGCACGTGCAGCGCGATCGTCGCGACGCCGAGCACGAACAGCCCGGCCTCGCGCCCGAGGGCGCGCACAAGATCGGCAAGTCGTGGGCGCTCGCGAAGCGAGCTGGGGCCGTAGTGGTCACGACCGGCTCCCGATCGCCGCGTCCAGGGCGGCCGGCTTCTCGACCGCGCTGTGACGCGCCCGCAGCGCCAGCCAGCCGGCAGCGGCGAAGCACGCCCATCCGATCGAGGCGAGCGGCGGGGCGTGCGCGCCGATCAGCACCGACGCGCCGAGCAGGACCTGGAGCGCCGGCCGCGCGCCGGCACGGCGGAAGGCCAGAACGGTCGAGACCATGACGACGATCAGAGCGGTGGAGCCCAGGGCCCAGAAGAGGCCGGGCTCGCCGAAGATCGGGTTGCTTGCGAAGTCCTGGACCATGCCGGGGGCGATCGCGTCGCGCTGGCCGGCCGTGAGGCCATTGAGCTGCTCGCCGAGCACGCCGAGCGCGATTCCCTCGAACGCGACGTAGGGCACGTAGAAGGCGACGAAGGGGATCAGGGCGAAGCGGCCGACGGCGGCCGCCCGCCCGTGGAGCCCGTCGAGCAGGCCGTAGATCGCGACTGCAAGCAGCGGAAGCGCGAGCACCATGCCGACGTGGACGACCTGGAAGCGCGTGGTGACGTCCCGCAGCCCTTCGTAGTCGCCGATCATCGGGTGGAACCAGAGGAGCACGGAGAAGGCGAGGGGAACGGCGATGAGCAGCGGCGTGGCGGAGGCTGGTCATGAGGTCTCCTTGAGCCCGAGGGCTGGTCGAGGAAGTGGTGGCGGTCATCCCTGCAAGCCTCGCCCGGACGGCCCGGCACGGACATGGGAGACGGCAGGCGTCCGGGCGCAAGCGAGGTCGCAGCCGGGGTGCGGACAGCCGTACCTAGTCAGCCGGAGCGCGAGGCGTCAGGATTGACCTCATGACGGCACGTCGGACGCTCGCCATCGCGGCGGCGGCCCTGCTCTGCGGAGTCGGCGACGTGCTGCTCGTTCTCGGCAGCGAGCACCTCCCCGATCCCGCCGTCTGGGCGGTGTTCGGGCCGGTGGTCGGTTGGAGCTTCGTGGGCACCGGCCTGTATGCGTGGCGTCGCCGGCCCGAGTCGCGCTTCGGGTTCCTGATGGTCCTGACGGGCTTTGCGTGGTTCCTCGGACCGGTCTACGCGTCGGACGCGCCGCTGGTGTTCACCGTCGGCATCGTTCTCGGAGCCCTCTGGGGTCCGCTCTTCGGCCAGCTGCTGCTGAGCTTCCCGACCGGCCGGCTGCCGACGCGGGCGCGGCGCCGCGTGGTGGTGGCGAGCTACGTGCTGATCCCGCTCGCTCCGGTTCCCGCGCTGTTGGTCAGCGACGCCGACCAGGTCATCAACGACTGCCGGGGCGAATGTCCGCGCAACGTGCTGCTCGTCGAGCGCGACGCGGGCCTCGGCGACGCCGCGCTCGCACTGGGATCGGCGCTCACGCTCGGTCTGTGCCTGGTGGCGGTCGGCATGCTGGTCCGCCAATGGCGCGCGGCGGCCGCGCCGGAGCGCCGCAGCCTCGTGCCGCTGTTCGCCAGCGGCGGCGTGACGCTCGCGCTCGTCGCCGCCTACGCCACCAGCCAGATCGACGCCTTGCTGTGGATGGCGTTCGCAGCCTTCGCCGCCACGCCGTTCGCGTTCCTCGCCGGCCTGGCACGCGCGGATCTGTCCGGCTCGCGCGGCGTGCGCACGCTCATGGCGGAGCTCGCCGACGCGCCCGAGCGCGCGGACCTGCGCGACGCCCTCGCGCGCGCCCTCGGCGACCCCGCGCTGGAGCTCGCGTTCTGGATGCCCGAGCTGAGCCGCTACGTCGACGCGGGCGGGGCGCCCGCCGAGCTGCCCGGCGAGGACGACGCCCGCCGCACCGTGACCGAGATCGACCATCACGGCGAGCACGTCGCCGCCATCGTGCACGACCGCGCGCAGGACACCGAGACGGTCCGGGCCGCCGGCGCGGCCACCGCGCTGACGCTGGAGAACCAGCGCCTCGACGCCGAACTGCGCGCCCGCCTGGTCGAGCTGCGTGCCTCACGGGCGCGACTGGTCGAGGCGGCCGACGGCGAGCGCCGCCGGTTGGAGCGCAACCTGCACGACGGCGCCCAGTCACGGCTGGTCGCCCTGGCGCTGAACCTCCGCCTCGCCCGCATGAGCGTCGCCGACGGCTCCGACACCGCGGCACTGCTCGACGGCTCGATCGACGAACTCGGACAGAGCCTCAAGGAACTGCGCGACCTCGCCCGCGGCATCCATCCCGCAGTGCTCTCCGAGCGCGGGCTCGAGCCGGCGGTGCGCGCGCTCGCCGCGCGCGCGCCCGTCCCGGTCGACATCGTCGGTCAAGCCGCCGGTCGCCTGCCCGCCGCGGTCGAGACCGCGGCCTACTTCGTGGTCTCGGAGGCGCTCACCAACGTGTCGAAGTACGCGCACGCGCGGCACGCGACGGTGCGGGTCGAGCGCGTCGACGGACAACTGCTGGTGGAGGTCAGCGACGACGGCGTGGGCGGCGCCAGCGCCAGCGAGGGCTCCGGACTTCGAGGCCTGGCCGACCGGGTCGCTGCGCTCAGCGGCACGCTCGACGTCTCGAGCCCGCCGGGCCGGGGCACGCGGCTGCGAGCCCGGCTGCCCTGCACGTGAGCGCGGCGGCCGACCGTCCCCTCCGCGTCGTCGTGGCCGAGGACTCCTTCCTGCTGCGAGCCGGTGTCGTTCGCGTGCTCGAGGACACCGGCTTCCTCGTCGTCGGCGAGGCCCGCGACGCGCAGGAGCTCCTCGACCAGGTGCGCGAGCACCGGCCCGACGTCGTCGTCACCGACATCCGGATGCCACCGACCCACACCGACGAAGGCTTGCGCGCCGCCGCGCTCATCCGCTCAGAGCTTCCCCAGACGGGAGTCGTCGTCCTTTCCCAGTACGTCAAGGAGAGCTACGCGATCCAGCTGCTCGAGGAGAGCGCCGCAGGCATGGGCTACCTGCTCAAGGACCGCGTCATGGAGCCGCGCGGCTTCGCGGAAGCGGTCAGACAGGTGGCGGGCGGCGGCTCCGCGCTCGACCCCGAGGTCGTCGCCCAGATGCTCGACCGCCGGCGCCGGGGCGGCCCACTCGACGAACTGAGCGAGCGCGAGCTCGCCGTGCTCGCAGGCATGGCCGAGGGACGGTCCAACCTCGCGATCGCGACCGACCTCGGCATCGGCGAGCACGCCCTCCAGCGCGACGTCGCAGGCATCTTCAGCAAGCTCGATCTCCCGGTCGGCGCCGAAGGACATCGCCGGGTGCTGGCCGTCCTCACGTACATCCGCGCGCAGGAGAGCTGAAAGCACACCGCACGAGCAGCCGCCCCGCACGCGAGCGAACCCAAACTGCCCCTCCCCGAACGGAGCACTCGCCGTTACGCTGGCCTGGACGCTCCATGTGCCCGATTGCGCGGCAAGACTCGCCCGAGCCGCCGCCGGCGTTGACGGTGGCTGACCGCTTGAAGAGTGCGCGCCGTCGGCGGTTCGTGGGACGCGCCGCGGAGCTCGAGCTGTTCCTAGGGGCGCTCGCTGCGTCGGAACCGCCGTTCAGCGTGCTGTGGATACATGGTCCCGGCGGGGTTGGCAAGACCGCGCTGCTGGGCGCGCTTGCGGAGGCGGCCGCGGACGCCGGTGTCGACGTCGTGACGCTCGATCTTCGTGCGATCGAGCCTTCGCCACCGGCGTTCATGGCGGAGCTCGGGCGCGCACTCGGGCTGCCCGCAGAGGTGTCTCCGCAGGAGGCGCTTGCCGGGCACGAGCCTGCGGTGCTGCTGCTGGACACCTTCGAGGCGACGGTCGGGCTCGAGGACTGGCTGCGGGAGCGGTTCGTCTCGGCGCTGCCGGCGAGCGCGCTGGTGGTGGTGGCGAGCAGGAACGCCGCCGGGGCAGCGTGGCGTCGGGATCCGGGGTGGGCCGATCTGCTCCGTGTGGTGTCCTTGCGCAACCTCGGGCCGGAAGACGCGCGGGCCTTCCTGCGTGGCGCCGGTGTCGTGGAGGAGCAGCAGGCTTGGATGCTCGAGCTCTCGCACGGCCACCCGCTCGCAATGTCGCTGCTGGTGGACGTGCTCTCGCAGGGGCAGGCGGAAGCCGATGTGGATATGGGGCCGTTGGAGCTGGGCGCGGCGCCCGACGTGGTGGCGCAGCTGGTGGAGAGCTTTCTGGCCGGGGTGCCGAGTCCGCGCCATCGGCTGGCGCTCGAATGCTCGGCCCACGCGCGGCTTACGACGGCGGGACTGCTTAGCAGCGTCTTTGGAGATCGCGACGGGGAGGAGTTGTTCTCGTGGCTGCGCGGTCTGTCGTTCATCGAGTCCGGGCCGTACGGCGTGTTTCCGCACGACCTCGCGCGAGAGGTGATCGACGCGGACCTGCGCTGGCGCGATCCGGCCGCATATCGGGACATGCACACGCGGGTGCGGCGACACGTGGGCAGGCGGATCTCGGGGAGCGAGGGTCGCGAGCACGAGCGCGCGCTCGCGGATCTCATCTTCCTGCATCGGGCGAACCCGGCGGCATCGGCGCTGTGGGATTGGACGAGCCTCGGAGAGGTGTACGCCGACGGGCTGCGCAGCGGCGACATGGCGGCCGTCGTGGCCATGGTCGAGCTGCACGAGACGACAGAGTCGGCGGCGATCGCGAAGCACTGGCTGGAGCGCCAGGCCGCGGGGTTCTACGTCTTCCGGGGCCGTGGACCCGAGTTGCTGGGCTTTGCTGCGCAGGTCGCTCTGCACGAGGCCGGCGAGGATGACTTCGCACGCGATCCGGGGGCAAGGGCGGTGTGGGCTCACGCACAGCGCCACGCGCCGCCTCGCCCGGGAGACGAGGTGCTCCTCGGGCGGTTCGTGATGGATCGCGACGCGTATCAGGCGCCGTCGCGCTCGTTCAACGTGGTGACCATGCGAACCATGCGGGAGTGGCTGGGGCGCCCGCGTCTTTCCTGGTACTACATCGTGTTCGCCGATCCGGACGCGATGGTGCCGCCGATGGCTTACATCGACTTCCATCGGACTCCGGAGGCCGATTTCGAAGTCGGCGGGCGGAAGTACGGCGTGTTCGCGCGCGATTGGCGCCGGGTCGGCGGCGCGGAATGGCTCGAGCGGATGGCCGAACGCGAGCTCGGCGACGAAGCGCCGGCGCCGAGTCCGGAGCGCGATCCAACTCCGCAGATGGCCCTTTCGCAGCCGGAGTTCGCAGATGCGGTGCGGCGCGCGCTGCGCGACCTGCATCGCCCGGGCGCGCTGGCCACAAATCCCCTCGCGCGGACGCGCGTGGTGCGTGAGCGCGGGGCCGAGCTGCCCGCGCCCGAGGCGCTGCGCGAGCTGTTGCACGAGGCGATCGACGCGCTGCGCGCCGACCCGCGCGGCGAGAAGCTGGTGCGCGCCCTGGAGTGCACCTACCTGCGGCCCGCGCCGACGCAGGAGGCCGCCGCCGAGCTACTCGCTCTGCCCTTCAGCACCTACCGCGGCCACCTCACGCGCGGCCTGGAGCGGGTCGTGGACTGGCTCTGGCAGCGCGAGCTCTACGGCGCCGGCGCGTAGCCGGGGACCGGCCTCGCGCAGCTAAGTGGTCTCCGCCATAAGTCGCGTCGGGTTTGGCGCCCGCATCGTCGTCCGTGGCAAGGACGCAGAACATGATGCGTGCCCCTGCACGTGAATGTTCGAGGACGCCGCCACGGGCGGCGAGGCGGCCGCCAAACGCGGCGGGACTTGTGGCGGGGGCCACTAAGCAGAAACTCGGCAGAAGTTCCTCTGGTATCTCGGCAGCCGGCCGGCCGATCCTGCGCGGCGACCCACTACCGAGGAGACAGCGCACGTGAAACGGATCGGTGAGCACGCCGTGGTGATCGGCGCGAGCATGGCCGGGCTGCTGGCCGCCCGGGCGCTGACGGAGGCGTATGAGCGGGTGAGCGTCGTGGATCGCGACGCCCTGCCGGCCGGCGTTCAGGGCCGCAAGGCGGTGCCCCAAGGCCGCCACCCGCACGCCCTGCTGCCGCATGGGCGGGCGTGCCTCGACGCGCTGCTGCCGGGCTTCAGCGCCGAGCTGGCTGCCGCCGGGGCTCCGACCTGCGCGGCGCTCGAGGAGATGCGTTTCGTGATCGGCGGCCATCAGCTGGCCCGCGCATCGACGGGCGCCAGAACGATCCTCGCCAGCCGGCCCTTCATCGAGGGCCACGTGCGACGCCGCGTCCACGACCTGCCCCAGGTCACGCTGATCGATGGATGCGACGCTCTCGGGCTGACCATGAGCCGCCACGGCGAGCGGGTCAGCGGCGTGCGGATCCTGCGCCGCCTCGACGGCAGCGCCGAGGAGACGCTCGCGGCCGACCTCGTCGTCGCCGCCACCGGGCGCGCAGCCCGCGTCCCCGCCTGGCTCGAGGCGCTGGGCTACCCGCGCCCCGAGGAGGAGCGCCTCGACGTCGGCGTGACCTACACCAGCCGGCGCCTGTCTTTGCCCGCCGACCCGCTCGACGGCGACAGGTTCGTGCTGATCGGGGCCCGACCGGGCCACCCGCGCGCTCTGTTCCTGTTTGCCCAGGAGGGCGGTCGCTGGATCCTCGGGCTGAGCGGCTACGGCCCCGCGCACCGTCCACCGAGCGACCCCGAAGGCTTCGCCGCGTTTGCCGCGACCGTCGCTCCGCCCGATGTGCTCGAGGCGATCGAGGCCGCCGACCTGCTCGACGAGATCGCGACGCACCGCTTCCCCGCCAGCGTCCGTCGCCGTTACGAGCGCCTGCGCCGCTTCCCGGCCGGGCTGCTGGTGATGGGAGACGCGATCTGCTCGTTCAATCCCACCTACGGCCAGGGAATGACCGTGGCCGCGGCCCAGGCGGTCGCGCTGCGCGACTGCCTGGAGCGCGGCGAGCGCGACCTCGCTCGCCGCTTCTTCAGCGCCGCCCGCGTCCCGATCGATCACGCCTGGGAGCTGTCGACCGGCGCCGACCTGGCGCTGCCCGAGGTCGCGGGGCGGCGGCCCGCGCGCGTGCGCGTGATCAACGCCTATCTGCGCCGGCTGCGCGCGACGGCCGCGCACGACCCGGCTGTCGCGCGGGCCCTGATCGCGGTCATCGGCATGGTCGAGCGCCCACCGCACGTGCTGCGCCCCGCGATCGCCGTCCGCGTCGCACGCGGCCCGCGCCCCGCATCCTGGAGCGAGCGGGTCCAAGACCGCGTCGCGTCGCCCAGTCGCGGCCCCGGAACCGCCGTGGTGCGGTGACCTGGACTTGAGCATGCCGGTGCGTGTCGGTACCCGGGCTCGGATACTGTCGGAGCGTGGCACCGGAGCCGTCCCAGGGGGCCGAGCAGGTCCGCGCCGCGGAGGTGATCGGGGCCCTGTGCCTGGCGACCGACCTCGGCATGGGGTTCCCGTTCGAGCACGGGCTGCAGACCACGCTGGTCGCGAGCCGGCTCGCTGACAGGCTCGGGGTCGACCCGGCGACGGCGTCGCAGGCGTACTACGCCTGCCTGCTCTCCCATGCGGGCTGCACCACCGACGCCCACGTCACCGCGGAGATCTTCGGGGCTTCGCTCACCACCCATCTCAACCCCGTCTTGTACGGGTCACAGCGAGAGGTCCTGACCGGGCTCATGCGCGCGCTGCCCGAGCCGGAGAGCCCGGCGCCCGTGCGGGCCCTTCAGGTCGCGCGTGGATTCCCGAGGCTCGCCCGGGTGCAGCGTCCGCACTTCACCGCCATGTGCGAGGTGGCGCAGATGCTGGCCGACGGGGTCGGGCTGCCCGCCTCGACCGCGGGTCTGCTTGCCCACCTGACCGAGCGCTGGGACGGCAAGGGCCCGCTTCGCCGGGCCAAGGGCGAGGAGATCCCGCTGCCGATGCGGATCGTGCACGCCGCCGTCGACGCCACTTTCCAGCGCTGGCTCAGCGGCGTGGAGCGCGCCGCGCGGCTCGCCCGCGAGCGCGCCGGAGGTGGGCTCGATCCGGAGGTGGCCGCTTGCCTCGCCGACGATGCCGAGGAGATTCTCGCGCTCGATCCGGAGGGGTCGGCCTGGGATGAGGTGCTCGCGTGCGAGCCAGAGCCGCGCCTGACGCTCCAGGGCGAGGCGATCGACCGGGCGCTTTCGACGATGGGAGGCTTCGCCGACCTGATCTCGCCTTACCTGACGGGCCACTCGGCCGGCGTCGCGGAGCTGGCGGCCGCGGCGGCCAAGCGCTGCCGGCTGGACGCCACGAGAGCGGCCGCGGTACGGCGCGCGGCGCTCATCCACGACCTCGGGCGGGTCGCGATCGGCGCCCGCACCTGGCAGAGGGCCGGGCCGCTGACCCCTGGCGAGTGGGAGCAGGTCCGCCTCCATCCCTACCAGACCGAGCGCGTGATCTCGCGCTCGCCGTTGCTCTCCGCGCTCGCGCCGGTCGCGGGTGCGCACCACGAGCGCCTCGACGGCTCGGGCTACCATCGCGGCTCATCCGCCCCCGAGCTCTCACTGCCGGCGCGTCTGCTGGCGGCCGCCGACGCCTTCCACGCGATGTGTGAGCCGCGGCCCCACCGCGAGCCGGTGGGGCCGAAGCCGGCGGCCGAGCACCTGGGACGCGAGGCGAGCGCCGGCCGCCTTGACCCCGACGCGGTCACCGCCGTGGTGGAGGCGGCCGGAGAGCGGGTGCCGCGACTGGAGCGCCCAGCCGGGCTGACCGAGCGCGAGGCCGAGGTCCTCGGCATGCTCGCCCGCGGCCTCCAGACCAAGCAGGTCGCCCGGGCTCTCGGGATCTCGGTCAAGACCGCCGACAGCCACATCCAGCACGCCTACCGCAAAGTCGGGGTCTCGACCCGCGCGGCGGCGACCCTGTTCGCGATGGAGCATGGACTCATCGCATCAGGAGAACTCCCGATTGTGCACGCGGCGCCTCGGTCCTAGCGTCCTGCTCGGCTCGACGAGCGCGTCGAGCGCGAACGAACGAAGGAGCCGAGCGATGGCGATCGCGATGATGGTGGACAACCCCGAGGGTTCGCGGGAGATCTACGAGAGGGTTCGGGAGCGAGCTTGGCTTGGAGAAGCCTGCAGGCGGCATCTTCCACGTCGCCGGGCCGAGTCCGAACGGCGGCTGGCGAGTGATCGAGGTCTTCGAGTCGGACGAGGACGCGCAGCGGTTCGTCGCGCGCCTCAAGCCGGCCTTCGAGGCCGTCGGGTTCCCAGGCCCGCCGCAGCCCCCGCAATTCTGGCCCGTGCACAATTACATGAAGTAGAGATGTAACGGTGAACTACGCGCGGGCCGCTCACGAACGTGGAACGTGGCGCCCTTCAGCTCGCGGGCCAGGGGTTATGGGTTCGCGGGTGCACGAGGCCGGACTCGTATGCGTAAACGACCGCTTGTGTGCGATCGCGCAGGCCGAGCTTGGACAGCACGCGCGCAACGTGGGTCTTGATCGTTGCTTCGCCGAGAACGAGCTCGGTCGCGACCTCGGCGTTCGAGAGCCCGCGTGCCAGCAGTAGGAGGACGCTGCGCTCGCGGGCCGTCAGCTCGGCGAGGGCGGCCGGCGCCGGTGCGGTCTCCGACCGTTGGCGAGCGAACTCCTCGATCAGCCGGCGCGTGACCGTGGGAGCGAGGAGCGC
This sequence comes from uncultured Solirubrobacteraceae bacterium, assembly GCA_963849695.1. Classification (GTDB taxonomy): domain Bacteria; phylum Actinomycetota; class Thermoleophilia; order Solirubrobacterales; family Solirubrobacteraceae; genus DASSUW01. The sequence goes on from CAWKIT010000003.1 coordinate 319,323, forward strand.
CCCGCCGTCCGCAACCGTGCGGATCGCCGCGACCAGCTGATCCGCGGGACCGTCCTTGAGCAGGAAGCCGCTCGCCCCGGCGCGTAGCGCGTCGTAGACGTACTCGTCGAGGTCGAAGGTCGTGAGCATCAGCACACGGGTGCGCAGGTTCGATGCGGCGAGGATGCGCCGCGTCGCTTCGAGGCCGTCCTGGTGGGGCATGCGGACGTCCATGACGACCACGTCGGGTCGCAGCCGCCGCGTCGCGTCGACGGCCTGGGCGCCATCGGCTGCCTCGCCGACCACGTCGATGTCGGGCTCGGCCTTGAGGATCATGCGAAAGCCGGTACGCACGAGAGCCTGGTCGTCGGCGAGCAGGACTCGGATCATGCTTGTTCCGTGCCGGTCATCGACCGGCCGGCTCGAACTGCAGTCGCGCGCGGATGCGGTAGCCGCCGGACGGTCGTGCGCCCGCCTCCAGCCGGCCGCCATAGATTGCGACGCGTTCGCGCATCCCGATCAGTCCGTGCCCGTCCGCTCTGCCGCGGTCTCCGTTGCCTGCGCCGTCGTCGCTGACCTCGAGCTCGACGGCGCCGGCGAGGTAGCGCACTCGTACGTGCGCCCGCGCGGGCCCCGCGTGCTTGAGCGCGTTGGTCAGCGCCTCCTGCACGATGCGATAGGCCGACACGTCGACACCGCCCGGCAGCGCGGCGACCGCCCCCTCGACCTGCAATTCGACCGGCAGGCCGGCCCGCCGAACGCCCTCGATGAGGTCCTCGAGCCGCTCGACTCCGGGCTGCGGCGCGAGCGCCGTGGCATCGTCGGCGGCGCGCAGCATTCCGAGCAGCCGGCGCATCTCCGCCAGCGCCTGCCGGCCGGTGCGTTCGATCGCTGCGAACGCCTGCTCGGCTTCATCGGGCTCGATCCGGACCATCCGCGCACCACCCTGAGCCTGCACGACAATGGTGCTGACGCCGTGCGCTACGACGTCGTGCAGCTCGCGAGCGATCCGGGCGCGCTCCTCGGCCACGGCCGCGGCCGCCGCCCGTTCGCGCTCGGCGTCGAGCGTCGTGGCGTGACGTTCGAGCACCGCCTCCCGCCCGCGCCGCCGCGCGATCGCGACACCCGCAACATACGGTGGCAGCGCGATCGACCCGAAAAACACCAGCGCACTGGCGCTGAACCCGTCAGGGTCTGTGACCCCCAGCACCAACGGGAACGCCAACGCTCCCAGCGCACCCGCGATCGCGCTGCGGCCGCGCGTGTACGCCCCGGCCGTGTAGACGGCCACGAGCATCACGACCCACGCAACGAATGCGTCGTCGTCCGAGGAGATGTCGGTGGTGGCGTAGATCGCCGAAAAGCCGACGAGCGCCCCCGATCGCAAGCAGCGGATGACGGCGACGGACCGCCAGGGGCAGCGTCATCACCAGCACCGCAGTCGCCGTCAAGCCGCGCGACGCTCCGCCCGCGCCCAGCAGCCAGACCTCCAGCTCGCCGACCACCGCCAGCACCACGGCGAGGAGACGGTCCGCGGCCGACGTCGCCGCAAGCTCCACGCGCAACCATCGCACGAGACCGACCGTACACGCGCCCGTAGGCGCGCGCCATCCACCGCGAGGCGGACAGCCCCGAGCCGCATCCACCTCAAGGGGGACCCCCCGATCAACCCCACGGCCGACGACCGCCGGCCGCGCCCGCAGCAGGCTGCGCACATGTCCATCACCTCCTCATTCCTGCGCCGCGCCGCGCTGCCCGCCGTCGGGCTCCTCGTCGCCTCCGCGCTCGCGGTCTCCGTCGCCGACGGCCAGACCGGCCGGACGCTTCGGTTCACCGGTCCCGCGGCTCACGACCCGCGTGAGGCCAAGCAGATCGACGTGCGTCCGCGCGGGCTATCGATCGGCGACCACTACGTCGTCGCCGGGTCGCTTCGCGCCGACGGCCGCGTCGTCGCCCGCGCCCACGCCAACTGCACGATCATCGACCGCAGCTACGAAGGCCAGGACTGCGACTTCGTGATCGTCTTCGCCGACGGCACGGTCACGGCCTCCGGCGGCGGCCTCCACCGGCGCCTGCCCGGACAGCCGCCATCGCCGCCGCACGCTCCCGACGAGTACGCCATCACCGGCGGCACCGGCGCCTACCGCAGCGCCTCGGGAACCCTCTCACTGCAAACCCACGGCAACCAGCAGACGCTCACCCTCACCCTCTGACCTAGTCAGCCCACCAGTCGCGCCGGCCGTCGACGTCTTCGCGCCGAGCCTCGCCGAGATTGGGCGCGCCGATGACGAGGATCTCGAGGCCCTCCGGCCCGGCCTCGTAGCCTCGCCACGTTCCGGGCGGGACGCGCACCGCGTCCCAAGCCCTGAGCTCGACGATCTCGTCGTCGACCTTCATCCGGCCGCTCCCGCGCACGACCACGTACACCTCCTCCTGCTTCGTGTGCGTGTGGCCGTACGGAAAGCGATAGCCGGGCGGGACGCGCTGGTAGCTCAGGCCGGATTGCTCGAGCTCGAGCGCCTCGGTCGCCAAGCGGAACTCCAGGTCCGGTGCGCCGTCGAACCTCGACCCGACGTCCTCCAGATCCTCCTTGAGGTTCCTGAGCGTGAACGGCACCGCGCAAGCCTATGGCACCGCGACTAGCGCACGATCGTGAACCGGAGTTGCTGGGACGTGGCGCCGATGCCGGGCGTGATCGCGGTGATGGTCAGCGTGTGTTTGCCGGGGGTGAGCTTTCTGGTGCGGGAGAGCCAGCCCGCGAAGCGGACAGTGTTGAGCCCGGCGTGGGCGGCGAAGGTCAGCGAGCCTCTGCCCAGCGCGCACCCGGGCTTACGCCGGTTGCGCTTGGTGGGCGGGACGCACTTGCCGTTGACCTGGCGGCCGCCTGCCGGCTGGGTGAAGTCAAGGCGCACGGTGGCGGCGGTGTCCAGCGTGTATTTGAAGGTGGTGCCGACCGGCGCGCGCCGGCGGCTGATCCGCGCGAGCTGCTTTTTGGCGGAGACGCGGAACCTGGGGTTGGTCTGGCTTGCGCCGGAGACATGCGCCCGCGGCGGGCTCGCCGGACTGGCGGCCGGCGGTTGTGCGCCCGGACTGCTCGGCGGATTGGCGGTTGGCGGCGTTCCGCCTGGGCTGGTCGGCTGCGCGACGGTGTGCGGCTCGGCGGGCGACCTGCTGGCGCGGAAGTCGCTGTCGCCGGCGTAGTCGGCGGTCAGCGTGCGGCTGCCGAGGCTGGTGAGCGCGATCGTGCATCGCCCGGCGGCCACGGTGCCGGTGCAGCTGTCGACGCCGTCGCTCACCGTGACCGTGCCGGTCGGTGTGCCGGCGCCGGGAGCGCTCGGTGCGACGTCGTAGTGCACGGTCACCGCTTGTCCGGTGACGGAGGCGTCAGGAGTCCTGGCGGTGATCGTGGTCGTGGTGTCGGCCGGGTTCACCTGGTGCGAGACGGCCGCCGGCGTCGCGCTGGGGGCGTACAGGTCGTCGCCGGCGTAGGTGGCCGTGAGCGACTTCGCCCCCGCCGTCGTGAACGTGATCGCGCACTCGCCGGCGTCGGTCGTACCCGTGCATGAGCTCGAGCCGTCGGTCACCGTGACGTTGCCGCTCGGCGCACCGCCGCCCGGCACGTTGCCCGTGATCTTGTACTTCACCGTCACCGCCTGGCCCACGACCGACGGGTCCGGGTCGTCGGCGGTGATCGCGGTCGTGGTCATGATCCCCTTGACGGTGTGCGGCTCCCCGGCCGACGTGCTGCTCTCGAAGGTCGAGTCTCCGAGGTAACTCGCCGTCAACGTTCCTGTGCCGGGCGTCGCCAGAGTGATCGCGCAGCTCCCTTCGCTCACACTCGCCTGGCAGCTTTGCACGCCGTAGCTGACGCGCACGGTCCCGCTCGGCGTGCCGCCCGCTGACGTGACGCTGTAGTTCACCGTCACGGCCTGACCGATGGCCGACGGGTCGGGAAGGTCCGAGGTGATGCTCGTCGTAGTGGGGTTCTTGCCGACCGTGTGCGAGACGCTCGCCGAAGAGCCGGGGCTGTAGGTGGCGTCGCCGGAGTAGCTCGCCACGAGTGTCTTCGAGCCCTGGGTGGTCCATGTGATCGTGCACTGTCCTGCCGCGACCGTGCCCGTGCACGAGCTCGAGCCGTCGGTGACCGTCACGTTCCCGGTCGGCGTGCCGCTCGCCCCCGCGACGCTGTACTTCACCGTCAGCGGCTGGTTGACCGGCGACGGGTTCGGGTCGTGGGACGTGATGGTGGTGGTCGCGTTCTCCTTGTGGACGAGTGATCTCAGCGCCGCGTCGAGATTCAGCCGCCGGCCGGAGACGGTCTTGCCGCTCAGCCCCGCGATCGCGTCGCCGCTGTTCACGAGCGCCGCCTTGACGTCCCCAACGGTCGCCGCCGGCGTGTCGGAGAACAACATGGTGGCCGCGCCCGCCACGTGCGGCGCGGCCATCGACGTGCCGCTGGAGAACTGGTAGTCGCCGGCGCCGTAGGTGCCGCCCGGGCAGCCGATGCGCACGTTGTCGATGAACGCGCCGCTCTTGTTGATGGTGGCGTCCGACGTCAGGCGGAAGCGGTAGTAGCGGCTCCCACCGGCGGAAAGCGGGTATCCCGCCTGCTCGATCGAGCCGTTGGTGTCGCCGATCTTGCCGAGGTCCGTCCACGTCGTGCCGTCGGTCGAGGACTGGACGTACAGCCAGTCGGCGCCGTTCTCCAGGAACGTCCCGTAGCCGAACTTGAAGATGCAGTCGCTGCGAGCGCCGACGTCGACCTTGGAGGTGGTCCGGATCGCCCAGTCGGCGTTGTCGGCGTAGTTGACGCCCGGCGAGTCGGTCAGCCAGATCGAGCCGCTGGTGGACACCCGGCCCCACGGCCCGCTCTGCACCGTCCAGTTGCCCAGGCTGGTCTCGAAGTTGTCGGTGAAGGAGTCCGTGTAGTGCGGTCGCGTCGAGTCGATGTCGACGCCCGGCGCCGCCAGATCGACCGACGACGCGCCGTAGTTGGAGAAGCTCGCCAGGGTGTCGGTGTTGCCGGTCGCCGCGACGCAGATCAAGTTGGCCCACGTGTCGTTGCACGGATAGCCGGGCGTCGTGTCGTTGTCCGTGCCGTCGTTGCCGGCGGCGACGACGTAGAGGGTGTCGGGGTGGGTGGCGATCGCGTCGGACATCGCCTGCGACCGGAAGGGGCCGCCGAGCGACGCGTTCACCACCCTCGCGCCGTTGGCCGCGGCGTACGTGAACGCGTCCGCGATGGCGGCGTTGCTGCCGGAACCGGTCGCGTCGAGGGCTTGGACCGGCATGATCGACGCCTGCCACGCCACGCCGGTGATGCCTACGCCGTTGTTGCCGCGTGCGGCGATCGTGCCGGCGACGTGCGTACCGTGGTCGTCGTAGTCCCAGGGGTTGTTGTCGCCGTAGGCGAAATCCCAGCCGCGGACGTCGTCGACCTTGCCGTTGTGGTCGTCGTCGACGCCGTTGCCGGCGACCTCGTCGCTGTTGCTCCAGATGTTCTGCGACAGATCCGGGTGGTCCCACGCCACGCCGGAATCGACCACGGCCACCACCGGGGACGCGCTGCCGGTACCGCGGTCCCACGCCTCCGGCCCGTCGATGTCGGCGTCGGACGTGCCGGCGGCGCCGTTGACGGTCTGGCCGGTGTTGTTCAGGCCCCACTCGTTGCCGAACCGCGGGTCGTTCGGCGTGGTCGCCGTGGCGTGGTAGATCCAGTTGGGCTCGGCGTAGCGAACGTCGGGGCGCTTCTCGAGCTCGGTGATCGCCTCCTGGACGCCCTGGCCACGCTCGACCTTCACCAGCTGCCCGCCCGGCACCAGAAGGTTCCGCTCGGCGCTCACGTCGGCAGCCGACCGCGCCACTGCCCGCTCAGAGGCATCCACCCCCGACCGGAAGCCCACCACGATCTCGCCCGGCGCCGCCGCCGGCCCCGCCGGAGGAGCCGTATGCAACGCCGGCCCAGCCTGCGTCGCGCCTGCGGGCGCTCGCGTCGCCGCGACCCCGACCGCGGCCGGAACCAGCACCATGGCCACCACACTCACCAACCACCTCACGCGCAGCGGACGCAGTCGACGCCGGTCGACCTCGGGTCGGTCTTCGGTGCGGCGTGCGAACATCGCTGCTCTGGCTCCTCGGCGGTCGGTCACGGCGCGAAGCACAACAGCGTGCGCTGACGTTTCGCTGACGTCCGGCTGACGCGCGCTGTCAGCCCGCCAAGAGCCCGGTAGGCGTCCCCCCTTACACGCCCGACCCCTGTACCGCCAAGTCGTTGGCGGGTTCGATCCTGCGCCGCTCCGCTCGACCTATGGAGCAGGCGCCTCGCCCGGCTGCACGAGCCCGGCCTCGTACGCGCAGATGACGGCCTGCACGCGGTCTCGGACTCCGAGCTTCGAGAGCACCCTCGTGACATGGGTCTTGACGGTCGCCTCGCTGAGGAACAGCGCCCCGGCGACCTCGGCGTTCGAGCGGCCCCTGGCCATGAGCCCGAGCACGTCGAGCTCCCGGCTCGTGAGCTCCGCCATCGTGGATGGAACGGCGCCGCCCGGGCGCGGCCGGCGCACGTAGTCGGCGATCAGCCGGCGGGTGATCTCCGGCGAGAGCAGGGCATCGCCCGCTGCCACGACGCGCACCGCCTCGGCGAGCTGCGCGGGAGGCGAGTTCTTCAGCAGGAAGCCGCTCGCACCAGCGCGCATCGCCTCGTAGACGTACTCGTCGAGGTCGAACGTGGTGAGCATGAGGATCCGGGTCCGCGTGTCGCCGGCGAGGAGCCGGCGCGTCGCCTCGATGCCGTCGAGCCGGGGCATGCGCACGTCCATGAGCACGACGTCCGGCTTGTGCAGGCGCGCGAGCTCGATGGCCTCCGCGCCGTCAGCCGCCTCGCCGACGACAGTGATGTCGGGCTGCGACTCGAGGATCACGCGAAAGCCGCCGCGGACCAACGCCTGATCGTCGGCCAGCAGGACGCGGATCACGGCGTCCTCGGAAGCGGAAGGCGAGCCCGCACGCGGTAGCGGCCGTGGGCGTCAGGGCCGGCCTGGACGGTCCCGCCGTAGAGTGCGGCGCGCTCCCGCATGCCGATGAGACCATGCCCGGCGCCGTTCGGCCCCGATGCGCCGGAGCGGTCGTTCTCCACGATCAGCTCCAGATCTGCGCCGTAGCGGACCGTGACGCGCGCATGCGACGGGCGGGCGTGCTTGAGCGCGTTCGTCAGCGCCTCCTGCACGATCCGGTAGGCGGACAGGTCGAGCCCCGGGGGCACGGTCCGAGGGTCTCCCTCGACGCGCACAGCGACGGGCATGCCCGCCTCGCCGAGCTGGCGCACCAGCGCGTCGAGCTGGCCGAGTCCCGGCTGGGGCGCGAGCGGCAGGAGTTGCTCACCCTCCCGCATCACGCCCAGCAGGCGCCGCAGCTCCAGGACGGCGTCGCGCGCCGTCACCTGGATCGAGCGCATCGACTCACGGGCCCGCTCCGGCTCTCGCTCCATCAGCTCCTCCGCCGCTGCGGCCTGCACGCCCATCACGCTGACGCTGTGCGCGATGACGTCGTGGAGCTCGCGTGCGATCCGCGTGCGCTCCTCGATGACGGCGGTGCGTGCGCGCTCCTCCCGATCGCGCTCGAGCCACATGGCGCGGCCGCGCAGCTGATCACTCTGGAGCCTGCGTCCGCGCACGTACCGTCCCAGCAGCCAGGCGGCGCCGCCGAGGAAGAACACGAAGAAGGCGTCCGCGATCACGACCTCGCGGGTGGTGACGAGCTCGGGGTCTGACGCGACGTTCAGTGTGGCGCCCGCGAAGACGGCGACCAGCCCTGCGACGGCCGGTCGCGCCGCTTCGTGCGCCGCGACCGAGTAGAGCACGACGAGCAGCGGGAACAGGATGAAGCCGCCCTCCGGCGAACCGTCCGGCAGCCGGCTCGCGGCGGCCAGGCCGAGCGCCACTGCGCAGGCCGACGCGAGCGGCCGGCGCCGGCGCCACGCGAGCGGCGCCGTCACGGCCAGCAGGGCGAGGGCGGCAGCGCCACGGCTCGTGACATCGTCCTGGAGCCAAAGGCTCGCCTGGGCGTAGACGGTCAGAACCAGTGCCAGGAGCCGATCGGCGGCGCTCGACGACACCCGAGCCTTGAACCACTCCACGCGCTCGAGCGAACCCATGCACGGACGCTACCCGCGCGAGCAACGGCCGGCATCGTGCGAAGGTCGCGTGGCGGTGAGACCAACGTTGTGTCCGGACGCCCACGTACGCGCCTAACGATGGAGGCGCGTCCGTCCCTGCGGCCGACGACGGGCGACGGTGCCGCACATAGCGTCCCGGCCAGTGTCCACCCGCATCTCACCGGAGGCTCCCATGCCAGCGCCCACATACGGCCGGTCCGAGCCCGTCGACCGGCGCATCAACAGTCTGGGAGCGTCGGCCGGCCTGCTCTACGCGGTTCTCGTCCTGGTCGGCGTGAATGCCTTCCCGAAGGGCAACGCGGGAATCCTCGCACCGCGGCAGGAGATCGCACGCGACGTCGCCGCCCATCCCGCGGACGCCGGCTTCTGGACAGGCATCTTCCTGGAAGGCCTCGGGCTGCTCGTGCTCATCTTCTTCCTCGCCCGGCTGTGGGGCGTCCTGCGCTCCGCCGAAGGCAGCCCCGGCTGGCTGTCCATGACCGCCCTCGGCGCCGGGCTGGTGTCCGTCGCCGTCAAGCTCGCCTCGTTCCCGCTCGGGACCGTAGCCTTCTACGAGGTGCGCGGTGACGGCCTCGACCCGCAGCTCGCAGCCACCCTGATCCACGCCAACGACATCTCGTTCGTCGCCACGTGGGCCGTCGACGCCGTCTTCCTCGCCGCCACCGCCGCAACCGCCCTGCGAACCGGCGCGCTGCCGCGGTGGGCAGGATGGAGCGCGGCAGCCATCGCCCCCCTCATGCTCGCCGCCGTGGCCATGGCGACGTCCAGCTCTGCACAGCTCCCTACGGCGCTCTTCCTCATCTGGATCGTCGGCGTGAGCATCCACCTGTTGCGCCGTCCCGACGAGGTCGCGGACGCCGGATCGGTCAGGATGCCGCGCGCCCAGCCGATCCTCCGCTGAGCCCCGTCCGGACCGTGGGGCGAGCCGCGAACAAGGCGCCCACGTGACACGCATGCCCGGTGATGGCGTCGCGTCGTGGGCGCTCTCGGTTGCAGGCTCTATCCCGATCGCAGCGCGGCAGCGAAGCGCTCCACGATGGCCGCCGCCGGCTCAACCGTGTCGATCGCTCCCACGCCCTGGCCGGCGTACATCGCCATCGCCTCCACGTCACCCTCGGTGCCCGCCAATGGCATGTTGATCGCATAGCGCGGTACGCCGGCGGCGACATCCTCGCCCTCGGCAGGACGCTGCCCCGAAGGCGGACGACCGGCGGCCTGCCAGCGCTCGTAGGTGCTGTTGCGCAGCACACGATGCGGCGCGGGCCAACCGACATCGAACAACTCGGTGAGCACGGTGTCACGACCTTCGCACGCAAGCAGCCGCGCCTTATAACGCGGATGAGCGTCGCACTCATCGCTAGCCACAAATCGCGTCCCCATCACCACACCCGAAGCGCCGGCAGCGAGCGCGGCGAGCGCCGACGCCGGATCGGCAATTCCGCCCGCAGCCAGCAGCGGCACTGACACCGCCCGGCGCACCTCGGCCAGCAACGGCAACAAGCCGACCACGCTCTGAACGTGACCGCCGGCCTCCACGCCCTGCACGATCAGCGCATCAGCACCCGCCTCCGCCGCCGCCCGCGCCGCATCCGCCGAGGCAACCTGCACCAGCACGCGCGCCCCGCCGGCGCGCGCGAGCCTGACCAGATCCGGACGCAGCCCGAACGAGAACGACACCCACGGCACCCGCTCCTCGACCACCACCTCAAGGCGCTCATCCTGCGCGAAGTCGAGCACAAGATTCACGCAAAACGGACGATCCGTGACACGCGCGATCGAACGGATCTGCTCACGCAGCACCGCCGGCTCCGTCCACGACGCGCCAAGCGTGCCCAGCCCCCCGGCCCGCGACACCGCGCCAGCCAGCTGCGCCGCGGCCCCGCGGCCGACCGGCGCCTGCATCAGCGGCAATTCACAGCCCAGCACGCTCACCGCGCGGAGCGTACCCCGCGTCGCCGCGCCGGTCAGCGCTGAAGTGCACGCCAGCTTGAGCCCATGCCACCCGATCGTCCGGCCCCAGACTCTGCGCGAACAGCTCCAACTGCTCCGGCGTCGTCTTGATCCGACCGGCCGAGCGCACTTACGGCACGACTGCATTGTCTGTACGGTGCGGCGTACGTCGCAGGAGCGCGACGACTCCCGACACAGGAGGTGAGGGATGTTGCTGGCAACGACGCAGGTCGAGGATTTCGACCGCTTCTTGAAGATCTTCTCGACGAAGGGCGCCGAGAAGCGAAAGCAGCACGGATCCAAGGGTTCGGCCGTGTTTCGCGATCCCAGTGAGGAAGACCGGGTCTGGGTGGTCTTCGACTGGGACGCGGAGGGTTGGCAGAGCTTCGTCTCCGACCCGGCGGTCCCCCCGATCCTGCAAGAAGCTGGGCACAAGGGCAGGCCACAGGCGTTGGAGCTCGGCGGCCAGTACGGCGCCTAGCACTGCTCACCGTGCGGGCGCCCGATGAAGGGCGCCGGCGGGCGGTGGTCGGGCCGCCTGCCGTCTTGGGTCCTCGCGCGGGGTGCTGGTCCTGGAGCTCGTCGACACCGCCTCGCGCCGGGTGTACCGGCGCGAGTACGGCGTCGAGATCTCGTGATCGTGTTTAGGGGGTGCTGGCGCTGCCCTGAGCGGCGGGCGGGTCCAGGCGCGAGCTGTAGAGCTCGAGCGGCGCGTCGTCGTTGGCCTGCGCGAGGTAGACCACCACCCGCCCGTTCGGCGTCAGCGCCCGCCCCACGACGAGCCGCTGGTCGCCCAGCGGCGCGGTGAGGTCGCGCCGCGGGCCGTCGCCGTCCTGCGCGACGCTGAACAGCGCCCGCCGCAGGCCGACCTTGGCGGAGTAGACGAACCGCCCGGCGCCGGCGCGCAGGAAGCCGCCGACGTTCTCGGCGCCGTTGAGCTGGACGCCCTGGCCGCCCTCGATCGGAAGGCTGAACAGGTTGGTGAACCCCGGATCGTTTGAGGGGAAGAGGTGCGCGACGCGCCGGCTGTCGCGGCTGATCTCGGCCACGAAGTCGTCCCGCGTGGGGAAGGTGAGCAGCTGCCCGGCGTCGGCCGGCCCGGCGGCGGGGCCGCTCAGCAGGTACTGGAGGTCGAGGTCCTGGTGGCCCAGCTGGTAGAGGACGTGCCGCCCGTTCGAACTGAGCTCGTAGCGGACCTCGGCGACCTGCCCGGGCGGGATCAGCGACGGGTGGTCGATCCGCACGCTGCGCTCGGCCGGCCCGGCGATGGGCACGCTGTAGAGCTCGCGGAAGACCAAGACCCGGCCCCCGACATCGACCACGTCCCCGATCTCGTAGAACACGCGCCCGCCGTCGGCCGAGACGCGGGCGATCCCGTCACCCTCGACCGGCATCCGGACCTCCCAGCCGGCCGGCAGCGGGCGGCTGAGCTTCGCCCGCGCGCCCCCGCCCAGGCCCGCGCGGTAGAGCTCGCGGACGTTGTCGGTGCTCTCGTCGGCGCGGTAGACGGCCGGGCCGCCCGCGCTAAGGACGAAGCCGTCAACGTCGCCGCCGGCCGCCAGCGGGCCGTTGACCCGCGTGGTCGGCGGATCCGGCTCCGGGGCCAGCGTGAGCGGCACGCGATAGAGCTGCTGCACGCCGTCGGCCTCCTGGTCGGACAAGTAGACGACGGAGTCGCCATCCGCGCTGATGCGGATGCTCCCCGCCCGCCCGCCGGGCACGAACAGGTCGGTCAGGCGCCGGCTCTGCCCGCCGGCGCTCGGCACCACGCGCAGCTCGTTGGCCGCGGCCGGGGCGTACACCACCTTGCCGCCGTCCGGGCTGACCGCCACCTGCGGCTGCGGCCCGAGGTTGCCCGTCAGCCTGACGCCCGCGGCAGCGGGACCGGCGATAGGCACGCTATAGAGCTCCTGACCGCCTGGCACGGAGCGCATGTAGAGCACGCGGCGCGCGTCCGGGCTGATCGCCACGAAACTCGCCTCCTCGTTCTCCGGGCTGAGCCGGATCGGCCGCTCGGCGCCGTGGATGTCGGCGCTGAACAGCTCGGACGGCGGGTTGAGGTCGCGGTGGGTGAACACCACGCGTCGGCCGTCCGGGGCGACGGCCACCGGTCGAGCGACTGGGCATCGTCGAGCCCGTCGGTCAGATTGCAGGGCGTGCTCTGGATCGCGCACGCGGGCGCGCCCTGGGCGACAGGCGCGGCGCCGGCGATCAGCGCGAACACAGCGACGACGCCGAGCAGCAGCCGGACGACGGGTGGCCGCGCCGGCACGAAGGGGGACGTGAGCAGCGCGAGTCGTTGCAGGGCGGGCCTGCCGTCGCGGGAATTGTGACGTTGCATGGTGAAACCTCTCGTGGTTGCGAGTGGTGGTGTTCGTGGTGAAGGTGGGCGGCGGGCGCGGCAGCATGCTGCGATCGTCACCAGCACGGCGCGCCGCCACGATCGCGGCCAAGGGCTCCCTAGCGAGCCGGTGGGATGTTGTGGTTGCGGTTGAAGAAGTTGTGCGGGTCGTAGGTCTTCTTGGCTTCGGCGAGCCTTTGCAGGTTGGGACCGAACGCGCTGTCGCACACCGGCGCTCGGTGGCTCGTCGGCGCGGCCGGTGAAGTTGAGGTAGACGCTGCCGGTCCCGAACGGCTCGAAGCTCTTGAAGACCGAGCGCACCCAGGCGACGTTGTCGGCGTCGTCGCCGGCGTCGGTCCACTGGCCGTCGATCGAGACCAGGTAGGGCGCCGAGCGCTCGGGGAACGCGGTCTCGTCGGGACCCACGTCCGCGATCGCACCGCCCATGTGGAACATGTTCACGAGCGTCTGCGGCGCCGGGCGGTCAAGCGCCCAGCCGGCGAACACGTCGATCGCCTCGTCGTCGAGCCCCTTCAGGTGCAGCGCCTTCCAGTAGGCGCGCAGCGTGGTTGCGCGGGAACAGCCCGTCAAAGCCCGACTGCACGCCCACGAACGGCGTCGGGCCGGACATGTCGAACAACACGCTGCCCAGCTCCCGCAAGGGCTGCATCACCCGCATGCCCTCCTCCACCTCCCCCGCGTAGACGCCACCGACGATCGCGACCGGCCGGTCGTGGACGGCCGCGGGCATCTCGGGGTTGGCGGGGAACGTGAGCGTCACGCACACCGAGGTCACCTCGTTGGGGGCCTGCTCGACGTAGTCGCGCCACTTGCGCAGCACGTCGGCGACCTCCTCGAGCGGGTACATCACCGCCGCGAACGCCACCTCCGGGCCGAGCTCGCGCAGCCGGAACGTGAACGACGTGACGATCCCGAAGTTGCCGCCGCCGCCGCGGATCGCCCAGAACAGCTCCGGGTTCGAGTCCGCCGACGCCGTGCGCACCTCGCCGTCCGCGCCCACGACCTGGGCCTCGACGAGGCCGTCGCATGCGAGCCCGTACTTGCGCCGCAGCCAGCCATAGCCTCCGCCGAGGGTCAGGCCCGCGACCCCGGTGTCGGACACCACGCCGCTCGGCGCGGCCAGCCCGAACGCCTGCGTCTCGCGGTCGACATCGCCCAGCACCGCGCCGCCCTGGACATGCACCAGCCGGCGCTCAGCGTCGACCAGCACGCCGTTCATCGCGCCGAGGTCGATCAGCATGCCTTCGTCGATCGACGACAGGCCGGCGATCGAGTGCCCGCCACCGCGCACCGCAACCGGCAGCCCCCGCTCGCGCGCGAAGTTGACCGCCTCCACCACATCGGCCGTGCCGCCGCAGCCCACCACCACCGCGGGGCGGCCCTGATGCATCGCGTTGAACGCCGGCCGGATCTCCTCGTACCGGGGTCACTCGGAGTGAGCACGCGCCCCCGAATCGCCGCCCTCAGCTCATCCAGCGCGCCATCGCTCAACGCCGCCGGGGGTTTCATCGTCGTGGCCATGCGGACTCCTTCGTGGGTCAGGGATTCGAGCTTGTGTTGCACGAACCGACCGTACGCGCCGCCCTCCGGCCGCACATCCGTTGAACAGCCGTATTCTCGAGCGGCGGCTGCCGTACGTGTTCGCACGAAACCGCCGCTTCGGCAGGTCATCGAGGTCGCCTTACGGCATAGCCGGCCGTGAAGTACGGCGGTTTCACGGATGAGCGCTCGGCGAGGTGGGCGTACGGTCGGTCGGCAAGCCGGCAAAGGAGATCCAATGGCGACAGCCGCGGCGGTGACCTCAGGCGCCGTAGAATCGCGCCATGCCGGGTCGTAGCGCGCTTGTCGGACGGGAGTCCGAGCGCGAGCGGCTCGGCGCGGCGCTGCGGCGCGCGGAGCAGAGCGCCGGCTCGCTCGTTCTGGTGGCGGGCGAGGCCGGGGTCGGCAAGACGCGGCTGGCGCAGGATGCCGCGGACGGCTTGGAGGCCTCGATCTTCGCGGGCCGCGCCGGCGAGGGTGTCGCGGCGCCCTACGGTCCGATCGTCGCCGTGCTGCGGTCGTACCTGCGGGCGAGTCCAGACGGGCTGTCGGGCTTGGGCCCGCTGCGGCGGCACTTGGCGGTGCTGCTGCCCGAGCTCGGGGAGCCTGCGTCTGAGAGTGACCGAGCCACGCTCTTCGAGGCGATCAGCGCTGCGTTCACGGCGATGGCCACCGACACGACACGACTGGTCGTGCTCGATGACCTTCAGTGGTCGGACGAATCCACGCTCGAGCTCTTGCCGGCGCTCGCCGAGTTGCTTGGGCGCCTACCGCTGCTGCTCGTGGCGATCTATCGCTCCGATGGCCTGCCGCGGGGCCACCTGCTGCGCCGGTTGCGACACGAGCTACGGCGTGGCGGCCGCCTCGAGGAGCTCGTCCTCGCTCCGCTCGACGGCGCGCAGACGGCCGCGCTCGTCGCCGACATCCTCGGCGAGACGCCGGCTCCGTCGCTGGCCGAGGCGGTCTACGACCGCACCCAGGGCATTCCCTTCTACGTCGAGGAGCTCGCGCGCGCGCTGCGGCGCACGGACGCGATCGCGCCCGGTCCGCTCGGGCTCGAGCTCGCCGACGGCGGTGACGTTCCCTTGCCCGACAGCATCCGCGACGCGGTGCTCACCGGCGCCAGGGCGCTCTCGCCGGCGGGGCGCGCCGCCGCGGACGCCGCGGCGGTCGCCGGCGATGGGTTCGACCTCGAGCTCGTCGCGGAGCTGTCGAGCGCGGTGGGCCTCACGGAGCTCGTCGACCGTCAGCTCGTCGCTGAGGCGGGCCCCGGCCGCGGCGCTTTCCGCCATTCCCTGACGCGGGAGGCGTTCTACGCCGACGTGCCCTGGCTGCAGCGCCGCGCGCTGCACCGTCGCCTGGCCGAGGCGCTGGAAGCGGCCGGCGCCGGCAGCCACGAGGTGGCGACCCACTGGCTCGGCGCGCGCGACGAGGCTCGTGCCCGCGACGCGCTGGTGCGCGCCGCGGACGAGTCGCGCTCTGTGCACGCCTATCGCGACGCCGCGGTGGCGGGGCGTCAGGCGCTCGACCTCTGGCCCGCGGACGACGAGCCGCAGCGACGCACGGCCGCGCTCGACTGCTACGCGGCCTGCGCCGAGCTGTCCGGCGACCTCGCCGAGGCCACGCGCGCATTGCGCGAGCTCTGCACGATCGAGCAGGCGGTGGGAATGCATGCGGGTTACGCGAGCGCGCAGCGGCGGCTCGCGGCCGTCTACGACCTGCAGGGCGACCGCGCGGCCGCGCTGCCCGCGCATCGCGCGGCCTCGGACGCCTACGAAGCGGCGGGACGGCCGGCGGAGGCGGCCATCGAACGGCTGGCGATCGCGAACTACCTACGGTATGGCGCGCGCTACGGCGCCGCGATCGAGACGGCGCGGGCGGCGGCGCGCGACGCCGAGAAAGCCGACCGGCTGGACCTTCGCGCCCGCGCGCTCGGCCTTGAAGGCCTCGCGCGCGCCAAGCGCGGTGATCACGCCGCCGGGCTCGACGTGGTGACGCGAGCGCTCGCGCTCGCGCTCGAGCACGAGATGACGGCGGTTGCCGCCGAGCTGTACCAGCGGCTCGGCGCGGTGGTCTACGACTCCGCCGAATACCGTCGCGCCCACCAGACGCTGCAGAGCGCGCTTGCCCTCTGTGACGCGAGCGGCAGCGTGGAAACCGAGGTTGCGTGCTTGACGTGCATCGTGTACGTCCTGCGCGAGTGCGGCGAATGGCCGGAGGCAATGCAACTCGGGCGTGACCTGGTCGCGTCGGGAACCGCCGTCTGGGTGGCCGAGGGACTGATCGGAAGCATCCACGGCGCCCAGGGCAAGCTGAGCCTCGCGAGGCGCATGCTCGACTCCTCGCTGGCGACCGCCGCTCGGCTCGGGCACTACAACATGACGGTCGACACGATGGCCAACCTGGCACGTGTCGTCGCCGCCGGCGGCGACGACCACGAGGCCGCGCAGCGGTGCCGCTCGCTGCTCGCGCGCTGGGAGGACAGCGAAGATCGACACTACGCCGTCAGCGGCCTGCGCTGGAGCGCGGGCTTCTTCGCTCGCCGAGGCGACCTCGCCGCGGCCAACGCCTGCGCCGGTGCGCTCACCACGATCGCGTCGAGCACCGGTCACCCGGATGCCCTTGCCGCACTGGCGTCCGCCATCGGCGAGACCGCGCTCGCCGAAGGCGACCACGACGCCGCCGCAGATCAGCTCGGGCACGCCGTGCAGCTGCTGCGCAGCGTCGAGCTGCCCTTCGATCGCGCCGAGGTCGAGCTGCGCGCCGGCGTCGCGCTCGCCGCGGCGGGCGAGCGCGAGCCGGCGCTCGAGCGCCTCGGAGACGCCTACCGCACGGCTCGCAAGCTCGGTGCCAGGCCGCTCGCCGCCGAAGCGGCGCGCGAGGTGGCGGCCCTTGGTGAGTCCGTGGTGCAGCGCCTCGGCCGCCGTGCCGCCGCCGACGCCGACAGTGCCGGGCTTTCCCGGCGCGAGCTCGAGGTGGTCCGGCTCGTGGCCGTCGGCCGCACGAACCGGGAAATTGCCGCTGAGCTGTTTCTCAGCCCCCGCACCGTGGACATGCACGTGCGCAACATCCTGCGCAAGCTCGACTGCCGCTCGCGAGTCGAGGCCGCGCAACGGGCGCGCGAGCTCGCGCTCCTCGCCTGAGCCGCGATGGTGGGCGCGCCGGGAAGCGCAGAGACCGTGGCGCGAACCCGGAAGCCTCGAGCAGAAACGCCTTTGCGGTGTGATACGAGTGGTCCGGGATGCTGACGCCGTCAGCGAAGGAGCGAGGGCCGGCTATGCGGTATGACGTCGTCATCGCCGGGCTGGGCGGGATGGGAAGCGCGGCCGCTGCGGCGCTCGCCCGTCGCGGCCGCCGCGTCCTGGGGCTCGAGCGTCACTGGCCGGCGCACGACCGCGGCTCGAGCCATGGCGCCTCGCGCGTGATCCGTCAGGCGTACTTCGAGGACCCCTCCTATGTGCCGCTGCTGCTCGAGGCCTACACGCTCTGGCGCCGGCTCGAGCGCGACAGCGGGTCGGCGCTGCTGACCGAGACCGGCGGCCTCATGATTGGTCCGGCCGCGAGCCGGACCGTCGCGGGGGCGCTGGGCAGCGCCGAGCAGTGGAACCTTCCGCATGAGCTCTTGGAGGCGCCCGACATCGCGCGCCGGTGGCCGACGATGACGCCCGCGAGCGGCGATGTCGCACTGTTCGAGCCGCGCGCCGGCTTTGTCCGCCCCGAGGCGACCGTCGCCGCCCAGCTCAAGCTCGCAGTGCTGCACGGAGCCGACCTGCGTTTCGGCACCACGATCGAGAGCTGGCGGCCCGCGGGCGACGGCGTCCTCGTCGACACCACGTCGGGCACGCTGGAGGCCGACCGGCTCGTCGTGTGCGCCGGGCCGTGGGCGAGCGACCTGCTCGGCGATCTCGCGCTGCCGCTCGTCATCGAGCGCCACCTCCAGGTCTGGCTGCGCCCGACCGGCGGCCGAGCTGCGTTTGACCCGGCGCGCCACCCGATCTACGTCTGGGAGGATGAGCTCGGCGAACAGGTCTACGGCTTCCCCGCCCTGCCCGGCGAGGACGGCGTCAAGGCTGCCTTCTTCCGTCGCGGGACGCCTGCCGACCCCGATGCACTGGACCGCGACGTGCGGCCGGGGGAGGTCGAGGCGCTGGCCGCCTTCCTCGCCCAGCGCATCCCCGCTCTGTCAGGCACTGCCGTCGACGCGCGGGCGTGCATGTACACGACCACGCCGGACATGCACTTCCTCGTCGGGCTCCACCCGGCGCACCCGCGCGTCGCGATCGCCGCGGGGTTCTCCGGCCACGGCTTCAAGTTCGTCCCGGTGATCGGAGAGATCATGGCCGACCTCGCCGAGCACGGACGGACCGATCGGCCGATCGGTCTGTTCGACGTCACGCGGTTCGCCGGGGCCCAGGCGACCGGGGCGAGCTGACCCGACCGCTCATCGTCGTCCGGCTCGTCCCTGGTTGACACTGTTCGATTACTTGCTCGGCGGCCTGTCCGGGAGCGGGACCGCGGCGGAGTGCGCCAGCTCGGTCCGGGAGCGGACGCCCAGCTTGCGGTAGATGCGGGTGAGGTGGCCCTCGACGGTGTGGACGCTCATGTGGAGTGCCGCCGCGATCTCCTTGTTCGCGAGTCCTTTCGCGGCGAGGGCGGCGAGCTGGGCCTCGGTTGCGGTCAGGTCGCCCGAGAGCGGGCGCCGCCCGCTGATCCGGTCGAGCTCGTCGCGCGCCTGGCGCGCCCAGAGTCGCGCGCCGAGGTCGTCGAAGGCTCGGCATGCCTCGTCGAGCGCCTCGCGCGCCGAGCGCTTCTCCCGGTCGCGCCGGCGAATCGAGCCGAGCGCCAGGAGCGTGCGTCCGCGCTCGAACGGGCAGCGCATGCGGTCGTGCTCGGCCAGCGCGCGGTCGAGTGCGTGGCGGGCGCCGTCGGGGTCGCCCTCGGCCGCGCAGAGCAGGCCGCGCTCGCGGGCCGCTGTCGCGAGCGCCCACGGGCTCGCCGACCGCTTCGCGAGGCCCTCGTAGCGCTCCAGCCAGATGCGCCCCTCGTCGAGGTCGCCGACCGTGATCATCGCCTCGATCGCGTTGCACCAGGCGAAGTCGGTCGGCTCGTTCCAGCCGTGCTCGTGCAGCCAGGCGGGCAGCGGGCGCAGGTGCCGGTTCGCCGCGGCGGCGTCCGCGCAGGAGAGGGCGATGAATCCGAGGACGGTCCGGCTCTGCAGGCCGAACAGCGAGTCCGAGAGCGCGTCGGCGATCGCCAGCGCCTCGGTCGCGGCCGCTCGGGCGGCGGCGACGCGGCCGAGGTGGGCGTCGAGCAGCGAGCGGGCATACAGTGCGATCCCCCGGTACTGCTCGTCGCCCAGCTGGTCGGCGAGCTCGAGCGCCTCCGCCGCCAGGTGATCGGCGACGTTCCAGTGCCCGGTGAACCACTCGACCTGGAAGCCATGGAAGAGCAGGTGCGCGCACGACCCCTCGTCGCCGCGGGCCTTCGCGAGCTCCCAGGCGGCGACCAGAAGCGGCCGCGCGGCGTCGAAGTCGGCGAGACACATCAGCCGGCGGGCGAGCGTGACGCGCGCGCTCTCGTGGAACTCGAGCGGCCGCGCGAGGCCCTCCTCGATCGCGACGCCCCGCTCGAGCAGGCCGGGGGTGACCTCGAGCGTCCAGGTCTCCGCCATCGCCACACGCGCGATCGCTCGCGCGTGGAGCTCGTCGTCGCCGGCGAGCTCGGCATGGCCGAGGGCGCCGCGGGCGTGCGCGAGCGCGTCGCGGACGTGGCCTTCGAGCAGGCGCATCCAGCTGAGGAAGACGAGGATCTCGGCCGCGCGCCGGTGGTCTTCGCCCGTCTCGGCGAGCGCGTGCTCGCACCACATCACGATCGTGGGCAGGTCGGCCCGTCGCACGCGGGCCAGCGCGAACAGCACGTCCGCGCGCTCCGGCCCCGGCGGCGCCTCGGCGAGCAACTCGTCGAGGATGGCCGCGGCACGGTGGCGGTCGCCGGCGAGGCGGTGCGCCTCGGCCGCCGCGAGCCGCCGCCGGCGCCGCGCGGCCGGATCGCCGGGAGGCGTGAGCTGCCCGGCGATCTCGAACAGGTCAGCGGCGGCGGCCGGCGCGCCGCGCGCGAGCGCGCGCGGCGCCGCCTCGTCCAATGCGGCGGCGACGCCCGCGTCGGGGCCGCCGGCGGCCAGCGCCAGGTGCCGCGCTCGTTCCTCGTCGCCGACGACCACGCCGGCCAGGAGGGAGTGCGCATCGCGCCGCCGCCACGGCGGCGCCTCCTCATAACAGACCGAGGCGAGCATCGGATGGGCGAAGCGGATCCGATCCTCGTCGAGCTCCACGACTCCTGCCGCGGCGGCCTGTTCGAGCCCGTCGAGGACGCGCGTGCGGTCGCCGTGCGCGGCGGTCAGGGCTCCGACCGTGGGCCTCCCCAGGGCCGCGGCGAGCAGGAGCACCTCCCGGCTGGGGGTGGGCAGCCTGGCCAGCCGCTCGCCGACCGCCTCACGGACGCTGCCGGGTATGCGCAGCGGCCGGCCGGGGGCGGGCGGCGCCAGCATGAGCTCCCGTCCGATCTCGAGCGCGAAGAACGGGTTGCCGCCGGTCATCTCGCACAGCTGGGTCAGCTGCGGGCGGGAGAGCTCCAGCCCCAGCTTCTCCTTGAGGATGCCGAACAGCGGCCTCGCGCCGAGCGGCCCGACCGCCAGGCGCTCTGCGGCCCCGGAGGCGAGTCCGCGCTCGAGCTCGTCCGCGCCCGAGCGGGCCGTCATCAGCGCGCCGACGGGCTCGCTGCCCAGGCGCCGGAGCGCGAACAGCAAGGTGCGGGCGGATGCGGTGTCGAGCCACTGGAAGTCGTCGACGGCGACGACCACCGGCGCGTCCGCCGAGAGCGCCCTCAGGCTGTCGAGCACCGCCAGGCCGACCGCCCGGGGCTCCGGCGCGGTGTGATCCCCGGCGCCCTCGATGAGAAGCGCCGCCTCGAGCGCGCGCCGGCGCAGGTCGCCCAGCGTGGGAAGCACCTCGGCGACGATGCCTGCGAGCAGCTCCGAGATGCCCGCGAACGAGAGCACGGCCTCGGCCTCCACGGCGACGTGCGACAGGACCCGGGCGCCGCCCGCCCGGGCTCGCTCGAGCCCGGCCTGCCAGAGCGCGGTCTTCCCGATTCCGGGCGCCCCCGACAGGACCAGCATCGCCGGGGCTGCGGCCGCGCGTGCGAGGAAGTCGTCGATCGACCGGGTCTCCGCCTCGCGCCCTCTGAGCTTGCCCGACATGGTCCACGCCCATTGTGAGCGAACTCCTGGTGAAACTCAGGGATTTCCACCTTTCCGTCGCGACAGGCCAGGCGTAGGTTCGCGGTCATGACGACCATCGACTCCGTGCCCTCGCTGAGCGAGGGGTTCTCCGGCGAGGTGCTCACACCGAGCGACCCGGGCTACGACGCGGCGCGCACGATCCACAACGGCCTGATCGACAAGCGGCCCGCGCTGATCGCGCGCTGCCGGAACACCGCCGACGTCGTCGACGCGGTGAACGCCGCCCGGGACTCCGGCCTGGAGCTCTCAGTGCGCGGCGGCGGGCACAACGTCGCCGGCAAGGCGGTCACCGAAGGCGGGCTGATGATCGACCTCTCGCTCATGAAGGGCATCCACGTCGATCCCGAGCGGCGAACGGTGCGCGCTCAGGGCGGCGTAACGGTCAGGGAACTCGATCGCGCCACCGGCGTCTTCGGCCTCGCGACGCCGAGCGGCGTCGTCTCGAGCACCGGGATCGCCGGGCTCACCCTCGGGGGCGGGCTCGCCTGGATGATGAGTCGCTACGGGCTGGCGATCGACAACCTTCAATCCGCCGAGCTCGTGCTCGCGTCCGGGGAGGTGACGACAGCCAGTGAGGAGGCCGACCCGGACCTGTTCTGGGCGATCCGCGGAGGCGGCGGCAACTTCGGTGTGATCACGTCGATCGAGTTCCGTGCGCACCCCGTGCCGAACGTGCTCAGCGGACCGGTCCTGCACACGGTCGACGCGGCGCCCGAGCTCCTGTCGTTCTACCGCGACTTCTCCTGGGACCTACCCGACGAGCTCGGCACGCAGGCCGCGTTCCTGCACGCGCCCGACGGATCGGGCGCCAAGCTCTGCGGGGTGGCGATCTGCCACTGCGGGCAGGACCCCGAGCGGGCCGAGGCGGACCTTCTTCCCCTGCGCACCTTCGGCTCCCCGATCGCCGACATGGTGCAGCGCGTGCCCTACCCGGTCGCGAACACCGGACTGGACTGGCTGTTCAACCCCGGAACGCTCAGTTACTGGAAGTCGGCCTTCTTCTCCGAGCTGTCCGACGAGGCGATCGCCGTGCTGCACGACGCCTTCGAACGAGCCCCGACGGACCTGTGCGCGCTGGCGATCGAGGACTTCCACGGCGCGGTCACGCGCGTCGAGCCGACCGCGACGGCCTACCCGCACCGCGAGCCGGGGCACAACCTGCTGCTCATCTCGCAGTGGACCGACCCCGCGGACACCGATCGAGGCATCGCGTGGGCGCGCACGACCTTCGAGGAGCTCGCGCCGCACATGGCCGAGCGCTCCTACACGAACTACCTGCCGGCCGACGACCACGACCGGGTCCGTGAGGCCTACGGCGTCAACTACGACCGTCTCGTCGAGCTCAAGCGACGCTACGACCCCGACAACCTGTTCCACCTGAACCAGAACATCTCATAGCCGGCCAGGAGACTCCGGGATAGAGGGGAATGTGACGGGCACCGACACCGTCTTAAGTGAGTGCGATGACTGACCGCATCGAGGTTGTGATCGTCGGTGCCGGTCAGGCCGGGCTCGCGGTCAGCCACGAGCTCACGCGGGCCGGCGTCGCCCACGTCGTACTCGAGCGAGGTCGGGTCGGTCAGAGCTGGCGGAAGCGCTGGGACAGCTTCTGCCTGGTCACGCCGAACTGGTTCCTCCGGCTACCCGGCCATCCCTACGACGGCGGCGACCCCGACGGGTTCATGCTCCGCGACCAGGTCGTGGCGCACCTCGAGCGCTACGCGGTCAAAGCGCCAGTGCGGGAAGGTGTCGAGGTCACCGAGCTGGGACCGGGGCCCAACGGGGGGCTCCTCCTGAAGACCTCGGCCGGAGAGATCGTGGCCAGGACGGTGGTCCTCAGCACCGGCGCCTACCAGCGTCCGTACCGCCCGGCCGCAGCGGCCACGCTCCCTCCTGACCTGCTTCAGATCGACGTCGAGGACTACCGCAACCCGAGCGACCTCGCTCCGGGCCCGGTCCTGGTAGTTGGGAGTGGCCAGTCCGGCTGTCAGATCGCAGAGGAGCTCCACCAGGCGGGCCGCGAGGTCTTCCTGGCCTGCGGGCGAGCGCCGTGGTTCCCCCGCAGGCTGGGCGACCGGGACCTCGCCTGGTGGGCGAACGAGACAGGCTTTCTCGACGCTCCGCTCAGCTCGTTGCCAAGCCCGGCCGCCCGGTTGGCCGCCAACGTGCAGGCGACGGGGGTTGGCGGGGGCCACGACCTCCACTACCGAACGCTACGGAAGATGGGCGTCAGCCTGCTCGGGCATTTCCTCGGCGCCGACGGCCGCCGCGCCCGCTTCGCGCCGGACCTCGGCGAGAGCGTCGCCTGGGGCGATGAGCGGAACGCGCAGCTCATGGGTCTGGTCCAAAAGCTGGTCGCCGAACGCGGACTGCCGCGGCCGGAGATACCCGAACCCGAGCCGTTCAACGGCGAAGCGCCCGAGGAGCTGAACCTGAGCGGCTTTGGTGCCGTCGTGTTCGCGGGAGGCTTTCGGCCCGACTACGAGTCCTGGGTTCGCTTCCCGGGCGCGTTCGACGAGCTCGGCTTCCCGGTCCACGAGGAGGGGGCGAGCACAGTCGTGCGAGGCCTCTATTTCGTCGGAGTCCACTTCCTCCGCAAGCGCAGGTCATCGCTGTTGAGCGGGGTGGGCGAAGACGCCGCCGTCGTCGCCCGTCAGATCGCGGCG
>CAWKIT010000004.1:0-142032 GCA_963849695.1 uncultured Solirubrobacteraceae bacterium
ATTGGTGGGCTCGTCGAGCAGCAGCAGGTCGGGCGCGGACAGCAGCAGCCGGCAGAGCGCCACGCGGCGGCGCTCGCCGCCGGACAGCCGGCCGACCTCGGCGTCGCCGGGCGGCAGGCGGAGGGCGTCCATCGCCTGGTCGAGCCGGGAGTCGAGGTTCCAGGCGTCGGCGGCGTCGATCCGCTCCTGCAGGCGCGCGAACTCGTCGGCCGTCTCGTCGGAGTAGTTGGCGGCCAGCTCGTTGAAGCGATCGAGCAGCGCGCGCGTCTCGGCCACGCCGTCCTCGACGTTGCCGCGCACGTCCTTGCTCTCGTCGAGCTGCGGCTCCTGCTCGAGCAGGCCGACGGTGGCGCCGGGGGCGAGCTGCGCCTCGCCGCGGTACTCGGTATCGAGCCCGGCCATGATCCGCAGCAGCGTCGACTTGCCCGCCCCGTTGAGGCCGAGCACGCCGATCTTCGCTCCCGGCAGGAAGCTCAGCGAAATGTCCTTGAGCACCTGCTTGTCCGGCGGGTGCGTCCGGGACAGTCGGTACATGGTGAAGATGTATTGGCTCGACATCGGCGTCTGAGGATACGAGTCGCCCTGGTGTCGAATCCGTGGCGGCCTATTCCTATCCATACGTCCATTCCAGGAATGGCCTGGTTCGGGCGATAAATAGGGACATGAGGCCGCTGATCGGCGTCACCACCTCGGAGCTGCGACCCAGCGGCGCCGGCACGCTGCGCCGGCACGGGGAGCCGCCCCACCCCGAGATGGCGCTCGGCATGACGTACATGCGGGCCATCGAGGCGGCGGGCGGGATGCCGGTGGTGCTGCCGCCGCTGGGCGACGCCGCGACCTACGTCGACCGCCTCGACGGCATCTGCCTGTCGGGCGGCCCGGACCTCGACCCCGGTGCCTACGGCGCCGGCGAGCGCCACCCCGAGCTGGGCCCGACCGAGCCCAGCCTCGACTCGTTCGAGCTCGCGCTGGCGCGCGCGGCCGACGAGCGCGGGCTGCCGCTGCTGGGGATCTGCCGCGGCGCGCAGGCGCTCAACGTCGCCCGCGGCGGGACGCTGCACCAGCACCTGCCCGGCCATCGCCAGACCGAGCCGGCCACCGCGACGACGCACTCGGTGTTGGTCGACCCGGGGACGCGGCTCGCCGCCCTGCTCGGAACCGACCTCTTGCGCGTGAACTCGTTCCACCACCAGGCCGTCGACCGGCTCGGCGGCGGCCTGCGGGCGGTGGCGCACGCGGCCGACGGCACCGTCGAGGGGGTCGAGGCGCCCGGCTCGCGGTTCGTGGTGGGCGTGCAGTGGCACGTCGAGGGGCTCGTCGCCCAGCCGCGCCACCGCGTGCTGTTCGAGGCCCTCGTGACGGCCGCCGACGACGCGACCGCCTTGCGCGCCGCCTGACACTCGGCCCCTCACTAGGGACTCCCCCGATGCGAGAGGAGGCGGCGGCCGGGATGCTGCAGGCATGTCGCTGCTCCTCCCCTCCTCGCCCTCGATCCATCGCTTCACCGGAACGCTGATCGGCCCCGACGACGACGGCTACGACGACGCGCGCCGGGTCCACAACGGGATGATCGACCGCCGGCCGGCGCTGATCGCCCGCTGCGAGTCGGTGTCCGATGTCGCCGCGGCGCTCGCGTACGCCCGCGAGCACGAGCTCGAGGTGGCCGTGCGGGCGGGCGGCCACTCGGCGCCCGGGTTCGCGACCACCGACGGCGGCCTCGTGATCGACCTCGGCCCGCTGAAGGCGATCCACGTCGACCCGGCGCGCCGGATCGCCTGGGTCCAGCCCGGCGTGCTGTGGGGCGAGCTCGACGCCGCCACGCAGGAGCACGGCCTCGCCGTCACCGGCGGCCGCGTCTCCAGCACCGGGGTCGCCGGCTTCACGCTCGGCTCGGGCAGCGGCTGGCTCGAGCGCAAGATGGGCCTCGCGGGCGACAACCTGCGCGCCGCCCGCGTGCTGACCGCCGACGGCCGCGTGGTCACCGCCTCCGCGACCGAGAACGCCGACCTGTTCTGGGCGCTGCGCGGCGGCGGCGGCAACTTCGGGATCGTGCTCGAGTTCGAGTTCGCGCTGCGGCCCGTCGGCCCGCTCGTGCTCGGCGGCATGCTGCTGTGGCCGCGCGAGCGCGCCGGTGCGGTGATGCGCGCGTACCGCGACCTGATGGCCGAGGCGCCCGACGCCCTCTGCGGCGGGCTGGCGCTGATGAGCGCGCCGCCGCTCCCGATGGTGCCGTTCGAGCTCCAGGGCCGTCCGGCCGTCGGCGTCCTCGTCCTGTACGACGGCGACCACGCCCGCGGCGCCGAGCACCTCGCCCCGCTGCGCGCGCTCGCGCCCACCGTCGACGCGGTCATGCCGATGCCGTACACCGCCTTCCAGTCGCTGATGGACGGAGGGCACCCGGAGGATTTGCGCGACTACTACCGCGCCGCGTTCCTCGACGAGCTCTCGGACGCGGCGATCGACGCGATCGTGACCGGCGCCGGCGGCGCGCCGTCGACGCTGTCGGCGGTCCTGCTGCAGCCGCTCGGCGGCGCCTTCGGGCGCGTCGGGGAGATGGACACTGCCCTCGGCCACCGCGACGCGGGCTGGGCCATCCAGGTGCTCGCGCAGTGGCTCGAGCCCGAGCGTGACACCGGCAATCGCAACTGGGTGCGGGCCCTCACCGACGCGCTCGCGCCGTGGTCGCGCCCGGCCGGGTTCCCGAACTTCATCGCCGAGGGCGGCGATGCCGCGGTCGCCGTCGCCTACGGCGCCGAGCGCCACGCCCGGCTGGTCGAGGTCAAGGACCGCTGGGACCCGGCGAACGTGTTCAGCGTCAATCACAACATCCGGCCCAGCGCCTGATGCATACCGCCGCTCTCGTCCTTGCCGACGGTGCCCGGCTCGGGGTCCGGCCGATCTCGCCGGACGACCGCGACACGTTCTCGAGCTGGTTCGGCCGGCTCACGCCCGAGTCGCGCCGGCGACGGTTCCATGGCCCGAAGCCGATGCTGAGCGCGCGCGAGCTGACCTACCTGACCGAGGTCGACAACGTGACCCACACGGCGCTGATGGCCGTGGACGACCAAGGCCAGATGGTCGGCGAGGCCCGCTACGCGACGGGCGACCCGGCGAGCCGCACCGCGGACTTCGCGATCACGGTCGCCGACGCCTGGCAGGGCCGCGGGGTCGGCACCCGGCTCGCGGCCCGGCTGGTCGAGGCGGCGCGCGCCAACGGCATCACGCGGCTGACGGCGTTCACCCTGTGGGACAACACCGCGGCGATCGGCCTCCTGTACCGCCTCGGCTTCCTGCGCGCCGGCTACGACGGCAACGCGATCGAGTACGAGCTCGCCTTGTGACTAAGCAGTCGGCGGCCCGAGCACCAGCGGCTGGTCGAGCACGCCGCGCATCTGGCGCTGGAGCTGGAGCTCGGTCTCGAGGTCGGCGATGCGGCCCTCGTGGTCGAACGCCGCCCCGCGCAGCACCTGGGTGACGAACAGCCAGACGAGCCGGCCGTCGAGTTGGCTGCCGGCGACCCGCCGCAGCTCGTCCTCGGCCTGGGCGTCGCCCAGCGGGATCTTGTACGAGTCCGGTGCGGTCAGGACGTCGTAGACCTCGGCGATCGACAGGATCCGCGCGGTCATCGGGATGTCGTCGCCGGCGAGCCCGTCGGGGTAGCCGTGGCCGTCGATCCGCTCGTGGTGGGCGAGCACCGCGCTCGCCACCTCGCCCAGGCCCTCGACGCGCAGGAGCAGCTTCGCTCCGTCGCACGGATGGCGCTCGACCAGCCGCCGCTCCGCGAGGTGCAGGTCGCTGCGCCCGAGCAGGATGTGGTCGGGCAATGCCTCCTTGCCGATGTCGTGCAGCAGGCCCGCCGTATGCGCGATCGCCTGCTCGCGCTGGGCCAGTCCGGCGGCCTTGGCGAGCTGATGCGCGTAATGCGCCACCGCCGCCGCGTGGCGGGCGGCGGTCGGGTCGCGCAGCGCCAGCGTCTCGAGCAGGAGGCCGACCATGCCCTCGTGCCGGATGTCGAGCTGGTCGGTGCGCCGGATGACCTCCTCGCCGTGCGCCTGGCCCTCCAGCAGCGAGCGCAGCAGCAGCTGGCAGATGCCGAGGGCCAGTGCGAACAGGCCGATCACGGTGGCGCCGTACTCGTCGTAGGTGACCTCATAGGCGTAGATCGTCATCGCGGTCAGCGACGCCGTCGCAAGCTCCCACGGGAATACCGGCACATACACGGTCCGGAACAGCTCGGCCAGCGAGCCGCCGCGCAGATACACGGTGTGCCCGGCGATCAGCACGAAGTTCAGGACGTTGACACCGACGAAGACGGCGAACACCGCGAGCGCGTAGCCGCTCTCGTCGGCGACCCCGGTCTCCTTCAGCCAGCCGAGTAGCAGGCCGCCGAGAAGCGGGAACAACGCATACGTGGCCAGATTGTTGAGCAGGAAGGAGCCGCGGATGCGGCCGCGGACGGCGTCCACCAGCGCGCAGGCGATGCCCATGGCCACCGCCGGTGCCGGTCCGAGCAGCGCCATCGCAAGCACGAGCCCGAGGAACGACCCCGAGATGCGGAAGCGCTTGGCGCGCAGGGTGAGGAAGTCGCTGCCGACGACGACGACGGCGAGCAGCCCGACCAGCTTGGCCGGCTGCCACTGCTCCGGGGTCGAGAGCAGCACGGCCGCGCCGATCGAAAGCGCGAGAACGGCCGTCTGGCCGATCACGAGGTTGAGCTCGTGATGCCTGCCGCGGGCCGTGTAGGGCCGCGCGGGCGGCGGCTCCGTCGCCTCGGCGTCTGCGCGGTCGACGCCGCCCGCCGCCCGCATCAGCGCGAGCGACCAGGCGACGATCACGGCCCACAAAGCGACAGCCAGCCAGACGATCACCGCTTCAAGGTAAGCCCTAGCTCGACCGAGGGCAACCGGATACGCAGATGTCTCAACTTTCGCACTGGACCGGGTCCAGCCCGTCCGGAACTAGAGTTGCGAGCGGTCGACGAACGGAAGGGGAACCGAAATGTGCCGGAAGCACTAGCCGGATCTCGGACGCAGTCCCGTCGATGCCGAGGAAGGGGGCAGTCGTGGGCTGGAAGAACTAGACGGATCACGGACGTAGTCCCATCGATGCCGAGGAAGGGGGCAGTCGTGGGCTGGAAGAACTAGACGGATCACGGACGTAGTCCCATCGATGCCGAGGAAGGGGGCAGTCGTGGGCTGGAAGAACTAGACGGATCACGGACGTAGTCCCATCGATGCCGAGGAAGGAGCAGTCGTGGGCTGGAAGAACTAGATACCCGGGCAGCGCCCGGCCCTCCGGGCCCCGCGTCCGGCCGCTAACGTAATCGGGTCATGCCGCAGGTGCTGGACATCGAGCAGGCCGTGCTGCTGCTGGAGATCGAGCCGCCGTTCGACAAGCGGGTCATCCAGCTCGCGCGCCGCAAGCTCGCGAAGGTCTGGCATCCGGACATCGCGCCACCGGGCCGGCAGCTCGAGCACGAGCGCCACCTGAAGGCGATCAACGAGGCAGCCGACCAGCTCGAGCAGCTGGCGGAGGAGTCGCGCGGCGGCCGGGTCACCCGCAATGCCGTCAAGGTCGGCGCCGCGGCGGCGCGCAAGCGCCGTGCCGAGGAGGGCCGGCGCGCGTACGAGGAGGAGCAGCGCGCCCGCGCCCACGCGGCCGACCGCGCCAAGCACGACCCGTTCGGCTCGCGCGTGCCCGACCACTCGGTCGTCCACCGCTACGCGCGCTGCCTGTCGTACCCGGAGTGGGGCGTCGGCAGCGTGAACGGCATCTACTTCACCGGCGGCGGCGACGACATCCAGCAGTGGGCGCGGGTGAGCTTCCACCTCGGCGTGCGGACCGTGCCGGCGGGCTCGCTCCAGTTCGTCGACTTCTCCAAGCCCGATCCCGGGGCCGAGCGCGTGGAGCGGTTCATGACCGCCGCCAAGCACGCTCTCGCCGAGGGGGACTTCCTGCTCGCCGCCCGCCGGCTGGTGTACGCGCGCGACGCCGAGCCGCGCAACACCGCGGTCCTGCGGCTGCTGACGCTCGCGTTCTGGCAGGCCGGCGACTACTCGGCGGCGGCGCGCGCGGTGCGCGACTGGATCCGCGAGGAGAGCGACCGCCCGGCGCCGTACCGCTACGCGGCCCGCATCTACGAGGACATGGGATCGCTCTCGCAGGCGATCGACGCCGCCACCCAGGAGGTCGACCGCCAGGCGTCCGATGCCTCGGCCTGGGAGCGGCTAGGGCGGCTGCGCCTGCGCGCCTTCGACCGTGCCGGCGCGCGCGAGGCGCTCGAGCGCGCGCGCGAGCTGGGCGGAAGCGAGCAGGGCCTGCTCGACCTCGCGCTCGTCGCCAACCTGATGGGCGACGTCGGCGCCGAGGTCACGGCGTGTGAGCAGGCCACCGCGCTGGCACCCGAGTCACCCGACGCCTGGGCCCGCTACGCGCACGCGCTCGCGCGCACCGACCGGATCTCCGACTGCCTCGCCGCCTGCGAGCGGGCGCTCGAGCTGGCACCCGACCCCGAGGTGCGCGACCTGCTCGAGCGGGTTCGCGCGGCGGCGCCGCGCGCGCTCACCGAGGCCGCTTAGCTGGAGATTAGGCTTAGACCGCCTGCTCTTCCAGCCCGCGGACGCGCTTGACGTCGCCGACCGCTGTCCGCTTGCTCTCGACCACCTCGAGTCGCCGGGACAGCCGCGACAGAGCGAAGTTGACGATGATGAACAGCGCACCGATCACCAGGAACACCTGGAAGATCGGGACCGGGACGCCGCCGAAGAAGTTCGTGCCGGTGAGGATCCGGCCGTGCCGCACCACCTCCTGGATGGCGACGATGCTCACCAGCGTCGTGTCCTTGTTGAGCGTGATCAGCTGCGACACGGTGGCCGGCACCATCCGCCGCAGCCCCTGGGGCAGCACCACGTGGCGCATCGACTGGCCGTAGCTCATGCCGAGCGCGCGGGCCGCCTCGTTCTGGCCGCGGTCGAGCGACTGGATGCCCGCGCGCATGATCTCGGCGAGCACGGCCGAGTTGTAGAGCACGAGGCCGAGGATGGCGGCCAGCACGCGACCGGACTGCAGGCCCTCGGGGAACCACGACGGGATCGCGTCCTCGTACGCCGCGGGCCATGAGCCCGGGATCGTCAGGTAGAGGTAGAGGATGATGAAGATCAGCGGCAGGTTGCGCCAGACGTCGACCCACGCTCCGGCCACCACGCTCAACGGCTTCCAGCGCGAGAGGCGCGCGAGCGCCAGCGCGAGCCCGGCGATCAGCGAGAGCACCATGGCGATGACCGCGATCTCGAGGTTCACCGCGAAGCCCTCGAGGATGAACCTGAAGTTGTTCCCGGTGACCAGCCACTCCCAGTTGTCGGGGTCGAAGACGTAGTTCATCGGTGGATCGCGTAGCGCTTCTCGAGGAAGCGGATGGCGAGCGTGGCGGTGCCGGTGAGGATCAGGTAGCCGACCGCCGCCCAGAAGAACGCCTCGGTGTATTCGAATCCGCGCGACCCGACGGTACGCGCGGTCTTCAGCAGGTCGTCGAGCGCGAGCAGCGAGACGCCGATGATCGCCGAGTTCTTGATCATCGCGATGATCAGCGAGCCGAGCGGCGAGATCACCGTCCGGAACGCCTGCGGGAACACAATTCGGCGCAGCGTCTGCCGGTACGTGTAACCGAGCGACAGCGCCGCCTCGATCTGGCCCTTGCTCACCGAGAAGACCCCGGAACGCAGCGCCTCGGCCACGTACGCGGCGGTGTAGAGACCGAGGCTGACGATGCCGGCCTCCCACGGCCCGATGTCGGCGCCGGCGCGGCGCAGTCCGGCGAACGCGATGAACAGAAGCACCAGCAGCGGGATGTTGCGGAACGTCTCGACGTACACACCGCCGAGTCGCTGCAGCACCGGGTTGGGCGCGATCCGCAGGGCGGCCACCAGCGTCCCCACCACCATGGCGATCACGAACGCGATCACCACGATCCGGAGGGTGACGAAGAACCCCGAGACGAACTCGTCGAAGTTCTCGGTGAGGACGCTGATGAGGTCGCCCATGTGACTACGAGGTGGCTTCGATCGCCTCCTGGAGCGTCATCGTCGGCGGGTCCTGCTGCTCGCCCGTGTACTGGCCGACCCACTTCTCGTAGGACTCGGCCCAGCCGCCGCCGCTCTTGTACTCCTCCAGGACGCCGTCCACGAACTCCTTGAACTCCGCGTCGTCCTTCGGGAGGCCGGCGCCGTAGGGCTCGGTGGTCAGGGGCTCGCCCTCGGTGAGCTTGAGGGTGTCGTCCTGGATGATCATGCCGGTGAGGATCACGTCGTCGGTCGAGACCGCGTCGACGGCGCCGTTCTGCACCAGCTCCAGGCACTCCGAGTAGGAGTCGACGAGCTCCAGGTCGGCCTTTGGCGCCTGCTCCTTGATCGTCTCCTCATAGGTCGAGCCGAGCGCCGTGCAGACCTTCTTGCCGGCCAGGTCGTCGATGCCCGCGATGTCCGAGTCCGGCGGCACGAGGATCCGGCCGCGGGCGATGTAGTACGGCTCGGAGAAGCCGATCTCCTGGGCGCGCTCGGCGTTGATGGTCATCGTCGAGAGCACGAGGTCGACCGTCCCGTCCTGGAGGAACGGGATCCGGTTGTCGGAGATCGCCTCGATGAAGTTCGGCTCGACGCCGAGCTTGTCGGCGATCGCCTGGCCGAAGTCGACATCGAAGCCCTCGATCTCGTCGTTCTGCGGGTTCTTGAACCCGAACGGCGGCACGTCGTACTTGACGCCGATCTTGATCTCGCCCGCCGCCTGGATCTTCCCCATCGTGGTGTCCTCGGGGAACTGCTCGACCTCGGCGGCCGGCGTCGATTCACCGCCCGCAGGCTGTTCCTCCTCGTCGTCGCCGCAGGCCGCTACGAGCAATCCCAGTGCGAGCACGAGGATCAGTGCCCAGCGTGTGGTCTTCATTCCCGCCTCCTCTAGTGATGGATGATCTTGTCAACGAAGTCGCGCGCGCGCTCGCTCTTCGCCGCGGCGAAGAACTCGGTCGGGGGCGCCTGCTCGACGATCTGCCCCTCGTCGATGAAGACGATCCGGTCGCCCACCTCGCGCGCGAACCCCATCTCGTGCGTGACGACGGCCATCGTCATGCCGTCGCGCGCGAGGTCGCGCATGACGTCGAGCACCTCCCGGATCATCTCCGGATCGAGCGCCGACGTCGGCTCGTCGAACAGCATGAGCTTGGGCTCCATGGCGAGCGCACGGGCGATCGCGACGCGCTGCTGCTGACCCCCGGACAGGTCGGCCGGGAAGGCGCCCGCCTTCTCGGTCAGCCCGACCCGCTCCAGCAGCCGCTGCGCACGGTCGCGGGCGGCGGCCTTGCCCTCCCCCTTCACCTCGATCGGCGCCATGGTCAGGTTCTCCGTGACGGTCTTGTGGGCGAACAGGTTGAACTGCTGGAACACCATCCCGATCTGCGCGCGCATCCGGTTGACCCCTTTGCCGGCGCGCGCCATCGAGGCGCCGTCGAACCGCACGTCGCCTTCGTCGACGCCCTCGAGCCCGTTGATGCAGCGCAGCATCGTCGACTTCCCGGAGCCCGACGGCCCGGCGATCACCACGACCTCACCGCGGTCGATCGTCAGATCGATGCCGTCCAGCACCAAGTTGTCGCCGAAGCTCTTCCGCACCCGCTCGAGTTCGACGAGATGCCCTGCTTCCGCGCTCATCTGCTTGGGCGGGACCCTACCGACCGCTGGGGCGGTGGCGCGTTCCCGCTACGCACTGCTCGGTGCGCGGAGCGGCTGAAACCGGGTCGCCTGACCGTCCGGCGCCGCCACTAGCGTGCCGCCGGTGCGCCTGATCGTCGCCCGCTGCTCCGTCGAGTACTCCGGCCGCCTGTCGGCGCGGCTGCCGGAGGCGCTGCGGCTGGTGATCCTCAAGGCCGACGGGTCGGTGCTGGTGCACGCCGACGCGGGCGGCTACAAGCCGCTGAACTGGATGACGCCGCCTACCGTCGTGGAGGAGGAGGGCGGCCGGATCGTCGTGCGCAAGCTCAAGGGCGAGGACCGGCTCGACATCGAGCTCGCCGAGGTGCTGAGCGACGTCACGCACCCGATGGACTTCGACGCCGCGCAGCTGGAGAAGGACGGCGTGGAGGCCGACCTGCAGGTGCTGCTGGCGGACGATCCGCACTGGTGCGGCGAGGGGTTCCGGCTCGTTCGCCGCGAGTGGCCGACCGACATCGGGCCGGTCGACCTGATGTGCCGCGACGACGAGGACGACTGGATCGCGGTCGAGATCAAGCGCGTGGGGACGATCGACGCGGTCGAGCAGCTCTCGCGCTACCTCGAGCGGATCCGGCTCGATCCGGCGATGGCCGACTGCCGCGGCGTGCTCGCCGCGCAGATCGTCAAGCCGCAGGCGCGCGTGCTTGCGGAGGCGCGGGGGCTGGACTGGGTGGAGGTCGACCTCGGCGAGCTGCGCGGCGAGCGGGTGCCGGCGCTCACCCTGTTCGCATGAGCGTGCGCGCCGAGCCCGCCGGCGAGGTCCTGGTCGTCACGATCGACCGGCCGGAGGCGCGCAACGCCGTCAACCTGGCGGTGGCGGAGGGCATCGCGGCCGCCATGGAGCGGCTGGACGAGGACGACTCGCTGCGCACCGGCATCCTGACCGGCGCCGGCGGCACGTTCTGCGCCGGCATGGACCTCAAGGCGTTCGTAACCGGGGAGCGGCCGTTCGTCCCGGGCCGCGGCTTCGCCGGCATCGCCGAGCGCCCGCCGCGCAAGCCCCTGATCGCCGCCGTCGAGGGCTGGGCGCTGGCCGGCGGGTTCG
The DNA here is from genome assembly GCA_963849695.1 of uncultured Solirubrobacteraceae bacterium. Lineage (GTDB taxonomy): Bacteria > Actinomycetota > Thermoleophilia > Solirubrobacterales > Solirubrobacteraceae > DASSUW01. The sequence goes on from CAWKIT010000004.1 coordinate 10,804, forward strand.
AGGTCGCGCTCGCGTGCGACCTGATCGTGGCCGCGCGCGACGCCCGCTTCGGGATCCCCGAGGTCAAGCGCGGACTGGTGGCAGCCGCGGGCGCGCTGCTGCGCCTGCCGCGCCGGATCCCGTACCACCTCGCGATGGAGCTCGCCCTCACCGGCGACCCGATCGGCGCCGAGCGAGCGGCCGAGATCGGCATCGTCTCCCGCCTCACCGAGTCCGGCGGCGCGCTCGAGGGCGCGCGCGACCTCGCCGCCCACATCGCCGGCAACGGCCCCCTGGCGATCGACGCCTCCAAGCGCATCGTCGCCGCCGCGGCCGACTGGCCGGAGGCCGAGGCCTGGGCGCGCCAGGCGGAGATCACGGGTCCGGTATTCGCGTCAGAGGACGCGCGCGAAGGCGCCACCGCCTTCGCCGAGAAGCGCGACCCGGTCTGGCGCGGGCGCTAGGTGCCCGGTACGTAGCTCGCCGACGGCAAGCGCCCGGCGCACCTCAGTCCTCGCCGAACACCGTCACCACGACCGAGCGCGCGCCGCCGCGGTTGCGGTGCTCGCACAGGTACACGCCCTGCCAGGTGCCGAGCGCGAGCCGCCCGTCGCGGACCGGCAGCGACAGCGAGGGGCCGAGCACGGACGCCTTGATGTGCGCCGGCATGTCGTCGGGGCCCTCGATCGTGTGCGTCCAGTAGCGGGCGTCTTCGGGCACGGCCTCGTTGAAGTAGGCCTCGAAGTCATCCCGCACGTCGGGCGACGCGTTCTCGTTCAGCGTCAGCGAGGCCGACGTGTGGCGGATGAACAGATGCGCGAGGCCGATCCGCACCGTGCGCAGCTCCGGGACCGCCGAGTCGATCTCGCCGGTGACGAGGTGGAAGCCGCGCGGGCGCGGCCGGAGCGTGACCTCCCGCTGGATCCACATGGAGTGAGACTAGAAGTCGCTCCACGTCGGCGAGATTCGTGTGGTGGTGGCGACGCCCGCCGCCCGCCGCCGCCTACGGCTGGACGACCCGCGAAGTGCCCAGCACGGCGCCGCCGGCGTCGAGCGCCCGCACCGCCACGTACGTGTGCGATCCGGGCACCGAGAGGACCGTCTCGAACCCGTCGCGCGCCCCGCCACCGACCACCGCGAGCGCGTCCGGGCCGGCGCCGCCGAGCACCTCCCAGCGCGCGACCTCGGTGGCGCCGTTCCAGCTCGCCCACACCGCGACGCGGTCCCCGCGGCGCTGGGCGGCCACGGCCGGGGCGGTCGTGGGCCGGCCGACCCAATCCGCCCGCAGCGCGCGGTAGCTGCCGTCGGTGGCGCCCGCGAAGCGCGCGTTGAGCACGATCCGGCCGCGGCGCGTGAACTCGGTGATCACCGGCACCGCGCCCCAGGCGACGAGCACGTTCCCGTTCGGCTGCGCGCGCGCCCCGCCCTTGTTGGGCGCCGCCAACCGGCGCGGATGCTGGTAGCTGCGCAGCAGCCGGACGCGCTTGCGGCGCTCGTCGACCGCCAGCTTGATCGCGCGCGACTGGCCGCGGTCGCTGGGGCTGCCGACGCGGTTGTCGAAGATCGTCATCTCGTCGTCACTCACCCAGCGCGCGTCGTGCTGGCGGCAGAAGCGTGCTCCGCGGCCGAGCCGGAAGTCGCTGCGCTTGCCGCCCAGCCGCCAGTTCACGGCGCCGGTCGTGCGGTCGAGCTCGTACACCGCGCAGGTGTTGCGGGCGGAGATGGCGATGTCTCCGTCCGGCCCGACGTCCATCGAGTTGAGGTGGAAGTAGTCGAACGACTCGCCGCGCTGGGGCCGGTCGTAGCTCTCGCGCAGCCCGATCTCGCCGAGGCTGTGCCACTCGAACAACAGGCGGCCGGTGGCCGGGTCGATCTCCTGGATCACGTTGTCGAGCACCTCGCCGTTGCGCCGGCCGCCGACGCCCCGCAGGTCGTGCGCCACGCGGTTGTAGACCTGCACGAGCAGCGTGTCCTCGGGCGTGATGCGCATGTCGTGGATGTCGGCCCGATAGCCGCCCTTTGCCTCGACGCGCAGGATCTCGCGGTAGCTCTCGTCGAGCACGACGTAGTCGCCGTAGCCCCAGCCGGCGGCGAACCGGCCCTCCCAGTACGTGATCACGGGCCGTCCCTGGTAGCGCTGCACCGCGACGTCGAAGATCTTGCGCTCGGCCGTGCGCTGCTTGAAGTAGACCGGTCGACCGCGGTCGTCGGCGATCAGCAGACCCTCGGGCCGCGGCCGCTCCTCGTCCCAGCCGGTGTTGAGCACCAGGTAGCCGGGGGCGCGGCCGGGCCGGCGCCGGGTGACGACGAGCCGGGGCGCCTTCAGCGACGGCATCGGAGCGATACGAGTGGTAGGTGCCCGTGCGCGGGCGGGGCACGGCGCGGTCGGAGCCCGAGCGGCCGGTCTCGTACTCACCGCGCAGGATCGTGAAGCCGTAGTCGCCGTCCTGCGCGCCGCGCACGTCGAGCGCGGTGCTCACGGTGACGCGCTCGCCGGCGGTGAACGGGCCGGCAGGGACGAAGCTCGCGCCGCGGCCGTCGGTGTGCGGCTGGATCGTGCCCTGGTGGGCGCCGCTGACCGAGCCGGTCACCGTCACCGTCCCGACCGCGCCTGGCGCCACGCCGCGGAGGCTGATCTCGGTGCCGCGCTGGGCAGCGCGCGTGCCGGGAGACGGGAACGCGTTCACCGCTCCCGCCTGCGCCTTCACCACATCGTCCGAGGTCAGCGCGACGGCGCTGCTCGCGCCGCCCGCTGCCACGAGCACGCCGAGTGCGACGGCGCGCGTCCCCCTCCATGACCACATGCCCGTCGTATACCCGCCGGACCGGACGGAGTTGCGGTCAGGCCGGCAGCCGCGCCACGCGCATGTCGACCCGCTCGCCGCGGAACGGCACTCCCTCGGCCTCGAGCAGCTTCCGCTGGCGCGCGCCCTTCGCGAGCGAGCCGTCCGCGCGGACGATCCGGTGCCACGGCACCGTCGGGTCGTCGCAGCCGCTCAGCACGGTGCCGGCGAATCGCGGGGCGCCCGGCGACACGTCCCCGTATGCGCGCACGAAGCCCGGCGGTGTGTCGCGGATGCGGGCGATGACGCGGGCGGCGCGGTCGGGCACGGCGGATATCCTCGCGCGATGCGGCACGGCACGTACTCGATCGTCGCGCTCGACCCGGCGACCGGCGAGCTGGGCGCGGCGGTCCAGTCGCACTGGTTCTCGGTCGGCTCGCTGTGCACCTGGGCGCGGCCGGGCGTCGGGGTGGCGGCCACGCAGTCGGTGGCCGAGCCGGCGTACGGCCCGCATGCGCTCGACCGGATCGCCGAGGGCGCGAGTGCTGCCGACGCGCTCGGCGAGCTGATCGCCTCCGACCCGCTCGCCGCCGTGCGCCAGGTCGGCGTGGTCGACGCCGGCGGGGACGTCGCCGTCTATACCGGTCCTGACTGCACCCCGTGCGCGGGCGACGCGGCCGGCGCGCACTGGACGTGCCAGGCCAACATGATGGCCCGCGAGACGGTCCCGGCGGCGATGTCGGCCGCGTTCGAGCACACCGAGGGCGACCTCGCCGCGCGGCTGATGGCGGCGCTCGAGGCGGCCGAGGGCGAGGGCGGCGACGTGCGCGGCCGCCAGTCGGCGGCGCTCCTCGTGGTACCGGCCGAGGGCGAGTCGTGGCAGGCGCGGATCGACCTGCGCGTCGAGGATCACAAGGACCCGCTGGGCGAGCTGCGGCGCCTGCTCGTGCTCCAGCGCGCCTACGAGCTCGCCGGCCGCGCCGACGAGCTGATGGCCGCCGGACAGGCCGCCGAGGCCGGCGCGCTGTACCGCCAGGCGGCCGAGCTCGCGCCGGAGTCCGGCGAGCTGCTGTTCTGGGCCGGGCTCGCGCTCGCCCACGCCGGCGACCGCGAGGCGGGCGTCGAAGCCGTGCGCCGCGCGATCGACGCCCACGCCGGCTGGGGCACGCTGCTCGACCGGCTGTCCCCCGACTTCGCGCCCGCCGGACTCGAGGTCCGGCGGGCGCTGGGTCGGTGAGGCGGGTCGAACTTCAACTGCGCAGGTAGGGAGAGTGGGGAGCCGCCCGCGCGGCGGAATCCCCGGGGGGTGTGTCCAGATAACTTGCCTATACGTGCAAGGAGTCTGGGTCACACCCCCTCCCCGACCGGGGATTCTCGGAGCGGCCGGCTCCCTCGCTGCCCTACCCAGCGCAGTTGACGTTCGCCGGTTAGCAGATCACCTGCAGGTGGAACGCGACGGCCGGCGCGGCCGGGTCCTCGGTCACGACGACCTGGTTGACGGCCGTGCCCGCGGCGCCTGCCGACGCGACCGCAAGCGGCCTGAGGCGTCGCACCGTTGGCGGTCGCCGTGTACGAGCACTTCGAGACGTCGCGGTTGAACGTGACGGTCGTCGCGTTGCCGGCACGGGTCGAGGCCGTCGCGCCGCGGTTCGCCCCGAGCGTGCCGCCGTCGGCCACCGCCGCGAACAGCACCTCCGACTTGGCCGCGAAGTCGGCGGAGTCCTTGTCGTCGAGCTTGTCGGCGTTGAGGTTGGCCACCTTGCCGGTCGCGTTGGTGGCAAACGGGACGCCGGTGGTGTCCTTGACCGTTATCTCGCCCGCCTCCTTGCCTCCGGTCTCGAACTCGAACGCCCGGCCGGTCTTGAGGTTGTTCGCGCGGACGCACGGCTCGTCGTTGCCGGCTTCGGCACGGCAGCCGTAGATCGCGCCGCCGCCGGCGCCGAGGTTCGACTGGCGCGTGGAGTAGGTGCCGTTGCTCGAGATGATCTGCGTCTCGCGCGTCAGCGAGCCTCCGTTCGGGTTGCGCTTGCCTGCGATCAGGGACCGGCCCTCGCCGGACCCGAGCGCGACGGCGGGGACGCCGATCGCGACGATGAGCGCGCTGATGAGGATTGCCTTCATGCCACCCTCGACAACCCGGCGGCGGCCGAGTTGCGCGGCCGTCACCCGCCTGACCGGCTGAGAGGGGCTACCGCTCTCCCGGCATCTTGGCCGGGTTGACCGAGACCGGCTTCGTGAGGTCGAGCGCCGTACGGATGATGCGCGTCTGCGACGCCGTGTGGGCGGCCGGGTAGCCCTCGCCGGGCGAGGCGCGTTCGGGCCGGCCGACGTAGCCGAACTCGAGCGGCGCCGGCAGGATGTGCAGCAGTCGCGGTGACATGTGGGCGCGGGCGCCCATGTTGCGCGGCTCCTCCTGCGCCCACACCACCTCGCGCAGGTTCGGGTAGCGCGCCACCTCGTCGAGGATCTGCTGCTGCGGGAACGGATACAGCAGCTCGACGCGCGAGATCGCCACGCCCTCGTTGTTCTCGCGCGTCGCGTGGCCCTTGAGGTCGTAGTAGATCTTCCCGGAGCACAGCACGAGCCGGGTGACCTTGTCGACGTCGATCCGCGGCTCGCTCAGCACCGGGAAGAAGCGCGACTCGGCCAGGTGCTCGATCCGCGACGTCGCCTGCGGCATCCGCAGCAGCGACTTCGGGGTCATGATCACCAGCGGGCGCTGCTTGGCCACGCGCGCCTGCCGTCGCAGGAGGTGGAAGTACTGCGCCGGCGTGGTGAGGTTGGCGACGCGGATGTTCCCCTCGGCGGCGAGGATCAGGAACCGCTCGAGCCGTGCCGACGAGTGCTCGGGCCCGGAGCCCTCGTAGCCGTGCGGCAGCAGCAGCGTGAGGCGCGTCGTCTGGCCCCACTTGGACAGCGCCGACACGATGAACTGGTCGACGATCACCTGCGCCGAGTTGACGAAGTCGCCGAACTGGGCCTCCCACAGCACGAGCGTCTCCGGCGCCTCCATCGAGTAGCCGTACTCGAAGCCCAGGCAGGCGATCTCGGACAGCGGCGAGTTGTGCAGCTCCATCGGCGCCTGGGCCGAGGGCAGGCTCTGGATCGGGGAGATCCGCTGTCCGGTCTTGAAGTCGTGCAGCACGAGGTGGCGCTGGGAGAAGGTCCCCCGCTCGGAGTCCTGGCCGGTGAGGCGCACCGGCGTGCCCTCTGTGAGCAGCGAGGCGAAGGCGAGTGCCTCGGCGTGCGCCCAGTCGATGCCGCCGTCGGGCCCGACCGTCTCGCGCCGCCGCTCGAGCTGCTTGATCAGCTTCGGATGGACGGTGAAGCCCTCCGGCCAGGTCAGCAGCGCGTCGTTGAGCTCGCGCAGCGTCTCGGCGTCGACCGCGGTGCGGACCTCCGGGGATGGCGAGCGGTCGAGCTCGTAGCCGCCGGTCGGCTGCTCGGCGCCGGCGCCCGACAGCTCCTCCTTGAGCTCCTTGTGGCGCCGCGACAGCGAGTCCCAGATCTCCTGGGCGAGCGCGTCGGTCTCCTCCTGCGACATCACGCCCTGCTCGACGAGCTGGGCGGCGAAGAGCTCACGCGCCGGCGTCTTGCTCTTGACGATCGCCGCCATCTCCGGCTGCGTGTAGGCCGGCTCGTCGGCCTCGTTGTGCCCGAACCGGCGGTAGCCGATCAGGTCGATCATCACGTCGTGGCCGAACTCCTGCCGGAAGGCGAACGCGAGCCGCACGGCCGAGATGCAGGCCTCGACGTCGTCGGCGTTGACGTGGATGATCGGTACGTCGAAGCCCTTCGCGAGGTCCGAGGCCCAGCGGGTGGAGCGCGCGTCGTCCGGGTCGGTGGTGAAGCCGACCTGGTTGTTCTGGATGATGTGCAGGGTGCCGCCGACCGTGTAGCCGTCCAGCGCCTGCAGGTTCAGGGTCTCCGGGACGACGCCCTGGCCCGGCAGCGCGGCGTCGCCGTGCAGGATGATCGCGATCGCGGCGTTGGTGTCGAGCGAGGCGTGCGGGCCCTTGCGCGAGGTCTGGATCGCGCGCGTGGAGCCCTCGACCACCGGTGAGACGTACTCGAGGTGGCTCGGGTTGGACTCCAGCCGCACGATCACCGAGCCGTCGTTCTCGAGCTGGTAGGTGCCCTGGGCGCCGTGGTGGTACTTGACGTCGCCGGTGCCGCCCTGCGGGATCGTGGTCACCGCCTCGATCGACGAGGCGCCCTCGAACTCGCGGAAGATCGTCTCGTAGGCGCGGCCGAGGTTGTGCGCGAGCACGTTCAGCCGGCCGCGGTGGGCCATCCCCAGCACGACCTCGCGCGCCCCGGCGGTCGCCGACAGCTGGATCATCTCGTCCAGCATCGGGACCGTCATGTCGAGGCCCTCGATCGAGAACTGCTTCTGGCCCAGATAGGCCTTGTGCATGAAGCGCTCGAGCGAGTCGACCTGGGTCAGCCGCCGCAGCAGCTTGCGCTTCTCGTCGTGTGACATCGGCGCGCGGAAGGCGCCGGACTCGATCTTCTCGCGCAGCCACATGCGCTGGCGGTGCGAGGCGATGTGCTCGATCTCGTAGGCGATCGTGCCGCAGTAGGTGTCACGTAGGTGCGGCAGCGCATCGGCCAGCGTGGCGCCCGGCACGTACGTCCGCAGGATCTTCGAGGGGATCTTGAGCATGATCTCCTCGGTCAGCCCGAGCGGCTCGGGGTCGAGCGCCGGGTCGCCCTCGGGCTCGGAGCCGAGCGGGTCGAGCTTCGCCGCGAGGTGACCGTGCGTGCGGTGCGCCTTGATCAGCGACGTGGCGGCCTGGACCGCCTGCAGCAGCTGCTCGCTCGGCGGCGCCTCCTCGACCACGGCATGCTCCGCGGTCGGCGGCTCGGCCGCGGGAGCCGGCGGGGCGGGCGCGGCCGCCGGCTCGACGCCGAGGTCGGAGAAGACCTGCTCGTAGAAGTCGTGCTCGCCCTGCAGATACTGCTCGACGACCTGCAGGAACTGGCCGGACTCGGCGCCCTGGATGATGCGATGGTCGTACGTCGACGTCATCGTCATCACCTTCTCGGCGCCCGCCACATTCGCCAGGCCCGGCGGGAAGCCGATCGCGCCGGTGGCCACGATCGTGCCCTGGCCGCTCATGAGCCGCGGGACGGAGGCGATCGTGCCGATCCCTCCCGGGTTCGTGAGCGAGAGGTTGGCGCCCTGCAGGTCGTCCGCGGTCAGCGAGTTGTCGCGCGCCCGCGTGATCAGGTCGTTGAAGGCGTCGAGGAACTCCGCGAACGACAGCCGGCCGGCGTCGCGGACCACCGGCACCATCAGCGTGCGGCCGCCGTCCTTGCGCTCGACGTCGACCGCGATGCCGAGGTTGACCGCTCCCGCGTCGACCACGTGCGGCTTGCCGTCGATCTCCGTGAACGAGCGCGCCATCACCGGCATCTGCTCGGTGGCGGCGCGGGCGATGGCGAACGCGATCAGGTGCGTGAAGGAGACGCGGTGGCCGGCCTCCTTGAGCTGCTTGCGCCGGCTGTCGAGCGTCGCGACCGTGAGCGTGCGGAACGAGGTGGCGGTCGGGATCGCCCGCGACTCGTCCATGTAGCGCGCGAGCATCGCGCTCGCGCCCTTGAGCAGCGTGGCCTCGGGCGCGGCGGCGGCGCCGTTCTCGGCGGCCAGCACGTCGTCCTTGACGATCCGCCCGGCGGGCCCGGAGCCGTGGATCCTGCTCAGGTCGACGCCGAGCGCGTCGGCCACGCGGGCCGCCACCGGCGTGACCTTGACCTCGTCGGGGAGCTTCGGCGGCGCGCTCGCCTGCGGCCGCGGCGCGGCGGTCGGCTCCGGTGCCTTGGCGGGTGCGCTCGCGCCGTTCGAGGTGGTCATGCGCGCGATCACCTGGCCGACGGTCACCGTGTCGCCGGCCTGGGCCAGGACCTCCTCGATGGTCCCGGACGCGGGAGCCGGGACCTCGGCATCGACCTTGTCGGTCGAGATCTCGACGACGGTCTCGTCCTCCTCGACCGGCTCGCCGGGCTGCTTGGCCCACTCGAGGATCGTGCCCTCGCTGACGCTTTCGCCCATCGCCGGCATGACAATGTCTACGGTCTCGCCGGCCGGCTCGCCTTCGTCCGGCTTCGGCGGCGCCGCCCCGTTCCCATCGGGCTGGATCTCGGCCAGCACCGTGCCGACCTGCACCGTGTCGCCCTCGGTGGCGTGGATCTTCACGACCGTGCCCTCGGCCGGCGCGGGCACCTCGGCGTCGACTTTGTCGGTGGAGATCTCGACCAGTGTCTCGTCTTCTGAGACCTGGTCCCCTTCCTGCTTGTGCCACTCCAGGACGGTGCCCTCGGAAACCGAGTCACCCATCGCAGGCATGGTCACTTCCACCGTGGTGTCGACCGCCATGATTTCTGGTGTTAGACCATACCGCGTTCAGGCGACCCTTCCGGCAGGTGCAGCGCGCCTTTCGCAGACCACGAACGAGATGCTGCCGGCGAACGGCCCCACCCCCCCGACGACCGCGACCATCACGGCCAGCCAGAGCGGGATCACGCGCAGCCGGACGGCCACGATGCACAGCAGCGACATAGCGATCCAGCCGATCCCGTGCGCCCACCCGAGCACCGTGCGCAGCTCGTCCGGACCGTCTGAGAGCCACGTCACGAGCAGGGCGAGATAGATCGCCGAGTGCGTGAACGAGAGGTACTTGAGGCGCGTGAAGGTGATCACGGCGCGAGCAGCGTGGCCATGTGGCGCAGCACCGGGTCGGCCTCGCCGGGCCAGTCGGCGGGCTCGGCCGGCCACCAGGCGTGGGCGTCGTGCTCGGCGTCGCGCTCGACCTCGGCGCCCTCCGGCAGCCAGGCCTGGCCGACGAGCATGACCATGCCGCTGGGGAGCGAGACCAGGGCCTCGACCGCAAGCCGATCCGGCCGCACCGCCCACTCCTCCACGAGCTCGCGCGCCAGCGCCTCGACCGGGTCCTCGCCGACCTCGACCGAGCCGCCCGCGCCGAGTGCCCAGCGGCCGGCCCAGGTCGCCACCCAGGGGGCGCGGCGGCCGGCCAGCCAGCGCCCGGTGGTGTCACGCACCACGCAGAGCACCGACAGCGAGGCCGCCGCGTCATCGCCCAGCCGCACCGCCCACCGCATCGGCTGCAGCTCGAGCCGCAGGGCGTCCGCGTCGGCCTCGAACGAGCACAGCCGCGCCGCCAGGCCGTCGTGCGACGGCGAGCCGCGATCCTCGAGCTCGGCGATCGCGCGGTCGGCGTCCGCGCTCTGGCCGGCGTCGGGCTCGAACGAGTCCCGGAGCCAGCGCACGCTCACCTGGCCCCGCTGCCAGGGCCCGCGCGCGAGGATGCCGGGCGGGAAGGACACCTAGTGGGCCCTCCCGCAACGTTCCACCTGAAATCGGCGACCGCCGATCACCGCCATGCGGCGTCCTCGACCCTCGAAATCCCAGAGGGATTCCTTCGGGTCTGCGTCCTTGCCTGGCGGCGCCGGCGGCCGGTCTTTCAGGCGGAACGTCACGAGAGGACCCACTAAAGCGTGGAGGGTACCCTTCGGCTGGTGCCCAATCTCGACGCCTCCGCCAAGAACATGCAGGCCGTCTGCAAGGCCAAGGAGGTCCACGACAAGAGCTGCCCGTGGGGCGGCAAGGCCAACCGGGTCCTCCTGTCGTGGTTCGATCTCGAGCGGATCGGCTGGGAGGAGGGCGACGTGATCTGCGGCCTGATCGTGGTCGGCGACGACAAGGTCGCGACCGGGATGATGCGCGTGACCTGCGACGCCGAGCCCGACGGCGGGCGCGAGGAGTCCGAGGAGGAGGTCGTGGAGGCCGTCAGCGAGCGCGAGCTGGTGACCGTCTCGCCCGCTGAGACGACCGGGCCTCGGTGACCTCCAGGTCGCGGCCGAACGCCTGCCGGAACACCTCCTCCTCCTTCTGCGCCGCCCAGCGGGCGATCGCGACGTCCTCGTGCGCCTCGAGGCGCAGCGTCACGCGGCTGTCGTGCACCTGCACGTCCACGCGGTCGACCGCCTGGTCGCGCGAGCGCTCGAGCTGCTCGGCGAGCCGCAGGACGGCGGCGCAGCGGGCCAGCAGCTCCTCGTCGCCCTTGCGGCCGAGCGCGGAGAACTGCCCGAGCGTCGGCTCACCCTTGCGGTGATAGCGCGCCATCTGGCCGATCAGCGCGGTCTCGCGCGGCGAGAAGCCCGGCAGCCCGGCGTTCAGGATCAGATAGCGCGAGTGCTTGTGGTGGTCGTCGTAGTCGACCGCCGTGCCGATGTCGTGCAGCATCGCCGCCGCCCACAGCAGCCCGCGCTCCTCCGCGTCGCCGCTGCCGAGCGCGTCCCACATCGACAGCGCCAGCTCCGCCACGTGCTCGGTGTGGGTCGGGTCGGCGTGGTACTGGGCGGCGAGGTTGCGGACCGAGTGCTCGCGGACGTTCTCGATCAGCGGCGGGTAGCGGCCGTCGAGCAGGGACGCGAAGAACACGCCCTCGCGCAGCCCGGCCTCGGTGACCTCCATGCAGTCGAAGCCGCCGGCGGCCATCACCGACTGCACGACGAGCGCGCCGGCCAGGATCAGGTCGCCGCGCTCGGGCTTGATGCCCGGCACCTTCGCGCGCTCGGCCGGGGTCATGTCGGCCAGCTCGTCCACGAGCTCGTCGAGCACCTCCTTGCGCAGCGGGAAGCCCTGGACGCCGAACGACGGCAGGTCCTCGTGCAGCTCGGCCGCGGCGGCGAGGTTGCGGACGGTGCCGCCGATGCCGGCGAGCGCGCCGCCGTCGTCCAGCCACGGCGCCGCCTCGAGCGACTCGGCGACGTGCGCCCGCAGCGCCTTCAGGTGCTTGGGCTTGACCTTCTCGCGCGCGAGGAAGCGCTCGGTCATGCGGACGGCGCCGAGCGGCCACGAGCGCATGTCGATCGCCTGGCGGTCCTCGACGCGGGTGAGCTGCATCGAGCCGCCGCCGATGTCGAGCGCCACGCCGTCGGTCAGCGTGGTCGAGTTGATCGCCGCCAGGTAGCCGTAGAACGCCTCCTCCTCGGTGGTCAGGACCTGCACGTCGAGCGCGGCGCGGCGCAGGAACTCGTCGCGGTTGGAGGCGTCGCGGATCGCCGAGGTGGCGACCGCCCGCACGTCGTCGATGCCGGTCGCGCGGCAGAAGTGCGCGTACAGCTCGGTCGTCTCGAGCGCACGCTCCATCGGCTCGGGCGCGAGCACTCCGGCGGCCTCGAGGCCCTCGCCGATCCGCACGGCCTCGTGGATCTCGTCGGTGCGCTTCCACCACCGGCCGGGCACCCAGGTGAAGACCACGAGCCGGAACGAGTTCGACCCGAGATCGACGACCGCGAGCCGCTGCTCCGTCACCGTCATGGCAGAGCGGGAGGCTATCGCCGGCTGAGGCTTGACGCCGAGGCCCTCGTTCCGGAAGGGTGCGGCGATCGCGCCGCGGGCAGTGCGCGGCCACGACGAGTAGGGGGAGTAGATGAGGAGAGTCGTCGCGCTGGCGGTCGCCGGCGCTCTGACGTTCGCGGCGCCCGCCTGGGCGGATCGCGAGCACAGCACCAACAACACGTCGAAGAAGCTCCGCCAGGCGGTGACGGTGCCCGGCATCCTCGAGCACGAGAACGCCTTCCAGGACATCGCCGAGTTCACGGGAGGCAACCGCCTCTCCGGAGCGCCGGGCTATGACGCGTCGGCGCAGTACGTGGCCGAGCAGGCGGAGGCGGCGGGGCTCGAGGTCAGCACGCAGGAGTTCGACTACGAGCTCGACCTGCTCGCCGACTACACGGCGCCGGTCCTGAGCATCGTGTCGGGCGGGCCGGCGCGAGCGTTCGTGCCGGGGATCGGGGGCACGCTGGGCAGCGACGGCGACTTCGGCACCATGTACGCGTCACCGTCCGGCGATCTCACCAGGCCCGTGTGGGCGGCCGACATCGATCTCGACCCGGCCACGGCGGCGAGCAACACGAGCGGCTGTCAGGCGGCGGACTATGCCGGGATGCCGCAGGGCGCGATCGTGATCCTGCAGGCGGGCACGTCGTGCACGCTCGGGACGAAGTTCTTCGGCGCGCAGCAGTTCGGCGCCGGGGCGATCGTCTTCTTCAACGCGCAAGCGGGCACGTGGATCAACGTCACCGGCATCTCGATCCCGTCCGTGGCGGCGAGGCTGGAGTCGGCAGCCGCGCTGGCCAACGGCGTCGAGAGGGGTAGCACCGGACTGACCGCCCGCTTGAAGGTCGACTGGCGGCCCGGCACCTACCCGACGTCGAACGTGATCGCGGAGACGACCGAGGGTGATCCGGACAGCGTCATCGTCGTTGGCGCGCACCTGGACAGCGTCGGCGTGGGCCCGGGCATCAACGACAACGGGTCGGGCTCGGCGACGATTCTCGAGATCGCGGAGCAGCTGCGCAAGGTCAAGCCGCGCAACAAGATCCGCTTCATCTGGTTCGGCGCCGAGGAGCACGGCCTGCTCGGTTCGGAGGCCTATGTCGACAGCCTGCCGCAGTCCGAGCGCGACAAGATCGCCGCGATGCTGAACTTCGACATGATCGGCTCGCCGAACTTCGTGCGCTTCGTGTACGACGGGGACCTGTCGGACTCCGAGCCGCCCGAGGGCGGGGCGCCTCCGGGTTCGGCGGAGATCGAGGAGCTCTTCCTCGACTACTTCGAGAGCCAGGGGCTCGAGACGGAGCCGACGGCGTTCGACGGCCGGTCGGACTACGGGCCGTTCATCTTCGCCGGCATCCCGGCCGGCGGACTCTTCACCGGCGCCGAGGAGATCAAGACCGAGGAGCAGGCCGCGATCTACGGCGGCACGGCCGGGGAGCCGTATGACCCGTGCTACCACCTCGGCTGCGACGACATCGGCAACCTCGACCACACCGCGCTCGACCAGATGAGCGACGCGGCGGCGCACGCGACGATCACGCTGGCGCAGACCAAGCGGCTGTTCGAGTCGACGACGGCCGGCACCGGTGCGACGGGCACGGGCGCCGGTTCGACCGGCGGGCACCTCGACCTCGAGGCGCCGCCCGGCTTCTGAGGGATCGGCGGGGTCGGGTCTCAGCCCGAGGCCCGGCCCCGCTCGATCAGCTCGACCCTGTAGCCGTCCGGATCGCGGACGAAGGCGATCCGCGAGCCGCCCTCGCGGACGCGGTACGGCGGCTTCTCGGGCTCGATGCCCTGCCCGGAGAGGTTCTCCAGCGTGGCGTCGAGGTCGTCGACGGTCAGGGCGATGTGGTTGTAGCCGGTGCCGAGGTCGTACGAGTCGACCCCGAAGTTGTGGGTCAGCTCGAGCCGGTCGCCGTCGCCCGGCAGGCCCATGAAGACGTTGATCGCCTCGTCGCGGATCGGCAGCCGGCGGCGCTCCTCGAAGCCGAGCGCCTCGTAGAACGCGACGCTGCGGTCGATGTCGCCGATGCGGTAGCAGGTATGGATCAGCTCCACGGCCCGGAGCGTACCCTCCGGCGCATGATCGTCGAGCGCTCCATGAGCGATGGCTGGCTGTCCAACACCTACCTCGTCGCAGGCGGGCCCGGCGGCGACGCGTTCCTGGTCGACGCGGGCGGGCCGCTCGAGCCGCTGTTCGAGAAGGCGGACGAGCACGGGCTGGCCCTCACGCACATCCTGCTGACGCATCACCATCACGACCACGTGGCGGAGCTGGGCGCCGCCCTCGAGCGCTGGCCGGGCGCCGTCGTGCTCTCCCATCCGGAGGAGCGGGTCCCCGGCACCACGGGCGATCTCCACGACGGCGACGTGGTGAAGGTCGGCGCCGTCAGCGTGCGCGCCCTGCACACGCCGGGCCACACGGCGGGGATGCTGGCGCTGGTGGCCGACGGGAACGTCTTCACCGGCGACACGCTGTTCAAGGGCTCGGTCGGGGGCGTCCGCGCACCGGGCAGCACGGGCTATGAGGACCTCAAGCGCTCGATCATGGAGGTGCTGCTCGAGCTGCCGCCCGAGACCGTCGTGCGCCCGGGCCACACCGACCCGACCACGGTCGCCGACGAGCTCGAGTCCAACCGCTTCGTGCGGATCTGGCGCGGGCTCGACCCGGAGGGCTCGGAGCCGTGCACGGCGCTGGGCGAGGCGGCCACGCTGGTGCTCTTCGGCGACGACTACGACGGCGGCCACAAAGCCTGGGTGCGCTGGCCCGACGGGCGCGACGACATCGTGCCCGGCTCGAAGGTCAGTCGCTGACCCCTCGTGGCGGCACCTGCAGGCGAGTCGCTAGAACAGACGCGTGGCTTCTGAGGAGAAGAGCAGCAGCGGCATCTCGATCCAGACGCTCGTGATCTCCGCGCTGGCCGCCGTGGCGGCCGCGGTGGTCGTGCCGCTGATCTGGGAGCGGGGCACGCTGCTGGCGACGGCGATGACCCCCGTGATCGTGGCGCTCGTGTCCGAGGCGCTGCGCAAGCCGGCCGAGAAGATCACCGTCGCCAACCCGCTGGCGACGCGTCGCAGCGCCACCGGCGCCGCGGTCCGCGACCCCGGCTTCGATCCGCTGCCTCGTGACGAGCGGCCCGCGCCGGCGCGCGAGGACGACCCGTTCGGCCTGCGGTCCAAGCGCCGGGTCACGCACCACTGGAAGCTCGCGCTGGCGACCGGCGCCGCCGCGTTCGCGATCGCCGTGGTCGGCCTTACCATCTCCGAGCTCGTGCTCGGCGGACCGGCGACCAGGGAGAGCGGCCGCACGACCTTCATCTCCGGCAGAGACCAGCAGGACCCGACGCCGACCGCGACCCCGGGGGCGACGGCGACGCCGACCGAGACCGCCGAGCCGACCGCGACCCCCACCGCCACGCCGGCGCCGAGGGAGACGCCCACGCCGGCGGCGACCCCCGCGCCGCTCGACGCGACGCCCACTCCTACCCCTACGCCGACGGCCACACCCTGATGGCAAAGGACCGGATACCGACCTCGCGCGTCGCCCGGACGGCTCGCGTGTCGGGCCTCGCGGCCGGGCAGGCGGCGCGCCACCTCGGCACGCGGGCGACCAACCTCGGGCGGTCGGAGGACGGCCGCCAGGCGGCGCTCGAGCGCCGCAACCTCGAGGCGGCCGAGCAGATCGTGGCGGCGCTGGGGACGATGAAGGGCGCGGCCATGAAGCTCGGTCAGGTGATGAGCTTCCTCGACGTCGGGCTGGTGCCGGAGGAGCACCGCGAGGAGTTCCAGCGCAAGCTCGGCGAGCTGCGCGACTCCGCCCCGAAGGTGCGCTTCGCGGACATGCGCAAGGTGATCGAGAGCGACCTCGACGATTCGCTCGAGGAGTCGTTCGACGTCTTCGACACCGAGCCGATCGCCGCCGCCTCGATCGGGCAGGTGTACCGGGCGCGGCTGCACGACGGCCGCGACGTCGCGGTCAAGGTGCAGTATCCGGGCGTCGCCCAGGCGGTGCGGGCGGACATGCAGAACCTCGGGATCATCCTGCGGCTGATGAAGCGGATCGCGCCCGGGCTCGACGTCAAGAGCACGGCCGAGGAGATCCGCGCCCGGATCGGCGACGAGCTCGACTACGAGCTCGAGGCCCAGCACCAGCGCACGCTGGCGCGGATCTTCCGCGGCCACCCGTTCATCCGCGTCCCCGAGGTGGTCACCTCTCTGTCGCGCGAGCGGGTGCTGGTGAGCGAGTACGTCACCGGCCTCGGGTTCGACGCGATCAAGGAGCTCGACCAGGCCACGCGCGACCGCGTCGGCGAGATCATCTTCCGCTTCTTCTTCGGATGCATGTACCGCCACCGGCAGTTCTCCGGCGACCCGCACCCGGGGAACTTCCTGCTGCAGCCCGACGGCAGCGTCGCGTTCCTGGACTTCGGGCTGTTCAAGGTGATGCCGGCCGAGCTGATCGAGATCGAGCTCGAGTGCCAGCGGGCGGGGCACGAGGGCGACGCCGAGCGCCTGCACGAGATCTTCAGCAAGACCGGGTTCCTGCGCCAGCCCGACCGCTTCCGGCCCGACAAGCTGCTCGCCCAGTTCCTCGACGCGACCTGGTGGTACGTGCTCGACGAGGAGATCCACCTCAGGCCCGAGATCGCCACCGAGGTGATGATCGAGATGTCCGACCCGCGCTCGTCGCACTTCGGGCAGATGCGGCACGAGACGCTGCCGGCCGACCACCTGTTCGGCCGCCGGGTCGAGCTGCTCACCCTCGCCGTGCTGTCGCAGCTCGAGGCGCAGGCGAACTGGCACCGGATCGCGCGCGAGTGGATGTACAGGGAGCCGCCGGTGACCGACCTCGGCCGCTTGGAAGCGGACTTCTACGCCTCCTGAATCTGCAGGAGGCTCGTGGTGCCGGGCTTGCCGGAAGGGAGGCCGGCGGTGACGCCGACGCGGTCGCCCTTCTTCACCCAGCCGAGCTCGATCGTGCGCGCGACGGCGGCCATGATCAGCTCCTCGGTGACCTCGTAGCGGCGCATCGAGGCCGCCTGCACGCCCCACATCAGCCCGCAGCGGCGGACGGTCTCGCGCCCGGGCGACAGCGCGTAGATCGGCACGGCCGGCCGGTGGGCGGAGATCAGACGCGCCGAGCGGCCGCTCAAGGTCGGCACCACGAGCGCCGCGAGGCCGAGCTCGTGCGCCGCCCGGCAGGCGGTGTAGGCGAGGGTGTACGCGGGGTCGCGGCGGTCGCGCCGCACGCGCTTCTCGTTCCAGTCGCGGTACGGCAGCGTGAGCTCGGTGCGCTCGGCGATCGATGCCAGCATCGCCACCGACTCGACCGGGTACTGGCCGACCGCGCTCTCCTGGGAGAGCATCACCGCGTCGGTGCCGTCGAGGATCGCATTGGCGACGTCGGTCACCTCGGCGCGCGTCGGGCGTGACGAGCGGACCATCGAGTCGAGCATCTGGGTGGCGGTGATCGAGGGGCGGGCGAGCGCGCCGGCGAGCGCGATCACCTGCTTCTGCACGATCGGAACCTCCTCGATCCGCAGCTCGATGCCGAGGTCGCCGCGGGCGACCATCACGCAGTCGGCGGCGCGCACGATCTCCTCCGCGCGCTGGACGGCCTGCGGCTTCTCGATCTTGGCGATCAGGGGCAGGCGCGTGTGCTTGCGCAGGAACGTGATGTCCTCGGCCCGGCGGACGAAGCTGAGCGCGACCAGGTCGACCCCGATCCGCTCACCGGTGCGCACGTGCTCGAGGTCCTCCTCGGGCACGGCGGGCAGCGCCGCCGCCTCGCCGGGGATGTTCAGGCCCTGGCGGCTGGCGACGGCCCCGCCGATCTCGACCTCGGCGTCGATCTCGCCGTCGCCCGGCCGGGTGCCGGTCACTCGCAGCCGTACGGCGCCGTCGGCGAGATAGAGGATCTCGTCGTCGTGGACGGTGTCGGCGAGGCCGGCCCAGGTGATCGACATCCGCTGCGCGTCACCCTCGAAGCCGTCGGCGCCGCACACGAAGGTCAGGCGATCGCCGGGCTTGAGCTCGGCGATGCCGTCGACCAGCGGCCCGATCCGCAGCTTTGGGCCCGGAAGATCCTGCAGGACCGCTACCTGGCGGCCCGCGCGGCCGGCGGCGTCGCGCACCTGCCGCGCCGTCTCGGCGTGCTCGTCGGCGGTGCCGTGCGAGAAGTTCAGCCGCGCGACGTCCATGCCCGCCTCGACCATCCGCACGAGCACCTCCGGGTCGCGCGAGGCGGGGCCGATCGTGGCGACGATCTTCGTGCGGCGCATCGGACGGCGGAAGGTACCCGGTTGCGCGCCGCGCCGCTGGTGCTCACCCGTTGAGGTAGGCCACCACCGCCAGCACGCGCCGGTGCGCGGTGTCGGCCGGCGGCAGCCCGAGCTTCGCGAAGATGCTCGCCACGTGCTTCTCGACGCCGCTCGGCGTGATCTCGAGCTCTTCGGCGATGCCGTTGTTGGTGCGGCCTTCGGCCATCAGCGCGAGGACCGCGCGCTCGCGCGTGCTGAGCTGGGCGAGCGGGCCGTCCTCGTGGCCGGCGACGAGCTCGGACACGGCCTCGGGGTCGAGCGCCATCCCGCCGGACGCCACGCGCCGCACCGCCTCCACGAACTCGCGCACGTCCGACACCCGGTCCTTGAGCAGGTAGCCGACGCCGCCGGCGCCGTCGGCCAGCAGCTCGGCGGCGTAGGTCTGCTCGACGTACTGGGAGAGGATCAGCACCGGGAAGCCCGGCTGCCGCTCGCGCAGCTCGAGCGCCGCGCGGACCCCCTCGTCGCGGAAGGCCGGCGGGAGCCGGACGTCGACGATCGCCACGTCGGGGTGGGTGTGTTCGACGGCATCGAGCAGCGCCGGGCCGTCGGAGACCGCGGCGACGACGTCGAAGCCGCTGTCGCGCAGCAACCGCTCGAGCCCGTCGCGCAGGAGAGCGAGATCTTCGGCTATGACCACCCGCACGGCAGCAATGCTCGCACGACCGTCGGGCCGCCGGGAGGGCTGTTCACCTCGAGCCTGCCGTCGAGGGCCTCCACGCGCTGCGCGAGGCCTTTGAGACCGGCGCCGGCGGCATCGGCGCCTCCCCGGCCGTCGTCGACGACCTCGACCTGGAGGCTGCCGGTGCGCTGGGTGAGCAAGATCGTCACGCGCCCGGCGTCGCTGTGCTTGGCGGCGTTGGCGAGCGCCTCCGAGACCACGAACCAGGCGGCGGTCTCGACCGGCGCCGGCGGCCTTCTCGGGACGTCGACGGTCGCCGTGGCCGGCACCGGGCTGCGGCCGGCGAGCGCGGCGATCGCCGGGCCGAGGCCGCGCTCCTCCAGCAGGCCGGGGCGCATGCCGCGCGCGAGGTCGCGCAGCTCCGAGAGCGCGCGCTTGGCCTCGCGGCGCGCGGCGCCGAGCAGCTCGCGCGCGCTGTCGGGGTCGCGGTCGAAGCGCTCCTCGGCCATCCCGAGGTCCATCGCGAGCGCCACCAGGCGGGCCTGCGCGCCGTCGTGCAGGTCGCGCTCGATCCTCTGCAGCTCGGCGGTGGCGGCGTCGACGGCGCCGGCGCGCGTCTCGGTCAGCCGCTCCACGCGGGCGGCTAGCGAGGGGCCGAGCAGCCGGCGCGCGAGGTGGGCCTGGCCGAGCGCGAGCGGGCGCTGCGCGAAGCACGGCGACCGGCAGCAGCGCGACGCCGATCGCCGCGGCGCCGATCGACTCCTCGAAGGTGTCGATCTGGAACGAGAGGTACGTGGCGTCGGCCGGCATCGCCCACCACCAGGCGGGAAGGGTGACGCTGCCGAGGGCCATGCCCCACAGCACGGCCCAGATCGTGCCGCACACGAGGCCGACCACCCCGAGCAGCACGATGTAGGCGAGGTCCTTCCAGCGCTGGGGGTCGCGCGCGGCGGCCTTCAGCCGCGGCGCGAGGCGGCGGTCGGCGGGCGGCAGCCGGTAGTCGGCGGCGATCGGGGCGCCGAGCACGAGCGCGGCACGGTGGCGCTCGAGCCCCGCCAGCCGGCGCACACACGCGAACGTGAGCAGGACGACCGGGAAGCCGACGATCAGCAGCCCGAGCGTGAGCGACAGCGTGACGCCGGTGACGCTGACCGTCAGCGCGACGATCGCCATGCAGAAGCCCAGCAGCAGGTACAGCGCGTCGGCCCCGATCCGACGCAGTCGCGCGCCCGGGGTCTGCGCAGGGGCGACTGCTGCGGCGGGCACGGCCATGTCCAGAAGTGTCGGCCCGGGCGGCCGTCCGAGCCAGCGCGGTGCCTCCCGCGCGCGGGGTGAGGTCAGCCACACTCGGCCAGCCGCTTGGCGACCGCGCGGGCGACCCAGTCGGGGCGGGTCGGTGACTTGGGTCCAGGTGAAGCGCAGGACGGTCCAGCCGGCGAGGGTGAGCATGACGTCGCGTTCGCGGTCGTTCTCGAAGCGCGACGGGGAGCGGTGGTAGCCGTAGCCGTCGACCTCGACGATCAGGCGCGGTTTGCGCCAGGCGAAGTCGACTTCTTCGCCTTCGATGATGGTGTTGCTGATCGGCCGCGGCAGGTCGTGGTTGTCGCAGAGCGCGTGGAAGCGGTCTTCGAGTTCGCTGCGGGTGAAGGTCGGGCCGGTGTAGCGGGCCAGGATGGCTTGTAGGGAGCGCGGGATCGGCCTTGTCTTGAGTTCGGCGAAGTCGATCAGGCCGCGGCGGTCGGCTTGGTCGAGCGCTTGCTCGAGCGGGAGGGGCTCGAGGGTGCTGGCGAGGTCGATGATGGTGCGGATGGGGGTGGTGATGGGGATGCCGCGGTGGGTGGTGGTGTCGGCTCGGGGTGAGGGTGCGGCTGCGGTGGATGCGGATGCCTGGTCGGCGTTTGCGGCCGCCGTCGCCGGGGACGGTGACGTGGATGAGGCCGGCGCCGAGCGGGCGTAGGACCCAGGCGCCGCCGGCGGTGATGTGGCTGAGCACGGCGTCGGTGCCGGCGGCCAGTACGGCGGCCATCCAGCGGCCCTCGAGTCCTCAGCGCGGGGTGCCCGACCGCGTACACGCCGCGGTGGATCGCGGTGAAGTCGCCCGGCTGCGGGCGCTGCGGCTGATCGCGGTCGTTGCTGAGCCCGAGCGCGCGCAGCTGCCGGCGGGCGACGACCCCGTGTTGAGCGCTCGCAAGCGCTGCGATCGCGGGGTCCGTGGCGGGCCTTTGACCGCATTACCGGTCATAGGCGCCACGGCCGAAGGTTCGCCCCCTACACGAGCCGGCCGTCGACGAGGATCGGGGTGCCGTCGGCGGTCAGGCGGCCTCCGCTGCGGAGGTCGCAGATCAGGTCCCAATGGATCGCGGACTCGTTGGTGCCGCCGGTCTCCGGGTACGAGCGCCCGAGGGCGAGGTGGACGGTGCCTCCGATCTTCTCGTCGAGCAGCGTCATCCCGACGGCGCGGTCGATGCCGAAGTTCGTGCCGATCCCGATCTCGCCGAGCCGGCGCGCGCCGTCGTCGGTGGCGAGCATGGCTCCGAGCACGTCGTCGCCGCGATCCGCGCGGGCGGAGACGACGACCCCTTCGCGGAACGAGAGCTCCACCCCGGAGACCTCCACGCCCCGCGGCGAGGACGGCACACCGAACCGCACGACTCCCGAGGCGGACGTCTCGACCGGGCCGGTGAACACCTCGCCCGAAGGCATGTTGCGCCGCCCATCCGAGTTGATCCACGTGCGGCCCGCCACCACCAACCGAAGATCCGTGCCATCTCCCTCAATGCGCAGTTCCGAAGCGCCGTCCAGCTTCGAGATCAACTGCGCTTGTATGGAGGACAGGTCACGCCACGCGGCGACAGGATCGTCGCGGTCGAGGAACAGCGCCCGCCGCACGAACGCGGCGAAGTCCGCAGATGACATGTCGGCCTGTTGCGCCAGCGCCGGCGTCGGCCACACCGACACGCACCAGCGCCGCCCCAGGGCCGCCTCCCGCACCGGCGCCCGCGCCAGAGCGGCGCGCGACAGCATCGCGGGGTCCACGCCGGCGAGCGCGCGCGTGTTCTCCGGCGCCTGGATCGTGATGGCGGCGTCCACGCCCGACGCCTCGGCCAGGTCGAGCGGCGAGAACGAATCGAGGTGCACGTCGCGGGCGGCGGCCCAGAAGCCGGCCTCCTGCTCGGGCAGCGCCACGCGGAGGTGCGGCCACGCCTCGCGCTCCAAGATCGCACGCTGGAGGGCCAGCAGCAGCGGCCCGGCGAGCGACGTGGAGCGCACGACGACCTGCTGCCCGGGCGCGACCTCGAGGCAGTAGTCGCACAACAGCGTGGCGAACGCTCCCGGGTCCGGCGTCACGGCGGCGGCAGCTCGGGGAAGTACTCGGCGACGTGCTCGCGCAGCACGTCGCGGATCCAGCGCCGCTCGTCCTGCGAGGCCATCCGGAACCGGACGAGCAGCTCCTTCTGGCGCGTGATGGGGTCGACGCCGGCGACCGCCCAGCTCACCGCCAGCCGCTCGAACAGGAACTCGACCGCGCGGTGCCAGGCGTCCTCCTGTGACAGGGGCGACCCGCCCAGAGTGTCCTGGTACTGCCGGCGCGTCCCCACCGTCATCGAGGCGCGCAGGGCGAGCACGTCCCCGTCCGCGGAGCGATACTCGACCGCCGGCGCCTTCAGCCGTCCGCGCCGCGCCATCACGCCGAGGCCGCGCGCTCGAGCTGCGTCCGCACGTCGCCGGTCAGCGCGTCGAGGTGGGCCGGCCAGGCTGCGGACGGGTCGAGCGCGGCGAGCTTGCGGATCGAGTCGCGCGCCTGCTCGGTGTCCTCGTTGAAGGCTTCGTGCGGCGGTCCCGGCGGGGCCTTGCGCGAGGTCTCGGGATCGACCACGTAGAAGCAGTCGCCGGTCAGCGCGAGCCGGTCGGAGTCGCGAAACAGGCCGATCATCCCCGGCGCGTGACCGGGCAGGTGGACCACCCGGAAGCCGCTCACGTCGTCGCCCTCGCCGACCGTGCCGGCGATCTCCACGGCGCCGCCGTCCCAGAAGCTCATCAGGCGCCGATAGGCGTAGCGGGCCGGGATCCCGAGCTTGTCGAGCCGCATGTACGACCGCAACGGCTCGTCGCTCTGCGCCGCCTCCACGTCGGCCTCATGGCAATAGACCGGCACGCGCAGGCCGGAGGCGGTACCGCGGTGGTCGGCGTCGGCGTGGCTGAGCACGATCCGGTTGATTCCGCCGAGCGGCGCCGCCGCCTCGGCGACCGCATGCGTCATCGAGCGGATGCCGGCGTCGTACATCGTCACGCCGCCGCCCTCGTCCTCCAGGAAGTACACGTTCATCGTCCGCGGGACGCCGCCGCGGAGGAGCCACACGCCGTCGGCCACCCGCTCGAGGTCGCGCCGCGCGACCGCCCGCCGCCCCATCCTGGTCTTGACGTTGAACGCCCCGAACAGCCGTTGCTCGGCCGCGGAGCCGGCCCGCGGCAGCAGGCCGACCTGACGGGCGACCGACAACGAGTCCGGCACTGCGTCGTTGCGGACGAGCCGGCCGTCACGCACCTCGAGCAGGTCGATGCCCTCGAGCTCGACACGGGCGCCGGTCGGCTCGACGCCCCAGAACGGCCCGAGATGCGTGCCCGTGGCGGTCCAGTGCACTGCCGTCCGGTCGCCCTCCGCGACCGTGGAGCGCACGGTCAGCGCGAAGTCCGGGAACGCTTCGAACAGCTCGGTGAAGTACTCGCGGACGCCGCTCGGGCCGACGGCGTCGACCTGGCCGGCGATGTGGTCGGTCCCATCCGGCGCCCACAGCGCCGCCATCGCCTCGACGTCGCGGCGCGCGAGTGCCTCGAAGTAGTCGGTCACCACCGTCATCGGGCGTCATGCTAAGGCGCTCGCACGAACTTGTGAGTGCGAGTAAGCCGCATTGGATTACCGTCCGGCGCCGTGCGCAAGCCCACCCGCAGCCGCGAGGTCGGACGGGGAGAGAAGGTGGTCCCCGGGATCTGGCGGCTGCGGCTGCCGCTGCCCTGGCCGGGCGTCCCGCACTGCAACGCCTGGGCGCTGGCGAGCGGCTCGGGGATCGTGCTGGTCGACACCGGCATGCACGAGCCCGGGTCGATGGCCCACCTCGACCGCGCGCTCGACCAGGCCGGGCTGACCATCGAGCACGTGCGGCTGATCGTGTGCACGCACGCGCACGTCGACCACTGCGGCCAGGCGCCGCCGATCGCCGAGCGCGCCGGGTGCCAGGTCTGGATGCACCGCAACCACGCGCACCACACGGCCATGGCCGAGGACCCGGAGCAGGCGATCGCGCGGCGGCTGGTGGTCGCGCATCAGAGCGGCGTCCCGGCAGACGACGTCAGTCGCTGGCTCGAGCGGCGCCTCAGCCAGGGCAGCGGCCAGGCCGGAACCCTGCACGTCGACCGCGAGCTCGCCGAGGGCGACACCGTGGACACCGACCTCGGCACGTGGCAGGTGATCGAGACGCCCGGCCACGCGCCCTCGCACATCTGCCTGTACCAGCCCGAGCGCCGACTGCTGATCTCCGGCGACCACCTGCTCGGCCGCGTCTCGCTCTACTTCGACGCCGGCCACACGCCCGACCCGGTGGCCGAGTTCCTCGACTCGCTCGGCAAGGTCGAGCGGCTCGACGCCCGGCTCGTCCTCTCCGGCCACGGGCGCCCGTTCACCGACGTCGCCGGTCACGTGGCCGCCAACCGCGCGCTCGTGGAGCAGCGCCTGGCGGCGGTGCGGGCCGAACTCGACCAAGGCCCGCGCACGCCGTATGAGATAGCGCAGGCGGTCTACGGCGAGCGTTTCACCGAGGCGACCGTCCAGTGGCTGCTGAGCAAGACGCTGTCCTACCTGAACCATCTGGAGCGGCGCGGGCTGGCCCGGCGGCAGGGCGGTTCCCCGGAGCGCTGGTCGTAGACTTCCCGCATGCGGATCGACGAGCGACTTGCGGACGGAGGCGAGCCCTCCTTCTCGTTCGAGTTCTTCCCGCCCAGGACCGACGAGGGCGAGCGGAACCTCGGCCGCGCCCTGGCGGAGCTGTCGCGTATGGACCCGACCTTCGTGTCGGTGACCTACGGCGCCGCCGGCAGCACGACCCAGAAGCGCAAGACCGTCGACATCGTCTCCTCGATCAAGGCCACGCACGGCCTCGAGGCGATGGCGCACTTCACCTGCGTGGGCGCGACGGCGGGCGAGCTGCGCGAGATGCTCGACGCCATGCGCGACTCCGGCATCCAGAACGTGCTCGCGCTGCGGGGCGACCCGCCGGCCGGCGAGACCGAGTGGAAGGCGACCGAGGGCGGCCTCGAGTACTCGCGCGAGATGATCGAGCTGATCCGCAACGAGTACGACTTCGCGATCGGCGCCGCCTGCTTCCCGGAGGTCCATATCCACGCCGAGTCGGCGGAGAGCGACCTGCGCTACTGCAAGGAGAAGGTCGACGCCGGCGCGCGGTTCCTGATCACCCAGCTGTTCTTCGACAACGCGTGCTACTGGGAGTTCGTGGCCCGCGCGCGCGAGGCCGGGATCGACGTCCCGATCATCCCGGGGATCATGCCGATCACCAACTACGACCAGATCCGGCGCTTCACCAGCATGATCGGGGCCACCATCCCGGCCAACCTGCTGCGCGAGCTCGGCCTGCGCGCCGACCAGCCGGACGCGGTGGCCGACTTCGGCGTCGCCTACGCGACCCTCCAGTGCGCCGACCTGCTCGCCAAGGGCGCACCCGGGATCCACTTCTTCACGCTCAACCGCTCCACCGCCACGCGCGCGATCCTCAGCGCGCTGCGCTCGATGGCGCCCTGGCGGGACGCCGTGC
The DNA here is from genome assembly GCA_963849695.1 of uncultured Solirubrobacteraceae bacterium. Lineage (GTDB taxonomy): Bacteria > Actinomycetota > Thermoleophilia > Solirubrobacterales > Solirubrobacteraceae > DASSUW01. The sequence continues at coordinate 36,699 of CAWKIT010000004.1, forward strand.
CGGTCTAGGCACGGCGCCCCGCAGAGCGATTCAGGTCACGACGGAGCCGTGAACAGCGGGCAGACGTAGCCGCCGCTCGCCAGGCTCGAGCCGGCGACGGGCTTCGCCGCCCAGCGGTCGTTCTTGCGCACGCTCGGTGCGACGACCGACTTCATCCGGGCCGAGGCGTTCGCGCCGCCCCTCAACCGGAGGATCTCGACGCCGCGCGACATGTCCATCAGGTAGATGTAGTCGCCGCGCGACTTGCGGCCGGCCTTACGGGCCCGGCTGCCCCTCGGGGCGCGGTCGTTGTACCAGGCGACGTCCCACGAGTTCGACGACGGGTTGTCGGCGCCCGTGCTCGTCACGCGGTAGTAGCCGATCTGCCGCAGGTCACGCGCGTCGCTGACGTCGACCAGCCGCAGGCCCTGGCCGTACCACCCCGCCGCGAGCGTCGACGCACGGATCTCGAAGTAGTGCGCCGAGCACCCGAGGGCCGGGTTGGCCGTCTCCGGCGTGTCGAGGAACGGATGGAAGCTGTCCAGGGCATTCATCCGGTACGGCCTCGTCCGCGTCGAGTTCTGCGCGGGCTCGCCGCCCCACGAATCGGTGAGGTCGACCGCCACGATCCTGCCGCTCTCCTGGCAGGGTGTCGTGAAGTCCTCCTCGGTCCCGATCAGCACGTTGCCGCTCCTCACGCCCGACGCGCGGACCGCGCCGTCCGTCGGCCGGCCGGAGTTGTGCATGAAGTCGGTGGCCTGCGCCACGCCGTCGTTGCCGTCGTTGGCGCGGGCGGGCGGCTCATCCCATTCGATGCCGCCGCCGGCCACCAGGATCGGGTCGAACGGCGTCGCCTGGCGGACGCGGTTCTGGTACGGGTCGCGGTGGCGGCCCCTCGAGGCGTAGCCCCGGATGCCGCCGCGGCCGGCCACCCACGCGACTCCGCGGGCGTCCTCGTCCACGTCGTGCGAGTAGTCGGTGTAGCCGTCGTTGCGGTAGAGGTCGATCGGCTCGTCGGACACGCGCGGATTTGCCGGGTCACGCAGGTCGGTGACCCAGATCGGCCGCCCGTCGCCGATCAAGCGGTTCTGGAGCGTGGTCGGGCCGGGGGCCGGCTGGATGATGGTGGTCAGCCAATCCTGGTCCGAGCGCCGCGCGGGGCCGCCGGTCCAGATGTACCGGCAGTCCTGGATGCAGCTCGACGTGTGGCCGGACGGGAGGCTCACGAAGTCGCCGATCTGGCGCATGTTGCTCGGATCGGCGTACGAGATCACGAAGAACCCGCTCTCGCAGTCGACGTCGCGCACGGCGAGGCCGTCGTTGTGCGGGCACGGGCCGTCGGCCGGACCGGCGTCGTTGTGCCGCGGATCGAGCGCGCCGATGATCAGCTTGCGGCGCGTGTCGAGCTCCATGTCCTCGTTCTGCCAGTAGCCGCCCAGCGGTGAGGTCGTGGTCCCCGGCGCGTCGATCCCGGCCGGCAGGAACTCGTCGAGCAGCTCCGGATCCTCCGGGTCGCTTACGTCGTACGTCTTGAAGCCGAAGCGGCCGGTGATGACGAGCACCTTCCTGCCGCGGACGTAGTCGAACTTGCCCTCGGTGATGCCCGCTGCGGCCGCAACCCGCGTGACGTACTCCAGGTTGTTGGAGATCGCCGCCCCTGGTGGCGCCTGCGCGCTCGCCGCGGCCGGAATGAGCAGCAGCGCCGCCACTGCTGCCGCGAGTGTCCCTCTCCCTCTCATCAGCCCTCCGATTGATGATGGAACTATGTTGAGCCGACGGTATCGGATGGCGGCGGCTCGATGTCGAGCGCGTGCGCAACTCGCGGGTTACCGCCGACGAACCAGGTGACGTCGACCTGGTCGTTCGTGCGGTAGGTGCCGATTCCCCAGGCGCCCCAGAACCAGCGCCAGAACCCGAGCCGGCCCTCCTTGGCGAGCGGGCGGTCGAAGATGAGTGTCCGCCCGCGGACCTCGAAGTCCTTGCCGGGCTGCTGCCTGACGCCGTTGATGAACACCTCGTACGGCTCCCGCACCGCCGCCGGCAGCTTGACCGTCCAGTCCGCCACGGCGGTCATCATGGCAACGAGTGAGCGAGTACACCCTGAGGCGATCGCCGCGCGCGCGGCAGGTGCGCGTGAGCGTGGAGAACGACGGCGCGGTGCGGGTGACGCTGCCGCGGCGGGCGCCCCTGCGGGCGGCCGACGAGGCCGTCCGCGAGCTCGCGCCGTGGATCGAGCGCCGTCGCCGGGCGCTGGCGCGGGCGGCCGCCGAGGTCGCGCGGACCCCGGGGACGGTCCCGTACCTGGGCCGCGAGCTGCGGTTGGTCCCGCAGCCGGGCCGGACGAGAGCGCACCGGCGCGGTGATTCGCTGCTGGTACCGGCCGACGCGGTCGCCGGGGCGGCGATCGAGCGGTGGTACCGCCGGGCCGCGCGCGCCGAGATCGCGCCGCGGCTCGACGCCGCGGTCGCGCGCGCGGGCACCTCGTACACGAAGCTGACGATCCGCGGCCAGCGCACGCGCTGGGGCTCGTGCTCGCAGGGCGGCGCGATGTCCTTCAACTGGCGGCTGCTGCTGGCGCCCGAGCCGGTGCTCGACTACGTGGTCGAGCACGAGGTGTGCCATCTCGAGGTGATGGACCATTCACCGCGGTTCTGGTTGCTGCTCGAGTCGCGCGTGCCCGACTGGCGCGACCACGCCGCATGGCTGCGGCGCTACGGCTCGACCCTGGTGCTCTGAACCGTCCGCCGGAGCGCTTCGAACGGCGTCTCGCCGTTCTCCGGCTCGATCAGTCGCCGGCGCACGCGGCCTGTCCACGCCTGCACGGCGCCGTCGCCGCGCACGTCGAAGCCGGCGCGCACGCCGGGCCCTCGCAGCTCGGCCCGGACGGCGACCTGGTCGCCCGGCTCGAACCTCCGCACGCGCACGTCGATCGTCCCGCGCCGCGTGGTGTTCGCCGCCACCCGGGCCTCGGTCTCGAGCAGGTCGAGCGCCTCCGCGAGCGTCGCGGCGTCCTGCCGCTCGACCCGCGGCCCGTTGCGGACCGTCACCCGCCAGCTCACCCGGCCGCGCCCAGGAGCGGGGCGGCGTCGCGCCAGCGCGCGATCTCGCAGCCGTTGACGCGCGAGAACTCGGCGCTGACCGGGTCGCCGCGCAGGGTACCCTCCACCGTCGCCGTCTGCGGGCCGCCGTACTGCTGCGTGCAGGCGACGTTGCCGGGCGTCGGCTCGAACGCCTTCGGCGGCACGCGTGCGACCGCTCGGCAGACGGCCGAGTCCTCCGGCGCCTCGCAGGTGATGCTGGCGCGCCGCGCCGGCTTCCCGCCCTCGCCATCCGGGTCGACCGTGACGGTCAGGTCTGCGAACGCGCCGGCCGGCGCTGCCGGCTCTTCCTCATCATCGCCGCACGCCGCCAGCGCCACGCAGGCGACGAGCGCGGCGGCGAGACGCACCTAGGTCTGCTCGGCGTGCAGCCGCTCGGTCATCACGGCCGGCGGCACCGCGTCCCCGAACAGGTGGCCCTGCGCGAGCGGGCAGCCCTGGGCGGCGAGGAAGTGCTGCTGGACCGGCAGCTCCACCCCCTCGGCGACGGTCGTGCGCCCGAGCGCGTCCGACAGCGCGATCACCGCGCGCACGATCGCGCCGGCCTCCGGGTCGTCCGGGATCTCGCGCAGGAACGAGCGGTCGATCTTGAGAATCTGAACCGGCAGCGAGCGCAGCCGCGACAGCGACGACCATCCGGCCCCGAAGTCGTCGATCGCGATCTGGAGGCCGAGCGCCCGCAGCTCGCGCAGCAGCGGGCCGATCCGCTCCGGCTCGCGCAGGGTGGCCGACTCGGTCAATTCCATCGTCAGCAGCGACGGGTCGGCGCCGGCGCTGCGCAGGCGCTCGCCGAGGTCGGCGGCGAAGTCGGGCCGGTGCAGCTCGCGCGCCGACACGTTGAAGGAGACGCGCGGCTGCACGCCCTGGGCCTGCCACTCGGCGAGTTGCGCCGCCAGCGCATCGATCACCCACGCGCCGATCGGGTCGATCAGCCCCATCTCCTCGGCCGCCGGGATGAACGCCTCCGGAAACACGAGCCCGCGCTCGGGGTCGTTCCAGCGCAGCAGGGCCTCCATCGAGTGGAGCCGCCCGCTCGCGGTCCACACGATCGGCTGGTAGTGCAGGACGAGCTCGCCCCGCGCGATCGCGCGGCGTAGCCGGCGCGAGAGCGACAAGCGCTCCAGCGGATCGTGGGCGACGCCCGCGTACACGGTCGAGGCCGCGCGCCCGCGGCCCTTGCTCTCGTACATCGCCACGTCGGCGTGCTGGAGCAGCTCTTCAGCGCCGTCGGCGTCGTCCGGGAACAGCGAGATCCCGATGCTCGCCTCGACGTGGAATTCGGCGCCGGAGACGGTGAACGGCTTGGAGAGTCGACGCGCGATCTCGCCGGCCGCCTCGCGCGCGGCGGTCTCGGCGCGGTCGCGCTGCAGGTCGCCGGCGAGCAGCATGAACTCGTCACCGCCCGTGCGCGCCAGCAGCGCGCCTTCGCACAGGGAACCGCGCAGGCGGCCTGCGATGCGACGCAGCAGCCGGTCGCCGGCCCCATGGCCGAGCGAGTCGTTGACGAGCTTGAAGTTGTCGACGTCGACGAGCAGCAGCGCCACCGCGCGATCGCGCCGCCGCGCGCGCGTGACGGCGTTCCGCAGGCCGGACTCGAGCTGCGCACGGTTCGGCAGCTCGGTCAGCGCGTCGAAGAACGCGAGCCGGCGCAGCTGCGCTTCGGCGCGCACCCGGTCGGTGATGTCCTGGCCGGAGAGCACGGCGACGATCCGGCCCCGGGGGTCGGCCAGCGACGTCACCTGCCAGGCGATCCGCCGCCGCGCGCCCGTCCGCGTGAGCACGTCGCTCTCGTAGTGCTCGACGCCCTCGCCCTGCGTGAGCAGCCGCGTCAGGATCTCGCGCGCCGCCGAGCGGTCCTCCGGCGCCACCACATGATCGACCCAGCTCGCGCCCACCAGCTCGCCGGCCGGGTCGCCCAGCAGCTGGCGGCCGTGACGGTTGAGCAGAGCGACGGTGCCGTCGCCGTAGAGGATCACGAGCAGCGCGCTGGCGACGTCGAGGTAGGTCTGGGCGCGATCGCGCTCGACGCGCAGGACGGTCTCGACGATCCCCGCCTCGTCAGCGCCCTGCTCGCGCTCCCCGAGCTCGACCAGCACGACCGCCCAGCACGCGACCTCGGCGGCGGGCCCGGGCACCTCGGTGACGGTCAGCTCGCAGCGCAGCGAGGAGCCGTCACGGCGCCGGATCGGCACCACCGCCTGGCCGGGCCTGGTCGTCTCGCCGGCCGCCGGGCCGAGCACGTCCTCGAGGCTGCGGCCGAGCGCAACGTCGGCGGTCCAGCCGGTCTGCGCCTCGAACGCGTCGTTGACGTACAGCACCGGCGCGTCCTCGTCGCGGTTGCCCGCCAGGCACACCGCAACCCCGAGCGCGTCCAGCAGAGAGGCGCCCGCCGGCACTCGGCGTGGGGCCACTGCAGTCATTGACGAGCGCTTGGTAGGCACCGTTCAGGGGTGGGGCACCGGGGGTCGGCGCCCGCGACCAGCCTATCGACCGCGGGAAGGCGGGGTTTGATCAACCGAAAACTGGCTAGGCGGCCAGTTCGACCACGACCTCGCGCAGGCCGGCCGAGATGCGGCCCGCTTCGAGCCGGCGCGCGAACGTGAGCATGAGCCGTCGCGCGGCCTCGTTGTCGCCGAGCATCGTGGCGGCGAAGCGGCGGATCCCGACCGTCAGCGCCGCGTCCGCGAGCCGGCGCGCGAGCTCGCGCCCGAGGCCTTGGCCCTGCCACGGATCGCCGACCACGATCGCCATCTCGGCGGTGTCGGGGCGATCCGGCAGCCGGACGCAGCGCGCGACCGCCACGAGCTGCTCGGGGTCGTCCTCGAGCACCGCCACGAGTGCGATGTGGTTGACGCCGTCGACCTCGGTCAGGTAGCGCAGCTCCGACCGCGAAAAGCTCGGCTTTGCGGCCAGAAAGCGCCTGCGGATGCTCTCCAGGCTGAGCTGCCGGAGGCCGTTGACGAGCCGGTCCTTGTCGCCCGGGCTCGATCGGCCTGACCACGACCCGGACGCCGCTGGGGAGCGTGTAGCGCACGGTTTCATTTTAGAACCGACTCGGTCGCCGGCGCAGTACGGCTGGCCCTACCCCCGCTCGCCGATCGGCACATAGTCGCGCCCGCGGTCGCCCGTGTAGATCTGGCGCGGGCGCGCGATCTTCTGCTCGGAGTCGTCGATCATCTCCAGCCACTGCGCGATCCAGCCGCTCGTGCGCGGGATCGCGAACAGGACCGGGAACATGCCGACCGGCATCCCGAGCGCCTCGTAGATGAGCCCCGAGTAGAAGTCGACGTTCGGGTACAGCTTGCGGCTGACGAAGTAGTCGTCCTCGAGCGCGATCTTCTCGAGCTCGAGCGCGATGTCGAGCAGCGGGTTGGTGCCGGTGACCTCGAACACCTCGTCGGTCGCCTTCTTGATGATCTTGGCCCGCGGGTCGTAGTTCTTGTAGACCCGGTGGCCGAAGCCCATCAGGCGCTCCTTGCCGTCCTTCACGCCCTGCATGAAGTCGGGGATGTTCTCCTTGCTCTCGATCCGGCGCAGCATCCGCAGGACGGCCTCGTTGGCGCCGCCGTGCAGCGGGCCGTAGAGGGCGGCGACGCCGGCCGCCACAGCCGAGTACGGGTCGACCTGCGAGGAGCCGACCGCCCGTACCGCGTTGGTCGAGCAGTTCTGCTCGTGGTCGGCATGGAGGATGAAGAGGATGTCGAGCGCCCGTTCCAGCCGCGGGTCCGGCTGGTACTTGAGCTCGGTCATCTTGTAGAGCATGTTCAGGAAGTTGCCGGGGTAGCGCAGGTCGTTGTCCGGATAGACGTACGGCTGCCCCATGTTGTGGCGGAAGGCGAACGCCGCGAGCGTCGGCATCTTCGCGATCAGCCGGATCACGTGGGAGTAGCGGATCTCCGGGTCCTTGATCTGCGGCGCGTCCGGATAGAACGTCGACAGCGCGGCGACCGACGAGCACAGCATCCCCATCGGGTGCGCGTCGTAGCGGTAGCCCTCCATGAACTTCTTGACGTTCTCGTGCACGAACGTGTGGATCGTGATCTCGTGCTCCCACTCCTCGAGCTGGGGCTGCGTCGGCAGCTCGCCGTGCACGAGCAGGTAGGCGACCTCGAGGTAGCTGGACTGCTCGGCGAGTTGCTCGATCGGATACCCGCGGTACTCGAGCACGCCCTTGTCGCCGTCGATGAACGTGATCGCGGAGCGACACGAGGCGGTGTTCATGAACGCGGGGTCGTAGGTCATGAGGCCGAAGTCGTCCTCGTCGACCTTGATCTCGCGCAGCGCCGGCGCGCGGATCGTGCCGTCCTCGATCGGCACCTCGTACGTGCGACCGGTCCGGTTGTCGGTGATGCTGAGAGTCTCGGACGCCGTGGCTACGCCGTCGCCGCTCAGGGTCTGCTCCTCGGTGCCCATACGACGTATTGTGCCCGTTGGGACGGGCCCCTAGCCCGTAAGCACAGCAGTCGCCAGCGTGAGGGCGACGAGCAGGACCGCCAGGCCCATCACCGCGCGGGCGGCGCCCTCGGTGCGCGGGAAGTGCTCGTGCCCGCGAATGCCGATCGCCGAGACCACGAGCGCGAACACCACGAGCACGAGGCCGGCGATGTAGAAGGGGGTCTTCGAGGTCTCCTCGGCGCCCTCGGCGGCCGTGGCGAGCAACTCCAGCACGGCGGGCAAGCTACCGCATGTAGCGCGACTCGGTGGCGGCGACCTGGCCCTGGTAGTGCGAGCCCAGCTCGGCCGAGCCGTACGGCCGCTCGGCGGGCGCGTCGAGCGCCATGAACGAGAGCTGCGCGATCGGCAGGCCGGCGTAGAGCTTGATCGGGACGCGCGTGAGGTTGGTGATCTCGAGCGTCAGCGTGCCTCGGAAGCCCGGGTCCACGAAGCCTGCGGTGGCGTGCACGATCAGGCCCAGGCGGCCGAGCGACGATTTGCCTTCGATGCGGGCGACCACGTCCTCGGGCAGCTCGACGTACTCCTGCGTGCGGCCGAGCACGAACTCGCCGGGGTGGATCGCGAATGGGTCGGCTCCCTCGACCACCACCTCTTCGGTGAGGTTCCGCGGCGGGTCGCGCAGGTCGATCGCCGTCACCCGGTGGTTGTGAAACACCCGGAACGAGTTCCCCAGCAGCAGGTCGACGGACGCGGGCTGGACCCGTTCCGGCTGCCACGGGTCGATGACGATCCGCCCCTCCGCGACCAGGCGGCGGATCGTGCCGTCGGACAGGACGGACGTGATCAACGCTGCGACTCGCGCGCGCGGGCGACGACGGTGCGCACGCGCGGCGGAGCGGGCGGCGCCGCCTCACGATGCGGGCCGCGGCGTGGGGCGTGCGGCAGCTTCGGCGCCGGATGCGGCCGGCGGTAGCCGCCGCCACCGCCGTCTGAGTCGTCATAGCCCGGCTCCTGCCGGATGGCCCACCAGATCAGCAAGCAGGCGGCGACGATCGGCAGCTTGAGGAAGACGAACAGGTACAGCATCGCCCAGCCCATTGGGCCCATGGTACCTCCGGAAGGGGCGAGTGTCTAGGCCCGCAGCGGCACGGCCGCGGCGTCGAAGCGCGTGATGCGCTGGAGCTCGGCGACGCGGTCGGCGACCTCGTCGCCGGTCAGCGTCTGCATCCGCTCGGTCCCGAACGCCTCGACGTTGAACGAGGCCATCGCGGTGCCATAGGCGATCGCGCGGCGCAGCAGCTCGTCGGTCAGCTCCTCGCCGGCGTGGGCGGCGACGTAGCCCATGAAGCCGCCCGCGAAGGTGTCGCCGGCGCCGGTCGGGTCGACGACGTCAGGGGTCGGGTAGGCGGGCAGGCCGAAGAAGCCGTCGGGCGTGTACATGCCGGCGCCGTGCTCGCCCTGCTTGGCGATCACCACGCGCGGGCCCATCTCGTGCACGGCGCGAGCGGCGCGCACGAGGTTCGGCTCGTCCGTCAGCTGCTTGACCTCCTCGTCGTTGACGATCAGGCAGTCGACGCCGGCGATCGTGTGCTCGAGCGAGGTCCGCGTGACCTCGATCCACATGTTCATCGTGTCCATGGCCACGAACCGCGCCTGCGTGCACTGCTCGTGCACTGCGCGCTGGAGGTCGGGGTGGATGTTGGCCAGGAACAGAGTCTCGGCGGCGGCCGCCGCCGGCGACAGCTTCGGCTCGAAGTCCGCGAACACGTTCAGGTCGGTCTGCAGCGTGTGGCGGACGTTGGGGTCACGCTCGTAGCGGCCGGCCCAGAAGAACGTCTTGCCACCCGCCACGTGCTCGACGTCGTCGGTGATCACTCCGCGCTCGTGGAGGACCGCGTACTCGTCCGGGCCGAAGTCGTCGCCGACCGGCCCGACGATCCGGGTCTCGGCCAGGAACGACGACGCCAGCGAGAAGTGCACGGCCGCGCCGCCGAGCAGGCGGTCGCGCTTGCCGGTCGGCGTCTCGACGGCGTCGAAGGCAATCGATCCCACAACGGTCAGCGACATGCGGCGGGCAGCCTAGCGAGCCGATGACCGATTCCACGACCCGCGGCGTGACCGATCATCTAGCCTGCGCGCACTCGTGCGCGCCATTCGCATAGATCGCTGGGGCGGGCCGGACGTCCTCGAGGTCGTCGACGACGCGCCGGTGCCCGCGCCGGCCGAGCACGAGCTCCTGGTGCGCGTGAGCCGCGCCGGGGTCAATTTCGCCGACACCCACGCGCGCGAGAACTCCTACCTCGCGCCCTACGAGCTGCCCCTGATCCCCGGCGCGGAGGTGGCGGGCACCACCGAGGACGGGCGCCGCGTGGTGGCGATGCTCGCCAGCGGCGGCTACGCCGAGTACGCCGCGGCGCCGAAGGCCACCGCGTTCGACATCCCCGACGGCGTGTCCGACGCCGCGGCTCTGGCGCTGCTGATCCAGGGCCTGACCGCCTGGCACCTCTACCGCACCTCCGCCCACGTGGTCGCGGGCGAGAGCGTGGTCGTGCATGCGGCGGCCGGCGGCGTCGGCTCGCTCGCGGTCCAGCTCGGGAAGGCGTTCGGTGCGTACGTGATCGCCACCGCGTCGACCGAGGAGAAGCGCGCGCTGGCGCTCGAGCTGGGCGCCGACGCGGCCGTCGACGTCACCCGCGAGGACCTGACCGACGCGCTGATCGCCGCCAACGACGGGCGGCGCGTCGACGTCGTGCTCGAGATGGCCGGCGGCAGCGTGTTCGACGCCTCGCTGCGCGCGCTGGCGCCGTTCGGGCGGCTGGTCACCTACGGCATGGCGTCGCGCGAGCCCAACCGCGTCGCCGCCGGCAACCTGCTCCGCCACTCGAGCGCGGTGGTCGGCTTTTGGCTGGCGCACTGCCTCTCCAAGCCGCGGGAGATGCTCGCCGCGCCGCTGCGCGACCTGTTCGACCGCGTGGCGCGCGGGGACCTGCGCGTGGTCGAGGGCGCGGTTTACCCGCTCGCCGACGCCCGGCGGGCGCACGAGGATCTGCAGGGCCGGCGCACCACCGGCAAGCTGTTGCTCGACCCGGCGTCATAGAGTCACTTCTTCAATGAGCACGTTTGCAGAGCTCGGGCTGGCAGAGGAGATCCTCGCCGCCCTGCGGGACGTCGGCTACGAGGCGCCGAGCCCGATCCAGGAGCAGGCGATCCCTGTGCTGATCGAGGGGCGCGACGTTATCGGCCAAGCGCAGACCGGGACCGGCAAGACCGCCGCCTTCGGGCTGCCGATGATCCAGTCGATCGACGGGTCCGACGCGGACGTCCAGGCGCTCGTCCTCACGCCGACGCGCGAGCTGTGCATCCAGGTCACGCAGGCGCTGCGCGTGTACGGGTCCCGCAAGGGCGTCGACCCGGTGGCGGTGTTCGGCGGCGCCCCGATCCGCGACCAGCAGGCGTACCTGAAGGGCGGGGCGCCGATCGTGGTCGGCACCGTCGGCCGCGTGCTCGACCTGATCTCGCGCCACTCGCTGATGCTGCACTCGTGCCGCTACGTGGTGCTCGACGAGGCCGACGAGATGCTCGACCTCGGCTTCCTCGAGGACGTCGAGAAGATCCTCTCCTACACCTCCAACGGCCGCCAGACGGCGCTGTTCAGCGCCACCATGCCGGCGCCGATCCGCGCCCTCGCCCAGCGCCATCTGTACGACCCGGTGACGGTGAAGGTGAAGGCGGCGACGCTGACCATCGACACCGTCGAGCAGTTCTTCCTCGAGACCCGGCCGCAGGAGAAGGTCGGCTCGCTGGTACGCGTGCTGGAGGCCGAGCGGCCGCAGCAGGCGATCGTGTTCACGCGCACCAAGATCCGCACCGAGCAGCTCTACCGGACGCTGCGCGACAAGGGCATGAACGTGAAGGCGCTGCACGGCGACATGTCGCAGGGCGCCCGCGACGGCGTGATGATCGCGTTCAAGGGCGGGCGGCTCCCGATCCTCGTCGCCACCGACGTCGCCGCTCGCGGGCTCGACATCACCGCGGTCACCCACGTCGTCAACTTCGACGTCCCGACCTCGCCCGACGTCTACGTGCACCGCATCGGCCGCACCGGCCGCGTCGGGCGGTCGGGCCGCGCGATCACGTTCATCGAGCCGCGCCAGCGGCGCGACCTCGCGGCGATCGAGAAGCACGCCGGGACGCAGGTCGCGCCGTGGGCCGAGGGCGCGCATGTGGCGCCGGCGCGCACCCACGAGCCGCCGCGCCGCCACCGCAAGCCGCACGACGCCAACGGCCGCGGCGAGTACGCGAAGCTGATCGCCTCCGGCGGCCGCGCCGCCGGCCTCGCCGAGGCCGACCTCATCCACGCCGTCACCTCGCAGGCGGGGCTCGACGGCGAGGCCGTTCGCAACGTGCGGCTGCTCGAGCGCTTCGCGCTGCTCGAGGTGCCGGCCGGGGACGCGGAGCGGGTCGCCGGCGCGGTCGACGGCACCGCGATCCGAGGCCACACGCTCCGGATCGAACCCGCGCGAGCCTGAGCCCCGCCGCGGCAGGCCGCTACGGTTGGCGCCATGTCGCAGATGACGATGACCACCAATCACGGGGACATCGTCCTCGAGCTTTTCGACGAGGACGCTCCGGAGACGGTGGCCAACTTCCGCCGCCTTGCCGAGAAGGGGTTCTACGACGGGCTGATCTTCCACCGCGTGATCCCCGACTTCATGATCCAGGGCGGCTGCCCGGAGGGCACCGGAACGGGCGGCCCGGGCTACACGTTCAAGGACGAGATCAACGACCACAAGATCGTCAAGGGCGCGCTGGCGATGGCGAATGCCGGGCCGAACACCAACGGCTCGCAGTTCTTCGTCGTCACCACCGCGGCCGCGCCGTGGCTGGACGGCAAGCACACGGTGTTCGGCGAGGTCAGCGAGGGCATGGACGTGGTCGACAAGATCGGCACGCTGCCCACCGACGCGCGCGACCGGCCCACGCAGGAGGCCCGGATCGAGCGGCTGGCCGCGTAACCGTATGCGGCTTACTCGCACTCGCAAGCTCGTGCGAGCGCCTTGGCATGCTTCGCATGGCGACGATCCAGGAGACTGACACCATCGAGGTCGAGAACCCGGCCACCGGCCAGGTCATCCGCACCCTGCCCGTCACCGCCCCCGACGAGGTCGCGGGGCTGGTGGCGCGCGCCCGCGCCGCCCAGCCGGCGTGGGAGGCGCTCGGGTACGACGGCCGCGCCCGCGTGCTGCGGCGGATGCAGAAGTGGCTGGTCGACAACGCAGACCGGGTGGCGCAGACGATCGTCGACGAGAGCGGCAAGTCGTACGAGGACGCGCTCGTGGCCGAAGTCGCGTACGGCGCGGGCGCGCTCGGGTTCTGGGCCAAGCGCGCGCCCAAGTACCTGGCCGACGAGAAGGTCCGCACCACGAGCCCGTTCGTCCTCGGCCGCAAGCTCCTCGTCCGCTACGGGCCGGTCGGGGTGGTGGGCGTGATCGGCCCGTGGAACTACCCGCTGAACAACAACTTCGGCGACGCGGTTCCCGCCCTGGCGGCCGGCAACGCCGTCGTCCTCAAGCCATCGCAGGTGGCGCCGCTCACGTCGCTGCTGCTCGCGGACGGCCTCCGCGAGTGCGGGCTGCCCGAGGACGCGATCCAGGTCGTGATCGGCGGCGCCGACTCGGCGCAGGCCCTGATCGACGACGTCGACTTCGTGATGTTCACCGGCTCGACGGCGACCGGCAGGAAGGTGATGGCGCGGGCGGCCGAGACGCTGACGCCGGTCGGGCTCGAGCTCGGCGGCAAGGACCCGATGATCGTGCTCGCCGATGCCGACTTCGAGCGCGCCGCCAACGCCGCGACCTACTACTCGATGCAGAACGGCGGCCAGACCTGCGTGTCGGTCGAGCGCGTCTACGTGGAGGCGCCGATCTACGACCGGTTCGTGGACGCTGTCACCGAGCGGGTGAAGGCGCTGCGCGTCGGCCCGCCGAACGGTCCCGCCAGCGTGGAGGTCGGCGCGATCACCTTCGGATCGCAGCTCGACACCATCGCCACCCATGTCGACCAGGCGCGCGCGGCGGGCGCCCGCATCACCGCCGGCGGCAGGGTGCGCGAGGGGGCGGGGCGCTTCTACGAGCCCACCGTGCTGGCCGACGTCGACCACTCGATGACCGCCATGACGGAGGAGACGTTCGGGCCCACGGTCCCGATCATGAAGGTCGCCGACGCCGAGGAGGCGATCCGGCTCGCCAACGACTCGCCGTACGGCCTCGGAGCGTCGGTGTGGACGAAGGACCGTGCCCGCGGCGAGCAGATCGCCAGGCGGCTCGAGAGCGGCTACGCGTGCGTCAACGACGCCAACGTCAACTACTTCGCCTTCGAGCTCCAGATGGGCGGCTGGAAGGAGTCAGGCCTCGGCGTCCGCCACGGCGCCGCCGGGATCCGCAAGTACACGCGCCAGCAGGCGATCCTCGTCACGCGCTTCGCGCCCAAGCGCGAGCTGCACTACTTCCCGTACCGGGCCCGCACCACCAGGTTGTTGGGCAGGCTCGTCAAGGTGCTGTACGGGCGCGGATCGCGCGCCTGAGGACGGTCGGGCCGCAGCAGCGTCATGGCGTGGCGTGCGCGACGGCGCGCCGTGTCGAGCCGGTAGACCGCGCGCGGGACCCCCAGCTCGGCGTCGCGCAGGAAGGGGTAGTCGCCGTACAGGCGGCCGCGGATCACCGTCTTCGGCCGCCTGTGCAGGGCGGTCGCCTCGAACCGCAGGACCTCCAGCAGCTCCGGCAGCCGGCGGCGGCGCACCAGATGCCACTTCAGGCGCTGGATGGCGGGCAGGTGCCGCTCCACGTCGGTGCCCGCGCGCTCGAGGAACGCGACCGCCTCGTCGAGGAACGCGGCCCGGTACTCGTCGTCGCCCTCGGGCAGGGCGTCGAGGTGGTAGCGCAGGTCCTCCTCGACGACGCTCTCGTCGTACCAGCGCCGCGAGCCGGGCGGCCCGTGGCTGACCAGGAACGAGCGCACTTGCTCGATCGCGGCCATGCGGTCGCGCAGCGTGCGCAGCTCGGTGCGGCGCTGCGTGATCGACGGCTCGCCGTGGTCGCGCTCGCGGTACAGGTAGACCGGGCGCGCGATGACGTCGACCGAGCGGGCGAGGAAGTGGGCGGGCAGCACGACCGGGATGTCCTCGTGCAGGACGCCCTCCGGGAAGCGCAGGTTGTGCTCCTCCCAGAACGAGCGCCGCCACAGCTTGTTCTGCGCCATCCGGTCGGAGAGCAGCCAGCGGAAGCTGGCGACGTGCGTGCGATAGCGGCGGCGATAGAACGTGCGCTTGAGGAACGCCGCCGGCCAGGTGCGGCGGCTGTCGAAGCGGTGGACGTTGCCGGTCGCGAAGTCGGACCCCGTGCGGTCGAGCGCCTCGAGCAGCAGCGCGAGCGCATCGGGCGGCAGGCGGTCGTCGCTGTCCACGAACGACAGGAAGTCGCCCTCGGCCGCCCGCACGCCGCTGTTGCGGGCATGCCCGAGCCCGCGGTTGGACTGGCGCACGACCCGCACCCGACGATCCTCCTCGGCGTGGCGCAGGGCGATCTCCAGGCTCCTGTCGGTCGAGCCGTCGTCGACCATCACGACCTCGAAGTCGTCGACGGTCTGCGCCCTGATGGAACGCAGGCAGTCGTCGAGGTATGCCTCGACGTTGTGGACGGGCACAACAAAGCTCACCCGGGGCATTGCGCGGGCCATGGTGGCAGATGGACCGGCGAACTTGTTAAGGGGCGGTAGCCTGGCCTCGGTGCGAGCGCAGACTTCCGTGCGCCGCCGGCTCCTGGGGAAGCCGGCGATCCTCGTGCACAGGCTGGCGCTCGGGCTCGTCCGCCGGCTGCCCGCGCCGCGGCCGCGCCCGCGCCCGCCGGGCCCGCCCCCGGTGCGGATCCTGCTCGGCAACGCGCACGCCATGGGCGGCACCATCCGCACCACGCTGGCGCTGGCGGGCCACCTCGCTCAGTCACGCGAGGTCGAGGTGATCGCGCTCAAGCACGGCGGACGGCGGCGGCCGTTCTTCCCGTTTCCCCCCGGGGTCCCCGTGACCACGCTCGACGACCGCGGCCGCGCCGAGCGCGGGCGGGCCGAGCGCGTGCTGACGGCACTGCCGAGCGTCCTGACGCATCCCGAGGACTACGGCTACCGGTCGTCGAGCCTGTGGACCGACCTGCAGCTGCTGCGGCGGCTGCGGGCCACCGGAGGCGAGGTCGTCATCGCCACCCGCCCCGCCTGGGCGCTGCTGGCGGCCGCGGCGGCGCCGCCCGGAACCGTCACGGTCGTCCAGGAGCACATGAACCTGCGCGCCCACCGGCCGGCGCTGGCGACGGACGTGCGGCGGCGCTACGCCGACCTCGACGCGCTCGTGGCGCTCACCGAGGGCGACCGCGCCGACTACAGCGAGCTCGCCGGGCTGCGGGTCGAGCGGATCCCGAACCCGACCCCGCCCCATGACGGCGGCACCTCGACCCTCGAGGCGCCGGTGGTGGCCGCCGCCGGCCGGCTCACGAGCCAGAAGGGCTTCGACCTGCTGATCCCGGCCTTCGCACCGGTCGCCCGCCGCCATCCGGCGTGGACGCTGCGGATCTACGGGGGCGGGCCCGAGCGCGCCGCGCTGGAGGCGCAGATCGAGGCGGAGGGGATGCAGGGGCGGATCGAGCTGATGGGCCCGACGCGGCAGCTCGGCCGGGCGCTCGCGGAGGCGAGCCTGTTCGTGCTCAGCTCGCGCTTCGAGGGCTTCGGGCTCGTGATCCTCGAGGCGATGCAGGCCGGGCTCCCGGTGGTGAGCTTCGACTGCCCGCGCGGGCCGTCCGACATCATCACCAGCGGCCGCGACGGGATGCTCGTGGCGCCCGAGGACGTCGCAGGGCTGACGGCCGCGCTCGAAGAGATGGTCGCCGACCCGGCGCGGCGCCGCGCCTACGGGCAGGCGGCGCTGCAGACGGCCGCCGGCTACGACCAGCGCGAGATCGGCGCCCGCTGGGAGCAGCTGCTCGACGCCTTAGCGCTCGAGCAGCGCGAGCCGCGCTAGGCCCTCGAGGCTGCGCTCGAGCTCGTCCGCCGGCCGCCCCAGCTCGCGCAGCAGCGCGGCGCGGTCGCGCGTGCCGTCGAGCAGCCCGATCAGCCGGCGGCCGAGCTCGTCGGGCACGTCCACGCCGGCGTGGCGCAGGGTCGTGACGCGCGTGCCGCGTTCGGCCTGGACGCGGGCCAGCGCGCTCGCCACCGGGCGCTCTGAGGGCGCGGTGGCCATCTCCGGCTCCCACACGTGCAGGTGGACGAGGTTGGCCGCGTACGCGCGCAGCAGGGTCTCGCACACGACGTCACCGTCCAGCTCGGCGACCGGGACGGCGGCCGGCCACGCGGCGCCGATCCGCACCAGCGCGCGCTTGACGCCCTCGTGGTCGGTGGTGAGCGTCGCGCCGCGCGGACCGCGGAACTCGACCCGGCCGGGCCCGACGTCGCCGGTCGGGCGGGCAGGCGTGGCGGCCAGCATGCCGCGCACCGCGGCCGGCCCGGCCTGGAGCCGGTCGGCGGCCGCGTGGCACAGGAGCGTCTGGCGGAACATGCGGCCCTTGAAGAAGTCGAGGTACTGCTCGCGCTCGAGCTCGTCGCCCGCGCGCAGCTCCTCGGGCAGCGGTGAGGCGTCCATCTCGAACACGTCGGCCTCGGCCAGGAAGCGCAGGCCGTGGCGGGCGGCATGGGCGGCGAAGTCGGCGAACAGGACCGCCTCGTGGTGCGGCGCCAGCTCGTCGTGGAACAGCGCCGGATCGCCCTGCTGGAGCGCGCGCTCGGCGACGAGGCGCATCTCGTCGCCCTCGGGGCGGGCCTCGGCGATCGCCGCGAGCAGCGCGCGTGCCTGCGCGATCCCCTGCTCCGGGTCACTCACCTCGCGCAGGTGCCAGCGCAGCATCTGGCGCGTGATCTCGCGCAGGTGGCCGCCCGGCAGCACGTCGTAGGACACGTAGGCGACGCCGTGCGGCGCGAGGTGGGAGCGGCAGGCGGCGAGCAGCGCGTCCCGCTCGGCGGGCGCGACCCACGAGTAGACGCCGTGCGCGACGACGTAGTCGAACGTGCCGAGCGGCGGCAGGGCCGCCAGGTCGGCGTGCCGGAGGTCGAGGTTGTCGAGCCCGAGCGCCGTCGCCAGCTCCCTCGCCCGCGCGATCGCGCCGCGCGAGAGGTCGACGCCGCAGAACGCGCTCCCGGGCAGCCCGTACGCCATCGGCACGAGGTTTCCGCCGTCGCCGCAGCCGAGCTCGAGCAGACGGCATGCGCCGGGCGCCGCGGGGCGGAGCCCGAACAGGGTGGCGACCGTCGCCAGGCGGTCCGGGTGCGTCTGCGCGAACGGATGTCCCGGATAGGGGACGCGGTCGTAGCCGGATCCACCGATCCCCGCGGCGCCGAGGCATCCACTGGTCATCCGGTGGATCCGGGGTCAGAACT
This sequence comes from uncultured Solirubrobacteraceae bacterium, assembly GCA_963849695.1. Classification (GTDB taxonomy): domain Bacteria; phylum Actinomycetota; class Thermoleophilia; order Solirubrobacterales; family Solirubrobacteraceae; genus DASSUW01. Next base: position 54,641 of record CAWKIT010000004.1, read on the forward strand.
GCTTGTTGGTCTTCGCGTCCCAGCCGGCGGACGCCGGCGGCTCGAACGTGCCGTCGGCCTTCTGGGCGCGGTATTCGACCTTCAGCTTCGCGAAGTTGAGCGACACCTGGTCGGTGGGCAGGAGGTCGCCGCCCTCCGCGCCGCCGGTCTGGTAGCCGGTGACGAGGATGTCCGAGAAGGTCCAGGTCAGGAACTCCTGCTGGGCCTTGCCCGCCTTGCGGCCGATGAGCTTGGCCTCCTTGAAGTGCTGGCCGTTGGCGCAGGCGAGGAACAGCTTCGGGCTCGCCTTGCTGACGCGGGTCACGAAGTGGAGGTCCTGGATCTGGACCTTGCCGGCGCCGGCGCCGCTTCCGCCGGCAGCGGCCGGCGGCGCGGGGCGGGTCTCGCCCCACGACCAGGAGTCGACCTCGATCCAGCCCTTGTGCTTGGAATCCATGCTCTCGCCCTCGACGCCGGCGATCTGCAGGAAGTAGTCGACGATGGCCATCGCCGGCGGACTATCTCAGACGCGCTCGGACGTTGCGATCCGCCACGCCCGCTCGGCCAGCTCCGGCACGCCGACCTTCAGCCGGTCGAAGAACGCGTCCTCCGTGGTGCCGGCCAGCCGCCGCTTGTACGAGCCTTCGAGGAACACCGCCGACTTCCACAGCGCGAGCGTCGTGTACCAGCGGATATCGGACATCGAGCGGCCGGACAGCCGCTCGTAGCGCTCGATCAGCTGATCACGGGTCGGGAAGCCCGGACGGCGCGTGACCGTGCCGAGGCCGTGCAGCGCGTCTCCGGGGTCGCCGGGGGCGGCCCACGTCGCGATCAGGTAGCCGACGTCGGCGAGCGGGTCGCCGATCGTGGCCAGCTCCCAGTCGAAGATCGCGACCAGCCGCGGCGGCGCTTGCGGCGCGAACATCGTGTTGCCGAGACGGTAGTCGCCGTGGACGATCGTGGCGTCGGGCGACGGCGGCTTGTGCTCGGCGAGCCAGGCGGCGAGGCGGTCGACCACCGGCAGCTCGCGCGTGCGGTTGAGCTCCCACAGCCCGCCGAACCGGCGCAGCTGGCGGTCCAGGTAGCCGGTCGGCTTGCCATAGCCCTCGAGCCCGCATGCCCGCCAGTCGACGGCGTGGATCTCCACCAGCGCGTCGACCAGCTCGTCGCCGATCCGCGCGCGCGAGGCTTCGTCGTCGAGCGCGGCCGGCAGGTCGGTGGTCAGCACGTCGCCCTCCACCCGTTCCATCACATAGAACGGCGCGCCGATCACGCTCTCGTCCTCGCACGCGGCGAGCACGCGCGGGGTGCGCACGTCGGCGTGCTCGACGGCGGCCAGCAGCCGCGCCTCGCGCAGCACGTCGTGGGCGGACGGAGGGAGCGGCGGCCGGGGCGGGCGGCGCAGCACCCAGACGCTTCCGCGGCGGCGGATCGCGAACGTCACGTTCGAGTGGCCCTCGCCGATCGGCTCGGCCTCGACGGGGCCCTCGCCGAGCCCGCAGCCGTCGAGGAACGCCTCCAGCGGGCGGCGCACCAGCAGCGGCGCGAGCTCGAGCGCAGCCGCCTCCTCGCGCGTGTCGACGATGGCCGTCATTCGCCGCCACCGTACCCTGGATAGCGTTGGGGCCCGCCCAACGGGCCATTCCGTGTAGAGCGATGTCCCGTTGGGCACCCCACCGCAACCCGGGACGCCGCCGGCGGTTCTCGGAGAACAGCCATGCGGCTCACACTGATCACCATCACACTCCTCGCCCTGCTCGCGGCGCCCGCCCACGCGTCGCCCGGGCAGATCATGAGCTTCGAGGCGCCGGAGGAGCTGTTCGACGACGGGCGGCGCGACGCCACGCTCGACGAGATCCGCGGGTTCGGGGTGACCCAGATCCGCCAACTCGTCTACTGGCAGACGTTCGCGCCCAACCCGAATCGCAAGACGAAGCCGCGCTTCGACGCCGCGGACCCGGACGAATACCCCGCGGGCACGTGGACGCGGCTCGACAACGTCATCGGCCAGGCCCGCGCGCGCGGCATCGGCGTGATGCTCACCCCGACCGGCCCGGTGCCCAAGTGGGCGACCGCCGCCAGGAAGGACAACCTGACCCGGCCGAGCGCGAAGGAGTTCGGGCGGTTCGTGACGGCGCTCGCGCGCCGCTACGGCGACCAGGTCTCGACGTGGTCGATCTGGAACGAGCCCAACCAGCCCCAGTTCCTGCTCCCGCAGTACCGCGAGCGCAAGCCCTACTCGCCGCAGCTCTACCGCGGCCTCTACCGCGCGGCCCACGGCGCGATCCGCAGCGTCGACGCCAACCGGCGCGACAAGATCCTGATCGCCGAGACGTCGCCGCGCGGGAACGAGAACATCGTCCACCCGCTGCGGTTCCTGCGCGGGATGGCGTGCCTGGACGGCAGGTACAAGAAGACGCGCAAGTGCTCGCGGCTGCCGGCCGACGGCTACGCGCACCACGCGTACACCACGCGGATCGGCCCGCGCTTCGAGCCCGACTCGCCCCACGACGTCACGATCGGCGTGATCGACCGGCTCGTGAAGGCGCTCGACCGCGCCGGCCGCGCCGGCGGCCTGCCGCGCGGCCTGCGGATCTACCTGACCGAGTTCGGGATCCAGTCCGAGCCGGACCGGATCTCCGGCGTCTCGCTCGAGCGCCAGCCCGCGTACTACGCGATCGCCGAGCACATGGCGTACGTGAACCCGCGCGTGGCGCTGTTCTCGCAGTACCTGATGCGCGACGACCAGCCGCGCGAGGAGGGCTATCGCTTCCGCGGCTTCGAGAGCGGCCTGCGGCGCAGCAGCGGCGCGCTCAAGCCGGCCTACCGGGCGTTCCCGAACCCGCTGGCGGTCGAGCGCTACGGGTCGATCGACGTGCTGTGGGGGCTGATCCGCCCGCAGCGCGGGATCACGCAGGTGACGGTCGAGGTGCGCCGCAAGGGCGAGCGGCGCTGGCGGCGGCTGCGGCGGCTCAGAACCACCGCGCGCGGCGTCTATGGGCTGCGCTCCCCGTACCGCGACGGCCAGGAGTACCGCGTGCGCTGGACCTCGGCGGCCGGCAAGCGCTACACCGGGCCGCCGATCCGCTCATACAAGCTGGATTCGTGACAGGTATCGTGACGCCGCGATGGCGCCGCAGCTGTGGCTTCTCCGTCACGGAGAGGCCGTCCCTCACGAGTCCAAGCCCGACGCCGACCGCGAACTGACGCCGCGCGGTGAGCGGCAGGCGGTCGCCGCGGGCGAGGGGCTGGCCCGGCTCGGGATCGAGTTCGACGCCTGCTACACGAGCCCGAAGGTGCGCGCCCGGGACACGGCGAAACTCGCCTGCCGCGCGCTGAACATCGAGCCCCAGGAGGAGGACGTGCTCGGCGACGGCTTCGACCGCGAGGAAGCGCTCGAGCTGCTCTACCGGCACGGAGCCGACTCGCGGGTGCTGGTGGTCGGCCACGACCCCTCCTTCTCGCAGGTCGTGCACGACCTCACCGGCGCCCGGGTCGACTTCAAGAAGGGCGGCGTCGCGGTCGTGCGCACCGAGCGCACCGGCGGCGAGCTGCTCGCGTTGCTGCGCCCGCGCGAGCTCGAGTCACTGGCGCGCAGCTGAACGCGGTAGCGCTCGTGCATCAGAGCACGGCGGCCACGACGGCGAGCGCCACTTCCGCGCGCGGGGTGAGCGACGCCTCGTAGACGAACTCGCCGGGGTTGTGCGCCTTGCCGCCGCGCGGGCCGAGGCCGTCGATCGTGACCGGGATGGCGGTGGCGAAGTGGCTGGCGTCGCTCGCGCCGCCGCGCGACGCGGCGCGCACCGGCCGCCCGAGCGCGGCGGAGGCGCTCGCCAGCACCGGCGCCACGGCCGGCTCCGAGTGCATGCCCGGCCAGCGCCGGATCAGCTCCGCGTGAAGGGTCACGCCGCCGACCTCGGCGGGAAGGGCGTCGATCACGGCCTCGATCGCGGACAGCTCGTCGGCGCGGCAGTCGCAGAACAGCTCACCGGCGCCGGGCACGACGTTGAACGCGTCGCCCGAGCGCATGACGGTCGGCACCGCCGTGAGGCGCAGCGGGCCCTGCGGGTCGTGGCAGGCGGCCACGGTCTGGGCGGCCGAGGCGAGCGCGAGCAGCGCGTTGCGGCCGCGGTCGGGCGCCGAGCCGGAGTGTGCGGCGCGCCCGTAGGCGGTCACGTGGACCGTGCCCGCCGCCTTGCGGCGCACCACCACGCCATCCTCGCCGTTCGGCGTCTGCTCGCCGCCCTCGAAGCACAGGCAGGCGTCCCAGCCCGCGAAGCGACCGACGTGGGCGAGGTCGCCGGTGCGCCACTCCTCGTCGCACACCAGCAGCAGCGCGACCTCGGCGTACGCCTCCGGCCGCTTGGCCAGCGCGCGCATGACGCCGATCGCGAGCACGTCGCCGCCCTTCATGTCGACCGCCCCCGACCCGACCAGCTTGTCGTCCTCGCGGGTGAGCGGCCGGTGACCCTCGTGGGCGATCACGGTGTCGAGGTGCCCGAGCAGCAGCACCCGCCGCGCCCCGGTGCCCGTCAGCCGGGCCAGCAGGTCGGGCGCGTGATCGGGCGAGGAGCACGGGATCCGCTCGATCTCGGCCTCCCCGGGGAGCAGCGCGGCGCACACCGCGGCGCACTCCTCCGCCCCGTGGATGTCGCCCGACGGCGAGGAGACGCCGACCAGCGCCTCGAGCTCCCGCACCGCCCGCTTGCCGATCTCCGCCGCGGCCGCCCGCACCCAGGGATCCATGCCGCCTGACGGTACTGTCTTTGCGATGATCGAAGCCGGCGAGAAGGCCCCGGAGTTCACGCTGCCGGACCAGGACGGGGAGGAGGTCTCGCTGAGCGACTTCGCGGGCCGGACCCTCGTGTTGTATTTCTACCCGAAGGCCAATACCGCGGGCTGTACCACGCAGGCGTGCGGCATCCGCGACCGCGCCGCCGACTATGACGCAGCGGGCGCGGTGGTGGTCGGCGTCTCGCCCGACCCGGTTGAGCTCGTGAAGCGGTTCCATGGCGGGCAGTCGCTGAACTTCACGCTGCTCGCGGACGCCGACCACGCGGTCTGCGACGCGTACGGCGTCTGGGGCGAGAAGAACATGTACGGCAGGAAATACTGGGGCGCCAAGCGCTCGACCTTCGTCATCGACGGCGACGGCACCGTCGTCCACGTGATCCCGAAGGCCTCGCCCAAGACTCACGACGACGAGGTCCTGGCCGCGCTCGCCGAGAGGAGCGCCGCTGCCTGAGCTGCCGGAGATGGAGATCGTCGCCCGGCGGCTGGACGCCGCGCTGCCGGGCGAGACGATCGAGTCGGCGATGACGCCGGGGCTGAACGCGCTGAAGACGTTCGATCCGCCGTTCAGCGCGTTGGACGGCGCGGCGTTCACCGGCGCGCGGCGCCGTGGGAAGCTGCTGCTGCTCGATGTCGACACTGCCGGAGGCCCGCTGGTGCTGCTGGTGCACCTGATGAGCGCCGGGCGGATCCAGATGTTCGACAAGCGCGCTTCGATGAAGGACCGCACGTCGCGGGTGCTGTTCCGGCTGCCCGGCGACCGCGAGCTGCGCGTGCGCGAGTTCGGCACCAAGCAGGCGGCGTGGGTGAAGCTGCTGCGGCCGGACGCTGTCGAGGCGGACGAGGCGCTCGACGGCCTCGGCCCGGAGGGGTGGCCTTCGCCCCCGGAGGATCTGACGGAGCGGCTGGCCGCGCCGCGGCCGCTGCACTCGATGCTGCGCGACCAGCGGGTGATCACCGGGATCGGCCGCACCTGGGTGGACGAGATCCTGCACGCGGCGCGGCTGTCTCCGTTCAAGCGCGGGGACGACCTCTCCGAGGACGAGGCCGAGGCGCTGCGCGCCGCGATCGCCGGCGAGCTCGGCCGCGTGATCGACGTGTACGAAGAGCAGGTCGACCTCCCGCTGCCGGAGAAGTTCCCGAAGCCGACGCGCGTGCATGCCCACCAGGGCGAGCCGTGCCCGCGCTGCGAGACCGTGCTCGAAGCGGTGTTCTACGAGGACTACGTGATGTCGTACTGCCCGCACTGCCAGACCGAGGACCGGGTGCTCAAGGATCGCCGGCTGTCGCGGCTGCTCAAGTGACGTTCTTCAGCGCCTCGCGCCGGCTCAGCGGGCTGAGCTCGTGCGTCTCGCAATAGCGCACGATCTCGTCCGGGTCGACCCAGGCGTACGCGCGCAGCGCCCAGCCGATGCCCTTGCGGATGAAGAACTCGCGGTCCTGGCGGTTCGGCTCGATGCAGTCGTACAGCAGAGCGAGGTCGGTGTCACGCTTGCGCAGGACCTGGCAGATGATCGCGGCGCGGCGCTTCCACATGTCCTCGCTCGTCGCCCAGCGGCGGAGCGCCTGCGCCGGCGCGGCGTCGCCGCCGAGCAACTCTCCGAGCAGCCTGACCGCGACCTCGTCGACGAAGTCCCACCACGCGCCGGTGACGATCAGCTCCTCGTAGAGCGGAAGCGCCGCCATCGTGCGGTGCTCGCGGTAGCGGCGGTCGCGGGCGAGCCGGATCGCGAGGTACCGCTCCTCGCGGTAGGTCGCCTCGCGCCACATGCGCAGGACGGTGTCGCGCCATTCGTCGAAGCCTTCGAGCGGATGAGCGGCGAACACGGCACGGGCGACCTCCTCGCGGCCCGGCTTCTGGACGCCCAGGAACGGCATCGCCGACTTCATGTACGCGCGCATGCCCTCCGCCTTGGCGGGGTTCGCGCGCGCGGCGAGCTCGGCGCGGATCGTCTCGATCATCGCGGCGCCGTCACGCTACGGCCCCGGACGGCCACGTCCGAGCCGGTCCCCCAGCTCGGGGATCGACGGAGCGGCGGTGGTGGCGACGCTCGGCCAACGCTTGAGGGGGGGGGGGGGGTGTGGGGTTGGTGGTTGGGTGAGTAGGGGTGGAGCGGGGGTGAGGTGGGTTTGAGGTAGCGTAGGGTTTGTTGCGGGTTTTGTTGGTGATTGGTTAGAGGTAGGTGCGGGTGGCGGGGTGTGGCGGGCGCGGGTGATGGCGATGATGTGCAGGGCGCGGTTGAGTTGGCGGTGCGCGGGTGAGGCGGTGGCGGTTGCGGTTGCGGAGGAGGCGGGGATGGGGGCGGTGCGCTTGGGGGAGAAGCGGGCGTCGGTGGCGAAGCGTTGGGGAGGCGGTGCGGGCGATGAAGGTGGCGGCGGTGAGGGTGCCGCAGCCGGGGCCAGCAGGAGGGCGCTGGACTTGCACGAGCGCGCGCAGTTCGCGCTAGAGAGAGTTAGCTTGGCGGGTGAGATGGCGGATCTGGGTGAGAGATAGCGAGAGACTCGCACGCGCGCGCCGGCGGGCAGCCGGCGCAGGGCGCGGGCGACGCGGTCTAGCTGGGTCTGGCGGTCAAGCGAGGCTTAGGCAGGTGGTTCCAGCTTGGGGCACGTAGAACAGATGCCAGCGCAGCCGGTTCTGCGCGCGTGTGCGCTCGGCCAATAGGTCCTCGAGGTGGTAGGCTAGCAGGCGGATCTCTATCGCGCGCTAGTCTAAGAAAGAGACGGGGAAGCGCTAGAGGCCATCGCGCAGGACGGCGCGAAGATAGAGAGCGCGTCGATCTGATCAGATTTGCGGGCTCGCGCTGGCCGCGCCGGGACTCGCCCATCAGTTTCGGCGGCAAGAGGATCACGCGCTCGCTGGTGGCGATCAGCGCCTGCTAAAGCAGGCGAGAGACATGCCAGTAATCCTCGATCGCCCACACCCGCTCACCGGCCAGCGCGCGCGCCCACCACAGCGCAGACGATGACAGGCATCATCGGCGCAGATCATGCACTCACGCACCACCGCGCCGGTACCGCCGTCAACGGCCACCAGCGCAAGCGAGCTCTTGTGAGTGTCAGCCACGATCACGATCATGCACACCGTCCCTTCCTGCAGATAACCCGTCGAAGCGACCTCAGGCGGACACGCCTCAGTGGGGGCAGATGCCAGGCACATCAGGTAACGCCGTCATACTAGGAAGGAGACAGAAGATACAAAGTTGGAAAGTTAGATAACAAGGTAGATATAAGGATAGAAAGTAAGTAAGTAGAAGATGAGGAGAATAAAAGAAGGAAGGAAGTAAAAGTAAGAAAAAGAAAGTGAATGATGAGGCTGGGTGGGGAAGCGGCGGAGCGGCCCGCGCGGCCGGGCCGTCGGCGCCGTGGCCGGGTTTGGGCGTTGTGGGAATCTCCAATGCGGTGCTGTGCTGGCTGGGTGTCGTTTATCGACAGTAGGGCAGCACAGCTCGCCTCGAACCGCGCCCCACCGACTGGTGCAGCGCTCGGAACGCCCTTCCCGAGCGCTGTCGGCGTGGGTTTGTGCGCGATCGCCGGCCCGGTTGCCGGCTCCCGTTGTAGAAATCCACAACGAGACCGTCGCGGACGCTCTCGGCCGGCCGCGCCGGAGGCGTCGCCACTTCCCCACCCAGCCGGGGTTTGCCGGACCAGCCGCGCCCAACCGCGGCCGACATCCAATTCGCTTGGCTAACGAGGGGTCTGACCCTTCAACTTGCGGCGATGGATCCAAGCGAATCGGACTGGTCCCGCCCGATCTTCGACCACGTCGAAGCCGTACATCGCGAGGCCGCGGCGGCGGGCTGACCGCCTTCGTCGAAGCCGACCCGACCGGCCCCGCTAGCGTGGACCGCCATGCCCACGCTCCTGCTTGCCGCCGGCGAGAGCGGCGGGGTCGGCTTCCAGCTCATCCAGGTCGCCGGCTCCCTGCTGATCCTCGCCGGCTTCGCCGCCGCCCAGGCCGGCCGGCTGTCGATCGACAGCATGAGCTACCTGGTCCTCAACTTCGTCGGCTCGGCGATCCTCGCCACCCTGGCCTGGATCGACCGGCAGTGGGGGTTCCTGCTGCTCGAGGGCGTGTGGGCGGTGGTGTCGCTCTGGAGCCTGATCCAGCTCATGCGCGGCCGCGCGCCGACGGCCCCGGGCCACTGACACCCGACCGTACCCTGTGGTCGTGCCCCTCGCCTCGCTCGGCGACTCCTTCTCGGCCTTCTTCGACGCGGTCGGCGACTTCTTCGGCAGCGTCGCCGCGATCCAGTGGCTCGCGCTGCTCCCCGCGCTGTGCGCGTTCCTGATCTATCTCACCCTGCGCGCGCGGGCCGCGTTCAACATCCTGCGCGCCGCCTATCCCGACGAGCGGATCCAGTTCCGCTTCATCTGGGGCGCCTACGTCGCCGCCTACGGCTTCAACAGCGTCGTGCCCGCCCGCGGCGGCGACGTCGTGCGGCTGTTCCTGACCAAGACCAGCGTCCCGCACTCGAGCTACCCGGCCGTCGCCTCCGCCTTCGCGGTCGAGCTGATCTTCGACCTCTGCATGGCGGTGCCGATCCTGGCCTTCGCATTCAGTCAGGGCGTGTTCCCGAAGCCGCCCGACTTCTCCCAGCTGCCCGCGTTCGACCTCGCGTTCTTCGCCTCCCACCCGCGCTTCACGCTGTTCCTGCTGACCCTGCTCGGCATCGCCACCATGGCGGCCTTCGCCCTGCTGAGCGCGCGCGTGCGGGCGTTCTGGGAGCGCGTGCGGCAGGGCCTGACGGTCCTGTTCGACCGCCGCCGCTACTTCCGCGAGGTGTTCGCGGTCCAGTTCGCGGGCTGGCTGTTCCGCTTCACGGCCTTCTACCTGCTGCTGACGGCGTTCAACGTCGGTGGCTCGGTGCGCAACGTGCTGCTCGTCCTCGGCGTGAACGCGGTGGCGGCGCTGGTCCCGTTCACGCCCGGCGGCGCCGGCGTGCAGCAGGCGCTGCTGGTGAAGGTGTTCGCGGGGACCGCGACCGGCGCGACGGTGGCGGCCTACTCGGTCGGGCAGCAGATCGCGATCGCGGTCTTCACGTTCTGCGTCGGCTTCGGCGCGCTGGTCTTCATCTTCAACATCCGCTCCTTCAAGCAGGTCATCGCGCAGGGGCGCGCGGCCCGCTCGAACGAGGAGGCCCAGGAGCCGGCAGCCGCCTAAGTGGAGACCACTAAGAAAGCCCTTGGCGCGCCTCGCGCACCAGCGTGACGGCCTCGGGGAAGACGGTCGCCATAACCGCGCGGACCTGCTTGGCCTGCTCCTCGGCGTTGCCCTGCAGGTTGACGCGGTTGATCGCGGCGACCGTCATGTCGACCGCCAGCTTGATCGCGTTGTCGGCCCAGGCGAGGTTCTGGGTCGACTGCATCTGCTCGGCCATCTCCTGCAGGCGCTTCTGAAAGTCAGGGTCGTTGAAGAAGCCTCCGAAGCCTTCCATTCAACTGATGCTACCCACCGCCGCGCTCGTGGAAGAAGAAGTCCGGCATCACCGCACGGGTGACGCGGGCCGAGAGCTGGCTGGTCAGCTCGGCGTCGCCGGTGCGCGAGGTCAGGTCGTCGAGCGTGACGATCCCGGTCAGCCGGCCGCCGTCGACCACGACCAGGCGCCGGATCCCGTGGCGGACCATCAGCTCGCCCGCCTCCTCGACGTCCATGCCGGGCTCGGCGGTGATGACCGGCGACGAGGCATGGTCGGCGACGTGGTCGCCGAAGTCGCGCCCGTCGGCGATCACCGACAGCGCAAGGTCGCGGTCGGTGACGAACCCGATCGGCCGTGAGTCGTTCACCAGCACGACCGAGCCGACGTTGCGCTCGCGCATCAGCTCAGCGATCTCGCGCACCGTGCGCTGCGGCGCGGCGGTGACCACCGACTCGGTCATGACCTCCCGGATCAGCACGCGCGCGAGTCTACAATCGCGCGCCGTGGCGCACCGCACCCCGACGCAGCTCGCGATGCAGCGCCGGATCGAGGCGCTCATCCGCCTCGCGGCGCCGGCGCTCGACGTCGTCCTCTTCGCCGGCGAGCAGGTCTCGCGGGTGGCCGGCCGCAACCAGATCGATCCCGACCCGCCCCGCCGCCTCGGCGACCGCTCCGCGCGCACGCCGCTCAGCGGTCCTCCCGACGGGGCGCACTAGGATCGAGGCCGTGGCCGCGGTCACCGACAACGCTCGAGAGCAGCAGCTCGCCTGGGAGGCGCGCCAGCGCCCGCGCGCCGGCGCGGCCGCGATCCTCGCCGGCCTGCTCGCCCTTGCGGGGCCGCTGTGGCGGGCGCTCGCGCTTCGCGACGCGCCGCCGGCCGGCTTCCTCGAGTCGCTCACCCAGGCCTTCCAGAGCGGCCCGATCGGGCGCGAGGCCAGCGTCAAGATCGCGACCTACGAGTACTTCCAGGACAACGCGTTCGCGCTGATCGGCTCAGGCGTGGTCGACGCGCTCGGTCTGCTGGCGCTCGCCTGGCTCGTGACCTTCCTGGCCGCCGCCACGCGCGCCCGGCGGCCGGAGTTCATCCGCTTCGCGGTCTACATCACGCTCGTCGGCGGCGTCCTCTTCGCGATCTCCGCGGTGCTCGGCCCGGTCGGCACCGTGCTCGCGGTCTCCGACTTCCTGGACGGGCCGAGGACGGTCGACGACGCGCGCGACATCGGCGGCAGCTCGCTGCTGATCACCGCTTCGCTGCTGCGTCAGATCGGCCCGCTGGCGGTCGTCGCGGGCCTGTTCCTGGTCTCCCTCAACGCCATGCGCGTCGGGCTGCTGACGCGCTTCCTCGGCATCCTCGGCGTGATCGGCGCGGTGCTGATGATCCTGCCGCTGATGCCGCTGCCGGTGGTCCTCGTCGTTCTGGAGCATCGCGGTCGGGCTGATGCTGCTGGGCGTCGGGACGATGCCGCCGGCGTGGCGCACCGGCGAGGCCGAGCCGTGGCAGACCGCGATGCAGGGCGCGCAACGCCGCCGCGCGCAGGAGGACCGCAAGCAGGGCATCACCCGCCCGGAGCCCGAGCCGCAGCCGGTCCCGGCCGCGCGCCCGCACTCCTCCTCGAAGAAGCGCAAGCGCAAGCGCCGGGGCTAGCGGGCAACGGCCGGCTCCTCGTCGGGCTCGAGCCCGAGGCCCAGGCCCTCGGGCGCGTGCAGCGCGAGCAGCTGGGCGTCGGTTTCGCGGCGGCCGGACCGGTCGCTCAGGGAGACGGCGACCATCACCGCGAACGCCACCGGGACCGAGAGCACGGCCGGCTGGGTCAACAGCGCGTTCACGGTCGGGTGGCCGCCCTCGAGCGCGAGGCCCGTGAAGATCGCGCCCGTGGCGACCGCCGCGCCGACCAGCAACCCCGCGCCGGCGCCGCGCGCGGTCAGGCCCTCCCACCAGATCCCGAGCAGCAGCAGCGGGCAGAACGTGCTCGCCGCGAGCGCGAACGCCCATCCGACCAGCACCGAGATGTCGAGCCCGCGCGCCACCAGCGCCAGCGCGACCGGCGCCACCACGCCGCCGAGCGCCGCGAGCCGGAACCGTCGCCGCCGTGCTCCGACGCCGGCCGCCCCGCCGCGCCACAGATCGAACGAGATCGTGCCGGCGACGGACACCATCAGCCCCGAGGCGGTCGACATGAACGCGGCGAACGCGCCCGCCGCCACCAGCGCGCCGAGCAGCTCGCCGCCCAGCCCCGGCCACGCCGCCTCCGGCAGCGCCAGCACCACCGAGTCGGTCTCGCCGGTCAGGTACAGCTCCGGCACCAGGACGCGCCCCAGCATGCCGTACACGATCGGGAACGCGTAGAACATCGCCAGCAGGCCGAGCACGCGCACGGTCGTACGCCGCGCCGCCGGCCCGTCCGGGTTGGTGTAGAAGCGGACGAGGATGTGCGGCAGCCCCATGGTGCCGAGGAAGGTGGCCAGCAGCAGCGAGTAGACGAACACCGGCGAGGTCGGCCCGCCGCTCTCCACCGGGCGTGCCCAGTCCTCGCCGGTCTGGGCCTCGATCCCGTCCGCCACCGGCACCACGGCGCCCGGCGGCAGCGCGATCTCGCCTGCCGGCAGCACGCGCTCCTCGTCCTCGGCCGCGGTCGCGGGCGCGCCGTTCACGGTGTACGTCGTCGCCTCGGGGAACGTCACCTGCTGCGGTGCTTCGAGCTCCACCACGAGCCCTTCGTCGCCGGCGCGCGGGAGCTCCTGGCCGAACATCGCCGCGCGCTCGGGGAGCCCGCCGAGGTGAATCAGCAGCAGGCACGCCGGCAGGGCGATCGCGAACGTCTTCATCCAGTACTGGAAGGCCTGCACGTACGTGATCCCGCGCATGCCGCCGGACGCCACGTTGAGCGCCACCACCACGCCGACCGCCACCACGCCGAGCCAGTACGGCGCGCCGGTGACCTCGCCGAGCGTCAGCCCGGCGCCCTTGAGCTGCGGGACGAGGTAGAAGCCGGCGATCAGCAGCACCACCACGGCGGCGAGCACGCGGATCCCCGGCGAGCGCAGCCGCGCCTCCGCGAAGTCGGAGATCGTGTAGGCCCCGAAGCGCCGCAGCGGGGCGGCGACGAACAGCAGCAGCGCCAGATAGCCGGCCGTGAACCCCAGCGGCAGCCACAGCGCGCCGCTGCCGAGCTTCATCTGCAGGCCCGCGATCCCGAGGAACGAGGCCGCCGACAGGTACTCGCCCGAGATCGCGGCCGCGTTCCACCACGGCGTGATCGCGCGCGAGGCGACGAACAGGTCCGAGGTCGTGCGGGCGAAGCGGACGCCGTAGATGCCGAGCCCGATCGTGGCCCCGGTGACGGCCAGGATCGCGGCGACCGCGATCAATCGCGCGGCTCCACGAGGTCGCGAAAGGAGTCCTCGAGCGCCGCGGCCCGGCGGGAGTAGAGCACGGCGATCGCGATGAAGAGCGGGAACGGCGGCCAGGCGATGATGAAGATCGGCAGCGGCACGCCGAGCACGAACACGTCCTGCAGGCCCGGCAGCAGGAGCAGCGCCAGCGGCAGCGCCCCGATGAGCGCGCCGAACGTCACCAGCGCCACCGTGCTGAGGCCGAGCTGGGCGCGGATCAGGCGCCGCAGGTACAGCCCGCCGTGGGCGGTCGCCTCCGCCAGCTCGTCCCGCGGGGTGCGGCTCACGTCTCGGACGTCACACGCCCAGCTTCCGGCGCAGCTCGCCGACGTGGCGCCGGGCGATCGGGACCTCGGTGCCGTCCGCCATCACGAGCACGGCGGTGCCGTTCAGGCGCGGGCGGACCTCGACCGCGCGCCGGAGGTTGACGACGAAGCCGCGGTGGACGCGCACGAAGCCGTGCCCGGCCCAGCGCTCCTCGAGCTCCGACAGGCGCGCGCGCACGAGGTAGCGGCCCTCGGAGCTGGCCACGCGCACGTAGTCGCCGTGCGCCTGCAGGTAGAGCACGGAAGAGCGCGGCAGCAGCCGCGTGCCGCCGCCGCGCAGCGCGTCGACCGCCAGCGTCTCGTCGTCCGCGGCGACCGGCTCCTCGGGGGCCGCCCGGCGCGCCGCGCGCTCGATCGCCTCGTCCAGCCGCCGACGCGAGACCGGCTTGACCAGGTAGTCGACGGCGGCGACCTCGAACGCGCCGACGGCGGCGTCGTCGAACGCGGACACGAACACGATCGCGGGCGAGCGCTCGAACCGCCGCAGCACCCGCGCCAGCTCGAGCCCGTCGAGCCCCGGCATCCGGACGTCGAGGAACACCGCGTCGATCGCCGCGCCGTCGCCCAGAGCCACCAGCGCCTCCTCGGCCGAGGCCGCCGACTCGACCCGGTCCACGGCCGGCGACGCCTCGAGCATCCGCACCAGGTCCTCGCGCGCGGGCAACTCGTCGTCGACCGCCAGGACCCTCATGCGGCGCGCACTCCGGCCCGGAACTTCGGCAGCGTCATCACCACCGTGGTGCCCCGCCCGCTGTTGGATTCCACCTGCAGTCCGTAGCCCTCGCCGAACGTCGACTGCAGCCGGCCGTGCACGTTGCCGAGGCCGATCCCGGGGCCCTGGCCGGCCAGCGCATCGCGGGCGCGCTCGGGGTCGATCCCCTCGCCGTCGTCGGACACGCGCAGCGCGACGTCGTTGCCGAGGTCGATGCCCTCGATCGCCACCAGGCCGCCTTCGGGCTGGCGCTCGACCCCGTGCCGGACCGCGTTCTCCACCAGCGGCTGGAGCGAGAGCACGGGCAGCACCGCCTGGAGCACCTCGGGGTCGACCTGCACGCGCACCTTCAGCCGCTCGCCGAAGCGCGCCTGCTCGAGCCGCAGGTACTTCTCCACGTAGCGCAGCTCGTCGGCCACGGTCACGTACGCGTGCTGCCGCGCGAACGCGTAGCGGATGAACTCCGCGAACTCGGTCAGCAGCTCACGCGCCTCCTCCGGCCGCGAGTGGATGAAGGAGGCGACGGCGGCGAGCGCGTTGTAGATGAAGTGCGGCGAGATCTGGGCGCGCAGCGCGCGCAGCTCGGCGCGCGCGAGCCGCTCGCCCTGCGCCTCCATCTCGCTCAGCTCGACCATCGCCGACACCAGCGCCGCGGCCTCGCCCACCACGCGGGTCTCCTCGAGCCGCAACCGGCCGGGGCGGTCGTAGAGCGCCACCAGCGCCCCGACACGCCGGTTGCGGACGGTCAGCGGCGCCACGATCGCCGACCGCAGCGGGCAGCCCGGCTGCTCGCAGTGCAGCCGCGGCTCGACCCGCACGCGGTCGTCGCGCACGTCGCCGACGAGCGGCTCCAGCGGGTCGCCCGGCCGGTGGTGCTCGGCCCCGGCCCCGTCGAACGCCAGCAGCCGCTCGCCGTCCGCCAGCGCGATCGCGCCGGCACCGACCAGCACGCGCAGGTGCGGCGCCGCCGGCTGGGCGCTCTCCGTCGTGAGGCCTCGCCGCAGGTGCGGCAGCAGCGACGTGGCGGCGTGGACCGCGGCCTGCATCGCCGAGCTCGACGGGTCCTGCACCCGCGGCGCGCGCACGAGTCGCCAGCCCGCGGCCAGCGAGGCCGCGAGCGCCAGTCCCAGGACCACTCCCAGCGCGACGTCCACCCTCGCCGCCGAGCATAGTCCCGTCGCGCGGGGCGTACGAGCGCCGTTCGTCGTGCCACAGACACCGTTCGTCGTGCAGATCGACCTTTGAGCGATTCCGCACAAAGCGTCTCTGGAACCGGGAATACGACCCGCGGCGGATTACGAACCTTCGAAGCGAGGAGACAGGATGGGGGAGCCGACGCACGACTGGGAGCGCATCGAGCGCTCGCCGGAGTTCCAGGAGCTCGTCCGCAAGCGGCGCTCGTTCGTGCTGCCCGCGACGGTCTTCTTTCTCAGCTACTACATGGGCTTCATCCTGCTGACCGGCTACGCCGAGGACTTCATGGCGTCATCGGTCTACGAGGGCCTGACCGTGGGGTACTGCCTGGCGCTGACGCAGTTCGTGATGGTGTTCGTGCTCGGGATCTGGTACCTGCGCAAGTCCGACCGCGAGTACGACCCGCTCGCACACCGAGTCGTCGAGATGGCCGAGGGCGGCGAGCTCGAGCCCGGGCGGTTCGAGCGTGAGCGCGTCGAGAAGGAGGCGCAGCGATGAGCCTGTTCGCAGCCATCAACGTCGAGGCGGTCGTGATCTTCGCGATCGTCCTCTCGGTCACCCTCGGCATCACCTACTGGGCGTCCAAGCGCGCGTCCAGCGCCGTCGGCTTCTACGCCGCCGGTCGCCAGATCACCGGCGTGCAGAACGGCCTGGCGATCTCCGGCGACTACCTGTCGGCAGCGTCGTTCCTCGGCATCGCCGGCCTGATCATGCTCTACGGGTTCGACGGGTTCCTGTACTCGATCGGATTTCTCGTCGCCTTCCTCACCGTGATGTTCCTGCTCGCCGAGCGCATGCGCAACGCGGGCAAGTTCACGATCGCGGACGTGCTCGCGTTCCGGCTGCGGGAGCGGCCCGCGCGGACCGCGTCCGCGATCGGGACGCTGGCCGTCGTCGCCTTCTACCTGATCGCGCAGATGGTGGGCGCGGGCGTGCTGATCCAGGCGCTCGTGGGCATCAGCTTCACGCCCGCGGTCATCCTCACCGGCATCTTCATGCTCTGCTACGTGGTCTTCGGCGGCATGGTCGCCACCACATGGGTGCAGATCATCAAGGCCGTGCTGCTGATGACCGGCATCACCGTGATGTCGATCTTCGTGCTGGGCAAGGTCGGCTTCAACCCGATCGAGCTGTTCAACCGCGCCGAGTCGAACACGGGCCCGGAGACCACGTTCTCGCTCGGCCCGGGCACGTTCCTCGCCTCACCGATCGACACCGTGTCGCTCGGCCTCGCGCTCGTGCTCGGCACCGCCGGGCTTCCGCACATCCTGATGCGGTTCTTCACCGTGCCGAACGCCAAGGCGGCGCGCAGCTCGGTGGTGTGGGCGATGTTCCTGATCGGGTTCTTCTACCTGCTCACCACGTTCATCGGCTTCGGGGCGCGCGCGTTCCTGGGCGAGGCGGGCGTCGCGGCCGCCGGCACCGGCGGCAACCTGGCGGCGCCGAACCTCGCTGAGTTCCTCGGCGGCGGCGCGGGCACGTTCGGCGGCGACCTGTTCCTGGCCGTGATCGCGGGCGTGGCGTTCGCGACGATCCTCGCGGTCGTCGCCGGCCTCGTGCTGTCGGCCTCGGCGGCGGTGTCGCACGACGTGTGGTCGAACATCATCCGCAAGGGCAAGGAGTCCGAGCACGAGGAGGTCGTGGTCGCCAAGATCGCGGCGCTCTCGATCGGCGGCATTGCGATCCTCGTGGCCGTGATCGGCGGCTCGGGCCTGAACGTCTCGTTCATGGTCGGCCTCGCCTTCGCGGTCGCCGCCAGCGCCAACTTCCCGGCGCTGCTGATGGCGCTCACGTGGCCGCGCTTCAACACCGCCGGCGCCGTGACCGGCGTGCTGTTCGGCGTGATCAGCTCGATCGCGCTCGTGATCGTGTCGCCGAAGGTGTGGCCGGGAGCGGACACCGTCACCGGCTCGCCGCTCGGCTGGGAGCTCGCGAACCCGGGCATCATCTCGATCCCGCTCGGCTTCTTCGGCTGCTGGCTGGGAACCGTGCTCAGCACCGAGCACGGCGCCGAGCACACGTACCACGAGCTCTATGTCCGCTCGGAGACCGGGCTGGGAGCGGAGAAGGCTCTGGGCGCGGAGACGACTCCGGGAGCGGAGAAGGCTCTGGTCGGTCACTAGACCGCCAAGGGGGTACAAATGGGGGCGGCGGCCGAGCGGTCGCCGCCCCTGACGTTTGAAGAGGAGAGAGAGATGGCTGAAGCGACGCTGGAGTCCCAGCTCGAGGAGCTGCTCGACCAGGAGACCTTTTCACCTTCGAGCGAGTTCGCCTCGCACGCCGTCATCTCCGATCCCGAGATCCACGAGAAGGCGAACAGCGACCCGGAGGGGTTCTGGGCCGAGCAGGCGGAGACGCTCGACTGGGCGCAGAAGTGGGACCAGGTGCTCGACTGGTCGAACCCCCCGTTCGCCAAGTGGTTCGTCGGCGGCAAGCTGAACGTCGCCTACAACTGCGTCGACCGCCACGTCGAGGCCGGCCGCGGCGACCGCGTCGCGTTCCACTGGCGCGGCGAGGACGGCGAGGAGCGCGACGTCACGTACGCGGACCTGCACCGCGACGTCCAGCGTTGCGCCAACGCGCTCAAGGAGCGCGGGATCGGCCCCGGCGACGTGGTGGGGATCTTCCTGCCGATGATCCCCGAGGTGGCGGTGGCGATGCTCGCCTGCGCGCGCATCGGGGCGCCCCACAACGTCGTCTTCGGCGGGTTCTCGGTGGAGTCGGTCAAGGAGCGCATGGAGTTCTCCGAGGCGAAGGCGCTGATCACCGTCGACGGCGCCCGCCGCAAGGGCAAGACGGCGCCGATCAAGCAGCAGGTCGACGAGGTGATGGGCGGCCTCGACCAGCTCGAGACGATCATCGTCGTCAAGCACACCGGGGCCGAGTGCTCGATGCAGGAGAGCCGCGACTTCTGGTGGCACACCGTGCTCGAGGCCGCGGGCGACGAGTGCCCGGCCGAGCCGTTCGATGCCGAGCACCCGCTCTACATCCTCTACACGAGCGGCTCGACGGCGAAGCCGAAGGGCATCCTGCACACCACCGGCGGCTACCTCACGCAGGTGGCGTGGACGCACAGGAACGTCTTCGACCTCAAGCCCGACGAGGACGTCTACTGGTGCTCGGCCGACGTCGGCTGGGTGACCGGGCACTCGTACATCGTCTACGGGCCGCTGGCCAACGGCTGCACGTCGGTGATGTACGAGGGCGCGCCCGACTACCCGGACAAGGACATCTGGTGGGAGCTGGTCGCGCGCTACAAGGTCACGCTCTTCTACACCGCGCCGACCGCGATCCGCGCCTGCATCAAGTGGGGCGCCGAGTATCCGGGCCGGCATGACCTCTCCACGCTGCGGCTGCTCGGCACGGTCGGCGAGCCGATCAACCCGAAGGCCTGGCTCTGGTACCACAAGGTGATCGGCTCGGACCGCTGCCCGATCGTCGACACGTGGTGGCAGACCGAGACCGGCGCGATCATGATCACCACCCTGCCGGGGATCCAGGACACGAAGCCCGGCAGCGCCGGCATGCCGTTGCCGGGGATCGAAGCGGCGGTGCTCGACCGCGAGGGCGAGGACGCGGGCACCGACCAGGGCTTCCTCGTGCTGCGCAAGCCGTGGCCGTCGATGCTGCGGACGCTCTACAAGGAGGAGGACCGCTTCGTCGACACCTACTGGTCCAAGTACGGCAAGGACGTCTACTTCGTGAGTGACGCGGCGCGGCGCGACGAGGACGGCTACCTCTGGATCATCGGGCGCGTCGACGACGTCATCAACGTGTCCGGCCACCGGCTCTCGACCGCCGAGGTGGAGTCGGCGATCGTCTCTCACGAGCGCGTGGCCGAGGCGGCGGTGATCGGCCAGCAGGACGAGGACACCGGCCAGGCGATCACGGCGTTCGTGACGCTCTCGGGGATCGACGGCGACGGCGACGACGCGCTGGTGGCCGACATCCGCGAGCACGTCGCCAAGCGGATCGGCAAGCTGGCGCGGCCGAAGCGCATCATCTGGGCCGACGACCTGCCGAAGACGCGCTCCGGCAAGATCATGCGCCGGCTGCTGCGCGACATCGCCGAGGGCCGCGAGCTGGGCGACGTGACCACGCTCCGCGACCCCGACGTGATGTCGCAGCTCGAGGGGAAGATCAAGGAGCGGCAGGACGAAGGGTAACGTCGCCCGCAGGTCGCCGGGTGGGGTTTCCGGCGACCGGAGGGCGAAACTCTACTTCCAGGACACCGGCGGCGCGGGACCGCCGGTGCTCCTCATCATGGGGCTGGGCATGAACGCCACGGGGTGGTGGCGGACGATCCCCGCGCTGGAAGGCTTCCGCGTCATCGCCTTCGACAACCGCGGAGTCGGGCGGTCGGAGCGCGTCCCGGGGCCGTACACGGCGGCCGAGATGGCCGACGACGCCGTCTCGGTGCTGGACGAGGCGGGCGTCGACGCCGCGCATGTCTACGGCATCTCGCTCGGCGGGATGATCGCCCAGGAGGTCGCGCTTCGGCACCCTGACCGCGTGCGGGCGCTGGTGCTCGGCGCCACGACCGCCGGGGGCGCGAACCTCGTGCCCGCGGAGGAGGCGGTCAACGCCTTCGTGCGCCTGCGCGCCCAGATGACCGCCGAGCACGCGGTCTGGGCGTCGGTGCCGATCAACTACGCCCGCCGCACGCGACTGGAGGGCGGCGCCCGCATCGCCGAGGACATCGCGCAGCGCCTGCGCTTCCCGGTCGAGCCGGAGTACTACTCGGCGCAGCTCGCCGCCGCGCAGGGCCATGACGCCCGCGTCCAGGACATCCGCGCGCCGACGCTCGTCGTCCACGGCGCCGAGGACGTGCTCATCCCGCCGGCCAACGGCGAGCGGCTCGCCGAGCTCATCCCCGGCGCCGAGCTGTCGCAGTGGCCCGGCGCGGCGCACCTGTACTTCACCGACGAGCCCGAAGTGGATCGCTATGTGGCCGCGTGGCTCAGCGAGCGGTCCAGCCCAGGTCCATCGTGACCGCGGCGCCGCTGAAGGCGCGCCCGCCGGGCCCGAGCAGGTAGGCGACGGTGTCGGCCACCTCGCGCGGGCTCGAGGAGCTCCTTGACGGCCTGCGGGGCGAGGATCACCTCCTCGAGCACGCGCTCCTCCGGCATCCCGTGCGCCTCGGCCTGGGCGGCGATCTGGCTCTCCACCAGCGGGGTGCGGACGTAGGAGGGGCAGACCGCGGTGGCGCGGATGCCGTGCTCGGCGCCCTCGAGCGCGAGCGTCTTGACCAGCCCGAGCAGGCCGTGCTTGGCCGACACGTAGGCGGCCTTGAACGGCGAGGCGACGAGCCCGTGCACGGAGGCGATGGCCACGAAGCGCCCGTCGCCGGACTCCCGCAGCGCCGGCCAGGCGGCGCGCGCGAGCAGGAAGGGGCTCGTGAGCAGCAGCGCGACCATCGCGTCCCAGCGCTCCTCCGGGAACTCCTCCACCGGCGCCACGTGCTGGAAGCCGGCGTTCGGGATCACGGTGTCGAGCCGGCCGAAGCGCTCGAGGGCGGCGGCGATCGCGTCCTGGTTGCCCTCGCGGGTCTCGAGGTCGGCCGCGAACGGGGTGCCGGGGCCGTCCGGGTCCGGCTCGAGGTCGACCGCGAGCACCTGGGCGCCGTCGTCTTGCAGCCGCTCGGCGATCGCGCGGCCGATCCCGCTCGCCGCCCCGGTGACCACCGCTGCCCGCGCCATCGCCGTCAGTCTTCCAGTTCGGCGACCGCGCGAAGGTCCGGCGCCCCCTCAGTATCGTCAGCCTGGACGAAGAGGAGGAGAGCATGACGCTTGAGGTCGGATCGTACGAGGAAGCCGTCGCCACGCACGAGTGGCGCGTTCCCGAGCGCTACAACATCGCCGCCGACTGCTGCGACAAGCACCCGCCCGACAAGCTGGCGATGATCCACGAGGACTTCGAGGGCGCGGTGCGCGAGGTGCGCTGGGGCGAGCTCCAGGAGTGGTCGAACCGCTTCGCGAACGTCCTGCGCGCCCACGGCGTCGAGCGCGGCGACCGCGTGGCGATGCTGCTGCCGCCGACCCCCGAGACCGCCGCCGCCTTCTTCGGCACCTGGAAGGCGGGCGCGATCCTGCTCTCGATGTCGGTGCTGTACGGCGACGAGGGGATCGCGCATCGGGTGCGCGACTCCGAGCCGAAGGTGCTGCTCACCAACGAGGCGAACGCCGGCCGCGTCGAGGCCGAGCAGGTGCTGGTGCTCGACGACGAGCTGCTGGCGTCCGGTGACCCGGCGTTCGAGGCGGTCGACACGGCGGCCGACGACCCTGCCCAGCTCTACTACTCGTCCGGCACCACCGGGCTCGCCAAGGGGATCCTGCACGCCCACCGCTACGTGCTCGCGCACGAGGAGTTCATCTACTGCCACGAGGTGCAGGACGGGGAGCTGTTCCACGGCATGGGCGAGTGGGCGTGGGCGGCCGGGATCGCGCCGCTGCTCGGGCCGTGGCGGTTCGGCGCCGTGCAGCTCGTCTACCAGCGCCAGGGCGGCTTCGACCCGCACAAGCAGCTCGACTTCCTGTCGCGGCACGAGGCGAGCAACGTCTTCACGACGCCGACCGCGATGCGCTCGATGATGTCGATCTCCGACGCCGGGACGCGCTACCCGCAGAAGTTCCGCCGCGTGTGCTCGGCGGGCGAGCCGCTGAACCCGGAGGCGATCCGCTGGTTCCGCGAGCAGTACGGGCTCACGGTGCTCGACTTCTACGGGCTCACCGAGTCCTATCCCGCTGGTCGCCAACTATCCGTTCATGGAGGTCCGCGAGGGCTCGATGGGCAAGCCGATGCCGGGCTGGGACGTCGCGATCCTCGACGAGGACGAGAACCCGGTGCCGCAGGGCGAGCGCGGCGAGATCTGCCTGCGCGCGCGGTCGAACCCGCACTATCCGCTCGGCTACTGGCGCAACGAGGAGGAGTCGAAGGAGACGTTCGGCGGCGAGTGGTTCCACTCGAAGGACGCCGCGCGCCTCGACGAGGACGGCTACGTCTGGTACGAGGGCCGCGCCGACGACGTGATCATCGCCGCGGGCTACCGGATCGGGCCGTTCGAGGTCGAGTCGGCGTGCCTGGAGCACGAGGCGGTCGCGGAGGCGGCGGCGGTGGCGTCGCCCGACGAGCGGCGCGGCAACGTGGTGAAGGCGTTCATCGTGCTCGCCTCCGGCCACTCCGCCTCCGACGAGCTGGTCGCGGACATCCAGCGGTTCGTGCGCGAGCGGCTGTCGGCGTACGCCTACCCGCGCCGGATCGAGTTCGTCGACGACCTGCCGAAGACGCTCACCGGCAAGATCCGCCGGATCGAGCTGCGCCAGAAGGAGATCGAATCGGCGCAGTGAGCGCATCCGAGCGCGGTCCGGACGCGCTGCTGCCCGTCTGGGCGGCGCGGCTGCTCGGGTTCACCGCGCTGGCTTCGCTCGGCGCGCTCGAGTGGCAGCGGATGGTCGCGGGGCTGGGCTCCGGGCGGGCGCTGCTGTGGGTGGCGGCGGCGGTCGGCGCCGGCGCGGCGGTGCTGGCGTGCGACCGGCTGCCCAGGCGGGTGCGGAGCGCCGGGACGGTGCTAGCGGCGGTGCTCGGGCTGGTGGCGGCGGTGGTGGTCTCGGGGATCGACCTCGAGTACCTCAAGCCGCGGCGGTGGGGAGAGCTGGCGGAGGGGGTGACGGCCGGCGCGCAGTCGCTCGGCACCGTGCGGATGCCCTACGAGGGGGTGGACCCGTGGCCGCGCGCGGCGCTCGAGCTGGCGGGCTCGCTGCTGCTGACGGGGGCGGCGCTGCTGGCGTGCTGGCCGCGGGGAAGCGGTTCGCAGCCGCCCACCCCGCAACCGACCCGCGGCTACCCGTTCATGGCGCTGATCGTGCTGCTCGTGCTCGTGGTCTCGCCGGTGGTCTCGCTGGGGGGGACGCGGCCGCTGCTGCTGGGCGCGGCGATCGCGGCGCTGACGGTGTGCTTCCTGTGGCTCGAGCGGCTGCCGCTGCGGCCGGGGATCGGGGTCGCCGCGCTGTTGGGCGTGGCGCTGGCGGGCGCGCTGCCGCTCGCTGCGGTGGTCGATCGCGGCGAGCCGTGGTTCGACTACAAGGCGTTCGCCGAGGGGCTCGGGCCCGACGATCCGGTGCGGTTCAGCTGGGAGCAGAGCTACGGGCCGATCACATGGCCGCGCGACGGCAACGAGGTGATGCGCGTGCGGTCCGACGAGCCGCACTACTGGAAGCTCGCGAACCTGACGCGGTTCGACGGGACCCGCTGGCGCGAGGCGACACCCGGCGAGGACTCGGAGGTCGACAGCGAGCTGCGCGACGACTGGCGCAACGAGCCGGGCTGGATCGACGAGGCCGAGGTGTCGATCCGCCGCATGCGCACGCTGGACGTGCCGGCGGCCGGCTCGATCCTGGAGATCGACAACGCGACGCGGGCGCTGCGGCCGTCCGGCGTCCCCGGGCGTTGGACGGCGAGCTCGGAGCTGCGCCGCGGTGACTCGTACACCGTCGAGTCCTACGTCCCGACCCCGATCGCCGCCGACCTGCGCACGGCCGACACGACCGGCTTTCGCATCGAGCGCGAGGACGACCTGACCATGCTCGTGCCGTTCCTGCCCGACCGGCGGCCGACCGTGCGGTCGGTGGGCGGGATCGGCGAGGGGGTGCTCGAGTCGGGGGTCGTCCAGTTCCGGCCGTTCGGCGACACGCGCGACCCGTACGTGTCCTATCCGGAGATCCGCCGCACGCGCTACGGCGAGGTCGGGGCGACGCTGCGGCGGTCGCCGTACGCGCGCACCTGGGCGCTCGCGCGACGCCTGCGGGCGGCCTCCGAGACTCCGTTCGAGTACGTGCTGGCGATCGACACCTACCTGCAACAGGACTTCGGCTACTCGGAGCGGCCGGCGCCGCCGCAGGCCGGCCGGGCGCCGCTGGACGCGTTCCTGGTCGATACCAAGGAGGGCTACTGCCAGCACTTCTCCGGCGCGATGGCGCTGCTGCTGCGCATGGGCGGCGTGCCGGCCCGGGTGGCGACGGGCTTCAGCCCGGGGGGCTTCTCGCAGCGGCGCGACGCCTGGATCGTGCGCGACACCGACGCCCACGCGTGGGTGGAGGCGTGGTTCGACCACCTCGGCTGGGTGTCGTTCGACCCGACGCCGGGCTCGACGCCTGCCCGTTCCCAGATCGCATCGATCGAGGCGTCGCAGCCGGCGATTCCGGGCGGGGAGGCTGACGACGGGCCGGCGACCGGAGGCGCCGGCGGGACGGGAGCGCGGCCGGGCCTCCGGGCCGATCTGCTCCTCAACCCTCAGGCGTCCGGCGATGACGGGCCGGCGAGCGGGCAGGGCGGCGCCGTCCCCTGGTGGACGTGGGCTCTGTTCGGGGCGGGCGCGGTCGTTCTGATCCTGTGGCTCGTCACCTGGTGGCGCCGCCGGCGCCGGCTCGCGCGCCTGGCCCCGCGAGATCGCGCGGTCGCGGAGCTCGAGGCCGCTCTGCGGCGCGCGGGCCGCCCGCTGTCGCCGGGTACGACGCTGCGCCAGCTCGAGCAGCGGCTCGGCGCCACGCCCGACGCCGCCGCCTACCTCCGAGCCCTCAGCGCCTCCCGCTACGGTCCCGCCGAGGTGACGCCCACGCCGGCGCAGCGCCGAGCCCTCCGCCGAGCCCTGGCCCAGGGCCTCGGGCCGGCCGGACGGCTCCGGGCCCTCTGGGCACTCCCGCCCCGGCCCCGCTGAGCCGCGCTCCAGCCCGGTTCGAACGTCCGCGGTTCGGGCCCTGCGGCTCACGAAATGTCAACTGCGGCTGGGTAAGGGAGCGAGGGAGCCGCCGGCGAGACTGGCGAGGGGGGTGGCTAGAGAAACTGTCCTCCTGGGAAAGGTTTGCTTGCCACCCCCCACCCGAGACCAGCCGCGCGAACGGCTCCCTCGCTCCCCTACCCAGCGCAGTTGACGTTCGCCCGAGCTACGGGCGGCACTCCAAGCAGACGTCAGCGGGACAGCGCGGCCCGGCGGTGGTGCGCCCGCATCTCGCTGAGGATTCGCTCCAGGCGCGGCTCGGACGAGCGGTCGACGTGGTCCATCGCCGCGGCGACTGCCGGGTGGACCGACGCGATCTGGGCGTGCATCTCGTGCGCGACGGCGCGGTAGCCGGGATGGCCCTCGCGGCCCGAGCGCAGCTCGATCAGGTGCATCGCCTCGCGCGCGTTCATGTCGAGCACGTAGCGCATGCGGTAGCCGAGGCAGAGCGCGTAGGGGGCGGCCTCGGCCAGGCCCGTCCCGGCGAGGCGCTCGTACTCGGTGCGCGAGCGCTCGAGGGCGCTCGCGTAGCGGTCGCCGCAGCCGGCGGCCACGACCTCCTCCGGGATGCCGGCGCCGAGATCGGGCGTCAGGGCCTGCCACTGCACGGTCAGCATCCGATGGCGCTGGAGGTCGCGGAACGCGCCGTAGTCGGACACCACCTCGAACCGGTAGCGGAGCGCCTCGAAGCCGCGGCCCGGCCGGTGGCGGCGGTTGCGCCGGTCGCCGACGAGATCGGCGAGCACGCGCGCGCGCTCGTCCTCGCTCAGGTCGTGCACGGCTTCGAGCGTCGTCTCCTCGCCGGCCGCGGCGGCCTCGAACAGCAAGGCGGCCAGCAGCCGTTCCTCGTCGCCGTCGACGTGCAGCAGCCGGACCGACGGGCCGGCATCCGGCACCGCCTCGCGGCGGTCGAGCCCGAGCCGCGCCACCCAGCGCTCGGTGGCGGCGCGGCGGCGCTCGAGATAGGCCACCCACTCGCCGCCGCGGTCCGGCCGCTCGACGCGCGCGACGAAGCTCGGCATCGTCGCCTTGATCGCGTCCAGGATCATCTGGCCGTAGGCGCGCGCCTCCGGCAGCGGGTCGGCCATCAGGTGCAGGATCAGCTGCTCGTACGCCTGGCCGGTCGCGTAGATGCCCATGTGCGAGAGCGAGGCGGCCGGCAGCAACCCGCGCAGCAGGTCGAGCGCCTTGGCGTTCACGGCGCGCCGGCGCGCGGCCGCCGGCTCGCCCTCCGCGCGCGGGAACGTCTCGTCGACCCATGCGCGCACGCGCGGGAGCGCCTCGGCGTAGGCGTCGAACAGCGCGTTCATCGCCGCCTCGTACGCCGGTCCGAGCTCCGGCGAGCGGTAGTAGCGATAGCCGCCCCCGGGCATCGGCGCGTCGTACGCGATGTAGCGCGTGGACTGCTCGAGGTAGGCCGCCGGCCGAGGGCGCTGGAGGGTCTTGGTGAGGATGTTCGAGACCCACTCGCACGCGACGTGCGCGCCGCCGAGCTGGGCCACCGAATCGTCGCCGTAGCCGACGAAGATACGCTCGTAGAGCTCGGCGGCGCGCCGGCCCTCCTCGGCCTCCCACGCCGGCCCGCCGCTGTCCGGCAGCGAGTCCGCGAACTCGTCGAGGAACAGCCGCCGCAGCGTGCCCGGGTAACGCGAGTAGCGGGCGAACAGCGCGCCCTTGACCGTCTCCGGAAGGTTCACGAGCGCGAACACCGGACCGTCGAGATCGGTCACGTGCGGGGCGAGCCGCGCCCGCTCGGAGGGGGTCAGATCATCGGACGGGTAGCGCACGGGACGGCCACCCTAGCGCGGCCTCCGGAGCGATCCGGGCGGCCTCACGACCCGAGCTCCGCGCCCGCCGCGGCCACGCCGCAATCGGCCCGCCGGCGCTCGCGCGACCCGTTCGTCCAGGCGCTGGCCGCGACGAGCCGGCGGTCGATCTCCACCTCGCGGCCGTCGACCCCGAGCGCGAGACCGAGCTTCGCGGCGAGCTTGAGCTGGTCCGAGCCGTCGCGCACGTCGTACACGGCGCGCTCGACCACGCCTACGGCGATCGCACGCCGCACGAGCGCGCGCAGCTCGCGCGTGACGGCCGGCGGCCACGGCAACCGCCGCGCGAGCAGAGGCTCGGCTGCGGCGCGGTTCGCCGGGTCGCGCAGGTCCAGGCGCGCCACCGTCTCGACCGCCTGTCCGCCGCGCACGCCGGGCCCGGCGGTCCGGAACGCGAGCTCGCGCAGGCCGGCCGCGTCGCGGGTCAGCTCGACGATCGCGGCACGGTCGGGCGCCCCGTCGATGCGCAGGCCCACGCCGGGCATCGAGGCGCCGGCATCGAACGCGTCGACGCGCGTGCGGAGGTAGTAGGTCGTCATGCCGCGGCCGGCGCGCACGCCGGCGCTCGCGGCGGCGGTCGACTCGAGCACCGTCAGCTCGAAGCCGCCGCCGCCGGCGTCCGCGGCGCCGCTCAGCACGGCGCCGGCGTCGCCGAAGCGCCACGTCGGCTCGACGTCGTCGCGGTCTTCGGAACGCAGGAACCGGACCGCCGCCGCGGCGTCCGGGAACTCCCACGCGCGGCCGGAGCCGAGCACATAGTCGAGCTTGCCGCCCACCCCGACCTCGAGTCCGAGCGGGCTCGCCTCGACGCCGATCCCGACCGACCCGCCGACCTTCCGCGTCTGCGCGTGCGTGATCAGCATCGACCCGTCCGAACGCCGCGCGGCCGTCCAGCCGTCGTCGGCGCCCAGCCGCAGCGAGGCGACGGTGAACGTCAGCCCCTCGCCGCGCGTGTGCTCGGCCACCGTGCACGGGGACAGGCCCGCCGCCGCGGCGTCGGAGGCCCGGCACACGTCGCCGGCGACGATGCAGATGCCGGTCCGAACACCGTCGGCCACCGCGCTCGCCACACCTCCGAGCCCGACCGCCACGCCCGCGCCCGCCAGCGCGGCCCCCACGAGCGCGAGCAGCGCCGCGTACTCGGCAGTCGTCTGGCCCGCGTCATCGCGCATGCCGGGAGATAGGCCGGGGCGACGAAACTTCGCCCCCGGCGCGAGCCACTCGGGGGCGACGATGACCGCGGGGCGGCGACGAGCCGCTCGCGGCGGCCGCCACGATTCAGGCGCGCGGCGCTCAGACGAGGGAGGTCAGCGCGGCGCCGGCGTCGCGGGCGACGTCGAACAGCGGCTCGGGGTAGATGCCGAAGACGATCGTGGCCGTCGCGCACACGATCGCCACGAACATGACCTCCACCTGCCGCCGCGGCCGGGGCGGCGGCGCAACCGCGACCTCGGCGTCGGCCTCCTGGGAGCCGCCGGCGATCGCCGGGCGCCCGCCGGGCCGCAGCGCCACCGCCTCGGTCGGCGACCGCATCCACACCGCCGCGATCACGCGCAGGTAATACGCCAGCGAGATCGCCGAGCCGATCACGATCGCGACGCCGATCCAGCCGTACTCGTTGGCCACCGCGGCCCGGATCAGCTGCAGCTTGCCGAAGAACCCGGCCGTCGCCGGCATGCCCGCCAGCGCCAGCATCGCGATCGTCATCGGCCAGGCCAGCAGCGGCCGGTCGGCGCCCAGCCCGTACAGGTTCGAGATGTCGTCGCCCAGCCCGGTCTCCCGCTCGCGCGCCACGATCACCGCGAACGCGGCGAGGTTCATCAGCGCGTACACGAACAGGTAGAAGACCGTCGCCTCGACCCCGAGGCGGGTGGAGACCATCACGCCGGCCAGCATGTAGCCCGCCTGCGCGACCGACGAGTACGCCAGCAGCCGCTTGAGCGAAGACTGGCCGATCGCGCCCACGTTCCCGACGACGATCGTGATGATCGCCAGCACCGACAGCGCCGGCCCCCACGTGGTCGCGAAGTTGATCAGCGCCACGTCGAACAGCCGCAGCAGCACCCCGAACGCCGCCGCCTTCGTCGCCACCGCCATGAACGCCGTGACCGCTGTCGGCGCGCCCTCGTAGACGTCCGGCGTCCACTGGTGGAACGGCGCCACCGACGCCTTGAACGCCAGCCCCGCCACCACCAGGGCGATGCCGGTGAACATCAGAACGTCCTCGGTCGCTCCCTCGGCGATCCCCACGTAGTCCGTCGAGCCCGTCGCGCCGTACAGGAACGCCATCCCGTAGAGCAGGGTCGCCGAGCCGACCGACCCGATGATCAGGTACTTGAGCCCCGACTCCAGCGACTGCTCGCGCCGCATATGCGTCGCGCACAACACGTAGAGCGGGATCGACAGCAGCTCGAAGCCCAGGAACAGGACCACGAGGTTCTGCGCCGCCACCAGTACGACCATCCCCAGGATCGAGGTCAGGAGCAGAGCGAAGTACTCGCCCTCGCCCGCCTCTTCGACCGCCCGCGAGCGCCACGACAGCAGCACGGTGGCCGCACCGCCCACGCAGAACACCATCGTCAGCGCCAGCGTGAGGTCGTCGATGGCCAGCGAGTCCTCGATGATCGAGGTGTTCGCGCCCCACTGCCAGATGCCGAGCCCGATCGTCGTCCCCAGCGCCACCAGCGTCAGGAACGGCACCACGTGGCGCCGCACGAACGCCGACCGCAGCAGCCCCACCATCAGCACGATGCAGGCGCCGGCCGTCAGCGCGATCAGCGGAGAGAGCGCCTCCCAGTCGATGACCGGGCCCTTCACCGGCCCGCTCCCGTGACCGCCTGCGACGCCGCCTGTACAGCCGGCTCACCGGCATCCAGGGCATGCTGCGGGAACAGCGCGAAGGCGATGATCGCCGCCACCAGCGGCACGATCACCACCGCGTCGCGCAGCGACATGTCGAACGACGTCACCGCCGGGCCCTGGCGGTTGTGCATCGAGCGGATGTACATCCGCAGCGCGTACACGGAGGCGAGGATGACGCCGGTCGACGCGATGATCGCCACCGCCAGCTTGGACTCGAACACCCCGAACAGGATCAGGAACTCGCCGACGAAGTTCGCCGAGCCCGGCATCGCCAGCGTGGCCAGCGTGGCGATCAGGAACAGCGTCGCCAGCATCGGCGCCCGGAACGCGATCCCGCCCATGTCGCGGATGTCCTCCGACCCGCCCGCGCGCGCCGCCAGCAGCGAGATGATCAGGAACAGCGGCGCGACCACCAGCCCGTGGTTGACCGCCTGCAGCAGCGCGCCCTGCGCCCCCTTGGCGGCTTCGTCCAGCGCGAAGATCCCGAGCGTGATGAACCCGAGCTGCGCCACCGACGAGTAGCCGAGGATGAGCCGGATGTTCGTCTGCGTGAACGCCTGGATCGAGCCGTAGAGGATCGACAGCAGCCCCACCACGAGCAGGATCATCTGCCAGTCCTCGGCCGCCGCCGGGAACAGCGGCAGCACGATCCGCAGGAAGCCGTAGGCGGCGACCTTCGACACCACGCCGGAGAACACCGCGAGCGCCGGCAGCGGCATGTTGCGGTAGGTGTCCGGCATCCAGCCGTGCACCGGGAACGCCGGCATCTTGATCAGGAAGGCGAGCGCGAACCCCGCGAACAGGAGCTTCTGCGTGCCCTCGCCGAGCAGGTTCGCCTGCAGGAACGCGAACGAGAAGTCCGGCGTCGGGCCCCTCGCGGAGAGCACCGCGGTCGCCACCGCCGCCGCCAGCATCAGCAGCGAGCCGACGAGCGTGTAGATGAACATCTTGACCGCTGCCTGGATCCGATCCGGCCCGCCCCACTGGCCGACCAGGAAGTAGAACGGCACCAGCATCAGGTCGAAGAACAGGACGAACAGCGCCAGGTCCTGGGCGAGGAACGAGCCCAGCACGGCGGTCTCGGCGATCCCGAAGTGGACGGCGAACAGCTTCGGCCGCGCCGGCGGCCGCAATGCGATCCAGAGCGCCGAGGCGGCGAACAGCAGTGTCGTCAACCCCACGAGCCACAGGTTCAGCCCGTCGACCCCGAGCGAGTAGCGGATCCCGAGGTCCTCGATCCACGCGTCGTCGGTGATGTACTGGAGCCCGGCCCCGGGCTCGTAGTCGACCAGCATGATCACCGCGTAGCCGAGCGGCACCAGCGCGCCGACGAGCGCGAACAGCGGTGCCACCGCGCGCGGCGCCAGCGCGCCCAGCAGCGTCAGCAGCAGCGGCCAGAAGATCAGGATCGAGAGGTGGACCGTCATGCCGAGACCAGGAAGTAGGCGCCGAGCCCGGTGACGCCCACCAGCAGCAGCGCGGCGTAGTAGCGCAGGTAGCCGGTCTGCACGCGGCGCACAGCCGCCGAGCACAGCCCCACGAGAGCGGAGGCGCCGCCGACGAGGCCGTCGACCACCACGCGCTCGAAGGTGGTGCGGGCGAAGCGCCCGAGCCAGGCCGCCGGCCGCACGATCAGGAAGTCGATCGCCTCGTCGAAGTACCACTTGTTGACGAGGAAGGTGTGCAGCCCCGCGAAGCGCTGCTGCAGCGCGGCCGCGCGGTGCGGCGGGTGCCCGTACAGCCGCCATGCGATGAAGATGCCGGTGACCGCGATCGTCGCGCCGACCAGCAGGCCGATCGCGGTCAGCGTGCCGGACGGGTCGAGCTCCTCGTAGAGGCTCGAGTCGGCGAACGTCGGCTCGAGGAACGTGTGCAGCCAGTCGGTCACGTCGGGGATCTGCGGGATGCCGCCGATCACCGCCAGCGACGGCGAGCGCGCCCATCGCGATCTTCATCGGGAACTCGCGCTCGGCGATGTGGTGCTCCGGGCCGGGGAACCCGACGTCGGTGTCCTCGATCTCGCCGCTCATCGGGTTGGTCGGGTGCTCGGGGTGGAACAGGTGGCCGTGCTCGAGCTCCTGCGCCTCCGGCACCGGGTCGCCGAAGAACGCGCGGAAGATCATCCGGAACGTGTAGATCGCGGTCAGCAGCGAGCCCACGTAGCCGAGCACGCCGAGCACGATGTGCCAGTCGTCGCGCGCCAACAGCAGCGCGATGATCTCGTCCTTGGAGAAGAACCCGCTGAACGGCGGGACGCCCGGACAGCGCGAGGCCGCCGATCAGCATGCAGATGAACGTGAACGGCATCGCGCGCCGGAAGCCGCCCATCCGGTCGAGGTTCTGGATCCCCGCCATCGCCGCGATCACCGAGCCGGCCGACATGAACAGCAGCGCCTTGAAGAACGCGTGCGTCATCAGATGGAACATGCCCGCGGCGTAGGCGGCGGACGAGGCGGCCATCACCATGTAGCCGATCTGCGACATCGTGGAGTAGGCGATGACGCGCTTGAGGTCGGTCACCACGAGGCCGATCGAGGCCGCGATCAGCAGCGTCAGGCAGCCGACGATCGCTCCCACGTCGGCGGCGATCGGCGCCTGCTCGAACAGCGGGTGCATGCGGCAGATCAGGTAGACGCCGGCGGTCACCATCGTGGCGGCATGGATCAGGGCGGAGACCGGCGTCGGGCCCTCCATGGCGTCCGGGAGCCAGGTGTGGAGCGGGACCTGGGCCGACTTGGCGAACGCGCCGACGAGCAGCAGGCAGCAGCCGGCCACGAGATCCGGGTCGTTGGGCGTGAACGCGTTGCCGACCTCCTCGAACGCGCGCAGGAAGTCGAGCGAGCCGGTGCCCCGGAAGATGAAGAACGCGCCGAGCACGAGTCCGACGTCGCCCGCCACGTTGATCACGAACGCCTTGATGCCGGCGTCCGTGGCGGTCTTGCGGCGGTACCAGAACGAGATCAGGAAATACGAGGCGGCGCCGACGAACGCCCAGCCGACGATCAGCATGAAGAAGTTGGCCGCCTCGACCAGCAGCAGCATGCTGAACACGAAGAAGTTCAGGTACGCGAAGAACCGGCTGTAGCCGTGGTCGCCGCCCATGTAGGCGACCGAGTAGAGGTGGATCAGCGTCGATACGCCCGAGACGATCAGCATCATCAGGACGCTGAGCGGGTCGAGCAGGATCGCGACCTGCGCGTCGAGGCCGCTCGTGACCGCGTAGTTCCACCCGACGGAGACGACCTGGCGCTCCTCCTCGCCGAGCGACTCCAGCTCGAGGAAGGCGCCGATGGCCGCGGCGAACGAGAGCGCGATGGCCAGCGTCCCGATCACGCCGTGCAGTCGCCCGATCGCCAGCTTGTAGGTCAGCGAGTTCAGCACGCAGCCCGCCAGCGGGAAGGCGAGCACCAGCCAGCCGAAGGTCTGCAGGCTCACCCGGAGAGCTCCCGCAGCTCGTCGACGTCGATCGGCAGCCGGCGCCGGAACAGGGCCACGATCAGGCCGAGGCCGACCGCCACCTCGCATGCCGCCACGACCATCACGATCAGGGCGAACATCTGCCCGTCCATGTTCCCGTGCGCGCGCGAGAAGGCGACCAGCGCCAGGTTCGCCGCGTTCAGCATCAGCTCGATGCAGAGCAGGATCACGAGCGGGTTGCGGCGCACGAGCACGCCGCCGGCGCCGATGCTGAAGATCAGCGCGGAGGCCACCAGGTACCAGGTCAGCGACATGCGGCTACCTCTGCGGCGGCCCCGCCGCCTCGATCATCGACCCCGGCTCGGCCTGGCCGGCGGTGACCTCCGGCCGGCGCATCACGTCGCCCACCGACACCTCGCCGTCGTCGCCCAGCCCGGCGCGCCGGCGCGCCAGGATCACCGCGCCCACGGCGGCGATCAGCAGGAGGAGCGAGGCGATCTCGAACGCCACCAGGAACTTCGTGAGGAACAGCTCGCCGACCTCGGCCGGCGTCCCGAAGGTCGCCTCGAGGGAAGCGCCCTCGGTGTCGAGCGCCGTCAGCCCGGTCCCGACCAGGGCGATCGTCAGCTCCGCGAACAGCGCGAGCGCGAACAGGATCGACGCGAAGCGCAGCGATACACCGGTCGAGCCCGTGAGCGGCTCCCCGGCGCCGCCGCCCACGTAGGCGACCACGAAGACGTACAGCACCATCACGGCGCCCGCGTAGACGACGACCTGGGCGGCGGCGACGAACTGCGCGTACAGCAGCAGGAACAGCGCCGCGAGCGCGAGCAGGTGGCAGACCAGCGCGAGCACCGCGTAGAACGGGTTGCGCAAGGACACGGTGCCCACCGCGCCGGCCACAGCGCCGATCGCCGCGAGGAAGAACAGGACCTCCGCCATGAACGACGGCGGATGCTACGAGGTCGCGCCCCGGCACGCGGCCTGGCGCGGCCGCGCCATGACTCTTGCGCTTTCGATCACAAGCAATAGGGTGCGCCGTGAACGGAGGGAGAGACCGTGTGCCTGGCCATCCCCGGGCAGATTGTCGAGATCACTGACCAGGAGAACTCGCTCGCGCGCGTGGACGTCGTGGGCGTCCGCCGGACCGTCAACGTCGGCCTGCTCGACGACGTCGAGCCCGGAGACTGGGTCCTCATCCACGTCGGCTTCGCGCTCTCGAAGATCGACGAGGAGGAGGCGATGGCCACCCGCAGGCTGCTCGAGATGATGGGCGCCGAGTACGAGCAGGAGCTCGAAGAGCTGAAGGCGAGCGCGATCGAGTGAGCGCCTGCGACCCCAGGGATCACTGCATCACGTGCGGCGACGTCGGGGTCGAGATGCGGGTGATGCGGCTCGACGACGACCTTGCGGTGTGCGAGGCCGCCGACGGAGACGTGCGCACGGTCGAGGTCGCGCTGGTCGAGGGCGTGAGCGAAGGGGACACGCTGCTGGTCCACGCCGACGTGGCGCTGGTGCGGCTGTGAGGTTCGTCGACGAGTTCCGCGACGGCGCGCTCGGCCGCAAGGTCGCGGCGCAGATCCTCGGCGTGGTCGAGCCGGGCCGCCACTACAAGGTGATGGAGGTGTGCGGCGGCCACACCCACTCGATCTACCGCTACGGGGTCGATGACCTGCTGCCCGAGAACGTCGAGCTCGTGCACGGGCCGGGGTGCCCGGTGTGCGTGATCCCGATGGGGCGCGTCGACGACGGGATCGCGATCGCGCGCGAGCCGGGCGTGATCTTCACCTGCTTCGGCGACATGCTCCGGGTCCCGGGCAGCGTCGGCACGCTGACCGACGCCAAGGCCGCGGGCGCGGACATCCGGATGGTCTACTCGCCGCTCGACGCGCTGCGGATCGCCAAGGCCGAGCCGGACCGCGAGGTCGTGTTCTTCGCGATCGGCTTCGAGACCACCGCGCCGTCGACCGCGCTGACGATGATGCGCGCGCGGGCGGACGGCGTGAGGAACTTCTCCTGCATGTGCAACCACGTGACGATCGTGCCGCCGCTGCGGGCGCTGCTCGACTCGCCGGACCTGCGGCTCGACGGGTTCATCGGCCCCGGCCACGTGTCGACGGTGGTGGGCGCCCGGCCGTTCGAGTTCATCCCCGCCGACTACGGGCGCCCGGTGGTGATCGCCGGCTTCGAGCCGCTCGACATCCTGCACGCGATCCACATGATCCTGGCCCAGCTCGCCGAAGGCCGCTGTCAGGTCGAGAACCAATACACGCGCGTGGTGCCCTACGACGGCAACCCGGCGGCGCTGCGGGCGATGGCCGAGGTGTTCGAGCTGCGGCCGCACTTCGAGTGGCGCGGGCTCGGCTTCATCTCCCAGAGCGCGCTGCGGCTCAGCGACGCCTACGCCGACCTCGACGCCGAACGCCGCTTCGCGGTCCCCGGCGTTCGCGTGGCCGACCCGAAGGCGTGCCAGTGCGGCGAGGTCCTGAAGGGCGTGATCAAGCCGTGGGAGTGCAAGGTGTTCGGCACCGCCTGCACGCCCGAGCACGCGATCGGCACCTGCATGGTGTCGCCGGAGGGGGCGTGCGCGGCGTACTACAACTACGGACGGTTCGCGCGCGTAACGTCGTCCGGAGGTCCGAACTTGTGAGGACCGAAGGACGAAACGCGGTCTCCCGTGAGGAGCGGATCCTCGGGATCATCGAGACCGCTCGCAGCAAGCGGCCGCGGTTCAAGGACGAGCGGATCACGATGGCCCACGGCGCCGGGGGCAAGGCCACCCAGACGCTGATCGAGGGCCTGCTGGCGCCCGCCTTCGGCCTCGAGGAGCTGGCCGACGCGGCGCTGCTCGACGGCGTCGCCCTCACCACCGACTCGTTCGTGGTCAAGCCGCTGGTCTTCCCCGGCGGCTCGATCGGCGAGCTGGCCGTCAACGGCACCGTCAACGACCTGGCGATGGCCGGCGCTCGCCCGCTCGCGCTCAGCCTGGCGCTGATCCTGGAGGAGGGGCTGGACGCCGGCGTCCTCCGGGCCGAGGTCGCAGCCATCGCGGCGGCGGCGGAGGCGGCCGGCGTGAAGATCGTCACCGGCGACACCAAGGTCGTCGAGCGCGGGCACGCCGACGGCATGTACGTGTGCACCACCGGCGTCGGCGCGCGCGACCCGCGCGCGTCGCTGTCCCCGGGCGCGGTGCGGCCCGGCGATCGCATCCTCGTCTCGCGCACGATCGGCGAGCACGGCACCGCGATCATGCTCGCCCGCGGCGACCTCGGGCTCGACGCCGACGTCGAGTCCGACACCCGCCCGCTGTGGCCGGCGGTCGATGCGGTGCTGAGCGAGCACGTCCACTGCCTGCGCGACGCCACCCGCGGCGGCGTGGCGTCGGTGCTGAACGAGATCGCGCGCGCGGCGGGCGTGGGGGTGGTGGTGCGCGAGGGCGACGTGCCGGTCGTGCCCGCGGTGGCGGGCGCCGCCGAGCTGCTGGGGATCGATCCGATGTACGTCGCCAACGAGGGCACGTTCGTGGCGTTCGTGGCGCCCGAGGGAGCCGCCGCGGCACTCGCCGCCCTGCGCGCGGTCGAGGGCTGCGAGCGCGCGGCCGAGATCGGCGAGGTGCGCGAGGAGCCGCCGGGCATGGTGCTGGTCGAGACCGCGTTCGGCGGGCGGCGCGTGATGGATCAGCTGGTGGGCGACCCGCTGCCGAGGATCTGCTGATGCATGAGCTCTCGGTAGCTGCGGCCATCGCCGACATCGCCGTCCGGCACGCGGGCGGGCGGCGGGTGAGCCGGGTCGAGGTGCGGGTCGGGCACCTGCGCCAGGTCGTGCCGTCGGCGCTCGAGTTCGCGTTCGAGCTGGTCGCCCAGGGGACGCCGCTGGAGGGCGCCGAGCTGGTGCTGGAGGAGGTTGCCGTCACCGTCCGTTGCGGGACGTGCGGCGCGGAGAGCCGGCTCGACGGCTTCCCGCTGATCTGCCCGTGCGGCTCCGCCGCCGTCGAGATCGTCGCCGGCGAGGAGCTCACGGTCGAGTCGCTGGACGTGGAGGAGGAGGTCGCGTATGGCCGTTGACGAGGCACCCGTGGGCGTGGAGGAGGTCCACATCCTGTGGATCTCGGAGGGGATGAGCTGCGACGGCGACTCCGTGTCCGTCACGGCCGCCGGTCAGCCCGGCATCGAGGACGTGCTGCTGGGGGCGATCCCCGGCATCCCCAAGGTCCACCTCCACAACAAGGTCCTGTCGCCGACGCTCGGCGGCGAGGAGTTCCTGACCCCGTTCCGCCAGGCGGCGCGCGGCGAGCTCGACGCGCCGTTCGTGCTCGTGATCGAGGGCTCGATCCCGAACGAGACCATCAACGGCGACGGCTACTGGACGTCGTTCGGCAACGACGAGGCGACCGGAGAGCCGCTGACCATCAACTGGTGGATCGACCGGCTCGCCCCCAAGGCCTGGGGCGTGGTGGCGATCGGGACGTGCGCCACGTACGGCGGCATCCATGCGATGGCGGGCAACCCGACCGGCTGCATGGGCCTCGCCGACTACCTGGGATGGGACTTCCGCTCGGCGGGCGACCTTCCGATCGTCAACGTCCCCGGCTGCCCCGTGCAGCCGGAGAACTTCATGGAGACGCTGGTGTGGCTGCTCTACCAGGCGGCCGGGCTGGCGCCCGTGATCCCGCTCGACGAGCAGCTGCGGCCGACGTGGCTGTTCGGGAAGACGGTCCACGAGGGCTGCGACCGCGCCGGCTACTACGAGCAGGGCGACTTCGCGGAGGACTACAACTCGCCCAAGTGCCTCGTGAAGGTCGGCTGCTGGGGGCCGGTGGTCAATTGCAACGTGCCCAAGCGGGGCTGGATGGCCGGCATCGGCGGGTGCCCGAACGTCGGCGGCATCTGCATCGGCTGCACGATGCCCGGCTTCCCCGACAAGTTCATGCCGTTCATGGACCAGCCGCCGGGCGGCAGCGTCTCCTCGATGATCTCGGGCGTCTACGGGCCGGCGATCCGCAAGCTGCGCAGCATCACCAATACGACGGTGAACAAGGAGCCGTCCTGGCGTCACAACCGCAACGAGCTGACGACGGGCTACGACCCACGCTGGCTGCAGGAGGGGAGGGGCTGAGATGGCTGTCCGCGAACGTGTGACGCCCGAGGCGGGCAAGCTCGTCGACATGTCCTGGGACCCGATCACCAGGATCGTCGGCAACCTCGGCATCTACACCAAGATCGACTTCGACAACCGCGAGGTCGCGTCGTGCAAGGCGACCTCGTCGCTGTTCCGCGGCTACAGCGTGTTCATGAAGGGCAAGGACCCGCGCGACGCGCACTTCATCACGAGTCGCATCTGCGGGATCTGCGGCGACAACCACGCCGTCTGCTCGTGCTACGCGCAGCAGATGGCCTACGGGGTCAAGCCGCCGCCGCTCGCCGAGTGGATCGTCAACCTCGGCGAGGCCGCCGAGTACATCTTCGACCACATCATCTTCCAGGACAACCTGGTGTTCGTGGACTTCTGCGAGCAGATGGTCCGCGAGACGAACCCGACCGTGTGGCAGAAGGCCGAGACGACCGACGCGCGCGGCGCGGAGGTCCACGGCTACCGCACGGTCGGCGACATCATGCGGTCGTACAACCCGTTCACCGGCGAGACGTACCGCGAGGCGCTGCACATGAGCCGGATCGGGCGGGAGATGATCTGCCTGATGGAGGGCCGCCACGTGCACCCCTCCACCATCTATCCCGGCGGCGTCGGGACCGTGGCCACGCCGACGCTGCTGACCGACTATCTGAGCCGGCTGCTGCGCTGCCTGGACTTCATCAAGAAGGCCGTCGCCATGAACGACGACGTCTTCGACTTCTTCTACGAGGCGCTGCCGGGCTACGAGGAGGTCGGCCGCCGGCGCATCCTGCTCGGCTGCTGGGGCGCGTTCAACAACCCCGACCACGTCGACTACACGTACAAGAACATGAACGACTGGGGGAACGAGATGTTCGTGACCCCGGGCGTGGTGGTCGACGGCGAGCTGGTCACCACCAACCTCGTCGACATCAACCTCGGCATCCGCATCCTGCTCGGCTCCTCCTACTACGAGGACTGGGTGGGCGAGGAGACGTTCGTCCCCCAGGATCCGCTCGGCAACCCGGTGGACAAGCGCCACCCGTGGAACCAGACCACGATCCCGAAGCCGCAGAAGCGCGACCTCGAGGCCGGCAACTACTCGTGGGTGATGAGCCCGCGCTGGCACGACAAGCGGACCGGCGACAACCTGGCGCTCGACACCGGCGGCGGCGCGCTCGCGCGGCTGTGGGCGACGGCGCTGGCCAACAAGATCGACACGCCGTATGTGAAGGCGACC
Organism: uncultured Solirubrobacteraceae bacterium; assembly: GCA_963849695.1. Lineage (GTDB taxonomy): Bacteria > Actinomycetota > Thermoleophilia > Solirubrobacterales > Solirubrobacteraceae > DASSUW01. Next base: position 94,679 of record CAWKIT010000004.1, read on the forward strand.
GGCTCGAGCGTGGTGATCAACCTGCCGCAGACGCCGGACACGCCGGAGCAGACGATCGAGTGGAAGATCCCGCAGTGGTCCAACGCCATCGAGCGCGACCGCGCGCGGATCTACTTCGTCGCCTACGCGGCGGGCATGGCGCTGCACTTCATCGACCGCGCGTTCAAGGAGATCCGCGCCGGCCAGACGAAGGTGTTCGAGGACTTCGAGGTCCCGGACGAGGCGATCGGCTGCGGCTTCCACGAGGCCGTGCGCGGCGTCCTCTCGCACCATCTCGTGATCCGCGAGGGGAAGATCGCCAACTACCACCCGTACCCGCCGACCCCGTGGAACGGCAGCCCGACCGACAGCTACGGCACCCCCGGGCCGTACGAGGACGCCGTGATGGGCCAGCCGATCTTCGAGGAGAACGGCCAGGACACCTTCCGCGGGATCGACATCATGCGGGCGGTCCGCAGCTTCGACCCGTGCCTGCCGTGCGGCGTGCACATGTACCTGGGCGGGGGCAAGACGCTGAAGACCGTCCACTCGCCGATGTTCGGTGAGCACGGCTGATGGACGACCGCCAGGCACGCGAGCTGGTGGCGCACATCGACGTGCTGCTCGACGAGGTGCGCGACGTCGAGCTGGTGCAGGCGCTGGTCGACCTCTACGGCGAGGGTCTCGCGCGGATCGTGGCGCACGACCCGGAGTGCGTCGCCGGGCTGGCGGACGACGAGCTCGTCTCGCACCTGCTCCTGCTCCACGGTCTGCACCCGCGGCCGCTCGAGCAGCGGGTGCGCGGTGCGCTCGCCGACGTGCGGCCGTATCTCGAGCAGCACGGCGGCGACGTCGAGCTGCTCGGCGTCGAGGGAGGGATCGCGCGGCTGCGGCTCGAGGGCAGCTGCAACGGCTGCCCGTCCTCGACGGCCACTCTCAAGAACGCGATCGAGGACGCGATCCAGCGGGTCGCTCCGGACATCGAGGAGATCCGGGCCGAGGGGGCGGTGGAGCCCTCCGGCCTGCTCCAGATCGAGATCGCCTGCCCGCCGGAGCTCCGTGATCGCTGACAGCCGCCTCGCCCAGCTCACGCGCCGGCGCGAGCCGGCGCTCGAGCGGTGCGAGCTGTGCGGCGCGCCGATCGGGTCCGACCACCGGCACCTGCTCGAGCCGCAGGCGCGCGAGCTGCTGTGCGCGTGCCGCGCCTGCGCGCTGCTGTTCGATCGCGGCGGGCGCTATCGGCTCGTCCCCACGCGGCGTCAGCGGCTCGAGAGCGTGGGACTCACCGACGAGCTGTGGGAGGAGCTGCGGCTGCCGGTCGAGATCGCGTTCTTCGTGCGCAGCTCGGCGGAGGACCGCGTGGCGGCGTACTACCCGAGCCCGGTCGGCGCCACCGAGTCGCTGCTGACCTTCGACCTCGACGTGCTGCACACGCTGGAGCCGGACGTCGAGGCGCTGCTGGTCGACCGGCACAAGGGCGCGCGCGAGCACTGGATCGTGCCGATCGACGACTGCTTCCGGCTCGTCGGCCTGATCCGCACGCATTGGCAGGGCATCACCGGCGGGCGTGACGTATGGGTCGAGATCGGCCGGTTCTTCGACGGCCTGGAGAGGAGATGAGATGAAGCTGCCGTTCCGCAAGGTCGAGCGTGGCACGCACACCAAGGGCATCAAGCAGGGCAACGCCACGGGCGCCTACAAGAAGATGACCGGGCATCTCGACGACGGCCGCTCGACCGCCGCGCGGTCGACCGGCATCAACCCCGGCAAGGAGGAGCCGATCGACCCCCGGATGCCGAACCTTTCGCCGGGCTAGGGGGTGCGATGGAACATCGCTCCACACGGAATGGGCCATCGGGCGGGGCCTCCACCGGCATCATTCCGGAGCTGAGCTTCAGCGTCGAAGGAGCCGAGCGCGTCGAGCACGCGGCGGTGCCGACGATCGCGTTCGCGCTGGGGATCGCGAGCGAGCGACCGGTGCGATCGGTGCTGCTCGACGTCCAGCTGCAGATCGCGGCGCGCCGCCGGCCGTACGACAACGCCGCGCACGAGCGGCTGTTCGAGCTGTTCGGGCCGGTCGAGCAGTGGGGCAAGTCCCTGCGCACGCTGATGTGGACGCGCGCGACGCTCGTCGTCCCGCCCTTCACGGGCAACACCGTCGTCCAGCTCCCGGTCGCCTGCAGCTACGACCTCGACGTCACGGCCTCGCGCTATTTCGACGCGCTCGAGGACGGCGAGGTCCCGCTCGAGTTCCTGTTCTCGGGCACCGTCTTCTACGGTGCGCCGCTCCAGGCGGCCCGCATCTCGTGGGAGAGCGAGGCGGCGTATCGGATGCCGGTCGGCCTGTGGCGGGAGACCATGGACCGCTACTTCAACGGGACGGCATGGCTGCGGCTGCCGAAGCCGAGCCTCGACCGCCTCGCCGCCCACAAGTCCCGCCACGCGCTGGCCACGTGGGAGGACGTCGTCGACTCGCTGCTGCCGGAGCGCTGATGGACCCCGTCCGCCAGATCGCCGATGCCGTGCTCTACGAGGGATACCTGCTGTGGCCCTACCGCCGCTCGGCGCTCAAGAACCAGAAGCCGTTCGGCTGGGGCGACCTCGATCCCGGCGAGAAGCCGCTGATGCGCGCGCAGTGCCTGCTCGAGGGCGGCGACCCCGCCGCCGTGGAGGTGACCGCGCGCTTCCTCCAGATGGTGGGGGACGAGGGGGTCGAGCGCGAGGTCGGGCCCGGGCCGATCGCGTTCCCGCCGCTCGCCGGCGAGCTGACGGTGGCGGCGGAGACGCTGGGGCCCGGCCTGCACCGCCTGACCGTCGAGCTCGTGTGCCGCGCGGGCAGCTTCCGCGCCGCCCACGCGATGCTGCGGACGGCGCGCGGCGGGTTCGTCTCGCTCACCGACCCGCCCGCGCGGCTGCGGGCGGCCGCCGAGGCGTGCGACAACGTCGGCGTCTGGCCGATCCTGGTCGGCGAGCCGGGGTCGGCGGACACGATGCTGTGCTCGCCGATCATCCTCGAGGACCACCCGCGGATCGCGCCCGAGAGCCCCGGCGACCTCTACGACGGCGGCGAGATCGACGGGCTGCTGACTTTGAGCATCATGAGCCTGACCGACGAGGAGAAGGCCGAGATCCGCGCCGGCGACCCGCGGGCGCGCGCGATCCTCGAGCGCACGGAGTCGCTGTCGAAGGATGAGCTGATGCGCCTGCACGGCTTCCGGGTGGAGGGGGAATCCGCTGGCGCGGATTCCCTTGCGAGTTCGCTTCGCGAACATCGCGGAGACGCTGCCCTATGAGCGGGTACTGGGAGGAGCTCGAGCGGCCGGCGCCCGACGCCGTGGTGGTCGACGGGGTCGAGCTGCGCCGCCGCAGCCGGGTACGGCTGCGCCCGCGCGCCGGGGCGGACGTGTTCGACGTCGTGCTGGCCGGCCGGACCGCGGTGATCGAGGGGATCGACCAGGACCTCGAAGGCAACCTGCAGCTCGCGGTCACGGTCGACGACGACCCCGGTCGCGACCTCGGCGAGCGCCGCCAGCCCGGGCACCGGTTCTTCTTCTCGCCGGAGGAGGTCGAGCCGCTCGCCGGCGAGCCGGCGGAGGCGCCGGTCACCACGCGTGTGCTGGTGGCGGGCATCGGCAACGTGTTCCTGGGCGACGACGGCTTCGGGGTCGCGCTGGCCGGGCGGCTGGCGCGCGGCGAGCCGCAGCCCGGCGTCGAGGTCGTCGACTTCGGGATCCGCGGCATGGACCTCGCCTACGCACTCCTGGGCGACTACGACGCGGCGATCCTGCTCGACGCCACGCCGCGCGGCGGGCCGCCCGGGACGCTGTACGTGATCGAGCCCGAGATCGAGGGCGTCGAGGCGCCCCCGGACGCGCACGGCATGGACCCGGTGCAGGTGCTCGCCCTGGCGCGGGCGCTGGGCGGGACGCCGCCGCGCACTCTGGTGCTGGGCTGCGAGCCCCGGAGCGCGGACACCGCGGGGGTTCTCAGCGAGCCGGTCCGCGCCGCGCTCGACGAGGCCGAGCGCATGGTGGCGACGTTGTTGGAGGAATTGACCGACGAAGGAGGATCCCGATGAAGCTCATCGCCCTGGTCGTGGTGCTCGCGGCGGTCGCCGCGGCTTTCGCCTCGCAGCTGCCCGAGCTCCAGCGCTACCTGAAGATGAGGTCGATGTAGTGCACCGCGTGAAGGTGAGGGTCGTCGAAGACGCCCTCGACGCCAACAACACGATCGCGCGCGCGAACCGCGACGACTTCGATCGCGCCGGGGTCACGGTCGTGAACCTGATGAGCGCGCCCGGGGCCGGCAAGACGACGCTGCTCGAGCGGGTGCTGCGCGAGCTCGGCGACGTGCGCGCCGGCGTGCTCGAGGGCGACGTCCAGGGCAGCTACGACGCCGACCGGCTGGCGAGCCTGCACGTTCCGGTCACCCAGATCAACACCGACCCGGGGTTCGGCGGCGAGTGCCACCTCGACGCCAACATGGTGCGGAGCGCGGTCCCTGAGCTACCGCTCGACGACATCGACCTGCTGGTGGTCGAGAACGTCGGCAACCTGGTCTGCCCGGCCGAGTTCCGCGTGGGCGAGGACGCGCGGGTGATGGTGTCCTCGGTGACCGAGGGCGAGGACAAGCCGCTCAAGTACCCGCTCATGTTCCGCACCTGCGAGCTGGTGCTGGTCAACAAGATCGACCTGCTCCCGCACCTGGACTTCGACCTGGATCGCTTCCTGCACAACCTCGACGCCGTCCACCCAGGGGTCCCGCGCATGCTGGTGAGCGCCCGCACGGGAGAGGGCGTCGAGGCATGGCGCGACTGGCTGCTGGCGCTGCCGGCGCGCCGCGAGGTGGCCGTGTGATGCAGGCGCTCGCCTCAGGCCGGCGCCGTGAGGCCAACGCCTCGTGGTTCGCGGCCGAGGCGGAGCGGCTCGCGCGGCTGTGCGGGGAGATGGCGAAGCGGTTCGGGCGCGGCGGGCGGCTGCTGGCCACCGGCGACGTCTCGGACGCGCGGCACGTGGCGGTCGAGTTCGTGCATCCCGTGATCGTCGGCAAGCGGGCGCTGCCGGCGCTGGCGGTCACCGCGCGCGAGGTCGAGCTGCACGCCGAGCCCGACGACATGGTCATCGCATTCGGGGTCGAGGTGCCCGACACGCCGGCGCTGGTCATCGACCTCGACCCGCCCGCGGTCGATCCGTTCATCCGCCAGGAGCTGGTGGAGACGAGCTATCACCTGCTGTGGGAGCTCGTGCACGTGTTCCTCGAGCACGACGAGCGGAGAGTCCACGACACCGGCGCCGCGAGCTTCCTCTATCCCTTCCTCGGCGAGCAGGAGACCGACCACGAGGCCGTGGTCGAGGACGTGCGGCGCTCGATCCTGATGAAGGCGGAGGAGATCGGCGAGCTGCGGGCGCAGACGCTCACCGAGAACCGTGACGCCTTGGTGGCGGCGGCTGAGGCGGTGCGCGGGGCCGGCCGTGTGCTCGCGCTCGGGAACGGCGGCTCGGCCACCGACGCCACGGATCTCGTCGCCGACCTCGAGCGCGCCGGCCGGGCGGCGATCGACCTCACCGGCGATCCGGCGATCCTGACCGCGATCGCCAACGACGTCGGCGTCGAGGCGATCTTCTCGCGCCAGGTGATCGCCTACGGGCGGCGCGGGCGACGCGCTCGTGGCCCTCTCCACCAGCGGCGGCTCGGCGAATGTGATCTCCGCGCTGGCGGAGGCCCGGCGGCGGGGGCTGGCCACGATCGCGTTCGTCGGCTACGACGGCGGCCGCATCGCTGCCGAGGGGCTGGCCGACCACGTGGTGGTCACGCGCTCGCAGCACATCCCGCGGATCCAGGAGGCGCAGGCGAGCGCCTACCACGTCCTCTGCGAGCTCGTGCGGTGAGCGAGATCGTCCACGCGACGCTGCGCGGGGCGATCGGGGCGATGGCGATGACCGGCGTGCGCGTGTTCGCCATGCACGCCGGCCTGATCCGCGAGGACCCGCCTTCGCGGCTGACGCGCAAGCGGGCGCACGGGCTGCTGGCGAAGGTGCCGCGCAAGCGGCGGCGGACGGTGATCGAGCTCGTGCACTGGAGCATGGGCGGCCTGTTCGGGCTCCTCTTCGGGCTGCTGCCCGACGGGATCCGGCGGCGCGCGTGGTCGGGGCCGGTGTACGGCGTGCTGGTGTGGATGGGCTTCGACGCGGTGGCGGCGCCGGCGCTGGGGCTGACCGAGCGCGACTGGCCGAAGGGCCGCGAGCGCGCGGTCTTCGTGGCCGACCACGCGCTGTACGGCTTCGTGCTCAGCGAGATGCGGGAGCGGCCGCGGGAATGACGGCGGCGATCCAGCGGGTGCGGATCCGGGTGGAGGGCGTCGTGCAGGGCGTCGGGTTCCGGCCATATGTGCACCGGCTGGCGACCGGGCTGGGGCTGGACGGGTTCGTCCGCAACGACGAGCGCGGCGTGGTGATCGAGGTCGAGGGCGACGGCGCGGCGGTGGCGGCGCTGCTCGCCCGGCTCCCGGCCGAGGCGCCGCCGCTGTCGTCGGTCGAGCGCGTGGTCACCGAGGCGGTGCCGGCGGGCGGCGCCCGAGGCTTCGTGATCGCGGCCAGCAGCGCGGGCGCTCCCGACGCGCTCGTCTCACCGGACGTCGCGGTCTGCGCCGACTGCCTGCGCGAGCTGTTCGACCCCGCCGACCGCCGCTACCGCTACCCGTTCATCAACTGCACCAACTGCGGGCCGCGGTTCACGATCGTGCGCGGTGTGCCGTACGACCGGCCGAACACCACGATGGCCGGCTTCACGATGTGCGCCGCCTGCGAGGCCGAGTACCACGACCCCACCGACCGCCGCTTCCACGCCCAGCCCAACGCCTGCCCCGCCTGCGGCCCCAACCTAAACGCCACCTCAACGGGGTCTGACCCCGCGCGGGGTCAGACCCCCTTTATGCAGGGACCGTTGCGGTTTGCCGCGGAAGCGTTGCGAGATGGCGCGATCGTCGCCGTCAAGGGGGTCGGTGGGTTCCATCTCGCGTGTCTGGCGGCGGACGAGGAGGCGGTCGCGCGGCTGCGGGCGCGCAAGCACCGTGAGGAGAAGCCGTTCGCGCTGATGGCGGCCGACGTGCGGGCCGCCGGCGAGCTGGTCGTGCTCGGGCCGGTCGAGGCGGCGCTGCTGCGTGGGCGCGACCGGCCGATCGTGATCGCGCCGCGCCGTCGTGGCGCTCGCGTCGCGCGGGCAGTCGCGCCGCGCACGCCCGAGCTCGGCGTGATGCTGCCGTACAGCCCGCTGCACCACCTGCTGCTGCGCGACGTCGGCGAGCCGCTGGTGATGACGAGCGGCAACGTTTCCGACGAGCCGATCGCCTACCGCGACGACGACGCGCTCGAGCGCCTCGGGCCGATCGCCGACCTCGTGCTCGGCCACGACCGCCCGATCCAGACCCGCACCGACGACTCGGTGCTGCGGGTCACGCGCGGCCGCCCGCTGCCGCTGAGGCGCTCCCGCGGCGCCGTCCCCAGCGTGCTCTCGCTGCCGGTCGCGGCAGGCCGGCACGTGCTCGCGACCGGCGCCGAGCTCAAGAGCGCGTTCTGCCTCGCCCGCGGGCGCCGCGCCTGGGTCGGCCACCACATCGGCGACCTCAAGAACGCCGAGACGCTGGCCTCGTTCGAGGAGGGGGTCGCGCATTTCGAGCGGCTGTTCGCGGTCGAGCCGGGAGTGGTCGCGCACGACCTCCATCCCGACTACCTCTCCACCACCTACGCGCTCGCGCGCGAGGGCGTCGAGCACGTCGGCGTCCAGCACCACCACGCGCACCTGGCCGCCTGCCTGGCCGAGCACGGAGAGACCGGCCCGGCGGTCGGCGCCATCTTCGACGGCAGCGGGCTGGGGACCGACGGGACGGTCTGGGGCGGCGAGATCCTCGTCGGCGGCGTGCGCGGGTTCGAGCGCGCCGGCCACCTGTGGCCGGTCCCGCTGCCCGGGGGCGACCAGGCCGTGCGCGAGCCGTGGCGGATGGCGTGCGCATGGCGGTTGGCGGCCGGCGGTGACTCCCGGCCGCTGCCCGGGAGTGGACGCCGACCGCTGGCGCGCCGTGGCGCGGCTCGCCGAGACCGGCGTCGCAGCGCCGCCCACCACGTCGGTCGGGCGGCTGTTCGACGCCGTCGCGGCCCTGTGCGGCCTGCGGCTCGAGGTGACCTACGAGGGCCAGGCCGCGATGGAGCTGGAGGCGGCGTGCGACGCGTCCGAGCGCGGCGCCTACCCGCTCGAGTCGGTCGCCGGGCGTGCTCGACGCGCGCGAGACGATCCGCGCCGTCGACCGCGACGTCTCGCGCGGCCTCGGCACCGGCGTGATCGCCACCCGCTTCCACCACGCGCTCGCCGACGCGACCGCCGACGACTGCGCGCGCCTGGCCGCCGACCGCGGCCTCGAGCTGGTCGTCCTGTCCGGCGGCGCGTTCCAGAATCGCCGGCTGCTCGAGCGCACCGCCGGCCGCCTCGGCGAAGCCGGCCTGCGAGTGCTCGTGCCCGAGCGCCTGCCGCCCAACGACGGCGGCATCTCGTTCGGCCAGGCCGCGGTGGCGGCGAGCGTCGAACGCCACTCCTCCGACCGGGCGACCGTGGCGGCCGCGCGCTGATGGACGCCCTGTTCCAGCCGGTCGAATCGCTCGACGAGTGGCTCACGAGCCTGATCGAGGGCGCGCCGCTGCTGGTCGCCCTGGCGATCGCGTTCGTGCTCGGGCTGCGCCACGCCTCCGATCCCGACCACCTCGTGGCGGTCAGCTCGCTGGTGGCCGCCGACGACGGCGACGTGCGCGCCGCCACCCGCCTCGGCGCCTGGTGGGGCTTCGGTCACGCGCTCACGCTGCTGGTCGTCGGCCTGCCGCTGATCGCGCTCAAGGAGCAGCTGCCCGCCTGGCTCGAGCGGGGCGCCGAGACCGGCGTCGGCCTCGTGATCCTCGCGCTCGGCGTCCGCGTGCTGGTCAAGTGGCTGCGCGGCGACTACCGCGCGAGCCCGCACCACCACCACGAGCACGACCACCGCCACCTGCGCCACGGCGAGGGCAGCGCCCACCACCACCGCCACGTCCGCTCGCCCCGCCAGGCGTTCGGGATCGGCATGCTGCACGGCCTGGCCGGCACCGGCGCGGTCGTCGTGCTGCTGATCGCCGCACTGCCGGGGCGCGTCGAGGCCGCCGCGGCGCTCGCCGTCTTCGCGCCGATGTCGATCGTCTCGATGGCGATCTTCACGAGCGCCTTCGCGTGGGTCCTGACCCGCCCCGTCGTGGCTCCGCTCTACCGCACCGTGCTCGTCCCCGCTCTGGGAGCCTTCGGCCTCGTGTTCGGGCTCTGGTACGCGGGGATCACGTAAGCCTAAGACGTCGGCACGAACCGGCCCTCGGACGGCTGCACGAGCACCCAGCCCTGGCCCGAGAAGCCGATCTGGAAGCTCTCGCCCGACCCCATGCCGATCAGCGACTTGGCCTGCATGTCGGTCTTCAGGCTCGTTGCGACGCCGCCGGACCAGGCGATGGCGGCCGAGGGGTCGGCGAAGGTCGGCGCCTCGGCCACGTCGAGCCGCAGCGGCTCGCCGTCGGACACGAGCGCAACGAGCCCCGTCCCGCTCAGGCCGACGTTGAACAGCCCGCCCGCGAGCATCCCGGCCGTGCCGCCCTTGACCTTCGTGATGTCCCAGTCGATGCCCGCCTCGAAGGCGAGGATGTTGGCGCCGTTGACCGTGAGCGTGTCGTTGTCGAGGCGCAGGACGTGCACGAGCATGGCCTGCGACGCGAGGAACACCTCGCCCGTGCCCGTGGCCTGCATCAGGCGCAGCGTCTCGCCCGTCGCCGCCTTCTTGAGCAGCCGCCCGAGCCCGCCGCCCTTGTGCTCGAACCGGACGTCGCCCTGGTAGGCGACCATCGCTCCGTTGCGCGCCATCACCGACGTCTCCGACAGCTCGACCTTCAACAGCCGCGGGTTCTGGAGCGTGAACGCCTCTCCGGTCTCGACCTCCGCGAACTGATCGAGCGGCTGGCCCATGTCCGACATGTCTCGAACGCCTCCTGGATCGGGTCGCAGCCGACGATACCGTGGCGTCCATGCAGCGCGGCGCCCTGGAGTCGATCAGCGAGACGGTCCTGGCGATCGCGTCCGAGCGCGAGGTCGATCCGGTCCTGCGCCGGCTCGTGCACTCGGCGCGCGAGCTGGCCGGCGCGCGCTACGCGGCGCTCGGGATCCCCGACGGTGAGGGCGCGTTCGCGCAGTTCATCACCGCCGGCATGAGCGACGAGCTGATCGCCGCCATGGGCCCGCTCCCGCGCACCCACGGCCTCCTGGGAGCGATGCTCGAGGCGACCGGGTCGCACCGCACCGCCGACATCCGCCGGCATCCGCGCTTCCGCGGCTGGTGGCCGAGCGCGCACCCGCAGATGCGGTCGTTCCTCGGCGTGCCGATCGTGGCCCGCGGCGAGGTGATCGCCGCCTTCTACCTGACCGACAAGGAGGGGGCGGAGGAGTTCGGCGCCGATGACCAGCGGCTGATCGAGACGCTCGCGGCGCACGCCGCGGTGGCGATCGAGAACGTCCGCCTGCTCGAGCGCAGCCGCGAGCTGAACATCGTCGAGGAGCGCAACCGGCTGGCGCGCGAGCTGCACGATTCGGTCAGCCAGAAGCTGTTCGGGATGGTGCTGAGCGCGGAGGCGGCCGCCACGCTGATCGGCCGCGACGACGCCGCCGGCGAGCAGGTCGCGCGGCTCGGCGAGCTCGCGCAGGAGGCGCTGACCGAGCTGCGCGAGCTGATCTTCGAGCTGCGGCCGCCGTCGCTCGAGGAGGAAGGCCTGGCGGCGACCCTGCGCAAGCACGTCGACATGCTGCGGCGAGTGCACGGGCGCGACATCGAGCTGCGGATCGCCGGGGCGGCGGGCTGCCCGCCGGAGAGCGAGGCCGATGTGCTGCGCGTGGCCCAGGAGGCGCTCAACAACGCGCTGCGGCACGCCGAGGCGGAGCGCATCGAGTTGCGGATGGAGGCGCGCGAGGGGCGTCTCGTCGTCACCGTCGCCGACGACGGCGTCGGCTTCGATCCTGCGGCCCCGGGGGTACGCTCGCGGCGGCTCGGGCTGACGTCGATGGAGGAGCGCGCGCGAGCGCTCGGTGGGACGCTGGCGGTCGTCTCACGGCCCGGCGAGGGGACGACGGTGACGCTCGAGGTGCCGCGATGATCCGCGTCCTGATCGCCGACGACCACGCCGTCGTGCGCCAGGGCCTGCGGTCGTTCCTCGACCTCCAGGACGACATCGAGGTGGTGGGCGAGGCGGGCGACGGCGCCGAGGCGCTGGCCGCCGCCGAGCGGCTGGCGCCCGACGTCGTGCTGGTCGACCTCGTGATGCCGAACGTCGACGGGATCGAGGCGATCCGCGGGCTGCGGGAGCGGGCGCCAAATGCGCGGGCGATCGTGCTCTCGAGCTTCGTCGACGACGAGAAGCTGTTCCCCGCCGTGCGCGCGGGCGCCGCCGGCTACCTGCTCAAGGACATCCAGCCGCACGAGCTGGTCGAGGCGATCCGGACCGTCCACGGCGGCGGCGCTCTCCTGCATCCGCGGGTGGCGTCGCGGCTGCTCGAGGAGCTCGTGACCGACCCGCTGACGCCCCGCGAGCGCGAAGTGCTGGGGCTGATCGGCCGCGGGATGGCGAACAAGGTGATCGCGCGCGAGCTCTCGCTCTCGGAGAAGACCGTCAAGGCGCACGTGAGCAGCATCCTGGCCAAGCTGGGCGTCACCGACCGTACGCAGGCGGCGCTCTACGCCGTCCGCGCCGGGCTCGTAGGTCCCGGGTCCTAGGACCATTTCCCAATGGTGCGGCGGCCGCCCCGCGCCTAGCGTCCGGGGCATGGATACGGCCCTCATCACAGGCGCGTCCCGCGGCCTCGGACTGGCGCTGGCGCGCGAGCTCGCGCGCCGCTCGTGGCGGCTGGTGATCGACGCGCGCGGCGCCGAGGCGCTGGAGGCGGCGCGCGCCGAGCTGGCATCGCTGACCGAGGTCGTCGCCGTCCCCGGCGACGTCGCCGCCGACGAGCACCGGCGCGCGCTGGTGGCCGCCGCCGGCCCGCGCATCGACCTGCTGGTCAACAACGCCAGCCTGCTCGGCCCCAGCCCGCAGCCGCGGCTGGCCGACTACCCGCTCGACGTGCTCGAGCGCGTCTACCGCGTCAACGTGCATGCGCCGCTGGCGCTGTTCCAGACCGCCCTGCCGGCGCTCGCGCCGGGCGCGTGCGTGCTCAACGTCACCTCCGACGCCGCCGTCGAGGCGTACGAGGGCTGGGGCGGCTACGGCTCCTCGAAGGCCGCGCTCGAGCAGCTCACGCGCGTGCTCGCCGCCGAGCATCCGGAGCTGCGGATCGTCGCCGTCGACCCCGGCGACATGAACACGCAGATGCATCAGGAGGCGTTCCCGGGCGAGGACATCTCCGACCGCCCGCCGCCCGAGGACAGCGTGCCGGGCCTGCTCGCGATCGTGTACGGCGACGCTCCGAGCGGGCGCTACCACGCGAGCGCGGCAGCGCCCGCATGAGCGCCGCGCTCGCGTTCGAGCTCCCGCGGCACCTGGAGGCCGGCGAGCCGCCGCCCGAGCGCGACCGGGTGCGGATGCTGGTCGCCTCGCGCGCCGGCATCCGCCACGCGAGCTTCCTCGACCTCCCCGACCTGCTCGAGCCCGGCGACCTGCTGGTCGTCAACACGTCCGCGACCCTCCCGGCGGCGCTCTCGCTGGAGGGCGGCCTGCAGCTGCACCTCTCTACGCCGCTCCCCGCGCCGCCGGGACGGTCGACGTCGGACGGCTCGTGGCCGGACGACGGATACGAGCGCTGGGTGGTCGAGCTGCGCGACGGCGCGGCGCCGTATCGCGGCGGCCGCGCCGGCGAGCGGCTGCGGCTGCCGGGCGGCGCCCAGGCCGAGCTGCTGGCCCCGTATCTCGGGGGCCGCCGGCTGTGGGCGGCGCGGCTGCGGCTGCCGGAGCCGCTGCTCGCGTACCTCGACCGCCATGGCGAGCCGATCCGCTACGCCCACCTGCGCGAGCCGCGGCCGCTCTCCGACTTCCAGACGATCTTCGCGTCCGAGCCCGGCAGCGCCGAGATGCCGAGCGCCGGCCGGCCGTTCAGCGAGCGCGTGCTCTCCCGGCTCGAGGATCGCGGGATCTCGGTGGCGACGATCGTCCTGCACACCGGCGTGTCGTCGCTCGAGCGCGGCGAGGCGCCGTATCCCGAGCGGTTCCGCGTGCCGGCCGCCACCGCGGCTGCGGTCAACCGCGCGGAGCGGGTGATCGCGGTCGGCACCACGGTGGTGCGGGCCCTCGAGACCGCGGCCACCGGCGACGGGACCGTGCGGCGCGGCAGCCGGTTGGACCCGGCTGGTGGTGGAGCCGGGGCGCGGCGTGCGCGTGGTGGACGGCATCCTCACCGGCTGGCACGACCCGGACGCCAGCCACCTGCTGATGCTCGAGGCGATCGGCGGCCGCGCGCTGGTCGAGCGCTCCTACGCCGCGGCGCTGGCCGACGGCTACCGCTGGCACGAGTTCGGCGACTCGCACCTGTTGCTGGCCGGCTGATGCGCGCGATCCGGCTGCACGAGTTCGGCCCGGCGTCGAACCTGCGCTACGAGGAGGTCGACGACCCGTCCCCGGCGGCCGGCCAGGTCCGGATCGCCGTCGCCGCGGCGGGCGTGCACCTGATCGACACCACGATCCGCTCCGGCGTGCCGATGGGCCCGCTGCCGCTGCCCGACCTGCCGGCCATCCCGGGGCGCGAGGTCGCCGGCGTGGTCGACGCGGTCGGCCCGGACACCGACGAGGCCTGGCTCGGCCGCCGCGTGGTCGCGCACCTGGGAGCGGCGAGCGCCGGGTACGCCGAGTTGGCGGTGCGCGAGGTCGAGCATCTGCACGCGCTGCCGGACGGCCTGGCCGACGAGGTGGCGGTGGCGATGATCGGCACCGGGCGGACGGCGATGGCGATCCTCGACACCGCGCGGATCGAGGCCGGCGACGTCGTGCTCGTCACCGCCGCCGCGGGCGGGCTCGGGGCGCTGCTGTCGCAGGCGGGCCGGGATGCGGGCGCGACCGTGGTGGGCGCGGCCGGGTCGGCCAAGCTCGATCGCGTCGCGGCCGACGTCGTGGTCGATTACACGCGCCCCGACTGGCCCGGCGCGGTCCGCGCCGGGCTCGACGGCCGCGAGGTCACGGTCGCGCTCGACGGCGTCGGCGGCGACGCCGGGCGCGCGGCGTTCGAGCTGCTCGCCCGGGGCGGGCGCCACGTGGTCTACGGCTGGTCGGCAGGGGAGATGACCCGGATCTCCACGGGCGACATCGTCGCCCGCAGCCTGACCGTCAGCTCCGCCCTGGTCCGCCCCGGCTCGATGCGCGACCTCGAGGAGCGCTCCCTCGCCGCCGCGGCTTCCAGCCGCCTCACTCCGCTCATCACCCGCTTCCCACTCGCCGAAGCCGCCACCGCCCACGCCGCCCTCGAGACCCGCGAGACGGTCGGCAAGGTCGTCCTCACCGTTAGTCACCCCGAAAATGGGGTCTGACCCCGTTTAGGCTCGCTCAAGTTCGGGGGTGGTGTGGTTAGCCGCACCGGCGGGGTGGAGAGGGCCTCGATTGACTCGCGTGCGCCGACGTGTGACGTTCAGCACGTGTACGCCGAGACGATCGTCGGTCGGGCTCCGGAGCGGGCGACGCTGAGCGAGTTTCTCGCCGCTCCCGGGGCGCTGATGCTCACGGGCGGGCCCGGGATCGGGAAGACGACGCTGTGGGAGTCGGCGATCGAGATGGCGCGCCGGCGCGAGATGCGGGTGCTGACCGCGCGGCCGACCGGCGCCGAGGCGCAGCTCTCGTTCGCGGCCCTGATCGACCTGTGCGACGGGCTCGACACCAGCGGCCTCCCGGCGCCGCAGCGCTCGGCGCTCGACGTCGCCCTGCTGCGCTCGCGCCCGACGACCGCCCCGCCCGAACCGCATGCGATCGCGCTCGGGTTCCTGAACGCGCTGCGCGCCCTGGCCGAGCGCGATCCCGTGCTGGTCGCGGTCGACGACGTCCAGGCGCTCGATCCGCAGTCGGCCGACGTGCTCGCGTTCACCGCGCGCCGCCTCGCCGGCGAGCCGGTCGCCTTCCTCCTCGCCCGGCGGCCCGGCAACCCGTCGCCGCTCGAGCAGACCTTCGAGCGCCTGGGCATGCACCGCCTGCCGCTGGCGCCCCTCAGCTTCGGCGCCATCCGGCGGCTGCTGGCCGAGCGGCTCGGGCTCACGCTCCCCCGCCACCTGCTGCGCCGGATCGCCGACGCCACGCTCGGCAACCCGCTGTTCGCGCTCGAGCTCGGGCGGATGGTGAGCGAGCGCGGACTCCCCGATCTCGGCGAGGACCTCCCGCTCCCGCACGCGGTCGAGGACATGCTCGGCACCCGGGTCGAGCATCTCGACGAGGCGCCGCGCCGGCTGCTGCTGGCGGTCGCGCTGAGCGGCGAGCTGCGCGCCGCCGAGGCGGCCGCGGTCGCCGACCCCGTCGCGATCGACGACGCGCTCGACGCCGGGCTGGTGGTCGTCGACTCCGACCGCGTCCGCCCGTCGCACCCGCTGCTGGCCGCGGCGGCCAAGTCCCGCGCCGGCGCGCGCGAGCGGCGCGAGCTCCATCTCGCCCTCGCGGACGCGGTCGCCGACCGCGAGCTCCGCGCCCTCCACCTCGCGCTCGCCACCCGCGCCGCCGACCCCGAGCTCGCCGCCGAGGTCGCGGCCGCCGCCGCCGCGGCTTCCGCCCGCGGCGCCCGCTCGGAGGCCGTCCAGCTCGCCGAGCACGCCCTGCGCCTGACCCCGGACGACGCACCCGAGCGCACCCAGCACCTGCTCTGCCTCGCCGCCTACCTGGAGACCGCGGGCCAGAACCAGCGCATCACCGACCTCCTCCAGAGCGCCGTGGAGTCGATCCCCGCGGGGGCGTCGCGAGCGCGCGCCTGGCTGCTCCTCGCCGGCGGCGCCCACGTGCACACGCTCGACGACCTCCTGCATCACTTCGACCGCGCCCTGGCGGAATCCGATCACGACCCGGCGCTGCGCGCAGAGGCGCTGGCGAAGAAGGCGATCTACGCCTGCACCACCTCCATGTCGGCGATCGAAGCCGAGCGGTGGGCGTTGGAGGCGCTCGCCGCAGCGCAGTTCGAGAGCCCCGGGGCCGTCCGGCTCGCCCTCGTCGCGCTGTGCTGGGCACGCGTGATGCGCGGCGTCCAGGTCGACGACCTGCGCGCGCGCTTCTACGCGGTCGACGACGCCGTCCCCTTCATGGCCGAGTCCCCCGACCGCCCTGCCGGCCTGAGGCTGATCTGGCGGGGCGACATGCGCCAGGCGCGGCCGGAGGTCAGCCACCTGCTCGCGATCGCCGACGCGCGCGGCGAGCCGGTCTCGCACGCGCTCGAGCGGGCGCAGCTGTGCGAGCTGGAGCTGCGCGCCGGCGAGTGGGCCGCCGCCGAGCACCTGCTCGACGAATGGGCGCAGTCCGCGGAGCGCGAGCTGCTCGTGGCGCCGCTGTACGACAAGTCGCGCGCGGCGCTCGCCGCCGGCCGCGGGCTCCCGGAGGACACCAGGACGTGGGCGGAGAAGGCGATCGCGGCCGGTGAGGCGACCGGCCGCGTCTGGGAGCCGCTCGAGGCGCGCCTGGCGCGCGGCATGGTCGCCCTGCTCGCGCACGAGCCGGCGAGCGCGATCGAGGACCTGCGCACGATCTGGGAGCACACGCGGCGCGAGGGCATCGACGACCCCGCCGTCCTCCCGGTCGCGCCCGAGCTGGTCGAGGCGCTGGTGGCGGTGGGCGACCTCGACGAGGCGCGCGCGGTCGCCCACCGCCTGCGCGAGCTGTCCGAGCGACAGGAGCACCCCTGGGGCCTCGCCACCGCCCGCCGCTGCTCGGCCCTCATCGCCCTCGCCGCCGGCGACCACGACGAATCCGACGCCACGGCGATGACCGACGCGGCGGCCGCCTATGAGGAGCTGGGCCTGAAGTTCGACCGCGCCCGCACGCTGCTCGCCCTCGGCCGCGCCCAGCGCCGCCTCAAGCAGTGGCGCGGCGCGCGCGAATCGCTCGAGCAGGCGATCTCCGCGTTCGACGCGCTCGGCTCACCCGGCTGGGCCGCGGAGGCACGCGCACAGCTCGCCCGCGTCGGCGGCCGGCGACCCCGGCAGGACGACGGACTCACGCCGAGCGAGCAGCGCGTCGCCGAGCTGGCGGCCGGCGGGCACTCCAACAAGGACATCGCGCGCACGCTGTTCGTGACCGTGCACACGGTCGAGGCGCACCTCTCGCGCGCGTACGCCAAGCTCGGCGTCCGCTCGCGTACCCAGCTGACGGGCCGCCTCCCCGCGTGACTATTCGCCGGCGCCCCGCAGCGGGGCGCGCTCGAGCGACTCGGCGAGCAGCATCTCCTTGGTGAAGACCAGGTCCGAGCGGTTGTAGTCGGACATCTCGTAGTCGTGCCCCATCGTGATCGCGTCGAACGGGCACGCGATCTCGCAGTAGCCGCAGAAGATGCAGCGCGAGAGGTTGATCTCGTACACCGCCGCGTACCGCTCGCCGGCGCTGATGCGGTGCTCGGGCGTGTTCTCGGCCGCCACCACGCGGATGCAGTCGGCCGGGCAGGCGGCCGCGCACAGCGAGCACCCGACGCACTTCTCGAGCCCCGTGTCCTCGAACCGGTGCAGCTTGTGGCGGCCACGGAAACGCGGGTAGACCGGGGTCTTCTCCTCCGGATACTGGATCGTCTGCGGCCCCTCGATCATCCGTCCCAGCGTGGTCCGCAGACCTTTCAGCGTTGCGCCGAACGCGCGGTACGTGCCCGCCACCGGGCTGGGACGGGGAGCGCGGATGACCTCGATGACGTCGGGGCCGGGGTCGTAGGGCATCAGGTCTCCACTACTAGGATCGCGGTAACGAGGGCGTTGAGGGTGGCGAGCGGCAGGAAGATCTTCCAGCCAAGCGCCATCAGCTGGTCGTAGCGCAGCCGCGGCAGCGTCGCCCGCACCCAGATGAAGAAGAACACGAGCGCGAGCATCTTCACGATCACGACGATCGGGTCGACCCAGACCGGGGGGTCGACCCACGGGATGTTCCAGCCGCCCAGGAAGAGCGTGACCGCGATGCCCGAGACGACGATCATGTTGAGGTACTCGGCCGCGAAGAACGCCGCGAAGCGGCCGCCGCCGTACTCGGTGTTGTAGCCGCCGACGAGCTCCGCGTCGGCCTCGGCGAGGTCGAACGGCGGCCGGTTCGTCTCGGCGAACGAGGCGACCATGAAGATGATGAAGCCGACGAACTGCGGGATGAAGAACCACAGGTCACCGTCCTGCGCCTCGACGATGTCGACCATCGACAGCGACCCGGCCATCATGAGCACGCCGACGATCGACAGCCCCTGGGCGACCTCGTACGAGATCAGCTGCGCGGCCGCTCGCATCGAGCCCAGGAACGAGTACTTCGAGCCCGACGCCCAGCCGCCGAGCATCAGCCCGTAGAACGCGATCGCCCCGAACGCGAACGCGTACAGGATGCCGATCGACGGGTCGACGCCGTACAGCCCGATCTCGGTGCCGAAGATGTCGACGGTGTTGGAGAACGGGATGATCGCCACCGTCGCGACCGCCGTCAGCATCGAGATCACGGGCGCGATCGCGAACAGCCAGCCGGTCGCGGTGCGCGGCCGGAACTGCTCCTTGAAGATCAGCTTCCCGATGTCGGCCATCGGCTGCAGGGCGCCGAACGGGCCGACGCGATTCGGCCCGTAGCGGTGCTGGAAGCGGCCGAGCAGCTTGCGCTCGGCGAGCAGCACGATCGGCACGAGCTGGAAGACGACCGCGAAGATCACGAGCGCCTTGAGGATCTGCGCCCACCAGGGCTCGGCGTAGCCGACCTCGGCGAAGACGATCACGCAGGCCTCCGGACCTCGACCAGCGGCTCGCCGAGCAGGTTGGCCGGTGCGCCACGGACGCCCTCGCCGACGAACACCGAGCCGGCGGGAACCGCCGCCCGCAGCTTGACCGTGCCCTCGATCCGGGTGCCGTTGGTGCCGACCTCGACCCGCTCGCCCTCGCGCACGCCGAGCTTGTCGGCGTCGGCCGGCGACAGCTCGACCGTCTGCTGCGGGATCAGGAACTGCAGGATCGGCGAGACGTCGACCTCCTTCGCCGCCCACAGGCTGCGGAACGTCCCGAGCCGGAGCCTGCCGTCACCGGCGGCGGGCGCCGCCGGCGGCACGTCGAGGTCCCCGCCCTCCCAGCCCTGCCACTCGGTCGTCCGCTGCGGCCACCGCACGCCGCGGCCGCCGATCTCGTCGAGCGTGAGCCCGGCGTAGAACGGCACGGCTTCGAACACCTGCTGCGAGGCGGCGGCGCCGGTGAGCACGCCGAGGTCGCCGAGGTCGGAGATCACCTGCCACAGCGGCCGCACGCCGGTGCCGGGCAGCCCCGAGCGCCCCTTCGGCCGGCCGATCGCCACCCGCAGGCGCTGCACGCGCCCGTCGAGGTTCGTGACCGTGCCCTCCTTCTCGGGGTACGCCTCGCCGGGGAACACCACGTCGGCGTGCTCGCGCACGGTGTCGGTCAGCAGGGTCTCGACCGCGATCACGCTCTGCGCGGTGCCGAGCGCCTTCTCCCACAGCGCGCGGTCGGGGAAGTAGCGGACCGGGTCGGCGTAGTTCAGCCAGACGGTCGACAGCTCGCCGTCGGCGAGCCCCTCGGCGATGCCGCGGGCGTCGCGCCCAGGCTCCGCGACCTCGGAGAACCCGGGCCCGTGGCCGGGAGCGAAGCCCACCTCGCGCAGCCCGCGCGCGTTCGGCACCGACGGGACCTCGAGCAGCCCCGCCCCCGTGCGCGCCAGCCCGAGCCGGCCGGCGAGGTTGAGCAGCGCCCGCGCGCCCGCCGCGGTGAGCGCGCGGTCGCCGTAGACGATCACCAGGTCGTCGCCGGCGTCGCGCAGCCAGCCGGCGAGGTCGCGCATCGCCTGCGCGTTGGAGCCGGCGGCGGTCGCCGCGCCGGCGAGGTTGCCCTCGTCGCCCGCCAGGGCGGCCTCGAGCGCCACCAGCAGCCCGTCGCCGCCGCCCGGCGCGATCCGCTGCACGACGCGCGCCTGCGAGTCGAGCGCGGTCGGCCGCGCGCTGACCACCGCCAGGTCCACGTGGTGGCGCCGCACGCCCTTGCGGATCCGCAGGTCGAGCACCGGCGCCTCGTCGATCGGGTCGCACTCGACGACCAGCACGGCGTGCGCGAACTCGAGGTCGGGGATCGTCGCCTGCAGCGCCGGGTCGGCCAGCGCGCGCGCGACGTCGAGCGGCAGCTCGCCGCCCGGCCGCGAGGCCAGGTGGCCGGAGCCGAGGCGCTCGCGGAACAGCCGCTGCAGCAGGAAGGCTTCCTCGTTGGTGGTCTCGCCGCCGGCGACGGCCGCTGCACGCGCGCCCGACTTCTTCAGAGCCGCGTCCGCCGCAGCCAGCGCCTTCTCCCACGACGCCGGCATCAGCTCGGTGCCCTCGCGCACCAGCGGCTCGACGATCCGCTCGTCGACGTGCACGGCCTGGTAGCCGAACCGCCCGCGGTCGCACACCCAGCCGTCGTCGACCTCGGGGTGGTCGCGCGCGAGCACGCGCATCACGCGCTCGTCGCGCACGGTCAGCTCGACGTTGCAGTGCGCCGGGCAGCCGGGGCACACCGTGCCCGCGCCCTCGATGTCCCACGGCCGCGCCCGGAACCGGTACGCGCGCGAGGTCAGCGCGCCCACCGGGCACAGCTCGATGATGTTGCCCGAGAACGGGCCGACGTACGGGTGGCCGTCGAACGTGCCGACGTACGAATGCGCCCCGCGCTCGAGCAGGATCAGCTGGTAGTCCTCGCTGATCTCCTGCGAGAAGCGCACGCAGCGGTAGCAGAGGATGCAGCGCTCGCGGTCGATCGCGATCAGCGGCGACAGCTCGAGCGGCTTCTTGAAGTGCCGCTTGGGCTCGATGAAGCGCGACGTGCCGGGGCCCCACCCGTACGTGATGTCCTGCAGCGGGCACTCGCCGCCCTTGTCGCACACCGGGCAGTCGAGCGGGTGGTTGATGAGCAGGAACTCGACCACCGCCCGCTGCGCGTCGTGCACGCGGTCGGTCTGGGTGTGCACGACCATGCCGTCGCGCACGGGGGTCGAGCAGCCGGTCTGGAGCTTCGGGATGCCCTCGATCTCGACCAGGCACATGCGACACGCGCCAACCGGCTGGCCGAGCTTGGGCTCGTAGCAGAAGACCGGGATCTCGACGTCGCCGTACTTGGCGGCGTCGACCAGCATCGCGCCCTCCGGCGCGCTGACCTCGAGGCCGTCGATCGAGAACGTGACCATGTTGACCCGCGGCCTGGGCATCAGGCGACCGCCGTCGTCGGCTCGACGTCCGCCGGATCGAGCATCGGGTACGGCCCGGCCTGGCGGCCGCGATTGACCTGCGGGATCGCCGCGCCCAGCCCGTTCTCCTCGCGCGCCGCCTCGATGTGCGCCTCGAACTCCTCGCGGAAGTGCTTGATCATCGAGCCGATCGGCATCGCCATCGAGTCGCCGAGCACGCACAGGCAGTTGCCGATGATCTGCTCCTGGACCGAGGCCATGATGTCGAGGTCCATCGGCGTCGCCTCGCCGGTCTGGACGCGCTCGAGCATCTTCACGGTCCAGTTCGTCCCCTCGCGGCACGGCGTGCACTTGCCGCAAGACTCGTGGCGATAGAACTTCGCCGTCTTCAGCGCGACGTCGACGATCGAGATCGAGTCGTCGACGATGATGATCGAGCCCGAGCCGAGCATCGAGCCGGCCTTGGCCATCGAATCGAAGTCGTACGCGAGGTCGAGGTACTCGTCGCTGCCGGGGAGCACGGGCGCGGACGAGCCGCCCGGAAACCAGGCCTTGATCGTGCGGCCCTCGGGCGGACCGCCGGCGAGGCCGTAGATGATCTCGCGCGACGGAGTGCCGAGCACGACCTCGTAGTTGCCGGGCCGCTGCACGCAGCCCGAGATCGAGACGACCTTCGTGCCGGTCGAGGTCTCGGTCCCGATCTTGGCGAACTCGGCGCCACCGATCCGCATGACGACCGGGACATTCATCAGCGTCTCGACGTTGTTGATCAGCGTCGGCCCCCTGTAGAGGCCCTGGACGGCCGGGAACGGCGGCTTCAGCCGCGGGTTGCCACGCTTGCCCTCGAGCGCGTCGAGCAGCGCGGTCTCCTCGCCGCAGATGTAGGCGCCGGCGCCGCGGTGCACCACGAGGTCGAGCGTGTGGTCGGAGCCGAGGATGCGCTCGCCGAGGTAGCCGGCGGCACGCGCCTCGGCCACCGCGGCGTCGAGCACGTCGGCGGGGACCATGTACTCCCCCCGGATGAAGATGAACGCCTTGTTGGCGCCGATCGCGTAGGCGCCGATGATGATCCCCTCGATCAGCTGATGCGGGTTCTTCTGCATCAGCTCGCGGTCCTTGAACGCGCCGGGCTCGGACTCGTCGGCGTTACAGACGAGGTACTTGTCCATCGTCCCCCTGGGGATGAAAGACATCTTCTTGCCCATTGCGAAGCCGGCGCCGCCGCGACCGCGGACGGCGGAGTCGAGCATCTGCTGCATCACGTCCTCCGGCTCCATCTGCAGCGCCTTGCGCAGCATGTCGTAGCCGCCGCGCGCGGCGTAGCCGTCGAGCGTGGCGAGCGCCGGGTCGTCGATGTCCTTGAAGAGGAGCTCCACTACGCGCCCTTCCAGTGCTCCACCGCGGACTTGCGCCGCTTGAGCTGCTTGTCCGGCAGCACCTCGCGCCTCGCTTTGACGTCGTCGACGATGCGCGCGCAGTCCTCGGCCTCGAGCGGGCCGACGTACTCGCCGTCGACCGACGCCATCGGCGCGATGTCGCACGCCCCGAGGCACTCGAACGACTGCACGTGGAACTCGGGGTCGTCGCCGGCCGCGCTCAGCATCTCCTCGTAGATCGCGTCGGCGCCGAGCAGCGAGCACGAGATGTTCGTGCAGACGTAGACGTCGTGGCTGCCCTTCGGCGTCGTCGAGAACATGTCGTAGAACGTCGCCACCGCGGTCAGGTACGCGGGGGTGAGCCGCAGCACGCAGGCCGCCTGCTCGATCGCGGTCGGCGAGCACCAGCCGTGCTCGCGCTGGACGATGTGCAGCGCCGGGATCGCCGCCGAGCGGGTGTCCGGGTACAGCACCATCCTCGCCTCGATCTCCGCGCGCACCTCCGGCGGCACCGGCGTGGTGGCCGGGTCGGGGACGACGGCCGGGTCCTTGGTGAGGTCGGCCGCCTCGTCCCAGCCGGGGACGCGCGACCCGTGGGCGAAGCGCGGAACCTTGGTCGGGTCGATCGCCATTACCTGTCGATCCCGCCCATGATGGGATCGAGCATCGCGAGCGTGGCGATCAGGTCGGCGAGGTAGAGGTCCTGCACCATCGGCCTGAACGCCTGCAGGTTCACGAACGACGGGTCGCGCATGTGCACGCGCGCGGGCTTGGAGGACCCGTCGGCGCGGATGAACACGCCCATCTCGCCGCGCGGCGACTCGATCGGGAGGTAGTACTCGCCCGGCGGCACCCGGAAGCCCTCGGTGACGAGCTTGAAGTGGTGGATCAGCGCCTCCATCGAGGTCGCGAGCTCGTGCCGCGGCGGCAGCACGTACTTGCGGTTGTCGGACACGTACGGGCCCTCGGGGAGCCCGTCGAGCGCCTGCTCGATGATCTTCACCGACTCCCTCAGCTCGGCCATCCGCACCCGGTAGCGGTCGTAGTTGTCACCGACGGTGCCGACCGGGATCTTGAACTCGAAGTGGTCGTAGCTCGAGTACGGGTCGGCCTTGCGCAGGTCCCACGGGTTGCCGGCCGCGCGCAGCAACGGTCCGGTGACGCCGAGGTCCAGCAGCGTCTGCTCGTCGACCACGCCGGTGCCGCGCAGGCGCTGGAGCACGATCTGGTTGGAGTCGATCAGGTTCTCGTACTGGTCGGCCCGCGCCGGGTACCCGGCGCAGAACTTGCGCACCTTGTCGGCCCAGCCCACCGGGATGTCCTCCGCCACGCCGCCGACCTGGAAGTAGCGCGTGTGCATGCGCTGGCCCGACGACATCTCGAACAGGTCGAGCACCGCGTCGCGGTCGCGCCAGCCGTACCAGAACACCGAGATCGCGCCGAGGTCGAGCCCGCCGGTGGCCAGCCACAGCATGTGCGAGGCGATCCGGTTGAGCTCGAGGTGGATGACGCGCAGGTACTGGGCGCGCGGCGGGACGTCGAGGTCGAGGATCTTCTCGACGCAGCAGCAGTACGCCATCGCGTTGAAGTAGTAGGAGAGGTAGTCCATCCGCTCGATGACGGGGATGACCTTCCAGTACGACTTGTCCTCGGCGGTCTTCTCGATGCCGGTGTGGAGATAGCCGATGATCGGCTTGACGTCGCGCACCACCTCGCCCTCGAGCGTGGTGATGAGGCGCAGGACGCCGTGCGTGGCGGGGTGGTGGGGACCGAGGTTGAGGGTCAGCAGCTCCTCGTGCTCGGGGTGCGCGAGGTGCTCGAGCTCGACCGACTCTTCCTGGCGGCGGTAGGTGATGCCGCCGGGGCGACTCGGTGGTGTCGGTGGAGACCTCGCTCACTGCCAGTACCCGGGGTTGTGGGGCTCGTTGTGCGTGAACAGCACGGGCTCACCGCCGATCGGGAAGTCGCGCCGCTGCGGATGGCCCTCGTAGTCCTCGGGCATCAGGATGCGGCGCAGGTCGGGATGCTCGTCGAAGATCACCCCGAACATGTCGTAGATCTCGCGCTCCTGGTGGTCCGCGGTCGGCCACTGGGGCGTCACCGACAGCACGTTGGGCGCGTCGAGCGGGACCCGCAGCTTGACCGTGATGCGGTCGACCTCGGTCATGTCGAGCAGCTCGTAGTCGACGCCTAAGCGCGGCTCCTCCGGGTAGTAGTCGACGCCGTGGACGCTGGCCAGGAAGCGGAAGCCGCGGTCCTTGAGGTGTGCCAGCGTCTCGCGCACCACCGGCGGCGCGATCGTGAGCGTCGCCTTGTCGCGGAAGTACGTCGTGTCCACCACCGCGTCGGCGCCGTGGGCGTCGCGCAGCTCCTGGGCGATCAGCTCCAGGCCGGTGGCGTCAGGCACTCGTGCCTTCTCCGCCGCCGGTCACGCCGATCGAGTGGGCGGCGACGGGCTCGATCGCGAGCTCGGACTCGACGAACTCCTCGGTGCCGCGGCCGCCGTAGCGCGTGCGCCACGCCATGTCCGGCTTGGACATGATCATCGCGCGCAGCTTCAGGATCCCGTACAGGAGCGCCTCCGGCCGCGGCGGGCAGCCCGGGATGTGGACGTCGACGGGCATGAACTTGTCCGCCGGCACGATCGCGTAGTTGTTGAAGACGCCCATCGACGACGAGCAGGCGCCCATCGCGACCGCCCACTTCGGCTCGAGCATCTGGTCGTAGACGCGCCGGACGACCGGCGCCATCTTGATCGAGACGCGGCCGGAGAGGATCAGCAGGTCGGCCTGGCGCGGCGAGGCGCGGAGCGCCTCGAAGCCGAAGCGCGCGACGTCGACGCGCGCGGCGACGATGCCCATCATCTCGATCGCGCAGCAGGCGAGGCCGAAGGTGGCGGGCATGATCCCGTTCGCCCGCGCCCAGTTCGCGGCCTTGTCCATCGTCGTGGTGAGGACGCGCTCCTCGACGTACGCGTCCAGGTCCGTCCCCTCGAGGTCCCCGGTGAGCATCTGGCGGGCGCGCAGCTGGCGCGCGCGGAACTCACCGTCCGGCCCCGCGCCCAGGCGCTCGCGCCTCACCTCCATTCCAGCGCCCCTCTTCGCCACACGTAGATGAAGGCGATCGCCAGCAGGACGATGAAGACGATCGTCTCGATCAGCGCGAACGTCCCGAACGCCTCGAGCTGGATGGCGACCGGGAACAGGAAGATCACCTCGATGTCGAACAGGATGAACAGCATCGCGATCAGGTAGAAGGAGATGCCGAAGCGCATGTTGCGCTTGACCTCGGAGGGCAGCCCGCTCTCATAGGGATCGGTCGTCGCGGCCCGGCGCTTGTGGTCGCGCGGGCCCAGCACCGTGTTGAGGAACGCGAACACGAGGCCGAGGATCGCCCCCAGCCCGACGAAGACCAGAGCGGGTGCGTAGGACTGGATCACCTAGCGGAATTCATAGCACTTTGTAACGATGTGTTACTTAGTGGCAATCGGCTCTTGCCACGGCGGATGTCACGGCCAGCCCGAAGCTCTTACCCCGAGAGCGGCCACGACAAGTGCGGAAGCGGCCATCACGCCCATCTCGCGGCGCAGGATCGCCCCCACCAGCTCGTGCTGCTCGGCCTCCGGAAGGGCCTCGACGTCGGCCCTCCCCTCGAGGCCCCGCTGGGCCATCACGGTCTCGGCGGTCACGAGCCGCAACTGCTCGGCGACGAACGAGACGCCGAGCGGCACGAGCCCGTAGATCAGGTGCAGCTCCGGCAGGTCGCGGCCGGTCAGCAGCAGCACCGCTCCGTCGACCGCCTGCAGCATCACCAGTCCCTGCCCGACGCGAAGAGATGGCCAGAAGCCGCGCCCGCGGCGGTGGCGCCACCAGCACCACGCGCCCCACAGGCCGGCGGCGGCGTTGACCGCGATCAGCGCGACGCCGAGGGCGACGTGGAACGCCGTCACGAGCGGTAGCCCCCCCGGAACCAGATCAGCGGCTCGCCGGCGCCCGCCTCGGCGGCCTCCACCGCGCCGATCCCGATCGTGTGATCGCCGGCGGCGATCAGCCGCTCGAGCCGGCACCCGATCCACGCCAGCGCGCCGTCGATCACCGGTATCCCGTCGTGCACGGCATGCGGCACCCCGGCGAACTTGTGCCGCTCGTCGGTCTTCGAGGCGAACAGCCGCGCGAGCTCCTCCTGGCCGGCGGCCAGGATGTTGACGCCGAAGCGGCCGGTCTCGCGCACGACCGGCAGCGTCCGCGACTCGTTGTCGAACGCCACCAGCAGGAGCAGCGGCTCCAGCGACAGCGAGCAGACCGCGTTGGCGGTCATGCCCACCGGGCCCTCGGGAGAGCCCGCGGTCACGACCGTGACGCCGGTCGCGAAGTGCCCCATGACGGAGCGGAAGCGCTCCGGCCCGACCTCCCTCATCGGACGACGAGGGTTCCGGTCATGCCGAGCTGCTCGTGGTTGGCCACGGTGCACAGCATCTTGTAGTCGCCGCGCGCGAGCCGCACGGTCTCGCTCGCGCCCTCGCCCGGGAGCAGCGTCGTGATCTGGACCGGCTCGCCACTGCGCCGGCGGACGCGGAAGTTGTGCCCGAGCCTGCCGCGGTTGCTCACCGTGAACGTCAGGCGGCCGGCGCGGGCGCGCACGGACTGCGGCTCGATCAGGAAGTCGTCGAGCACGATCTCCACGCGCCCGCCGCGCGCCTGGACGGCCGGCGCCGGCTCGCCGCAGCCGCCGAGCGCGAGGGCCGCGAGTGCGGTGGCGATGGCACGGACGAGCAGCATCGGGGGCGGGATTGTTCCGTATGCTTGCGAGCTTCATGGCCCGCTCTCCCCGCCGACTGATGGCCGTCGCGGCGCCGGCGGTCGCCGCGCTCGCGCTCGGCGCGTGCGGAACCGAGGGCATCGACGTCGCGCAGGACGACCCGAACTACGACGGCGCGGTGCTGTTCGCCGAGAACTGCGCCGGCTGCCACTCGCTCGACGTGGTGGGCGCGCACGGGTCGACCACCAACGTCAGCTCGCGCGAGCCACGGGACGGCCCGAACTTCAACGAGCGGCAGGAGTCGGTCGACGACGTGCTGTACGCGATTCGCAACGGCGGCTTCTCCTCGGGCCCGATGCCGCAGAACATCCTGACCGGCGAGGACGCTCAGAAGGTGGCCGAGTTCGTCGCGGAGTACTCGGGCGGCGGCGGCTCCGAATAGCCGCGGATGCTCGACCTCAAGCAGATCCGCCGCGACCCGGAGCCGGTGCGGGCAGCGCTCGCGCGGCGCGGCGACGGGTCCGACGCCCGGCTCGAACGCGTGCTCGAGCTCGACGCGCGCACGCGCGAGCTGCGGCCGCAGGTGGAGTCGCTGAAGGCGGAGCAGAACGCGGCCTCGAAGGCGATCGGGGCGGCCAAGCAGGCGGGCGGCGACGCGGCGGACGAGATCGCCGCCATGCAGGAGGTCGCCCGGCGGGTGAAGGCGCTCGGGCAGGAGCTGGCGGACGCCGACGCCGAGCTGCAGGCCGCGCTGGCGACGCTGCCGAACCCGCCCGACCCGACCGCCGCCGACGAGGACACCACCGTGCGCGAGGAGGGTGATCGTGGCCCAGAGGGCCCCGATCACCTGGAGGTCGCGGGCGGGCTGATCGACATGGAGTCGGGCGCGCGCGTGTCCGGCTCGCGGTTCGCGTACCTGCGCGGCGACGTCGTCCTGCTCGAGATGGCGCTGTTCCGGTGGGCGCTGGAAATCCTCCTGGAGGAGAATTTCCAGCCGGTGCTGCCGCCGGTGCTGGTGCGCGAGGAGGCGCTGTACGGGACCGGCTTCCTGCCCGACACCGAGCAGCAGATCTACCGGCTGGCGGACGACGACCTGTACCTGGTCGGCACCAGCGAGGTCCCGCTCGCCTCGCTGCACGCGGGCGAGATCCTCGACGCCGGCGCGCTGCCGCTGCGGTATGCCGGCGTCTCGCCGTGCTTCCGCCGCGAGGCCGGCGCCGCCGGGCGCGACACCCGCGGCATCCTGCGCGTGCACCAGTTCGACAAGGTCGAGATGTTCAGCTTCGTCGAGCCGGAGGCGTCGCCCGCCGAGCACGAGCTGATGCTGTCCCTGGAGGAGCGGTTCCTGCGCGAGCTCGGGATCCCGTATCGGGTCGTCAACATCGGCGCCGACGACCTCGGCGCCTCGGCGGCCAAGAAGTACGACCTCGAGGCGTGGATGCCGGGCCAGCAGCGCTACCGCGAGGTCACCTCGACCTCGAACACCACCGACTTCCAGTCCCGCCGGCTCGACATCCGCTACCGCGACGAGAGCGGCCGCCCGCGCCACGTCCACACCCTGAACGGCACCGCCGTCACCTGGCGCCACCTGATCGCGCTGCTCGAGAACCACGGCACCGACGTGCCGGACGTGCTCGTGCGGTGGGGTGCTCCGGAGCGCCTGCGGGTAGGGGACGGGTGATGGAAGAGCCAGAGACCCCGATCACGCCGGAAGAGCCCGAGATCCCCGCCGAGCCGCCCGATCCCGACGCGGTCGAGCCCGAGGTCGACGACCAGCCGCTCGGCCCGCCGTCCGAGCTCGACGAGGACGAGGCGCCGCTCCCCGGCCTTCCCGAGTCCGAGCCGCCCGCGAGCGAGTGATGACGCAGCAGCGCGTCCAGGCCTGGCTCGACGCGTACGTCGAGGCCTGGCACTCGTACGACCGCGCCGCGATCGCCGAGCTGTTCTCGCCCGAGGCGACCTACCGCTACCACCCGTACGACGAGCCCGAGCAAGGTCGCGACACGATCGTCGAGGGCTGGCTCGAGGAGCCCGACGAGCCCGGCTCGTGGGAGGCGCGCTACGAGCCGCTGCTGATCGACGGCGATCGCGCGGTCGCGACCGGCGAGACCCGCTACGCCGACGGCCAGACGTTCTCGAACCTGTTCGTGCTCGAGTTCGACGCCGGCGGCCGCTGCCGCTCGTTCACCGAGTGGTTCATGGAGCATCCCGAGTAGCGGCCCTCCTCCACGCGCCCGCGAATCTGGGAAGATCGCGGGTCAGGAGGAAGAGAAGGTATCCACGCCAGGATCCCGGGGGACGTTGGTCGAGCCGGCGCGGGCAGCGGGCGGCCCGATCCTGGCGGTGCGCAACCTCGAGGTCGTCTATCAGGACGTCGTGCTGGTGCTGCGCGGAGTCTCGCTCGAGCTTCCGCGCGGGGAGATCGTCGCCCTGCTGGGCGCCAACGGCGCCGGCAAGACGACCCTGCTGCGGGCTGTCACCGGCCTGCTCGGCGTGCATCGCGGGCGGATCACCAAGGGAACGGTGGAGCTCGACGGCGAGCGCATCAGCGGGCAGAACGCGCCGTCGATCGTGCGCCGCGGCGTCGCGCAGGTGATGGAGGGCCGGCGGATCTTCGCCGAGCTGACCGTCGATGAGAACCTGCGCGCGGGCGGCTTCACCCGCAGCCGCGCCGAGATCAGGGAGTCGTACGACCGCGTGGTCGACCTGTTCCCGCGGCTGGCGGAGCGCCGCAAGTCGACCGCCGGCTATCTGTCCGGCGGCGAGCAGCAGATGCTGGCGATCGGCCGCGCGCTGATGGCCGCGCCGCGAGTGCTGCTGCTCGACGAGCCTTCGCTCGGCCTCGCGCCGCGGCTCGTGGAGCAGTTCCGCGACACGATCGTCGAGCTCAACCGCCAGGGCGTCAGCGTGCTGCTGGTCGAGCAGAACGCGGCCATGGCGCTCGCCATCGCGAGCCACGGCTATGTGATGGAGACCGGCCGCGTGGTCAAGGACGGCCCCACCGCCGACCTGATGGCCGACCAGGACATCCAGGAGTTCTACCTCGGGGTCGGCGAGACCGGCCGGCGCTCGTTCCGCGACGTGAAGTCCTACCGCCGCCGGAAGCGATGGAGCGGCTGAGCGCACCCCGCCCCGGCGGCCGCGCCGCCCGCCGACCGCCCGGCGCCCGCCGAGCCGCTGCTCGCGGTCGAGGACGTCACGCTGCGGTTCGGCGGCGTGACCGCGCTCGACGGCGTCTCGTTCGAGGTCCGCGCCGGCGAGCTGTTCGCGGTGATCGGCCCCAACGGCGCCGGCAAGACGTCGATCTTCAACTGCATCAACGGCGTCTACCGGCCGCAGAAGGGCTCGATCCGCCTGGACGGCGAGAGCCTGATCGGCCGCTCGCCGCCGGCCGTGGCGCGGCTCGGCGTGGCGCGCACGTTCCAGAACCTCGGCCTGTTCGCGCACCTGACGGTGATCGACAACCTGATGCTCGGCCGCCATCACCTGATGCGGACGGGCTTCATCTCCGGGGCCGTCTGGTGGGGGCGGGCCAAGCGCGAGGAGGTCGAGCACCGCGAGGCGGTCGAGGCCGTGGTCGAGCTGCTCGAGATGGAGGCCCACCGGCACACCCCGGCCGGGCTGCTGCCCTACGGCCTCCAGAAGCGGCTCGAGCTCGGCCGCGCGCTCGCGATGGAGCCGAAGCTGCTGCTGCTCGACGAGCCGGTGGCGGGCATGAACCTCGAGGAGACCGAGGACCTCGCGCGCTACGTGATCGAGGTGCGCGAGCGGCTCGAGCTGGCCGTGATCCTCGTCGAGCACGAGATGCGGCTGGTGATGGACCTCGCCGACCGGGTGATGGCGCTCGACTTCGGCACCCCGCTGGCGACCGGCACGCCGGCCGAGGTACAGGCCGACCCGCGCGTGATCGAGGCCTACCTGGGAGGGGGGCTGGCGCGATCGCAGTTCGCTTCGCGAACATCGCACGCTGCCGCGCTGCTGGGCCACGCGCGCGAGCGCCCGGACGCGCCCGCGATCCGCGAGAAGCGCCGCGGCCGCTGGCACGAGCTGAGCTGGAGCGAGTACGCGCAGCGCGTGGCGCGCGCCGCGCACGGCCTGCGCGGGCTCGGCGTGCAGCCGGGCGACCGCGTGGCGATCCACGGCGAGAACCGGCCCGAGTGGGTGATCGCCGACCTCGCGATCCAGGGCATCGGCGGCGTGACCGTCGGCATCTACCCGACCAGCCCGGCCGCCGAGGTCGAGTACCTGCTCGGGCACTCGGACTCGGTCGTGCTGATCGCCGAGGACGAGGAGCAGCTCGACAAGGCGCTGGCCGTGCGCGAGCGGCTGCCGGCGCTGCGCAAGATCGTCCTCGTCGACCCTCGCAACGTGCGCGCCCTCGACGACCCGATGGTGATGACGTGGGAGGAGCTCGAGGCGGGCGGCGGGCTCGACGACTACGCGCGCACGGTCGACGCGCTCGACCCGGCAGGCACCGCGATGATCGTCTACACGTCGGGCACCACGGGCGCGCCCAAGGGCGCGATGCTCACGCACGCCAACCTCACGTGGGCGGCCGACACCTTCCGGCACGCGTTCCGCACCGGGCCCGACACCGAGATCCTCAGCTACCTGCCGCTATGCCACGTCGCCGAGCGCCTCAGCTCCGTCATCAACGGCCTCGGCACCGGCTACGTCGTGAACTTCGGCGAGGGCGGCGAGTCGTTCGCGCAGGACCTGCGCGACGTCCAGCCGACGTTCTTCCCGGCGGTGCCGCGGGTGTGGGAGAAGATGCTCGCCACGGTCGAGATCAAGATGGCGGACGCCTCGCTGCTCAAGCGCTCCGCCTACGGGCTTGCGATCGGCTGGGGCCGGCGGCTGGCGCCGAAGCGGATGCGCGGGCAGCTCGGACCGGGGGATCGCGCGCTCGCCGCCGCGGCGGACGTGCTCGCGCTGCGCTCCCTGCGCGACAAGCTCGGCCTCGGCCGCGTCGAGCGGGCGGTGTGCGGGGCGGCCCCGATCGCCCCGCAGGTGCTCGAGTACTTCTGGGCGCTCGGGATCCCGGTCTACGAGAT
The DNA here is from genome assembly GCA_963849695.1 of uncultured Solirubrobacteraceae bacterium. Classification (GTDB taxonomy): domain Bacteria; phylum Actinomycetota; class Thermoleophilia; order Solirubrobacterales; family Solirubrobacteraceae; genus DASSUW01. The sequence goes on from CAWKIT010000004.1 coordinate 127,211, forward strand.
CTACGGCCAGACCGAGAACACCGCGGTCTGCACGCTGATGCCGTTCGACGACGTGCGGATCGGGACGGTGGGGCGCGCGCTCGAGGGCGTCGAGGTGCGGATCGCCGACGACGGCGAGATCCTCACGCGCTCGCCCGCCGTGTTCTCCGGCTACTTCAAGGACGACGACGCCACCGCAGCCACCATCGAACCCGACGGCTGGCTGCACACCGGCGACGTCGGCGAGCTCGACGAGCACGGCCACCTCACGATCACCGACCGCAAGAAGGACGTGATCATCACCGCCGGCGGCAAGAACGTCTCGCCGTCGGAGATCGAGAACCACCTGAAGGTGTCGCCGTACGTGCGCGAGGCGATCGTGATCGGCGACCGCCGCAAGTACCTGGTGGCGCTGATCGGCATCGAGCCCGACACGGTCGGCGACTGGGCAGCGCGCCGCGGCCTCGCGTTCACCACCTACGGCGACCTCTCGCGCAAGGACGAGGTGCGGGCGCTGATCGGCGAGTGGGTGGAGGAGGTCAACCGCGATCTCGCGCAGGTCGAGACGATCAAGCGCTTCGGGCTGCTCGAGAAGGAGCTCGACCACGAGGACGGCGAGCTGACCGCGACGCTGAAGGTCAAGCGCCGCGCGCTCGAGGCGCGGTTCGAGCGCCAGATCGAGGAGCTCTATGTCTGAGTTCCTGCAGTTGTGCTTCAACGGGCTCGCGCTCGGGGCCCGCTACGCGCTGGTCGCGCTCGGGTTCGTGATCATCTACCGCGCCACCGGCGTCATCAACTTCGCGCAGGGCGCGCTGGTGGCGCTCGGCGCCTACCTCACGTACGCGTTCGCCAACGGCGCCGAGCTGCCGTTCGCGCTCGCCGTGCTGCTGGCGGTCGTGTGCTCGGCGTTCTTCGGCGCCGGCCTCGAGCGCACGGTGCTGCGCAAGATGGTGGGCGAGCCGGTGTTCGCGGTGATCATGATCACGATCGGCCTGCTGTTCATCATCGAGCAGGCGATCACCACGATCTGGGGTTTCAACAACCTCAACCTCGCCGACCCGTGGGGGGTCGAGACGGTCCGTGCAGGAAACGTCGTGATGGCGGTGCGCGACCTGTGGACGCTCGGGATCGCCGCCGCCGTGCTGGGCGGCTTCTTCCTGTTCTTCCGCCTCTCGACGCTCGGCGTCGCCATGCGCGCCACCGCGTTCGACGCCGAGGCGGCGCTCGCCCAGGGCATCAGCGCGCGGCGCGTGTTCATGGTCTCGTGGGCGATCTCGGCCGGCCTGGCGGCGCTCGCCGGCGTCACGTTCGCCTCCGGCCCGGCGGCGCTGTCGCCGTCGATCAGCGCGATCGCGCTGGTGGCGTTCCCGGCGATGATCGTGGGCGGGATGGACTCGCCGATCGGCGCCGTCGCGGGCGGGCTGATCATCGGGCTCACGCAGGCGCTCACGGCCGGCTACCAGGAGGACATCGCGCCCTGGCTGGGCCAGAACTTCGGCGCCGTCATGCCGTACGTGGTGATGATCGTGATCCTGCTCGTGCGGCCCTACGGGCTGTTCGGCACCCGCGAGGTGCGGAGGGTTTGATGGCCCGCCCGCACCAGAACCTCACGCGCCGCTACGCCGACGAGCTGAAGCTGTTCCGCTCGCGCGCCGCCAAGGCGTGGCTGGTGGTGCTGATCCTGCTGTGGCTGCTGACGCCGATGTTCATGACCGACCCATTCTGGCTCTCGATCCTCAACTACGCGGGGATCGCCGCGATCGGCGCCATCGGGCTCAACCTGCTGACCGGCTACACCGGCCAGGTCTCGCTCGGCCACGCGTTCTTCATCGGCGCCGGCGCCTACTGCGCAGCCGTGGTCGGCGGCGACATCGGCCTGCCGCTGGTCCTGTGGCTCCCCGCTTCCGCGCTGTTCGGCGCGCTCGTGGGCGCGCTGATCGGCCCGTTCGCGCTGCGGCTGCGCGGCAACTACCTGGCGATCGTCACGCTCGGGCTCGTCTTCCTCGGCGACTACCTCTTCCGCAACCTGCAGGGCGTCACCGGCGGCAACTCCGGCACGGCGGTGACAGCTTCGGCGACGCTCGGGCCGATCGACTTCAACGCCGTGACCATCTTCGGCGACGAGTACATCCGCAACCAGGGCTGGTTCTGGCTGGTGTGGGGGCTGGTGGCGCTGTGCGCGCTGCTGGCCAAGAACATGGTCCGGACGCGGCCGGGCCGGGCGATCCAGGCGATCCGCGACCGCGACGTGGCGGCCGAGATCGTCGGCGTCGAGCTCGGGCGCTACAAGGTCGCGGCGTTCGCGGTCTCGAGCGCCTTCGCGGCGCTGGCGGGCGCGCTGTACGGCGCCTACCAGCAGTACGTCTCCCCGGACGAGTGGACGCTGTTCCTCTCGATCCAGTACATCGCGATCATCATCGTCGGCGGCGTCGGGACCATCTTCGGCGCTGTCCTCGGCGCGCTGTTCCTCGGCGGTCTCCCGGCCGTGATCGAGAACTACTCGGACTCGATCCCGGGCGTGGCCACCGGCGCCGGCGACGACGGCTTCATCTCGGTGTTCTCCCTCAACCAGGCCATCTTCGGCCTGCTGATCGTGCTGTTCCTGATGTTCGAGCCGCGTGGGTTGGCCGCCATGTGGCTCCGTGTGAAGGCCTATTTCAAGGCGTGGCCGTTCTCGTACTGATCCCTGGAGGAGGGACTCATGAACAGGCTGTTCTGGATCGTCGCGGTGCTGGCGCTCGTGCTTGCCGGGTGCGGCGGCGCTGCCGACGAGGGGGAATCCGAGGGCGAAGGCGGAGCCGCCGAGGTCAAGAGCGGGCCGGGCTTCGACGGCACCACGATCAAGCTCGGCGTGCTCACGCCGCTGTCCGGCCCGGTGGCGGTGATCGGCCAGCCGCTCACGGCCGGCAACCAGGTCTACTTCGACTACGTCAACTCCAAGGGCGGCATCGCCGGCAAGTACAAGGTCGAGCTCGTGCAGGAGGACACGCAGTACCTGCCGCCGCGGACCGTTCAGCAGTACAACAAGATCAAGAACGACGTCGTCGCGTTCACGCAGGTGCTCGGCACCGCGCCGACGCTGGCGGTCCTGCCCCAGCTGGTGCAGGACAACATCATCGCCGCGCCCGCCTCGCTCGACGCCGTCTGGGTCCGCGAGCCGAACCTGCTGCCGGTCGGCGGGCCCTATCAGGTCCAGGCCGTCAACGCGCTCGACTACTACATCAACGAGGCGGACGGCAAGGGTAAGAACATCTGCTCGTTCATCCAGGACGACGCCTACGGCGAGGCCGGCCAGTCGGGCGTCGACTACGCGGCCGAGAGCCTCGGTTTCGAAGTCGTCGACACGCAGAAGTTCAAGGTCGGCGACAAGGACGTGACCGGCCAGGTGCAGCGGCTGCAGGGTTCCGATTGCGACGCCGTCTTCCTGGTCGCCACCCCGACCGACGCCGGCACGATCTGGGGCACCGCAGCCAAGCTGGGCTATGCGCCGCGCTGGATCGGCCAGTCGCCGGTGTGGATCGACGAGCTGGGCGCCTCGCCGCTGGCCGAGTACCTCCAGCAGACGACGTGGATCGTGGGCGAGGGCACCGAGTGGGGCGACCCGAACGTGCCCGGGTCGAAGGACCTGCTGGCGCGCGTCGAGGAGTTCAAGCCCGACCAGGACCCCGACTACTACTTCGGGTTCGGGTACCTCCAGGGCATCGCCATGACCGCGCTGCTGGAGAAGGCGGTCGAGCTCGGCGACCTGTCGCGCGAAGGGCTCATGAAGGCGTCCGAGGAGCTGGGGACGGTGAGCTTCGACGGTCTGTCCGGCGATTACCAGTACGGGCCGGCGGAGGAGCGCAATCCGGCGCGGGTGTCGACGATCTACGAGGTCAAGCCCGACAAGCCGTTCGGGCTCGGGACGCTCGAGTACCAGTACGAGTCGGACGCCGCGAAGTCGTACGAGTTCGAGAAGGCGGATCTGTAACGGCGCTTCAACACACCAGGATCCGGGAAGAAAGGAAGTAGCGGCCGCGTATCAGACCACGCCCACGCTGGGTGCGGCCGAGGAAAGGAGCGATCATGGAACGTACGAAGGGCTTCTCGCTGGCGAAGGGGCCGGTAGGGATCATCGGCGCCGTGCTGCTGGCCGGCGGCATCCTCGGGCTGCTGATGGGCTCGACCGACTTCACGACGAGCGCGCCGGACGGTGACGTCACAGGCGGCACCTTCCTCGGCATCGAGGGCAACGGCTGGACGTGGCTGCTGTTCGCGGGCGCGGGCCTGATCCTCCTGCTGAGTGCGCCGATGCACTGGGGCGCGAAGACGATGGCGATGATCGTCGGGCTGGCGATGGCGGCCGCGGCGGTGCTCGCGCTGGCCGACGGCAGCGACGTGCTCGGCGTGTTCGCGACCAACGGGGCGACGATCCTGGCCTTCGGCGCCGCCGCGGTGGCGCTGCTGCTGGTGGGGATGCTCCCGCGCGTGGGGCGCAAGCGGCGCGAGGAGGTCGTCGTCGACCGCGACCGGCGCTTCGACCGCGACGGGCGCGGCGCCGAGGAGCCGGCGGGCGCGCAACGGCGCGCGTAGCGCCCGTCACTGATAGCAATGGCGGCATGGAAGCCGCCACTGCCGCCTCGTTCTCGCTCGACCTCTCGCAGGACCAGCGCGACATCCGCGACTGGGTTCACGGGTTCGCCGAGGGCGTCGTGCGCCCGGCGGCGGCGGAGTGGGACGAGCGCGAGGAGACGCCGTGGCCGATCATCGCCGAGGCCGCGAAGATCGGCCTCTACGGCTATGAGGCGCTCGCGCAGTTCCATGCCGACGAGACCGGGCTCACCTTTCCGATCGTCAACGAAGAGCTGTTCTGGGGCGACGCGGGGATCGGCATGGCGATCATGGGGACGTCGCTGGCGGTGGCGGCGATCTTCGGCCAGGGCACCGGCGAGCAGGCGGGCGAGTGGATCCCGCAGTGCTTCGGCAGCGAGGCCGAGCCGGCGGTCGCCGCGTTCTGCGTGTCCGAGCCCGACGCCGGCTCCGACGTCTCGTCGCTGCGCACGCGCGCGGTCTACGACGAGGCCAAGGACGAGTGGGTGTTGAACGGCCAGAAGGCGTGGGCCACCAACGGCGGGATCGCGGCCGTGCACGTGGTCGTCGCGTCGGTCGACCGCGAGCTCGGGGCCCGCGGCCAGGCGGCGTTCGTGATCCCGCCGGGCACGGCGGGCCTGACCATGGGCGCCAAGGTCCGCAAGCACGGGCTGCGCGCGTCGCACACCGCCGAGGTGTTCCTCGACAACTGCCGCGTGCCCGGTGCCTGCCTGCTCGGCGGCCGCGAGCGGCTGTCGGAGCGCCTGGCGCGGGCGCGCGAGGGCGGCGCCTCGCGCCGCCAGGCAGCGCTGCAGACGTTCGAGGCGACGCGGCCGACGGTCGCCGCCCAGGCGCTCGGCATCGCGCGCGCGGCATACGAGTACGCGCTCGACTATGCGCGCCAGCGCGAGCAGTTCGGGCGTCCGATCATCGACAACCAGGCGATCGCGTTCACGCTCGCCGACATGAAGACCGAGATCGACGCGGCGCGGCTGCTGGTGTGGCGGGCGTCGTGGATGGGGCGCAGCGGGCGCACGTTCGAGAACGCCGAGGGCTCGATGTCGAAGCTGAAGGCGGGCGAGGTCGCGGTGTGGGTGACCGAGCGGGCGATCCAGGTGCTCGGCGGCAACGGTTACACGCGCGAGTACCCCGTCGAGCGCATGCACCGCGACGCGAAGATCTACACGATCTTCGAGGGCACCTCCGAGATCCAACGCCTGGTGGTTGCGCGCGCGATCTCGGGAAGGCGGGAAATTCGCTGACGCGAATTCCCTTGCGAGTTCGCTTCGCGAACATCGCGGGCGGGAAATTCGCTAGCGCGGATTCCCTTGCGAACATCGCGGGGAGGTTGCGCTTATGAGCGACGACGAGGACTGGAAGGGCGAGCCGCCCGAGGGCCGGCACTCGCGCGACCGCGCGCGCCCGGGCTTCTGGGAGAACCAGTGGCAGGCGGCAGCGGCCTACGCGGTGCTGGGCGTGACGGTCATCGCTGCGATCCTGGTGATCCTCCTCGTCTGAACACGGCGACGACGATGGCCGCCGTGAGCACGTGCATGAGCATCAGCGTGCCGACCGCGGCGGCGTCGGTGCCCGGGTACTCGGGCGGGTCCTGAAGCCCGACCGAGAGCGGCGCCGCGAGCGAGAGGACCAGCGCCACCACCGCCACGATCGTGAACGTGCGGACCGGGTCGCGCGCGAGGCGCCTGACGATCGCGAAGACGAGGGCGGCGGCGATGACGCCGACGAGCGTGGACACGACCACCGCTCGCAGCGCCAGGTGCTCGAACGCGTCGGGGATGTCGAACAGCGCGATCGCGAGCGCGCGCAGGAGGACGTTGGCGAGGACGGCGGCCACGGCGGCGAGCGCCGTGCGCGCGAGCAGGTCAGGCAAGGGTGCGGAGCGCCTCGCCGGCGGCCAGCGCGAGCGCCAGCAGACCGGCGGGCAGCCAGTACGACCGGTGGCGGCGTGTCCACCTGCGGCCGTGGCGGCGGTCGGCGGCGCTCGCGTAGATCTGGCGCGGCTGATGCACCGAGTGCGATGGAAACCGTCCGCGCGGGTGCGGTCAAGCCGCGATCCCGCATGCTGCGGGAATCGCTTCGGCGCCTAGGCCGGAAGCAGCGCGAATTGGCGCGACTGGGCGACGAGGCGGCCCTCCGAGTCCCAGATCTCGAAGTCCTCCTCGTGGTAGCCGCCGATCACGTGCCTGGTGGTGGAGCGGCAGGCGAGCCAGCCGGCTGCGGGGCGGCGCCGGACGTGCACGGTGAGCTCGAGCGTCGCCGAGCCGCGCACCCCGAGATCGAGCACCGCGGGGGCGGCGGCGTCGACCAGCGCGGCGAGCGCCAGCGGGTCGGGCTCGCGGCCGTCGCGGAAGCGCATCCAGAACTCCTGCCGGGGGTCGCCGGCGGGCTCGCCGCGCGCCCAGCCGGGCGGCTCCGCCGCGCGGTACTCGACCTGCTCGGTGATGCTGACGCCGGGGAGCGAGCCCTCGGGGAGGAGGTCGTGCGCGTGGTCCGGCGGCGGCAGCTCGGGTGGTGTGCCGAACTCGGCGGTGCGGCCGGACGAGTCACGGAGGTCGCCGAACGTGGCGACCAGGCGGACGATCTCGCGCCCGTCCTGGTGGAGCGTCGACTGGCCGGTCGCGGTGCGCCGGCCGCTGCGGACGACCTCGGTCCGGACCTCGGCGGCGCCCACCGCGCCCGGGCGGAGGAAGTACGCGGAGACGACGAGCGGATCGGGGAGCGGCATCTCGGCCGCGAGCGCGCGCAGGGTCACGGCCAGCATGTAGCCGCCGTTGGGAGTGCCGCCGAGCGCGGTCCAGCGGTCGGTCAGCCGCGCGGCGTAACGGCCGTCACCCGAGGGCTCGACGGCGGTGTCGGCATCGAAGGCGTGGTCGGTCATCGTCGTCATCGCCACCATGTTGGCCGGGGCAGCGGCGTGTGGCAATTACCCGCCACGTAATCAGCTGGGCTTCTTCTCCTGCCTGCGGAGTCGTCGACGCGTTCTATTTCACCGCCTCGACCTCGGCCGCTTCGTGCGCTCCGCGAGCAAGCGGTCGAGCTGGCCCCGCGCACGCTCCAGCTCGCCCGGGAGGCGTGTGCGTGTGGCGCCACGTCCGCTACGACTGCTTCGCTCGCTCGCCGCTTCGCCGATCTCGACGACGCGGTGCTCTATGAACTTGGCGGCCGGTACGTTGCTGCGGCGGCCTTCCGCATCGCGTCCTGGGCCTCGTCCATGTCGAGCAGAACGGTGGTCTCGACGTCCGATAACGCTCCGCCGGCGCCGACGGCCATGGCCAGCGCCGCCGCCGACGCGTTGTCAGGCGCCTCCATCAGAAAGACTCCGTCGAACTCGCCGAAGGCGTACCAGAAGCCCAACAGCTTGCTGCCAAGTGACTCCGCCACTTCCCGCGCCGCGGCGCTCCTGTCCTCCGGCTGATCGAGCAGCGCCTTCATGGCGTCCGGCGTGTAGCTGAAGCGGCCGAGGTACAGCGGCATGCGAAGCCTCCACCCGACTGGGCGTTGTTGGGGACCGGGCGATCCTCGCGGATCGCTGATGCGCGCGCAAGGCGGGTCGACCGCGATTCGCTGGCCCAGACCGACCTCGCTCGCGGCGACAGGTGCGCACGCCAAACTGCACGAGGCCCGCCGCAGAGCCAAATCCAGCGGGACCCGAGCGGAGGGGGCGGGATTCGAACCCGCGGTCCGCGTGAACGGACTCCGGTTTTCAAGACGCAGGCACCTTGGCTCTGCGCCTGGCTTTGCGGGCCTCGTGGGACCGTTCGCGGGACCACCGGGACCGGCCTTGCCGTCACCGGCGCGGAGAACACGGTTCACACTCGCCGCCCCGTCGGCGCGGCGTGCAATGCTGCCGCTGTGCGGGAGTTGTTTCGGCAGGTACGCGAGAGCGGCAAGGGATCCTATCCGTACCTGGCCCTTGCGGGAGCGCTGATCATCCCGGATCTCTGCGGAGCGATGGACGCCGCTAACGGGCGCGCCACCGGGGCACGCTATGCCCGGTGGTTCGATGCCCACGTCGCCGACCGCTATACGGTCCGGGGCGAGGTATGGCTGACCGGCCAGGACTGCTACCGCTTGCGCTGCTCGCTCCTCCACCAGGGCACCACAGCGCACCCAGCGGGCACCTACACCCGGTTCATCTTCACCGAGCATCACCCGGACGGCATCAGAGTTCACATGAACCGGATGGACGACGATCTCAACTTGGGCATCCCCGAGTTCACCCGCGACATGGCCGAGGCGGGCGTAGCCTGGCTCGACCGCGTCGAGCAGACGCCGCTCTTCCAGCAGAACTACTCGCGTTTCCTGCGCCGCTATCCCGAGGGCGTCCCAGGGAACCCGATCAACTTGGGCGTGCCGATGATCGCCTGAGGGCCTCCTCGGGGGCAAGGTGCTCAGCCCTCCTCCTCGTCGTCGGCATCGGGGTCGTCGGGCAGGTCGTCGGCCTCGTCGACCGCGTGCTGCTCGACGTAGTCGGTGAGGATCTCGCGCACGCCCTCCAGGTCGGGCCACTCGCCCGTGGCCAACCCGTCGGCGGCGGCCTCGGCCTCGGCGACGCTCAGCGGGGGCCGATCCGGCCGGTCGTGGCGGTTTGGCCGGATGCCGGTGAGCACGTAGCGCATCGCGGCCGCCGCGGTGATCGGCCTGCCCTCCAGGTCGGCCCGGAAGCCGTACTCCAGCCACTCGCGCGTGGGCCTCCGGTACATCTCGGCCCCGCCGGTCCAGAAGCCGCCGGGCAGGCGGACGAGAACGCCCTTGTCCCAGTAGTAGTCCCAGCCGCTCATGCGAACGCCTCGGCTAGCAAGGCACCGGCGGCCTCGGTCGCGCCCTTCATCAGGTGCGAGTAGCGGTCGAGCGTGATCGTGATGCTGGAGTGCCCCATCAGCACCTGGAGCGCCTTCGGCTCCATCTTCCCGGCGATCGCCAGCGACGCGAAGACGTGGCGGCACTCATGCAGCGTAAGCGGCTCCAGCCCGGCGTCCTTCCACGCCATGCGCGCGCGCTTGCCGACGCTCGTGGCCGCGAACGCGGTGCGGGCACTGACGCCGAATACGAGGTCGTCGCCGGTCCTACCGTCGAGGCCCTGCCGTGCCAGGTGCTCGGCCAGCGGCGGCGTGAGCGGGACCGTCCGGCTCCCGGCCTCGGACTTCGGCTCGCCCGCCTCGCTCTCGGGCCAGTCCCAGCTACGGGAGACCGTGATCGCCCCGGCCACGAGGTCGACGTCTGACCAGCGCAGCGCGCCGATCTCGCCGCGGCGCAGGCCGGTGTAGAGCGCCGTCGCCCAGATGCCGCGGTCGACCTCGGGGGCGGCCTCGATGTAGCCCCGCACCTGCTCGGGCGTCATCACGCGCACCCGCTTGCCGCGCACGGCGGGCAGCCGGACGCCGATGGTGCCGTTGACGGCCAGCGCGCCCTCGCGCACCGCACGGCCGACCACGCAGCGCACCGGGATCAGCGCGTTGCGGATCGTGGAGGCTCCCAGGCCCTGGCGCTTGAGGCGGTCGACCAGCACCGTCAGCACCGGCACCGTGACCTCGGCCAGCGGCGTGCTCGCCATCGACGGCAGGACATGGCTCGCCATCACCTGCCGATAGCCGCGCAGCACGCTCGGCTTGTACCTGCCGCCCGAGCGGTTGCGCTCGATGCCGTCCTCGGCCAGCGCGATCCACTCGGACCACGCCTCGCCCAACGGAATCTCGCCGCCGGTGCGCGCGCCCTTCTCGGCGGTGTCCAGCTTCCAGCGGACGGCCTCGTTCTCCGAGGCCAGCCACCCGGACGACAGGCGCTCGCCGCCGACCCTCAGCTTTGCCCGGTACGACCACGCGCCTGCCTTGCTCCGGCGGCTCTCAATGCCGGGGATCTTGGACTTCATGCGGGACCTCCAATCCCTCGCGGCCGGGGCCTATTCCCGAGGCCGCGCCTACACCCCCCATTGTAGTCGTTTTTGGCTCTACTGCGCGAGATTCGGCCCTCGGCGCAGAACCCGGTTCCCCGGTGCTCCGGTGGTGAGAACCGGTGCCCGAGGGCGGCCCAACGCCACGCCGAGCGCCCCGTGGGACCACGCGCCGGTCCCGCGTCATGGCCGCTGCTTCTCGCTCCGATAGCGCTCGTGCTGCTCCAGCCACGGGCGGCGCGAGTCCAACAGCACGTCGCGCTCGGTCACGTCCGGCTCGACGGCCTCGGGGCGCTCGGGTAGGTCGGGGTCGAACTCGTCGGCCGCCTTCTCGATCTTCGCGTCGATCTCCTCCAGGCGCTCGCGGAACGGGGCCATCGCCGCATCGAGGTCGGCGATCAGGGCCTCGTAGCGCTGGCGCAGCGGCTCGGTCGCGTTCGTGGCCTCCTCGCGCAGCGTCCTCAACTCGGCCAGCAGGGGTTCTAGACCTCGCCCCATTCGCGCTCGACGGTCTCCGTCGCCTCGTCGACGGCCTCGTGCAGGCGCTCGGTGAGGCCGTCGTCACGGTAGGCGTCGATGGCGGTGCTCACCATGCGGCGCAACTCTCCAGGGCGGATCGCGGCCAGAGCGTCCAACTCGACGCCGCCCTCGCCGTAGCGTTCTTCGAAGTTGGCCTTGCGGGTGTCGGTCGCCTTGGTAGGCACCCGTGGCAGCCTCCAGCGCACGACCTGCTCGTGCGTGAGGGCGAGTTGCTCCAGCTTGACCTCGACGTCGGGGAACAGCCGCTCGCGCCAGTACTCCAGATGGCGCGCGGTGGAGGTCGGCATCGAGGCCCCGGTCGGGTCGAAGTCGCTGATGTACAGCGCCACGCCGGGGCGCTCCAGGCGCTGGCAGCGCTCCAGCATGTTGATGGCGGCGGTGATCGACTGGGTGCCCGCGGCAGGCACGAGGTTGGCCCCCACCCGGCGGCACAGCGGCACGAGGACGTCGTTCTGGGAGGTCTTCTCGATCCAGACCTCCACGAGCACCGGCTGGTCGGCCGTCGCGTAGTCGTAGCCCGAGACCTGCATGGTCGGCACGCGCGAGCGCAGGTTCGGAACAGCCAGGTCGCCGTACAGACGCGGCAGGCCGATGACACCGGCGTACTCGTGATTGACGCGCCCCACCGCCACCTCGGGGTCCTCGATGCGCGGCCAGACGCCGGTGACCATGTCCGGGTTGCGCCGGTCCACGAACACGAGCGGGTCGACCTCGTCGGGCAGCAGGTAGCGGGCGGCCTTGGCGGCGGCCAGCAGGAAATGCCAGTCGGCCAGGGTGTTCTCGTAGATCGCGCCGTCCGGGCGCGCGACGCGCACCTCGCCGCTGATCATCCGGTAGTGCAGGCGGCGCAGGTGGCCGGTGGAGCCGTGCGCGTGCCAGTGCTCGGCGAACCACTCGGCGTTGCGCCGGTGCGCCTCGGTCCCGTAGATGTACGGGTCGTTGTTGCGGTCCAGGACCAGCAGGTCGCTCACGCGCCGGTAGCCGTTCAGGGCACGCAGGGCGGCCTGCATCTCCTCGGGGCCGACTGGGCCGGTCCACGCTCCAGTTGTGGGCGTGTGCGCCATGGCGCGCACCGCGGTTGATAGCTAAATCTGGGTCCGAGCCGATCGGGCGCTCGTCATCGTTCGTCATGGCTTGGCCGCCTCCAACGGCCTCGGCCGGAGCGCCTATTCGCGTGCCCGGCCCTGGGTCGAGTATCGGTCATTCCGGCCTCCTCAGTGAGGCCGTGCGGTCGCACCAGGCGCGCAGTTCGGCGACTGCCACGAGGCGGGCGGTGCCGACCCTCCATCACGCGCAACTGCGGGGCGACGTAGCGGCGAAAGCTGCTCAGGCTCAGCCCGAGCGAGTCGGCCGCCTCCTGGTAGGTGAGCGCCACGCGCGGCACCGGCTCCGGCTCGCGCGCCTTCACGATCGACCACCGACCTCGGGCCAAATGTGCAGCGCGTTGCACATTTGCCGTGCCCCGGTCTCAGCCACCGATGCCCCGTGGCTCTCCGGCGGCTGACCGGCGGCCTCGTGGGACCGGTCGCCGGTCCCATGTCTATCTGAGACAGACTTCGGGTGGCAGCGCGCGCACGTCCACGGTCCGCTCGGGAAGCGCCAGCGGTACTCGCAGCGAAGCGGGTCCGGGCACGGCGACGGCGGTGGCTCCGAGCAGGGGCGATACCTCGACGGCGTCACGGCTGCCGCTCCTCGCCGAACACGCGCTCCACGGCCTCGGGATCGCCGGTGCCGTTCGTCTGCCCTGGCGTCCGCCCTGGGGCGGACTCGGCAGCGTCGTCGGCATAGTCCGCCCCCCTATAGGGCGGACGGGCGGACTCTGCCCCGCCCGGCGGGGGCGGACCTGGGGCGGACGGGGCGGACTCGGGTCGGAAGTAGTGGCGCGGACGCCCCGGCTTGCCCTCGCCGTAGAAGTCCACGAGGCCGCTGTCGACGGCGTCGGCGAGCGGCTTGTGGAACTTGCGCCGATCCACTCCCAGCGCCTGAGCGAGGTCGTCCTGGGTGATGCCAGGCGGCCCGAGCGGAAGCGCATCGAGCATCCGGCGGGCCAGGCTCGCGTCGCTGCTGCTGGCGCGGTCATCGGCCTCGCCGTGGACGGCCCAGCCGCCGGTGGCGCGATCCCACGACACAACCAGCACCGCCGGGGCCTCGTGGCGACCCTCGGTGACGATGCGCCGGTAGTGCGCCGGAGCGCCCTCGCCGACGCGCTCGTACTCAAGCGACATGTCGACGTTGGCGAGGATCGACCCGGCCCCCGGATCGCGTCGCCGCCCTCGCCGCCCGCCTTGCGCTGATGGTGGCCGTCGAGCACCGCAGCGCCAGTGCGCAGCAGCCCCGCCTGCGCGGCCATCACCGTCTGCATCGTGCTCGGGTCCTTCTCCTGCTCGGCGCGCAGGCCCGCCCAGTGCGCCAGCGTGTCGATCACCACGAGCACCGCGCCGGTTGCCTGGACGTGCGCCGCGGCCGCCTCCAGCAGGTCGGCCCATGTCGGCAGCGGCCAGAGGTCCTCACGGGTCATTAGCGAGTAGCGCTCGCTCGCGTAGCGCCGGAGCGCCAGCGTGCGGTTCTCCTCGGTGATGACCACCACGTCGCCGGTGACGACCGGCCAGCCCAGGAAGGCGTCGGCGTCACTGACGATCGCACCGGTGATGCCCTCGATCAGCGTCGACTTGCCGACCTTCGGCTTGCCCGAGAGCAGCGCCAGTTCCTTCTCGGCCAGCCACGGCCCCCACACAGTCCGCGGGTCTCGCTGGCACCGAGCGCCCGTAGCTCGGACGGGCGGCGGAACACGATCCCCTTGCCTTCGGCTCGGTGCTCGTTCAGCCACGCCAGGTAGTCGTCGAAGCTGTCGAAGTCCTCGGGCGACTTCACGGGACCGGCTCCGTGGTCCCAAAGATGCCCAGCACCGCGTCGCAGAGCAGCGGTGCCCCGGTGAGGGAAACCGCTGCCCGGCGCTGCTCGTGCTCGGCGTCGAGGTCGAGCGCGACCTCAAGCTGGCGATCGAGTAGCGCGTGTCCCCGGAGCGCGACGCCGTCGATCGGACGGCGGCCCCAGAGGCCCTCGTGGTGGAGGTTGGTCGTCCGAGGGCGGAGTGGCTCCGTCTTGCGCCGGGGTGCTCCTCGCCCGCGGCTGGCGCGTGCTCGTGCGCTTCGGTGCTGGCGGGCGCTTGGCCGGGGTGTCGAGGAGGTCGCGCTGGCGGTTCAGGAACCCCACCACGGCCCCGTGCCAGTCCTCGTGTGCGGTCGCCTTGACGACGGCCCGCTCTTGCATCTGCTCGTCCTCCTGAGAGGGGTTGGTGAACAAAGGCCGGACGCTAACGGCCTCAGAAAAACGAAACCGCGCAGTTGCCCGTCGGACGCGGGAACAGGGGGGGCGTCTGCCTCTGCTCGGGCCGGAACTTGCCCTGAGCGCCCGCCTCAGTGCGGGCGTTCGCGGTTCTCCACCAATCCGGTCGAAGATGGTCTTGTGACGCGGTCGATCACGCAGCGGTGAGCGCGCGCTCGGCCAGGTGGTAGCGGTCGCCGGTGCGCTCGATCTCGCCGGAAGACCACCAGCCGCCCGAGCGTTCGGCGGCAACTAAAGTGGTCCAGTCCCAGGCGGTCGCGGATCGTCGCCATGGACAAGCCCGGCTCGGCCTCGATCAAGGCCATGATGCGCGCCCGCTGTCCCGGCCGCGCCGGAGCCGCCAGGTGCTGATGCTCGGGTGCCTCGGAGGCCAGCAGCGCGCTCACCAGTGGCGCGAGCGCGGTCACGCTGCGCAGCGAGCGCGGCGCGGGGTCGCCGTAGTAGCTCGCCTCCCATGCCGCCCTCGTCGACTCCAAGG
>CAWKIT010000005.1:0-30377 GCA_963849695.1 uncultured Solirubrobacteraceae bacterium
TTCGGCCTCTCGATGGACTACCACGTGTTCATCGTGAGCCGCATCCGCGAGGCCGTGGACCGCGGCATGAGCAACGACGACGCGGTCGCCCACGGCATCAAGAGCACCGCCGGCGTCGTGACCAGCGCGGCGCTCGTGATGGTCGCGGTCTTCGGCTCCTTCTCGCTGGCGAGCGACCAGCTGGCCAAGCAGATCGGCGTCGGCCTCGCCGTCGCGATCCTCATCGACGCCACCATCATCCGCGGCGTCCTGCTGCCGGCCGGCATGAAGCTGCTCGGCGCGCGCAACTGGTACCTGCCCAAGCGCCTCAGCTGGCTGCCGAAGTTCGAGCACGAGGCGCAGGCGGCGCCCGCTCCTGCCTGATCCTCAGGGCAACCGCAGTCGCAGCGCCCGCCCGTCGTGGCGGGCGCTGTGCGTCTAGGGCGATGCTCTCCACTCTCGGCGCAGGCACGCGTAGATGCGAAGCGTCGTCCACTCGCCCTTGAACCAGTCGGCCTCGACCAGACGTGCCTCGCACCGGAAGCCGAGCCGTTCGAGAAGGCGGTGGACGGGAAGGTTGCGGTCGTCGGCCTGGGCGAAGACGCGTTGGAAGCCGTGCCGCTCGAACAACCGCGTCACCACGGCGCCGAGCGCCTCCGTCGCCAATCCGCTCCCCTGCGTGGCGGGCGCGAAGGTGACGCCCACCTCGGCGGTCAGCGGCTGATCGATCGCGACCCGCACCGCGCAGTCGCCGCAGAGCGCTCCGCTCACCCGGTCGACGGCCGCCAGCTGCAGCCACGGCCCTGGGTCGCCGAGGGCGACATCTCGCTGCGCGGCGACGAGGCGTTCCGCGTCAGCCGTCGAGTACGTCGTATCCCACGACTGGTAACGCGCGACGTCGGGGTCGCTGCGGTAGGCGGCGAAGGCGGGCGCATCGCCGACCTGAAGTGGTCGCAGCACCAGCCGCTCGGTCACGATCTCGAGCACAGCTCCATCGTCCCAGGGCCTGACTTGCCTGCCGAGGTCGTCGACAACTCGCACGTCGCCCGAGCGAAACCGGACGGGCGGGCTGCCCAGGACCTTCGCGGCCGAAAGCAGGATCTCGCGGGATCAGTCGTCTATGCGGACGGATCACCGGGTGGAGGATCGTCCATCGCCGTGCCGATCCGGCCACGAGCCTCCGGCCGGCCGAGTCAATCGTGCAGTCGTAGCGCGCACGGGCTGCATCCGGGTCCGAAGCATCTGCTGCGACCGCCGCTGCCACAGCGAGGCGTGCGCGCGATCGAGCAGATCGATGCGAAGGCGCGAGCCTGGGCCTCCAGGCCCCGGTCAGCCCCCGATGAGTTTCGGGTAGCGAACGGGTCATCAACTGCATGATCAGCTCTTCGAGCGCAACCGTCCGCTCCGCCGACGGCACCACCATTGCCTACACTCGCCGCGCCCGGCCGTACGCTATGGCGCGTGCGGTCGAGGACGTCGCCGCGCGGCTCGAGGTCGCCGGCGGCAGTGCAGCGCTCTGGCACCGCCGTATTCGCAGTGCGCCGATCGCTCCGGCCTCCGCGCACGCGGACGAGGACTGAACGACATGTCGGCCTATGTCCAGCTCGGTGAGGCCCACACCTATTACGAGGAGGATGGTCACGGCGAGCCGCTGGTGCTGCTGCATCCGGGGCTTGCGGACTCACGCGCCTTTGAGGAGTACGTGCCCGCGCTCGCGGCGCAGTTCCGGGTGTTTCGCCCGGACCGTCGAGGCCACGGCCGCACGCCCGATGTCGACGGGCCGATCACCTATGAGGTCATGGCGGAGGAGACGATCGCGTTCCTCGAGCGGGTCGTCGGTGGACCCGCGTGCCTGCTCGGGCACTCAGACGGCGCGCCCGTTGCTCTCCTGGTCGCGCTCAAGCGCCCGGACCTGGTGCGCCGGCTCGTCTTCAGCGCCGGCGTTTTCCATCATGACGGCTGGACGCCGGGCGCCGTCGAGCTCGACGAGGAGACGGTCGCGTTCTTTGTCGACTACTGGGGCGCCGTCGCACCGCAGGGGCGCGAGCACTTCCCTGTCGTCAAGGCCAAGCTCGACCGCATGCACCGCGAGGAGCCGACGCTCACCGAAGCCGACCTGGCCGGCTACCGCGGGCCTGCGCTGGTGATGGTCGGCGACCGCGACGAGGAGATTCGCCCAGCGCACACCCTCGCGCTTTTCAAGGGATTGCCCGACGCCCAGCTCGCCGTCCTGCCCGGCACCGGCCACGGCGGCATCGACACTCGTATCGTCATCGAGTTCCTCACCGCACCGCGAGAGGGGACCGGCCGATGATTGCCCGCATCTCCTGACATCATCGACCGCATCACCTCGAGCTTCCCCGGGCTCGCGGCGATACAGCGCTCACCCGAGTTCCAGGCGATCGCACGGCGCTTCTCCGAGCGACGGCACCCCAGTGCGAGAGTGAACACGCCGCGGGGTGCGTATGCTCGCCGAATGCATCTGGCCAGGGCTCTGGCGATCGTCAACGACGTGGTGGAGAATGCCTCCGATCCCGTCTCGGTGTTCGTCGCCGACACGCACGGCGAGCTGATCGCGGCGGCGACGATGGACGGCGCCGCGCCGGACACGCGGCTGAACGCGCAGCGCAAGGCCTACACGGCCGCACGCAGCGACGCGACGTCGACGCGCGAGCTCGCCGACAAGGCGCGCGCCGATCCGGTCGAGCGAGCGAGCTTCGATCCCTTCTTCACCTTCTTTCTCGGCGGCGTGGCCGTGTTCCAGGACGGCCGGCGGGTCGGCGCGGTCGGCGTCAGCGGCCTGCCCGGCGAGCTCGACGAGCAGCTCGCATTCGCGGCGATCGAGCACACGACGACCGCGCCGGCGTGACCGGCGGCGTCGTGTAAATGGGTTCGTGCGTTGGGCCTACGCAGATCGTTGAATTTGACCTAGGCAGCTAGAAGAGGGAACAGCAGCCGCGCGGTGGTTCGTCACGGCGCGGCTGCTCGGAGCGTCGCCTCGATCGTCACCCACGGTGCCGCTGCGAGCGCGCCGCGCATCGCTTCCTCGTCGGTGAAGCGGCCCGCCAGGCGACGGCCCTCGCAGCGCACCGTGAGCTCCGGGGCGGCGAACGGCCAAGGATCGAGAGTTGCGTCCGATACCGCGATGTCGAGCTCGCCCTCGGCGGCCGGCACGGACTTCAGCTCGAACGGCGCCCACCCCAGCAGGAGGCCGAGCGAGAGGGAGTCCCAGGTCCAGACGAGGCGCTGGTTGCGGCGGACGACGTCGTCAGAGGCGGCCGCGGCGGTGGCCGGATCGGCTCGGAGGCCGGCGAGCAGGTGCTCCTGCAGCTCGCGCTGCCCGGCCAGGAACGCTTGCACGCGCTCGACGTCAGACGTGCGGGAGCCGCTCGCGGTCGCGCCGCTCGTACAGCGCGGTGCCGTGCATGGAGACCAGCACGGCGGCGTAGCGGCTCTGGGCCACCACCAGAGGCGCGGCGCGCCACCAGATCTCGAGGTGCTCGTCGAGCTCGAGCTCCATGAACGACCGCGGCAGGCCCGTGCGCGGATTGAAGGTCGGCCTCCGCTCCCACTCCGCCATCCCGATGTCGTGCTGCTCGGCGGCCAGGCACACTTCCTCCCACGGCGCGACCGCGCCGAACCGCTCGCTCCCCCACGCGCGCGCGAGCTGGCCGGACAGCCACGCGTGGGCGGGCTGGCCGATCGCGATCACGCCGTCGCCGTCGGGTCGCAGGAGCATCCTGCGAGTGTCGCAACCCCCAGGCGCCCACCGCGTGAGCGGTGGGCGCCACGCGGGGCGTTACGAGACGGAGACCGAGAGCGTCTCCGACGTCTGCTCGCCGTCGGCGTAGGTGACGGTCAGGGTGACGTTGTACGTGCCGGCGGCGCGGTAGCTGTAGGTCCCGGACTCGGCCGTCGACCTCCCGCCGTCGCCGAAGTCCCACCGGTAGGAGACGCCGCCCGACGCCCCGGTCGAGAACGCAATCCTGCGCGTGCCCGTCTGTGTCGCCTGCGGGTCCGGCCCCGGCGTGTCGGGCCCCCCGGTGTAGTCGTAGCGGTAGAGCCCGACGTTCGGGTTCGCGCGGAAGAACCCGTCGTAGACCTGCACGTACAGGGCGCCGTCAGGACCGAACTTCGAGTCCATGTAGTTGCCCTGCCAGCTCAGCGTGTTGCGCAGGCTGTCGGCGTACACCGGCTGGCCGCCGTTCTGGTCGGTCGCCGGATCGAGCAGCAGCCCGTGCTTGATGCTCGCGCCGCCATGGTTGTGCAGGAACCAGCGGCCGTCCCAGTACTCCGGCCAGCGGACCGAATCGTCCTCCGCGTCCTCGTCGTAACGGTAGAGCGGGCCGTTCATGACCGTGGCGCCATTCGCGGTCGCGTACGGGCACAGCTGCCGCGGCACCGCCCCGTAGTCCGGCGCGCCGTCGACTCCGCGGGCGCGCGGGAACTCCGGGCAGCCGTTGTTGGTGTTCGTCTGCGGGTTGCCGTCGTTGTCCGGGTTACCGCGGCTGTACCAGACGTTGGCCCCCCGCATCGCCCCGGCGTCGCGCCCCGTGCCGGTCTGGTGCGGCAGCACGCTCAGGCCGGTGTTGCGGGTCGAGTCGTTGACGAGGTTGTCGCAGTCGTACCAGCCGTCGGTGCCGCCGGCCGCCGGGCCACCGGGCACGTAGCCGGGGCCGTTGGTCGTGCGTTGCGTGCCGTCGGCGATCCGGTCGCGATACGCCTGCTTGTTGGCCATGCAGAACGGCCAGCCGTAGTTGCCCGCGCCGGTGATCTGGGCCGCGTTCTCGTACGTGGACGGACCGTCCGCGGCGCTCGGCCGGCCGGCGTCGGGACCGACCCACGCCGTGTAGACCGTGTCGGTCTCCGTGTCGATCGACAGCCGCGACGGGTTGCGGAGCCCCATCGCGAAGATCTCCGGCTTGGTCAGGCCGCCGCCGCCCTCGCTGCCGCTGAACAGGTTCGGCCCGTTCGGGGAGCCGGCCCCCGGGATCGTGTAGGTCGAGCCGATCCCCACGGGCGGCTGGGTGCCCTCCGGGATCGAGTCAACCGGGTTGAACCGCAGCATCTTGCCGTTGTAGTCGTTGGTGTTGCCCGCGGTCCGGCGCGCATCCTGGTACGAGTACGCGGCGCTGCCGCAGTGCGCGCTCGAGGCCTCGGTGTCCGGCCCGGTCGGGCAGGTCGGCGGCTGGTTGTTGCCGGAGTAGCCGCCCGTGCCCTGCGACGAGTTGGTGTCGCCGGTGGTCACGTAGAGGTTGCCTGCGGAGTCGAAGCCCATGCCACCGCCGACGTGGCAGCAGCTGAAGATCTGGGCGTCGTACTCGAAGATCCGGACCTCGGAGTCGAGGTCGAGCTGCTTGGTCTCGAGGTCCATCGTGAACCGCGAGATCCGCGGCCGCGAGATCTTCGACACGCGGCGCTCGAACGGCAGCCCCGGCGGCGAGCTGTTCGGGTTGAAGCTGGGGAAGTACTGCATGTAGATGTGGCCCGTCTGCATGAAGTCCGGTGCGGTGGTGACGCCGAGCAGGCCGTACTCGAGCTTGTGGTTGGCCTGGTTCGTGCGCTCGCCGCCCTGGCCGCCGTCGCCGTAGACGGCGAGCACGCCGGCGCGGGTCACTCCGCTGTTGACGGTCCCGTCGTAGGCGGCCGGGTCCCACACGTGGACGTTGCCGCAGCCGATGCCGACGTTCGGGTCCGAGTGATCGAGGATCCGCCCGAGCGAGGGCAGGTCGACCAGCGCCCCGCGTTCGGCGTCGGTCCGGCAGTCGCCGCGGCCGATGTAGATCGCCCAGCCGTTCGGCGCGATCGTCAGCCCGTGCGACTCGCCGCTGGTGGCCAGGCCGGTGTCGACTGGGCCGCCGGAGACCACGCGAGTCCCCGTGTAGCTGGCGTCGATCGTCGCCTTGCAGTTGCTGCGCACCATGCCGGTGGCCCACTGGATCGCGCCCAGCAGGTGGGTGCGGAAGCGCTGATCGTTGTAACCGTCCGCCGTGCGGCCCATGCCGGTGAAGTACGAGCGCCCGCCGCGCACGTCACGGCACCACGAGATCGGATGGTCGGTGCCGCCGGTGGACGTGCCGTCACCGGCGGGGTCCGCGAGCGCGCGCCAGCGGGCCACCGTGTGGACGGTGCCGGTCGGCCGCGTCTGCCAGCGGTACCAGACGTCGGTCCGGTTGAGCTCGAGCGGCAGGGCACGCGTCGACGGGTGCACGCGGTCCCCGGCTACGAGAGTCCGAGTCGTCGCCCCGGTCGGGCTCGACGGGTCCGGCCGCGCCCCGATCAGGTCGTCGAGCAGGGCGCTTCCCGGCTCGCTCTCGGCGGCGGTGCCGATCCCGACGAAGCCGCCGCCTCGCTCCATGAAGTCGGCCAGCGCGCCCTCCTGTTCACCGTTCAGGCGGTTGCCTGCGGTGTTGAGGAACACGACCGCGCGATAGCGCGCGAGGTTGGTGCCGCTGAAGTCCCCCGCCAGCGTTGTGGCGGTGACCCGGAAGCCGCCCGTGCGGCTGATCTGGTCGAGCGCCTGGATCCCGGCAGCGACCTCGGGGTGTCCGGCCGTGCCCGGATGGAACACGAGCACCCGTGGGGTTTGTGCCTGCGCCGGACCCGCTGCTATCAGCGCCCCTGTCAACGCAGCCGCGAGCGTGTATATCCACCGCTTCAGCATCCCGCGCTCCCTCCCGAGTAAGCCGGACGATGCGGAGTTCCGCCTGTCGACCTACCAAAGTTTCACCTTTCCGGGCCCGTGTCAAGCACTTTTTGGTACGCGAGGGCGAAACGCGTATGCTTCGTCGCGATGCGGCACTAGGGAGGGAGGCCCCATGAAACACCGCATAGCGCTGACAGCGCTCGTCATGCTCGCGCTCGCCCCGTCGGCGCAAGCGCAGTACACGGCCCCGCCACCTGAGCCGGGGTTCGAGTACATATTCGACGGCACGGCGACCGGCTCCGACGCCTCGTTCGACAAGTGGCTTTCGGCCAACGGCGCCACTGCCGTCACGCTCGATCCGGCGCTCGGAGCGATGAATCCGAACACGTCGGGCTTCGGCATGAAGTGGTATCCGGTCCGCGCGCTCGGCGACGTCGTAGTCAAGCTCCAGTACATGTGGCCGGCGGGCGCCACGCCGAACGGCGGCGTGATGGTCCGGTTCCCGGAGCCGCGCTACGTCGGCACCACGGCGGAGGTCCTGGCCCAGAAGCCGACGGGCTACAACTACGACCTCTGCCCCGGCGCGGCGCCATCGTTCTGCGGCCTGCCGGCGCCCGCGCCGTCGACGACGTATGACTGGCCGGGCGGCGACCTGCCGTTCCCGCCGCCGTACCGCTACGAGGGCGCCTATTGCGCCCGCAACGGCCCCAACAACGTCACCAACCTGGCGGGCACCGGGCCGGCGGTCAACGGCTCCAACGCCAACAACCACCAGCACTGGCTGTCGGTCTACTGCGGCCACGAGATCCAGATCAACGAGGCGCTCCAGATTCCGGGCAGCGACGCGGTCAAGACCGGCTCGCTGTACGGCTTCGCGAACATCAACGCGAGGCAGGCGCGGAACTACGAGCGCCAGGAGCAGGGCGTCTGGCACTCGATGGAGATCCGGATGGTGGGCCAGCAGTACACGGTCCTGGTCGACGGAAACGTCATCAACCAGTTCGACAACAGCCAGCCGCGGCTGGCCTCGCGCAACGGCGACCCGCCGACCCCGGCGCGCCAGTTCCCGCGCGGCTACTTCGGGCTCCAGACCCACGGCGGCACCGACCGGATCTTCTATCGCGAGATCCAGGTCAAGGAGCTCGGCGAGGGCGACGTCCCGCGCAACACCGAGCCACCCGACGTCGGCGGCTCCGGCAAGGTCGGCATGGAGCTGAGCTGCGATCGCGGCGAGTGGAGCCGCGGAGGTCAGCTCGGCTACGACTACACGTGGTTCCGCAGCAACCAGATCGGGCCTGGGCACGTGCACTACAACGCGCCCGCTCAGGAGGACCTCGGCAGCTTCAACGCGCCGGCCGACCCGCAGTTCGGGTCGCTGGCGTTGCCGTACCGCGGCCCGCTAAAGGTCGGCGAGGGCCGCAGGTACACGGTCACCGGCGATGACGTCGGCAAGCTCGTGTACTGCCAGGTCGCGGCGACCAACGACGGCGCGACCGCCTGGAAGCTCGCGCCCGCGCGCGAGATCCGCGACTGAACGATTCGCGGGGCCGGCCGGCGTGGCCGGCCCCGCTTTCGCTCAGACGATCTCGTACTGGAGCATCATCGCCTTCTCCTGGTGCTCCAGGTTGTGGCAGTGGAACACGAAGCGGCCGGGGTACGGCGCGAACCGCGGCTGCACGATCACGGTCTCGCCCACGGCCGCCATCACCGTGTCCTTCCACGCGCGGTCGCCGGCGTGCACGGCACCGGTCGAGCGGTCGAGCACGCGGAAGTGGACGCCGTGCAGATGCATCGGATGCGGCCGGTGCGAGTTGTTGACCCACAGCCAGCGCTCGGTCGTCCCCAGCCCCACGCGCGCGTCGATCCGGTCCATGTCGAAGCCGATCCCCGAGATCTGCCACTCCGGCGCGCCGGAGGTCGAGAACATCAGCTCCCAGCGGCGGGTCGCGACCGGCGCGGAGATCTCCTCGCGCGGCCGCAGCTGCGCCGGCACGCGGCCGGAGTTGGCGCTGCGACTGGTCACGTCGAACCGCAGCACGGCGCCGGTGGAGCCGGTGCCGAGCCCGTTGGTGAGCTCGACCTGGGTGCCCGCGCGCACGCGCCGGAAGTCGACGATCACGTCGACGCGCTCGGCCGGCGCGAGCGGCACCGCGCTGCGGCTCACGGGCGCCTCGAGCAGGCCGCCGTCACCGGCGATCTGGATGAGCGGATTGCCGTTCGACAGCCGCAGCGAGTAGTCGCGTGCGTTCGAGGCGTTCAGGAAGCGGAGACGGTAGAGCGCCCGCTTGACCGCGAACCGCGGCGACACGGAGCCGTTGACGACGATCGTGTCGCCCATGAAGCCCTCGTCGACGTTCTCGGTGTACCTCAGTGACCCGTCCTCGTTGAACGCCCGGTCCTGGATCACCAGCGGCACGTCGAAGTCGCCGCTCGGGAGCTCGAGCGAGCGCTCGAGGTCGTCCTCGACGATGTAGAACCCGGCCAAGCCGTAGAACATCGTCCTCGCCGACAGTCCGTGGGCGTGGTCGTGGTACCAGAGCGTGGCCGCGTCCTGGGCGTTCGGGTAGATGTAGTCGAACGAGCCGCCGGGAGCGATCAGCTGCATCGGGTGGCCGTCGACGGCGGCCGGCACCAGTCCGCCGTGCAGGTGGATGTTCTGGTTGAACGTCAGCCCGTTCGTCACCTGCACGACCGACGTGCGGCCCTTCCGGGCGCGGATCGTCGGGCCGGGATAGACGCCGTCGTAGCCGTAGACCGGCGTCAATGTGCCGGGGATGATCTCGGCACGGCCCTCGCGGATCGTGAGCTCGTAGAGATCTTCGGTGCCGCTGCTGGAGACCGGCACCAGCGTCGGCGGCAGCTGGAGGTCGACCTGATACGGGGCGACGGCGGCTGCCGCGGCCGTGGCCGTGGTGCGGAGGACGGTCGCGTTCCGCGCCGCTGTCGGCAGCAGGCACAGCGCGGCGACCGAGGCGAAGCCGCGCTCGAGCGCGGTGCGCCGCGTCCAGAGCCGCTCGGGCGGCGTGATGCTACGCACGGACCCTCACCTCCCCCACCTGCGTCGAAGACCGGTTGCCCATCGCGTCGACCGCCCAGAGCTCGTAGGAGTAGCGGCCGGCCGCGAGCGGGCGTTCGAGCGTCCAGGTGCCCTCCTCGACCTGGCGCCGCATCGTCGTGACGTCCCCTTCTGTGACGAAGCGGACGTTCACGGTCGCGCGTTCGGAGACCATGAGGCGAACCTGCACGCGAGAGTCGAAGCCGGCCACGGAGAGGCCGCTGATCGACGGCGCGGTCCCGTCGGCGGGCGCGCCGCCGGGCGCCGGCACGGCCGGGGTGGGCGTCGGCGTGGGAGTCGGCGTCGGGGTGGGCTCACCGCCCGCGACGTTGACCGTCCCCGTCATGCCGGGATGGACCTCGCAGATGAACGTGTAGCTGCCCGGCTCGTCGAAGGTCTGCTGCGGCGGCGGGTTCCACGCCGGGTCGCTCGGGAACGCCGGCTGGTTGAGCCGGGAGTCACCGAGCAGGACGTTGTGGAAGCCCTGCGCGTTGGTCCAGGTCACGGTGTCCCCGACCTGGATCGCGACCGTGTCGGGGCTCCAGAAGAAGTCCCGCGCGGTGATCGTCACGTCGGCCGCTGCGCGCGCCGTAGCGCCGCCGCCGCCGGGCGCGTCGCCCGCGATCACAGCGGCCGTAGCGGCCACGGCCGTCGCGAGCACGAGCGCCGCCAGGCGCCGCGCGCGTCTCGGCACTGAGCTCATATCGTTGCCCCCCTTGCCTGGGCATTGGTCGGCGTCGCGCCCGCCGCGACGCCAGCTTCTGAGTCCGGCATCTGCCTCCCGCTTTCGCACCCGCACGCGAAAACCCGCGTCGAAAGCTACGACCGGGTTTTGGCTTTGTCAAGCAACGCGCGAAAGTCCTTTCCTGGGTCGCAAAAGCGCTAGGCTCGGGCGATGGCCAAATCGACTGCGTTGGTTCGACCCAGCAGCGGACGCATGATCGCCGGCGTCTGCGCGGCGCTCGCCCGCCGGTTCGGCCTCAAGGCGTGGCAGGTGCGGGTGCTGTTCGTGCTCTCCTGCCTCCTGCCCGGCCCGCAGATCCTGATCTACCTGGTTCTCTGGATCATCCTGCCGGCCGAGTGAGCTGGTACTAGCAGCTGTCGACGGGCGCCACCGCGGCGACGTCCTGGAGCGAGACGACCACGGGGTTGCCGTCGACCGAGACGCCGACGCTGCCCGGGTTCGACTCCTGGAGCACGCCGCAGACGCGCTCGCCGTTCGTGGCCTCGACCGCGACGAGGTCGCCGCCGCCTCCGTCGCCGTCCTCCTGCGGCCACCAGCCGCTCGCGGTGCCGAGGGCGAGCGCCGCGAGCGCGGCGAAGGTCAGGAGCAAGCCCTGCTTGAGCCGCCGGCCCTCGCGCCGAAGGGTCGCCGGGTCGTCGGTGAGCTCGGGCTTACGACCGCCGTACAGCGGCCAGGCGACGAGCGCGACGAGGAACGTGGCGATGACGGCGAGCGCGAGCGCGACGAGCGCCAGCACTCCGGCCCACACCTGCAGCCACCACGGGTTGTCGGGTCGGCCTTCCTGGAGCACGCCGCAGAGCCCGATGAAGCCGATGACCGCGAGCTGGACGCCGTGCCATCCGCGAGCCGAGACCCGCAGCTCGGCGAGCCGGCCCGGCTCACGATCCGCATCGGGATCGGACACGTGACCGATGATCCCACGCCCACCGGTCGGTGAGGTGTTGTACAAACGGCGTCGTGAGCTCACCCCCCGTGTGCCCGACCTGCGGGCAGCCGGCCAGCGAGGCGCTCGGCGGCCCCGAGCACGACTGGGAGTGCCGCAACGAGGCGTGCCCGGAGTACGGCCAGCCGGTGGGCGCCGACGAGCACTCGTGGGAGGACGACTCCACCGACGAATCAGCGTGACGTCTCTGCGAGCAGCGCCTCGAGAGCGGCGAAGGCGTAGGCATCCAGCCGGCTCGGCACGTCGAGCCGGATGAGATCGAGCGCATCCTCCGCGTCCAGTCCCCGGCGATAAGGCCGGTCGGACGTGAGCGCGTCGTACACGTCCGCCAGCGCGAGCACGCGCATCGGCATCGTCAGGTCGTCGGCCACCAGCCCGCGCGGGTAGCCGCTGCCGTCCAGGCGCTCGTGGTGAGCCGCGGCGACCGGCGCGAGCGGCTCGAAGCAGCTCACCCGCTCGAGGACCCACTGCGTGAACAGCGGGTGCTCCTTCACGCGCGCGTACTCGGCGTCGGTGAGCCGCGTGGGCTTGTCGAGGATGCGGCTGGAGATCGCCAGCTTGCCGATGTCGTGCAGCAGCGCGACGTAGCGCAGGTCCTCGATCTCGTCGGCGTCGAACCCGAGCACCGCTCCCATCCCCGTCGCGACCACGCTCGTCCGGTCCGAGTGTTCGGACGTCCAGGGGGACTTCATGTCGACGATCGCGCCGAAGGCGCCGGCGATCTGCAGCAGCCGATCGTCGTCGACCGCGAGCACCTGGTCCTCCGGCTCCCAGCTGGGTGACGTCGGGCTCGGCGAGCGAGGCCCAGAAGCCGGCGTCGTCGCGGAATGCCTCGAGCGCCTCCACCAAGCCGGGGTCGAACCAGCCGCGCGAGCGCCCGGTTGCGACTGAATAGGCGGCAGCGACGCCGCCCTCGGCGTGGAAGATCTCCACGGTCTGCGCCAGGCACAGGATCCGGCCGAGCAGCGGGATCTGGTCGCCGGCGAGCCCGAATGGCTGGCCGCGCCCGTCCCAGTGCTCGTCGAGCGTGCGGATCCCCTCGGCCGTCTCGTGCGACAGGCCGATCATGAGCGCGATCTCGGCCCCGCGGTCGCACCGCGCCTGCATCAGCGAGCGCGTCACCTCGCCCTCGTCCTTGATGGCGAGCAGGCGGTCCAGCCGCGCGCGCGGCGAGCGCCCGGGCGCGACCGTCTTGACCGACCACACGAACGCCGGGAAGGGCCTCGCCCAGTCGATGCGCTTGGCGCTGTGCTTGGCCTGGTGGTCGTCGGCTCCGAACAGCGCCGCCATGTGCGCGGCGTTTGCCGTGCAGCCGGCGTCCTTGAGCAGCAGCGCGTAGAAGAGGTCCGACCGGGTCGCGGGATCCAGCCGCAGCTCCTCGGCGAGCCGCATCCCGATCATGCACGACCGCGCCGCGTGGCCGGGCGGCTCTCCCTCCGTGATGTCGAGCGCGTAGGACAGCGCGCCGATCACCTCCGACAGGAGGATCGCTCCCGGGCGGACTGACATGCGGCCGCGAGTCTAGTCGGGCGTCCGCGCCGAAATTTTTGATTAGCTGATCGTCGCCACCCAGCCGCGCCACCTGTCCCGCTGGCTCGGCCTCGACCTCCCCACATCGCGTCGAGGACCTCACCGGCAGCCCGACCCTCCACGTCGTCGCGACCGAGCGCCCCGTCGCCGCTCAGCCCTAGCGTCCTCCGCCTCGAGCTCGGCCCACACGTTCTTGTAGGGCACCGGGCGGCCGCGCGTGCCGTCGATCACGGTCCGGTCGCCGAGCGGCTGCTCGAGGTACACGTGCCACGGCCCCTCCCACCACTCGCCGGTCTCGGCGGCGACGGAGGTGCACACCGTCGCGAACACGACGACCGTCGCATCGTCTTCGGCGATCGCGATCTCGTCGACCATGTGCTCGTCGCCGCACAGCGCGAACCGCAGTTGCAGCCGCCCGGGCTCGCGCTCCATGTGTCCTAGACAGCGAAGCGGTTGGAGCCGGCGGGGCAACTCGCCGAGCCAATCGACCTCGACATCAACACCAAATCGGTGAGCCACCGTCTCGCGAACGCGTTCCTCGTCCACACCGGCCACCCCCAGCCGCAGCGACCCGCCCGTCTCCTCGGTCTCCAGGACGACGATGCCTTGCTGCAGCAGCGCGGCCCGGTCGGCGGCAGTCACTTCTCCATTCGTCGCGGACATGGGCGCCAACTTGCCACAGCTCCGGCCGCCCTCCGGCCGCGATGCGTGATTTGTCACACAGTTGGTGCAGTCTCACGACTCACCGGCGCCGTTGCGGCTCACGCGGTCGTCTGTCATGCCGGACGAACGGTACGGCCGATGGAGGACTCACGGGCGACCCGAGTCATGACCTGCCGGCCGCGGCGGCGTCGCCGGCTCCAACGTTGACGTCGACCGCCAGCATCACGACGTTCTCGATCGTCGACGGGATATCGACCCACCGGAGCTCGAGTTCACAGATGCCCGCGACGCCCAGCCCGCACAAGCCTGGGACCTCGAAGCCGAGCAGGACCTGCCGGCGCTCGCCGGCGTGGAGGTCGCCGAGCTCCACGATCACGCCGTCGTCGACGCCGCGGACGGGCAGGTCGTTCCAGAGCGTGAACGCCGGGACGGTGTCCGCCGGGCGGACCACGAGGCGTACGGCGTGCGCGCCCGTGGCCGTCGCGAGATCGATCAGAACTTCGACGTGTTCGGCGGTCTCGACTGCTACAAGGTCGACGTCAAGCGTGGTCTCGAGCTCCATGCCCGCTCAGTCGCCGCTGCCGCGAGCCGCCTGACGGCCGAGTTCTCGCTGGTGCCCGGTTTCGTGACGACCGGTTACGGTCAGGTCAGGTTCACCACTGCAACCACGACTGACGATCCGTTGTTCCGACCCCGCGACGACGCCGCGCTCCAGCGCCTCGATGACGACGCGCTGATCGCGTACATGCGCGAGGCGCGGACCAACGGCCATCCGTCCGCCGCGCGCGCCCTCGCGATCCTCGTCTACGGCCACTGGCGGAACGTCGAGCGCCGGATCCAGATGAAGCTCCCGTCCGCGTACGTCGAGGACCTGACCGGCGACGTGGTCGCCGACGCCATCGCGTCAGCCTTCGAGGGCAGCTCCGTCGGCGAGTTCCGGTCCTGGCTGAACACGATCACCCAGCGCGCGATCGCGGACTTCTACCGCCGCGGCCCCGGCCGCATGAAGCCCGCCGACCAGCTTCCCGAGCCCGTCGCCGACCCGGAGACCGGCGAGGTCGAGGTCCGCGACGCGATCGAGCGCGTGATGGCGAGGATGCGACCGGATCACCAGAAGGTCGTCGACCTCGTGGTGTTCCAAGGGTGGTCGGCAGCCGAAGCTGTGCGAGCGGTCCCCGGGATGACCGAGGCGAACGTCCATCAGATCGTGTCCCGCTTCCGGCGGGCACTGAGGGGCGAACTCGAGGCCGGCGGAGATACTGAGTGACGATGGCCGACGTCGAGAAGCTGCTACAGGAGTTCATCGAGGAGGACCGCGCGGGCGGCACGGCGGATCCGCTCGACTACCTGCAGCGCGCCGAGGGCACCGACCGCGCGGAGCTCGAGGCGCTGATCGACGGCTACCTCGCGCGCGCGCCGCGCCGCCCGTTCGACCGGGATGCGTTCATCAGGTCGCCCGCGCGAGCCGTGGCCGAGGAGCTGGGCCGAGCTCTCGGAGGCGCGAGCGGGACATGGCCGGCCTTGTTGCCGCGGCTCCGGCACCGCGCCCAGCTCCGACGGTCCGACGTGGTCGCCCGGCTCGCGAGCGAGCTCGGCGCCGGCCGCGACCAGGCCGACAGAGTTGCTCGCTACTACCACCGGATGGAGCAGGGGACGTTGCCGGCCGCGGGCGTCTCGGACCGAGTGCTCGAGGCGCTAGGCCGGGTCGTCGGCGTCAGCATGGAGCGACTGCGCGAGGCAGGCCGAAGCGCCGGAGAGATGCCGCCTGCCGCAGCCGCCGCGGGGGCGTTCGCACGTATCGGCTCGCCCGACCCTCAGTACGCCGAGGCCGAGGACCTGATGCCCGCCGCGCCGCCCGACGAGCCGCGTGATTCGATCGACGAGTTGTTCACCGGCGCGTCAGCAGACGAACCGTGAGGGCGACATCCGTGGCATGCCCGCGGACCGCAACCCATTGCGCGTCCTCGAGCACGCGCTGCACGCCGGCGACCACCAGCTCGCCGAGCTGATCGCAGAGAGGCTCTTCCCCGGCGCCGTCAGAACACTGCTCCTCCTCCGCGAACGGTTCGGGATCTAGAGTGCTTACATGCGCGACGTCGAGGAGCGCGCCGAGCAGGTGCTCGCCGCCGCCCCGGCCTACGTCTGGGACGGCGAGCGACTCCCCGTGCCGGTCGAGGACATCGTCGACTCGGTCTACGGCCTGCTCGTCCGCGACGTCGAGGACATGCGCGCCGCGCCGGGCGCCCCACCGGTCGCCGAAGGCCAGGCGCTCTCCGGCCTTCTGCTACCCGCACGAGGCGAGATCTGGGTCAATGCCGAGGAAGCGCGGCTGTGGCCGCCACGCCGGCGTTTCACGATCGGACACGAGCTGGGCCACTGGGTGATGCACCGCACGGGCCAGCAGGCGCTGTTCTGCCGCCGCACGTCGGTCGACGAACAGGCCGCGCCTCCCGCCCGCGACATCGAGGAGGAGGCCAGCGCGTTCGCGGCCGGGCTGCTCATGCCGCAGTGGCTGTTCGTGCGCGAGCATGCTCGCTGTCGTGGCGACGTGGCGGAGCTCGCTCGGGTCTTCGGGACGTCGGCGGCCGCGACCGAGCGCCGGGTTCTGGCGCTCTTCGGCGACTGACGGCCGGCTACGCGAGCGGGCTCGGCTCGCCGTGGCGGCGATGATGCACCGCTCGGCAGTCGTTGCGGTTAGCGTTTCCCGTGCTCACGCCGCATTTCGGCGATGAGGTGTCAGTGGACGAGCCGAGCGAACCGAATGCCTCGCGCACCGTGCGCGCCCGCCGCCGGCGGCCGCGGCACACGCTTCGGCGTGTCGTCCTGTGGATCACGGGCATCCTCGTGCTGCTCGTGCTGCTGTCGGCAGGCGCCGGCGTCGCCACCGTTGCGCTGTTCCTGAAGGACCCGAGCAGGTTCGTGGGCTGCGACCTCGACTCCGAGCGGCCGCGCGCCCGCGGTGAGAAGTCCTTCGTCTACGCGCGCGACGCGAGCCGGCTCGGCGCCATCCCGTCGCCCTGGAACCGCGAGCCGATCCGCCTCTCCCGCATGGGCAAGTGGCTGCCCAAGGCCACGGTGGCGATCGAGGACCGGCGGTTCTGGGAGCGCGAGCGGGCGGTCGACTACGAGGCGATCGCTCGCGCGGCGGTCGCCAACGTGCGCGCGCGCCGCACCGTCCAGGGTGGGTCGACGATCCAGCAGCAGCTCGTGCGCGACCGCTACCTGCGGAATCCCCAGCTCGACATCGCGCGCAAGCTCACGGAGGCGTGCCTGGCGATCGAGCTCGGCCGCGAGATGTCGAAGCGCGAGATCCTGCAGACGTATCTGAACGGGGCGTTCTATGGGAGCAACGCCTACGGCGTCGAGGCCGCGGCGCGGACGTACTTCTCGCGCCCGGCGCGGCGGTTGGCGCTCGTGCAGGCGGCGATGATCGCCGGCCTCCCCCAGGCGCCGTCACGGTTCGATCCGGCGCGCCACCCGGCGGCGGCAAAGCGCCGGCGCAACCAGGTGCTGGCGGCGCTGCGGGACGCGGGTGAGATCACGCAGCGCCGGTTCGCGGTCGCGCGGCGGCATCCGCTGCGCCTGACGCCGACCCGGCGCTACCGGAGCATCCGCTACCCGGCGTTCTTCGAGGCCGCCCGGCGCGAGCTGGTCGATCGCTACGGGCTGCGGCGCGCCCGCCGGGGCGGCCTGCGCGTGAAGACGACCGTCGATCCGCGCCTGCAGCGCCAGGCCGAGTCCGCCCTGCGCTACTGGCTGCGACTGCCCACCGACCCCGCGGGTGCGGTGGTGGCGATCGACCCGGCGACCGGGGCGGTGCGCGCGATGGCCGTGCACGCGCCCGGCAGCCGGCGCCTGCAGTTCAACCTCGCCACCCAGTCGCGCCGCCAGTCCGGCAGCACGTTCAAGGTGTTCACGCTGGCGGCGGCGATGGAGGCCGGCATCTCGCTGGGCTCGGTCTGGCGCGGCCCGGGCACGCGGCGGATCACCGACCCGCGCTGCCGGACCGGGAACGAGCCGTGGGTCGTCGGGAACTACGCCGACCAGACCCAGGGGACGATGACGCTACTGCAGGCCACCGCCTTCTCGGTCAACACGATCTATGCGCAGGTCGCGCTGCGCGTCGGGCTCTCGAGGGTCGTCAACGTGGCGCACCGCATGGGGATCGAGTCGCCGCTCCTGCCGGTGTGCTCGCTCACGCTCGGGCCGGAGGGCGTCTCCCCGCTCGAGATGACCAACGCCTTCGCGACGCTGGCGGCGCGCGGGATCCGTCATCGTGCCGAGGTGCTCCAGCGCGTGACCGCGCCCGACGGCAGAGGTCGTGCACCGGATACGTCGTAAAGGACGCCGCGCACTGCGGCGCGGCGTCTCTGACCGCGTGACCTATGCGCTCAGCGGCGTGGTGCGCGGGGGGACGGGCACGGCCGCGTACTTCGGGCGGCCGGCGGCCGGCAAGACCGGTACCGCGGAGCTCTTCAAGGACGCGTGGTTCTGCGGATTCGTTCCGCAGCTGGCGGCCTGCGCCTGGATCGGCCACGCACGAGCGGAGATCCCGATGGCGTGGGTCGCCGGGTTCCCCGAGGTCGTCGGCGGCTCGGTTCCGGCCCGCATCTGGCGCACCTTCATGGAGCCGGCGGTCGCTCCACTGAGCGCCCGGTCGCTCCCGACCCCCAATCAATCGCAACTCGTCGTGCGGCGGCCGAAGCGACGCTCGGTGCGTTAGCGGTCATCACTGAAGCTGACGGCGATCCGCTCGCGCTCGTCGCGGCGGGCTGCCTCGGCGAAGCGCTGCAGAGCGAGCTTGTCGGCGGGCTCGAGCTCCCCCGTCAACGAGCGCGGCCACAGGCGCCAGCGCAGGACGACGTTCACCTCCGCCGCCACCAGCACCAGGTGGGCCGCGATGAAGAACCACGACAGCAGCCCGATCACGAGCGCGAACACGCCGTAGGCAGCGCTCGCATCGGTCACTACGCGATCCACATACCAGCCTCCCGCGGCCTGGAGGAGGACCGATCCGACCGCCGCCACCCCGACGCCGGGCAGCACATCCCGGACCCGTCGCGGCGCAGGCGTCAGCAACCCGAAGACGGTGAGGAACACCAGGGCGTTGAAGGCGAGCGAGCCGACGATGGCAGCGCCCTGCTCCACCGCGGGTCCGATGCCCCCGCCGGCGACGAGGCCCGCCGCCGCCGTTGCCACGATCAGCGTCACTCCGAGGATGACCATGACCGCGAGCCCGCGCGCCTCGCGCCCGCAGGCCGCCCGGCTGCTCGATACGCGGGACGTCCCAGATCTCCGCGAACGCCCGACCGAGCGCAATCATCACGCCCAGGCCGGCCCACAGCGCGCCGACGAGCCCGATCGCGAGCGCGATGCCGCTACCCGTGAGCGGCTCTATCTCGCCGCTCAGCTGCGCGCCGATGACCGGGATCCGGCCGAGCGCAGTATCGACGACGTCCTCGCGCAGCGACGGGTTGCCCTCGAGCACGAAGCCGAGGATCGAGACGAACGCGAGCAGGAGCGGGAACAGCGAGAAGAACGCGTAGTACGCGCAGAGCGCGGCAAGATTCGACGCCCGGTCCTCGCCGAACTTCTTCAGCACCGCGATCGGAAACCCGCCCAGGGCATGCCGACGCTGCCAGGCGTCCACCGAGGCGACGATCCGCTTCACCGGACCCCTTCGCGAGGTTGCATGCGCCACCTTTGCACGGGCGGCGCCGAACGTCGAGCGGCGGCGACTGCAACCAGGACACGCTCGCGGTGATACGTGTGATGTGAGTCGTGCAACGGATCGCCGGCGCGCCGTTGCGCGCTTGGCCGTGCTCGGTCTGGCGATCGCCGTCGCGTTCGTGGCGGTGTCGCTTGCCGGCGTCAGCCCGAGCGAGGGGCAGCGGTGGGTCGCCGGCGCCGGGCCCGCCGGGCCCGTGGTGTTCGTGCTCGCCGCCGGCGCGCTCGGCCTGGCGCTGTTCCCCGGGCATGTGACGGCGGCCGTGGCGGGCATGCTGTTCGGCGCCGTCGCGGGTACAGCGCTCGCGCTCGCCGCGACGCTGCTGGGCGCCGGCCTGTCCCTGCTGGTGGCGCGCCGGCTCGGCGCGGACGCGGTCCTGTCGCTGCTCGGCCCCCGCGGCCGGCGCTGGCACGCATGGGTGACGGCGAACGGGTTCAGCGCAGTGCTCGCCTGCCGGCTGGCGCCCGGGATGCCGTCCGGCATGGTCAACTACCTCGCCGGGCTGGCCGCGATCCGCCCGCGCGCCTTCTTCGCGGCTGTCGCGCTCGGCGCGCTGCCCAAGACGATCGCGTACGTCACGCTCGGAGGCGCGCTGTCGGACCCGCTGTCCGCCCGCGGCGCGTTCGCCGTCGCGCTCTACCTCGGCGCCGCGGCCGGCGGCGCGGTGATCGCGCGCAGACTGCTCCGCTCGCGACCCGCGCCCGCCACCGTGTGATCGAGCGCCCCCGTCGGCGCCGCGGAGCGTGGCCGATCGAGCGCCTGCGCGCCAGAAGCGCAAGCGGCCAACCTGACGGCCGGGCGCCGGGTCACCCCTCCGACAGCATTCCTCTTGCCCACGAAAGGGGCACTCAATGTTCAGCAAGAAGCTGATCGGCACCCTCGGTGCCGGGATCTTCGCGCTCGGGATCGCGGCCTCGGCCGCACCCGCGCAAGCGGCGACGTTCACCGTCAACACCACCAACAACAACGGTGGCGGATCGCTGCGCAGCCAGATCAACGCCGCGAACCTGACCGCGGCCAAGGACCAGATCCTGTTCGACATCCCCGGCGGCAGCCCGCACACGATCTCGCTCGCCACCGACCTGCCGGCCGTCACGCAGCCGGTGGCGATCCGCGGCTACTCGCAGCCGGACTCCTCGCTGGCGAATCCGACGGTCGTGATCGAGGCGACGAACGCGGTCCGCGGCCTTTATCTCACCGGCGACGGCGTCGAGGTCCGCGGCCTGGTCATCAACGATGCCCAGATCGACGGGATCTGGGCGACGGGCGACGACGCCGTCATCGCCGGCAACTACATCGGTACCAACGCCGACGGCGATGGCACGGTGCCCAACGGCCAGTTCGGCGTGCACATCGATGGCAACAACCATCGGGTGGGCGGACCGCTCGCGTACGACCGCAACGTGATCTCGGGCAACCCCCTCGGCGGTGTCCACGTGCACTCCGGGACCGGCAATGTGGTCGAGGGCAGCTACTTCAACACCGACGAGACGGGCACCGTCGGGTTCGGCGGCGGCGGCAGCGGCGTCCTGGTCGAGTCTGACCAGAACACGGTGAAGGACAACCTGAGCTCGTCCAACTTCACCGGCGTCACCGTCAAGGGAGACCTCAACACGGTGCAGGGCAACAATCTCGGCACCGACGCCGGCGGTGACGCGAGCCTTCCGAACGTGACCGGCATCAACGTCTTCGGCGGCGACCGCAACCAGATCGGCGGGCCGGGCGAGGACGAGGGCAACCTCGTGTCGGGCAACTCGTCCTCCGGCGTCCAGCTCTCGTCCGACTCCGGCGATGCGGCCGAGGACAACGACGTCCAGGGCAACCAGATCGGGACGTCCAGCCTCCGGCACTGCGCTCCCCAACAACGCCGGCGTCACGATCATCCAGTCCCACGACAACACGATCGGCGGCGACACCGACGACACCGGCAACGTGATCTCCGGCAACACCAGAGACGGCGTCAGGATCATTTCCAACTCCCGCGACAACAAGGTGCAGGGGAACTGGATCGGCACCAACGTGAGCGGGGCGGTCCTCGGAAACGGCGAGAGCGGCGTCGAGATCCAGGACGCCGCCGACAACCGCGTCGGCACGACGTCCGGGCAGAACCTCGCGAACGTCATCGCCCACAACGGCGACGACGGCGTCACCGTCGAGAGCGGCGTCGGCAACGCGATCGTGCGCAACTCGCTCTATGACAACGGCGGGCTGGGCATCGACCTCGGCGCCGACGGGACGACCGCGAACGACGGCGCCGGTGACGACGACGCCGGCCCGAACACGCTCCAGAACGGCCCGGAGATCGACGAGGTCTCGACGACTGAGGTCGAGTGGGAGCTCGAGACCGAGCAGGATGCGACCTACCGCCTGGAGTTCTTCGTCAGCGACGCCTGCGACCCCTCCGGGAGCGGCGAGGCGCAGACGCACGTCGAGACGATCCAGGTGGACACCGACGCCAACGGCGATGCCGACGACACCACCGCGATCGCGGCCGCAGTCGGCCAGCAAGTGACGATGACCGCCACGAAGCTGGGGGCCAACGACGCCCCGCGCTCGACCTCCGAGCTCTCGCCCTGCGAGGAGGTCCAGTAGCGCCCTGATGAACGGAGCCCTGGCGGCGGACGAGGCGAACCCGCCGCCAGGGCAAGAACGCGCGAGGCGGTCGGGCGAGCCGCAGCAGCGCTTGGCGCTGCTGCGGCTTGCGCGCAGGCGTCCTTAGGCGACGTGCTCGTGCCAGTTCTGTCCGACCTGGCCGCCACCCAGGAAGCGCAACTCGACAGCGCGATTCGCCGTGGCGATCGCCGACCCTGTACCTTGGGCTCGGCGGAGGTCGTACGATGGCGCGCGAATCACACGAGCGAGGAGCAGGCCGTGATCATTCGCGTCTTCAGGCCAACGATCCACCCCGGCAAGGAGGGTGAGTTCGAGTCGTTCCTTCGGGAGACGGCCGTGCCGCTCGTCTCGCAGCAGTCGGGGCTCATCGCGCAGCATGTGGGCAGGCCCCGTGACCCGTCGTCTACCGAGTACCTGTACGTCACGGTTTGGGAGGACGTCGATTCGATTCGGGCGTTTGCCGGTGAGCGCTGGCAGGAGGCGGTGATCGCCCCCGATGAGGAGCACCTCCTCAAGGACACGTGGATCGGGCACTACGACGCGCTCAGGCTTCCCCAGGCTGGATGACCCGGCGCTCTGCCTCGGTCTGGATCGAGTCCAGCGAGGAGGCGACGGCGCGCTCCCACGGCGCCGCGACACGGTCGCCCCACCACTGCCCGAGCCGCCACCCGTCGGTGCCGAGCTCGCCCGCGTACACGAACTCCGTGCCGGCATCGACCGGGCGAAGCTCGTAGGTCTCGTGCACGTGCGGCACCGGACCGCGGACGAGCCGGAACGTGACGCGGTGCGGGCGCTCGAAGCGCACGGTCTCCACGGTCGTGGTCCGCAGGCGCCCCGTCGCCGTCACGTGCGCCGCCAGCGCCATGTCACCGCTGCGCTCCCAGACCTGGAGCTTGTCCTGCATCGCCCGCGGCGTACGCCGGAGGTACGGGGCGGCGATCACGTCGAACACGGTCTCGGGCGGGGCGGCGATGGTGCGCCGGATCGGTCCCAGCGGCCGCACACGACGCCCGACGCCGAGGTCGAGAGTGAGCGCCCCGCGAACCACGAGCGCGTAGCCGCCGCCGGCGACGGCGAGGAGGGCGAGGATCCCGCGCACGCAGACAGCGTATGCGGGCCGGTCAGGTGACCGAGCACCGGGTCCGCGAGGGACCCGGTGCCACGGCGACTTCGGCTCAGCGGTCCTCGGTGTAGGGATCGCGGCTCCCGGACTTGGCGAGGCCTCGGCTGACCATGTAGCCGACGGTGAGCACGGTCACGTAGAGCCAGGCCTGCTTGGCTCCGAGGCTGCCGGCGTCGCCGTCGTCCACGACGAGGGCGGCGATCAGCACGCCGGCGGTCGCGGCCAGGTAGGCGATCAGCTCGGTGGTCTTGAATGCCGCCTTCGTCTCGGTGCTGCGGCGGACGGTGCTCCGCTCGGCGGCGACGCGGCCGTCGGCCGGCAGGCGGGGCGATGTTGCAGGAGAGGTGGCCATCGATGGCTCCTTTGGGTTCGTGCCGACGCGCCCGTGGCCCGGAAGCCTGACGGATGCGTTCAGCGGTTCTCATCGGGTCGCAGCCGCCTTGGCGGCATGCGAACGGCGCCGTCACACGAATCCGGCCGAACCGCTCTCCCACGTGAGGATCCGCGGGCAGGAGGACTTCGCCTTACGTCGCCGTGTTGACGAAGTCACGCACCGCAACTCGTGAGTCCACGAGCCTCGGCGCCAATGCCCTCGGAGCTCACAGGGTCCCACCTGCCGCGGGAACCCAAACATGCGCCCGTCCGATGCGGCTCGGGCTACGGCCGGCGCGGCGGCGGATCGCTGCGCTCGTGCAAATCCGGTCGCTCTTCTTCGAGCTGCCCTTCGGCCGTCGCCTCGATGCCGTCCCGGCGCGGATCGGCGAACACGAACATCTCGACGATGATGTCCGGGTCGAACATGATCTGCGACTGGTAGTTGACGACCGTCCGGCCGGTCGTCTCCTCGACCAGGCCCGTCAGTACCTCGGTCATCTCGTTCTCGAACAGCTGCCGGAACTGCCGGACCATGTTCTGCTGGCCGAACCTCAGCATCGTCTGCTCGGCCGTCGTCAGACCGCCGCGCATGACGACGAAGAGCATGTCGTCGAGCATGTAGCTCTTGGCCTGCTCAGGGCCCTTGCCGAAGAACTGCTTCTTGGCGCGGACCATGTCGTCGGACAGTCGCGCGAGCATGTCGCCGCTATCCAGTTCGGGCGATCTTGCCCTCGGACCGTCGCTCATCGCGGCAAGCCTACCGCCGCCGGTTGGCGTCAGGCCTGTTACCGTTAGTAGTCGATTGCGGGGCGAGTGGCGCTCGAAGGGCGAAGCCGGCTCCGAGGTTCAGCACCGGTAGGCGGTTGCGCGTACCTGACCGGCTCGCGCGACTGTCTCCTGATCGATCCGTTCGACCAGGAGATTTCAATGCCCCAAACACCATTCGCGCCCCCCGTGGCGACGCGGACCGGTAAGCGAGCGGCGTCCACAGGCGGCCGGCCCGCCGACCCCACACGAGCGCTGCTCACCATCGCCGAGCACCGCGTCGGACGTCGTGCCGTGCTGTCGGTCGCCGGCGAGGTGGACATCAGCACCGCCGCGGACCTTCGGACGGCGATCGAGACCGCCGGCACCCGAGCGTTCGAGGTCTGGGTCGACCTGAGCGAGACGACCTTCATGGACTCCAGCGGACTCCACGCCATGGCTCAAGCTCGTGCCCGCCTGGCCGACGCGAACCTCCGGCTCGCGCTCATCTGCACGGATGGGCCTGTCCTCCGCGTCCTCAAGCTCGCAGGCTTCGATCGCATCTTCGAGATCCACCCCAGCCGCAGTGATGCGAACCATGCAGCCAGCGCCTGACGCCGGATCGTTTACCTCACGGCGTGTAGATGCGTCCGTCGAGATCCAAGCCAGCGGTGACCTCGACATGGCTGCCACGTTCAAGCTCGAGCCCGAGGTCGAGCGGCTTCTGGCCCAGGACGGAGTTCGCCGGCTGGTACTGGACCTCGCCGACGTCCGCTTCATCGACTCCGCCGGGATCGGCGCACTTCTCTCGATCCGTGAACGGGCGGATCGACTCCGGGTCGAGATGGCTCTCACCAACGTGCCAACTCAGGTTGAGCGCGTGCTGGAGCTGACGGGGACCAGAGGCATAGTGGCGCGCTAGTCGGGTCGAGTGCCGCTCCGACGAGTGCACGGCCCGCATGCGCACGCGCCCGTCCGGGAAGTGAGTCGGTGAGGTCCCGGACGACCGCCTCTCAGCGCGGCCGCCGAGCACACGCACGAGGAGGAGCCCGGATGAGTTTGGCGGAAATCCTGACGTCCAGCGCCGCACAGCACCCCGACAACGTCGCGGTCAAGCTGGACGACGTCGAGGTCTCGTACGGGATGCTCGACAACGCGAGCGGCCCGCGTGGCGACCCTGTTGCGCTCGAAGGGCGTGGAGGTCGGCGACCGCGTCGGGGTCATGCTGCCCAACGTTCCGCATTTCCCGATCGTCTTCTTCGGGGCCCAGCGCGCCGGCGCCGTCGTGGTGCCGATGAACGTGCTCCTCAAGGGGCGCGAGGTCGGGTTCTATCTGGAGGACTCGGGCGCGAAGGTGCTGTTCGCGTGGAGCGGCTTCGCCGAGGCCGCCGAGGAGGGCGCCGCCGCGGCGGGAGCCGAGTGCGTGCTCGTCGATCCCGAGACGTTCCTCGCGATGTTGGGCGAGGCCGAGCCGGCGGACGACGTGGTCGAGCGCGCGGGCGACGACACGGCGGTGATCCTCTACACCTCGGGCACGACGGGGACGCCGAAGGG
Source organism: uncultured Solirubrobacteraceae bacterium (assembly GCA_963849695.1). Lineage (GTDB taxonomy): Bacteria > Actinomycetota > Thermoleophilia > Solirubrobacterales > Solirubrobacteraceae > DASSUW01. The sequence goes on from CAWKIT010000005.1 coordinate 25,699, forward strand.
CGCCGAGCTGACGCACGACGGCCTCACGAAGAACGTCGAGGTCTCGCAAGAGCTGTTCTCCGTCACTCCTGACGACGTGATCTTCGGCGGCCTGCCGCTGTTCCACGTCTTCGGGCTCACCTGCGGGCTCAACACGGCGATCGCCAGCGGGGCGACGCTGACGCTGCTCCCGCGGTTCGATCCCACGAAGGCGCTCGAGATCCTCGCGCGCGACCGGGTGACGATCTTCGAGGGCGTCCCGACGATGTACGGCGCGCTGCTCAACCACCCGCACCGCGACGAGTTCGACGTCAGCGCGCTGCGGGTGTGCGTCTCGGGCGGGGCCGCGCTTCCGGTCGAGGTGCTGCGCGGCTTCGACGCCGCCTTCGACTGCAAGATCCTCGAGGGCTACGGGCTGTCGGAGACGTCGCCGGTGGCGTCCTTCAACCATCCCGACCGCGAGCGCAAGCCCGGCTCGATCGGCATCCCGATCCGGGGCGTCGAGATGAAGGTCGTCGACGAGGACGGCAACGACGTCCCGCAGGGCGAGGTCGGCGAGATCGTCATCCGCGGCCACAACGTGATGAAGGGCTACTGGCGCAAGCCGGAGGCCACGGAGACCGCCATCCGCGACGGCTGGTTCCACACCGGCGACATGGCGCAGGTCGACGAGGACGGCTACTTCTTCATCGTCGACCGCAAGAAGGACATGATCATCCGCGGCGGGTACAACGTCTACCCGCGCGAGGTCGAGGAGGCCCTGTACGAGCACCCGGGGATCCTCGAGTGCGCCGTCGTCGGGGTCCCGCACGACGCGCTCGGCGAGGAGGTGGCGGTCGCCGTCGTGCTCAAGGAGGGGGTCGATGACGTCGACGCCGCGGCGATCCGCGACCATGTCAAGGAGCGCGTCGCCGCGTACAAGTACCCGCGGCACGTGTGGTTCACCGACGCGCTGCCCAAGGGCCCGACCGGCAAGATCCTCAAGCGCGAGATCGAGATACCCGTCGAGGCGAAGTCCTCCTAGGGGCGTCGTCATGGCAACTGCGGCGCGCCGCTCTCGACGTGCTGCTCACGGACGCCGCGGTCGGGCAGCGGTCGCGATTCGTGCGGCCGCTCGCCACCGCGCGCGTGGCGGCCGGACTGGCGCGGCATCCCCGGCGCTCGGCGCGCCGGGTCGGCGGCCTGGGGGCGGACCTCGTCCGCGTGGCCGCCGGGCGATCCGACCGCAGGCCCGCGAAGGGAGACCGGCGCTTCGCCGACCCCGCGTGGGAGTCCAGCTGGGCGTTCCGCCGCGTGATGCAGACGTACCTGTCGCTCGCCGAGACGCGTCGACGGGCTGGTCACCGACGCGGGGGTCGACTGGCGCGCCGAGCGGCAGGCGCGGTTTGCGGCGGGCAACGTCGTCGACGCGCTGGCGCCGACGAACTTCCCGTGGTCGAACCCGACGGTGCTCAAGGCCACGATCGACGAGGGCGGCACCAACCTCGTGCGGGGAGCACGCCATCTCGTGTCCGACGTCTCGCGCCCGCCGCGCCTGCCGGCGATGGTCGACACGAGCAAGTTCTCGGTCGGCGAGAACCTGGCGCTGACGCCGGGATCCGTGGTGCTGCGCACCGACGTGTTCGAGCTCATCCACTACGCGCCGCAGGCCGAGCAGGTCCGCGAGGTGCCGCTGCTCTTCGTCCCGCCGACGATCAACAAGTACTACATCCTCGACCTCGCGCCCGGCCGCAGCATGATCGAGCACATGCTCGGGCAGGGGCTGCAGGTGTTCTCGATCTCCTGGCGCAACCCGGGCGAGGAGCAGGGGCACTTCGACCTCGACACCTACGCGCGCGCGGTGGTCGAGGCGCGCGACGCCGTGGCCGAGATCACTCGTGAACCGTCGGTTCACCTGAACGCGGCGTGCTCGGGCGGGATCATCGCCGCCGGCCTGCTCGGCCACCTTGCGGCGTGCGATGAGCTGGGCGGCGTGGCAAGCCTCACCCTGCTCGTCTGCGCGCTCGACAACGAGCGCGCGGGGACGGCGGGCGCGTTCGTCAACCGTGAGCTGGCGGCGGCCGCGGTCGCCGAGTCGGCGCGCAAGGGCTACGTGGACGGCCAGGCGCTGGCGGGCGTGTTCGCGTGGCTGCGGCCCAACGACCTGGTGTGGGGCTACGTGGTCAACAACTACCTGCTCGGCAAGGACCCGCCGGCGTTCGACATCCTCTACTGGAACCAGGACACGGTCCGCCTCGCCGCCGGCCTGCACCGCGACTTCATGCTGCTCTCGCTCGAGAACTCGCTCGCGCGGCCCGGCGGGCTGCAGGTGTTCGGAACGCCCGTCGACCTGTCCGCGGTGGACGTCGACAGCTACGTCGTCGCCGGGCTCAACGACCACATCATCCCGTGGGAGAACGCCTACCGGAGCGCGGCGCTGCTGGGCGGCACGCCGCGGTTCGTGCTGTCCACGAGCGGGCACATCCAGGCGCTGATCAACCCGCCGAGCCCGGAGAGCCGGGCGAGCTACCGCGTCGCGGACGAGCTTGTGGCGGAGCCGCAGGCGTTCCTCGAGCAGACTCCGACCCGGCGCGGGAGCTGGTGGTCGGACTACGTCGAGTGGCTGCACGCGCGGTCCGGGGAGCTCAAGCCGGCTCCCGCCAAGCTGGGCAGCCGCAAGCACAAGGCCGTCGCCAAGGCGCCGGGCAGCTACGTCCACGCGAACTGAGGAGGAGCGCATGGCCACCGCGACGGTCCCCTACCAGCACCTCGGCGAGGCGCTCGCCACCGACTACTTCATGGTCCGCGAGCAGTTCACCGACGAGCAGTGGGGGCACTTCATCGAGGTGCGGCGCTTCGTCGACCAGGAGGTGCTGCCCGCGATCAACGAGTACTGGGAGGCGGCCGAGCTGCCGTGGCCGCTGATGCGCCGGATCGCCGAGCTCGGGCTCTTCGGCGAGGACATCTCCGGGCACGGCTGCCCGGGCATGAGCCCGCTCGCCCGCGGCCTGGTCAACATGGAGCTGCACCGCGGCGACGGCAGCCTCGGCACGTTCCTCGGCGTGCAGTCGGGGCTGGCGATGAAGTCGATCGACGTGCTCGGGTCGGAGGAGCAGAAGGAGCGGTGGCTGCCGGCCATGGCGCGGCTGGAAAGGGTCGGCGCCTTTGCACTGACCGAGCCCGGGCACGGCTCGGACTCGGTCGCACTGGAGACGAGCGCGCGGCGCGACGGCGACGACTGGGTGCTCGACGGCGCCAAGCGCTGGATCGGCAACGGGTCGATCGCCGACGTCGTCGTCGTGTGGGCCCGCTCGGACGAGGACGGCCAGGTCAAGGGCTTCCTGGTCGAGAGCGAGTGGGACGGCTTCTCGGCGACGACGATGGAGGGCAAGGGCGCGGCGCGCGCGATCTGGCAGGCCGACATCCGGCTCGACGGCGTGCGCGTGCCGGAGGCCTCGCGGCTGCCGGGCGCCCGGAGCTTCAAGGACACCGGCCGCGTGCTCGTCACCACGCGGACGACGTGCGCCTGGGCAGCGCTCGGCCACGCCGTGGCGGCATACGACACCGCGCTCACCTACAGCAAGCAGCGCACGCAGTTCGGCAAGCCGCTGTGCTCGTTCCAGGTCGTCCAGGAGCGGCTCGTGCGCATGCTCGCCGAGGTCACGAGCATGCAGCTCTACTGCATGCAGCTCGCGCGCCTGGAGGAGACCGGCCGGCTGTCGGACACGATCGCCGGCCTGGCGAAGCTCAACAACACCCGCAAGGCGCGCGAGGTGATCGCTTCGGCGCGCGACATGCTCGGCGGCAACGGCGTCCTGCTCGAGAACCACGTCATCCGCCACATGGGCGACATCGAGGTCATCCACACCTACGAGGGCACGGAGACCATGCAGACGCTGATCGTCGGGCGCGACATCACCGGCGTGGGCGCCTTCGCGTGAGCTGGGAGCCGTTCGTCGTGCGCGCGGCCGGGCTGCGGCTGCGGGTCGCGCGCACGGGCAGCGGCCCGCCGCTGGTGCTCGTGACGGGCATCGGGGCGAACCTGGACATGTGGGAGCCGTTCGTCGGGCTCGTGCCCGGCCGCGAGGTCGTCGCGTTCGACCCTCCGGGAGCGGGCGGCTCCCAGCGCCCTTCGCGCCCGCTCCGGATGGGCGGGCTCGCCGCTGTGGTGGTCTCGCTGCTCGACGAGCTCGAGCTCGGTGAGGTCGACGTCCTCGGCTACTCGTTCGGAGGCGGCCTCGCACAGGAGCTGGCGCGCCGCGCGCCGGAGCGCGTCCGCCGCCTGATCCTGTGCGCCACCGCGCCCGGCCTCGGCGGCGTGCCGCCATGGCCATACCCCGCCCTCCTGCTCGCCTCGCCGGCCCGCTACTACCACCCATGGGCGTTCCGCTTCGAGGTCCCCCGCATCGCCGGCGGCCGCACCCGCCGCGAGCCCGCGCTGCTCGAGCGCCAGGCCGCCGCCCGCCTCGGCCGGCCGCCCGACCCGCTCGGCTACGCCTTCCAGCTCTACGCCATCTCGGGCTGGACGAGCCTGCCGTGGCTGCACCGCATCGGGCAGCCGACCCTGATCCTCGCCGGCGACGAGGACCCGATCGTGCCGCTCGCCAACGCGCGGCTCATGGCCCGGCGCATGCCCGCCGCCCGCCTGCGCGTGGTCCGCGGGGGCGGTCACCTGTTTCTGCTCGACCAGCCCGAGACCGTCGCCGAAGACATCCACGCGT
>CAWKIT010000006.1:0-80867 GCA_963849695.1 uncultured Solirubrobacteraceae bacterium
CCGGCATGCTCATGTATCTGGGCCTGCGCACGCACCGAACCCCCAAGGCTCCCAACATGACGCTCCAGCCGGCACCCGGCGCGTCCCCCTCGGCGTAGAAACGCCGCAGACGTCTCCGGCCGCGCCGGCTTCTAGACGGCGGGCCGGGGACTACGCGGGTCCGCCCGGCGCTACGGGCGCTCGGCGCGACCTTCGCGATAGAGGTCCGACAGCGCGCCGACCTGACGCCCGGTCTCGGTGTTCTAAGAGACCGACGGCCCGGGCTGGGGCTTCCGCGCGTTTGTGGGCTGCTTCCGGGGTGCCCGCGGAGGCTCGGGGCGCCTGAGTACCGTCGAAGCCACCGTGGCGTCCGTACTTCGCCTCCCCACGTCTCCGGCCGTTGGTTCGACATGCCACGGCTCCTTTCGGTTCGCTGGATCTTACGTCGCAGCGATCCCCCGGTGCAAGGGGCGGCGCGCGTCTCGGCGCTGCTGCTTGGACGCCTGCAGGAAAGCCGCCGCGACCGCAACCTCCGGGCTCGCTACCGGCGTATCCCGGTTGCGGTTCAACCCGCGGATTCGTTCCCTGCGGAACTGGCCAGTTCCGCCCACTCCTCGGCTCGGACGCGCCCGACCAGCTTGGCGCCCGGCCGGTAGAGCAGCGTTTCGCCCTCCTGGACGGTCTCCTCGCCGAACGCGGCGCCGATGTTGCCCGTGTGAGTGACCAACACGGTGTTGCCGTTTGCCGGAGGTCGTTCCGCGAGTTGCCCGCAGTGTCTTGGCGCGCCGTTTGTCGTCCGCCTCGGTTCCGATGACGCCGGGCGATACGAGGTCCCGGTCGAGGGTCACACGCCCGAAGGCCAGCCGGGCGGTGTCACGGGCGCGACACAGCGGGCTCGCCCGCACCTCGCCGATCGGGATCCGGAGTGCGCGGACCGCGCTGCCGATTGCGCGCGCCTGGCCGCGCCCGGCCTCCGTCAGGTTTCGCTGGAACGCGCACGAGCGCAGCAGCTCCTGCCGGTTGATGTTCGCGTCGGCGATCGCGTGGCGCACGACGAGCGTGAGGCCGCCCTCCTGCAGGGTGGCCACGGTCCGCTCCGACTTCGCCGAGGATGGTGTTTTCGTCACTGCCGCAGCCGGCCAGAAGCATCAGCGCGGCGATCAGAACTCGCGCGCTCACGACGCTACGTTACCCGCTCCCTGCGACTGGATGCTCGTGGCGATCAACGCGCCGGAAAGCAGGCGTCCGCATGTCCGCGCTGGGTTTGGCACGCGGATCGTCCGGAGCAGCTCGATCGGATGGCACGAGCGCCGCGGCCGCTTCCTCGCGTGAGCCGTAGATGAAGAACAGGTCGGCGGTACCGGACAGCTCGAGCACGCGCCGTATGGGACCGGGCCGGCAGATGACAGCGAGCGCGCGATCCTCACGACCGAGCAGGCTGCGCGCCCGCAGCAACACGTGGAGCCCGCTGGAGTCCGAGGAAGCCGACGTCCGAGAGATCGATGATGAACGCTCCGTCGCTCTCGCGGATGGCAGCGTCGAGCGCCACTTCAAGTTCCTCCACGGTGTCGCTGTCGACCTCGCCGTGCACGGCGACGCCGGGCGCTCCAGGCGGCCCGGCGTCGTCGACCTTGAACGCCCGCGGTGATCGATCCGTCACACCGCGGTTCGGCCACGCGAACCCATGACAAACATCAGCAGCGCCAGGATCGCCAGCACGAACAGCAACGGATGGACGATTGCCCCGCCCGCGATTGCGACGATCAACAGGACGATCCCGATGATGAGCCACAGCTGCCGTCTCCTTTGCAAGTCCACACCCGGCTGCGGCGACCGTAGAAGCTGCCCCTGCCCGGTAACCGCCTGCTAGGTCGACGCGGCGACGTCCGAGCGCCGACATGCGCGCTCCGGGTAGAGGATCCGCATGGCTGGCCCTGGGCGATCCGTCATCAGCATTGTTGACGCCGACCCTGACCTCGCCGATCTGCTCGACGCGCAAGGCCTCGAGCGGGCGCGTCGCGAAGCGCTCGCGCGCGTGCAGCGCCTGTCGACCGGCGAGTGGGATGTCGCGGCCGCCCAGGAGCCGGCCGAGCACCATCGCGGATTCCTGATGATCGACGGTCTGCTCAGTCGCACGGTCGACGTGCTGGGCCGGCGCTGCGTGGAGCTCGTCGGCCACGGCGACGTCATGCGCCCATGGCAATGGGACGAGGCGGGATCCCACGTCCGAGCAGAGGTCGGCTGGACGGTGCTCGAAGCCGACCCGCCTGGCCGTCCTCGATCACGCGCTCGTCGTCCGTATGGTTCCGTGGCCAGAGCTCGGACTGGAGCTGTTCAATCGCGGTACCCGGCGCGCCCACCATCTCGCCGTCGCCTTGGCGATCACTCACCATCAGCGCGTCGACGATCGCCTGCTGTTGACGCTGTGGCACCTTGCCGAACGCTGGGGCCGCGTCCACACCGACGGCATCGTCGTGCCGCTGCCACTCAGCCACCAGCGCCTGGCCGATCTCGTGGGAGCCCAGCGCCAGTCCGTCACGACCGCCATGGGGCGGGCTCACGCGGGCCGGCGCGATCAGCCGGCGTGAGGACCGCCACTGGGTCCTGCACGGGGAGCCGCCTGCCGAGCTGCTGACACCACAGACTCCTCGCCGCGCTCACGTGACGCAGCCCTCGGCGCTGCCCCGGCACGAGCCGCCACGCGTGACTGAGGCGTAGGATCCGCTCGGAGCGACGCGAGGAGACGAGATGATGAATCGCGCCGGGGACGGGATTGCGGAGTTACGAGGCGGGAGGCGCTGACCGGGGCAGCGGCGGCCGCGGGGGCGGCGGCGCTGGCTGGACCGCGCGGGGCTGTCGCGGGGCATGGCCACCAGCGTCACGACTACGGTGATGGACGGGCGCCGCACCGGGTGGCGCCGACGTCACACTCACCGGAGGACGGTTGCTCGACCCGGCGACAGGCCGGGTGACCGACGACGCGACGGTGGTGTTCGCGGACGGGCGCGTCCGCCGTGCGGGCCGCGATGCGCGTGCTGCGCGTGACGGGCGGGTCATCGACGTCGGCGGTGCGTTCGTCTTGCCGGGCTGCTCGACGCGCACGTCCACACGGCGACCGTGGCCGCCGCGCGACTCGCCCTCACCGGAGGCGCGACGACGATCCGCTCGGCCTCGACGGCGTTCTTTCAGGACGTCGGTCTGCGCGCCCTCTCCGAGTTCGGGGGCCTGGTGGTCGGCGCACGCTGGCCGCGGGCCTGTTCGTCACCCCGAATCTGGGCGACAGCATCCTGGCCGATCCCCGGCTCGCGCCGCTGGCGGCGCTGCCGGACGGCGTCCGCAGCCCGGAGGCGCTGCGCTACCTCGTGCAGGTCAACATCGCGCGCGGCGTCGACCTGATCAAGACGCGCTCGACGGAGCGGGCGGGGCTGGCAGAGCAGGATCCTCGCGTGCAGGTCTACGACGAGCGTCAGATCCGCGCCGTCGTGGACGCGGCACGCCGCCTGCGTGGCGGCGTGGCCTGTCACGGCCACGGCGACGAGGGCATCCGCGACTCCGTGCTCGCGGGAGTGCGGTCCGTCGAGCACGGGACGTTCGCATCGGCTGCGACGCTCGACCTCATGCGCGCCCGCGGAACGTACCTCGTCCCGACGCTGTCGGCCGTCGTCGACCTCGCCGAGCCCGGTGGGGAGTACACCGACCCGCGGCTCGTGGCGCGGGGCGGGAGATGCTCGCCGTCCTGCGGATGACCGTCCCGGCGGCCTACGAGCGCGGTATCCCGATCGCCGCGGGGACCGACACGTCGTACAGCCCGGCGTCGCTGTCCAGCGTCGCGGGCGAGATCCGCCTGCTCGCCGAGTTCGGCCTGTCGAACCTCGATGCCCTACGCGCGGCCACCACCACGGGCGCGGCGCTCGTAGGTCGGGCGCGCGAGCTCGGCCGGCTCAACCCGGGCTACGCCGCCGACGCGCTCGTCGTCGGCGGAGATCCGCGCGCCGACCTGGCCGCGCTCGACGACGTGCGGCTCATCGTCGCCGGCGGGTGGATCGTGCGCGAGGGCGACACCGTGGCCGAGCCGACAACCGGGTAATGGAGCGCCGGCAGTCCGCTGCGGACCTACCGAACGGCTGAAAGACGCTGTCCGTCGCCGACGCGTCGCGACGCCGCGAGGCCAGTCACAGTAGGCTACCCGCCCGATCGCGAGTGGCGAAGTGGCGGGCACTGCGCCGATCGTGCGCAGCCGATCCCCGGGCTGGACGTGCAGCACGGCGACGGTGTGCGATCCGGGGCGAAGGGAGTCGGGCGGGACCAGCGCCGCGTACTGCGGTCGGCCGCGTTCGTGGAACACTCGGGTTGTGGTCTGGATGCGGCCGTCGATGGCGACCGCGATCGGGGTGTTGTCCTTGAGCCCGGTCACGTCGCCCGTGACCAGTACAGGGAGGTTCGGAGCGTCCTCGGCGATGGCGCGGTAGGCGCCGGGGGCGTCGACCGTCGCGCGCGGACCGGCCGCTGCCAGAGCCGGGTCGGCGATCCTGCGGCCGATCAGGTCGGGCCGCGGGCCGATGCGGTAGACGCCGTGGCGCAGCAGCCTGGCCTCGACGGCCTCGCGCGCGCGGAATGCGTCGAGCAGCGTGCCGAGCGGCTGCGGCCGACGCGGCTGGCCGTCGTCCATCACGTCGATCGGTGTGCTGGGGTCGACCGGGCGTTCGTCGGCGGGGATCCCGTCCGTGCGCCATGGCACGCGCACTCGCGCCGCCTTGGCGAGCGTGGGCAGAGCGTCGACCGACCGCACCGCGCGGTCGTCGACCTCGCCGGAGCGCTGGCCGGGCCACTTGACGAAGAACGGGACCAGGACGAGGTCGGGGATCGTCTGGCTCGTCAGCCGGCGGCGCGGCTGGCCCGCGCGAAAGGACACGCCGTGGTCGGCGGTGAGCAGAATCACGGCCCGGTCGTACAGGCCAACTTCACGCAGCGTGTCCAGCAGCCCGCCGACCAGCGCGTCGGCGTACTGCACCTGCAGCACGTGGCGCTGGAAGCTCTGGTCGACCAGCCACTGGCGGTCCGTCCAGCGGCCGAGCGCGAACCCCGGATAGCCCTTGCGATTGATCGGGTAGCCGCGGCCGTCAGGCAAAAACCGCGACGGGCCGTGCGGCAGCGTCGAATGCATGAACACGAGCGGCGGCCTCGTCGACGCCCGTTCGAGCGGCGCCGCGACCGTGGCGAAATCGAGCGCCGCGTCGTCCGCCCGGAGGCGTTCGATCACCTTCCCCAGCAGCTTTTCGCGTGATCCGCGGGAGGTGATGCCGGTCATCGACGGTTCGGACTCGGTGTCAAAACCCACCCAGCCACGGTCGATCGCGGGCAGCCCCTCGCGCAGATCGTCCGGCAGCAGCAGGTGCACGGCGACGATCTTGAGGTCGTCGGCGAGCGCGCTCAGCCGCGCCCGCACTGGCGGTCCGGGCTCGGGGCACAGGTCGGGCCGGACAGACGTCGGTGATCGGCTCGACGACCGAGAACTGGTGACTGCGCGCGAACAGCGTAAAGAGACTGCGCGGGTGGTGGGTCGAGGTCGGCAGCTCGCCGACCTCGGGCCGCTCGCCGGTGACCTGCGCCGGCACCGCCTCCGACGTGGTGTCGGCGACCGTCGTGGCGTTGCGATACCAGGTCGCGCCGGCGGCGAACCTCGCCAGGTTCGGGAAGCGCTCGGCGTCGATGCTGCCGTCCGGTGCCATGAGCGTCGACGTCGGCAGCTCGTCCAGGACGATGTGCACAATCGGCGTCACCGACCTCGTGGGACCCGCGACCGCGCCGGCCGCCTCGCCCGCCAGCACCAGATCGGACACCGGCGAGAAGACCAGGAACAGGACCACGAACACCAGCGGCGCCGGGGAGAGGGCAGTCAGGAACGCGCGAACGACCGGCCATGCGCGCGTACAGCAACGCCGCTCCGATGCCCGAGCAGCACGGCTACCGCGATCGACGCGGCCGAGCCCGACAACGCGTCCCCGAGCGGCGGCAGCACGAGCGCCGCCGTGAGCACCGCAATCAGAGCGAGGTGCAGCGCCCAGCCCAGCGCCGGGCCGGATGCGCCCGGCCGCCCAGACCAGGCCCGCCGCCAGCATCGGCGGCACGAGCCCATAGCCGAGCGCGAGGACCACGATGTCGAACGTCGTGTTCCCGCGCGCGACGAAGAACTCGGCGTTATCGCCGAGCAGCCCGAACATCGGCTGCACGAACGCGAGCGCCCACAGAGCGCCGATGTGCAGGGCGGCGCGCCAGTAGCCGATCGACGGGACCAGAGCCGGGAAGCTACCTCACCGTGGTCTCGCGCCGAGGACCTCCGGCGCCTCGCCCAGGGCGAGCCGGGCGACGTGGAGCTCGCTCGCCGCGCGGCGCGGCGCGGACTCGGGGATCGGGCGCCGGCTGAAGCGCGCCTCCTCGAACAACGCCGTCAGAGTGGTGAGCGAGTCCGCGGGCATGCCCCGCTCGTGCATGAGGCGCCGCAGGTACTCGCGTGGCGCCTCATGGCTCCGCCGTCCGAGCTCCCGCTCGGCGAGCACCGCCTCCATCCGCGCGTACGCCTCGATGACGGCCGCGCGCGGGTCGGCCGGTTCGCGCAGGGGCTCCAGCGCCGCCTCGACCGCCCGCTGCGCGACTGACACGTCCTCCTCGGGCTCGACCGCGGCCGGCTCGAGCAGCGTGTCATCGCTCGACTCGGCCGCGACCCGGCGGCGCCGCCGCCAGCGCGGCAGGCGGAGGCGGGGCAAGCGGAACCGCCACGTCCTGACCTCGCGCAAGAGCCTTACTGCGACCCAGACCACGGCGGCCGTGGCGATCGCGGCGAGCGCCCACAGCAGCCACTCCGGCGGCCCCGGCGGGCCGAGGCCGAACTCCTCCGGCGGGAAGATCTCCGGAGGCAGCGCGCCGGGGACCGGGAAGTCCGCGGTGATAACGCCGATCTGCCGCAGCTCGGCGGTCGTCGGCTCGTACGGCTCCGGCGTGCTTCGGAGCGGCCCATCCCCGGCAACCGCCACGACGCATATCAGCGTCGTGAGCGAGATGACCGCAACTGCGAATCGAGAGCTCGGAACGCCCATCGCTCAGCCGACCCTACCTCCGCACGGAGCGTGCCGGCTCGTATAGCGTCTCCTCGTGATTGCCGATCGGCGACGTACGGGGCGGGCCCGGTGACTCTCGAGGCCGCGGTCGTCGTCGTCGGCGCGATCGCGACGGTGATCAGCGTGGCGACGCTCACGGCGCGGCTCCCGCTCGCAGCGCGCCGCTCGGCGCCACGACCCGACCGCGGCAGCCGGTCGCGGCCGAGCCAGCTGCTACGGATCGAGCGGATCGTCGTGCGGTCAGGTGCGAGCCGCCTTGCGACGCATACGCAGCTTCGGCCGCTGGTGCTGGAGATTGCCGAGGCGCGATTGGCCCGGCGCGGCGTGAGGCTCGACGGCGACGAGGCTCGTCGCCTGCTCGGTCCGCAGGCGTGGGATCTCGTCCGCCCGGACCGCCCCGCACCGCCGGACGACCGCGCTCCGGGCATCGCGCCGAGCGAGCTGCAGGCGGTGCTCGACCGCCTGGAGGCGCTGTGACCGCCGGCTTGCAGCCGGACCTCGGCGTCCGCTGCGGACGGATCCTCGACGAGGTCGAGCGCGCGGTGGTGGGCAAGCGCGCCGTGCTCGAGCTCGTGCTGCTCGGCCTGCTCGCCGACGGACACGTGCTGATCGAGGACAACCCCGGCCTCGCCAAGACGCTGATGGCGCGCTCGTTCGCAGCGGTCACCAGCCTGCGCTTCGCCCGCGTGCAGTTCACGCCAGACCTGATGCCGTCCGATGTCACCGGCTCGACGATCTACGACCAGCGCACGAGCGACCTCCGGTTCCGGGCCGGGCCGATCTTCACCCACATCCTGCTCGGCGACGAGATCAACCGCGCGCCCCCGAAGACGCAGGCGGCACTGCTCGAGGCGATGCAGGAGCGCCAGGTCACGAGCGAGGACGGGACGCGCGAGCTCGAGCGCCCGTTCCTGGTGCTCGCGACGCAGAACCCGATCGAGTACGAGGGGACCTACCCGCTGCCGGAAGCGCAGCTCGACCGCTTCCTGCTGCGCATCAGCGTCGGGTACCCAGACCGCGCGGCGGAGCTCGAGCTCCTCTCCAGGCGGATGGAGCGCGGCCGCGACGAGGTCGACCTGGAGCAGGTCGTCGACCGCGACGATCTGCTCGCGATGCAGCGCGCGGTCGAGCTGGTGCACGCGGACGACGGGATCCTCGGCTACGCCGTCGACCTCGTGACCGCCACGCGCGAGAGCCCGCAGGTGCAGGTCGGAGCCAGCCCGCGAGGTACGCTCGCGCTGCTGAAGCTGTCGCGCGCCAAGGCCGCGCTGGAGGGACGCGACTTCGTCACGCCCGACGACGTGAAGGTCGTCGCCGTCCCCGCGCTCACGCACCGGATCACCCTCCGACCCGAGCTGTGGATCCAGCGCGTGCAGGCCGAGGATGTGGTGCGCGACTGCCTCGAACGGTGCCCGGCGCCGCCCACGCGGGTCGCGTGACCCGGGCGGCGTCACCGCGGCTGCGCGTGTACATCGCGCTCGCGGCGGCGGCGCTCATGGCCACCCTCATCACGGGACGCCCGGAGCCCGCGGTGCTCGCCACGCCGTTCGTGCTCCTCGTCGCCGTGGCGCTGGCGGCCAGGCCGCTCGCGCTCGACGGCGAGCTGCGGCTCGAACGCGACCGCACGCTCGAAGGCCAGACGCTGCGGGCGACGCTCGCGATCACGAACCGCGGCGGCGGTGCACGCGTGGACGTCCACCTGCCGGCCGCCGCACGGCTCGACAGCGCCACGACGCCGATCGCTTTCTGGCTCGCCGGCCGCGAGCGACGTGAGGTGCGGTTCGAGCTGACCGCCCGCCACTGGGGCGTCTACGACGTCGGCCCGGCGATCCTCAGCGCGCGCGACCGGCTAGGGGCGACGACGCTCGAGGGGCCGATCGGCAAGGCTGCAGAGCTGCGCGTGTACGCCGGTGTCGAGCGGTTGCGCGCGCTTGTCGCACCGCTCCGCACCAGGCCCGTACTCGGCAGCCAGGTCTCGCGCGAGCTGGGCGAGGGCATCGAGTTCGCCGACCTCCGCCCGCTGGCGCCGGGCGACCGCGTCCGCAGCATCAACTGGCGCGCGACCGCGCGCCGCAGCACGCCCTTTGTGAACGTCCAGCACCCCGAGCACAGCGCCGACGTCGTCCTGTTCCTCGATACGTTCGCTGACGCCGAGGGAACCCTCGACGCCGCGGTGCGCGCCACCGCGGCGCTGGCCTCCGCGTACCTGGGGCAGCGCGATCGAGTCGCGCTGGTGAGCCTGGGCGGCGAGCTGAGCTGGCTGACCGGCAGCGCCGGCCCCAGGCACATGTACCGCATCCTCGACGCGCTGTTCGCGAGCCAGGTCAGACGGGGCTTCCAGTGGAAGGGCGTCACGCACGTGCCGCGCCGGCTGCTTCCCGCCCGGGCGCTGGTGATCGCGTTGAGCCCGCTGCTGGATGAGCGAGGCGTCGCGGCGCTGCTCGACCTGCGTGCCCGCGGATACGACCTCGTCGTGTTCGAGATCTCACCGTTGGCGCCCGGCGACGCTGAGTCGCCCGAGCCCGCCTTGCGCCTCTGGCGGCTTCAGCGCGACGCGCTGCGCGGCCGCTTCGAGGCGCTCGGCATCCCGGTCGCTCGCTGGGAGCCGCGGCACGCGCCGGTCGAGATGGCGGTCGAGGAGGTGATCACTCTACGGCGCTACGCACGACCCGCACGCGCTTGACGACCGGCTGTGCCGCGGTGGCGATCGCCGCGCTCGCGGGCACGGCCGCGGCCGCCGACCCGCCCGCGTCACTGCTCGCGGTCGCGAGCCCGACGGTGATCCTCGCCGCCGCGCTTGCCGCCGGCCACGTCACTCCGGCCTTCGTCGCCGTGCTCCTGCTCGGAGCGATCTACTTGATCCCGGAGGGCGACCGCGCACTTCCGGCGCCGATCTACGCCGGGACGCTGCTGCTGACCGCGGAGCTCGCGTTGTGGTCGCTCGACGAGCGGGAGCGCGCTCACGTGGAGCCGGGTACCGGGATGCCGCGACTGCGCGGGATCCTCGTGGTCGCGGCGGTCGGCGTCCCCGCGGCGTGGCTCGTCCAGCTGGCCTCGGAAGCAGACATCGTACGGTCGCCGGCATGGACTGCCGCCGGAGCGGCCGCGATCCTCGCGTGCGTCGCAATCCTCACCGCGCTGGCCCGTTCTCACCGCCTGGGCGTCAGCGGATCTCGATGACCGGGCCGGTCGGGCGGTACCTCGGCATCCATGCCGACGGTGTACCCGCGATCCGAGGTCAGGCCGTCAGGATCGTCTTCGTGCTTCCGCCTCGCACGTGCTCGGCGAGCACGGCGGGGGCGTCGTCGATCGAGGCGACGGTGGTGGTGACGCGCTCGGGCTGGAGGCGACCGCTCGTGATCAGCGCGAGCACCTCCGGGATCAGCGCGCGGGCGTGGGTGCGGGCGATCGTGAGCGTCGCGTTGCGGCCGTACATCAGCGCCGCCGGGATGCGGGCGCTCGAGTGCAGCGTGCCGGAGCTGCTGCAGCGGCCGTCGGGAGCGGTGTGCGAGAGCGCGTATGCGAGGCCGCGCGGCGTGCCGCTGACGTCGGCGACGAGCGGGAACAGGCGCTCAGGCCCGAGGTCGTCCGGCGCGACGGCCGTCAGCCCGAGCGCGGCGGCCTGGTCGCGCACCTCCGGGCGGACGTCGGCCAGCACGACGTCCTCGATGCCGAGCGCCTTGGCGGTCAGGCCGGTGTACAGCGAGACGCTCGCCGTGTAGAGGTGGCGCTGCTTCATCGCGCCCACGATCAGCACCGACGGGTCACCGAGCGCGCGCAGCTCGGAGAGGTACGGGGCGACGTGGCGGTAGCCGTCGCACACGTTGTCGGCCACGCTCGCCGCCGCCGCGGGCTCCACGCCGTCCGGGAGCGGGACGAGCATGCCGTCGGCGAAGGGCACAGCCAGCTCGTCGGACAGGGCGCCGCCCCAGTGCCCGCCGGTGAGCCCGAAGCCGTACATCGAGATCGGCGGGACGCTGTGACAGTTCGCCGTGCGCCCGGCGCGGCACGGCCCGCACTCCCCGCAGCTGATCTGGAACGGCACCACGACGCGCTGCCCCGGCGCCACGCTGCTGACCTCGCTCCCCACCGACATCACCTCGGCCACGCATTCGTGCGCGAAGTGCAGCGGCGTCGGGAACGGCGTCGCCCCGAGCGCGAGCGGCCGGTCCATGTCGCAGGTCGCGATCGCGATCGGGTGCACGACCGCCTCGCCGGCGCCCGGAGGAGCCGGCGCAGGCACGTGCCGCCAGCGCAGCCGCCCTCGCGGCAGGAGCACGAGCGCGCGCATCGGCGGACGGGTCGGCCGCACGCGCTGGCCCACGGCGTCGCGCGCGGTGGCGGCGAGCCGCCGCGCGCGGAGGTCGGAAGCGCGCTCGAGAGCCACTTGTCCGGCGCCGAGGCCGGCCGGCCCGAGGAGGGTGCGAGCGCGTCGGAGGAGCCATCGCTTCGTCATCCCGCGGACTTTATAGTAGACGACATGGTCTATTAGGCGAGGGCAGACCGCAAGGGTTGACCGGGTGGAGCACCCCGGTCTAGGGTCGCTTCAATGGTGAGCACCGCTACAGCACTCCGATCCGCGCCCTCCGAGCAGACCACGAGGGAGCGCGCCGAACGAAGGCTCGCGCTCGCCCTGCGGGTCCTCGCCGGCCTGCTCCTGGTGGGCGCCGTCGTCTATGTGCTGGGGCCGCTGGTCGGGCCTGCGCAGGACTTCTTCCGCGAGCCGCCGTTCGTCTCCAACTCCGCGGTCAAGGTCACGCTGATCGCGCTCACCTGCATGTACGCGGCCGGCGACCTCCGCCGCCGCGGCGCCCTGGTGCTGATCGTCATCGCGGTCCACCTGGTGTCGATCGCGGCGATGGCGTCGATGCTGCTGTTCGCCGACACCGGGCGCACGGTGGACATCGGCATCGCCGAGCCCGCGCTGTCCACCGTGCTGTGGGCGGCGATGGGGCTCGACGGCCTGATCGCGGTCGCCCTCGCGGCGTTCGCGCTGCCGGCCCGCCTCGCGCGCCACGAGCCGGAGACGGCGGCGCTGACCGCGGTCGAGCGCCGGGTGCGGGCGCTCCTGATCGCCTTCGCCGTGCTCTTCGTGATCGGAGCCGTCGCCTACGAGATCGGGCCGCTGCTCGCCACGAGCGAGGACTTCTTCCGCGAGCTGCCGTTCGTCACCAACTCGGTGGTCAAGGTGTCGCTGCTGGCGGCGCTGTGCGGCTACGCGGCGACCGCCCTGCGGCGGAATCTCGCGCTCGTCACGCCGATCATCGCCGTCCACGTGCTGTCCGTGCTCGTGAGCGGCCTCTATCTGGCGCTCCTCGACACCGATTACACGCTGCCGCTGCTGGGCGGCGACGTGCGGATGACCGACGTCCTGTGGGGCGCGCTGGCGCTCGACGGCGCCATCGCCGTCGTCTTCTTCCTCGCCGCGCGCAGCGCCTGGAACGCCCGCTACTCCCCGCGGTTCTTCTCGCCGGTCCAGCTCCGAGCGCTGGTCGGGGTCGCCGACGTGCTCGTCGCGGGCAAGGAGGAGCGCGTCCCGCCCGAGGACGTCGCGCGCAACGTCGACAGGCAGGTCGCGGAGATCCGCGCCAAGCGGCGCTGGCTCTACCAGGTGACGCTGGCCGCGATGCAGGCGCGTCCGCTGCTCGACCTGCTTCCGCCGCTCTCCGAGATCGAGCCCGACGCCCGCCGCCGCTACCTCGCCATGCGGTTCCAGACGCCGCCGCCGTGGCCGCCGCTGATCAAGCACCTCACCCAGATCATGATCCGGATCTGCCAGCAGCTGAGCTTCGTCGGCTACTACGGCGACCGGCGCTCGTTCGAGTCGATCGGCTACCAGCCGTTCAGCGAGCGCGCCCGGTTCGGCGGGCTCGAGGCGCCGGACCCGGGCCCGCATCCCTTGAAGGTCGACCGGCCGGAGGACCTCGGCGTCAAGGAGCTCGAGGCCGACATCTGCATCATCGGCAGCGGCGCCGCGGGCGGCATCCTCGCCTACGAGCTGGCCAAGGCCCATCCGGACTGCCAGATCCTCGTGCTCGAGCGCGGCCAGTACGTCGAGCCGCGTCACTTCACCGAGGACGAGGTCGGCATGATCGGCCGGCTGTACGCCGACGGGCTGATGCAGCAGACCGAGGACTTCCGCTTCACCGTGCTGCAGGGGAGCTGCGTCGGCGGCTCGACGACCGTCAACAACGCGGTCTGCTTCGACCCCCCGCCGCGGGTCCTCGACCGCTGGAACGCCCGCGGGCAGGACGCCGGGCTCGACCTCGAAGGCATGCGCGCCAGCGTGGCCGCGATGCGGTCGTTCCTGCACGTGGTCCCCCAGGACGAGGCGGTGCTCAACCCGTCCGGCACCCGGTACCTGCAGAGCGCGGGCCGGCGGCCCGAGCCGCGGCTGGACGTCGGCGTCGTCCAGGCCAACATCCAGGGCTGCTTCGGCTCGGGCTACTGCAACATCGGCTGCAAGTGGGGCAAGAAGCTGTCGATGCTGGAGACGGCGCTCCCCTGGGCGCAGCGCGACTTCCCCGATCGCGTCCGCATCGTCGCCGACTGCGAGGTCGAGCGGATCGTGACCATGAGCGGGAGCCGCAAGCGCGTGGCGTACCTGCGCGCCAAGCTCGCCGACGGGCGCGGCGTCACCGTGCGGGCACGCACCTACGTGGTCGCCGCGGGGGCGGTCGCCTCCAGCTACCTGCTGCTGCGCAGCGGCGCCGGGGGCGGCCTGCCCGTCGGCAAGGGCTTCTCCTGCAACATGGGCGCGCCGCTCACGGCCGACTTCGAAGGCGAGCCGCTCCGGTCCTACGACGGGCTGCAGATCTCGCACTTCGGGATCCCGAGCGAGCCCGGGTTCGTGTTCGAGACGTGGTTCAACCCGCCGGTGTCGCAGGCGCTCAACATGCCCGGCTGGTTCGAGCGGCACTTCGAGAACATGCAGCGCTACGACCATCTGATGGCGGTCGGCGTGCTGGTCGGGACCGCGAGCAACGGCCGCATCATCCGCGCGCTGACCGGAGGCCCGGGCGTCGACTTCCGGCCGCGGGCGGACGATCTCGCGACGCTCGCGCGCGGCCTCAAGCTGCTCGGCGAGCTGCTGTTCGACGCCGGTGCGTCGCGCGTGATGGTCAACTCGTGGGGCGACGACGAGTTCACGAGCCCCGGCCAGCTCGGGGAGATCGACCGGATCGCGGCCGACCCCGACTACATCGCGCTCGGCACCGGCCACCCGCAGGGCGGCAACGCGCTCAGCCGCGACCCCAAGCGCGGGGTCGTGGGGCCCGACTTCAGGGTCCACGGCTACGACGACCTGTACGTCTGCGACGCGAGCGTGTTCCCCACCAGCCTGACCGTGAACCCGCAGCTCACGGTCATGGCGCTCGCCCACTACGCCGCCCAGCGGATCGAGGTCGCGCGTGTATGAGGTGACGGTCCCGCGGGTCCTGGTGGTCCTCGCGTTCTACGCGGCGCTGCTGATGGTCATCCGGGTGGTCAAGCCGCGGATCGAGCCGTTCGAGCGCCGCACCTTCGTGGCCATCGGCCTCGGCTGGGCGGTGCCGGTGTTCGTCGCCAACTACCTGCTCTACCAGGCCGGCCTCATGAGCTACCTGCCGTGGGTCGACGAACTTCATGCACTCGTTCCTGTGGATCGGGATCTGCCTCACCTGGCTGTACCTCGGCGTCCGCGAGGACCAGCCGATGGCCGTGCAGGTCCTGCTCTTCACGACGTTCAGCATCATCGTCAAGTACGCCGAGCAGCTCGCGTTCGGGACGTGGGACCTGGATAACTTCTTCGGAGTCTTCGAAGGCAATTTCGCGTACGTGCTGGGGTGGTCCCTGGCCGACGGGACCTACCCCGTCATCACGTTGTTCGCGCTGCGCCTGGCGGCGACGCGGATCCCGCGCCTCGCCGTCACCTGACCGGCCGATCAGACGGCGCCTACCACTATCAAGTGCGCGCCAGACCGGATAGCGTCGGCCGATGAAGTACCGGCTTCTCGGTCCGGTCGAGGTGGCGGCCGAGGACGGACCCGTCGCGCTTGGAGGGCCGAAGCCGCGCGCGGTCCTCGCGGTCCTGCTCCTGAACGCGAACCGGCCGGTGAGCACGGAGCGGCTCGCCGTCGCCCTGTGGGGCGAGGACGCCCCGGCGGGGGCGGCCAAGACCGTGCAGGTGCACGTCTCGCGACTGCGTAAGGCGCTCCCCGACGCCGACGTCGTGACGACGACGCCGGCCGGCTATCAGCTGACCGTACAGCCGGGCGAGCTCGACGTCGACCGCTTCGAGCAGCTTCTGGACCACGGCCGCCGAGCGTTGCGAGCCGGCCGTCCCGACCAGGCGAGCGCCGCGCTGGAGGAGGGGCTCGCACTGTGGCGGGGCGACCAGGCGCTTGCCGATGTGGCGTTCGAGCCGTTCGCGGCGCCCGAGATCAACCGGCTGGAGGACGAACGGCTCGCCGCCCTCGAGACGCGCGCCGACGCCGAGCTGGCGGCCGGCCGCCACGCCGCGCTCGTCGGAGAGCTGCAGCGGCTGGTTGACGCGCACCCGAGCCGAGAGCGGTTCGCCGCGCAGTTGATGCTCGCCCTCTACCGCTCGGACCGTCAGACGGAGGCGCTGGAGGCCTATCGCGAGGCGCGTGCCGCGCTCGTCGAGCACAGCGGCATCGAGCCGGGCTCGGAGCTGCGGCGGCTGCACGAAGCGATCCTCCGGCAGGACGAGTCGCTGCGCGCGCCTCCGGCGCTGGAGCTACCTCCCGAGCTGGACACCGTCGCCGCGCCGCCGCTGGAGGGGCGAGCCGCCGAGCTCTCGCGGCTGGAGGAGGCTTGGGAACGGGCACGCGCGGGGGAGGGATCGCTCGTCACGCTCACCGGCGAGCGCGGGATCGGCAAGACCCGCCTCGCCGCCGAGCTGGCCGGCGAGGTCCACCGCCATGGCGCCGCTGTGCTGTACGCGACCGGCGCCGGCCCGCCGGCCACGGTCCGCGCGATGTTCGCCCGCGCCCGGGAGGCGACCGACCCGCTGCTGGCGGTCGTCGACGACGCCGACCGGCTGACCCCCGACCTTCGCGCCGAGCTCGAGCAGCTTGCGGCATCCCTCGCCGGGCTTCCCGTGCTCGTGGTTGCCGGCGCGCGCGACGACACCGCCCTTGCGCGCGCGAACGGCCGTGCGCCGCTGGCGCTGAAGCCGCTCGACGTCGAGGCGGTGGCGGCGGTCGTCGCCATCTACGCGCCCGGGCGACCGCCGGCCGACCTGCCCGCGCAGTCCGTGCTCGAGGAGAGTGGCGGGGTGCCCGCCCGCGTGCACGAGGTCGCGAGCGACTGGGCGCGGCTCGAGGCGAGCCGGCGCGTGGAGGCGGTGGCCGAGCAGGCAGCCAGAGGACGCGTCCGGCTGCGCACGATGGAGGACGAGCTCGCCGGCGGCGTGAAGGATCTTCAGGCGGCCCGCGAGCGTGCGGCCCAGGTCGGCGCCGGCGACGGGCCGGTGGTCTGCCCGTTCAAGGGCCTCGCCTCGTTCGACGTCGACGACGCCGAGTACTACTTCGGCCGCGAGCGGCTCGTCGCGGCGCTCGTCGCGCGCCTCGTCGGCGCCCCGCTGCTCGGCATCGTCGGGCCGTCGGGAAGCGGCAAGTCGTCGGCCCTGCGGGCGGGGCTGCTCCCCGCATTGGCGAGCGGCGTACTGCCGGGCAGCAGCGACTGGGAGCAGGTCGTGATCCGGCCGGGCGAGCACCCGCTGGAGGAGCTCAACCGCACCGGCGCCGCCGTGAGTGACCAGGCGCGCGTCGTGCTGGCTGTGGACCAGTTCGAGGAAACGTTCATGGCCTGCGACGACGAGCGCGAGCGCGCGGCGTTCGTCGGCTCGCTCGTGCACGCCGCACGCGACACGCGCGGGCGCTGCATGGTCGTGCTCGCGATCCGCGCCGACCACTACGAGCGCTGCGCCGCGTACCCGGAGCTGTCGTCGCTGCTCGCCGCGAACCACGTGCTCGTCACCTCGATGCGGCGCGACGAGCTGCGCCAGGCCATCGAGCGACCCGCGCAGCGCGTCGGCCTCGGCGTCGAGCCCGAGCTCGTCGACGCGCTCGTGGCGGACGTCGAGGGCGCGCCCGGCGCGCTCCCGCTTCTATCGACGGCGCTCCTCGAGCTGTGGCAGCAGCGGGACGGGCGGCGGCTGCGCCATGCGGCGTACGAGCGCACCGGCGGCGTGCGCGGCGCGGTGGCGCGGCTCGCCGAGGACGCGTACGGCCGGCTCGACCCGGCGCAGCAGGGGATCGCCCACAGCATCCTCGTGCGGCTCGCCGCCGAAGGCCCCGGCGGCAGGGTGGAGCGGCGCCGCGTCCCGCTCGCCGAGCTCGAGACCGAGCGCGGCGGCGACGTCGCCCGGGTCGTCGAGTTGTTCACCGACCAGCGGCTGCTCACGGTGACGGCGGGCAGCGTCGAGGTCGCACACGAGGCGCTCCTGCGCGAGTGGCCGCGTTTGCACGGCTGGATCGAGCAGGACAGGGTGGGCCTGCGCATTCATCGCGGCGTAACCGCCGCCGCGCACGAGTGGCGCCGGTTGGACCGCGACGAGGGCGCGCTCTTCCGCGGCAGCCGCCTGACCGAGGCGCTTGATTGGCGTGACACCCACGACGTAACGCTCAACGAGCTCGAGCGCGAGTTCCTCGACGCCAGCCACGCGCGCCGCCGGAGCGAGCGCGCCTACCGGCGCCGCTGGATTCGCACCGCGTTCGCGGGCCTGCTCGTCGCGCTCGCGGCGATCACCACGGTGGCGATCGTCGCCCTCTACCAGGGGCGCGAGGCCGAGCGCCAGCGCGATATCGCCGCCTCGCGCGAGCTGGCGGCCAGGGCGACCAGCTTCCTCGACGGCGATCCCGGCTTGAGCCTCGCCCTTGCGCTGGAGGCCCTCGACCGTCAGGACACCGAGCAGGCCCGGAACGTGCTCAGGCAGGCGACGCTCGCGTCACGGACGCTGTCGGTCTGGCCGGCGCATCGCGACTGGGTGAACTCGGTCGAGCCGAGCGCCGACGGCAGACGCGTCGTGACGGCCGGGCGCGACGGAGTCGTGCGCGTCTGGAACCTCGCGCGCGGGCGGGCCGAGACGACGATCAAGGCGCACGACGGCTGGGCGCTCGGCGCAAGCCTTTCGCCCGACGGCAGGCATGTCGCGAGCGCAGGCGACGACGGCATCGTCGCCCTCTGGGACCTCAACGGCAAGCAGGAGCGCGTGCTGCTTCGGGTGCCTCCGGGGAAGGGCCCCAACGGGGTCGAGTTCAGCCCCGACGGACAGCGGGTCATCGTTCCCCTGCTCGACGGCACGGTTCGCCTCGTCCCCGTCGATGGTGCCGGACCCCCGACGGTGCTCGGTGAGCACGAGGGCGCGGTCTGGGTGGCCCGGTTCAGCCGGGACGGCACGCAGGCGGTCAGCGCGGGCGACGATCACTCGGTGCGCGTTTGGAGTCTCGCAACCGGCGAGTCGACCGTGCTCCCACATCCTGGATTGACGCTCTACGGCGTCGACTTCAGTCCGGATGGAAAGCGCGTCGCCACCGCTTCCGACGACGGAGCGGTGCGGATCTGGAACGCAGACGGTCGTGGAAGGCCGAGGATCATCAGCGCATCCAAGGAGGCCGTGGACTGGGTGGAGTTCAGCGAGGACGGCAGGAGGCTCGTCACGGCGGGGGACGATGCCGTGGTGCGCGTCTTCGACGCCCGGGGCGGGCCGCCGCTCGACGAGCTCACGGGCCACAAGGGCATCGTCCTGCGAGCCGCGTTCGTGCCCCATACGGACACCATCGTCAGCGGCGGCGAGGACCAGACGCTCAGACGATGGGCGTCGGCGCCCGCGGCGATGTTGCAGGCGCCCGTCACCACGGCGAGCTTCAGGCCCGACGGGCGGCAGGTGCTCACCGGCAGCCCCTCCGGTCCGTTGCGCATCTGGAATCCAGAGGCCGGCTCGGTGAGGGCCCTACCGGGCCACAGGAGCGCGAGCTTCCCGCAGTTCTCCGCGGACGGCCTGCGCGCGATCAGCGCGGGCTGGGACGGAACCGCGCGGCTCTGGGACCTCACGAGCGGTCGGCAAACCGTCGTGTTCTCCGCCCCCGACGTCAAGCTGTTCGCTGCGACGATCGATCCCGCGGGACGCCGGATCGCCGTCGCGGGCGGCCGCCAGGAGATCGTCGTCCAGAACCTCGACGGCGGCGACCGCCAGGTGCTGAGCGGCCATTCCGGGGTCGTTCGCGATGTCGCGTTCAGCCCCGACGGAACGCGGCTCGCCAGCGCCTCCGACGACGGCACCGTCCGATCGTGGAACGCAGAGACCGGGGGCCGCGGGCGGAGCCTCCGCGGGCACGGCCAGTCCGTCAACTCCGTTTCCTTCAGCCCCGATGGACGACGCATCCTGAGCGCCGGAGCCGACGGCACGATTCGCGTCTGGAATCTCGACGGCGACCCTCCGGTGATCCTCACGGGTCATGAGGGCCCGGTCGCGTCGGCGCGATTCGATCGCTCCGGGGAGCGCATCGTCAGCGCCGGACGGGACGGCACGATCCGAGTCTGGAGCTCTGCCGGAGGTGAGGCATTGGTAGTGCTCTTCACTCATGACGCCCCGGCGCTCTCGGCGCAGTTCAGCCCCAGCGGCGACGAGGTCGTGAGCGCCGCCGACGACGGCATCACGCGGGTCACTCCGTGTGAGGTGTGCGGTTCGATCAGCTCGGTCCTGCGGCTGGCACAGACCCGCGCCGGTCGAGAGCTCACACCCGTCGAGCGTCGGCGCTACCTGCCGAGCAACGACTGAGTCGCGCGGCGCGGCGCCGCCGATCAATCGCAGCAGCCGGAGCGTCTCGTCCGTTTCGTGGGCCTGTCGTAAGCCATCGGCTGGTCGGCGCCGACCGGCAGGATCTCGGTCTCCGGCAGAAGGAGTGCATCGGCGGGCGCCCGCAAGCTGATCTCGCCGCACAGGAACTCCGCCTCGCGATCCTCGATCTCGCTCTCGAAGACGGCCTCGAGCGTCGTGTCGCTCATCACGGGTTCCGTCCTTTACCGGCCGCTGGTTGAACCGGACCGTCGCCCTCGTCGGCCGGTGGGCGAGGAACCAGGTGCGGACCGGGCCCTTCGTCGTCCGTCAGGCGAGGGACCAGGTCCAGAAGCTGCGCTGCCACGTAGCGTGATCCGGGGATCAACGGCCACGTGCTCATGAGCCCGCCCAAGAGCTGCCCCTCGAGGACCGCGGCCGCCTCCTCCGAGAAGGCCGGCTCGAACATCGTCTCGCTTCGCACCCAGACCACAGTGCGGCCGCCCTCGGTGTCGTCGAGCGGAGCACTGTCGACGATGGCGTCCGGGGGGAAGTCCATATACCGCTGGAAGTTGAGATCCGAGTGCATCCGGACGTCGCCTCCGCGCCCCTGACCGACGAAGCCGACGAGTGCCATCACCTCCACGGTCTCCCGTCTGTCCGAGTTCGGATCCTCGACGAGCCGCTCGACGATGGGATTGAGCGGCGGCTGGGTTATGCGGCCGTTCACTGATCTCTCCTTGGCCGGGGTACCTGCGACTGTATGGACGCACCAACTGGGCTGTCAACCCTCGCCCGGCGACGGACGAGCAGCGGGGTCGCCACACCGGGATCGAGCAGGCGGAGGTAGAACATCCCGATGCCGGCGAAGCCGAGCATCAACGCCGGCGTCTCGCCGCGGGGCGTTCCGCACGGGAAACTCCGCGCGCCGGGCCCGTGGTGGAGCTCGATGCCCCGCCGGCCCACCTCGGCTGCGAGGCGCGCAAGCCGATCCCCGCGACGGTCCGCCGCGTAGAGCAGCACGTCGCCGGCACCCGCGGCGCCGTGACAGAGCGAGAAGTCGCCAGGGGCATGAGTGAGAAGCCCGGCTACATGCCGCTCGCACGCCGCAACCGCCGCCGCCGCGTCGCGGTCGACAGCCGCCGACCCGAGCAGCGCTGCCGCGCGGAGGCGTGACAGGGCTATTCCGGGAGCGCCGTTGCACCACGAGTCGGCGGTCGGCATCGGAGCATCGCGGCGCGCGCGCCGGCCGACGTCGCGGAGATCCGCCCAGGTTCGGCTCCGAGAGTCGAACCACGAGCGCTCGTACGCGAAGGCGCTCAGGGCCGCGTCTCTGAACCGAGCGTCGCCGGTGACGGCGAACAGCTCGGCGAGAGCGTGCCCGATGCCGGCGGCGCCGTGGGCGAAGCCGCAGGGGTTGTGCAGCGAGCGCCGGCCGGGCTGCGCCCAGGACCACCCCGCCGGCCCGCGCTCGGCCTTGGCGATCACCTCCTCGCCCAGCGAGGCCGCCGCTTCGACCAGCCACGCGTCGTCGAGCCGGTCGTTCAGGGCGAGGAGGCCCGCCACCGCTCCGGCGGAGCCGCTCATCACGTCCGCGGACGCCGTTCGGGTGCCGTTCCGGCGCCACGCGGCGAGCAGCCTGCGGGCTGGTTCGAGCGGCTCCTCAGCCGGCGAGCAGCTCGGCGACCCGTTCCGCCGCGTACACGACTCCGATGGGGCCGAGATACAGCCCGTCCCGGTGGTCCGGGTGGATGGCGCCGGCGTGGTCGAGCGCATGCCGGATCGCCCCGAGCGCCGTTGCTCGGAGGAGGTCGTCGTCGAGCCGTGCGCCGGCTTCGGCCAGAAACAGCGCGACGCCGCTCGAGCCCCCGTAGAGGTCGGGGCCGAGCGCCGCGTTCGCGCCGTAGGGCTCGTCCCGTGGGAGGGCTCCGATCCAGTTGCAGCGCCCATCGAACCAGATCGCCGACTTCGCGATCGCGTGCGCGAGCTCGGCGGCCGCTTCGCCGAACTCAGAGCTCATATCGATCCTGGGATCCAGGCGCCAGATACGGGACGTCGATGTCGAGTCCGCGCTCCGCGAAGCGGCGGGCGACGGCGCCGATCCGATCCTCGAGCCGGCGCGCGCCGCTTTCGTGGGCGTCCACCAGCCCTTCGGCCACCAATCGGCAGCGGCTCGTCCCGAAGCTCGCGCCCAGGCTGGGCCGGTGCTCGCCGACGGCGACGCCGGGGGCGAGCGGCTTCGCGAACGCCGGCGGCTCGCCGTGCAGGTGCTGCCGGCACCTGGAGACGAGCGTTCGCAAAGACTCGCGCGCGCGCGCGAAGTCGCCGTCATCCAGGTAGAGGACCGCCGCGTCGCAACGGTCGAAGCCCCCGGGATCGCCGACCACCTTGAGGTCGAAGGGGATCCTCGCTCGGTTGAGCACCCGCGTACCGGTGTCGACGAGGGGGGTGGCGCCTTCCACGGTGATGTTGAAGTAGACGCGCACCTCGGCCCGGCCTGCGCTCGGCTCGGTGTCGCCGAATGCCGTGTAGAACCCCGGCGAGCCGGCCAGCGTCTCCTTGGGACGGCGGACGCTCACGAGTGCGCCGGGGGCCAATCTGCGGCCACCTTCGCGACACTGCGACACCGGCACGCGCGCGCGAAGACCGTCCCGCACGATCACTGCGGTGCCACGTCGGCGGCTCTCGACACGCCACCCCGGCTCCCAGCCGCCCGCTCCGGAGTTGACCCGGGAGAGGGCTTCGACCAGCGCCCGATCGAGCCGTCGCGCACCGTCCTTCGCTCCTACCGGCACCGGCCGCCCCTGGGTGTAGAACCATCGGTACAGCTCGCTCTCCAGCCCGCCGATCAGAAACTCCCGCGCGGCAGCGGGCGCAAGCGCCGCCGCGACCGCCGGCGGAAGCGGCCGCGAGCGTCGCCCGAACCAGGTGTAGGAAGTCGCTGACGTCACCGCGACGGCGCGCAGGGCCGATTCGACCTGCTCGCGGTATCGGATCATCTCGACAGCCCGAGCAGGTCCGCCGACGCTTCGTCCGGCCGGCGTAGGACGTTCCGGCTCAGCGGCACGAGATAGGCGACGCGGGCGTGCAGCTCATCGTGGCCCTGAGCCTCCTCGAGCGCCGCCGTCAGCAGGCGCAGCCCAGCGAAGCGGGATGCGCGACGCAGCGTCCGGCTCAGCTCAGGCGCGGTTGCCCGAGCATGATCCGCGTACGCGCTCCAGAACGCCCGCAGCACGGGTCGCATCCGCCGCAGCGGCAGCCCGGCGTGTGCGAGGAGTCGACCCGGGTCCAGCGGGTCGATGATCGGGATCGACTGGAGCCACGCGCGCAGGTACTCGCCGAGATAGGCGCCGATGTCGAAGGCCGGATCGCCCGGGCCGCAGAGCTCCCAGTCGATCAGCTGCAGGCGCGTCCATCGCCTCGAAGCGTCGCGTCGCACTGCGACGAGGTTGTCCCACCGGATGTCCCCGTGAATCACCGCGTCGTCCCGCCACGTAGCGGGGAGCTCGTCGAGCGCAGCGCACAGCTCTTGGCTGCCCTGGATGATGCGCGTGAGCTCGATGGCCGCGGGGCTCATCCCCCGGATCGACTCCAGGTCGGGCTCGTGCACCCGCAACGCCGGCCTCGGATCCATGGGCTCGACGTCCAGCGCGGCGGGAGCGACCGCATGCAGGAGCGCCAGCGCCCGCCCGGCATCGCGTGCGAGGGCGCAGGAGAACCGGCCGCGCGCGTGGTGGCGTGTCAGGTCCCGTGCATGACGTGCCGACTCGAAGACGATCAGTCCCTCTGCGTGATCATGGACAACGAGCCTCGGAAGCCACCGCGCGAGCCCGTCGACGGCGGCCAAGCGCTCCAGCACGGCCGCCTCACGGGCCACGCCGGCGCCGTCCGCCCCGTCGGCCGCCTTGAGCACGAAGCAGGGCCCGTCCTCGGTCGTGACGACGAAGACGCGGTTCAGCCGCGACGTGTCGGCGACGCGGAGCCCGCCGTGCACGACCGCCCTCGGGCTGAGCAGCTTCCGGTCGAGGAGGTACCCGGCGACGTCCGCGGCGGCGAGCACGCGCCGATCCTTCCGGTGATCCAAGCGAGTTGCAAGCGCCGTGTGGGCGCCGGTGTGAAGCTCACGCGCGGACTCGGTGGCCCACGCAGTTCGGGGCGTCGCAGATGGCGGGCGCCCGGTTGGTGCGGCCGGCGGTCGTCACGTCCAGCCGCGGGTGCAGGGCGGCTGCGATCTCGCGCAGCGTGCGGTCGGCGTCGCACACCGCGCCGGCGCGCTCGAGCGCCTTCAGCGCGGCGCGACACGCGGCGGCGGTCGCCCGCACGCCGAACGGCGCGGCGGGAGGCAGCGTCGGGTCGTCGGTCGCGCGCCGGCGACCGGGGCGACCGAGGGGGCGCCAGACTCGGCGCGACGGGATGGTGGGATGGATCACGGCAGGTCCTCTTGGTGGCGGTGGACCCGCACCATCCCCCGGGGTGCTTGCGGGGCGGTTACAGAGTGCTGACAGCGGCTGTCAGGCGACGCTCGAGTACGGCCCGATCGCCGCCGCGACGTCGAGCGCGAAGCCCTGGCGCGCGGCGCGGGCGCGAGCGATCCGCTCCGCGCTCGCGGCGTCGCCCGCCCGGACGTTGCCGTGCCAGCGGGTGCGCGTCTCGCGGTCGAGTCCGACGATGAGGTAGATCACAGCGGCTCCTTCGGGGGTTTCTCTCTTGGAGGCACAGGAACCCGCCGCAGATACATCGTGTGGTCAGGCCACGGCGAGGTTCGCGCGCGGGTGAAAGTGGCTGTTGGCCGTTTGCAAACCGGCTGCAAACGCTCTCGAAGAGCTTGCACGGCATGCAAGCCCACGTGCTCCCCACCAATCCGTCCCACCGCATCATGCGCCGCCAGCTGTCGGATGTGCTGGCCCCGGCCGCCGACGTGACCCCGCACGACCGGCAGCGCGCGCTCGTCCAGGCGAGCCTGCTGACGCGTTCGCACCCGGGCGAGGCGCGCACACAGCGCCGCGGCTGGGTGCTCGGCTGACCCGGCGCCGTCGCGGCGCCCCGCCGCGGCGGCGCCCATGCCCTACTCGGCGAGCCGGCGGAGGTCACGGTCGCGGCGGAGCCGGGCGATCGTGCGCTGCCGGGTCGGGCCGATGCTCCCCACCGGCATGTCGAGCGCCGCCGAGATCTCCGCGTAGCTCGGGGCCGGCTCGGCGAACAGCATGCCGAGCAGCGCCGCGTCGCGGGCGGAGAGCCTCCCGAGCGCGCCGGTCACCGTCTGCCTGCGCTCGGCCTCGGCCAGGCGGTCGGCGTCGACGGGCTCGACGATCGCGGTGTCGAGGAGCTCGTGCTCGGTCGGCTCCTGGCGCCGGGCCGCCTGCACCGTGCGCAGCGACTCGCGGCGCGCGGTGGTGGCGATCCATCCGCCGACGGCGCCGGGGACCCGCACGCTGGCGATGTGCTCGAGCAGCCGCAGCCACGTGCTCTGCATGACGTCCTCGGCGTCGTGCGGCGACAGCCGGTGGGCGTGGGCGACCGCGCGGACGCGGCCGGCGAAGCGCTCGACGAGCGCGGCCCATGCCGCTCCATCGCCCGCCGACGCCGCGCGCACGACGTCGTCGAGATCGGAGGGGTCTGCGGCTGTGCGATGACGCGCTGCGCGCGCCCGCTGCTCGCCGCGAACCGAATCTACGAAAGCTGATTGGTTGTAGTGCATCGCAGGGGAGCGTCGCCCAGCCCCCTGTCGCGCCGCTTGCGCGCCGCTTTCAAGCCCCTGCAAGCTAGGGTCGATCCACGAACGCACGATCGACCATCGAGTTCCGGCTCCTCGGCCCGCTCGAGGCTCGCCGGGAAGGCCGCGAGGTCCCGCTCGGCGGCTCGCGCCCGAAGGCCCTGCTCGCGGCGCTGCTGCTGCACCGCAACGAGCCGGTCACCACCGACCAGCTGATCGAGATGCTGTGGCCCGACGGTGGCCCCGAGCAGCCGGCGAAGACCATCCACGTGCACGTCTCGCGGCTGCGCCGCGCGCTTGCCGAGCCGCCCGCGCCGTCGCTGCTCGAGACCCACACCGGCTCGTACGTGCTGCGCGTAGCCCCCGGTGAGCTCGACGTGGACGACTTCACGGCGCTCGTCGCCGCCGGGCGCGAGGCGCTCACCGCGGGCGATGCGGCGGCCGCGTCGGTGTCCTTGACTCAGGCCCTCGGGCTGTGGCGCGGCAAGGCGTTCGCGGACTTCACCTACGAGCCGTTCGCCCAGGCCGAGATCGCGCAGCTCGAGGAGCTGCGGCTGGGCGCCGTCGAGCTCGCCGTGGACGCCGACCTCGCGCTCGGACGGCACGCCATGGCGGTGCCCCGGCTCGAGCGGCTCACGGCCGAGCACCCGATGCGCGAGCGCATGCACGGCCAGCTGATGCTCGCGCTCTACCGGTGCGGCCGGCAGGCCGACGCCCTCGCCGCGTACCGCCGCCTGCGGCACACCCTGGACAGCGAGCTCGGGCTCGAGCCGGGCCCCGAGCTGCGCAGGCTCGAACAGCGGATCCTGCGCCAGGAGGCGGACCTCGAAGGCGACGCGCTGCAAGCGGCGAAGCCCGCACCCACTGCGGCCGCGGAGCCGCGCGTGCCGCTCCCCGATCCGCTCGCGCACGCGGCCTCCCGGCCGCTCGCCGGCCGCGAGGCCGAGCTGTCCGGGATCGCCGAAGTCGCCGCCGGCCTCGCCGGCAGCCGCCACCTCGTGCTCCTGTCGGGCGACGCCGGCATCGGCAAGACGCGGCTGCTGGCGGAGGCCGCCGCGCGGCTGCACGCCGACGGCTGGCCGGTGCTCTACGGCCGCGCCGACGAGGACAGCCCGGTCCCGTACCAGCCGTTCGTCGAGGCACTGCACCACCACCTCGCCCACCGTCCCCGGCTGGCGCTCTCACCCGCGGAGCGGCTGCCGTCCGCGGCGGCGCCGCTGTCGGCGCTCGTGCCGGAGCTCGAGCCGCTGCTGCCCGACGAGCGGCCGCCGACGTGGGAGGAGCCGGAGACCGGGCGCTCGCGCCTCTACGTCGCGTTCGCCACCGTGCTGTCACAGGTCGCGGCCGAGGAACGCCTCGTGCTCGTGCTCGACGACCTGCACTGGGCCGATGCGCCGACGCTGAGGCTGGTCCGGGAGCTCGTGACCCGGCCGGGGAGCGCCGAGCTGATCGTGCTCGGGGCCTACCGCGACGGCGACGTCGAGCTCGACTCGCCGCTGTCGCCTCCCCAGCCGCTCGCCCGCCTCGTCGCCGACCTGCGCCGGGAGCGGCGCGTCACGCGCATACGGCTCGGCGGCCTCGGCGAAGAGGAGATCGCGGCGCTCGCGCAGGCGCGGCCCGCGGTCGTGCGCGCGCTGCACGCCGCGACACGCGGCAACCCGTTCCTGATCGAGCACACCCTGCCGGAGCTCGCCGCCGCCGCGGGCGACTCCGGCGACGTCGCCGCCGCGCTCGACGCCATCCGGGTGCCGGAGCCGATCCAGGAGATCCTCGGGCGCCGGCTCCAGACGCTCCCGCCGGGCGTCGCGGAGACGCTTGCGACCGCGGCCGTGCTCGGCGACGAGTTCCGGCTCGGGCAGCTCGAGGCGATCGCCTCCCCCGAGCTGCGGCCCGTGCTGCCGGCGATCGAGACCGCGCTGCGAAGCCGCATGCTCGAGGCGCGCGAGGAGGTCGACCGGTACGCGTTCGCGCACGAGCTGCTGAGACGCACGCTCTACTCGGCGCTGTCCAAGAGCCGCGCCGCGCGGCTGCACCTGCTGGCCGCCGAGACGCTCGAGCAGGCCGGCGCCGGTCCCGGCGAGCTCGCCCGTCACTACTGGACGGCGCGGGACATCGGCGGCGCCGAGCAGGCCGCGAAGTGCTACGTGGCGCTCGCCGGCGCACATGCGGCGGCGCACGAGCACGGCGAGGCCGTCGCCCACTACCACAAGGCGCTGCAGGCGCTGAAGCGGACCCCGGACGATGCGTCGCTGCACTGCGAGACGCTGCTCGGCCTCGCGAGCTCGCTCGAGCACCTCGACATCGGAAAGGCGCGCGCCGTCTACCGCCGCGCCGCCACGATCGCCGAGCAGGCCGGCGAGCCCGTCGCACTCGGGCGCGCCGCCGTCGGGTTCGCGCGCTTCCTGGCGTACGCCAGCGTGGACTGGGAAGCCGTCGCGCTGCTGGAGAGCGCGGAGGCGGCGCTGCCGCAGGCGCCGTCGGCCGTGCGGGCGCAGGTGCAGTGCATGCTGGGGGTGCGGCTCGAGCCGGCCGAGCAGGATCGGCGCGAACGGCTCTACCGGGAGGCCGCCGAGATGGCGCGCGCCGCGGGCGACGACGCCGCCCTCACCTCGATCCTCCGCTACGCGCCGTACGTGCTCTGGCGGCCCGAGAGCCTCGACGAGCGGATCGCCGCGGCGGACGAGACGGTCCGGCGCGCGGAGCGGGCCGGCCTGGCCGACCAGGCGCTGTGGGGCGAGGTCAACGTCGCCGTCGAGCAGCTCGAGCACGGCGACGTCTCGCGCGCCGACGCGGCGCTCGCGGCGGCGCGCGGCCTGGCCGACGGCGCGCGCCACGGCTGGTTCGAGTGGTACCTGCCGATGCTGCTCGCCACCCGTGCCCAGCTCGCGGGCGACCTCGAGGCGGGCGAGCAGCTCGCCCGCTCCTCGCTCGAGCTGCGGACGCGGCACGAGCCGGGCGCGACCGAGACCTACACCGTGCAGTCGGCGATGCGCGCCCGGCTCGACGGCCACGCGGACGAGGACGTGGTGGCGAGCGTCGAGGAGCACGCGGCGCGCTTTCCGGACCGGCCGGTGTGGCGCGCGCTGCTGGTCGACCTCCTGCTCACGGCCGGGCGCGAGGACGAGGCTCGCGCGGCGCTCGCGCCGCTGCTGGCGAGCGGCGGCCTGCCCGCGGACATCGACCGGCTGGCCGTGCTCGCGCTGACGGCCGAGGCGGCGGCCCGCCTCGGCGCCACCGAGGAGGCCGGCGCCCTCGGCGAGGTGCTCGCCGCGTTCCCCGGCCGGTTCGTTCTCGTAGACCGCGCATGGGCGATGTGGGGCACGACGTCACGCGTGCTCGGCGTCGTCGCCGGCGCGCGCGGTGACGTGGCGGCGGCGACACGGCACTTCGAGGCCGCGGCCCGCGAGCACGAGGCCGCCGGCGCCAACGGGTGGCTCGCCCACACGCTGGCGGACCACGCGCGGGTCCTGATCGGCGCCGGCGACCGGCACGGCGGCGAGCCGCTCGTGGACCGCGCGCTGGCGCTCGCCCGCGCGCACGGCCTGCAGGGGCTCACGCGGCGGCTCGAGGCGGCTCCGAGCCCGGCGGCGCCACCGTCAGCGTGACCGACGACGGCCGCTGCGGGTCGTGGAACACCTCCTGCTCGGCGGCGACCAGCCGGGTGGCGCGGAACGGGTCCTCTCCGGTTCCCGGGTTGCGCGCGTAGCGCGGGTGGGCGCCGCTCGAGACCTGGACGCGGATGCGGTGCCCGGCGGCGAACCGGTGCGCGGTCGGCCACAGCTCGAACCGCACCGCCGCCACGCCTTCGTCGTCGCGGGCCGGCTCGCCGGGCGTGAGCCGGATCAGGCCGTCGCAGACATTGAGCGAAGCGCCGTCGGGCTGGACGTCGCAGACGCGCACGAAGACGTCGGTGTCGCCGCGGCTCGAGCGCAGCCTGACGTCGGCGTGGACCGGGCCGAGCGCGTCGACGTCGGCGCCGAGCGGACCCGTCGTGAACGTGAGCACGTCGTCGCGCGCCTCCAGCGGCCGGTTGTCGCGCACCGGGCGCTGCTCGAGCAGCATCGCGCCGCCGAGCGCCGGCGTGGGGTCGGCCGGGTCGTAGACATAGCGGCTCGGAGGCGACGGCCGCGCGGGCGCGGACGTCGACAGCCCGCCGTCCGCCGCGAGGAAGAACGTGCGCCCGGCCGCGCCGGGGGGCGGCCAGCCGGACAGCTCGCGCCAGCGCCGCTCCCCGGTCACGTAGACGCGCACCGGCGCGTCGCCGACCAGCCGCCGGTCGCCGAGGAGGTGGGCGCGCAGCCAGCCGACGCCGTTGCGGAGGGCGGCGCCGGTCATGCCCGCGGCGGTGTGCGTCCAGGGGCCGACGATCAGCTGCGGCCGCCGCCCCGCCGCCTCCAGGGCGTGGAAGTCCTCCACCATCCAGGGCAGGAAGATGTCGTGCCAGCCGCCGACGAGCTGGACCGGCGCCCGGACGTCACCGACCGCCGACGAGAAGTCGCGCTCGCTCCAGTACGGGCTGTCAGGCGACATCTGGTCGGTCCACTCACGGAAGTACTCGACCTGGCTCCCGAACGCGCGCTCGTCGAGCTCGGCGACCGGAACGTGCTCGTAGACCCGGGGCAGCCTGCGCCGGAGGCCGTGCGCGAGCAGCAGCGGCGCCAGGTGCTGCTCCTGGACCTCGAGCACGAGCATCCATGACAGCGCCGCGTCGAGCGCGATGCTGCCGCCGCCGTATGCCATGCCGCGGAACTGCGACGCGGTCACCGAGGGCGCCAGCGCGTCGAGCTCGTCCGCGATCGCCCACTGGACGAGGCCCATGTAGCTGGGGCCGATGGCGCCGACCGGGCCGTCGTGCCAGGGCTGCGAGCGCAGCCAGCGCAGCGTCGCGAGGCCGTCGGCGCGCTCGTTGAAGGGGTCGAACCGCCCGCCGGAGCCGAACGTGCCGCGGATGCTCTGTACCACCGTCTGCAACCCGCGCTCGGCGACGAGGCGGCCGAACAGGAACCCGAACGCGCCGCGGCGGCCGTACGGCGACCGGACCAGGACGGTCGGCGCCCGCTCGCCGCCCGGCGGCGCGTAGCGGTCGGCGAGGAGGACGACGCCGTCGTCCATCGTCACCGCCAGGTCGCGCTCCACCACCAGATCCCGCGTGGCCGGCGCGGGCAGTCTCAGCAGGCGCCCGGCGATCTCGCTGACCGAGTTCACACGCCGGATGGTCCCAGCCCGCAGACGTCGAACGCCGCGTAGGGGCATCATGTGCGCCGGTGTCCCGCATCTACATCACCGGGCATCGCAATCCCGACACGGATTCGATCGCGTCGGCGATCGGCTATGCCGAGCTCAAGGGGCGGCTCGACCCGCGCAGCGACTACGTGCCGGTGCGGCTCGGCGAGCTCAACGCGCAGACGCGCTGGGTGCTCGAGCGCAGCGGCGCCGCCGAGCCGGAGCTGCTGCCGCACGTGATGCTGCGGGTGCTGGACGTGATGCGCGAGCGCTTCCCGCTCGCCGGGCACGACGAGCCGGTCCGCCAGGTCGGCCTGATCATGGCGCGCGGCGACCTCGACCTCGTGCCGGTGGTCGACGACGAGAAGCGGCTTGCAGGCGTGATGACCGAGCGGGTACTGGCGCGCCGCTACGTGCGCGAGTCGCGCGAGGCGTCGCGCCTGGACGCGCCGACGGCCGTCCGCATGATCGCCGAGGTGCTCGAGGGCGAGGTCGTCGAGGGCTCGCCCGACGACGAGGTGAGCGGCCGCGTGTGGGTGCTCGCGATGGCTACCGCCTCGCTGCCGCTGGGGTTCGAGGCGGGCGACGTGGTCGTGGTCGGGGACCGGCCCGACGCCCAGCGGATCGCGATCGACGTCGGCGTCGCGCTGCTCGTGCTCAGCAACGGCACCGCGGCCGAGCCGGACATCCTCGCGCAGGCGCGCGAGCGCGGCACCGCGGTCGTCACCTCGCCGCTCGACAGCTACGTCACGAGCCGGATGATCACGCTCTCGGCGCCGTGCCGCGCGCTGATGGACCACGAGCCGCTGGTCGTGCGGCCCGACGACCTCGTCGCCGACATCTCCGAGACGGTCAAGGACGTCGACTACCGCGCGGCGGTCGTGGTGGACCGCCACAACCGGCCGGTCGGCCTCGTCACGCGCTCGGACCTCGTGAGCCCCGAGCCGCGCCGCGTGCTGCTGGTCGACCACGCCGAGCAGGCGCAGAGCGTGCCGGGCGTCGAGTACGCGGAGATCGTCGAGATCCTCGATCACCACCACATCGGCTCGATCGAGACGCGCGTGCCGGTGCGCGCGACGTTCGATCCGGTCGGGTCGACGGCGACGCTGGTGATCGAGCGCTTCCGCCAGAGCGGCATGGAGCCCAGCCGCCCGGCGGCGATCATGCTGCTCGGCGCGATCCTGTCCGACACCGTGATCCTGAACTCGCCGACCACCACCGACCGCGACCGCGCCGTGATCGACTACCTCGAGCAGGTGCTCGCGCTCGACGCCACCGAGTTCGGCCGTGAGATGTTCGAGCGCACGTCGGACCTGACGCGCGTGCCGGCCGACGAGATCGTGGAGCGCGACGCCAAGGAGTACGACGCGGGCGACGGCCAGACGCTCCGCATCGCGCAGGTGGAGACCGTCGGCGAGACACTCCACGAGCGGCAGGCCGAGCTGATCGAGGCGCTGAGCGCGGTCCGCGAGCGCGAGGGGCACGCCGTCGTCGCGCTGATGGTCACCGACATCATGGGCAAGGCGACGACGCTGTACGCGGCCGGCGACAGGATCGTGCTCGACCGCGCGTTCGGGACGCAGCGAAAGGACGGCGCCGTCGCGCTCCCGGGGGTCATGAGCCGCAAGAAGCAGGTCGCTCCGAAGCTGCTCGCGGCACTCGGCGCGCGCTGAGACGCGGTCTGGCAGAGTGACGCCGATGAGCGAGCGCGCCGCGATCGTCACCGGAGCGTCCCGCGGCATCGGCTACGCGCTCGCCAAGGTCCTCGCCGACGCGGGCTACGCCGTCACGCTGAGCGCGCGCAAGCCGGAGTCGCTCGAGCAGGCGGCGGAGGCGCTGCGAGGCGCGGGCGCTCGCGTCGAGGTCGTGGCCGCGAACCTCGCCGACGAGGACTCGGTGCGCGCGGTCGTCGACCGCCACCGCGACACGTTCGGCCGCCTCGACGTGCTCGTCAACAACGCGGGCGTCGGCGTCGGTGCCGCGGCCGGCGAGCACCGCACGAAGTACGTCGACATGCAGCTCGACGTCAACCTGCGCGCGATCGTGCTCTTCTACCGCGAGTGCGCCGACCTGCTGCGGGCGGCGGGGGCCGAGCACAAGAACGCCGTCGTGGTCAACATGGCGTCGATGGCCGGCAAGTCGCCGCAGCCGTGGCTCTCGGTGTACTCGGCCACGAAGGCGGCGGTCGTCGCCTACACCTCGGCGATGAACAAGGAGCTGAACGGCGCCGGCGTGAAGTCGGTCGCCTTCTGCCCGGGGTTCGTCGACACCGACATGAGCGAGTTCGTGAAGGAGTCGATCCCGTCCGAGGAGATGATCAAGACGAGCGACATCGCCGAGGCGCTGCAGTTCGTCCTGCGGCTGTCACCGAGCTGCGTGGTCCCGGAGATCGCCTTCCAGCGCCCCGGCGAGGCGCTGTAGACCGACATTGCAAGGAGAGCGATATGGACCCCGACAACTTGCGCGCCGTGCCGTTGTTCGCCGAGATGGCGGACCGCGACCTGCGAGTGATCGCCACCTTCGCCACCGAGGACAGCGTGCCGGCCGGGGCGACGCTGATGCGCGAGGGCGACTACAGCAACGAGGTGCTCGCGATCGAGACCGGAACCGCGGACGTGCTCCAGGGCGACCGCACGGTGGCCAGCCTGGGCCCTGGGGACATCGTCGGCGAGATGGGCGTGCTGGAGCGCGAGCTGCGCAACGCCTCGGTGGTCGCGACCTCCCCGATGCGGCTGGTCCGCATGACGAACTGGGACGTGAAGCGCCTCCCGAAGGACACGCGCGCTCGGCTCGCCGACCTGGTCCGGAGCCGCCAGGAGGCGGGCTCCGCCGACGGCGGCTGAGTCGATCATCAGCGGGCGGGCTCGTAGCGGAACCGCATGTGGCGCGAGACGGCCTGGAGGTCGTGGGCGTTGGTCGCCTCCGCCAGGACGTCTCCCTCGGCGCTGCACCCCTCGCCCACTCTCAGGCGGACCTTCGCGGTGCGCGAGCGCTCGGCCGGGGCGGCGGTGCCGGGAGCCAGCACGATGCGCTCGATCTGCGCCGGCGGGTGGAGCTTCGTGACGCGGCGGACGCGATCGCCGCAGCGCGTCTCGTAGATCGCCGCCACGCGCGCGCGGCCGGTGCCGCCGTCGTCGTCGCGGGCGAGCGCGGTCGCCACCAGCAGCGGCTCGTCGAGGGTGACCGGCTCGAGCCGATCCTCCGGTGACGAGGGCGACACCGTCAGCGTCGGCGGCGCGCCGGGCGACTCGACGCGGAGCGCGGCGATCGGCGGCGTGCGGTCGCGGTCCGGGACGGTGACCTCGGGAGCTCCGCCGCGGGTGACGCGGATGTCGATGCTCCACTGGCGGTGGCCCGGTCTGGTGCCGAGCACGCGCACCGTGTTCGGGCCCCGCCGCAGGCCGTCGACCGCCGCCGAGAACCGGCCCGACCGCTCGACCACGACCGCGCCGGGGCGGCCGCCCTCGACCTGGACGCGAACCGCGCTGTCGTGCGGATCGACGCGGCCGGTGAACGCGAACACCGAGCCCGCGGCGGCGCCGATCGCCTCGTCGTTGCCGTGGCCGGCGGCGGTCCCGGCGTCGGGCGCGCCGGCCGCGGGCCGGGACAGGTCGACCGTGCCGGTGACGCGCCCGCGCTCGGTCCCGGTCCCGGGATCGCCGCCGTCGCCGCACCCCGCCGCGGCGGTCGCCGTCGCGGCGACGGCGGCGAGCAGCACGACGGCGGACGGCACCGCTCGCACGATAGGGGCCACGCGCGCGATGAACCAATAAGCAGTGACCGGCCGTGATAAGCGCCGTGCATGACGCCGCACCCGCGCCGTCGCGTCACCGACGGGCGGCGACAGCGGTCCGAAAGCGTCTTGACAGCGCTCGGAAACACCGCTCAGCGAGCGTCGCCGCATGCAAACGACCTCCTCGACGCGGCCCGGCGACAGCGGGCATGCGACCGCCCCGTGGGGCATGCTGGCGGCGATCGACCTCCATGACTCCGACCGCGCGCGCCTGGCCGACCCGGACGTGATCCGCGCCTTCGTGCCGGCCGTGATCGACGCGATCGGGATGCGCGCCCACGGCCCGCTCAGGCTCGACCGCTTCGGCGACGACGAGCTCGAAGGGTGGTCGGCGATGCAGTTCATCGAGACGAGCTCGATCACGATTCACGCGGACGAGGTGTTCGGCCGCTGCTTCGTCGACGTGTTCTCCTGCCGGTCGTTCGACCCCGAGGTGGCCGCCGCGATCGCCGTCGCCCACTTCGGAGGCCGGCCGTCCGTGCGCGTGCTCGAGCGCTGACCGCGGTCAGCCCGCCGGCGCCTGCGCGCGGCCGTCTTGAGCCGCGGGCCCGGCGCGCCGGCGCTCATGTCAGCGAGACGTCAGCGGGATGTCAGCGGTCCCTGGTCTGATGCGCCCCATGTCGAGCAGGGCGATGCAGGAGTGGATGAACCGATGCAAAGGGGTCCCGCGATGAGCAGGAAGATGGCGACGATGCTCGCGATTGCGCTCTCGCTGCTGGCCGGCGGCGCCGCCGCGACGTGGGCGGGCGGCGGGCAGCCTGCCGAGAAGCCTGCGATGCGCGTGATCCATGCCTGCCAGAACAAGGAGAACGGCCTGCTGCGGATCGTCACCCGGCGGCAGCGGTGCTGGATCGGCGAGCAGCGGCTGAAGTGGAACGTCCGCGGACGCGTCGGCCGCCGGGGGCCGCGCGGACTTCATGGCGACGCCGGTCCGCGGGGCCCGAGGGGCGAGGCCGGGGCGGCCGGGGTCACCGGGCCGGTCGGTCCGGGAGGGGCTCAGGGTCCGGAGGGTCCTCAGGGCGACGCCGGACTGCGAGGCCCTCAGGGCGACGCCGGGCCGCAGGGCCCGCCGGGCGACGCCGGGCCGCAGGGGCCGCGCGGTCCTGAAGGCCCCCCGGACCCGACAGCGGTCGACTTCATGTCGCTGGTGGGCGAGGACACCAACAACGCGGCCAAGGGCCGCGACTTCGGAGATTGCGTGATCGGCGAGATCCAGCTCACCGCCGGTAGCATCACCGCGGGCGGGACTCCGGCCAACGGCCAGGTGCTGGCGATCGCCCCGAACACGTTGCTCTTCTCGCTGATCGGCACTACGTACGGCGGCAACGGCCGCACGACGTTCGCGCTCCCGGACCTGCGCGCCCTGGCGCCCGACCACATGACGTATTCGATCTGCGCCGAGGGGATCTATCCGTCGAGTGACTAGACCGCCGCCCGCGACGGCGGGCCGCTCTCCTGCGACCGGCCCTCGATCGGTGCCCGCTCCTCGCGGCTCAGCACCATCGCGCTGTTGACCAGACCGATGTGGCTGAACGCCTGCGGGAAGTTGCCGACCAGCCGCTCCGCCCGCGGGTCGTACTCCTCCGCCAGGGGCGATCTTCCAGCGGCCGTGGCTCTCGTCGCCGAGCAGCGCCGCGAAGCAGGCGCCTGAGTCGAAGCGCGGGAGGCAGCGCCAGTCGATCGAGCCGTCGCGTCCCCACCAGGGCCGCCGTCCTGCTGTCGCCGATCAGCGCGTAGTCCTCGATCCTCAGCGGCACACTGCGGGCTATGCACAGCCCTCGATGAACCCCACCTCGCGCGCACGGCCGCCGCGGAAGCTCGTCACCTTCCCGGCGCGACCGGTCTCGAAGATCATCCGCCGGCGGCCGCCGACGATCAGGTACCGGCCTCGCGGGACGTACGGATGCGGCCGGGCGCGGACCCCGCGGTAGCGGCGGCGGACCTTGCGCGCGCTGTCGCCGATGCGGATGCCGCGCGAGCTGCGCCAGCGGCCGCGGTAGGCCTCGACGCGCGCGAGCCGGCCGCGGGCGACCATCAGCGACAGTCCCTTCGGGGCGCCCCGGAGCCGCCATAGCCGGCACGACGGGTGCTCGCCGTACACGAGCACCATCGCCCGGCCGGTGACCCGCTCCACCGCGGCCTGGCTCATGCCGATCCGCACCGGCCCCAGCCCGCGCGGACCGAGCCGCCAGCGCAGCATGCGCGAGGTCTTCACCGGCGGGCGGACGACCTCTGCCGATTCGGCCGCCCGCGCCGCGACCGCCGAGCCCGCCGTCACATACGCGCACAGCCGCACCCGGCCGAGGCGGCGATACCGCACCGGCACCGTGAGCCCGCCCGTCGCCGGCGGTGCGGCGCCGTCGACCAGCACCCGACCCGCCTGGCCGCCCGGCGCGGCCGGGCACGGCGAACGGGTCTCGAGCAGGTGCAGCCGGTCGGCGGCCGGGCTGGAGCCCGCCCGGTAGCGCAGCCGGACTTCGATCTGCCTGCCGGCGAACAGCTTCGCGGGCAGGCCGATGGCCACCGACGGCGCCCCCGACGGCGCCCGGACGGTGAAGGAGCGGACCGGCCCCAAGACCGGGGCGGGGTCGTCGGGGCTCGCGAGGTAGGAGGCCTGCCAGTAGTAGGTCCCAGGGTCCTCCTGCTGGTCGAAGAGCAGCGTGAGCGCGGTGCCCTCGTAGCGGCCGGGGGCCTCCTCCAACAGGGTGACGAAGTCGGCGAACACGGTCAGCGCGGGATCGCGCGCGACGTCGGCGGTGAGGAAGTCCAGCCCGGGCGGCGCCTCGACCACGAGCGGCACACCGCCGGCCTCGACGGTCGCCCACTCGAATACCCGGCCGTCCGCCGGCGAGACCGGCACCGGCGCCTGCGCGGCGGCGGCGGACGGCACGCTCAAGACCCCGATCACAGCTACGGAGACGAGCATCCTGAACATGCCGCGACCAGGCTACCTGC
Organism: uncultured Solirubrobacteraceae bacterium; assembly: GCA_963849695.1. Classification (GTDB taxonomy): domain Bacteria; phylum Actinomycetota; class Thermoleophilia; order Solirubrobacterales; family Solirubrobacteraceae; genus DASSUW01. The sequence goes on from CAWKIT010000006.1 coordinate 37,560, forward strand.
GCCGCGAGCCTCCCGCTCCCGGTCGATTCAGGTTCAATCCCGTCCGTGCTCGACGGCGTGACGTATGAGCTCCTGCGTTTCCGTACCCGCGACGGCGACGAGACGACCGTGTACCTCACGCGTCACCCGCGGGCGACGACGCGGCCGGCGCTCGTGTGCTTCCCGACCCCGACGCGCCTCGACCAGTGGTGCGCCGCCGAGGGGCATCCCGAGGCGATCGTCGCGGGGTTCTTCGTGCGCGATCCGTACCGCCCGCTCGGCGAGGTCCGGATCGGCGGCTCATCCGTCGAGCACGAGCCGATCGCGCCGCCGTGGGCCGAGCACCGCGCGTGCGTGCACATCGACGGTTCGGTCCGGCTCGCGCCGCGCGGCCAGCTCGCCGACGAGCCCGCCGGGGACCTGGTGCAGGCCGGGCCGATGCTGGTGCGCGACGGCCGCTCGGTTATCGACGGCGACGATCGCGAGGGCTTCTCCGGCGGGGCGACCCAGTTCGACTCCGACATCACCGCCGGGCGCTATCCGCGCTGCGCGCTCGGCGTCTCGGACGACGAGCTGCTGGCCGTGTGCTGCGACGGGCGCCGGTCCGGCGTCGACGCCGGCCTCGAGCTGGCCGAGCTCGCGCGTCTGCTCGTGTCGTTCGGGGCGCGCGAGGCGATCAACCTCGACGGCGGCGGATCGGCGACGCTCGTCCATCGAGGACACCTGCTGAACCGGCCGTACTCGAACGAGGACCAGCCGGCGCCCGAGTCGCGCCCGGTCGTCACCGCGCTGCTGTTCGAACCCGCCTGAGCGAGCGCGTCAGCGAAACGTCAGCGAAACGTCAGCGGCCCCTGGTCTGGTTGACCCATGGAACGCTCCCTCCTCACCTCAGTCGTCGTACTCGTCATGCTCGCGGTCGCCTCGAGCGCTCAAGCGGTCGCTCCACCGGCACCGCCAGGCTGCGGCACGGCAGTGACGACATCTCGAGGGAACGCCACGCCGACGGCGATCCCCACGGGCCCGGCGGTCGTGCCCTCGACGATCGAGGTCGCGGGCGCGGGCGCGTACCTGACGGACCTCGACCTGATCACGAACATAACGCACACGTTCGCTGCCGACCTCGACATCACGCTCCGGTCGCCGGCGGGCACCGTCGCCACCATCACCACCGACAACGGCGGCAGCAACAACGACGTCTTCGCCGGCACCACCTTCGACGACCAGGCCAACCCCGGAGGCCAGGTCCCCTACGCCACCAACAACGGCCTCACCACCGACAACGCCTACGCCAACAACCAGGTCGCCACCCCGCTCGAGCCGGAAGAGGCGCTCGCCGTCTTCAGCGGCGAGAACCCGAACGGCACCTGGACGCTCACGATCAGCGACGACCTCGCCGGCGACGGCGGCACGCTCCAGAGCTGGCAGCTCGACATCCAGAGCCTGTCTGGAGCCCCCGAGGCGAGCCCCGCGTCGTACGCGAGCAGCACGCCGACGGCGATCCCCACGGGCCCGGCGGTCGTGACCTCGACGATCGAGGTCGCGGGCGCGGGCGCGTACCTGACGGACCTCGACCTGATCACGAACATAACGCACACGTTCGCTGCCGACCTCGACATCACGCTCCGGTCGCCGGCAGGCACCGTCGCCACCATCACCACCGACAACGGCGCCGGCAACGACAACGTCTTCGCCGGCACCACCTTCGACGACCAGGCCAACCCCGGAGGCCAGGTCCCCTACGCCACCAACAACGGCCTCACCACCGACAACGCCTACGCCAACAACCAGGTCGCCACCCCGCTCGAGCCGGAAGAGGCGCTCGCCGTCTTCAGCGGCGAGAACCCGAACGGCACCTGGACGCTCACGATCAGCGACGACCTCGCCGGCGACGGCGGCACGCTCCAGAGCTGGTCTCTCGACCTGACGACAGGCGCGTGCCCGGCGCCGCCGGAAGCGCCGCCGGAAGCTACCCCGGCGCCGCCGGACGCTACCGCGGTGCCGCCCGCCACCGCGCCCGCGACCACAGGTGACCCGGCGCCGCAACCGGCCGGCGGGACGCTCCAGGTGAAAGCCGCCCGCCTGTCGGTGTTCGCTCCGACCGCCGGCGCGCGCTGCCTCGGCGCGAACGGCGCCTGCCATGTCCGGGTGCTGGCCGGCGGCCGCGTCATCGCCCGTGGGACCGCGAACGCAAGGAACGTGCCGCTACGCCTCACCCGTTCCGGACGGAAGCTGCTCGAGCGCCGGTTCGGCGGCGTGACCGCCAGGGTCGTGGCGACCGACGCAACCCGCCGCGCGAGGACACGGACGCGGGCGATCCTGGCGGTCGAGCGGATCACCACCCCGCCCGGCTCGTGGGTCGCCGGCCGTGCCGAGCTCACGGCGGTCGGCCGTCGGTTCGTGCGCAGCCTGCGCGCCCGGATGGTCCGCGTCACCGGCCTGCGCTGCGACGGTCACGTCGCGCGGCCCGACGGCGAGCGGCGGCCCGAGTCCGCGATGGCGCTCAGCCGCGCCCGCGCGGCGGTCGTGTGCGGCAAGGAGGGCAAGCTGGTCGCGCACGGCAACGAGAACCCGATCGCGAGCAACGCCGGCGACAAGGGCCGCGCGCAGAATCGCCGGGTCGAGGTCACGGTGCGCCATACCGAAGCCAAGCGGTGACGACCACGGCGGCCGCAGCCGGCTCCGCGCCCTAGAGCAGCCCGAACGCGTGGGCGGCGGTGACGGCTTCGGCACGGGTCGTGGCGCCGAGCTTGCGCCGGATCCGCCGCACGTGAGCGCGGACCATCTCGAGAGGGAACTCGAGGCGGTCCGCGATCTCGCGGACCGTGAGAGCGGTCGGCAGCAGCTCGAGGACGCTGATCTCGGCGACGGTGAGAGTGGCATCGATCGGCCTCGGCGGGGGCGGAGCCGGCAGCTCTGCGATCTCGCTCTCGAGCGCGTCGATCAATTTGACGAAGCCGGGCACCAGCGCGCCGCCGACCGCGGCGCGGGCGGCTTCGAGCGCGTCGATCGCGCCGCCTGCGTCGCCCACGCGGGTGCGGCACCGGCCGAGCCACAAGACCGCATGCGCGATCTCGATCCGGTCCGCGCCGCGCCTGGCGAGCGTCGCGGCGTGCTCGAGCCGCTCCTCGGCGGCCTCCAGGTCGCCGCGCGCCAGCAGCACGATGCCCAGCGCGACGTACGCGAGCTCGGTGGGTGGATGCTCGGTCTGCCCGCGCGCCTCGGTGATGGACAGCGACTCCTTGACGAGCCGCTCGGCGACGTCGATCTCGCCGCGGGCGGCGTGCGCGACCGCCAGCATCGCCATCGCGTACACGCGGCGTACGTCCATCTCGCCCGGCGGGACTTCATCGAGATAGTCCCGCAGCCGCGTCTCGGCCTCGCGGCCCGCGCCGGTCCAGAACAGGGCGACCGCGAGGAAGTAGGAGTCGCTGGGCGCCTCCGGCGAGCTCGGAGGTCGTACCCTGACCGCCGCTCGGGCCAGGCGCACCGCTTCGCCCACGTCACACTGGGAGAGCCGGGTCATCGCCCGCTGGCGCGCGACCCCCGCCGTCAGCTCGGCGCGCTCGTGAGCGTCCGGGCTGTCGCGCGCCGCCCGCTCGGCCAGCTGGAGCCACGGCTCGACCTCCTCGGCGGGCCGCCCCATGGCGCGCGACACACCGCCGCGCGCGAGCGCCAGGTCCGGGTACTCGGCGATCGTGGCCGGCGGCAGCCGGTCGATCCAGCCGATCGCGTCGTTCGCCTTCCCGTCGCTGTACAGCGCCAGCCAGTTCTTGCGCAGCGTGTCCGCGGCGACGTGCATGTCGCCGGCGCTGATGGCATGCTCGATCGTGCCGTGCACGTCGCCGCGGTCGGCGAACCAGGCGCTCGCCCGGCGGTGCAGGTCGGCGACGCGCTCGGGCGCGTAGCGCTCGAGCTGACGCAGCAGCATGGCCCGGAACAGCGTGTGGTATCGGAACCAGCGCCGCGCGACGTCGAGCGGGACCACGAACAGGTTGCTGCGTTCGAGCTCGAGCAGCATGTCGGCGCTGTCGCGGCGCTCGAGCACGGCGTCGCAGAGCTGGCTCGAGAGCCGCTCGAGCACGGCGCTCCGCATGAGGAAGTCCCGCATCTCCGGCGTCTGCCGGAGGACGACCTCGTCCCACAGGTAGTCGACGAGGAAGCGGTCGTCGACCGGCATCCCGGCCAGGAAGGCGGCGCGGTCGCCGGTCTCCCGCAGCGACAGCGCGGCGAGGTTCAGCCCGGCCACCCAGCCCTCGGTCCGGCGGTAGAGACCCGTCAGCTCCTCCGGCGCGAGGCCGAGCTCGTGCGCGCCGTTGAGCAGCGCCGTGACCTCGGACTCGCTGAAGCGCAGCGTCTCGGCCCGGAGCTCGTTGAGCTCTCCACGCGCCCGCAACCGACCGAGGGGCAACGGCGGGACGGACCGCGCCGCGAGGACGACGTGCACGTCCGGCCCGAGCCGCTCGAGCAGGTAGCGCACGCCCTCGTGGACGTCCTCGTCCTCGATGACGTGGTAGTCGTCGAGCACGATCACGAGCGGCTGCGCCACCGTCGTGAGCTCGTTGACGAGGACGGGAAGCACCTCGTCCGCGATCGAGACGCCGGGGCCGCGCAGCCGGCGCGCCGCGGTGTCGGTCAGCTCCGGAGCTGCGCGCTCGGCGGCGGCGACCACGTAGCTCCAGAACCGAGTCGGGTCGTCGTCGCCCTCGTCGAGCGACACCCACGCGAACCGCGCCGGGCTGGCGGCCGCCCACTCGGTGAGGACGCTCGTCTTGCCGAAGCCCGTCGGCGCCGCGACGACGGTCGCCCGGCCGGCACGCCCGGCCTCGAGCGCCGCGATCAGCTCCGGCCGCGGGACCAGCCCGCTGCGATGCTCGGGTACGAGCACCTTGGTGGCGACGGCCACGAACTCGCCGCCTGGCTGCACCCTCACCGCCACGGGGGCAGATCGAGCACCGGCGCGTCGAGCGTCTGCCGCAGGAGCTCGTCGATGGGAAGCGACCTGCCGGATTGCACGCACTCATCGTAGGCATCCGGGCCGAGCGCCGTTCGCGCAGCCGCCGCCTCGCGCCCGTGCAGCATCATGACCGACTCCCACGGCGGCGCGCCGATCTCCTCGTGGACGAGAGCCGAGGCGCCGGCGAGCCGGGCGCAGTCGCTCCACCGGCCCTCCGTCCCCGCCACTGCGGACAGCCCTGCGAGCGCCTCGCCGACCAGGAACCGGTCGTCGACCTGACGCGCCATCCCCAGGCAGTCGACGAAGCGGGCCCCGGCCGTTCCGCAGTCGCCCTGGACGAGCGCCAGCCAGGCGCCGTTCACCAGCGGCTCGACGAGCCTGCGGTCGTCGCCCAGGCGGCGCCTCAGCTCGAGCGCCTCGTCGAAGCACGCCTCCGCCTGCTCCCCCGGGCCGTTGACCATGTCGTACCAGCCGAGCTCGGCCAGCGCCGCCGCGACCCCGTAGGGATCGCCTACCGTGCGATACAGCGCGAGCGCCTCGGTCGCGAGCTCGCCTGCCCGGTCCCAGTCGGAGGCGCGCTCGCAGACGCCGGCGACGGTCAGCAGCCCGTCGGCGATCAGGTGCTCGTCGCCGCTCGCGCTCGCCGCGGCGAGCGCGGCGTCGCCGATCTCGGCGGCATCGCCGGCGGCGACCAGCGTCGCCCAGCGGCCGAGCGCGACCAGCACCTGGGCCTCGAGCTCACGCTCGCCCGCCTCGCGCGCGGCCTCCAGCGCGGCCCGCAGCCGCGGCTCGGCCTCGGAGAAGCGGGACTGCGAGATCGCCAGCCTGCCGTCCCAGTACAGCGCCGTGGCCCGCAGATCCGGCGCTTCCTCGGTCAGTGCCGCGAGGCCGCCGGCCAGCCAGCCGCGCACCTCGTGGGTGTGCGCGTCCCACGGGAGCGCCTCCGCGAAGGCGATCGCGACGCGCAGGGCCTCGCCGGCTGCGCCGCCGCGCAGCAGCCGCTCGTAGGCGAGGCGCAGGTTCGCTCGTTCGCAGGCCAGCCGCTCGAGCGAGTCGCGGCGGTGGGCGCGCGCCGCCTCCTTCGCCAGGCGTTCCGAGTACTCGACGAAGTAGCGCGCGTGCCTGAGCTCGGCGTCGGCGACCTCGGAGTAGTCCGCCGCCCGCTCGGCGGCGAACTCGCGCACCGTGTCCAGCATCACGAACCGCTGCTCCTCACGCGCGTCGGCCCGCAGCAGCGAGGTCTTGTCGAGCAGCGAGGAGAGCACGCCGTCGACCTGCCCGTCGCCGCCGCAGACCTCGGTCGCGGCGTCGAGCGACGCGCCGCCCTCGAACACCGTCAGCAGACAGAGCAGCCGCCGCTCGCGTTCGTCGAGCACCTCCCACGACCACTCGAGCGTGGCGCGCAGCGAGCGCTGGCGCGCCGGGCGGTCGCGGGCGCCCTCCGTGAGGACCTCGAGCCGGCGCTCGAGCCGCGAGAGCAGCGCCGGCAGCGACAGCAGGCGGAAGCGGTCGGCCGCGAGCTCGATGGCGAGCGGCAGCCCGTCCAGGCGTGCACAGATGGCGTCGACGATCTCGCGGTCGTCCTCGCCGAGCGTCCAGCCGGCACGGGCGGCGCCGGCTCGGGCCGCGAACAGCGCCGCGGCGTTCGGCGGCGACAGCGACTGCACGAAGTAGACGTGCTCGCCGCTGAGTCGCAGCGCGGCCCGGCTCGTCGCCAGCACGGTCAGGCCGTCGACCGCGGCGAGCAGCTTGGTGACCTCGCCGGCGTCGTCGACAAACCGCTCGAAGCCGTCGAGCACGAGCAGCGCGGGCGCCGTGCGGTTCGCGCGTGCGAGCTGTTCGGCGAGCTCGTCGGCGGTCGCCGCGCTGACACCGAGGGCGACCGCGGACTCGGACGCGAGCAGCCCCGCGTCCTCGACCCCGTCGAGGTCGACGTGGACGGCGCCGCCGCCGAAGCGCTCGGCGACGCGACGGCCCGCCTCGAGCGCGAGCCGCGTCTTGCCGACGCCGCCCGAGCCGACGAGCGTCAGCAGCCGGGTGCCGCGCCGCACCAGCAACTCGCTTATCTCCTCCAGCTCGCCCTCACGGCCGATCAGGTCGCCGGCGGGGGCGGGCAGCGCCGAGGGCGCCGGCTGGGCGCGGGCCGGCCGGTCGGCGTCGAGCTCGGGGTCGTGCGCGAGGATCATGCCCTCCAGCCGGCGCAGCTCGGGTCCCGGCTCGATCCCCAGCTCGTCGACCAGCATGCGCCGGCCCTCGCGCATGACCTCCAGCGCCTCGGCCTGCCGGCCGCTTCGGTACAGCGCGACCATCAGGTGCCCGCGCAGCCGCTCGCGCAGCGGCTGTTCGGCCACCAGCGCTCGCAGCTCCCCCACGAGGTCGGCGTCGCGACCTTCGGCGATCTCGGCGGCGAGCCGCTCCTCGATCGCCTCCATCCGCAGCTCCTCGAGCCGCCCGATCTCGCGCTGCGCGAACGGCTCGAACCGATGGTCGGCGAGCGCCGGGCCGCGCCACAGCGCCAGCGCCGCCTCGAGGTCGTCGCGCGCGGACCCGGGCTGGTCCTGCTCGAGCGCGACGCGGGCTCGGCGGAGCAGATCCTCGAAGCGGTACGCGTCGATCGCGTCGTGGTCGATGCTCAGCGCATAGCCGACGGCGGCGCGTTCGAGCGGGATGTCCGACCCCAGCCGCCGGCGTAGACGCGAGACCTGCTTCTGCAGCGCCTGGACGCCGTCGCCCGGCGGGGCGTCGGCCCACAGCGCCTCGACGAGCTCGTCGACCCCGACGGGGTCGGGCGCCTGCAGCGCAAGGGCGGTGAACAGGGCGCGCTGCTTGGCGCCCTCGAACTGGACCGTGCCCGCCGGTACCCGAACGTCGAGCGGGCCCAGCAGCTTCACATCGACACCCCGGCTCATTTCCGCTCAGCGAACGTTAACCCGCGGAGGCCCCGGCGTCGAACCCGGTATCACACCTGGTTCATGCCCCCGCTCCTCACCACCACCGTAATCGGCAGCTACCCGCAACCGGCGTGGCTTATCGATCGTGACCGCCTGAGCAGCTCGCTGCCGCCGCGCGTCCGTGCCCGCGAGCTGTGGCGCGTCGACGATCCCTACCTCGCGCAGGCCCAGGACGACGCCACCGCGCTCGCGATCGCCGACCAGGAGCGGGCAGGCGTCGACATCGTCAGCGACGGCGAGATCCGCCGCGAGAGCTACTCCAACCGCTTCGCGACCGCGCTCGAGGGGCTCGACGTCGACAACCCGGCCATGGTCCCCGGCCGCGCCGGCGGCACGAACGCGGTGCCGCGCGTGGTCGGCCGCGTGCGGCGCGCGCGGCCGGTGGAGGTCGACGACCTGCGGTTCCTGCGCAGCCGCACCGACCGCACGATCAAGATCACGCTGCCCGGCCCGTTCACGATGAGTCAGCAGGCGTACAACGAGGCGTACGACGACGAGGCCGAGCTGGCGATGGATTTCGCCGCGGCGGTCAACGAGGAGGTGCACGACCTGTTCGCGGCGGGCGCCGACGTCGTGCAGATCGACGAGCCGTGGCTCCAGTCACGGGCCGAGAAGGCGCGCGAGTTCGCGCTGCCTGCGATCGACCGCGCGCTCGCGGACGCGCCCGGTACGACCGCCCTGCATACGTGCTTCGGCTACGCCCACATCGTCCACGACCGCCCGCCCGGCTACCCGTTCCTGGCCGAGCTGGCGGGCTGCGCGGCCGACGTGCTGGCGATCGAGGCCGCCCAGCCGCGGCTCGAGGCGTCGGTGCTCGAGCCGCTGGCGGGCAAGACGGTGATCGTCGGCGTGCTCGACCTCTCCGATCCCTCACCGGAGACGCCCGAGGTGGTCGCCTCGCGCATCGAGGCGGCGCTGGAGGTGATCCCGCCGGAGCGGCTCCAGGTGGGGCCGGACTGCGGGATGAAGTACCTGTCGCGCGAGCTGGCGTTCGCCAAGCTCCGCGCGCTGGTCGAGGGCGCCCGCCTCGTGCGCGCGCGCCTATGAACCGGTCAGCGCAGTGATCACATCCTTCGAGTGGGTCAACGGGATCCGGTTCCCCTCGAGCTCGATGCGCGAGCCGCTGTCGGTCTCGATCAGCTCCAGCACGCGCACGTTCACGCGCTGGTGGACCTTGGCCTCCAGCCCCTCACGCGGCACGCGGAAGGCGAGCGCCTTCGGGTGGGCGCGGTTGCCGGCGAAGCCGTAGACCATCGTCTCGGACACACCCACGACCATCCGCTGGGGCAGGCCGGTGGCAGCGTCGTGCGCCCGTGTGCCCGCCACGTAGCCGCCGACCGTCGCGATGCTGTCGCCCAGCGAGCCCATCGTGCCGCCGATGTCGCCGCCGATCCAGCCGCCCGCGAACCCGGCGCCCGAATGCCCGCGGGGGTTGAACTCCCCCGCCGCGGTCACCGTGTCCTGGATTCCGGCCGAGGCGAGCGCCTCGTTGACGACTTCGACGATCTTCTCTTCGGACATTGCGAATCTCCTTTCGTCGCGGCTAGCCCATCACAACCCGCTGACATCCCGCTGACGTCTCGCTGACGCGAGCCATTCACTGCGGAGGTCTGATGACGGGTTCGAAGGGTGTCGGTCGTCGGTGCGGGCAACGCGACGATCGCGCGCCGGGCGGTAGAGGTAGAGGATGTCGCGGATGGCGTCGTGCGCTTCCTGCATGTCCTCGTAGCGCCCGCCGAAACGCATGCGCGGGAGCCTATCCCGCTGTCGCGCCCGGCTCCGCGCTTGCCTGCCGCCGGCAGAGCCTCACGTCGCAGCTATCGCTTCTGCCTCGGAGCAGCGGTCAGAGACGATTCGCGACGAGTATGGCGTGTGCCTCAGAGCGGAAGCGTGGCCGCCGCATCGGCGGGGTAGCACCCGATGACCGCAACCGAGGAGATCGCCATGAGCGAATCCACGCAGGACCGACCCGACGAGGCCGACGAGAACGCCCCGAAGCCCGGCGAGCAGGACACGGACACCGTGGCTGGCGTGCCGAAGAAGGCGCCCGAGTCCAAAGACGAGCAATCAAAGCAGGACGAGTAGCCAGGTATCCCGGACGCCGCGAGTCGGGGGCTGATTCGCGGTAGCGGGCGCCAGCGGAAGCCCGCGACCTCGGACGTCGCCGCGGCTTCCGCTGCAGCCTGCCAAGCGGGAGTGCTGCTCGTGCCTCATTGCGGAAGCGCGGAGCGATAGCTTCCAAGCGTGCGGAAGCGCATCCCTACTTCCGGCTCGATCCCCACCCCCTAACGCCCGAGGCCCAGGTCGGCCGCTGGGTTCGAATGGGTGCCTCCGGAGGTTGGCAAGCGCCCCGCATGGCGGGGCGCGTCGAAGCCCGCCGGCAGTGCGACTTCTTCGCCGATCCGCAGATCGGTCATCGGCGCACCCGATAGCGCAGGTGGAGCACCCGGTTGCTTGCGATCACCACGTCGGGATCTTCGAGCAGGTGCTGTGCGGCGACCGATCCGAAGAAGCGCTTGCCCGTCCCGAGGACGACGGGCGCGACGTCCATGGCGACCTCGTCGACGAGCCCGGCGGCCAGCATCTGCCCGCCGACGTCGCCCGCGGCGACCTCGACCGTGCGGTCGCCCGCGAGCTCCTGTGCCTTGGCCATGGCCGCCTCGACGCCGTCGACGAAGTGAAACGGCGCCTCGGGCCGCCAGCCCTCGGGCGCCGGCCGGTGCGACACGACGACCACGTGGTCGATCCCGCTCGGTGGCGTGCCGCCCCAGCCGTCCGTCAGGTCGAAGACATGCCGGCCGGCGACCGTCACTCCGATCTGGTCCCAGTACGCGCGGGTGTGCTCGTAGGACGCCTGCGACACCTTCAGCTGCCCGGCCTCGTCCAACGGGACGTCACCGCTTGACAACCAGTCGAACAGCGGGCCGGGCTGATCGTTCTCGTCCGCGATGAACCCGTCGACCGACACCGTGCTGTACAGAACCACCTTGCCCATGGGCTCTCTCCTCTGCTCGACAAGCGCCCATCATGGTGTCCCGGAAGTGGCAAGTCTTGTAAGAAATCAATCGGCTGGCAGCGGTCCGACGCTAGCCCTGGCTTCGCGTCCCCTTGCGACAGCCGTGTGGCGGGCGGTGCGGACGCGTGCATCCCGTACTGAAGCGAGAGTTCGGGGTCTCGTTTGATGCGCCTACCCCGGGCGCTTATGTTGCGGGTCTCCGCACTCTCAGCCCGCGGAGGCGGCGATCAGCGCGCGGTCCTGCTCGCCGGCGCTTCGCCTGATCGCGCCCGGCGAGACGCCGATGACGCGCTTGAAGGCGCGGCTGAACGCGGCCTCGGACCGGTAGCCGAGCCGGTCGGCGAGCTGGCCGACCGTGGCGCCCTCCTCCTTCAGCGCCGCGACCGCGACCTGCATGCGCCAGCGGGCGACGTAGCTCATCACCGGCTCGCCGACGAGCTCGGTGAAGCGGGCCGCGAACGCCGAGCGCGACATCGACAGCTCGTGGGCCAGCGAGGCGACGGTCCAGTCCCGAGCAGGGTCGCGATGAACGCTTGAGATGGCGCGGCCGATCTGGGGGTCCTGGAGAGCTCCCAGCCAGCCCCTCTGCGCGGCCGGATCGCTCTCCATCCACGCCCGGATCGCCTGGATCACGAGGATGTCCCCGAGGCGCGTGATCACGGTCTCGCCGCCGGGCCGGAGCTCGCAGGCCTCGGAGGCGATCAGCCGCAGCGTGCTCTGCATCCACTCCAGCCGGGGCGAGCTGGACGCCTCGACGTGGATCGTGCTCGGCAGGATCTCGATCAGGTTGCCGGCGGCCGGGTGCGCGAAGCGCACGGCCCCGCAGATCAGGCCGGTGGGCGCGCCGCCCTCGCCGTGGCGAAGGATCTCGTAGCGATCGCTGACGAGCTCGCGCTCGAGGTCGAGGATCCCCGGAGCAGGCGCGCCCGGCTCGCTGCGCAGGACGTGACCCTCCCCGTGCGGCACGAGCGCGAGGTCCCCGAGCTGGATCCAATCGCGCTCCTTATCCCCGGTCTCGAGCCACATCCGGCCGGAGGTGACCACGTGAAACCACATGTACCCCGGCATCGGCGGCAGCGTCAGTCCCCAGGGTGCGGTGAGCTCGGAGCGGCAGTAGTACGCACCGGTCATCCGCAGGAAGTGCAGTGCCTCGCCGAAGGGATCCGCCGGCGGGAAGGGGTCGGGGGCGTCCATGACGCCGAGTATGCATGGTCTGGACTTGATCGTCCAGCGTGATGGACGATCGAGCATAGATTCGCGCGCTTTGGTCATAGACCGCTCTGCATCATCGCGCAAGACTGGCCGTGTTGCATCCTACGACCAGATCGAAGCGACTATGGCCCACCAGGGAGCGTTCCCGCCCCGCTGGCTGCAGCGCATCGTCCTCGCCCCGCTCGCCTGGCTCGCGAGGCGCCGCCGTCACCTGCGTCCGGCGCCGCGGCCCGTGGACGTCCGAGCATGAATCGGCGCTCTTCAGCCACAGACAGTCCGAATCGATCCCGGCAACTTCCCCCAAGCACTTGAGGACCCATGAACGACAACACGAGACAAGAACCCACGCTGGTACTTGGCGGCACATCAAAGACGGGCCGACGGGTCGCAGAGCGGCTCGCGGCGCGCGGTTTCCCCGTGCGAATCGGCTCTCGCTCCGGCACACCCCCCTTCGATTGGGAGGACCGCTCGACCTGGGGCCCGGTGCTGGAAGGGGTCGGATCGGCCTACATCTCGCACTACCTGGACGCCCTTCCGGGCGCGGCGGAGACGGTCGGTGCGTTCGCCGAGCTCGCGGTCGCAAAGGGGGTCCGGAGGCAGGTCCTGGTGGGCGGCCGCGGCGAGCCCGAGTCCGAGCGCGTCGAGGCGGCCGCACGGGACTCCGGCGCCGAGCTGACGATCCTTCGCTCGACGTGGTTCGCCCAGAACTTCAGCGAGGGCGGCTTCCTCGATTTCGTGCTGGCCGGCGAGGTCACGCTCCCAGCCGGCGACACGCCCGAGCCGTTCGTCGACGTCGATGACATCGCCGACGTCGCCGTCGCGGCGCTGACCGAGAAGGGGCACGAGGGCGAGCTCTACGAGCTCACCGGCCCACGGCTGGTGACCTTCGAGCAGGCGGTCGACGAGATCGCCCAGGCGGCCAACCGCGAGATCAGGTACGTGCCCGTCTCGATGGCCGAGTTCGAGTCGCTGCTCGCCGAGCAGGAGGTGCCGGCCGATTTCGTCTGGCTCCTGAAGCACCTCTTCACCGAGGTCCTCGACGGCCGCAACGCCCACCTGGCCGACGGGGTGCGGCGCGCCCTCGGCCGCGAGCCGCGGGACTTCAGCGACTACGCACGCGACGCGGCCGCCACCGGCATCTGGAACCCCAGGGCCGCCCGGGCCGCTTGACGTTCATCCGAATCCAGACAGACACGACCGCCCCCCGAGACCGCAAGGAGACCACCATGGCCAGCAGCACCACAACCCGCAAACCTCCACCGGAGACCGAGAACGGATGGCCGGGGACTACGCGCAACAAGCGCTCGACGGGCGCCGACCGCAACACGGACATCGTGCTGGCCGCGGCCGTGATCGCCATGGGCCTGCTGGCGGGACTCATCTATGACTGGGCGATCACCGTCATGCCGGCCCTGACCGCGGCCGACGACCGCACGCTCGTCGACGCGATGCAACAGACGGTCGACAACCCGGCCTTCCCCCTGACCTTCCTCGCTGCCGGGGCGCTCGCCGCCGTCGCCCTCTTCAGGCGCGTCGCTCCGGCTCGCCCAAGACCGCGCGCTGGATAGCTCGCCGGCCTCGCGCTCTACACGGTGGCGGTCCTCATCACCGGCGCAATCCACATCCCGCTCAACGAAGACATCAAGCAGGCGGGTGACCCCGCCCGCATCGAGAATCTCGCCGCCGTGCGCGACGACTTCGCGGCCCCCTGGGTCGCCTGGAACATCGTCCGGACGCTGGCAGCGACGGCCGCCTTCGGCGCCCTCGCCTGGGCGCTCGTCCTGCGCGGACGCATGGAGCGAGCGGCATGAACGGCCTCGGAGATCTCGTGATCGAGACGCGGGCGTTGACGAAGCGCTACGGCGACGCGATCGTCGCGGTCGACCACCTGGACCTGGGCGTGCGCCGCGGTCAGGTGTACGGCTTCCTCGGCCCCAACGGCGCCGGCAAGACGACCACGCTGCGGATGCTGCTCGGCCTCGTGCGACCCACGTCGGGGCAAGCGGTCGTGCTGGGCGCCGCGCCCGGCGCCGCCGACGGGCTGGCCCGCATCGGGGCGATGGTCGAGGCCCCGGCGCTGTATCCGTACCTGTCGGGGCGCGACAATCTGCGCGTGCTCGCGCGCCACGCCGGCGTGCGAGAGGATCGCGTCGAGGCGGTCCTCGACGAGGTCAGGCTCACCGATCGCGCGTCCGATCGCTCGCGGACGTACTCGCTCGGCATGAAGCAGCGCCTCGGCGTCGCGGCCGCGCTGCTGAAGGACCCGGAGCTGCTGATCCTCGACGAGCCGACCAACGGGCTCGATCCCGCCGGCATGGCCGAGATGCGCGACTTCATCCGCTCGCTCGGCAAGGGCGGGCGCACGGTCGTGCTCTCGAGCCACCTGATGAGCGAAGTCGAGCAGATCGCCGACAGGGTCGGCGTGATCCGCGCCGGCGCGCTCGTCGCCGAGGGATCCGTCGCCGAGCTGCGCGGCCGCGCCCGCCTGAGAGTGCGCGCAGAGCCGCTGCCGGAGGCTGCCCGGCTGATCCGGGCGCTCCCGGATGTCGACGGGGTCACGAGCGTCGACGGCGTGCTCGACGTGACCGTCGACACCTCCCGTGCTTCGGCCGTCAATCGCCTGCTGGTGGAGGCCGGCATCGTGGTCTCGGAGCTCTACGCGCAGAAAGCCTCGCTCGAGGACGTCTTCCTCGAGCTGACGACGAGCGGAGGTGAGCCGTCATGACCCGCAACGTGACCGCCGAGCTGCTGGTGCTGCGCAAGCGGGCCGCGACGTGGATCCTGCTCGGGATCTGGACGTTCCTCGGGGTGTTCTTCGCGTACGTCATCCCGTACGCGCTCGATCCCGAGGACTCCCCGGGCGGGGTGGAGCAGTTCTTCCCCGAGTCGATCGCCGGGACCGTGATCGCGGGGTTCCCGTTCTTCGGCGGTGTCTTCGCGCTGATGCTCGGGGTGTTCGCGCTCGGCAGCGAGTACGGCTGGGACACTCTGAAGACGCTGTTCACCCAGCGCCCCGGCAGGCTCCGGGTGCTGGCCGCCAAGCTGGCGGCGCTCGGCATCGTGCTGGTGGCGTTCGTGCTGGCGGTGTTCGCCGCCGGCGCGGTGGCCAGCTACGTCATCGCTGAGGTCGAGGGCGCGCCCGTCGGCTGGCCGTCCGCCTGGCTGCTGGTGCGCGCAATGGCGGCGGGCTGGCTGATCTTGGCGGCATGGGCGGCGCTCGGCGTGCTGCTCGGCGTGCTCACGCGCGGGACCTCGCTCGCGATCGGCGTCGGCATCCTCTACGCGCTCGTCGTCGAGGGACTCCTGAGCGCGTTCGCCGACAGCGTGACCGTCCTCGAGCCGCTCACCAACGTCTTCCTGCGCGCGAACGGATACTCGATCGCGACCGCGCTCGGAGCCTCGACGCAGGACATCGGGTCGAGCGGGCCGGGCTCCTTCAGCGGGCCGTTCGTCGGCAGCGTGCAGGCGCTCGCCGTGCTCACCGCCCTGGTCGCGGCCTTCGCCGCCCTCTCCGCGCTCCTGCTGCGACGCCGCGACATCGCGTGACCAACCCAGTCTCACCGAACAAGGAGAAGCATCATGAGCAAGTCCCTAGCGGCGTGAAGTCAGACGGCCTCGGATTCGCGTTCCGGGGCCGTCTGCCGCGTTCCGCCTTCGCCTGTTCACCCTTATGGACGAGCCGCGCAACGTCGCGGCCGCCGTCACCCAGCTCCAGACGAGTACGGCATCGGCGAGGTGGCTCTGGGGCTGCCGTCCGTGATCGGGCGGGCGGGATTCGAGCGGCAGCTTCTGCTGACTTTGACCGAGGACGAGCAGCGAATGCTCCAGTGCTCGGCCGCGGTCCTCGACGAGGCCTACCGGTCGGTGACCTCAGGAGGAGTCGCGATAGTCGCGGCACGGCGCGCACTCGCCGCCGCTCGCCTTCACGCGCTTCAGCACATCGCGCAAGACCGCGAACCGCTCGTCGTCGTCGAGCAGGAACGGGTGGAAGAGCAGGATCCCCTCGCGCGCGGCCTCGATGGCGGCGCGCAGGCGCTCCGGCGGCTGCTCGTCGCGCGTACCGAGATAGCGCTCGCGGAGGCCGGCGAAGTGGGGCAGGTAGTACAGGGCGTCGGTCAGCGGCCAGCGGAACGGCAGGACGGCGAGGCCGTCGAGCGGCTCGGCGACGCCGGCCTCGGGCGACACGTACGTGAACCCGAGCTCGCGCAGGAGACCGGGAGTGGCGGGAGTCAGCTCGCCCCCCGGCGGCCGGAAGCCGACCGGCCGCAGCCCCAGCGCGTCCATCGCCTCGACGCCGCGCTCGAGCGACTCGCGCTCGGCGGCCGGGTCGAGGCCGGACCAGGGCTCGTGCTGCCAGCCGTGGTAGGCGACCTCGTGGCCGGCGGCGTCGAGCTCGCGCAGCGTGTCGGGGTACAGCTCGGTGTTGAGCCCTTCGACGAAGAACGTCGCCCGCAGCTCGAGCTCGCCGAGCAGCCCGAGGATCCGCGGCAGGGCGCGCGTGACCGAGAAGTGGCGCCCGAGCGGCCGGCCGGCCGGCCACTGGCCCCGCTCGAGCTCCGACACCTCGCCGAGGTTGTCGAACGTGACGCAGATCACTCGGCGGCGACGGGGTTCTCGAGCCGCCCGACCTTCTCGATCTCCACCACCACGCGGTCGCCGTCCTCGAGCAGCACCTTCGGCTCGCGCCGGTAGCCGACGCCCTCGGGGGTGCCGGTCAGCACGACGTCGCCGGGCGCAAGCGGGACCACCTCGGAGATCGTCGCGATCAGCGTCGGGATGTCGAAGATGAACCGGCTCGTGTTCGAGGCCTGCATGCGCTCGCCGTTGAGCTCGAGCGAGATGTCGAGCGCGTGCGGGTCGCCGACCTCGTCGGGCGTCACCAGGAACGGGCCGAGCGGGGTCGAGCGGGCCCATGCCTTGCCCACCAGCCACTGGTGCGTCCGGTACTGGTAGTCGCGCATCGAGACGTCGTTGGCGAGCGTGTAGCCGGCCACCGCGCCGAGGTCCGAGGAGCGGCGCACGTGCCGCCCGATCACGAATGCAAGCTCGGCCTCGAAGTCGACCGCCTCCGACTCGGGCGGCAGCACGATCGGCTCCCCCGCTCCGATCAGCGTCTCCGCGAACTTGGCGAACAGCACCGGGTAGTCGGGGACGTCGTAGATGCCCTCCTCGACGTGGGCCTTGTAGTTGAGCCCGACGCACAGCACCTTGCCCGGGCTCGGGATCACCGGCCGCAGGGCGACCTCGGAGAGCGGCACGCGCTCGCCGCTCAGCGGCGGGTCGGCGAGCACCTCGGCCGGCGTGTCGCGCCCGAGCTCGGCGATGCCGTCGAGCGGGACCACGGCGTCGCCGTCGACGAGCGCGGCGAACCGCCGCTCGCCGGCCGCGCAGCTCGCGAAGCGGCTCACGCCGCCGGCCGCAGCGCGATGTCGAACCTGCAGGCCAGGTGGTCGCCCTCGGGCTCGACCGGGCGCACGAGCGCCTCCTTGACGGCGCCGATCGTGTCGTTGTCCAGGTAGGGGTCGCCGGGGAAGAAGACCTGCGTGATCAGTGTCTGGTGCCCGGGCGCGGTGACCTTCAAGTGGATGTGCGCCGGCCGCCACGGGTGCTGGCCGATCGCCTCCAGGTAGCGCCCCACGGGCCCGTCGGTCGGCACCGTGTAGGGCTTCGGGAGCATGGTCTCGAACTCGTACGAGCCGTCCGCCTCGGCGCGGATGCGGCCGCGGAAGTTGCCCTCCGGCTGACGCTCGTCCCAGACGTCGTAGCCGCCGGACGGGCCGGTCTGCCACACGTCGACGACCACCTCGGGCAGCGGGTCGCCCGCGGTCGAGGTCACGGTCCCGCGCACGAAGAGGACGTCGTCGTCGGGCGAGATCCCCTCGTACTCCTCGTAGATCTTGGTCCGGAACGGCGGCTCGGTGGTGTACATCGGGCCCTCGACGTCGCTCGCCGTGGCGCCGGACTCGTCGCCGCCGTGCGTGAGCGCGTCGATCAGCACCGACGTGCGGGTGACGTCGGACAGCAGGACGAACTCGTCGGCGCGCCCGACCTCGGTCAGGAACGCGAGCACCGCGTGCCATTCCTGCTCGGTCACGCGGTGGCGCTCGAGCACCTCGTGGATCGCGGCCAGGGCGTCCGGCACCACCTCCGCCAGCCGCTCGCTGTCTACTTGAACGCTCACGACGTCTTCCCCCACTCTGTGTACTGGTACGGGTTCTCGAGGATCGCACGCTCGGGGGTCTCGGGGTGCATGAACGCCGCCCAGGCGTCGCCGATCTCGCGCTGCGCGAACTCGACGGTCTCCTCGACGGCCTGGCGGACGCGGGCGAGGTCGATCCCGACCAGCTTGCCCTCGTGCTTGACGACGTTGCCGTCGACGATCACGGTGTGCACGTCCGCCCGCTGGGCCTGGAACGCGACGTGGCCGTACGGGTGCAGCACCGGGAACATCACCGGCGAGTCGTCGTTCTTGACCAGCACGACGTCGGCCTTCTTGCCCTCTTCGAGGCTGCCGATCAGCGAGTCCATCCCGAGCGCCCGGCTGCCGCCGCGGGTCGCCCAGTCGACGACCTCCTCGGCGCGCAGGTGGTGGTTGGTCACGGTCTCCTGCTTGGCGTGCGCCTCGAGGTGCTCGCGCGAGCGGTCGGCGCCGAGCGTCGAGCGCATCGCGCAGAACAGGTCGCCGCTCCACCACACGCTGGTGTCCATCGACAGCGAGACCGGGATGTCGTGCTTGCGCAGCTGCCAGGTCGGCGGGTAGCCCTGGCCGGCGCTCTGCTCGCTCTCGGTCGAGACCGACACCGAGCCGCCGCTCGCGGCGATGCGGTTGTAGGAGTCCTCGGTGAGGGTCGCGGCGTGGACGTAGATGTTCTCCGGCGTCATGAACCCGTGCTCGTGCATGAGCCGGATGCCGTCGTCGTTGGTCGCGCCCCACACGCCGGCGTGGGTGCTGACCGGCACGCCCAGCTCGCGCGCGACCTTGAACGCCTCCTGCTCGGGGAACTCCGGGTCGCCGGTGACGTCGAACGCCATCTGGAAGCCGAGCATGTCGTCGCGCGTGCCGAAGCGGCGCTCGACGAAGCTGCGGAAGTCGGCCGACGTCGACCACTCCCACGGGCCCTGCTGGAGGTTGCCGTAGGCGAGCACGAAGCGGCCGGGGACCGCCTCGCAGCGCGTCGACGGCGGCGTCGGCGTGGTCGACGGTCTGCAGCCCGTGCGACCAGTCGACGGTGGTGGTCACGCCCGCGTCGAGCGACTCGATCGCCGACAGCAGGTTGCCGGCGTGGACGTCCTGGGGACGGAAGATCTTCCCCCACTCCAGGTAGAAGAACACGAAGTACTGGGTCAGCGACCAGTCGGCGCCGTACCCGCGCAGCGCGGTCTGCCACATGTGCCGGTGCGTGTCGATCATCCCCGGCATCACGATGCCGTTCGAGGCGTCGATCTCGTACGCGGCGTCCGGCGCGTCCAATCCGGCCCCGACCGCGGCGATCTTGCCGCCGACCACGAGCACGTCCGCGTCGTGCAGGACCTCGTGGTCGTCGTTCATGGTCAGCACCGTGCCGCCGCGCAGCACGACCGGCCGGCCGGGCTCGATCTCGACGCTCATGTAGCTGGCCTCCTCTCCCGGGGACCCGGCCACCTTTCCAAGCGGAGGTGGCCGGGTCAAGCGGGAGTCAGGCGGCCTGCAGGTACTGCTCGTCGTCCTCGTCCGGCTCGAACTCGGCCGGGTGGACGACCTCGGCCGCGGGCGCGGTGCGCAGCACGGTGACGGCGATGACGAGCCCGACCGCGACGGCGCCGGCGCCGACCAGGTAGGCCAGGTGATAGCCCGCGTTGAGCGCGGCGGCCGCCGGCTCACCGGAAGCGAGCTGAGCGTCGGTGCGGTCGGACGCGAGCGTGGCCAGCACGGCGAGCCCGAGCGCGCCGCCGACCTGCGCGGCGGTGTTGACGAGGCCCGAGGCCAGACCGGCGTCGCTCGGCGTGGCGCCCGACATCGCGAGCGTCATCAGCGACGGGAAGCCGAGGCCGGCGCCGAGGCCGAGCAGCACCATCGGCGGCAGGATGTCGCGCACGTAGACGGCGTCGAGCGGCGTGCGCGCGAACAGGAGCAGGCCGGCGAGGATCAGGGCCATGCTCGCGACCAGCGTCGGCTTCGGGCCGTAGCGAAGGCTGACGCGCGGGGCGACGCGCAGGGACATCGCGCCCATCATCAGGGTCGTGGGCAGGAACGCGAGGCCGACCTCGAGCGCGTCGTAGCCGAGCAGCCGCTGCATGTAGAGCGCGCCGAGGAAGAACATCCCGAACAGCCCGACCATGAGCAGCGCCTGGATCACGTTCGCGCCGGACACGTTGGCCGAGTGGAAGAGCCGGAGCGGCATCAGCGGGTTCGCGATCCGCGACTGGCGCAGCAGGAAGGCGGCGAGCAGCGCGATCGCGACGGCGCCGAGGCCGAGCGTCTGCGCCGAGCCCCAGCCCTGCTGCTCGACCTCGAGGATCGTGTAGACGAGCAGCATGAGGCCGCCGGTCAGCAACGCAGCGCCGGGCAGGTCGGCGCCCTTGGACAGCCCGAGGCCGGGCGAGTCGTCGACCAGCCGTCGCGCTGCCACGGCGGTGGCGACGCCGATCGGGATGTTCACGAAGAAGATCCAGTGCCAGTTGATCGCCTCGGTCAGGACGCCGCCGACGAGCAGGCCGATCGAGCCGCCGGCGACCGCCACGAAGGTGTAGACGCCGATCGCCTTCGCCTGCTCCCGCGCCTCCGGGAACATCGTGACGATCATGCCGAGCACCACCGCCGAGGTCAGCGCCCCGCCGGCGCCCTGCACGAAGCGCGCGCCGATCAGCATCCCCTGGCTCTGCGCGACGGCGCACGCCAGCGATGCCGCCGTGAACACGGTGAGGCCGATCAGGAACACGCGCCGCTGGCCGATCAGGTCGCCCAGCCGCCCGGCGAGCAGCAGCAGCCCGCCGAACGCGATCAGGTAGGCGTTCACGACCCACGCCAGGTTGCTCTGCGAGAAGCCCAGGTCGTCCTGCATCGACGGCAGCGCGACGTTCACGATCGTCGCGTCGAGGACGATCATGAGCACGCCCACGCAGAGCACGTACAGCGCGAGCCACCGCTTGGTGTCGTTCGTCTGGAAAGTCATGAACGGTCGATGGTGGCGGGCCGGGTGCCGACCCACCAGCGGGGGTTCCACCAGAGCCGAGGTTCGGAAGCCCGTACCGGCCCGCGGTGTCGAGATCCACACCAAGGGCGCTTGTCCGCACCCTCGGTGAGGGGTTACAAATGGGCCGTGGAGATCGGCTCCGTCATCGCAGGCCACCGGATCGAGCGGCTCGTGGGCCGCGGCGGCATGGGCGTCGTCTACGCCGCGGTGGACGTCGCGCTCGACCGGCCCGTGGCGCTGAAGCTGATCGCGCCCGAGCTCGCCGCCGAGCCCGCGTTCCGGCAGAGGTTCATGGCCGAGTCGAAGATCGCCGCCTCGCTCGATCACCCCAACGTCGTCCCGATCTTCCGCGCCGGCGAGGAGGAGGGGGTGCTGTTCCTGGCCATGCGCTTCGTCCCCGGGGACGACCTGCGGACCATGGTCGAGCGGGACGGTCCGCTCGAGCCCGAGCGCGCGGCGTCGGTGGTCTCCCAGGTGGCCGCCGCGCTCGCTGCCGCCCACGCCCGCGGCCTCGTGCACCGCGACGTCAAGCCGGGGAACGTCCTCGTCACGGCCGATGACCACTGCTACCTGACCGACTTCGGCCTGGTCAAGGACCTCGCCGCCACGGCCGCCGCGACCAACACGGGCCAGGTCCTGGGAACGCTCGACTACGTCGCCCCGGAGCGCATCCAGGGCGGCGAGACCGGCCCGTGGACCGACGTCTACGCGCTCGGCTGCGTGCTGTTCTTCGCGCTCACCGGCAGCGTCGTGTTCCCCGTCGAGGCGCCGGAGAGCAAGCTGTGGGCGCACGTCTCCGCGCCTCCCCCACCCGTCTCCGCCCTGCGTCCCTCGGTGCCGCCGGCCTTCGACGAGGTGATCGCGAGAGCACTGGCGAAGGATCCGCGCGAGCGCTACGACGGCGCGCCGGCGCTGGCGGGCGCGCTCGACGAGGCGCTGTCGGCCGGCCCGCCGTCCGCCCCGGGGGACCGGATCGCCGCGCTCGTGGCCGCGGCGCGCGCCCGCGAAGACGGCGATCGTCTCGCCCGCGCCGCCGACCGCGTCGCCGCGCAGGCGCAGGAGCTGGAGGAGCGGATCAGCGAGCTCGCGCCCGAGCGGATCGAGCGCGAGCTGGCCGACCTGCGCGGGCGGCACGTCGCCCGCAAGGCGGAGCTGGTCGACGCGCTCGCGCAGCAGCTCTCCTCGTCGCGCCGGGCGCGGGCGAGGCTCGACGCCTTCAACGCCGGCATCGACGCGGTGGTCGTCGAGCTCGAGACGGCGGACGACGTGGGGCCGGTCTGCGACCGGCTCGAGGCGATGGCCTCAGGGCGGGCGCCGTGAACGGCCCTTCCCTGCACCGCTCGACCCCGGCCGAGCTCAAGGCCCGGCTCGAGGCCGAGCGCCGCGGGACGCCGTTCCTGCTCCTGTTCGACGGCGACCGCCGACAGGTCCTGCACGAGCTGACGCCGAGCGACGTGCCGGTGACGATCGGGCGCGGCGGCGACTGCGCCGTCGGCCTCGGCTGGGACCGCGAGGTGTCGCGGCTGCACGCCCAGCTCGAGCGCGTCGGGGCGCACTGGGTGCTGGTCGACGACGGCCTGTCGCGCAACGGCTCGTTCGTCAACGGCGAGCGGGTCGTCGGCCGGCGACTGCTGCGCGACGGCGACCGGATGTGCTTCGGCGAGACGCCGGTCATCTTCCGCGCCACCGCGAACCCGGGCGCCAGCTCGACGATCGCGGTCGGCTCCGGCCCGGCCGCCGTCCAGCTCACGCCGACGCAGCGCCGGATCCTCGTCGCGCTGTGCCGGCCGGTCCGCGACTCGGCGTTCGCGACCCCGCTCACGAACCGCGAGATCGCCGAGGAGGTCTCGCTCAGCGTCGACGCCGTCAAGGCCCACCTGCGGACGCTGTTCGAGCGCTTCGGGCTCGAGGACCTGCCGCAGAACCAGAAGCGCGCCCGGCTCGCCGCGACGGCGCTGCTGCAGGGGATCGTCACGCACCGCGACTAGTACGGTGTTCGTAAGTACGCGCGTAATTGCGAACGCCGGTCTGGGTCGGAAGTCCGCCACCCAGGGTGGCTGGCCGGCGCGCCCGCCGGCGCGGACCATGCCGCCATGGAGACCACGTTCATGCGCCGGCTACGCCACCGGCGGCGCCGCGCCTTCATCGAGAACTACGAGTTCCCCGCCGCCCTCGAGGCCAAGCTGCGCGAGAAGCTCGAGAGCGACGACCACGTCGACGTTGCGCTCGAAGGGCTGCGCGCGTGGTACCTCGCGTGCCTCGACGCGCCCGGGGAGATTCTCGGCATGCCGTCACGCGCGGTCGATGTGGCGTGGCACGAGATGATCCTCATGACCCGCGCCTACCACGCGTTCTGCGACCGCGCCTTCGGCCACTACCTCCACCACAGCCCCGACTCGGTGATGGACGAGCCGCTCGAGTACGGCCTGGCGCGGACGCTCGCCGTCGTCGAGAGCCAGTCGGTCGCGGCCGCCGGCGTGCCGCTGCTGTTCGCGGTCGACGGCCAGCTGCGCGTCGAGGACGGGTACGTGTGGGAGGAGTCCGACATCGGCCGGCTGCGCACCTTCCAGCCGCACCGGTGGGCCGACTACAGCCCCGGCTTCGCCGGCCACGGCGGCTGCTCGAGCGGCGGCGGCTGCGGTGGCGGCGGGTGCGGCGGCGGCGGCGGGTAGCCGCGCGCGGCTTCGAGGACCCTGGACCGCGGAATCAAGCCTCGAGCCGCGATGATGGCGCGGTGGCCGCTCCCGCTGCGCGAACCGGCACGCTTCCCGGCCTGACCGAGCGGAACCGGCGCTGGTGGACGCTCGCCGGGGCCTGCATGGGCCTGTTCGTGCTGATGCTCGACTCGACGGTGATCAACGTCGCGCTCCCGGACATCGCGCGCGATCTGGACGCCACCACCGCCGGCCTGCAGTGGGTCATGAACGCCTATCTGCTGGTGATGGCGTCCTTCGTGGTGACCGCGGGCCGTCTGGGCGACATAGTCGGCCGGCGGCGGGTGTTCCTGATCGGCATGGCGACCTTCGCGGGCGGCTCGGTCGTGGCGGCGATGTCGGACACCGAGAGGGTGCTGATCGCCGGGCGCGTACTTCAGGGCATCGGCGGCGCGGCCCTCTTGGGCCTGTCGCTGGCGATCGTCTCGACCGTCTTTCCGGCCGGCGAGCGCGCCCGCGCGCTGGGGATCTGGGCCGGTGTGTCGGCGCTGGCGTTGGGCATCGGGCCGCTCGTCGGCGGCGTACTGGTCGACGCGGTCAGCTGGCGCTGGCTGTTCTGGCTGAACCTGCCGTTCTGCCTGCTCGGCGTGGTCCTCGTGCTCGCGTCGACCGCCGAGCAGCGCGACGAGACGGCGGCGGGCCGGATCGACGTTCCCGGCGTGATCACCGTGGGCCTCGGTCTGGCCGCGGTCGTGATCGCGCTCGTCCAGGGCAAGGTGTGGGGGTGGACCTCGGTCGCCACCGTCGGCGTCTTCGCGACCGGCCTCGCGCTCCTGGTGGCGTTCTGGCTCGTCGAGCACCACGTCCGGTGGCCGATCGTCGAGTTCGAGCTGTTTCGCAACGGGCCCTACTTCGGAGCCAGCGCCGCCGGGTTCTGCCTGGTCGGCTGCTACTGGGCGCTGATGTTCCTGCAGCCACAGTTTCTGCAGACCGGCCTCGGCCACAGCGCGCTCGAGACCGGCGTCCTGATCCTGCCGGTGACAGCGCCGATGATCGCGCTCTCGCCGCTGGGAGGACGCCTGATCGCGCGGTTCGGCGTCCGGCCGCTCATGACCGTCGGCATGGCGCTCGGCACCGCCGGCCTGGTCGTGCTCGCTCAGGTCGACGCCTCGAGCGGCTACGGGCTGCTGTTCCCGGGCTACCTGTTGTTCGGGATCTCGCTCGGGTGCGTCTATGCGCCGATGTCGACGGCGGCGATGGCGGCGATGCCGCAGGCGAAGGCCGGCATCGCCGCCGGCGTGCTGGCGATGAACCGCACCCTGGCCGGCGCGGTCACGCTCGCGGCGACCGGCGCCGTCTTCCAGGTCGTGCTCGACGACGACCGGCACGCGAGCGAGGTCGAGCCGGCGGCGTTCGCGTCCGCCCAGTCGGCCTCGATGTGGGTGCTCGTGGGCGTGTGCGCCGTCGGCACCGTCCTGACGTGGGCGTTCGTGCGCTCGAGCGACGACGGCGCGGTCGTTCGCGAGCATCGCGCGCATCACCACTACCACCTGCCGTGGCTGCCCAGCGAGCGGTCAGAGCGCCCGGTCGATGCCGGCGTGCGGTGAGTCAGGCCGAGGCCGGCGCCGCCTCGAGGCCGACGACGTCGAACGCCTGGGCCGGGCGGGCGAGGCCTCGGAGGGTGAGCTCGCCGAGCGGCCGGGCGATGACGAGCGGCTCGGTCGCCGCGTACACGCGCTGGCTGACGAGGATCTGGCCCGGCTCGGCCGCCTCGCACAGGCGCTCGGCGAACACCGTCACGCGGCCGATCGCGGCATAGTCGGAGCGGCCCTCGAAGCCGATCCGCCCGAGCGTCGCGTGACCCTGCGCGATCCCGATCGCCGGGTGCAGGTCGTAGCCCAGCCGGCTCCAGCGCTCGGCCAGCTGCCAGATCCGGTTGCGGATCTCGATCGCCAGCCGGACGGCCCGCTCGGGGGCGTCCGGGCACGGCACGGGGTCGTTGAAGAACACGGTCAGGCGGCCGCCCGCGAAGCGCTCGAGCGTCCCCTCGAAGCGATGGATCTGCTCACCCGCGCCGGCGTGATAGTCGCGCAGGACCGCCATCACCTCCTCGGGCTCGACCGACTCGGCGAAGCCGGCGAAGTCCCGCAGCTCGCACGCCAGCAGCGTGATCTCGGCGCGGTGGCTGTCGAGGAAGGACGTGTCGTCCTGAGCGACGACGAGGTCGGCGACCTGCGGGGGCAGGAAGCGACGCAGCTCGGCGGTCTGCGCCTCCATCGTGTCGTGGTAGCGCTTGATCCGCACCAGCGACCGCACGCGCGCCAGCAGCTCGTCCTGGTCGAACGGCTTCGTGACGAAGTCGTCGGCGCCCGCCTCGATCGCCCGGCGCCGCTCCTGCTCGCCGCTGGCGGTGATCATGACGACCGGGAGGAACCGCGTGGCGGGGTCGGCGCGCAGGCGCCGGCACACCTCGTAGCCGTCGACGCCCGGCATCACGACGTCGAGCAGCACGAGGTCGACCGGCTCGGCCGCCACGCGCTCGAGCGCGGCCTCGCCCGACGTGGCGGGCACGACCGTGTAGCCGCGCGGCGCCAGCACGGCGTCGAGCAGCCGCAGGTTCTGCGGGACGTCGTCGACGACCAGGATCACCGCGGCGTCGGTCACCGCGCTCCCGCGATCAGCGCCTCGACCTGGCCGGGGAGCGCCGGCACGCTGACCGGCTTCTCGAGGTAGCCGTCGAAGCCGGCCGCCAGGAAGCGCTCGCGGTCCTCCTTCATCGCCTGCGCGGTGAGCGCCGCGACGGGGATGGCGGCCGTCGCCTCGTCGGCGCGCAGCCGTCCCAGCGCCTCGATCCCGTCGATGCCCGGGAGCTGGATGTCCATCAGCACCAGGTCCGGCCGCTCGGCCCGCGCCGCCGCGATGCCCTGCTCGGCGTCTGCCGCCTCGAGCACGCGGTACCCGGCGTGGCCGAGCACGTCCCGCACGAGCTTGCGGTTGAGCGGGTTGTCCTCGATCACGAGCACGGTCGCGGTCACATGACCTCCTCGGCGCAGCGCTCGAGCGCCTCGAGCAGCTCCTCGCGGCCGACCGGCTTGACCAGATACTCGACGGCGCCGAGCGCCAGGCCCTTGCTGCGCTCGTCGAGCATCGAGACCACCACCACCGGCGAGTCGGCGGTGGCGGCGTCGGCCTTCAGGCGGGCGAGCAGGTCCCAGCCGTCGACCCGCGGGAGCAGGATGTCGAGCACGACCGCGCGCGGCCGCAGCCGCCGGGCCAGCTCGAGCCCCTCGACGCCGTCGTGCGCGACCACGGTCCGGTAGCCCGCTCCCTCGAGGTACACGGACAGCAGCTCGGCCGAGTGGGGATCGTCCTCGACCACCAGCACGGTCTGCATGTCGCGCTCGGCGGCGGCGACCTCGAGCGGCTCGTCGCCGGTCGCGGCGCCCGGTGGGCGGACCGGGATCGCGAAGCGGAAGGTGCTGCCGGCGCCCGGCGCGCTCTCGAGCCAGATCCGGCCGCCGTGCAGCTCGACGATCCGCTTCGACAGCGTGAGGCCGAGCCCGGTTCCCTCCGCGCGCGCCTCGCGGCCCCCGCGCTGGAAGGCCTCGAAGATCCGCTCCTGCTCGGCCTCCGCGATGCCGACCCCGGTGTCGCGCACGGTCACCTGCGCGTCGTCGCCGGCGATCTCGGCCGCGACGGCGACCGTTCCGCCGTCGGGCGTGAACTTGACCGCGTTCGTGAGCAGGTTGAGCACGACCTGCTTGAGCTTGAGCTCGTCGGCCCAGACGACGCCGACCTCGGGCGCCACCTCGAGCGCGATCGCGATCCGGTGACGGGCCGCGCGCTCGCGCACCATCGCCAGTCCGTGCTCGAGCAGGTCGGGCAGCGACAGCGCACCCACCTCGAGCTCCATCCGCCCCGCCTCCACCTTCGACAGGTCGAGGATCTCGTTGATCAGCTCGAGCAGGTGCCGCCCGGAGTCACGGATGTCGCGGACGTACTCCTCCTGGCGCTCGTTGAGCTCGCCGAACATCCGCTCGAGCAGCACGTCGGAGAAGCCGATCACGGCGTTCAGCGGCGTGCGCAGCTCGTGCGACATGCTGGCCAGGAACTCCGACTTGTGGCGCCCCGCCACCTCGAGCTCGCGCTCGCGCTGCTGGAGGGCGACGAACAGCTGGACGTTCTGGATCGCGATCGCGCCCTGCGCCGCGAAGGTGGTGACGAGCTCGACCGTGCGCTCGTCGAACGCGGCGACCCGGTCGCGCCACAGCGTGATGACGCCGATCACCTCCTCGGCGGCGAGCATCGGGACCCCGAGCATCGTCCGGAAGCCGCCGAGCTCACGCGCCCGGACCCACTCGTAACCGGGATCGGCGAGCGCGTCGAGGATCTGCACGGTGCTCCGCTCGAGCTCGACCCGGCCGACCAGCGTCCCTTCGCCGCGGGCGATCGGGGTCGCGGCCAGATGGTCGCGGTACGCCTGCGACGCGCCGATCGCGAACGCGAGCCGGTACACGTCGCCGTCGAGCACGAAGATCTGGCCGGCGTCCGCGCGGCACAGCCGGACGGCCTGGCGCAGCACGGTCTCGAACACCGGGTCGAGCTCGAACGCCGGGCGCCCGATGACGTCCAGCACCTCGGCCGTGGCCGCCTCGCGCTCGCCCGCCTCGGCGAGCGAGCGCTCGAGCTGCTCGATCCTCTCGTCGGTCACATCGCCGGAGACTTCACCGAGTCGACGTAGCCGCGCACGTCCGCCGCCGGCTCCGAGTACGCCTCGCCCAGCGTCTCCTCCATCCGCTTCATGAAGTCCTCCGCCCACTGCGGGAAGTCGTAGTCGATCGCCCGCAGGAACTCGAGCGTGGCGGCCAGCCGGATGTCGGCGATCGACGGGTGGTCGCCGCCGATGAACGGCTGGTCGGCGAGGAAGTACGAGCGGTAGACGTCGAGCGGCTCGGCGAGCGCGTCCTCGGCGTCCTTGCGCGCCTTCTCCTTCATCGCGTCGTCGGCCTGCGAGGTCGCCACCTCGCCCGGGTACTGGGCGAAGCCGAGCTTCGGGTACGTGGCGCGGGCGACCAGCGGATACATGCGTGCCGATCAGATAGAACATCGCGTTGTCGACCATCGCCCGCCGGCCCGGATCGGCTCGGGTAGAACTGGTCGAGGCCGTTCTGGTTGCAGAGGTAGGCCATGATCGCGCAGCTCTCGCCGAGCGTGCCCTTGGGCAGCCCCTCGGCCTCCAGCATCGGCGTCAGGTGGGCGGGGTACTTCTCGAGGTACTCGGGCTCGGTCGTCTTCCCCCAGACGTCCTTCTCCTCGAAGTCGAGCCCTGCGGCACGCACGAGGATGCGGGCCGAGAGGTTGTTGACGCTCGGCGTCAGGATGTTCAGCGTGTGCGCGGCCATGCGCTCCTCCTAGCGGTAGGGGTCCTTGGGTGACCGGTCCTCCGACAGCGACGCCCGCGTCCGCGTGGCGAGCGACTCGATGGCGTCCGCGACGTGGACGCGGTCGATGTGGTGGTCGCCGCGCTCGACGCGCAGCCTGTGGGCCTCGAGCAGCACGTCCCCGTGGGTGACGCCCCACGGCGGCTCGAAGCGATACGACGCGAGCTCGATCAGCAGCCCGAGCGGGTCCTCGAAGTAGATCGAGTCCATGAAGCCGCGATCCTTGACCCCGCTGTGGCGGATCCCGCGCTCGTCCAGCCGCTCGACCGTCTGCGCGAAGGTCGCCTGCGAGAGCGAGAACGCGAGGTGGTGCACGCAGCCGGGGTCGGTCGCCGTCCGGGCCGGATCGAGCTCGCGGTCCTCGTCGGTGAAGACCGTGATCAGCCGCCCGTCGCCCGGGTCGAAGTACAGGTGGCTCTCCGAGGCGTTGTCGAGGTTCGGCTGCTCGAACACGAACGGCATCCCCAGCAGGCCCTCCCAGAAGTCGATCGACGTCTGCCGGTCCGCCCCGACGATCGTGATGTGGTGCACGCCCTGGGTCTGGATCTTCCGCATGAGGTCCTAGCGCTCGACGAGTCTCGACTTGTATTCACTCCGCGCCAGCGTCCCCCACGGCACGAGCTCGACGCGCGCCTGCACGACGAGCACGTTGCGCAGGCGCTCGCGGATGGCGTCCGCGAGCTCGGAGTCCGGGGCGGCCCCGCGGGCGAGCTCGACGCTCACGGGCAGCGGCGGCTCCTGCTTGACCCCGCCGTTGCGCGGCCTGACGCGGATGTGGCCGCTGACCGCCGGCGCGAAGCCGCTGACGACGTCGCGGACGGCGGAGGGGAAGACGTTGACGCCGCGCACGATCAGCATGTCGTCGGTGCGGCCGATGCAGCGGATGCGGGGCCCCGGGCGGCCGCACGGGCACGGGCCGGTGCGGACCACCACGTGGTCGCGCGTGCGGAACCGCAGCAGCGGCGCGGCGCGGTGCCTGAGGTGGGTCAGCACGAGCTCGCCTGCGGTGCCGTCGGCCAGCTCGAGCGCCTCGCCGGTCTCGTGGTCGATCAGCTCGGGGTGGACGAATCCGCGGGCGCCGAGGTGCATGCCGTCCTGCTGCTCGCACTCGCCCCACAGCGAGACGCCGATGTCGCCGATGCCCATGGCCTCGGTGACCTTCGCACCCCAGCCGTCCTCGAGGGCGGCGCGGAAGGCCGCCTCGCCGCCGCCGGGCTCGCCCGCCACCAGCACGCGCTCGACGCTGGAGGCGGCGAGGTCGATGCCGCGCTCGGCGGCCCATTCGACGAGATGGGCGGCGTAGGAGGGCGTCAGCACGACGGCCTCGGGACGCAGGTCGCGGACGGCCTGCATCAGCCGCTCGGAGTTGCCGGTGCCCACCGGGATGTGGCTGAGCCCGAGCCGGTCGAAGGCGGCCAGCGCGGCGCCCGCTACGAACGGCCCCGCGTTGTAGGTGGACACGATCCGCTGGCCGGCCTTGACGCCGGACGCGGCGTAGCTGCGCGCCGACCCCGTGACCCAGTTGTCGAGGTCCGAGGCGGTCAGCGGGATGTAGCTCGGCGTCCCGGTGGTGCCGCTGGTCGAGTAGATGCGCACGATCTCGTCGCGGGTCGCGCACAGGTGCGCGCCGAACGGGTTCTCGGGGGTGATCGTGGCCCGGATCTCGGGCTTCTCGGTCAGCGGCAGCTCGGCGATGTCGGCGAGCCCGACGCGCGGCCGCTTTTCTGAGCTTCTCGCGGTAGAAGGGCGAGCGCTCGAGCAGGTACGCGAGCTGCTCTTCGAACGCCGCAGCGTCGCTCATCGCTCGTACTCGATCGCTTCCTCCGCCGCGCCGGCCATGCGGAAGCCGATCGGCTCGCCCTGCTCCTCGGCGAGATGCGCGAGCAGCCCGGCGGTGCGGGCGAGGATCGGCACCGCCTTCACGGTCGCCGCCGGGAACCCGAGGTCGAGCATGACGGCGGCGATCGGCATCGAGACGTTCATGGTCAGCGGCTTCCCCCACACCTTCGCGGCGGCGTCCCGGAAGGTTCGCGCGAGCGCCACGTACGGGCCGCTGACACCGCGCTCGTCCGCCAGCTCGAGGATCCGCTCGGCGCGCGGGTCGAGCGGGCGGTGGACCGGATGGCCGAAGCCGGGGGCGCGGCCGCCGGACTCCCGGATCGCGCGCAGGAGCTGCTCGGGATCGGCGCCCGCGTGCGCCTCCTCGAGCAGCCGCGCGCACTCCTGGGAAGTGCCGAGGATGACCGGGCCGCAGCCGAGGATGCCGGCCGCCACCGCGCCCTGGAGCGAGCCGGGGTCGGCCGCCAGCGTCATCCGCGCCGCGACG
This sequence comes from uncultured Solirubrobacteraceae bacterium, assembly GCA_963849695.1. Taxonomy (GTDB): domain Bacteria; phylum Actinomycetota; class Thermoleophilia; order Solirubrobacterales; family Solirubrobacteraceae; genus DASSUW01. The sequence continues at coordinate 69,266 of CAWKIT010000006.1, forward strand.
TTGGTGGGCATCATCCCGTGCTCGGCGATCGCGACCAGCAGCAGGTCGAGGAAGAACCGCTGGTCCTCGGTCGGCTCCTCGCCGGTCAGCAGCAGGTGGAAGTACGCGGTGAAGCTCAGCCGGCCCATGAGATCCCCGGCGAGGTCGCGTCCACGCACCTCGACCCGGTCCGGGTAGGCCTGGCTGATGTGGCTGATCGCCGCCCCCGGCTTACCGATCATCGCCCCGACGCTATGCATCGTGCGAGCGACCGTCAAGGAGCGGTGCGAAGGGCTGATGCTCCAGCGGCTATCGGGTCGGGCTGCGTCGTGCCCTCCCGGAGCAGCGCTCGCAAGCTCGCGCCCGAGCGCTCCGGGAGGCCACGCCGCACCCCGCCATCACCCCCACGGTCGACCAGCCGCCGCTCCTTGCGCTCGCACGGGAGGGAGGCGCAGCACCGGGCTGCCTCGTACCACAGTCCTAGTGACGTCGCGATCGGAATACCGATCCCGGAGAGCGTTCCGTGGCTGACCGCCGGCGGCTGCCGCCCGGGATCTGATTCAACGATCGCTGCGCTTCGCGCTCCGAGAGCTCGCGCTCCTCACTTTCCTTCCTCGCGGCCGTACTGGCGACGCGGCCGCATCGACGCAATAGGAGCGCTCGCTGGCTCGCGAACACGAGTACGGGCGATCACGCGGAAGCCGCACTCCGCCGGCTCACCAAGAGCAGTCTGCGGAGTGCCGGTATCACGCGAAAGATGGCATGAGCCGGGCTCTGTCCGGGCGTGTGTGTAGGGACCTCCTCAGCTCAGGCGCGCATGGCGTGCCGGTAATGAACCGTGGAGCGTGAGGAGGCCCCCGAGTGGCCATCGTAATGGGACTCGACCAGCATCGAGCACAGATCACGGCCGACTGGCTGGACAGCGACACCGGGGAGGTCAGCCGCGCCCGGGTGACGCCGGCGCACCGCGATAGCGTCCGTCAGTTCTTGGGCCGCTTCGCCGGCCATCGGCTTGAGGTCGCGCTGGAGGCGACGACCGGCTGGCGGTTCTCGTCGAGGAGCTCCAGGCGGTCGGCGCTGACGTGCACCTGGCCGAGCCGGCGGAGACGAGCAGCTTGCGCGGGAGCAAGAAGCGGGCCAAGACCGATCGCGCCGACGCCCGCCACTTGCGCGAGTTGTTGATCGTCGGGCGGCTGCCGGAGGCGTGGATCCCGCCGGGGCACCTGCTCGATCTCGCGCGCGCGTGCGTCTGCGCCACACGCTGGTTGACCAGCGCGGCGAGTGGCAGCAGCGCATCCAGGCCGTGCTCTATCACCACGGCGTCGCGCAGCGACGCGACCTGCTCACCGTGGAGAAGCGGCAGTGGCTTGAGGAGCTCCAGTTGCCGGCGGTGGCGCGCGAGCAGGTCACGGTCGCGCTGACGGTCATCGACGCGCTCGACGCTCAGTCAGGGCCGCTCACGCGCGAGCTGCGCGCTTACGGGCGCCGCCAGCCCGGCTGCCGCGCGCTGATGGCCCACTACGGCATCGGCGCGCTGACCGCGGTCACGATCCTCGCCGAGCTCGGCGACGCGCGCCGGTTCTCCTCATCGCGGCACGCGGTGCGCTACGCCGGCCTGGACATCACCGTCCACCAGTCCGATCAGCGCCGCGCGCCCGGGCACCTGTCGCGCCAGGGCCCGCCGGCGTTGCGCTGGGCGCTCTACGAGGCCGCCCAACTCGCGCGACGCGCGGGCAGCCCCGACCACGCCTACTACGAGCAGGCGGCCGCGCGGCTCGGCGGCAACCGCGCCTGCCTGGCCGTCGCTCGCAAGCTGCTCAAGCGCAGCTACCACACGCTGCGTGAACTCGGAGACGAGGCGCTGCAACCGGCTTGAAACTGTCTCAGGTGCGCGCGCAGTCCTCCATCACACCGATGCGCCGCGGCCGGCTCCTCGCATGCTGCTGCCGCCACTACCTCGTGGCCGGCCCAGAAAGACCGAGCGGCCGCAACGCTTACCCCAGCGGGATCACCCCATCAACCATCACGTCACCGACCGGCTGCACGGCCGGATCGCGGACCGAGATAAGCCCGGGCGCCCGCGCGCACCATGACCACGTCCCCGACCGACCGCACGCCCCTCCATCCCCCCGGAGGGCCCGAACCATCAACACGACGATCTCGCGCCTTGACGCGGAGGGCCGGCACAGATAAGCAACAGCGGAGACGACGCCCGGAAACACGGTCCTGCGAACGCGGCATGAGCTAAGACCAATACTCGGCAGAGCCTTCGAGCGCAGTCAATCGGCGGTCAACGACTTGCATTGGAACCTTCATATCGCCCTGAAGTACGGACAAGCAGGTTCGAGACTCTTCTCCAAGGCTCAAATCGAAACGACACAGCGGTCGCGGATATCAACGACGTTTACATCGCTTCTCCTGACGCACGACAGCGCGCCTCGGTGACGCGAAACCGCTTCGACAGTGGACTGACGCGAACACCAGTTGGCGATCCTCAGTAATTTCGTCGAGACTCCTCAAACATGACTGCAGAGCCGGCGTCCCCGCCGCCGCCCGACCCCACGACGACTTTCGCGACCTCGACCGCCGACGCCCTCCGTGCGCTCGCTGGCCCTGGCACCGGCAAGACCTACGCACTCATCCGACGGCTCGCCGCACTGCTCGAACAGGGCGTCGACCCCGCGGAGATCCTCGTGGTGACGTTCGCTCGCACCGCCGCGAGGGATCTCGTCAGCGCCGTCGGCGAGCTCGAAGCCGCCGGCGACGAGCTCGTGCCGCGTACGCTGCACAGCTTCTGCTTCTCGATCCTCGGCCGCCAACACGTGCTCCAGGCGACCGGCCGGACACCGCGCATCGTGCTCGACTTCGAGCGCAACATCCTCCTGAAGGATCTGCAGGGTGACTTCGGGACGCTTCGCGACCGGCAGAAGCTCGTCGTTGCGTTCGAGGCCGCGTGGGCACGGCGCCAGGCCGAGCCGCCTGGATCCCCAGTCCCCGGACTCGACCAAGGTTTTCAGGACGAGCTCCTCGACACGCTGCGCTGGCACCGCGCGATGATGGTCGGCGAAGTCGTCCCGATCGCTCTCTACTACCTGCAGCACAACCCGCAGGCGGAAGAGCGCGCGATATACACGCACGTGCTCGTCGACGAGTACCAGGACCTCAACCGCGCCGAGCAGGAGGTGCTCAACCTGCTGAGCTCGGACTCGAAGATCGCGATCATCGGCGACGATGACCAATCGATCTACGGCTTCAAGCACGCCAACCCGGAGGGGATCCGAAACTTCCACGAGGACCACACCGGCACCGAAGACGTCGAATTCGTGATCTGTCGGCGCTGCCCAAGCCGCGTGGTCAAGATGGCGCAGACGATCGTGCAGCGCAACCCAGGCCGCCTGCGCGGGCCGCTCGAGCCGATGGCCGGCAACCCGGACGGCGAGATCCACCACGTCCAGTTTCGCTCGATCGAGGAGGAGGCTGCCGCGATCGCCGACTTCGTCAATCACAAGATCGACAGCGGACAGGTCGAAGCCGGCAAGTGCCTCATCCTCGCCAACCGGCGAGTAATCGGCTACGCGATCCGCGACGCCATTCGCGAGCGAGGCATCGACTGCAGCTCGTACTTTCGCGAAGAGCCGGTCGACTCGGACAAGGCCAAAGAAATCCTCACGCTGATCACGCTCCTCGAGGACCCCGACGACCGGGTGGCGCTGCGCGCGTGGCTTGCGCTCGGCTCGTCCACAGAGCGCCGGGGCCCGTACCGTCGGCTCTACGCGGCGGCTAGGGAGCGGGCTTGTAGCGTCCGGGAGATCCTCGATCGGCTGGACGACGGCGAGCTATCGATCCCGCACACAGGCGGCGCGCTCGACCGCTACCGCGAACTGCTCGTCGCGCTGGAGAATCTGCCGGGCGTGGCGGATCGCCCGACGGAGCTAATCGACCGACTCATGCCTGAAGAGGACAACGAGCTGGACCTCCTCCGCCAGACCGCGCTCGCCGCGGTAGCGGACGCGGACCAGATCGTGTCGCTCGGTGCGGCGCTGCGCTACGGCGTGGCGCAGCGCGAGACGCCGCTCGAGTCGTCCGAGGTCCGGGTGATGAGCATGCACGCGTCGAAGGGCCTGACCGCGGACCTCGTCGTGCTTGGAGGCCTGGTTGAAGGTCTGATGCCGCAGGTCCTGGACGCCGAGCCGGACGACCAGGCGACGCAGCTGCAGGAGCAGCGCCGCGTGTTCTTCGTCGGTATGACGCGGACGCGCAGGATCCTCGTGTTCTCGACTTACTCGCAGTTGCCGGCCGCCGTTGTGCACCGGCTTCAGGTCGCGAGGGGTCAGGCCATCGGGTACGGTCAGGCGTTCAGGACCTTCGCGAGCCAGTTCCTCGGCGAGCTTGGCGACGAGCTGCCCGACGCGGTGCGCGGTCAGGACTGGGACTACGGGTGACCCCAGGTGGCACCGGCGGCCGCTACTGGCTTCTCTCGGCAACCCGAGCGCTAACGAATGCTGGCGCGGAAACGTCCCGATTGTCGTTCACTGTCGTCTCCAGTATCACTTCCAGATATAGCACTACTTGGCCCTCGGCGTACGACTCATTGAACTCGTAGTCGTGTATGACAATCGGACTGTTATCCGGGAGCCCGTACGCGTCCGCGCGGTACACGAGCACGTCGACGTCGGCTTCACCGTACACCGAAGCCTCCACGGCAATATCCTCGCCGACTTGGAACGCTGCGTTTACCGTCAACTTCTTGGTCTCGCAGGTCGAGATATACACCGTTTCTGAGTCGAGGTCGACATCAAGCCCCAGCAACGGCAGGGAGTCATTGTCCAGAACGCGATCGTTGGCAACGTGCCATGCCCTTTGCAAGAGCGCCTGCCTGCCGCGTCCACGCTCAAGTAGGTCCGCAGCTCGTGCTCGCGTTACAAACGGTGCTCCGACGTCGCCGAGGGCGTGGACGACGGAGGGCCTTAGGAGAATCTGATCTGCGGTCAGCCCATGACGGTGCAGGTCCTCAAGGAGTTCAATAGCAAGGGTCTCATCGTCCTGACCAAAGTCTTTGTGGTTGCGGGAGATCAGGATGACGCGCTGTCGGCTTCCGACTTCGAGAGCGGTCGCCCAGATGCGCGCATCGCCGTCGTTTTTCTCGCCGTCGTCTTTGAAGGGCTTCCGCGCATCCCGTCGCCACTGCTCGATCTCTTCGGTCGCCGGCTCCTCGAGGATTGCTACATCAAGCTCTGCGAGACGCTCGAGTAGTCGCTGGCGGTAGCGATCCAGCCAAACCGGATCGGTCCCGGCGGGGCGGATCTGATTCGCGCTCTGCGCCGAGTTCCTCGAAGGCTCGGGCAGGACGCCGCTTGAGGTGCTTCTTGTATTGGCGAACCGCCTCGTCGACGACAACGCCGGCCAGAGCCACGGCGAACTCCCCGTCCGCTCGGTGCCGGAGCAGCGCCATGAGCGATGGCCGAGTGAGGAAGGGGTCGTCGAAGATCTGATTTATGTCGAGGAGAACAAGCACTGAATGTATGTGCTTCGTGCGTCGCGGAACGGCTCGGACTGGCAGCGCTTCCGCCTCGCCCATTGCGCAGCTCACAAAAACGAAGCGCAGAATCCACACCCCCTGCGGCCTCGGCGGAGGATCGCCTCGGTGAGCGTACGCCAGCTCGCTGTCGCAAAGCCGCCGCGCTATCGCTTCGCGCGATAGGAAGGAGAAGGCGATCGCGTGGAACCAGCGAGGCGAGGTCGGTCCGCAGGGCCCGCAGGGCGAGGCTGGGCCGCAGGGCCCTAAGGGCGACGCTGGGCCGCAGGGCCCGAAGGGCGATCCAGGGGCGGCGAGCGCGATCTACACCACGGCTGGCTACGCGTTCCTCGACGGCGCGAACTACAAGACGGTGGTCACGCTGGACCTTCCCGCCGGCACGTTCCTGCTGACTGGCAAGGGTCAGGCGCTCAACCAGCAGGAAACGTCGGATGTGGTCTCGTGCAACGTCTACAGTTCCCTCGGCCAACACCTCGACTCATCCACCGCTACGGTGCCTCGAGCGTCGCTGATTGAAACTGGCTCGTACGGAACCTTGGCGTTCAATCGCGCCGTGGAGCTACCCACTCCGAGCACGATTCGCGTCGAATGCATCGACGGCGACGGCACCGCCGGCATCGGCGCCTCCGTGGTGCTGTCGGCCACTTCTGCGGGCTCGATCGACGTGCAGGGCTGATCCGCTGAAGACGGCCGGTTGGAGTCTCCAATGTCGGCGTCAACTGCGCATGGCCGGGTGAGCCTTCCCGGCCGTGCGCTTGCGGTTTCGCCTGTCAGCGGCAGTGCCGCCTGTGCCTCCAAACAGCAGTTTGCGGCACCGGTGCGATTGAGTTTTGCGCTGCCGCGATTCGCGCAAGGGAGCTTCGCGCAGGAGCCCGTCGTCCGTGCCAAGGGCCCGGGAGTGGCGCCATGGGCACGTGGCTTGAGGTACCGGGTTGCGCCGGCGAGCGCGGCGGGGCTAGGGTGGTGGCCCTGGAGCCACAGCGCCCGAACGAGTCGAGATGACCCGCGCGATCTGCCGTCTTGCCGTCGCCCTTTGTTGGGTGGTGGCCGCGCTGCCCATCGCTTCGGCCGCGGCGACGCCCCCGACGGTCGAGGTGAGTCCCTTCGAGTTGATCGAGGTTGTGGCGCCCGGTGAGACGCTCAACTACGGGACCAACCCATGCACGTTCACGGTGACAATCCACCACCAGGGCACCTTCGTGATCACGACGTTCTTCGATCGCGATGGGACGCCGATCCGCCAGCTGGGCCGCTCAGTGGACTTCACCGAGACCTACTCCGCAAACGGCCGGTCGCTCACCACGAAGAGCACCGCCTCGGTGCGCATCGAAGCGACGGACGGCGAGATCACATTCACCGGCCGCGGCAATCAGCGTCACCTCACCGTCCCAGGCGCTGGGCTCGTCCTGGCCAATGCGGGCCGCTACGTAAGCGGTTTCGACGGGCTGCTCAGCTTCTCCGGTCTCAACATCCCCGCAGGCAGCGAGTTCTGCGCCGCGCTGTCGGCGTGACTCAGTCTGCCGCCTCGTTGCCTCCAGGCGCCCGATGGCCCGCTGATCGCCGGCTAGACACCGGCGACATCGAAGCCGCGGGCGTCCGGCGTGCACCGGTCCAGGACGACCGGCGCTGGCTTCCCACGTGCTATCGCGAGTACTCCTCCGCCTGCCGGCAACGCTCGACACATCGGTCGGCGGAGTGTCGCTATGCGCGAGACGCGGCGGCCTGCTTGCGCGTCGGCTTGGTCGTTTGGAGCAGCCGTGCTGCGGCGCGGCCGGGACAGGCTCGCATCCACGGTCCCGCGGAGCGCCGGGGACGCCTTGGGTTTCAGGTGTAGTAGCCGTCGATCGGAACGCGGGCTTCGTCGAACAGGGTCGGGCCCTCGTAGTCCACGGGCGCATCATCCGGACCGATCGCGCCGGGCGGCTTGAGGCCGGCCAGCTGTTCGCCGGAGAGCGCGAAGACGACGCGCCCGAGACCCGAGCGCGCGATCGCGCCCGAGCACATGGGACACGGCTGACAGCTTGTGTACATCGTGGTCAGCCGGGCCGCCTCGGCGTCGAGGTGGCGAGCCGCCCAGCGGGCCAGCTTGAGCTCGGGATGGGCCGTGATGTCCTGCTCGGTCGCGACGGTGTTGCGGTCCTCGGCGAGCACATCGCCCGCGGGACCCACGAGCAGCGATCCGTAGGGCATGTCGCCCGCGGCGCGGGCCGCGGCCGCCAGCTCGACGGCTCGGCGCAGATGGCGTTCGTCCGCCTCGGTCATCGGTGTCCTCCGTTGAACTGAACTCCCTCACGCAGTGAGCCTGCCTTCTGCCACGACGACGGCCGCCCCGCCGATCCGGACCCGCTCGCCGCTGACCTGCACCCGGATCCGGCTCGGCCGTCCGACGGCGTGGCCCTGCTCGACGTGCACGAGCGCCCCGTCGGGCACCACGCCCAGTGCGACGAGCCGGCTGACGAGCGGACCGGCCGCACTGCCGGTGGCGGGATCCTCGGCGATGCCGACCGTCGGGTTGAAGAACCGGGCGTGCGCGACCGCGGCCGGATCGACAGGATCCAGGCAGTACAGGTAGCACCCCTGGCCGCCGACCTGCGCGAGCGCCGCCGCCAGCCGGGAGCCGTCGGGTCGCGCGCGATCGACGACCGCGCGGTCGCGCGCGGGCACCAGCAGATGCGCCGCGCCGGTCGAGACGACCTGCGCCGGCACGTCGTCGAACACGTCGGCCGCGCCGCGCTCGAACCCCAGTGCGGCCGCCAGCTCGTCGCGAGCGGTCACGGTGCGCCCGAACTCCGGCGGCGCTTGCTCGATCACGATCGCCTCCGGCCGTCCGTCTCGACCCGACACCTGCACGGGCAGGACGCGGCCTCCGAACTCCTGCGCAACCGCTGCTCCGCCGTCGGCGTCGAGTTCGATCCGCCCGGACGTGGCGAGCCACCACCACGCGCCCAGCACGTTGTGGCCGGCGCCGACGACCTCGGCGCCCGCCGGCGTGAACGAGCGCAGCCGCCAGGTCGCTTCAGGACGTGTCGGGGGCAGCACGAACGTCGTCTCGGACTGATTGAACTCACGCGCAACCGAGCGCATCACCGATTCCTCGATCCGTTCGGCTTCGGCGACGACGGCCAGTGGATTGCCGGTCAGCGGCGTGTCGGCGAACACGTCGACCAGGAAGAAGGGAACGGATGTGCTCATCATGTGTCGCTCATGACGTTCTCACCGGCCTTGACGCCCCGCCAGGCCGGTGGGAGGGTCGTGGTCATCGACCAGCTCGGCCCGGAGGGTTGCGATGGACGCGGAACTTGAGCAGTGGCGCTCGCGGGGCCGATCCTTCGACTACCTCGGATTCGAGGTCTTCTACCGGCGGGAGGGAACGGGACCGGTTCTGTTGCTCATCCACGGATACCCGTTCAGCTCCTTCGATTGGCATGCGATCTGGCCGACCTTGAGTGAGCGCTTCACGCTGATCGCTCCGGACATGCTCGGGATGGGCTTCTCGGCGAAGCCGCTCGAATACGAGTATTCCGTCCACGACCACGCGGACATGCACGAGGCCCTGCTCGCACACCTCGGCGTCTCCGAATGCCATATCCTGGCTCACGACGTCGGCGACAGTGTCGCCCAGGAGCTGCTCAGTCGTTTCGAGGAGCGCGACGAGCGGACCCGCCCGTACGAGATCGGCTCGATCACCTGGCTAAACGGGGGCATGTTCATCGAGGCCTACCGTCCGCGGCTGATGCAGACGCTCACGGCCAAGACGCCGCTGGGCGGGCTCTTTGCGAAGTACCCGCGGATATTCCTAGCCGATGCGGTGATACGCCCGGCCGTAAACGAGGCGTTCGGACCGAACAGCAAACCGTCGGACGAGCTGTGGCGGCAGTTCAGCGAGATCGTGGACTACAACGACGGCCGCCGCGTCGCGCATAAGGTGGGTCGATTCATCCTCGATCGCTACCACCACCGGAACCGCTGGGTGCGGGCGATGCGAGAGACGAGCGTGCCGATGCGCTTCATCGACGGTCCATATGACCCCAACTCCGGTCACCATATGGCCGCACGCTACGCCGAGCTGATCCCGGAACCGGATGTCGTCCTCCTCGACGACGAGATCGGGCATTGGCCGCAGATCGAAGATCCCAAGGGCGTCCTCACCCACTTTCTCGAGTTCGTGGAGTCGCTGGCGCAGCGCCCCGTCAGCGCGGCCACAGAGCGCTGACGGCAGCTAACGCTCACCGCCGCCTCGAGGCCCCTCGAACGTCGCCGCTCGCGCTTTGCCGCGAGAAGCATCAGCCTGGATCGTCGGCGTTCGCGGTCGTCTCTGCCTCGGCGCCGTCACTCGTAGATCGCCGCCATGAAGAAGCACCGCGCGACCTCGCGCCACTTCTCGGCATCGACCGTGCTCCGGATAGCTGCGAGATCATGATGCTGCTCGTAGGTGAAACGATCTTCGAGCCAGCCAACGAGCGACTCAAGCGCGTCCGGAAGTGTGAACGACGCGTATTGCGCGCCGAGGACGGCCAACTCCTTGCCAGCGTCCTGTCTTCGCTTCACCGCCGCCGCGTCGCGTTCGATGTCCTCCCGCAGGCGGTTGAGAAAAACGATCAACTCGCCAGGGCTCCGAACCGCATCCGGGTTCAACTGGTCGGCCATCGCCGAAACCTACGCGACTGCTGCCTGAGTTCAGCAGCGGATGATCCTCCGGGCGTTCCAGGGAACGGCTTTCACGCCGCTGCTGCTTCACACACGAATTGGAGCGGTCCCGCTGCGGTGATCCGGCGAGCGGCGACGCGGGCACTTCGTCGGCGGTCGCCGGCGCCGCCGAGTTTCCGTGCGTTACGAGAAGGGCGAGGACGCGCCAGCACTGGTCCGACCTTCTATGACCCGCAGCCATGGCTCAGATGTCCGAAGACCAGGCGTGGAGACCCGTAGTTCCTACGCTTGCCGCTTCCCACGTGGTGCGCGATGGTGCAACGTAACGGCTCGCCTCGAAGGCGGGGGCTGACCTCGGAAGAGGAGGTTCCCAACAGAGAGGAAGACGAGCCGCAGATCCACCGCAGAGCCCGTTCACTCGAGCGGGCTCTCGGCGTTCTGGGGCGCGAGTCGCGCTGGGACGGTGGGCGAGCTGGCGGCGATCGACTGGGCGCCTCACGCCGCGTAGCCGCCCCGGTAGGCATCGCGCCGGCGCTGCGGGAGCCGGGTCGCGGCAGCGTCGCCTTGCGCGAGGAGCGACAGCACGATGCGGGGGCCGGCGTCGGCGGTGGCTACCGCTGCTCAGCTACGAGCCAGCCGAGTTTGTCGAACGAGCGCCCAGCCGTCCGGGTGAAGCGCGCGTCGCGCTTCGGTCTTGAACGGGCCCTGGGCCAGGTGGACCTTGGTCGAGTCGTCGACCACCTGGAACGAGAGCTGCGCCACAGTCTCCTGATCGTCCGGATCGGCGGGCTCCCACTCGAACGAGAAGGCAAGCTGCGACGGGGCGTCGGCCTCCCGAAAGGTCCCGGTCAGCTGGAACGCCTCGCCCTCGGGCGGGCTGCATCTGGATCCGGAAGGTCGCAGCGACGCGCGGAGTGAAATCGACGCTCGGGATGCTGAACCCGCTCGGGCCCCACCATTTCGTGAGTAGGGCAGCGTCTGCGAAGAACTCGAATACGCGGGCACGGCGGGCCGGAAATTCCCGCGTCATCTCCAGCGACAGCCGATCTGGGCGCACGGGACTGATCGCATGCAGCACCGCCAGTAGCGCGCTACCGCTTCGCGCGACTTCCGAGAGCGCGGCGCGGGCGGCTTCAGCTCTCGCGTCTACCGATTCCGCCTTGGTTCATCAGGGCGCGGAGCCGCCCGCGAAACACGCGCAGTGTCGGATAGTCGAGGACGACTACTTCGTCGGCTCTCGGCTGAGTCTTGCCGACGGCTCGGAGCCGCTTTGCTGCGAGCTCGTCGATGCGCCGACCGCCGTGCGCATATGCGTTTCTCACGACAGCGACTTCAACGACGCCGGCAACGCCCTCGCTGAGAGATTCCCACGTCGAACCAGTTGTCGCGAGCAGCTCTCTGCCCCATTCCTCGATTCCGCCGAAGTCGCGCGCGTCGCCG
>CAWKIT010000007.1:0-30963 GCA_963849695.1 uncultured Solirubrobacteraceae bacterium
ACGTGACGGTCTACGAGCGCGGTGCGCCGGGCGCCGGCCAGTCCGGCGGCGAGTCGCGGATCTTCCGCCACGCACACGACGACCCGCGGCTGGTCGCGCTGGCGGTGCAAGCCCGCGCGGGCTGGCGGGCGTGGGAGCACCGGTTCGGCGTGGAGCTCTTGGCGCCGGTGGGGTCGGTGGCGGTGGGGCCGGCGGTCGAGCGGCGGCTGCCGCTGCTGCACGACGCCGGCGTGCGGGCCCGGATGGTCGATGCCGATTTCGAACTGCCGATCCTCGCGGCCCGGCCAGAGCCGGCGATGCTCGACGAGGACGGCGGCGTGATCCGCACCCGCGCGGCGGTCGGGGCGCTGGTCGCCGCGCTGGGGGATCGTCTGGTCGCGGACGAGGTGGTCGAGGTGCGGCCGTCGGGCGAGGTCCGGGCCGGGGGCGCCGTCGCGCGGCACGACCGGGTGGTCGTATGCGCCGGGCGCGACACCGCGGCGCTCGCCGCCGGCGCCGGGCTCGAGCTGCCGGTCCGGGTGTCGACCCACACGCGCTTCGCCTATCCGGTACGCGAGCCCTCGCCGCTCCCCTGCTTTCAGGATTCGACGACCGGCGCGTACGGCGACCCGCTGCCCGGCAACGACCGCTACGCGATCGGGCTCGACGGGACCGAGGCCACGCATGCCTACGTCGCCGAGCGCCTGCCGGGCCTGGAGCCGCGGCCGGTCGAGGCGCGCACCTGCTGGGTGACCGAGCTGCCGTGGGGCCACGACGCGATCGCGGTCTGGGAGGCCGGAGCGGTGGTGTTCGTGGCCGGCAACAACCTGTTCAAGCACGCCCCGGCGCTCGGCCACCGGCTCGCCGCGGGTGCGTTGGATGAGTTGCGGCCCGAGGAGCGGCTCGGTGAGCCAGCGAACGTCAACTGCGCTGGGTGAGGAAGCGAGAAGCCCGCCGGCGCGGCAAATCCGGGGGGGTGGCAAGCATTCCTTTCCCAGGAGGACGGTTTCTCTAGCCACCCCCCTCGTCGGCCACGCGGGCGGCTCCCTCGCTTCCCCACCCAGCCGCAGTTGACGTTCGCCCCGCTCAGACCCGCGGCAGCGACCCTGCCGCCGCCCCGATCCCGTCCCACGGGTCGCCGCGGCGCTCAACGCGCTCCGGCACCGAGGCCAGCGTCCACCGCCGCGGATGCAGGTCGGGCTCCTCGAGCTCCTCCCAGAACAGGGGCGTCGCGACCGGCGCCGCCGGCTTCGCCCGCACCGCATACGGGGCGACGGCGGTCTGGGCGTAGGTGTTGCGGGCGGCGTCGACCAGCACGCGGCCGCCGCGGCCGGCCTTGCGCCACGAGGTGGTGAGCTGGTCCGGCAGCCGCTCCGCGACCTTCTCGGCCAGCTCGCCGGCCACCGCCCGCACCTCGTCCGACGTCCACCGCCGCCGCAGCGGCGCCACGACGTGGATCCCGCGCGACCCCGACGTCATCGCGAACGGCTGCAGCCCGTTCTCGCGCAGCAGCTCGCCGATACCCAGCGCTCCCGCCCGGATCGCCTCCAGATGCCCGTCTCCGTCGTCGGGCGGGTCGAAGTCGAACACCAGGCGGTCCGGCGCATCCGGCTTGTCGGCGCGCGCCGTCCACACGTGCGGCGTGATGCAGTTCTGGTTCGCCAGCCACACCAGCGTCGCCGGCTCGCCCCCGACCGCGTGCTCGACGTCACCGCCGCGCCGCCGCGGCACCGTGACCCGCCGCACCCACTCCGGCGCGCCCTTCGGGATCGCCTGCTGGACCACGAGCTCCTCGTCGATCCCGCGGTTCCAGCGCCAGAGGTTCAGCGGCCGGTCCTTGACGTGCGGGACCATCGCGGGCGCGATCGTCGCGTAGTAGCGGGCGAGGTCCTCCTTCGTGATCCCGTCGGCCGGGAACAGGACCTTGCCGGGATTCGAGATCCGCACCCGCCGCCGCCCCGCCCGCAACGTCAGCTCGGGGGCCACTACATCGCCTGGCGGACCACCGGGCGCCGGTTCGCGGCCGCCTCGTCGAGCCGCCGCACCGGCGTGTCGTAAGGCGCCCCCCGCGCCACGGACGGATCCTCGGCCGCCTCGCGCAGGATCTCGGCGACCCCCTCCGCGAACGCGTCGAGCGTCTCGCGGGTCTCGGTCTCGGTCGGCTCGATCAGCAGCGCCTCGTCCACCAGCAGCGGGAAGTAGACGGTCGGCGGGTGGAAGTCGTGGTCGAGCAGCCGCTTCGCCAGATCGAGCGTGCGAATCCCGAGCGCCTTCTTCATCGGCCCGCCGGTGAGCACGAACTCGTGCATGCAGGTGCGGTCGAACGCCGCCGGCAGGTGCTCGCCGCACAGCTCCTGCAGCTTCGCCATCAGGTAATTGGCGTTCAGCACCGCGGTGTCGCTCGCCTCCGCCAGCCCGTCAGCGCCGAGCGAGAGGATGTAGGCGTACGAGCGCACGAAGACGCCGAAGTTGCCCTGGAAGCCGCGCAGCCGGCCGATCGACTTCGGGCGGTCGAAATCCAACCCGAACGTCCCGTCCTCGTGCTTCACCACCTGGGGGCGCGGCAGGTACGGCTCGATCCGGTCGGACACCGCGATCGGCCCCGCCCCCGGGCCGCCGCCGCCGTGCGGCTGCGTGAAGGTCTTGTGCAGGTTGTAGTGGACGATGTCGAACCCCATGTCGCCCGGCCGCGCGCGACCCATCACGGCGTTCAGATTGGCGCCGTCGTAGTAGAGCGTGGCGCCCGCCTCGTGGACCACCCGGGCGATCTCCTCGATGTTGCGATCGAAGACGCCGAGCGTGTTCGGGTTCGTGAGCATCAGCGAGGCGACGTCGTCGTCGAGCTTCGCGCGCAGGTCGTCGAGGTCCACGCCGCCGTCGTCGGCCGTCCCGAGCTTGACCACCTCGTAGCCCGCCATCGTCACCGTGGCGGGGTTGGTGCCGTGCGCGGTGTCGGGCGTGAGCACCTTCCGCCGATGCTGCCCGCGCGCCTCGTGGTAGGCGCGCGTGAGCAGCACGCCCGCCAGCTCGCCCTGCGACCCCGCCGACGGCTGCAGCGACACGTGCGGCAGCCCGGCGATCTCGGCCAGCGCCCGCTGGAGCTCCCACATCAGCTGCAGGGCGCCCTGGGCCCGCGCAGGCGACTGCAGCGGGTGCAGCCGCGCGTGGCCGGGCAGCGCCGCCACGCGCTCGTGCAGCTTCGGGTTGTGCTTCATCGTGCACGAGCCGAGCGGATAGAAGCCCTTGTCGACGTGGAAGTTGCGCGTCGACAGCATCGTGTAGTGGCGGACGATCTCCGGCTCGGCGATCTCCGGCAGCCGCGGCGGCTCCGAGCGCCGGAAGCGCTCCGGCACGGCGTCGTCGTCGCGCGGCACGTCGAGCTCGGGCGCCACGAACGCCCGCCGCCCCTCGACCGACTTCTCGAAGATCGTGACCGTCACGCCGTCACCGTCTGGCGCTCCGCCGCCACGGCGGCGCCCAGCACCTCGGCCAGCCGGTCGATGTCGGCGCGCGAGCGCTGCTCGGTGATCGCCACCAGCAGCCCGTCCTCGAACTCCGGGTAGTCGGCGCCGAGCGGATAGCCGGGGTTGACGCCCTCGGCGGCGCAGCGCTCGATCACGCGGCCGACCGGAGCCTGCAGCCGCACGGCGAACTCGCGCACGACGGGCTGCTCGTGCAGCAGCTCGATGCCGTCGAGCGCCGCCAGCGCACGCCGCGCGTAGGCGGTGCGGTGCAGCAGCAGCTCCCCGAGCTCGACGATCCCGCGGCGGCCGAGCCACGACAGGTAGACGATGCCGGCGAGGGCGTTCAGCGTCTGCGCGGTGGTGATGTTGTGCGTCGCCTTCTCGCGCCGGATGTGCTGCTCGCGGGTCTGGAGCGTGAGCACGAAGCCGCGCTTGCCGTCCGCGTCGACCGTCTCCCCGGCGATCCGGCCCGGCATCCGCCGCATGTAGGCCTGCTGGGCCGCGAAGAACCCGAACGAAGGGCCGCCGTAGTCGAGCCGGTTGCCGAGCGGCTGGCCCTCGCCGACCGCGATGTCGACGTCGAAGTCGCCCGGCGGGCGCAGCACGCCCAGCGTCATGGGATCGACGTCGACGACCAGCAGGGCGCCGGTGTCGCGCGCCACCGGCGCCAGCGCCTCGAGGTCCTCGACGGCGCCGAGGAAGTTCGGCTGCGCCAGGAAGACGGCCGAGACGTCGTCGCCGACGGCGTCGCGCAGGGCGTCGAGGTCGGTCACGCCGCCGCTCAGCGGCAGCTCCTCGACCGCGGTGCCGTAGCCGGCCGCGGTCGTCGCCAGCGCCTCGCGCGAGTGCGGGTGCAGCGCGCGTGAGACCAGGAACCGCCCGCGCCCGTTCTGAAGCCGCGCCAGCCAGCCCGCGGAGGCGACCGCCGAGGGCCCCTCGTACAGGGTCGCGTTCGAGACCGGCAGGCCGGTCAGCTCGCTGATCGCGGTCTGGTACTCGAACATGACCTGGAGCGTCCCCTGCGAGACCTCCGGCTGGTACGGCGTGTAAGGGGTCAGGAACTCCGAGCGCGACAGCAGCGCGTCGACCAGCGCCGGCACGTAGTGGTCGTACATCCCGGCCCCGAGGAAGCAGATCTCGTCCTCGGCCGACACGTTGCGCGCCGCCAGGTCGCGCAGGTACGCGTACACCTCCTGCTCCGGCTTGCCCGTGGGCAGGTCGATCGCGCGGTCGAGCCGGACGCCCTCGGGGATGTCGGCGAACAGCTCGTCGATCGAGCCGGCGCCGATGCGCTCCAGCATCGCCTTCCGGTCGGCGTCGGTGGCGGAGGTGTAGCGACTCAAGCCAGGCTGCCCTCGTACGCCTCGCGGTCGAGCAGCTCCTCCAGCTCCGACTGGTCGCTGAGGCGGACGCGCACCAGCCAGCCCTCGCCGTACGGGTCCTCGTTGATCTGCTCCGGCGAGTCGCCGAGCGCCTCGTTGACCTCGACGATCTCGCCCGACAGCGGCGCCACGACGTCCGAGACGGCCTTCACCGACTCGATCTCCGCGTACGGCTCGTCCTTGGTGACCGTCTTGCCGACCTCCGGCGGGTCGACGAAGACCACCTCGCCGAGCTGGTCCTGTGCGTACCAGGTGATGCCGAACGTGGCGACGTCGCCGTCGATCCGCGCCCAGTCGTGCTCGGGGTGGTACCTGAGGTCGTCGGGGTACGCGGCCACGTTCAGCGCTCCTTGGAGTAGAGCGGCTTTCCCCGCACCTCGGCCTGGCGCGGCTTGCCGCGGACGTCGATCTCGATCTGGGTACCGGGCTCGGTCCGGTCGGCGGGCACGTAGGCCATGCCGATGCCGATCCCCAGGCACGGGGACATCGTGCCCGAGGTCACCTCGCCGCCACCCACCACGGGGTTGCCCTGGCGGGCGATGCCCGGCCCGGTCATGGCGAACGGCACCAGCTTCTCGCGCGGCCCGGCCTCGCGGGTGGCGCGGACCGCGTCCGACCCGATGAAGCCGGTGTCCTCCTTGCAGCACCAGCCGAGGCCGGCCTCGATCGGGCCGCGCTCCTCCATCAGGTCGTTGCCGTAGAGGTGGAAGCAGACCTCGAGCCGCAGGGTGTCGCGCGCGCCGAGGCCGGCCGGCGTGGCGCCGGAGTCCATCAGCGCGTCCCACACCGTGGTCGCGTACCCGGGCGCGATGAGCAACTCGACCCCGTCCTCGCCGGTGTAGCCGGTCCCGCAGACCAGCGTGCCTGGGGCGCCGGCCACGTTGAGGCGTGCGGTGCGGAAACGCTTCGGCAGCTCACCGTCGGCCATCCCGAACACCAGCTCGCGCGCCCGCGGACCCTGTACGGCCAGCATGGCGAAGTCGTCGAGACGGTCGTGGACCCTGACGTCGTAGCCGCGCGCCTGTCGCCGCAGCCAGTCGAGGTCGCGCTCATGGTTGGCGGCGTTCGTGACGGTCAGGAAGCCGTCGCCGTGGCGGTACGTGAAGAGGTCGTCGAGCACGCCGCCGTTCTCACGGCACAGGACCGAGTACTGGGCTCCGTCGAGCGCGATCTTGGTGACGTCGTTCGACAGGACGCGCTGGAGGAAGCGCTCCGCGTCCGGGCCCGTCGTCTCCACTTCGCCCATGTGCGATACGTCGAACACGCCTACCTCGCGGCGAACCGCCACGTGCTCCTCTTTGATGCCCGCGTACTGGACCGGCATCTCCCAGCCGGCGAAGGGCACCAGCCGCGCGCCCGCCGCCACGTGGCGGTCGTACAACGGGGTCCGCTTGAGCGTCTCGGCAGCACCGGCGGCCATGCAGCGCCGGACCCTAGCAGCGGCCCGGACGCCGCTTCACGGCTCAGCGCAGGAAGGGCGGGATGTCGAGATCGTCGTCGCGGATCTCGAGCGACGACCGCTGGCGATCGTCGATCCGCGGGCCGCGGTCGCGGGGGCCGCGCTCGCGCTCGGCGCGCGTCGCGCGCAGGCCCGCGCGGTCGAAGCCGGTGGCGATCACCGTCACGCGGATCTCGTCGGCGAGGCCGTCGTCGATCACCGCGCCGAAGATGATGTTGGCGTTGGCGTCGGCCGCCGAGTGGATGATCTCCGCCGCCTCGTTGACCTCGAACAGCCCGAGGTCCTTGCCGCCGGTGATGTTGAGCAGGATGCCGTTGGCGCCCTCGACCGACTCCTCGAGCAGCGGGCTCGAGACCGCGGCCTTGGCGGCCTCGGCGGCGCGGGACTCGCCCGCGGCCGTGCCAATGCCCATCAGCGCAGAGCCGGCGTCCTGCATGATCGTGCGAACGTCGGCGAAGTCGAGGTTGATCAGACCCGGGATCGTGATCAGGTCGGTGATGCCCTGGACGCCCTGGCGGAGCACGTTGTCGGCCTCGCGGAAGGCGTCGAGGATGCTGGTGCGGCGCTCGACGATGCTCAGCAGCCGCTCGTTCGGGATCACGATCAGCGTGTCGACCATCTCCCTGAGGCGGTCGATGCCCTCCTGCGCCTGGCGGGCGCGCTGGGCGCCCTCGAACTCGAACGGGCGCGTGACGACGCCGACGGTCAGGGCGCCGATCTCGTTCTTGGCGATCTCGGCGATCACCGGCGCCGCGCCGGTGCCCGTGCCGCCGCCCTCGCCGGCCGTGACGAACACCATGTCGGCGCCCTTGAGCGCCTCCTTGATGTCGTCGCGCGACTCGGCCGCGGCCCCCTGGCCGATCTGCGGGTTGGCTCCTGCCCCGAGGCCCTTGGTGAGCTGATGGCCGATGTTGAGCTTGATGTCGGCGTCCGTCATCTGGAGCGCCTGGTTGTCGGTGTTGCAGGCGATGAACTCCACGCCCGAGAGGCCGGCGTCGATCATGCGGTTCACGGCGTTGGTGCCCCCGCCGCCGACACCGACGACCTTGATCACTGCGAGATAGCTGCCAGCTTCCATGAGTGTTCCGTCCGGACCTCTAGTTATAGTTGAGCGTTTGTGGCGCTCGGTTTGGGCCGCGGATTGTGGCACGTTACGGCGCTTTCGTGCTCGAAGTCAAAGAAAGCGGACGTCCGCAAGAGACGTTGCAGAACGCAGAAGTCTCAGGTAGTGATCGAGAGTACCGTGATTCTCACCCTATGGTTGAGGGTCTTGCAGCTCCCCCTCCTGAGGCACCGGCTCGAGCCCCCCGGCGGCGACTCGGCCGGGTACGCGAAGGTCGAGATACGTGGCGCCGGCGGCGCTGGGCTCGGCCAGCACGCGCGCGGCGGCAGCCCACTTGGCGACGGCGTCGTCGGCGCTGCCGAAGAGCAGCGGCGGGCCGTTCCTGAGGTCGATCGTCAGCCCGTCGGCGCCGTGGGAGAGCCGCTCGCTGCGTTCGAGCAGCGGCTCGGGGGCGGCGGCGGCGATGGCGAGCGCGGCGCGGGTGCGGGCGTCGTCTACGCGGCGCGCCGGAACCCGGTCGCGCTCGATCGCGGGAAGCGTGCCCTCGGCCCGGACGCCGTTGAGCACGAGCCCGTCGGCGGACACCGGCGTGCGGCGCCCGTCGATCTCGATCGCGGCAACCGGCCGGTGCTCGACCACCTCGACGTCCATCCGGTGCGGGAAGTCGGTGTGGACGCGAAGGCCGGCGACGCTGGGGTAGGGAGCGACGGCGTCGTTCAGCGCCTGCTCGCGGACGTGCAGCGTCGTCATGTCGCTCGCGGCCCGGTCGAGCGCCGAGCGGATCCGCGCCGCCTCGCTGGTCGTGGCGCCGGTCACGGTGACGTCCTTGACGCGCACGAGCGAGGAGTCGCGCAGCCACAGCCAGCCTCCCGCGAGGAGCACCGCCACCGCCGTGACGGCGGCGAAACCGCGCAGGAACGAGCCGAGTCTCACTGTGCGGGCGCTTCGACGTCGGGCCGCGGTCCCCTGCCGGCGTTGGCCTCATCCGCAGCGGCGGGTTCGGCGAACGCCTAGCCCGCCGGACCGTCCACGAGCCGCCGCCCCAGCGAGTCCACATCCCCGGCGCCAAGCGTCAACAAGAGGTCGCCCTCGCGCAGCGCGCCCCGCAGAAACGCCTCTGCGTCGTCGAATCCCGGCAGCCACGCGACCGGCCGCCCGCCGGCGGCGTCCGCGGCTGCGGCGGCGACGAGGTGGCCGGTGACGCCCGGGAAGTCCTCGACACGCTCGCGGGCCGGATAGACCTCGAGCACCGCGACCACGTCGGCCTCGGCGAGTGACTGACCGAACTCGCGGTACTGGTGCCGGGTGCGCGAGAACAGGTGCGGCTGGAACACGGCGACAACTCGGCGGGGGTCGAGCGTCCGGGCGGCGGCGATCGTGGCGCGGACTTCGGTCGGGTGGTGCGCGTAGTCATCCACGACCAGCGCGCCGGCGGGCGTCATGCCGAGACGCTCGAAGCGCCGGCCGGCGCCCCCGAAGCCGGCGAGAGCGGCGGTCGCGACAGCCAGTTCGGCGCCGGCGAGCGTGCACGCAGCCAGGGCACACGCCGCGTTGCGAGCGTTGTGCGCGCCCGGCACCGCGAGCTCGACCGGCACGCCACCGAACGAGAACCGCGAGCCGCCCGGCTCAAGCTGCACGTGCTCCGGCCGCGCGACGCGTCCAGGGAAGCGTTCGAGGCCGGGCTCGTCGCCCAGCACCACATCGTCCGCCGGCTCCAGGAAGGCGCGGAAGGTGTCGTCGACGTCGCGCTGGGAGGCGTAGGTCGCGTGATGGTCGAGCTCCGCGTTGGTCAGCACGGCGACCCGGCGCGCGAGCTTGAGCAGCGAGCGGTCCGACTCGTCGGCCTCGACCACGAGCCACTCGCCCGCCCCCCAGCCGGCGTTCGAGCCGGTCGAGCGGACCTCGCCACCGACCAGGTAGCCGGGGTCCATTCCGCATCCGCGCAGCGCGTGGACGACCATGCTCGACGTCGTCGTCTTGCCGTGGGTGCCCGTGATCGCGATCGTCGGCCGCAGCCGTGTGATCTCGCCCAGCAGGTCGGCGCGGTGCAGCTCGCGCAGCCCCCGCTCCCGCGCGGCCGCCCGCTCGGGATTGTCGGGCGGGATCGCGCTCGAGAACACGAGCTCTGCGCCTTCCGGCACGTTGGCGGCGTCGTGCGGGAGGGCGGTGAGCCCGGTGCGCGCGAGGTACGGCGAGTCGGGCGCGCGGTCGGAGCCGCTGACCTGCGCGCCAAGCTCGCGGGCAACGATTGCGAGGCCGCTCATGCCGGCCCCGCCGATGCCGACAAAGTGCAGCCGGCGGCCCCTCCACGGATCCCCGTTCATCCGCCGCCACCCTAGACGGCGGCTGGGAATGAGGGAGTCCACTGGCGGCCGCGATCGGTGAGTTCAGCCGGCGGTCCCGCTCAGCGGGTCCAGCGGATGGCGATGTGGTGGGGGCTCTCGCGTGTCCAGCGCATGCGCGGCTGCGTGCGGGGGCGGCGCAGGGTGTTCAGGGGGAGGCCGTAGTGGATCGAGTTGGGCATGGGGAGTCCTTGCGTTCATGGGGAGGATCCTGCTGATACGAATGACGCCCGCCGGCGCGCGTGTATTCCGCGGAATAGGTGCGGACCGTTCCACGTCATGCCTTTTCGTCAACGACGAAGAAGGTCCCAATGCCACTCCCCAAGCGCACGCTCCTCGCCTGCGCGCTCGCCGTCGGCGCGCTCGCCGCCGGCGCCGGCCCCGCCTCCGCGGCCACGCCACCGGAGCTTGACTGGAGGCCATGCGGCGACCGCTTCCAGTGCGCCGATCTCGAGGTTCCGCTCGACTACTCGCGCCCCTGGTGGCGCACGATCGAGATCCCGGTCATCAAGCTCCCTGCCACGGATTCCGAGCGCCGGATCGGCGCCATGGTCGGTGGCGCCGGCGGGCCCGGAGGGTCGGGCGTAGACACCCTGCGCAGCGCCGGCCCGACCCTGTTCGCACCACTCAACGAGCGCTTCGACCTCGTGGCCTTCGACCAGCGCGGCGTCGGCATGATCGACTGCGGCGAGGTCCCGGACCTCGATCCGCGATGGGCCGAGCCGCACGACGTCGATCCCGGCATGCTCGCCCACCGTGCGCGCGAGCTGGGGCGGCGCTGCCACGAGCGCAACCCGCTGCTGCTGCCATACGTGACCACCGGAAACGCCGCGCGCGATATCGACCGGCTGCGCGTCGCCCTCGGCGAGAAGAAGATCTCGTACCTCGGCGGCTCGTACGGCACCGCTCTCGGCGCCACGTACTCCAGCCTGTTCCCCGGTCGGCTACGTGCGATGGCACTCGACGCGCCGGTAGACCTCGGCGTGTGGATGGACCGTCCGCTCGAGGGCCCCCGCGAACAGGCCGCGGGCTTCGAGAACGTGCTCGACCGGTTCGCGATGCATTGCGCCACCAGCCCGTCCTGCGGGTTCGGCGGCGACGACCCGGAGGGCGCGATCGACGCGCTCGTCGACCGGCTCAACCGCGAGCCGCTGCCGCTGGCCGGCCGCCCAGGCGTGACGGTCGACGGAGACCTCGTGCTCCTCTTCCTGGCCGATCTCATGTACGTGCCCTCGCTGTGGCCGACGACCGCCGCGATGCTCTCCGAGCTCGAGCGCGGCGCGACCGACATCGCCGGCCAGCTGTTCGGAGTCGACCTGTTCGGCGTCGACTTCGAAGCCTTCTGGGCGATCATGGCCGCCGACGGCGACCATCCACGCGGGCTGGAGCCCTATCTCGACGCCGTCCGCCACACGTGGGGGATCGCGGACCACTTCTGGTTCGTTCGCGGCTACAGCGCGACGCGCTTCGGCTACTGGCCGGTCGAGGGTCGTGGAGCGTTCCGCGGCCCGGCGCGCGCGCACGGGATGACGACCCCGCCGCTGATCTTCGCAATCCGTCACGACCCGGCGACGCCGTACCGGTGGGGCCAGCGAATGGCACGCGACCTCGGCGCGCGGCTGCTCACCGTCAACGGCGAGGGCCACGGTGCAATCCGCAACCCGTGCGTGATGCAGCTCGCCAAGCGCTATCTCGAGGACCTCGAGGTGCCGGTGCCCGGCGTGACCTGCACCCAGCCGAAGCCGTTCGCCGCGCCCGCCGCAGCCGCGGCCGCAAGCGGCCGCGGCGGCCTGCTGCGACAGATCCGCCGTCACACACGCTGGGGCCTGCCGGTCCCCGCGCTCGTCGGTCAGTGACCCCGCCGGCCGCGCGCCGCGTTTGGCGGCGCGCGGCCTCGGGGAGTCGCACGCCGTGGAGGACCGGATCGAGCGGGTCGCGCGCGAGGCCTTCGGGTTCGCAGCGCTGCGACCGGGTCAGCGTGAGGCGATCGAGTCCGTGCTCGCGGGCCGCGACACGCTGGTCGTGATGTCGACCGGCTCCGGCAAGTCGGCGATCTACCAGATCGCCGGGCTGCTGATCGAGGGCGCGACCGTCGTCGTCTCGCCGCTGATCGCCCTCCAGCGCGACCAGGTCGAGGACCTCGGAGAGCGCGCCGCGGGCGGCGCGGCGCAGATCAACTCGAGCCTGCCCGCCGCCGAGCGCGAGCGGGCGCTCGCCGAGCTCGCCGAGGATGCGCTCGAGTTCCTGTTCCTGGCCCCCGAGCAGCTCGCCAAAGAGGACGTGCTGGCCGAGCTGGCGGTGGCACACCCTTCGCTGCTGGTGGTCGACGAGGCGCACTGCATCTCCGAGTGGGGCCACGATTTCCGGCCCGAGTACCTGCGCGTCGGAGCGGCGGCCGAGGCGCTCGGGCGGCCCGCGATCCTCGCCCTCACCGCGACCGCGGCGCCGCCGGTGCGCGAGGAGATCGTCGAGCGCCTCGGGCTGCGCGATCCGGCCGTCCTCGTGCGCGGCTTCGACCGGCCCAACATCCGGCTCGCAGTCGAGCGCTTCCACGGCGAGCGGGGAGCCGAGCGCAAGCTGCGTGCGCTGCTGGACGCGGTGGAGGCGGCGCCGAAGCCGGGGATCGTCTACGTCGCGACGCGCCGGCAGGCCGAGCAGCTCGCCGCCGCGCTGTGCGGGCGCGGCGTGACCGCCGCCTCCTACCACGCCGGCATGAAGTCCGGTGAGCGCGACGCCGTACAGGAGCGGTTCATGGCCTCGGATCTGGAGGTGGTCGTCGCCACGACGGCGTTCGGCATGGGGATCGACAAGGCCGACGTCCGCTGGGTGTTCCACAGCGAGGTCTCGGAGTCGCTCGACTCGTACTACCAGGAGATCGGGCGCGCGGGCCGCGACGGCAAGCCGGCGCAGGCAATGCTCTTCTATCGCTCGGAGGACGTCGGGCTGCGGCGGTTCTTCTCGGCCGGCGGGCATGCCGAGGTCGACGAGATCGCGCAGGTGCTCGACGCGGTCGCGGGCGAGGAGGGCGCGGTCGAGCCGGGAGCGATCAGGGACGCCATCGAGCTGTCGGAGACGAGGCTCGCGAGCGCGCTCGCCCGGCTGGAGGAGGTCGGCGCGGTCCGGATGCTGCCGTCGGGCACGGTCGAGGCCACCGCGGGCGAGACGGCGACCGCCGTGCACGCCGCCGCCGTGGAGGCGGAGAAGCGGCGCGTGTTCGACCGCTCGCGCGTGGACATGATGCGCGGCTACGCCGAGGCCGACGGCTGTCGGCGCGAGTTCGTCCTCTCCTACTTCGGCGAGCCGTTCTCTCCACCGTGCGGCAACTGCGACAACTGCGAGGCCGGCCGCGGTGAGGCGACGGGCGGCGACCGGCCGTTCGAGGTCGGCGCACGGGTCGCTCACGAGCAGTGGGGCGAGGGCGTGGTCCAGCGCTACGACGACGAGACCGTCATCGTGCTGTTCGACGAGGTCGGCTACAAGACGCTCGCGCTCGACGTGCTGCGCGAGCGCGGGCTGCTCGAGAGCGCGTGACGGCTCACGCCGGCGGCCGCCCGTCGTCGGTGTCGGACGCCGGCGACCCGCTGTCCGCCTCACCCGCCGCCGCCAGGACCTCGCGCGCGATCGTGCGCGCGGCGTCGGGCCGGGCGAGCCTCCGCGAGGCCGCCGCCATCTCGGTGCGGCGCGGCTCGTCGTCCACCAGCGCGTCGATCTCCTCGCGCAGCCGCTCGGGCGTCAGCTCACCGTCGGGCAGCACCGTCGCCGCGCCCGCCTGCTCCATCCAGCGCGCGTTGGCGTCCTGGTGGTTGCCGGACGCGTGCGGGTACGGGATCAGCAGCGCCGGCAGCCCGTACTGAGCGAGCTCGAAGACCGAGCCGCCGGCGCGGGCGACCGCGAGGTCGGCGGCCCCGAGGGCAAGACCGAACGGCACGACGTAGTCGCGCAGCACGTAGTGCGCGCCGGGCGCCGCCAGCGAGCCGAAGTCGCGGCGGCCGGCCACGTGCAGGATGCGGTAGGGCACGCCCGAGAACGCCTGGACGGCGGCCTCGTTGATCGAGCGCGCCCCCAGCGAGCCGCCGAACACGAGCACCACCGTCTCGCCCGGCGCGAACCCGAACCGAGCGCGGGCGCCCTCGCGGTCGGCGATCGTCGGCGGCACCGGGCGGCCGGTGAGCAGGTAGCGGTCGCCGTCACGGCCGTCTATCGGGAAGGCGAGGCAGACGCGGCGGGCGCGCCCCGCAAGCAGGCGGTTGGTGAGGCCGAGGTGCGAGTCGGCCTCGGTCAGCACCAGCGGCGTGCCGCGCAGGACGGCGGCGAGGCCGACCGGGCCGGCGACGTAGCCGCCCCCGCCGAGGACGACGTCGGCGCGGTGGCGGCGAAGGAGCCGGCCGGCGGCGCCGAGCGCGGTGACCGCCTTGACGGCGGCGCGCGCCGCCTTCAACGGGTTGGTGCGCGAGATCCCCTCGACGTTGAGCGCGTCGATCTCGTAGCCGGCGGCCGGCACCAACTCGGCCTCGGCCCGCTCGCCGCCCGCGAAGCGGACCTCGGCGCCCTCAGCCCGCAGCGCGTCCGCGACCGCGATCGCCGGCACGACGTGGCCGGCCGTGCCGCCCGCCGCGATCACCACGCGCGGCGCGATCACGGCCGCCCTCCACGGGGCGCAGGTGCGCCGACCCGCCGGCGGCGACGTTGAGCAGCAGCCCCATCGCGCACAGCAGGACGATCAGCGATGTCGACCCCGACGAGATGAACGGGAGCGGGACGCCGGTGAGCGGCGCGAGGCCGAGGACGGCGTAGACGTTCAGCAGCGCTTGGCACAGGATCAGGCTCGTGAGTCCGCCCGCGAGCAGCTTCGCGTAGGCGCCCTTCGCCTTGCGCGCGGTTCGCAGCCCGGCGTACCCGATCATGCCGTACAGGCACAGGAGCACGCAGATCCCCGCCACGCCGAGCTCCTCTCCGATCACGGCCAGGATGAAGTCGGTGTGCGCCTCGGGCAGGTAGAAGATCTTCTGGACCGACTGGCCCGGACCGAGCCCGAACAGCCCGCCGGAGCCGATCGCGATCTGCCCCTGGACCGACTGGAAACCGGCGCCGGCCGCGTCTGCCCACGGGTTGACGAACGTGGTCAGCCGCTCCGTCCGCTCGGGATCCATGAGGGCGTAGAGGAGCACGAGAAGGGCACCGCCGGCGGCGGTGAGGCCGAGTTGACGGAGCGGCAGGCCGGCCGCGACGAGCATCGCCGCGAGGGTGAAGCAGATCACCAGCGCGGTGCCCAGGTCCGGCTCGGCGAGGATCAGCAGCAGCGAAGCGCCGGCGACGCCGAGGATCGGTCCCGCCACGCCGCGCAGGCTCTTCGCGAGCTCCGGGCGCGCCCCGAGCACCGCGGCGGCGTGAAGCACGAGCGCGAGCTTCA
The DNA here is from genome assembly GCA_963849695.1 of uncultured Solirubrobacteraceae bacterium. Taxonomy (GTDB): domain Bacteria; phylum Actinomycetota; class Thermoleophilia; order Solirubrobacterales; family Solirubrobacteraceae; genus DASSUW01. The sequence goes on from CAWKIT010000007.1 coordinate 15,100, forward strand.
TCACCTCAGACGGCTGGAACGTCAGCGGTCCGGCGCCGAGCCAGCGCCGCGCGCCGTTGACCTCGACGCCGATCCCCGGCACGAGGACGAGCACGAGCATGACCGCGGCCGCGGCCAGCAGCAGCGGGGTGAAGCGGCGCGCGGCGGTGAGCCCGTGGCGGGAGATCACGTGCATCACCGCGAGGCCGACGGCGCCGTAGGCGACGTACTTGACGAGATACGCGGTCCCGTCGCCCTGGCCCTCGAGCAGCGTGCGCGCCGACGAGGCCGAGTACACCATCACCGCGCCGCCCGCGAGCAGGCAGAAGGTCGCCGTCAGCAGCAGCCGGTGCTCGAGCGGTTGCTGCGTCTTCGCACGCCTGGCGCGGATGGTCGGCGACGCCGCCTTGTGCCCGCGCGGGGCCTCCGCTTCGGCCGACCGCTTCGCTCCGCGCGCCGACGCCGCCTCGGAGGGCGTCTTCTTCGCGCGCGCGGACCCGGCCATCGAGGCTGGCTTCGACGCGCGCCTCGATCTCCCTGCGACGCGAGCGCCCCGGCGGGTGGCGGTCTCGTGGGAGCGGCGCTCAGCTCACCAGCGCGCGGAAGTGGTCGCCGCGTTCCTCGAACGACCGGTACTGGTCGTAGGACGCGCAGGCCGGCGACAGCAGCACGACCTCTCCGGGGCGGGCGGCGGCGCGGGCGGCGGCGACCGCGGCGGCAAGGTCGCCGCAGTCGCGCAGCGGGACGCCGGTGCCGGCGAGCGCCTCGCCGATCTCGGCCGCCGCCTCGCCGATCAGGTACACGGCGCCGGCGCGCGCCGCGACCACATCTGCCAGCGGCCCGTAGTTTCCGTGCTTGCCGCGGCCGCCGAGGATCATGTGAACGCCGGCGGGGAACGACTCCAGGGCGACGACGGCGGATGCGACGTTGGTGGCCTTGGAGTCGTTGACGTACAGGACGCCGCCGGCGTTGGCCACCTCCTCGAGCCGGTGGGCGACGCCGACGAACGTCGCGAGCCCGTTGCGGACGGCGTCCGCCGGCAGGCCGCGGGCGAGGCACACGGCCGCGGCCGCCATCGCGTTGGCGCGGTTGTGCGGGCCCCGCAGGCGGATCTCGGAGACCTGGAGCAGCGGGTCGCCTCGCCACCACAGGCGCTCGTCGCGGTCCTCGACCTCGCCGCCCGGCCCGAACGCGACCCGTTGCGCGGCGCCGCCGAGCACGCCGGTCAGATGCGTCGGCGCGATCGCGAGCGCATCGGCTGGCTGGCGTGCGAACACCTCGAGCTTGGCAGCGCGGTACGCGTCGAAGGTGCCATGGCGGTCGAGGTGGTCCTCCGCGAGGTTGAGCAGCACCGCCGCCTCGGGAGCGAACAGCTCCGTGTCCTCGAGCTGAAACGACGATGCCTCGCAGACCACGACGGCGTTCGGCTCGAGCGCCCCCGCGAGCGAGGTCAGCGCCGTGCCGACGTTGCCCGCCACCGCGACCTGTAGCTCGGCCTCGCGGTAGACGTGACCGATCAGCTCGACCGTCGTCGTCTTGCCGTTGGAGCCGGTGATCGCCAGCAGTTCGTTCGGCACCAGCCGCCAGCCGATCTCGAGCTCGCCGACCACGCGCGCGCCGAGCTCCCGGGCGCTCGCCACGACCGCGGCCGTCTGCGCTACGCCGGGGCTCTTGACGACGGTCGCGGCCGGTGCCACCAGCCCCAGCCCGTCCGACGGCGCGTGCACGGCGACGCCGGCGGTCTCCATGCGCCCGCGCACGTCGTCGTCGATGGCGTTCGCGTCACACGCCACGACCTCAGCGCCACGCGCGCGCAGCGCCAGCGCCGCGGCGATCCCCGACCGGGCGAGCCCGACGATCAGAAAGGGGCCGGGCGGCAGCGGGGGGCGCTCGATCACGCCGGTCATTCAACCGCGTTGCACTGAACGCGCGCGGCGCCCGCCGCGCGGGGCCCCGGACCGGCGGCAGCCCGATCAGGCGGCCTGCGCGACCTCGCCGGGCCTCACGCGCGCCTCCGGGTTGGCGCGGCCACCCTCGAACTCGAGGCCCTCGGCCTCGAGCCGGCGCCGGACCTCGGAGGGGTCCCCGAGGGCGGTGCCGCCCACGGTGCCGTCCGATTTCAGGACGCGGTGCGAGCCGGGCGTCTGCTCCCGGATGAAGCGCTGGTTGAGCGCGCGTGCGTGTACGTCGGTCCCGCCGGCGGCACGTGCGACGTCGCCGTAGCTCATCCAGGCCCCGGCCGGGATCGAGGCGACGATCTCGCGCATGCGATCGTGATCCATGGGGTTCCTCCTCCTGTCGGGACATGTCGGCGGCCGACGCTACGCCCTCACTCGCCGAAACCGGGGTGGAGCGCGTCGATTGGCACGCAATCGGCACAGACTCGTGGCGAAGTGCGGGTCGGTCGTGCGCAACCTAGGTTGACAACGGCTAGCTTGTCAACTAGGGTTGCTAGTGACCCGTCGCTGCCGCGTCCGTGACTAACGAGGCGACCGACTGACTCACGAGGCGACCAAACGACGGCGCGACCGAACGACCAGGCGCCCGAACCACGATGCAGCCGACCGACTTCGATCTCCCGCGCGATCCTGCCGACGGCCTCGCCGCGGTCGTCGCCCTGCGCCGGCTCGCCGACCGGCTCGAGGACTCCGAGGTCGAGCGCGCGGTGCGGGACGGCTGGACGTGGGCGCTGATCGCGGAGGCGCTCGGCGTCACGCGACAGGCCGTGCACAAGAAGCACGCCAAGCGGTTGAAGGCCGATGGTGTGGCCGCGAGGAAGCGCTGATGCAGCCCGTCGGCGCCGAACCCAGGGAGCGGTTGATGTTCGAGCGATTCACACGCGAGGCGAGGCTTGTGGTCGTGGCAGCGGAGGCTGAGGCTCGCGCGCTCGGCAGCCCCGCGATCGAGCCGGAGCACCTGCTGCTGGCGCTCACCCGGCTCGACCAGACCACCCCGGCCGGCGAGGCGCTGGCCGAGGCCGGGCTCGGTCACGACGACGTGCTGGAGGCGCTGGACGCCGAGCGCGAGCGGAGCCTGATGGCGGTCGGGATCTCGATCGGCGACTTCGACCTCCCGCCGGCCCGCCCCTCGGCGAAGCCGCGCATGGCCGCGGGCGCCAAGAGCGCGCTCGAACACGCGCTGCGGATCTCGCTCGTCCGCGCCGACAAGCGGATCGGCTCCGGCCACATCCTCCTCGCCCTGCTCCGCGCCGAGGCCGGGACGGTGCCGCGCGCCCTGAAGGAGGCCGGCGTCGACCGCGCCGAGCTGAACGACCGCGTGGCGGCGGCGAAGCTCGGCTAGGAGACGACGGCGTCGGCCTCGATCTCCACCCGCCAGCGCGGGTCGAGGAAGCCCGACACGACGATGAACGCGCTCGCGGGCCGCACGTCGCCGAACGCGCGCCCGTGCACCGCCCCCACCGCCGGGCCGTCCGCCGCGTCCACCAGATAGACGCGCGTCCGGACCACGTCGGCCGGCCTTGCGCCCGCCTCGGCCAACGCCGCCTCGATGATCTCCAGGCACCGCTCCGCCTGCCGCCCCGCGTCCGGATCCACCGAGCCGTCGGGCGAGATGGCCGCAGTCGCCGACACCCAGACCCGGTTGCCGTCCCGCACAGCGCGCGAGTACCCGATGTCCCGCTCGTAGGTCGAGCCCGAGGAGACGAGCTGCCTCATCCGACCGACTGCTGGTAGAGGGTGAACCCGATCGCCGCGCACACCGACGCCACGATCCAGAACCGCAGGATGATCTTCGTCTCCGACCACGCCTGCAGCTCGAAGTGGTGATGGATCGGCGCCATCAGGAACACCCGCTTGCGGAAGGTCTGGAACGAGAACACCTGGATCAGGACGGACAGCGCCTCGATCACGAAGATGCCGCCGAGGATGATCAGCAGCACCTCGGTCTTGGTCATCACCGCCATCGCCGCGATCGCGCCGCCCAGCCCCAGAGACCCCGTGTCGCCCATGAAGATCGAGGCCGGGAACGAGTTGAACCACAGGAAGCCGACGCACGCGCCCACCAGGCAGCCGGCGACCAGCGCGAGGTCCTCCTGGCGCGTCGTGAACGTGATCGCGATGTAGGCGAGCAGCACGATCGCCGCGCAGCCGGCGGCCAGGCCGTCGAGCCCGTCGGTCAGGTTGACCGCCGAGGTCGTGCCCGCGACCACCAGGTAGATCAGCACCGGATACAGGTAGCCCAGATCGATCTGGTAGTCGACGATCCGCAGGTTCAACGTGTCGCCCAGGTCGGCGCTCTCGCGCGCCACGACCCAGAGGCCGATGGCGATCAGCACCGTGACGATCAGCTTCGTCCGCCCCCGGAGCCCGAGCGACCGGCGCTTGACGAGCTTCGTGTAGTCGTCGGCGAAGCCGAGCAGCGCGCACGCGATCGCGACGCCGAACACGGCCAGGGAGCGCGGGTCGCGGTTCGTCAGCAGCAGGAAGGGGACCGCGATCGCGGTGAAGATGATGATGCCGCCCATCGTCGGCGTGCCCGCCTTGGCGTGGTGCTCCTGCGGCCCGTCCTCGCGGATCTGCTGACCGAACTCGCGCTCGCGCAGGAACTCGATGAACTTCGGCGAGAGGAAGACGCAGATCAGCAGCGAGGCGGTCCCCGCGATCAGGACCTCACCCATGGGGCTCGCCCTGGCGCGACGAAACCGGTGGCGCATCGACGCCGGACGAGACGCGTGGCGCGGCGCCGGACGAGGGTAGGAGCGAGCGCAGCGCCTCGCGGGCGACCGTCACGTCGTCGAACGGCTCCTTGCGCCCGCCCGCGAACTCCTGGCCCTGCTCGTGCCCCTTGCCGGCGATCACCACCACGTCGCCGGGCGCCGCCAGCGAGATCGCGCGGGCGATCGAGCGCCGCCGGTCGACGTCGTGCTCCACCTCCCGGCCCGCGCCCGCCAGGATCTCCGCGATGATCGCCTCCGGATCCTCCGAGCGCGGGTTGTCGGAGGTGACGAGGCAGACGTCCGCGAGCCGGGCGCCGATCTCCCCCATCAGCGGCCGCTTGCCGCGGTCGCGGTCGCCACCCGCCCCGAACACCGCGATCACGCGGCCGTCCGCCAGCTCGCGCGCCGCTCGCAGGACGTTCTCGAGCGAGTCGGGCGTGTGCGCGTAGTCGACCAGCACCGCGAACGGCTGGCCTTCGTCGACCGGCTCGAACCGGCCCGGCACGCGCACCGACTCCGGCAGCCCCGTGACCGGGACCCCGAGCGACCGCACCGCCGCCCACGCCCCCAGAGCGTTCAAGACGTTGAAGCGCCCCGGGAGCGGCACGCGCACGTCGAAGGCGCCCTCCGGCGTCTCGAACCTGCAATCCGTGCCGGAGAACCCGACGTCGACGTCCACCGCGCGATACATGGCCGGAGCGTCGATCGCGAACGTCACCGCGTCGGAGAACTCCCCGGCCAGCCGGCTGCCGTACGGATCGTCGAGGTTGACCACGCGCACGCTCGTCAGCGGTGACTCGATCAGGCGCCGCTTGGCGACGAAGTAGTCCTCCATCGTCGGATGGAAGTCGAGGTGGTCCTGCGTCAGGTTGGTGAAGATCGCGACGGCGACGTGGACGCCGTCGGCCCGCCGCAGCTCGAGCGCGTGCGAGGAGATCTCCATCGCGCACGCGCGGTCGCCGCCGTCGAGCATCTCGCGGAAGGTGCGCTGGAGGTCGATCGCCTCGGGCGTGGTGCGGACCGTAGCCCGCTCGATGCCCCCCACCACCGACGTCACGGTGCCGAGCAGGCCGCATTGCCGCCCCGCCGCCTCCAGCAGCGCGCGGACGATGTACGCCGTCGTGGTCTTGCCGTTGGTGCCCGTCACCCCCACTACGGGCAGCGACGCCGTCGGGTCCCCGTAGAAGCGGGCGGCGGCCGTCGCCATCGCGGCGCGGACGTCGTCGACCCGCACTTCCGGGACGCCGGCGTCGACGGGCCGGGCGACGACCAGCGCGGCCGCGCCGCGCGCCACCGCGTCGGCGGCGAAGTCGTGGCCGTCGCGCGTGAACCCTGGGACGCAGAAGAACAGCGAGCCGGGCTCCACCGCGCGATTGTCGTAGGCCAGGCCGCCGATCTCGACCGCCGGCCCATCGCCGAGCAAGTCTCGGACGGTCATCCGCGGGCAGTCTACGAGTGCGTCTAGACGCCGGTCCAGAAGCGGTGTGAGGAGCCGGTGCGGCTGCCGCAGCGCGCGGCTGACGCGGTCGTGGCGCCGGGCCGGGTCGATGCCCGGCCCCGGGCGGGTCTCGACCTCGGACGGATCGGGCGTGATCCCGCAAGCGGGACAGTCGCCGCCGGGAGCCAGCGGAGTCCCGCAGGCCGCGTGCGCGAACAGCCGCCGCGGGCCGCCGTCCACCGGGCGGTGGCGGTCGCCCCAGACGATCAGGCCGTGCAGGACCGGCCACAGCTCGCGACCGGCGGCCGTGAGGTGGAACTCGGCCCGATCCGCGCGGTAGGGGCGGCGTTCGCGATCCCCTGCTCGACCAGCGCCGCGAGGCGCGCGGCGAGCACCGCGCGCGGGATGTCCAGGTGCGCGTGCAGGTCGCTGAAGCGGTGGATGCCCATGAAGAGATCGCGCAGGATCAGCAGCGTCCAGCGCTCGCCGACGATCTCGAGCGAGCGCGCGAGCGAGCACGCCTGCGTCGCGTAGTCCCTTCCGAGCGGCACGGTTCAACCATTGAACCACATCTGCTAGGTTCCGGCCGGTGACCCCGTGGTGGCGCACCCGCAACGTCGTCATCGTCGCCGGGTGCCTGATCGCGCTGATCACGTTCGGGGCGCGCACCAGCTTCGGGCTCTTCACCGAGCCGCTGTCGGAGCTGCGCGGCTGGGATCGCGAGACGTTCGCACTGGCGATCGCGGTCCAGAACCTGCTGTGGGGCATCGGGCAGCCGTTCGCGGGCGCGATCGCCGACCGCTACGGCGCCGCTCGCGTGCTCGCGGCCGGCGGTGCGGTCTACGCGGTCGGCGTCGCGCTGATGTCGGCGAGCACGACCGGCTCCACGTTGGCGCTGAGCGGCGGCGTGCTGGTCGGGCTCGGGCTCTCCGGCGGCTCGTTCACGATCGTGATCGCGGCCTTTGCGCGGCTCGTGCCCGAGGACCGGCGCTCGTGGGCGATGGGCCTCGCGACCGCCATGGGCTCGCTCGGCCAGTTCGTGTTCGCGCCGCTCGGCCAGGGCTTCATCAGCTCCTACGGCCCGGCGACGGCACTCGTGCTGATCGCCGGCTGCGTCGCGCTCGTGCCCGTGCTGGCGGTGGCGCTGAGCGGCGGCGAGACGACGGACGGATCCGCCCAGTCGAGCTCGGTGGCGATCCGCGAGGCGCTCACGCACCCGAGCTACCTGCTCCTCACCAGCGGGTTCTTCGTGTGCGGCTTCCACATCGCGTTCGTCTCCACCCACCTGCCGCCGTACCTGACCGAGCTCGGCCTGGGCACCGCCCTGGCGGCGTGGGCGCTGGCGCTGATCGGCCTCTTCAATGTGATCGGCGCGTATGGCGCCGGCATCCTCGGCGGCATCTACAGCCGGCGTCTGCTGTTGAGCGCGATCTATGCCTCGCGCGCGGCGGCGTTCGCGCTGTTCGTGCTCCTGCCCGCGACGCCCGCGACGGTGCTGCTGTTCTCGGCGGCGCTCGGGCTGCTCTGGCTCTCGACCGTGCCGCTCACGTCCGGGTTGATCGCGCTCATGTTCGGGACGCGGCACCTCGGCCTGCTGTTCGGCATCGTGTTCCTCAGCCATCAGGTCGGTGCCTTTGCCGGCGTGTGGCTCGGCGGCGCGGTCTACGACGCGACCGGCGCCTACGACCTGATGTGGTGGCTGTCGATCGCCCTCGGGATGGCCGCTGCGATCGTCCACCTGCCGATCAGCGAGCGGCCCGCGACGCGGCTGGCGACCGCGTGAGCCGGCGCATGCGGGAGCTGCTGGTCGGGGTCGCGATCACGCTCGTCGCCTTCGGCGGCGTGTACTGGCAGGCCGAGCAGCCGGGCGAGGCGGGCGAGCTGCCGCGGCTCGTATGTCCCCTGCACTGACGCTCTAAGTCGCCAGCGCTCGTTCCACGATGGCGTTGCCGTCGACGCCGGCGGGCAGCGTGCCGAACACCCGGCCGCGCGCCTCGCCGAGCCGGCCGGCGCAGAACGCGTCCGCGACGGCGGCCGGGGCGTGGCGCACCAGCAGCGAGGCCTGGAACGCCAGCGCGAGGTCCTCGACGCCGCGGCGCGCCGACCACTCGTCGACCGGCGGCTGCAGGGTGTCGAGGTGGGTGTCGAGCCTCGGGTTGCCGCCGCGGGCCAGCTCGCACTCGGCCAGGAAGGCCGGCAGTCCCTCGGGCTCGCGCGCCAGCGCGCGCAGCACGTCGAGGCTCATGACGTTGCCGGAGCCCTCCCAGATGCCGTTCAGCGGCGCGTCGCGGAGCAGGCGCGGCATCGGCGACTCCTCGACGTAGCCGTTGCCGCCCAGGCACTCGAGCGCCTCGGCGGCGTGCGGGGTGGCGCGCTTGCAGACCCAGTACTTGAGCACGGCGGTGGCGAAGCGGCGCAGCGGCGTGTCGCTCTCGTCGTAGGCGCGCGCGAGCCGCAGGGCGGTCGCGGTGGCGGCCTCCGACTCGATCGCGAGGTCGGCCAGCACGTTGACCATCGCGGGCTGGTCGGCCAGCCGCTTGCCGAACGCGCTCCGGTGGCGGGCGTGGTGGACGGCCTCGGCGACGCCGCGCCGCATCCCGGCCGCGCTCCCGATCACGCAGTCCAGGCGGGTGTGCGTGACCATCTCGATGATCGTCGCCACACCGCGGCCCTCCTCGCCGAGCAGCCGCGCCGCCGCGCCGCGGAACTCGACCTCGCTGGAGGGCAGGGAGCGGGTGCCGAGCTTGTCCTTGAGGCGCTGGAACTCCATCCCCGCACCGCGCTCGAGCAGAAAGCAGGACAGACCGGCGGGCGCCTGGGCGAGGACGAGGAACACCTCGCACGGCGGGTACGAGCAGAACCACTTGTGGCCGGTGAGCTCGTACCAGCCGTCGCCGGCCGGCTCGGCGCGGGTGGTGTTGGCGCGCACGTCGCTGCCGCCCTGCTTCTCGGTCATCGCCATGCCGCAGAGGGCGCCGCGGTCGTAGTCCGGGAGCGTGAGCCGCGGCTCCCACTCGGCGGCGAGGTGCTCGTTGTGGCGGATCGCCGGGATCGCCGAGTAGGTCATCGACACCGGACACATGACGCCGGCGTCGGCGTGCGTCCACAGCAGCTCGAGCGCGGCGCGGGCGACGTGGGCGCCGGGCCGCGGGTCGCGCCACGGCAGCGAGTGGATCTCGCGCTCGACCGCGCCGCGCAGGAGCCAGTGCCAGCTCGGGTCGAGGTCGACGCGGTCGATCCGGTGCCCGAAGCGGTCGTGCGTGAGCAGGCGCGGCTCGTTGCGCTCGGCGCGGCGGCCGTGCTCGTGCGCCTCGGCGGAGCCGGCTACGGCGCCGGTGTCGCGCGCGCGGTCGACCGCCCAACCCGCGCCCTCGCGCTCGAGCGCCTCCTGGAGGGCGAGGTCGGTCTCGAACAGGTTGACGTCCTCGAACGGGACGGGCTGGTTGAGGACGTCATGCGTGAGCGTCGGCATGCGCGGTGATTCCCACTGATCGGAGGACGAAGGTCTGGAGGCCGGCGACGAGCGCGCCGGCGGGTTGGTCGCGGCGCTGGAGCGGGCCGACCAGCGCCTCGGCCAGCGCCCCGACGATCGCGGCGGCGGTGAGCCGGGCGTCGAGCGGGGCCAGCTCCTGGCGCTGGACGCCGTCGTGGAGGGCCTTCTCGAACAGGTCCGCGTAGGCGCGGCGGAAGGCGAGCCTCTCCGCTTCCACCGCCGGGTCGACGGGCTCGGCGATCAGCGCGTACGCCCTGGTCGGCTCGGCCAGCGCGCGCCGCACGAACGCCTCGACCCACGCGGCCAGCCGGTGCTCGACGGGCTCCTCGCGGTCGGTCATGGCGCGCAGCACGTCGACCTCGCGCTGGCTGGCGCGGCGGAAGACCTCGGCGAAGAGGTCGGCCTTGGAGGGGAAGTGGCGATACACAGTGCCGGTCGCGACTCCGGCGCGGCGGGCGACGTTCACCACCGAAGCCGACGCGTAGCCGCCCTCGGCGAGCTGGTCCAGTGCGGCGTCGACGATCCGCTCGCGGGCGGCCGCCAGGCGGGCGCGCGTGCGGTCGGTGGGACGGTAGGGCACCCTAGAAGTGAATCACGGTTCAGGCCTACGGCGCAATCCGCAGGTAGTTCAGCGCGAAGCTCGTGATCTCCTGGAACGCAGGCGCGGCCACCGTGCCGCCGTAGATGTCCCCCTGCGGCTCGTCCACCATCACCGCGACCAGCAGCTTCGGCCGCTTGGCCGGCGCGAAGCCGACGAACGAGGACACGAACTTGGTCTTCGAGTAGCCGCCGTACTCGTCGGGCTTCTCGGCCGTGCCGGTCTTGCCGCCGAGCACGTACCCGTCGATCGCGGCGCCGGACGCGGTGCCGCCGGGGCCGAGCACGCCCTCGAGCATCCGCCGCACGGTGGCGGCGGTGGCGGCCGAGATCACCCGGTGGCCCTTCGGCTTCGCCGCTGCACGCGCGCCGACGCGCTCGACGATGTGCGGCGGCCGAAGGATCCCGCCGTTGGCGATCGCGGAGTACCCGACCGCCATCTGCATCGGGGTCACGGCGAGGCCCTGGCCGATCGGCAGGTTGCCCATCGAGGATCCCGAGTAGTCGTCGAGGTCGAGCAGGATGCCCTGTTCCTCGCCGGGCAGATCGATCCCGGTCGGGCTCCCGAACCCGAAGCGCCGGACCCACTTGTCGAAGTGCTCGGCGCCGAGCCGCTGGCCGATCATGATCGAGCCGACGTTGGATGACTGCTCGAGGATCTGGCGCGTGTTCAGCCTGCGGTAGCCGGCGTCGTGCGCCTCGCCGATCTCGCGGTCGGCGACCTTGATCGAGGGCGGCACGTCGAAGCTCGTGTTCGGCGTCACCTCGTCCTCCTCGAGGGCGGCCGCGACCGTGAACGCCTTGAACGTCGAGCCGGGCTCGTAGGTGGCGCCGATCGCGCGGTTCTGGCGGGCGTAGCCCGGCGCGTCGCCGAGCGCGTTGGCGTTCACGCGCGGCCAGTTGGCGAGCGCCAGGATCCCGCCGTCGCGCGGGTCCATCACGATCGCGGTGGCGCCCTTCGGCTTCCACTCCTTCCCCACCTCGGCCAGGACCTCCTCGGCGCGATCCTGGACGTTGGCGTCGAGCGTCAGCTCCACGTCCGTGCCGGGGACCGTGCGCTTGGTCTCGCGCAGCTCGATCGCGTCGCCGAGCGCGTCCTTGGTGAGGCGGCGTGCGCCGTCCTGGCCGGCGAGATGCTCGTCGAGCGAGTACTCGAGCCCGGCGAGGCCGTTGCCGTCGGTGCCGGTGACGCCGAGCAGCTGCGACGCCATCCACCCGCGTGGATAGATGCGCTGGAACTCGGGGATGAACTCGAGCCCGGCGATCTCCATCCGCTGCACGCGCCTGGCGCGGGCCGGCTTGACGTGCCGGGCGACGTAGGCGAAGCCTGTGTCACGGCGCGCGAGCTGGCGCAGGAGCTGGTCCTCCGGCTTGCGGAGCACCCGCGAGAGGCGGGCGGCGACGGCGGGCGCGTCCTCGACCAGGTACGGCGTCGCGGCGATCGTCACCGCGGGCTGCGAGACCGCGAGCTCGGTGCCATCGCGGTCGATGATCGTGCCGCGTCGCGCGGGAACCGCGAGGTCGGCCTCCTGCTGGGTCACGGCCGCCTGTTTGAGGGTGCCGGCCTTGACGACCCCGAGCCAGCCCACGCGTACGACTCCGAGGGCGAGAAGGGTGAGGAAGACGGCGAACAGGAAGCCGATGCGGCGCTCGATCAGCCGCACCGACCTACCCCTGGCCGGGCGCGACGGCGCCGGTGGCCGGGTCGACCGCGACGGCCGGCGCGGCGGTCGTGGCCGTTGGATCGGTGGTCGTGACCACCGCCGGGTCGGTCGCGGCAGAGTCGGTCGCCGTCGGCACGGTCACCGGCGCGGCCGGCTCGCGGCCGCCGTGCGCCATGATCGACGAAGCCTCCTCGCTCGGCGGCTGCATGCGGCGGGCAGCGCGGGTCGCGTCACGCTCCCCGCGGGCGGTGAGGTACTCGACGCCGCCCGGCAGGGGCGACACCATGCCCTCCTTGAGCGCCTCGGCGCGCACGCGGTCGCCGGACGACAGGCGCGCGATGCCGGCTTCGAGGTCGGCGTTCTGGCGCTCGAGCGTCGCGCTCGTGGTGACGGCGCGCGAGATCCCGGCGTTGAGCTTGAGCAGCGAGACCTGCATGGCGACGATCCCGCCGAGCAGCAGGCCGATCAGCCAGATCCACGCCCGGCCGCGCAGGAGGCCGTCGACGAACCGGGTCTCGGGGAGCGCGCGGATGCGCTCGAAGACGCCGGTCGTGCCGCGCCGAACCGCCGCACCGGCGGCGGGCGCCGGACGCAGCGGCCCGGAGACGCGGCGGGGCCGTGCCGGCGCCGGACGCGGCCGCTGTCGCGGTCGCGCGTGGCGCGTGCGGGGTGCGGTCTGCGGCATCTAGGGCTCCTCCCTGAGCTTGCGGGCGGCCCGCAGGCGGGCCGACTTCGAGCGCGGGTTGTCGGCCACCTCGCCGTGCGTCGGCGCCACCGAGCGGCGGAACACCGGCTCCGCCTCGGGGGTGCGGCCGCAGCCGCAGATCGGCAGGTCGGGCGGGCAGATGCAGCCGCGCGCCTTGCCGGCGATGAAGCGCTTGACGCGGCGGTCCTCGAGCGAGTGGAACGAGATGGCGGCCAGACGCCCGCCGACGGCGAGGACGTCCCACGCGAGCGGCAGTGCCGCGTCGAGCTGGGCGAGCTCGTCGTTGACGGCGATCCGGATCGCCTGGAAGGTCCGCTTGGCCGGATGGCCGCCGGCGAACCGGGCGGGAGCCGGGATCGCGGCGGTGATCGCGTCGACCAGCTCGAACGTCGTGGTGAGCGGGCGGCGGCGGACGATCTGGCCGGCGATCCGCTCGGCGTACCGCTCCTCGCCGTACTCGCGCAGCACGCGCGCGATGCGGCGGCGGTCCCACGTGTTCACCAGCTCGGCCGCCGTCAGCTCCTGGTCCGGGTCCATCCGCATGTCGAGCGGCGCGTCGTACGCGTACGAGAAGCCGCGCTCGCGCGTGTCGACCTGCATCGACGACATCCCGAGGTCGAGGTACACGAGATCGGCCTCGACGCCCTCCTCCGCCAGCGCGCGCAGGCCGTGCTCGAAGTCGGCGCGGATGAAGCGGGTCGCGCACGGCAGATCCGCGGCCAGCTCGGCGAACGCCTTCTCGGCGAGCGGGTCGCGGTCGATCGCGATCAGCGTTCCGAACGGCCCGAGGCGCTCCGCGACCAGCCGAGCGTGCCCGGCGGCGCCGAGCGTGCAGTCGACCGCGACCTGACCGGGTCGCGGGTCGAGCGCCTCGATCAGCTCGCCCGCCAGGACCGGGACGTGGGTGCGTGGCATGTCAAGCAGGATGGCCAAGAGATGCGGTGAGGTCAGGCGCCCGTTGCGACAGGTCGCGGTCGTAGGCCTCCCAGGCCGAGCGGTCCCAGAGCTCGAGGCAGTCGCCGGCGCCGGTGATGACGACCTCGCGGTCGATGCCCGCGTGCTCCAGGTGGCGCGGGGTCAGCATCACGCGGCCGGCCGAGTCCAGCTCCATGTCGGTCGCGTTGCCGTAGAACATCCGCTTGAGCTCGCGCGCCTGGGGTTCGAACGGGTTCAGGCCGGACAGCGCCGACTCGGTCAGGGCCGTGTACGTCGCTTCCGGATAGAGCGAGATGCAGGGGTCGACGCCGCGGACGAGAAACACCCTGCCGGCGAGCGCGGTGCGGAACTTCGCCGGGACCGTCAGCCGGTTCTTGGCGTCGAGCGAGTGTTCGAAGGTGCCGTGAAAGGCCAAGGCTCATATGTCCGACTCGTGGCGAAGGTTCAGTCGATCCGGGGAGGCGGAGTGGGAGGAGCCCCGCCACCCCGGATCGGCTTGCGACGGCAACCTACTCCACTACGTCCCACTCTGCAACACAAATCTCTTCATTTCTCCCACTCGGCTTGAATGCGGTCACATCGGTGTCCTTGAAATCGCAGGTTTGCAGGGATTTCTCGGAGGGATGGAGCGAACGCGCACGGGCGTCGGACCTTGCAGTCCCGGTTGCACCTGCTCGACCTGCATGTCGGCTTGCGGGCGCAGGTAGCTTTCGTGGGGCCTTGTGGGGCGTGCTGATACGTGTCGCCGCGCTCGTCGCGGTCCTGCTCGTCGCGGGCTGTGGTGGAGCCGGCGCCGGCGGCGAGGGCGATCCCGCCTCCGTGGTCCCGGCCGACGCGCACTTCTACGCCGAGGCGGTCGTTCGCCCCGAGGGCGAGTTGCGCGACGACGCGCTCGATGCCGCGGCCAAGGTGCTGGTGACCGACGATCCGGAGGCTCAGATCCGCCGGATGGTGGAGAGCCTGACGACGGCTCAGGGCGAGGAGATCGAGTACGAGCGCGACATCGCGCCGTGGCTCGGCGAGCGCACTGCGGTGTGGACTCAGCCGTCGGCGCGCGCGGATGAACCGGTTGTCGTGCTGCTGGCGGCGACCGACACCGACGCTGCGCGCGAATCGCTCGAGGCAATGCTGGCGCGAGGCGGGCACAAGGTCACCGATCGCTCGTACCGCGACAGCGACTACCTCGTGGACCCGGACGGGGTGGCGGCCGGCGTCGTCGAAGACTTCGTCGCGATCGGGCCGGAGGCGCTGTACAAGCGGACGGTCGACGCCGCCGAGGGCGACTCACTCGCCGACGCCGACGAATACACGGACGCCGTCGATGCTCTGCCCGGCGAGCGGCTCGCCCTGTTCTGGGCGGACACGACGAAGTTGCTGGACATGGCCGCGCGCGAGGATCCGGTGCTGGGGCAGCTGCGTTCGCTCGCCTCGGGCGGCGAGCTGCCGCAGGTCGCGGGCGCGTTCGTGGCGAACGGCGACCGGCTCGAGCTCGAGATGCAGGCCGGCGAGACGCTGCCGGCACAGAGCACGCCGCTGCTGCAGGAGCTGCCCGGTGACAGCTGGGCGGTGTTCGGCGCCGGCGATGTCGGGGCGACGCTGCGAGACGCCATCGACCGTGTCGGAGGCGCCCTCGGCGGCGTCGCGATCCGCGGGCAGCTGCGCAGCGAGCTCGGCCTCGACCTCGACCGCGACCTGCTCGACTGGATCGGCCACACCGGCTTCTTCGTGCGCGGCACGACGCCGGAGACGGTCGACGGCGGCCTCGTGATCCAGCCGACCGACGACCGCCGTGCCTCCGATGCCTTCGGCCGTATCGTCGGCGCCGTCCAGGAGGCGAGCGGGACGGTCGCGCGGCCAGTGGAGCTCGAGGGCGCCGAGCAGGCGTTCGCGATCGACGCCGACGGGTCGCCTCGCCCGATCGTCCTCGCCCGCGGGGCAGGGCTCGTGGTCGTGACCTCCGGCGCAGCGGCCGCGGAGGCGGCGCTCGGCAAGGACGACCGGCTCGGCGACACCGATCTGTACGCCGACGCCATGGAGCTCGTCGGTACGGAGCCGAGCCTGCTCGTGTCGGTGCTCCAGATGCTCGAGCTGAAGGGCGACCATCTGGGATCCGCCGACGACCGCCGGTTCCTCGAGGCGTACACGGTGATCGCCGTCGGCATCGCCGAGAACACCGCCCGCTTCGCCGCCGGGCTGCGCTGAGCAACGCGCGTCGCCCTGGGGGACGGCGTGCTCACGCAGGCACGATCGCCGGGATCAGGGCCGCCGCGACGAGCAGCAGCACGGCGGGCACGAGCAGCAGGGCGACGACGAGCTGGATCTGAGGTCCCGCGCGCGCCGCGGCCTCGGCGGAGCGTTGCGCGGCGCGGGCGCGGG
>CAWKIT010000008.1:0-22972 GCA_963849695.1 uncultured Solirubrobacteraceae bacterium
CGACAGCCTCAGGCGAGGGCGATGAGGGCGACGCCGGCGACGACGACGACCGCGCCGGCGAGCCGGCGGGGCGGGACGTGCTCGCGCGCGAGGAACGCCGCGGCGGCGGTCGCCATCACGACGCTCGTCTCCCTGAGGGCGGCGACCGGCGCCGCCTCGGCGGTCTCGAGCGCGGCGAGGGTGAGCGCGTAGGCGGCGAACATCGCCAGCCCCGCGGCCGCGGCACGGGGGGTCGCGGCGGTCCGCAGCGCGCCGGGGCCGCGGGCGACGGCGACCGAAGCCGCGTAGAGCGGGGCGACGATCAGCGTCACCGCCTCGAAGTAGCTGAAGGCGGCCGCGTGGCGGATGCCCTCGTCGTCGACCAGCGTGTAGCCGGCGATGCAGGCGGCGACGCCGAGCGCCAGCGCGAGCCCGCCGCGCGCGGCCCCCCGGCCCACGCCGCGCACGAGCAGCACGCCGGCGGCGATCGCCAGCACGCCCGCGACCTCGCCGGCCGAGACGCCGGCCCCGAGCGCGAGCAGCGACACCGCGAGCACGAGCACCGGCGCGGCGCCGCGCGCGATCGGATAGACGAAGCTGAGGTCGGCGCGCTCGTACGCCGCGGCCAGCAGCGCGAAATACGCCAGCTCGAGCGCGGCCGAAGCCGCGATGTACGGCCATGCCGCCGCCTCGACGTCCCAGGTCAACGCGGCCGCCGGCGCGAACGCGACCGCCCCGACGGCGACCGCGACGGCGCCGGTCGCCAGGCTGTCGCGGGCGTCCGCGACGAGCCAGTTCCAGAAGGCGTGCAGCGCCGCCGAGGCCAGCACGAGGGCGACGGCGGAGGGCCGTGCTCAGCGCGGCACCCCCGCGAAGACGACGGCGGCGCTCAGCGGCGCCCCGTCGCCTGCTCCGGGCTGCCGGCGCCGACTGCCCCGCCGCCGACTCCGTCGGCGCCGCCGCCCGCGCCGAGGGCCTCGCCTGCGGCCGCGGCTCCACCACCGGGGACCTCGAGCAGCGGCGGGTGGCCGAGCTGGCCGAGCTCGGACGTATCGCGCTCGAACAGCAGGTCGACGGTCCAGTCGACGACGAGCCGCAGCTGCCGCTTGATCCCCGGCATCATCGCCAGGTGGTAGGTGCGCGCGAGGAACCAGGCCGGGAAGCCGCGCCACTTGATGCCGACCGTCTCGGCCACCGCCTTCTGGTGGCCCATGTCGACGAACACGCCGAGCGTCTTGTAGGTGAACGGCTTCGGCTTTCCGGCGCCGAGCGCGGCGGCGACGTTCCCCGCCACCGTGCGGCCCTGGCGCAGCGCGTGCTGGCAGGTCGGCGGGGTCGGCTGGCCCTTGCGCGCCGGGTCGGGCACCGCGGCGGCGTCGCCGACCGCCCACACGTCGTCGCGGCCGTCGACCTTGCAGAAGCGGTCGACCACGATCCGCCCGGTGCGCTCGAGCGGGAGCCCGAGCTTCTCGACCACCGGATGGGGCCGCACGCCCGCGGTCCAGGCGACGGTCCGGCACGGCACGACCTCGCCGTCGGACAGCTCGACGGAGTCGTCGGAGATGCGCTCGACGGTGGTCGACGTCCGCACCTCGACCCCGCGCCGGCGCAGCTCGGCGGTGGCGAACGCGGCGAGGTCGGCGGAGATCTCCGGCATCACCCGCTCGCGCGCCTCGACGAGGATGAACCGCAGGCCCTCGACCCGCGACCGCGGGTACAGGTCGACGACGTCGGCGGCGAAGTCCTGCAGCTCCGCGAGCCCCTCGAGGCCCGCGTAGCCGGCGCCGACGAACACGTACGTGAGCAGCGCGCGCCGCGCCGCCTCGTCCTCGACCGACTCCGCCCGCTCGAGCGTGTGGATGATCCGGTTGCGCAGCGCGATGGCGTCGGACAGCGTCTTGAAGCCGACGGCGTGCTCGCTCAGCCCGGGGATCGGCAGGGCGCGCGAGATCGAGCCGAGCGCGACGATCAGGTGGTCGTAGCCCAGCGTGCGCTCCTGGCCCTCGGCCGTGGTCACGAAGACCTCGCGGCGGTCGGGGTCGGCGCCCGTGACGTGACCGAGCAGCAGGTCGGTGCGCGACAGGTGCTCGCGCAGCGGCACCACCACGTGCCGCGGCTCGAGCGTGCCGGCGGCGGCGCCCGGGAGCAGCGGCGTGTAGAGCATGAAGTTGACGTCGGTGACCACGGTCACCTTCGCGGCGTGAGACGGCAGGGCGCGCTCGAGCTTGCGGGCCGCGTAGAGCCCGCCGAAGCCGCCGCCGAGGATTACGACGTTCCAGGCCATTGAATGCATGCTAAGGCGCTTGCATGAGCGCGGCGAATCGCTCGGCGCTCACGTTGCCGCCGGAGATCACGACGCCGACCCGCAGGCCGCGGGCGTCCGGCACACGGCCGGCGAGCAGGGCGGCGAGCGCGCAGGCGCCCGACGGCTCGGCCACGGTCTTGACGCGCTCGAACAGGAGCCGCATGGCGTCGACGATCTCGGCGTCGCTCGCCAGCACCACATCGTCGACACGCTCGCGGATCACCGCGAACGTGCGCTCGCCGGGGGTCGGGAGCTGCTGGCCGTCGGCGATCGTCCGCGGCACCGGGATCGTGACGCGCTCGCCGGCGGCCAGCGAGCGCTTGACGTCGTCGCCGGCCTCCGGCTCGACGCCGACCACGCGCACGCCCTCGAGCAGCGCCTTGGCTGCGGTCGCGCAGCCCGAGATCAGGCCGCCGCCGCCGATCGGCACCAGCACCAGGTCGACAGGGCCGGCGTCCTCGATCAGCTCGAGCGCGACCGTCCCCTGGCCGGCCATCACGCGCTCGTCGTCGTACGGGTGGACCGGCACCAGGCCGCGCTCGGCCACCAGCTCGGCGAGCAGCTGCTCGCGGTCCTGCGTGTAGCGGTCGAAGCGGATCACCTCGGCGCCGTGGCCCTCGGTGGCGGCGAGCTTGCCCGCCGGCGAGTCCTCCGGCATCAGGATCACGGCGTGCGTGCGGTGAAGCCGCGCCGCGAGCGCGAGCGCCTGGGCGTGGTTGCCGGACGACACGGTCGCGACGCCGCGCTCGCGCTCCTCGCCGGTGAGCGAAGCGACGGCGTTGAAGGCCCCGCGGAACTTGAACGCCCCGCCGCGCTGGAGGTTCTCGGCCTTGAGCAGCACGGTGGCGCCGGTCGCCTCGTCGACCGCGCGCGAGGTGAGCACCGGCGTGCGGTGCGCGGCCCCCGCGATCCGGCCTGCCGCGGCCCTGACGTCGTCGACCGAGATCATCGGGTCAGGAGGATGGCGGACCAGCCGTCGCCGTCGCGGCGCGCCGCGAGCGACAGGCCCTCGAACGCAGCCGCCACCTCCTCCGCCTCGCCGGTCTCGAGCCCCGAGGCGATCAGGCGCTCGGGTGGGCGGTCGAGGCGCGGCGCGATCTCGAGCAGCAGCGGGCGCACGAGGTTGGCCACGACGGTCGGCGCCCACGGGCCGGGGGCGCCGCGCAGGTCGCAGCGCGACGCGGTCACCTCGACGCCGTTCGCCGCCGCCGCGGCCAGCGTCGCCTCCACCGCCGCGCGCTCGTGGTCGCATGCGAGCACCGGGGCGAAGCCCAGCCGCGCGGCGGCGACCGACAGGATCCCCGACCCGCAGCCCCAGTCGGCCAGCGGACCTCCGCGGGGAAGTTGGACGAGCAGCTCGAGCGTGAGGCGCGTGCTCGGGTGGGCGCCGGTGCCGAACGCCTGCCCGGGGTCGATCACGACGTCGAGCGCGCCGGGGCGCTCGGGCTCCCACGGCGGCCGCACCCGCAGCGGGCCGACGTCGAGCGGCCGGTGCCAGTCGCGCCAGTTCGAGCCGTCCGCCACCTGGGAGGTCGACACGTCGACCAGCGCCCCGCCCACCGCCGCCCGCAGCTCACCCACGTCCGGCAGCTCGCCCGCCGCGCCGTAGAGCGCGTACTCGACCGTGTCGGCGTCGACGTCGCTCTCCTCGAGGCCGCCGGGAGCGAGCACGAGCAGCTCGGCCAGCACCGGCTCGGCGTGCGAGCGCGCGACACGCACCGCGAGCCGGATCACGCGAGCACCAGCGCCGCCCAGCCGTCGTCCTCGACGCGCCGGCGCTCGCGCAGGCCGAGCGGCTCGTAGGCCGCCACGACCTCGCCGGCCTCGCCCGCGAGCATGCCGGCGGCGATGAGGCGCTGCGGGGGCGGCACGGCCAGCGGCGCGCGGGCCCGGCGGCGCGATCGTGCGGGCGGCGTCCAGCAGGAGCGGCTTCGGGAGGTTCGCCACCACCGTCGGCGCCCACGGCGCGCGCTCGCGCACGTCGCCCGCGAGCGCCTTCACCTCGACGCGGTTGCGCGCCGCGTTGGCGTCGATCGCGTCGAGCGCGGCGGCGTCCAGCTCGACCGCCGTGACCGGGCTCCAGCCGAGCCGCGCGGCCGCGATCGCCAGCACGCCGGTCCCGGCGCCCCAGTCGCACAGCGCGCCGCCCGGCGGGCAGTCCTGCAGCAGCTCGAGGCACAGGCGCGTGGTCGCGTGCGTGCCGGCGCCGAAGAACGTGCCGGGGTCGATCACCAGGTCGTCCGGCGACCCGTCGATCCACGGAGGCCGGACGACAAGATCACCAACTCGAACCGGCCGCAGGTGCTCGTGCCAGCGCACCTCCCAGCCGTCGGCGACCGGCTCGGCGCGCACGCCGAGCAACGCGTCGCCTGCCAGCGACCGGATCTCCTCGACCGGCGGCAATGACTCCTCGGGCGCGTACAGCGCGTACTCGACCGCGCCCTCCACCTCCCGCTCCTCGGCGCCCGCCTCCAGGATCGGGAGCAGCCGGGCCAGCGCCACCTCGGCGCGGTCCGCGCGAACGCGGATCCCGAGCCGGACCAATGTCAACCGGCCAGGACCCGCTTCAGCTTGGCGATCATGCCCTCGTCGGCGCGCTGGTTGTCCTCGGTCAGCGTGCCCGCGAAGCGCTCGAGCATGTCGCGCTGCTCGGACGTCAGCCGGCGCGGGATCGTCACGTTGACGACGACGCGCAGGTCGCCGGTCCGGCCGCGGCGCAGCGGCGGCATGCCGCGGCCACCGAGCGTGATCGTCTCGCCCGGCTGCGTGCCCGCCTTGATCTCGACCGGGACCGGGCCCTCGAGCGTCGCCACGTCGAGGGTGGTGCCGAGCGCGGCGAGCGGCGCCGGGACGTCGATCACCGTCACCAGGTCGCTGCCGTCGCGCAGGAAGCGCTCGTCGTCGGCCACGCGCACCACGACATAGAGGTCGCCGTTCGGGCCGCCTCGCTCACCGGCGTGGCCGCGCGCCGACACGTGGATCCGCTGGCCGTCGGCGATCCCGGCCGGCACGCCGACCTGCACGCGCCGCAGCTCGACCACCATGCCGTCGCCGCCGCAGGTCTCGCAGGGGTCGCGCGGGATGCGGCCGTCGCCGCCGCACGTGTCGCACACCGCCGTGCGCACCATCTGCCCGAACGCGGTGCGGGTGACGGCCTGGAGCTGACCGGAGCCGTGGCAGCGCGGGCAGGTCTCGATCGGCGTGCCCGGCTGGGCGCCGTTGCCGTGGCAGGTGGAGCAGCGCGTGCGGGCGTCGTAGGACACCTCGACCTGCTTGCCGCGCGCCGCCTCCCCGAGCGTGATCTGCACCGCGACCGCGATGTCCCCGCCCTGGACCGGACCGCCACGCGCAGCGCCGCCGAACGCGGACTCGAAGCCGGCGCCGAAGAAGGCGCTGAAGAGGTCGGAGATCGACCCGAAGTCGCCGAAGTTCGGGGCGTAGCCGCCCCGCCGCAGGCCCTCGTGCCCGTAGGTGTCGTAGGCCTGCCGGCGGTCGGGGTCGGACAGCACCTCGTACGCCTCGGCGGCCTCCTTGAACTTCGCCTCCGCGTCCGGGTCGTGCGCGTTGACGTCCGGATGCAGCTCGCGCGCGAGCCGGCGGAAGGCCTTCTTGACCTGGGCCTCGTCGGCGTCGCGCGCGACGCCCAGCACGTCGTAGTAGTCCCGTGGCATTACCCGATCACGACGCCTCGTAGATGTCATCGACGAAGCGGGAGAGCTGCAGCGCCGCCTCACGCACGGTCATGATCGCCCGCGCGTAGTCCATCCGCATCGGCCCGATCACCGACACCGTGCCGAGATTGCGCTGCGGGAGGCCGTAGTTGCCGGCCACCAGCGACAGCGAGCGCAGCGCCGGCATCTCGTTCTCGCCGCCGATCCGGACGTAGATGTCGCGCTCGTCGAGCGCGCGCGAGAGCACGCCGAGCAGCGACACGCGGCGCTCGAGCGCGTCGAGCAGCTCGTTCAGCTGCGACACGTCCTGGAACCGGTGCTCGGACAGCAGGCGCGCGGCGCCTTCGACGTACAAGGTGCTCTCTGCCGTCATCGCGAGCTCGGTGAACGCCGGCGCCAGCTGTGCGATGAACGCGCGCTCGGTCGGCCGGAGCGCCGGGTCGTTGAGCTTGGCCTGGAGCATGCGCGAGCCCACGCCCATGCCCACCAGCTGCTCGTTCATGTACGCGGCCGCCCAGTCGGCGAGCCCCGGATCGACCGGCCGGTCGAACGTGAACACGCGCTTGGAGACGCCGCCGGTCGAGGTGATGACCACCACCATCAGGACCTGGGGCTGGAGCGACAGCACTTCGACATGGCGCACCGTGGTGGTGGCGATCGGGGGCGCCGACACGATCGCGAGCAGGTTCGTGACCTGCGACAGCGTCTCGGTCGTCACCCGCATCGCCTCGTCGACCTCGCGCCGCACGAGCGAGAGCTGGAGCTCGGCCCGCGGCTCCCGGCGGGCGGGCAGCAGCCGGTCGACGAAGTAGCGGTAGCCGGAATCGGTCGGCACGCGGCCGGCGGAGGTGTGCGGATGCGCGAGCAGGCCCTGCTCCTCGAGCACCGCGAGCTCGTTGCGGACCGTCGACGGCCCGGCCTGCACATCCGGGTCTGCGGCCAGCATTTTCGACCCCACCGGCTGCCCGGTGGCGTTGAACTCGTCGATGACCTTGCCGAGCAGCTGCTCCTGGCGGGCGGTGAGCACGCGTCTGATTCTAAGAACCGCTCAGTCGCGCAGTACGGCCTTGCCTCGCCGCACCAGCCGGTTCTCGCCCTGGACGGCCTCGACGGCGCCGTCGGGAGAGGTGGTGATCGTGATCTCCTGCTCGGGCACGCCCATGCCGCGGAACTGGACGCTCAGCGACTTCAGCTCGAGCCCGTCGCCCTGTGCGCGGGCGCACTGGGCCATCGTCCACAGGCCATGCAGGATCCGGCCCGGCAGCCCGACCGACCTCGCGAACTCGTCGTCGAGGTGGATCGGATTGAAGTCGCCGCTCGCGCCCGCGTAGCGGTACGTCAGGTAGCGGTCGGGAGTGACCTTCATCTCACGATGTTCGTCCATCGCCCCTCGCACACCAGCTCGCCGCGCTGGTTCTTCGACTCCGACTTGAAGACATAGAACTGCAGGCCGCCGCGCTCGGACTGCTCGTCCAGCGACGCCTCGGTGGTGATCTCGTCGCCCGCCACGACCGGCTCGTGCCAGGTGAACTCCTGGCCGCCGTGGACCATGCGGGAGAAGTCGAGCCCGGAGTCCATGATCGCCGGGAAGACCGCCGGACCGGAGTAGACGGCGGCGAACATCGGTGGCGCGACGACGTCGGCGAACCCTGCCTCGCGGGCCTTCTCGGGGTCCAGGTAGCGCGGGTCGGTCTCCCCCACCGCGTGCGCGTACTCGCGCACCTTCTCGCGGCCGACCGCGTAGGTGACGGTGCTCATCCCTCGTCACCGAGCTCGAGCACCGCCAGGAACGCCTCCTGCGGCACCTCCACCCTGCCGACCTGTTTCATCCTCCGCTTGCCCTCCTTCTGCCTCTCGAGCAGCTTGCGCTTGCGTGTGATGTCGCCGCCATAGCACTTGGCCGTGACGTCCTTGCGGAAGGCCTTGACCGTCTCGCGCGCGATGATCTTGGCGCCGACGGCGGCCTGGATCGGCACGTCGTACTGCTGGCGCGGGATCTTCTTGCGCAGCCGCTCGGTCAGCACGCGGCCCTGGTCATAGGCCTTGTCGTGGTGCACGACCATGCTGAGGGCGTCGACGGGGTCGCCGCCGAGCAGAACGTCGAGCTTGACGAGGTTCGAGGCGCGCAGGCCGATCGGCTCGTAGTCGAGCGACGCGTAGCCGCGCGTGCGCGTCTTCAGCTGGTCGAAGAAGTCGAGCACGATCTCGGCGAGCGGCAGGTCGTAGGTGATCTGGACGCGCTCGGCGCTCAGGTAGTGCATGCCGTTGTGGACGCCGCGGCGCTCCTGGCAGAGCTCCATGATCGCGCCGATGTACTCCTTCGGCGCGAGGATGCTGGCGCGGATGTACGGCTCGCGGACCTCGGCGATGCGGGCCGGATCCGGCATGTCGGTCGGGTTGTGGACGGGGATCACGGTGCCGTCGGTGAGCGTGATCTCGAACTCGACCGACGGCATCGTCGCCATCAGCTCGAGGTCGTACTCGCGCTCGAGCCGCTCGCGCACGATGTCCATGTGCAGCAGCCCGAGGAAGCCGCAGCGGAACCCGAAGCCGAGCGCGTCGCTGGTCTCGGGCTCCCAGCTCAGCGCCGCGTCGTTGAGCGTGAGCTTCTCGAGCGCGTCGCGCAGCTCCGGGTAGTCGTCGTTGTTCATCGGGAACAGGCCGCAGAACACCATCGGCTTGACCTCGCGGTAGCCCGGCAGCGGCTCGGTCGCCTTGGAATGCTTGGTGGTGAGGGTGTCGCCGACGCGCAGGCTGCTGACGTCCTTGATGCCGGTGATCAGGTAGCCGACCTCGCCGGCGTGCAGCTCCTCGGCGGGCGTCTCGGCGGGTGTGAAGAAGCCGATGTCGTCGATGTCGGCCTCGGTGCCGGCGGCCATCGCGCGGATCGCCTCGCCCTTGCGGAAGGTGCCGTCGACCACGCGGATGTACGCGATCACGCCGCGGTACTGGTCGAACTCGGAGTCGAAGATCAGCGCCCGGGGCGCCGCGTCGGGGTCGCCGCTGGGCGGCGGGACGCGGGCGACGAGCTCCTCCAGCAGATCCTCGATGCCCTCGCCGGTCTTGGCGCTGATGCGCAGGACCTGGTCGGCGGCCGCCTCGCCGATCAGCTCGGAGATCTCCTGGCCGACGCGCTCGGGCTCGGCGCCGGGCAGGTCGACCTTGTTCATGGCCGGGATCAGCTCGAGCCCGGAGTCGATCGCCAGGTAGGTGTTGGCGACGGTCTGGGCCTCGACGCCCTGGCTGGCGTCGACGACGAGCAGCGCTCCCTCGCACGCGGCGAGGCTCCTCGACACCTCGTACGTGAAGTCGACGTGGCCGGGCGTGTCGATCAGATGGAACTGGTAGTGCTCGCCGTCGCGCGCCGTGTAGAAGACGCGCACGGCCTGGGCCTTGATCGTGATGCCGCGCTCTCTCTCCAGGTCCATGCTGTCGAGCAGCTGGGCGCGCATCGACCGCGGGTCGACGGTATGGGTCAGCTCCAGGATCCGGTCGGCCAGCGTCGACTTGCCGTGGTCGATGTGGGCGATGATCGAGAAATTGCGGATGTGCGCCTGGTCGGCCACAGTGGTGAAGCTTAGGTGCGGCGCAGCCGGCGGGTGAGCAGCTCCCGGATCTGCTGGGCCTCGGGGATGCGGAGGGCGAGGACGATTGCCGCGTAGACGGCGGAGCCGAGCACGAGCGCGGTGCCCACGGAGACGATCTGCGCGGCGAGTGATCGCCCGAGCGCCTGGTCGAGGCCGTACCAGGTGACGTAGGCGACGACGCCGAGCACGGCGGCGGCGGCGATCAGCTTGGCCGAGGTCTTCAGGGTGGTGCCGAGGTCGAGGCCGCCGACGCGCCGGCGGAGGTAGTACGCCTGGCCGACCGTCATCGCGGCCGTGGAGACGACGGTGCCGAGCACCACGCCGCCGATCCCGAGCGGCTCGTACAAGGCTGCCGACACGACGACGTTGGCGAGCAGCGTGACGCCCGCCAGCGCCGTCGGCGTCCACGGTCGCTGGAGGCTGAAGAACGTGCGCGTCAGCAGCAGGTTGAACCCCGAGAACGGGAGCGAGAAGCTGAACCAGAACAGCGCCTCGCTGGTCAGGCGCGTCGACTCGGCGTCGAACTCGCCGCGCTCGTAGACGAGACGGACGATCGGCTCCGTGATGGCGACCGTGAACGCCGCGGCCGGGATCAGGAGCAGGGCGATCTGGCGGATGCCGTTGCCCTGCAGACGCCTGAGGCCGTCCCAGTCCTGCCGGGCGACGAGGCGGCTGAGCTGTGGGAAGAGCACGGTCGCGACGGCGACGCTGAACATCCCCTGGGGCAGCATGTAGATGCGGAACGCGCGGTCGATCGCCGCCGGGGCCTCCTCGGAGATGCGGAAGCCGAAGAAGGTGTTGATCAGGAGGTTGAAGTTGATGAGGCCGAGGCCGATCGCCACCGGCAGCATCAGCAGCAGGACGCGCCGGATACGTGGGTCGCGCCACTCGAAGCTGATGCTGATCGGGACGTGGAGCCGTCTGAGGACCGGGACGGCGATCGCCAGCTGGCACGCCGTCCCCGCCAGCACGCCGATCGCGTAGGAGTAGATCTGGTCCTCGGGGTCGAGCAGCGGCGTGAGCACGACCAGCGACGCGATGATCACCACGTTCCACAGCAGCGGACTGATGGCGGGGATCGCGAAGTGGTCGTGGGCGTTGAGAACGCCGACCACGAGGCCGTTGATCCCGAGCAGGACGACGATCGGGGCCATCACGCGCGTGAGCCCGACGGTCAGGTCGTCCAGCGACTCGTCCGTGAACAGCGGCATGATCACGCCCGCGGCGAGGATGAACAGCACCGTGATCGTGCTGAGGACCGTCAGGATCAGGCCGAACAGCGCGGCGGCGAGCTGCAGCGCCTCCTTGCGCTTCTTGTGCTCGAGCAGCTCGGAGAAGACCGGCACGAAGGCCGCCGACAGCGCCTGGTCGGCGAACAGCGAGCGGATCAGGTTCGGGACCTGAAAGGCCGCCGTGAACGCCGACGCGGGCCCCGTCGTGCCGAAGTAGCGCGCGGCGACGACCTCGCGGATGAGGCCGGCGATGCGCGACAGGCCGGTGGCCACGGAGAAGATCGCCGTGTTCACGGCCGTGCGCCTGGGCTGGCGGTCTGGCGCCGACAAGCGGCGCGCTATAGTACGCCGCCGCCGCGGAATGTCCGCGGTTTCTCTACGTCATGGCCAACATTGCGTCACAGATCAAGCGCAACCAGCGCTCGCTGCGTGAGCGGTCCGAGAACCGCCAGTACACGTCGGCCGTCAAGACGTACTTCCGCCGGCTCCAGGCAGCGGTGGCCGAGGGCGACGACGAGCGCGCCGAAGCCGAGCACCGCCGGCTCGTGAAGCTGATCGACAAGGCGGTCAAGCGCGGGGCGCTGCACCGCAACAGCGGCGCGCGCAAGAAGTCCCGTGCCGCGCGGCTGCGCCAGGGCGCTTCGGTCGAGTAGCCCGCCGCCCGGGCGTCTGGGCGCGATGAGTGAACGGGAGCTTCGCGCAAGTGACGCCGAGCGAGACGCCGTTGCCCGCCGTCTGCGTGACGAATGCGTGAACGGCCGTCTATCGATCGATGAGCTCGACCAACGGGTCCACCACGCGTATGCAGCTGTGACAAGTCGAGAGCTGGAACGGCTCGTCGCCGATCTTCCCGCTGACGAGCATCGCGCCGAGTCGAGCGTGCGCCGACATCGGTTCTTCTGGCCCGGGATCGCACCTTTCAATGAGACGCGCCACCTCGCCACCTCCTGCGCGGACAGCTTCGCCGCCGCGCAGCGAGAGATCGTGCCGCGCATGGGCACTCACGGCTTCCACGTCGCCGAGGAGATCTGGCCGCGCCGCCTGCGCTTCGTGGACAACACCGGCCTCTTGATCACCGTCATGTTCCATCCCGCGGCCGACGGCGGCAGCGAGGTATCCGCCTTCGGACACGGCCCGCGCGCTGTCCGAAAAGCCTTCGCCACTCTGAGCGACTGATCACGCTCCGACCGCCGAGGCCGAAGCGGCGTGTGGTGGTGGCGACGCCGGCCAACAGCGGCTGGGTGGGGAAGCGGCTGATCGTCGCCGCGGTCTGCCGCCGTCGTTGTGGAATCTCCAACGGGGAGCTGCCAAGAGGCTGGTTCAGAGGTCCGAGTGGGCGTTGGGAGCGGTCTCGGCGCGATCGACGGCTCGATTTGCCGGCTCCCGTTGTAGAAATCCGGAACCGGCCGCGGCGCTCTCGGACCGGCCGCGCGGGCGGCGGCGCCGCTGCCCCACCCAGCCCGGGGTTCGCCAGACCCGCCGCGCCCAGCCGCAGCTTGCCCGCGACCCAACGGGGCGTGGAATCAAATCGCGGCGTCTGCCGAAAGCGAGTCGTTCTCCGGCTGGAATTCGGGGCGCCTCCGCGGTGTCTAACCCCTGAACGCAATTCGACACTGCGGGAGACCTCATATGCACTTCAGCCGGAGAAGGATCATCGGCGGCTGCGTCGCGGCCGCCGCCGCGCTGGCACCGGCGGCTGCGCAGGCCGCCGAGCCGCCGCGAGCGGACCCCTGGCAACGGACGGTCGAGCGGCAGCTGAACGCCGCCGCCCTCGGGCTGCCGGGTGACGCTTCCGCGCCGCGGCTGGCGCGGGCGGCGATCGGGCGCTCACAGGCTCAGCTCGGCCTGCGCGGTTCGCACGGCCGCCTGCGGCTGGTGCGCTCGCTGGACACGGGCGGGGTGCGCCGGCTCACGTTCGAGCAGACGCTCGGCGGCCTGCGCGTCCTGTGGAGCCAGGTCGACGTGGCCATCGCTCGGGGCGGCGTCGCCTCGGTCAGCGGCACGACGGTGCGGCTGAGCAGCCGCGTCCTGCCCGACCGCCGCCGCCTCAGCGCCCGCCGGGCGCGCGACATCGCAACGCGCTCCGTCCCCGGCCGCGACAGCGCCATCGCGCCCCAACTCGTGGCCTACGCCGGCGAGCCGGACGCACCGCGCGACCCCCGGCGCGCCTACGTCGTGCAGGTGACGCCTGAGGAGCAGACCGGCGACGAGCAGCAGAGCGTCGCGGTCGTGGTCGATGCGGCGACCGGCGAGGTGCTGATGCGCCGCGCGGGCGCCGTGGCACTCCCCGGTCGCCAGGCCGCGGATGGTCCGACGGCCCGCGCCGCCGCTACGACGACGACGACGCTGTACCAGATCGCCAACTTCGCCAAGCAGCCCGGCGAGAACAACTACGCCTACGGCAAGACGGACCGCACCGTCAACACGAACGGCAGCCCGTACGGGTTCGGCGAGGACGTCGAGCCGTTCACCACGACATACAACGGCTACGACCCGGCGCTGAACGCGCTCTCCAACAGCATGCTCACGGTCGGCTGGTACCACTGCGTGGTCCGCGACTACTGCGGGCGCGACGGCGGCAACCCGGGTCCGGGCGGCGGCGACTTCAACCGCTTCTTCGTAGTCGGCAACTGGAACGACGGCGGCGAGACGGACGCCTCGCAGTACCAGGCTGACGACGAGCACATCATGATCGGCAAGTCCGACACGAACGACCGGGACGTGCTCGCCCACGAGTTCGGGCACCTGATCGACCACCACTACCGCGACGACTATCTCTCGACCTTCGAGGGGCGGACCGTCAAAGAGGCGCTCGCGGACATGTTCTTCATCGACGCGATGCGCAGCGCCCAGTACGACGACGGCACCGGCTACCGGATCTTCTCGGGCCATACGAAGTCGATCCTGGCCGGCCCGCACAGCATGAGCGAGTACTCCTGCACCACCACGGACGAGCACGACAACTCCAGCATCCTCACGCACGCCTACTGGGTCATGGCCGA
The DNA here is from genome assembly GCA_963849695.1 of uncultured Solirubrobacteraceae bacterium. Taxonomy (GTDB): domain Bacteria; phylum Actinomycetota; class Thermoleophilia; order Solirubrobacterales; family Solirubrobacteraceae; genus DASSUW01. The sequence goes on from CAWKIT010000008.1 coordinate 13,777, forward strand.
CCTGCTAGGGCCCACGAGCGTCGACCATGACCGCGCCGGCCGGATCCTCACGTTCATCCCGTGGGCGCTGCCGGCCAAGCGCACGTTCGGCAGCGTCCGGACCGCGTTCAAGAACTCGGCGCGCGCGCTGTACGGGACCGAGGCCGAGGCGGCCGTCAATCAGGCGTTCGACCACGTGAACGTCTACGAAGGCACGCAGCACCTGAGCCGCTGCCCGCAGGCCCCGCCGCCCCCGCCGCCGATCTGCGACATCAAGCCGTGGCTGCCGCAGTGCAACGTCATTATCGCGCCACCGCCGACCGCGGACGCGGCGGCGCGTGCGTCCGGCACGTCAGCCGCGCGGCCGAAGGTCGAGCGCCGCCCGCGGACGCCGAGGCGCTGAACATCGCCCGACGACTGGAGACCCGCTGACGCGCCTGTGCCGCGTCGCGGGGTCTCCGGGTCGGGAGCCTGCGAGCAGCGTCGCCCGCCCCCTGGCCACGTCGCCGGCACGAACGCCGCCCGGGCGAGTGGCAGGAAACCCGGCTGCGCGCGTCGTACAACGAGCCCGATCGGGTACACGAAGAAGAATCATCCTCAACCTCCGCGAGGAGAGGAACCGAGGCGCGATGACCGATCGCGACGAGCCACCCCCGAGCGCATTGGCGCACGGACCCGTGAAGAACGACGACATCGAGCGCGTACGACGAGAGGTAGACGAGTCCGGCGCGCGTGTCGCAGGTGACATCAAGACCTCGGCCGCGCGCCGAGAGCGGGAGCTCCGTCGCGAGGCGGAGCGCAGGCAGGACTCAGAGTCGTAGCACGGTCAGCGCGCCGCGGTGATCACCGCACGCACCGCAGCGGTGTCTTCGCTGAGCGCGCCGCTGTTCATGCCGATCCCGCCGCGGCTTTCGACCTCGAGGTCGGCCAGCAGCTCGAGCGCGCGCCGGTAGACCTCCGGGTCGCGCTTCGAGACGTCGGCGATCAGGCGGTCGGCGGCGAACGACGGCATCCGCAGCGTCCTGCGCACCTGCGCCGCAGGCTTGCCGGCGGCGAGCGCCTCGGCGATGGTGAGCGCGTCGCGAACCCGGCGGACCATCTGGTACTGCAGGCTCGGCAGCCGCTCTCCCTGCTGGCGCAGCTCGAGCAGCAGCCGGAGCGTGTGCTCCTCGTCACCCGCGACGAGTGCGTCGCCCAGCTCCCACGCCCTCCGCTCCGCCGAGGTGGCGCAGCAGTCGTGGACCGCTTCCACGCCGATCTCGGCGCCCGGCCCGTATTCGAGGGCGAGCTTCTCGAGTTCGCGCAGCAGCCGTTGCTGGCGCTCGCCGACCTGCGCCACGAGGGCCTTCGCCGCCTGCTTGTCGATGCTGATGCCGAGCTCCTTGGCCTGGGCCGCGATCCACCCCGGCAGCCCGCGCTTGTTGAGCGCGTTCTCGGCCGCGATCTGGCCGCCGGCCTTCTCAACGGTCTTGTGAAGCGCGGCCGGCGCCTTGCTGCGCGAGTCCTCGCGGGCGAAGAAGGCGACGGTCAGCGTCTCCGGGTCGACGCCCTCCATGGCGGCGGCTACGGCGGCGACGTCCGCGTCCTTCCAGCGCTCGACCCCGTCGGCGATCACGAACCGCCGGCCGAGCGCGAACGTCATCGCCGTCAGGGCGCGGGCGACCGCTTCGGCGGTGCAGGCGTCGCCCTCGAACAGCTCGACGCCGCTCTGACCGCTCGCGCTCTCCGCCATCGCGCGCAGGCGCGCGCGGCGCTCGGCGATCCGGCCGTGGTCGTCGCCGTGGATCAGATACGCGGGCTTGAAGCCGGGCAAGGGGGCGAGTCTAGTGTCCCGATTCGGAAGGTCGGAGCAGCCTGCGACCGAACCTACGAATCGCGACACTAGTCGTCGATCCGCATCTCACCTCCTCGGACGCGGAGGCGGATCGTGCCCTCGCGGTCGGTCCGGTGGACGTGCGGGACGGCGCGGAGCGCGGACAGGGTCGAGGGCGCGGGATGGCCGTAGGTGTTGCCCCGGCCGACCTCGATCGCCGCGAACTCCGGGTCGGTGCGCTCGAGCATGGCCGCGAGCCCCTCGTCGGCGCTGCCGTGGTGGGCGACCTTGAGCGCCTCCACCTCGGGCAGCGGGAGCGTGGCGGTGACGTTCGACTCGGCGTCGGCAGGGAGCAGCAGGTCGAAGTCGCCGACCTGCACGTGCGCGACGAGCGCGCGGTCGTTCGGGTCGCCCTCCGGCCGGAAGTCCGGCTCGGGAGGAGGCGGCCACAGCAGCCGCATCCGGATGCCCGCGAGCGTGAGCGCCTGCCCGGCATGGGCGGCCACCCGCCGCGCGGCGCGGGCCGCATGCGGCAGGCCGTCTTGGACGGCGGTCGGCCAGCCCGCGCCGCCGTTCACGATCATCCGCGCCGGCACTTCGCGCAGGACCGTCAGCGCCGCGCCCTCGTGGTCGCTCTGCGCATGCGTGATCACCAGAGCGTCGAGCCGCTCCACGCCCGCCTCGGCCAGCCGCCGCAGGATCGGCCCGCCGGGCGGGCCGGTGTCGACCAGAACGGCGACGCCGTCCTTCTGCAGCAGCGTCGCGTCGCCCTGGCCGACATCGAGGAAGGAGACCACGAGCTCGCCGCGCGCCGGCGGCGGCACGCTGTCGCCGCCGGTCGCGGTCGCCAGAACCAGCACGAGCACGGGGACGGCGACCGCCACCGCAACCACCCGGCGGCCCGCGGGCCATGAACGAGACGGATCGTCGCTCACGGCCCACGAGGTGCGGCCGGCCCGCCACGACGCGGCCTCGAGCGACCACCCGCGCGCAGCCGAAGCGCGGCGCCACGCGGCGCGGGTCCCGATGATCGTCGCCGCGAGCATGCCGTACGCAGCGGCCAGAGCCGCGGGCGACGAGACCCGGAGGGGGACGACCGCGGCGGGTGCGGCCGCCATCGTGGCGGCGACCCACTGCACGAAAGCCAGCAGCGGTGCGTTCGCGGCGTTGAACGGAGTGGCGAGGGCGGGCGCCAGCTGCGCCGCCGTGGCGGCGAGCATCCCCAGCCACATCACCGGCGCGATCGCGGCCGCGGCCAGCAGGTTCGCGGGCAGCGCGGCCAGCGACACCTGCTGGAAGTGGAACGCCATCAGCGGCGCCGTGCCGACGGTCGCGGCGATCGTGATGGCGGCAACGTCGGCGACCGGTCCAGGCAGGTGATGCGCGAGGGCTGACCGCAGCGGCGGGCCGAGTGCGAGCAGCGCGATCACGGCGGCGAACGAGAGCTGCCAGCCCGGCTCGCCCGAGGCGCGCGGGTTGAGGGTGAGCGTGACCAGCGCGGCGAGGCCCAGCGCGTACCAGCGGTGCGCCGGACGGCCGGCGAGCGCGGCGACCAGGCCGGCTGCGCCCATCACCCCGGCGCGCTGGATCGACGGCCCGGCGCCGGTGAGCGGCACGTAGAAGGCCACCAGAGCGAGTGCGAGCACGAGCCGAGCGCGAAGGCCGATCCCGAACACCGCGCCCGCCGCCAGGACCAGCGTCGCCAGCAGCATCACGTTCTGGCCGCTGACCGCGAGGATGTGCGCGAGGCCGGACCGCTCGAACTCGTCGCGCACGCTCTCGTCCAGTCGCTCGTCCTGCCCCAACACCATGCCGCGCAACAGCGCCGCCTGCTCTTCGCGAAGCCCGCGCGCCAGCCCTCGCTCGGCGCGGCGGCGGGCGGCGTCGACGAGGCCGGCGAGGCCGCCGCGCCGCTCGCCGGTCAGCCGTAGCCGGTCGACGTCGACCGCGGCGTCCGCGCCGCGGCGGCGCTGGTAGGCGTCGAAGGCACCGAGCGGCGCCACCTCGCCCTCGACCGCAACGATCTCCCCCACTCCCGGCCACGCGCCGGCGTGGGCGTCGGCGCGGACCCGGAGAACCGCGACCTCTCCGCGCGCCGGCCCGTCGACCAGCCGCGCACGCGCCACCGCCGGCCCTACCGCCCGCTCACGGACGGGCTCGAGCAGCACCGCGCGTGCGGCGAGCGAGCGCCCGTGCATGCGCGAGAGCGGGCCGCCGTCGAGCGCCGCGATCCGGAGATCCGCGACGAGCGCGCCGATCAGCACGGCCGCCGCCGCGGCGATGGCGATCAGGAGCGATGCGCCGGCCGGTGGCGACGGCGCTGACTCGTTGTTCCGCGATGGGCCATCGACGGCGCGCTCGATCGGCTGCGACTCGTCCGGCGCGGACGGGCGAGCTACGACGCGCGTGGCGAGGACGGCGGCGGCCGCGACCGCTGCAGCGGCCAGCGTGACGGTCGGGCCGAGCGGGGCGAGCAGGAGGCCGGCCGTGGCGGCGAACAGGAGGACGTGGCGCGGGTGGTCGGCGATCGCTGCCGGCGCGATGGCGAGGCGCACCTCACACCCGCACCTGCTCGCGCAGCGAGGCGAGCCGGACTTCGCCGATCCCGGGGACGTCGCCGAGCTCCTCGACCGAGCCGAAGCCGCCGTTCGCCTCGCGGTAGTCGAGGATGTTCTGGGCGGTTGCCGGGCCGATGCCGTCGAGCTCGTCGAGCTGCTCGAGCGTCGCGGTGTTGAGGTTGAGCGGCACGCCCGGCTGGGTGGCCGGGGCCGTCGCCGTCCCCGGGGTCACTCCCGGCGCGGCTCGGATCTTCTCCGGCACCAGCACCTGCCGGCCGTCCTCGACCTTGGCGGCCAGGTTGACCTGGCTCAGGTCTGCCCGCCCGGTGGCGCCGCCGGCGCGGCCGACCGCGTCGTCGACCCGAGCGGTGGGGCGCATCCGGTACACGCCCGGCCGGCGGACCGCTCCGGCGACGTGAACGATCACCGCACCGCCTCGCGAGTCGCCGTCTTCGACGCGGATCGCGGCGGACGGCGCCGGCGCGCCACCCTCGGCTCGTCCCTCGCCGCGTGACAGATGCCAGAGGGCGAGGACGACGACGGCCAGAACGGCGAGGCCGCAGGCTGCGAGCTGACGAGGCGGGATCTCGGGCACGGCCGCGCAACTTACGGCCGGTGCCAGAACGGATCAGCACGCGAGCGTGACGATTCCGGCGCGGAAGTGTGAAGAAAGTCCCGGGCGGTCAGCGCCCCGCCAGGCGCAGCGCCTCGGCCACCGCGAAGTGAGGATCGTCGGCCGTCACCACGCCACTTGCGACCTCGCCGTCGAGCACCGGCTCCCAGGTGCCGATCCCGACCACCGGCAGGCCGGCCTTCAGCGCGAGCGCTATCTCGCTGAGCGTGCCCCAGCCGCCGCCGATCGCCACCACGGCGTCGGCGGCACGCACGACGAGCGCGTTGCGCGCCTCGCCGAGCCCGGTCGGCACAGCCACGACGACCCAGCCGTTCGCGGCCTCGCGGTCGACCCCCGGCAGCAGCCCGAGCGTGAGCCCGCCGCGCGAGCGGGCGCCGCGGCATGCCGCCTCCATCACCCCGCCGAGCCCGCCGCACACGAGTCCGCAGCTCGCCGCTGCCACTGCGGCGCCCGCCTCCTCTGCCACCGCGAGCTCGTCGGGCACCGCCTCGCCCGAGCCCACGACCGCGATCCAGGCCCGGGGTGGCGGCACCGCTAGTGACTCGATTCGTAAGTTCGGTCGCAGACTGCCTCCGAACTTCCGAATCGGGGCGCTAGCGCACGACGAAGTTGACGAGCCGCCCCGGCACGACCACGACCTTGACGACCTCGTGGCCGTCCAGATGCCGGACCACGTTCGGCCGCTCGCGGGCCAGCGCCTCCAGCTGGTCGCGCGGCGAGTCGGCCGGCGCCTGGATCCGGTCTCGCAGCTTGCCGTTGATCTGCACCGCGACCTCGACGACGTCCCGCTCGAGCAGCGCCGGATCGGCGACCGGCCAGGGCTGCTCCCACACGCGATCGCCGGTCAGGAGCTCGTACGCGTCGGCGCCCGTGTGCGGTGCGAACGGGAAGATCAGCGACGCGGCCGTGGCAGCCGCCATGTGCAGCACGTCGCCCGAGACCTCCTCGCGGCGGCGGTAAGCCTCGTTGACCAGCTCCATGACCGCCGAGATCGCGGTGTTGAACGCGAACCGGCCCGCGAGGTCGTTGGTGACCTTGTCGATCGCCCAGTGGGCCTTGCGCAGAAGCTCGAGGTCCGCCCCGGCGCCGCTGCCGGGCTCGGGGTCGACAGGCCGGCGCCCGACGCTGTCCGCCACATCGGCAGCGAGCCGCCACAGCCGGCCGAGGAACCGATGGACGCCCTCCACGCCCTCATCCGTCCAGTCCGCATCCTGGTCGGGCGGGCCGATGAACAGGGTGTACGCGCGCGCGGTGTCGGCGCCGTAGCGCTCGACATACGGCTCGGGGCTGATCATGTTGCCCTTCGACTTGGACATCTTCGCCCCGTCGCGGGTGATCATCCCCTGCGTGAAGAGCTTCTGGAACGGCTCCTCGCTGTCCAGCAGCTCCATGTCGGCGAAGACCTTCACGAAGAACCGCGCATACAGCAGGTGCAGGATCGCGTGCTCGATGCCGCCGATGTACTGGTCGACGGGCGTCCAGCGATTGGTGATCGCGGGATCCCAGGCCGCCAGGTCGTTGTCCGCGTCCGTGTAGCGCAGGAAGTACCAGGCGGAGTCGACGAAGGTGTCCATCGTGTCGGTCTCGCGCCGTGCGGGACCGCCGCAGGCGGGGCAGCTCGTGTTCACCCAGTCCTCGACGGCCGCCAGCGGCGAGCGGCCCTGCGGCGCGTAGTCCTTGACGTCCGGGAGCAGCACCGGCAGGTCCTCGTCCGGCACCGGCAGCATCCCGCAGCGGTCGCAGTAGATGATCGGGATCGGAGCTCCCCAGTAGCGCTGTCGGGAGAGCAGCCAGTCGCGCAGGCGGTAGCTGATCGAGCGATGACCCCGACCCTCCCGGTCGAGCCAGTCGATGATCGCCTCCTTGGCCTCGACCGCCGACATGCCGGTGAACCGTCCCGAGTTCACGAGCACCTCGTTCTCGGTGTGCGCCATGAAGGGGCCGTCGTCGTCGCCGCTGCCGTCGGCGGGCTCGACCACGCGTCGGATCGGCAGGTCGAACGCCTTCGCGAAGTCGTAGTCGCGCTGGTCGTGCGCCGGCACGGCCATGATCGCGCCGGTGCCGTACTCCATCAGCACGTAGTCGGCGACGAACATCGGGATCCGCTCGCCGTTGACCGGGTTGATCACGGTGCGGCCGAGCGGCACGCCGGTCTTCTCATGCTCGGTGTCGGCGCGCTCCTCGGTGCTCTCGGACAGCGTCCGGTTGACGTACTGGTGCACCGCCTGCTCGTGCTCGGTGCCTGCGGCGAGACGCAGGACGTCCGGATGCTCGGGCGCCATCACGAAGAACGTGGCGCCGAACAGCGTGTCCGGGCGGGTGGTGAAGACCGGATACTCGACGCCCAGCTGGGGCTGCGTGAACGTCACCTCGGCGCCCTCCGAGCGGCCGATCCAGTTCCGCTGCATGGTCACGACGTGCGGCGGCCACTCGATCGTCTCCAGGTCGTCGAGCAGGCGGTCGGCGTAGTCGGTGATGCGGAAGAACCACTGCTCGAGCTGACGCAGCTCGACCTCGGTGCCGCAGCGCTCGCAGTGGCCGTCGATGACCTGCTCGTTGGCGAGCACGGTCGCGTCCTTCGGGCACCAGTTGACGGCGGCCTCCTTGCGGTAGGCCAGGCCGCGCTCGTACAGCTGCAGGAAGATCCACTGGGTCCAGCGGTAGTAGCGCGGCTCGTGGGTGCCGAACTCGCGCGACCAGTCGATCGAGATGCCCCACGAGCGCATCCCGCGCTGGAAGGCCTGGATCGACTTCTCGGTCGAGGCGCGCGGATGCTCGCCGGTCTTGATCGCGTGGTTCTCGGCCGGCAGGCCGAAGGCGTCGTAGCCCATCGGGTGCAGGACCCGGCGCCCGGTGCGGCGGTGGAAGTGGGCGACGGCGTCGCCGACCGAGTAGTTCTTCAGGTGCCCCATGTGGGGCTCGCCCGACGGGTACGGCAGCATCTCGAGCACGTACGAGCGGGGAGCGCCGTCGACGTCGTTCGACACCTCCCAGGTGCGCTCCTCGTCCCACACGCGCTGCCACTTGGGCTCGATCGCGCGGTGGTCGTAGCGGTGCTCGGATGCCATTGCGGCGCGGAGGTTAGCGCCGATCTCGGTTCCGTCCGGGACACGAACTAGTGTTCGCTTCGTGTCCGAGAGCACGATGAAAGGAGCGATCGCGGAGACGGCGATCACCGCTGAAGCGGCGAAGCTCGGCTTCGTCGTGTTGCGACCGGTGGTCGAAGGTCGCCGCTACGAAGCCTCGTGATCGATACCGGGCCGCGACTGCTCCGCGTGCAGTGCAAGTGGGCTCCGCGCAAGGGCGCCGTGATCGTCGTCCAGACTGGCACGTGCCGGCACACGCCTCGCGGATACGTACGTTCGACGTACACCGCGGAGGAGATCGACGGGATCGGCGTCTACTGCGAGGAGCTCAATCGCTGCTACTTCGTGCCGATCGGCGATGTGGCGGGCCACTACGTGATGCACCTACGTCTGGCGCCGGCGGCGAACAACCAGGAGGTCGCGGTAAAGTATGCGGCCGATTACGAGTTTCCCGGGGCTATAGCTCAGTTGGGAGAGCGCCGCCATGGCATGGCGGAGGCCGGGGGTTCGAGTCCCCCTAGCTCCACCTCCAACGTGAGGCCGCTCAGATGAGCGGCCTTCGTCGTCTCAGAGCGGGATGTCGATCCGCAATCGCATCCCGCCGCCGGGAGGACTGTCGACCTCGAGCCGACCGTCGAGCGCCGCGACTCGGTCCTCCAAGCGCGCAGCCCGGAGCCCGCCGTGACGTCGGCGCCGCCGGCACCGTCGTCCGTGATCTCGACTGTGACGCCGTCCGGCGTTCGCTGAACCGTGACCGTCGCGGCCGAGGCGCGTGCGTACTTGGCGACGTTGGTGAGCGCCTCGGCGACAACGAAATAGATGGCCGTCTCCACGGTCGGCAGCAGTTGGCCGGCGGCCACGGTCAGGGAGACCGGCACCGGCGTCCGGTCCGCGAGCGCGCGCAGGGCCGCCTCCAGCCCGCGGTCGGTGAGGATCGCCGGGTGGATGCCGCGTGCGAGCTCGCGCAGCTCGTCCAGCGACTCCTGCAGCTCGGCGCTCAATTCGTCGAGCAGCACGGCGGCCTTGGACTCGGGCTCGACATTCATCCGCGCGAGCCGCAGCTTGAGCGCGAGGGCGACGAGCCGCGACTGGGCGCCGTCGTGCAGGTCGCGCTCGAGCCGCCGCC
>CAWKIT010000009.1:0-23006 GCA_963849695.1 uncultured Solirubrobacteraceae bacterium
GTGGCCCGGCCCGCCGCCCCGCAAGCGAGGGCGGCGGGCACAGACCGTCCGGGACGCCGTTCAGCCGGCGAGGGTCGTTCCGGCTGACGGCGCCCGGCGCCGCGATGGAGGAGGGCTCGCGGCGCGCGCACCGCTCCGCCATATCAGGACGGGTCCGGCGCACGGTGGTGAAGCGGCGTCCCGGCTCATGCGACCTCCTCTGGGACGGGCGCCGCAGACTGGGCGATGCCGCGCCAGGTGACGACCGCCATCCCGCGCGTCCCCGCGTCGGGCCCCAGCTCGGCCGGGACGATCTCCGGCGCACGGGCGAACGGCAGATGGTCCTTGAGCCGCGCCCTCAGCGGCTCGAACAGGTACTCCCCGGCCGCCGCGACCCCGCCCCCGATCACGATCCGCTGCGGGTCGAGGAGGACCACGGCGTCCGCGATCGAGATCGCCAGCGCGTCGATCGCCTGATCCCAGATCTGCCGCGCCGGCTCGTCTCCGGCCACCGCGCGCGCCACCAGGACGTCGGTCTCGATCTGCTCGCCGCCGCTCGCCTCCGCGTAACGCTTCTGCATCCCGCCGGCCGACGCGTATGCCTCGAGGTGCCCGCGCGCGCCGCACCCGCAGTACGGGCCGGTGGGGTCGATGGTCATGTGCCCCATCTCGCCGGCGGTGGCGTGGACCCCGGCGTAGGGCCTGCCGCCGATCACGACCGCCGATCCGACGCCCGTGCCGATGGCGACGAAGACGTGGTCGGCGCTGCCGCGGCCGCTGCCGAGCGCGGCCTCCCCGTGCGCGGCGGCCCGCACGTCATGGCAGACGAAGACCTGCAGCCCGGTGCGCTCGACCGCCATCTCGCGGAGCGGGACGTCCTGCCACCCGAGGTTGGGCGCGTTGAGGACGATGCCGCGGCCCTCGTCGACCGGGCCCGGTATCGCGACCCCGATGCCGGCGAGGGCGCTCGCGCCATGGCGGCGCGTCCCCTCCGCGACGAGATCGTCGATGAGGCCGAGGATCGCCTCGAGCACCGCCTGCGCGCCCTTGTCGGGGCTGGTCTGCCGCCGGTCGCGGAGGAACAGTGACGCGTTGCGGTCGGCCAGCGCGCCCTTCAGCGTCGTGCCGCCGACGTCCACGACGGCGACATACGCGTCTTCTCCCTGGGCCGGATGCATGCGAACCCAGTCCGCCGGGCGCCGCGAGGCGCCCGGCGGACACGGTCGTGCCTAGTAGCCGAGCTCGCTGACCTCGTCGACGTTGTCCTTCGTCACCGTGGTGGCGGCCACCGTGATCTTGGTGGGCACCTCCGGCTCGGCGAGATCCTGCATGCCGGAGCCCTGGGCGACCAGACGCGCGAGGTTGATCGCCGAGGACGACATCGAGGGGTTGTAGAGGAAGGTCGCGCGGTAGAGACCGCCGGCCTTGATCCGGTCCATCGCTGCCTTCGAGCCGCCGGCGCCGGTGAGGAACATCTCGCCCTCGCGGCCGGCGTTCTCGATCGCGGCCACGACGCCCTCGGCCATGTCGTCGTCATGCGTGTAGACGGCGTCGATGCTGTCCTGGGCCTGGAGGATGTTCTCCATCACGGTGAGTCCCTTGTCGGGCAGGAAGTCGGCCGGCTGGCTGGCGACGATCTTGATGCCGCCCTCGCAACGCCGCTGGATGGCGTCCTTGAAGCCCTGCGAGCGCTGCTCGGTGACCGAGATGCCGGCGATGCCCTGGATCTCCACGACGTTGCCCTTGCACTTGAGCTCGTCGGCGAAATAGTTGCCCGCCTGGTAGCCGATGCCGTAGTTGTCGCCGGTGATCAGCGTGCGGTAGGCGCCATCCTCGCTGAACTCGCGGTCGACGTTGATGACCGGGATGCCGGCCTCCATCGCCTTGAGCGCGACCGGCGTCAGCGCTTCGCCCTCGTTGGGCAGCACGACGAGCGCGTCCGGCTTGCCGGCGATCAGGGTCTCGATCTGATCGGCCTGGGCGGCCGTGTCGGTGACGCCCTCCGCCAGCTTGAGCGTGACGCCCTCGAGCTCGTCGGCCTGCTTGCGGGCGTTGTCCGTGATCGCGGCCATCCACCCGTGATCCGCGCCGGGGGCGCTGAAGGCGATCGTGACCGGCTTGGACTGCGCCGGCGATCCCTTCTCCTGCTTGACGGTGCTGGCGCTGTCGCCGCCGCCCTCGTCGTCGCTGCCACAGGCGGCGACGCCGAGTGCCAGGGCGGCGCACAAGGGGATGACGAGACGCTTGATGGACATGTGTACTCCTCCTCTGCGTTGAACGGTTGTCTCGGGTGCTTGCTTGCTGGCTATGGCTGTTTGCGCTGGAGCAGGACGGCGGCGATGATGATCGCCCCCTTGGTGACCAGCTGGATCTCGACCGCGAGATCCATGAGCGTCATGAGGTTGAAGATCAGCGCGAAGGTGAGGACGCCGAGGACGGTGCCGACGATGGTCGCGCGGCCCCCGGAGAGCGCCGTGCCACCGATCACGACCGCGGCGATGGCGTCGAGCTCGTAGAGGTTGCCGATCACCGGCGACGCGCTCGAGAGCCGGCCCGAGACGAGGATCGCCGCGATCCCCGCGCACAGGCCGGTGATCACGTAGACGCTGAAGATGATCCGCGAGACCTTCACGCCCGCGATGCGAGCCGCCTCGCGGTTGCCGCCGACCGCGACCACGTGGCGGCCGTAGCTCGTGCGGTTGAGCAGGATCCAGCCGCCGACGGCGACGGCCAGGAAGACGAGCACCGCGGACGGGATGCCGACCACCTCGCCGGTGCCGAACCAGCGCACGCCGTCGAGGTCGAAGATCGAGATCGGGGTCTTGTCGCTGATCCACAGCGCGGCGCCACGGGCCATCGCGAACATGGCGAGCGTCGCGATGAACGGCACCACCTTGCCGTAGGCGATCAGGCCGGCGTTGATCCCGCCGAGCAGGACGCCCATGCCGATCGCCCCGAGCAGGAACGCCAGGCTGCCGGAATCGGCGAACTGCCCGCCGACGACGGCGGCGGCGGCCACCATCGAGCCGACCGAGAGGTCGATGCCCGCGGTGGCGATGACGAACGTCATGCCGATCGCCAGGACGCCGATGACCGAGCTCTGGCGAAGAACATTCAGGATGTTGTCCGACGTCGGGAAGACGTCCGGCTCGAGTATGGCGCCCGCGATGACCAGGACGATCACGACGCCGAGAAGCGCGTACTCCTGGATTTGGAAGTCGCCGGACAGGCCGAACGGGAGCTTCCGGCCGGCGGTCTCGGGGACGGTGGTCATTTGATCTCCTCCGGGACGGACTCGGGATGGGTTACGGCGTGGCGTAGCAGCTCGAACTCGGTCGCCTCGTCGCCCGGCACATCGGCGACGAGCTCTCCCTCGCGCATGACCAGGATGCGCGTGCACAGCCCGATCAGCTCCGGCATCTCGGATGACACGACGAGTAGGCCCTTTCCGGCCTTCGAGAGGTCGGTGATCAGCCGGTAGATCTCGGCCTTCGCGCCGACGTCCACGCCGCGGGTGGGCTCGTCGAAGAGCATCACCTTGCACTGGCGCATCAGCCACCTCGCGAGGACGACCTTCTGCTGGTTGCCGCCCGACAGCTCGCTCGCGAGCGCGCGCGGGTTGTCCGGCTTGGTCTTCAGCTCGCGCAGCAGCTCGCCCGCCGCCTTGCGCTCGGCTCGCGGGCTCAGCAGCCCGCGGCGCCGGTACTTGCCCAGGTCGGCCAGCGTGACGTTGTTGGCCAGCGACCACGCCAGCAGCAGCCCTTGCGACTTACGGTCCTCGGGCGCGAGCCCGAGCCCGGCGGCGATCGCCGCGGCCGGGTTCCCTCCCGGCAGCCGCTTGCCGTCGACCACCACCTCACCGTCGTCAGCCGAGTCGAGACCGTAGATCAGCCGCAGCAGCTCGGTCCGGCCCGCGCCGACCAGGCCGCCGATGCCGACGATCTCGCCCGCGTGCACCTCGAAGGACGCGGGCTTGATCTCGGGCTGGCGCCCGACACCGCGCACCTCGAGCAGCACGTCGCCGGTGCGCTTCTGGCGCTCGGGATACAGCTGTCCCACCTTGCGTCCGACCATGTGCTCCACGAGCTTGTCCGTCGGACGTGTCGGGCGGCAGCCCCACCGCCACCGTGCGCCCGTCGGAGAGCACCGTGACGCGGTCTCCGATTCGCCTGACCTCGTCGAGCCGGTGCGAGATGTAGATGACGCCGACGCCCTGCTCCGTGAGGCGCCGCACCACCCCGAACAGCGTCTCGATCTCGTGGTCGTCGAGGATCGCCGACGGCTCGTCCATGATGAGCAGCCGGATCTTTCGCGACAGCGCACGCGCGATCGAGACGATCTGCTGGCTCGCCGGTCGCAGCGAGCTGACTCGCGCGTTCGGGGAGATGTTCGAGTGATCGAGCCGCTCGAGCAGTTCCACGGTCTCGCGTCGCATGGCGCCGCGATCCAGTATGCCCCCGCGGCGGACCTCATGGCCCAGGAACACGCTCTCGGCGACCGTCAGGTCGTCGACGAGATCCAGCTCCTGGTAGATCGTGCCGACTCCGCGCGCCATCGACTCCGACGGCTCACCGGTCGGCAGCGGCTCGCCGCCGACGAGGATCTCGCCCTCGGTCGGCGCCACGACGCCCGACACGCACTTGATCAGCGTCGACTTCCCGGCACCGTTCGGCCCGAGCAGCACGTGCACCTCGCCGGCGCGTACATCGAAGTCGACGCCGTCGAGGGCGCGTACGCCGGGGTACTGCTTGGCGATGTTGCGCACCTCAAGGATCGGTGCGTCGTTCACGGGGCAACCTCCATCGGTTCGCGGGCGGGGAGGTCGACGGCGTCGACCTCCAGCCACAGGCGGTTCTTCCGGCCTGCGGAGATCTGGCTGATGACCGTGGTTCCCATCGCCCTGCCCTCGGTCTCGAATTGCATCACGGCCGAGTCCTCGGTGCCGACCGGGCGGGTCTCGCCCTGACCGCCGCCGGTCGCGAACGCGGGCGCGTGCAGACGGTTCGGCGTGCACGCGTGCACGTGAACGGCACCGGTGAACCCGGCGCCGGCGACGCCGACCCTCACTTCCCTCTCCTCCATTAGCCGTACGTTAGATCGACTTATGCCGATTGTCAAGCAAAACCTCGTCTATACCGACCGACCATAGGCAAAAGCCTGCCGAACCATGGCAGAATCGTCTTGCCTCGACCCCATCGAGACTCGGTTCAGGCGCCTACTCCTCGCGCCGGTCAGTATCCCACGGAAGCGCAGGCGCTCCCGCGGGCGCGACCATAAGTCAGGGCATGCCCGCGCAGAATCGACTGTAAGCAAACCTCGACATTTGCGGGCACGGCGTGTTTCAGGGCTGACCGTAGTCAGCGCGGGCGGCTCCGCCGCCCCGTGCGGCGCTCGAGAGCGCGGTCGATCGCGGCCGGTGCGAAGACGTGCTCGCACAGCAGGAGGCCGGCGCCGACGACTCCCGCGCGCTCGCCGAGCCGGCTCGGCACCACCCGCAGGTGGCGCGTGGCCAGAGGCGGCGAGCGCCCGATCGTCGCTTCGCGCACACCGGCCAGCAAGGGCTGCGGTGCCTGCATGAGGGGGCCGCCGATGACGATCGCTCCAGGGTTGAAGAGGCTGACGCAGCGTGCGAGCACCTCGCCGACGCAGCGACCCCCCTCGCGGACGAGCCGGTTGGCGAGCGGGTCGGCAGCATGCACGAGCCGCACGATGTCCGCGCTCCCGGCCGCGTCGCGACCCGCCTCCGCCAGCCGCGCGGCGATCGCCGTGCCGCCTGCGACGGCCTCCAGGCACCCCTGGTTGCCGCAGTTGCACCGGACGTCGTCGTGGCCGGTGACTCGCATGTGGCCGACGTCGCCGGCCGCGCCATCCGCTCCGCGCAGGATCCGGCCGTTCGCCGAGATCCCGCAGCCGATGCCGGCGCCGACCTTGACGAAGAGCAGGTGAGCGTCGTCGTCGAACCACGTCTGCTGCTCGCCGAACGCCATCAAGTTGACGTCGTTGTCGACCACCGCGGGGACTCCGTAGCGATCGGCCAACCAGTCGCGGACCGGGAACTCGTGCCAACCCGGCATCAGCGGCGGGTGCACCGGCATGCCGGTCGCGAACGACACCGGGGCCGGGAGGCCGAGGGCGATGCCGCGAAGCTCCTCCTCGGACCGGCCGGCAGACTCCAGCAGCTCGCGGAAGGCGGCGGTCACGGCCTCGAGAACCGCTGAAGGACCGTCGGCCACGGCGAACGTCTTGCTCGACTCGCCGAGTGACGTGGCCGCGAGATCCATGAGCGCCAGGCGGGTCCGGGTCGATCCCACATCGGCGACGAGCAGCACCCCGCCCGCCGGGTTGAGCTCGACCGTGGTGCGCGGCCGGCCGCCGTTCGACGGGACGGCGCCGGCCTCTCGCACGAGGTCCGAGGCCATCAGCGCGTCGAGGCGCTCCGACAAGGTCGAGCGGGAAAGCCCGGTGGCCTCGGCCAGCTCGGCTCGCGTTGGGCGACCGGTCGCGCGGATGACGTTCAGAACGGCGCCCGCGCCGGCAGTGGGCGCTGGGGTTCGGCTTGTCGACGGCATGACATCTCCGGGCACCCCGGTGTTCGGGCGATGCCCTCACAAAAGCCTAACAGCTTTTGCTTGACAGAAGCCAAAAGTCTCTCTAGATTTACAAAATATGGGGGAAGTGGCAGCATCGAGCGCATTGCACCGGCGCGGGCCGGTGGAGCGGCTTGACGCCGAGCCGGCGTTGGGGGGCCAGCGCCTCCTCGAAGCTCAGCTCCAAGCGCTGCAGGTGGCCACGACCGCCGTCGTGCAGCTCGGCGACGTCGAGCAGCTCGCGCCCGTCGCCGCGGCTGCCGCCAGAGACGGCATCGGCGCCGAGGTCCTCGTGATCGCGCTCCTCGACGAGGACGGACGTCAACTGCGCACGGCGCACGTCGCAGCCCGCCCGACCGCGGCGCGCGAGCGGCCGGCGCCGATTCCCGCACACGGTTCGAGCCTGCTTGCGCGCGTGGCGCGATCGGGACAGCCGATCTACCAGCGGTCGTCCTCGAACGGCGGCATGGTGCCGCTGCGTCCGGCCGCCGCCCGGCGGACCGGCAGCGAGTCGGTCGCCGCACTGCCGCTGCCGGCGACCGGCGCCGCCCTCGGAGTGATCGTGTTCGGCCGCTCGGGAGACCGCGGGTTCTCCGCGGAGGACATCGCGTTCCTCAACGTGCTCGCCGGCCTATGCGCCCTGGCCGTCGAGCGCCTGCGGCTGTCCAGCGACCGGTCCCACGTGCGCGAGATCCTTCGACGGCGCCGGCTCGCCCTGCACCTCGCGGGCACCCAGCTCCGCGTGGGGCGGATGCGGATCGACCTCGAGCAGCTCGAGATCGAGATCGACGGCCGGTCGGCGCACCTGACCCCGACAGAGATGCGCCTCCTGGTGTTCCTGGCGGAGGAACCCGGCCGCCCGCGCACCCGCCGCGAGATCCTCAGGCACCTCTGGCAGACCGACTACGTCGGCAGCGAGCGCGCATGCGACGCGCACATCTGGAATCTGCGCCGCAAGATCGAGCGGGACCCGTCGAGGCCCGAGCTCGTGGTGACGAGTCGCGGCGTCGGGTACGCGCTCGAAGTCGCCTGACCGCTGGTCCTCACCCCGCCCGAGTGTCCGTCAAGGTTTCTTCACACTCGCTGTGCGCGAGCTCGGGGCACGGGATATCGTGCGCCGCGCGACGCGACCGCGGTCACGCGTGCGCTGCCGCGTAATGTTTCTGAGGAGGAGGGGCCATGCCGTCCGCAGGCCGTTGGGTTTTCGCTGCCGTTCTCGTTCTAGGCCTCGCGGTGCCTGCCGCGGCGGTGGCCAGGCCCGTCGACGCAGTGCAGTCGGCGGCGAAGCTGCGCTCGATCGGCTCGCTCCCGCAGCGGGCCTTCGCGGGTGATGACTTCAGGCTCGCGGTCAGGGTCCGCAACGACTCCCGCAAAGCGGCGCGGCCGCGGATCGTGGTCTCGCTGCGCAAGAACAAGAACGGCTCGGGCGGCCGGGTCGTCGGCTCCCGGCGCGTGGGCAAGCTCAAGGCAGGGGCGAGCAAGCGCTACAGGGTCAAGGTCAAGCTGCCGAGAGGATTGGCCGCAGGCCGGTACTACGTGTCCGTCTGCGTTCGTACGGCAGGCCGGCCGAGCTGCCGCACGGCGAAGCGGCGGCTCAGGGTCATGAAGCGGCCCCAGCCTCCCAAGCCGCCGGATCCGAAGCCGGACGACAAGCGCGGCGACGTCCTCGTCCTCACGGAGTCGCGGTCGGCGGCCGACGCGCACAGCTCGACGCAGGCCGGCATCGACGCGCTCAAGGACGCCGGCAAGGACGGCAACTTCAAGGTCGACGTCGCCGACGAGTCCGCGGGCACCTTCACCGAGCAGGTCCTCGAGAGCTACCGGGTCGTCGTGTTCCTCAACACGTCGGGCAACATCCTCAGCGACAACGAGCAGTCCGCGTTCGAGCACTTCTTCCAGCAGGGCGGCGGCTTCCTGGCGATCCACTCCGCGATCGCCACCGAACCCGACTGGACCTACATGAAACAGCTGCTCGGCACCCGTGCCAGTGGCGCGGAGCCGGCCGCCGCGCCGGCCACGATCAAGGTGGCCGACCGCGTCCACGACGCGAGCAAGTCGCTGCCCGAGTACTGGTCACACGCGGACGGCTACTACAACTTCACCGACAACGTCCGCGGGTTCCAGCACGTCCTCGCCACCGTGGACGAGAAGACGTACGCCGGCGGCACGATGGGGGCCGACCACCCCGTGTCGTGGTGTCAGGACCGCGACGGCGGGCGGTCCTTCTACACCGCGGCCTGGGCCACACCCCCGCCAGCTTCGCCGACGCGAACCTCGTGAAGCACCTCGCGGGCGCGATCAAGTGGGCGGCCGGCGGCTCCGACCCGGTCTACAGCGACTGCGGCGCCACGGTGCTCGCCAACTACAAGCAGGTCAAGATCTCGGCACCGCCGAACCTCAACGAGCCGATCGGCTTCGACCAGCTCCCGGACGGGCGGATCATCCAGACCGCGCGCGCCGGCCAGGTCCGCCTGCACGACCCGTCCGGCGGCACGACCACCACGCTTGCCGACTTCCGGAACCACCCGGACGGCATCTACACCCACAGCGAGGACGGTCTCTACGGCCCGGGCGTGGACAACAACTTCGCCCAGAACAAGTGGGTCTACATCTACTACTCGCCGGCGATCGTGAGGAACGTCCCGCAGTCGGATGGTTCGACCGCGGCGGAGATCACGACGCCGCCGAACACCACGGCGCCGACGAGCGCCGCGTCGCTCAGCGCGTGGGATCAGTACGTCGGCTACTTCCAGCTCTCGCGCTTCAAGTTCGTCGACGCCGCGCCCGGCGATCCCGCCCACCTCGACCTCGCCAGCGAGCAGAAGATCATGCGCGTGATGGTCAACCGCGGCGCGTGCTGCCACGTCGGGGGCGACATCGACTTCGACAGGCAGAACAACCTGTGGCTGGTCACCGGCGACGACACGCCGTCGGGCGGCGGCAACTCGGGCGGCTTCTCGCCGCACAACGACATGAAGACGAACGAGACCCAGACCGTGCGCATGGGGGGCACGGCCGGCGGCACGTTCGCGCTCACGCTCGACGGGCAGACGACGGCCACGTTGGCGTGGGACGCGACGGCGGCCGCCATCCAGTCCGCCCTGGAGGGGCTGAGCAACGTCGAGCCGGGTGACGTGGTCGCCACCGGCGGGCCGGTCAGCACTGGCCAACGTCTCAGTCAACTTCCGCGGCCGGTTCTCGCAGACCAACGTGCCGCACGATGGCGGCCACCGTGACGGGCGGCACGACCATCACCATCGCCACGACGCAGGAGGGCGACTGGTACGTCGCGCCGTACGTCGATGCGCGTCGCAGCGCGATGAACACCAACGACCTGCGCGGCAAGGTGCTGCGCATCACGGTCGCCGACAACGGCTCCTACACGGTCCCGTCCGGCAACCTGTTCGCCCCGGGCACGGCGGGCACGCGACCGGAGGTCTACGCGATGGGCTTCCGGAACCCGTTCAGGATCCAGGTCGACTCCAACAACGTCGCCTACGTGACGGACTATTCGCCGGATTCCCAGGTTCCGCAGCAGTTCCGGGGACCGCAGGGGACCGGGCGCGTCGAGGTCGTTCGCAGGCCGGCCAATTACGGCTGGCCACTGTGCATGAAGCAGGACCTGCCGTATTACCGCTGGAACTTCAACACCAGCACGCCGCTCGACGACCCGCCGCAGCCGTACGAGTGCGGCAACCCGGCCAAGGGCCCGGACAACACGTCGCGCTGGAACACCGGCGCGACGGTCGACCCGGTGACCGCGCCGGGGCTCGTCCAGACCCCGCGGATCACCCAGCCGGACATCTGGTACTCGTACCGCGACAACCAGAACCCGCCGCAGGGCACGCCGTGCTTCGCCGCCTACGGGCCGAGCCCGCTCGGGACGTGCCCGCAGCTGTTCCCGGAGCTGTTCACGGGCGGCGTGGGCCCCCACGGCGCGGCAGCCTACGAGTTCGACCCGAACAACCCGAGCGAGACGAAGTTCCCGCCGTACTACGACGGGGCCATGATCCTCGGCGAGTTCACGCAGGACACGATGCGCGAGGTCCGGTTCGACTCGCAGAACCGGATCTTCAAGATCAACCAGTTCCTGAACTGCGGTCAGGCGCTGCAGCCCGTGCCCACGCAGCCGTTCGAGTGCGACAACCCGATGGACATGCAGTTCGGGGCGGACGGGAACTTCTACCTGCTCACGTACGGCGACGGCTTCTTCAACGCCAACGCCGACGCGGGCATGTACCGGTGGGAGTACACCAAGGGCCCGCAGGCGCCGCGCGCCGCCGTCAGCGCCACGCCGAGGAACGGGCAGGCGCCGCTGACGGTGGCGTTCTCGAGCGCCGGCTCGGGCGACGACGATCCGGGCGACTCGATCACGTTCGCCTGGGACTTCGACAACAACGGGAGCGTCGACTCGACGGCGCCGAACCCGAGCTTCACGTACACCACCGCGGGTGTCTACACGGCCCGGCTGACGGTCACCGACTCGACCGGGAAGTCGGCCTCGGCGAGCACGGTCATCACCGTCGGCAACACCGCGCCCACGCTGACGATCACCACACCGGTCGACGGTGACTTCTTCGAGTGGGGTCAGAACATCCCGTTCACGGTCACCGGCTCCGACCCGGAGGACGGTCCGATCGACACCCCCGCCGAATGCGCGCGGGTGACGGTGACGTTCGTCCTCGTCCACGACACGCACGGGCACGCGGAGGAGAGCCAGACTGGCTGCACGGGCGTGCTGCACACCGACGCGGAGGACGCCTTCCACGGCGGCTACCTGGCCGGCGGGATCAGCGCCTCCTTCACCGACAACCCACAGGGCTCGGTGCCGGCTCTGACCACGGTCACGCAGAACCTCGTCCAGATCAAGCGCCAGGAGGTCGAGTTCGTCCAGGAGCAGTTCGGGACGACGACCGGCAACGTCGGCGCCAACGACGCCGGCGGCGGCCAGAACCGGACGAACATCGATCCGGGCGACTGGATCGCGCTCAACAACCGGTACAACCTCGTCAACATGACCAAGCAGATCACGTTCCGCTACGCCGGCGGCGCGGGCGGAGTGCCGGTCGGCACGCCGCGGGCAGCGGTCGAGATCCGCCAGGGGGCGCCCGACGGGCAGCTCCTGACCACGGTCAACCTGGTCTCGACCGGGGCCAACAACAACACGTACACGAGCCAGACGTTCCCGCTCGACTTCTCGGGCTCGCAGCGGCTGTACCTCGTGTTCCGAGCGGTGACAGGCGGGCCCACGACGGGCCTCGGCAACCTCAATTGGGTCGAGTTCAGCGGCCCGGGAGCCGGGGTCAACCCGTAAGACGACTCAGGGGGCGCCGCCGCGCGCGGCGCCCCCACCGTTCCCACGGAGCAGGGGAGGAAGCGACACCCATGGCACGCAAGCTCAACCGCAGGACGTTCATCGGCGCCGCCGCCGGCGCGGCCGGCGCTACGGCGCTCAGCCCCTGGGGCCCCGTCAGCCTCGGGCGCGGCAAGGGCAGGAAGAATGGGCACCGGATCGTTCCGCGTGGCCGTCTCGGGGTCCAGCAGTTCTCGATCCGGGACTCGATCACGCGGCTCAACGGGTCGGTGACCGGGCACCTCGGGGGGGCCAACTTCCCGGCCGACGCGTCCGACATCGGGCCCGCCGTCGCCCTGCCCGGCGGCTTCGCGGCGGTGTTCAACTACCTCGCGTCCGTCGGCTACGACGGCTTCGAGTTCTTCTCGTTCAACCAGGGGGCGAACGGCGCGATCACGCCGCAGGAGATCCGAGCCGCGCTCGACAACGCCGGCCTGCGGGCCGCGGGCACGCACACCGGCGGGCTTGCGGCGATGTCCGACCCGGTGAACGGGGCGGCCAACCGCCAGGCGCAGATCGACTTGGCCGGCATCCTCGGCTACAGGATGATCGGCACGGCCGGCAACCCGGCGAACCCGACGCTCGGCACGCTCGAAGCCTGGCAGCAGTACGCGGAGCGGGCCAACATGGTCGGCGCCGCATTCCGCGCCGCGGGCATCAAGTACTTCTTCCACCCCGAGCAGGACTGGTTCCGCTTCTTCGACGACGCGGCCCACCCCGAGCTCGACCGCGTGCACCGGATCGACTGGTTCACGGACAACACCGACCCCAAGCTCGTGTTCTTCGAGCCGGACACGATGCACACGCTCGCTGGTCGCGGGCGGTTCCCCGACCCCGTCGACGGGCGGCTGTTCGACGTCAACGCGTGGTACTGCCGGCTCGCCGACGACGACCGGCTGATCGCGTGGCACGCGAAGGATGCCGATCGGGTGGTCCCGCTGCCGGCGCCGGGCGTCAACCCGTTCACGCAGACGCGTGCGCGGCCGGGCTTCCCGCTCAACGGCGGGATCGACGTCGTCTATGTCGGCGAGGGCTCGATCTCCCGCGGCTACCCCGTCGACCCCGACCCCGAGGTGATCGGCTACCAGGACCAGTTCGACCGCTTCGAGCTCAGCAGCCCGGGCTGGTTCCACGCCGAGAGCGACAGCGGCCCGGGATCGGCTGCCCTCGACCCCGGCCGCTCGCTGCGCTGGGCGAAGGTGAGCGCGGACTGGCTGCGAGACCTGCGCGTCGACAAGGATCGCGACGACTGCGAGGACGACGATCGCGGCCGTCACCGCGGGCACTAGGCGCCTCTTGCCGCTCGTGGCCGCGATCCTCGTGATCGCGGCCCCGGGCAGCGCCTGGGCGCACGGGGATCCCGCCAGCCACTATCTCGAGACCGACGCGCTGTATCCCTCGTTCGCGCGCCAGCCCTCGGTCGAGGCCCAGCTGCAGCTCCTGGGGCTGCTCCAGGCCACCGAGCGGCGGGGCTATCCGATCAAGGTCGCGCTCGTCGCGGGCGCCGAGGACCTCGTCGACGACCTTTCGCTGATGCGCGAGCCGCAGCGCTATGCGGGCACGGTGGCGTCGACGCTCTCGGGCGAGCTCGAGGCTCCGGTCCTCGTGGTCACCCCGTTCGGCATCGGCGTGGCCGGGAACGGCGTGCGTCGCGGCGTGCTACGGCCGATCACCGCCCGCGACGCCCGCAGGCTCGTGGGCGGTCTCGAGGTCCCGGCGGATCCCGACGGCGATGAGCTCGCCCGCACCGCGATGGTCGCCGTGCGCCGGGTCGCGCGTGCCGCGGGCAAGCCGCTGCCGGCGCGGGTGGCGCCGGCTCGGCAGGTCGTGCCGCCGGCGGTGCCGGCGGAACCCGCCGAGGCGGCGGCCGTCGAGCGAGGTGGTGGCGGGAGCGGCGCGCTGCTGTGGGCCGTCCCGGTGCTCGTCGTCCCTCTCGCCCTGCTGATCGCGTACCGGCGTTCGCGGCGGTCGCCTGCCGTGTCCGGGGCCTGAGCGGGCTGCTATAGCGAGCGCTCAGTAGGGATTCAAGGACCGGCCGGCGCCGCGCTCGATCACCCGCCGGACGGCCGGTCGTAGGCGAACGCGAGCCGCGTGAGGGTGAGGGCGCCGAGCAGCAGCCCGAAGTCGCGCAGCGCCACGTCGTAGAACCCGGGGACCGTCAGCAGGTTCACGATGATCCCGGCCAGCCACGCCGCGACCACCGGCGCCCCGAACTTCGGCCGGATCGCGACGAGCACACCCGCGAGGATCTCGACGGCCCCGACGAAGTACATGAAGTCCTGACCCGATCCGGGCACGATGTCGTTGATCCAGGGCGCCAAGTAGATGGGCCAGTCGACGAGGACGTTGAAGAACTTGTCCAGCCCGAAGGCGATCGGCGCTACGGCGAACGCGACGCGCAGCATCGTGTAGGCCTGGTAACCGACCTCGCGGGAGCGAAGGGCGGCGAACCCGTGGGCGGAGTGACTCGCGGTCGGATCGTGCAGTGCCGGGGCGGCCATGACGGCGTCCTTTCTATCGACAATGAAACTAAGCGATAGATTCGCGGCAGGGGTGTAAATTGTCAATGTCTTTTGTCGATAGACTGACGGCGTGGCCGATCCGCTCGATGCCCTGGGCGCCCTGGGCGATCCGACCCGGCGCGCGGCGTACGACTACGTCAGCGCGCAGGGACGTCCGGTGGGCCGCGACGAGGCCGCCGGCGCGCTCGAGATCGGTCGCACGCTCGCCGCCTACCACCTCGACCGGCTCGCGGATGCCGGACTGCTCTCGGTCGCGTACGCGCGCCGGTCCGGCCGCAGCGGCCCCGGGGCCGGGCGGCCGGCCAAGCTGTACGAGCGCGCCGAGCGCGAGGTTGCGATGAGCGTTCCCCCGCGCGACTACGGCCTGGCAGCGCAGCTGCTGGCGGAGGCGGCCGCCGGGGACCGGCGCGGCGCCACGCGCCGGGCGCTCCGGGAGGCCGCCCAATCGCTCGGCCGCAAGATCGCGGCCGCGGCGCCCGCCCCCGCCGACCTCGACCGGCTGCTGCGCGAGCGCGGATATGAGCCGTACGAGGCCGAGCCGGGCGTCCTCCGCCTGCGCAACTGCCCCTTCCACGCCGTCGCACAGGCGCATCCGGAGGTCGTCTGCGACATGAACCTCAGCCTCCTCGGCGCTCTCCTGGCCGGCCTCGGCGCCGGCCGCGAGGCCGTGCTCGAGCCGGCGCCCGGCCGCTGCTGCGTGGCGATCCGCGACGCTGCCGGCGGAGAGTGATCAGGACCGTCCTCGCCGCAGCGCTGCTCGCGGCGATCGTCGCCGGGTGCGGC
Source organism: uncultured Solirubrobacteraceae bacterium (assembly GCA_963849695.1). GTDB lineage: Bacteria > Actinomycetota > Thermoleophilia > Solirubrobacterales > Solirubrobacteraceae > DASSUW01. Next base: position 15,225 of record CAWKIT010000009.1, read on the forward strand.
GGAGACGATTCCGTAATGCGCGATGAACTACGCCCGATCGACCGCAAGCTGCTCGACGCCGCGTACGAGAACGACGTCGCGACCGCACGCCGCCTCGTCGCCGACGGCGCCGACGTCAACGCCAAGGACGACTCCCAGCAGAGCGCGTACCTGATCGCGACCAGCGAGGTGGGTGACGATCCACGCCTCCTCGAGCTCACGCTCGGCGCCGGCGCCGACGTCGAAGCCAAGGACGGCTACAACGGGACCGGCCTGATCCGGGCCGCCGAGCGCGGCTACCCGCGGATCGTCGCGCGCCTGCTCGAGACCGACATCGACGTCGATCACGTCAACCGGCTCGGCTGGACGGCACTGCTGGAGGCGGTGATCCTCGGCGAGGGCGGCCGCCCGCACGTGCGCACGGTGCGGCTGCTGGTCGACGCCGGCGCGGACCCGAACATCCCGGACGAGAGCGGCACGACCGCGCTCGCACATGCGCGCCGCCGCGGCTTGGAGGCGATCGAGCGAATCCTCGTCGAAGCCGGAGCACGGCAGACTTCCAGCCGCCGATGAGGCGCGCGACATCTCTCCTCCTGCCCGCGGGTCACGCGCTCGGGCCGGCCTGAACCGTGGTGGCGCGCGGCTACCGGCCGGCCGTGCTGCTGGCGATCGTCTGGCTCGGCCTCAACCTGCGGACCGTGATCGCCAGCCTGCCGCCGCTGCTGCCTGACATCCGGGCGGACCTCGGGCTGTCGGCGGCGGTCGCCGGGCTGCTGACGACGCTGCCCGTCCTGTGCTTCGGCCTGCTGGCGCCGCCGGCGCGACGGCTTGCCCACCGCCTCCCGCTCGAGGCGATGCTCGTGGGCTGCGCGCTCGTCACCGCGGTGGCGGCGGCGCTGCGCGGCATCGGCACGGTCGCCGCGCTCTTCGCCGGCAGCATCCTGGCCGGCGCCTCCGTGGCGATGGGACAGACCGCACTGCCCGTCCTGATCCGGATCGCCTTCCATCGCGCCGTGGGGACGATGATGGGCAGCTACTCGATGGCGCTCCCGATCGGCGCCACGCTGGGCGCCGGTCTCGCCGTGCCGCTGCAGCAGGCCCTCGGCGGATCGTGGCAGGCCTCGCTGGCGCTGTGGGCGATCCCGGCGGCGCTGGCCGCGGCCCTGTGGCTGCCGCCCGCGCTGCGCCGGAGGACGATGATCACGGGACCCGAGCCCGAGCGGCTGCGCAGCCGGCCGCTCGCGTGGTCGGTCGCGCTCTACTTCGGCGTCCAGTCCGCCGCCTTCTACGCCACCCTGGCGTGGCTGCCGGAGATCCTCGACTCGGACGGCTGGTCGGCGCGCGCGGGCGGCGCGCTGCTCGCCCTCGCCAGCCTCGTGTCCGCCGTCCCCGCCCTGCTGCTGCCGGTGGTCGCCGGCCGCCGCGCCTCCCAGGCGCCGCTCGTGGCCGCGGTCACCACCACGGCCTCCGCCGGCGTGCTCGGGCTGATCCTGGCGCCCGGGCTCGCCCCGCTGTGGGTGGTGCTGATCGGCCTCGGGCAGGGCGGCTCGCTGGGCCTCGGTCTCGTGCTGCCGGTGCTGCGGGCCACCTCACCGGGCCTCGTGGCCTCACTGACCGCGATGACCCTCTCCATCGGCTACCTGACTGCGGCCACCGGCCCGTGGCTGATCGGCGCTGTGCACGACCTGACCTCGGGCTGGACCGCGGCGCTCGGCGCGCTGCTGGGGTTGACGCTGCTGCAGCTCGTGCCAGGGCTGGCGGCCGCGCGCCCGCGCCAGATCGGCGACTCGCACGCGTAGGCCGCCTCGGCTACGCCGCGACGCGCTCGGCGAATCGGCCCAGGTACAGCGGCCAGCCGTCCTGCGACTCCACGCCCGCGCGGAGGCTCTCCCAGCCGTCGCCGTGACGGTCCAGATGGCGGTGCTCGAGCTCGACCCGCGTGCGATCCGGGCTCTCGGCGACGAACCGCACCTCGACCTCGCTCGCCTTGTCGGGGTCGGTCTCGAGCGCCCAGCGGGGGCTGATGTCCCACGTGAACACGACGCGATCCGGCGGCGCGTAGGCGAGCACGCGCGCCCAGCGGCACTCGCTGCCGTCGACGCCGCGATCGTAGATGTGGCCGCCCGCACGCGGCTCGAACACCGTCTCGGCGATGTCGACGCCGAGCATGTTGTGCTCGCGCGGCTTGATCGCGTCGAAGCTCTCGACGAACACGGAGAACGCCCGCTCCAGCGGCGCCTCGACGGTGATCGAGGTCTGGATCGAGGTCTCGGTTGCCTGAGCGCTCATGCGTCCTCCTTCGTCTGTTGCTCGACGACTCGCTTGTAGTTGGCCAAGGCCTGGCCCCAGAACCGGTCCAGGTCCGCGCGCAGGGCGCCGAGCCCTGTCGGGTCGATCGCATAGATGCGCCGATTGCCCACGGGGCGGTCCACGACGAGCCGCGCGTCCTTGAGCACCTTCAGGTGCTGCGACACCGCCGGCCGGCTGACCGGGAACTCGCTCGCCAGATCGCCCACCGCGAGCGGACCATCGACGAGGCGCTCGAAGATCGCCCGTCGCGTCGGGTCGCCCAGAGCGGTCCAGCAATCGACTTGGTAAGTAGCCACTGACCGTAAGTTCCCACTTACGCGCCGATACGTCAAGCGGTCTGGCGACAAGGGGCTGAGCCGTGACCGTGGACGTCGAGTGTGAGGCGACGATCGTCCGGCCGCGCCGCGAGGTCGCCGCCTACGCGTCGGACCCGGACGACGCGATGGAGACGACCTACACGTGGCAGGACGCCGGCGACCGCGACGGCGCGCCAGCGCCGCGCCACGCGCTCGATCCCACGTGCCGCGGCCAGTCGGTACGTCATCGCGACGCGAGCGCGCTGCCATCCGCATCGTCGCGGTCGAGCGCCGCGACCTCCGCCCGTGGCGATGAACCCTCGCGCGCGCGCCCTCGCCGGCGCCCGTGACACCGCGACGCTCATCGGGCGGGCTCGTCGCGCCGAGGCGCGCTCATACGACCGCCGCCATCCCGAACACCCGCGCGACCGGCGCGCTCACGATGCACGGTCGAAGAGTTCGTCCATCTCCTCACCGTGTCAGTGATCGGTCCAGGATAGTCCGGCGAGCCAACGAGGTACGCTGGGGTGCCTGGTGAGGACCAAAGCTGAGCTTTTGTCGCTGCAGCAGATTCGCTGCTTCTGCGCGGCTCTCGAACTCGGGTCCTTCACCGCCGCCGCCGAAGCCCTCAGGGTGTCGCAACCCGCCGTCGCGGAGCAGATCCGCAAGCTCGAGCAGGCGCTCGGCGCCGACCTGTTCGTCCGTGCCGGTCGCGGGGTCACGGCGACAGATGCGGGCCGTGCCTTCGCCGAGCACGCGGCTCGCAGCCTGCGCGCCGTCGAGGCTGCCGCCGACAGCGTGGGCGAGCTGACCGAGCTGCGGGCCGGCACCATCGCGCTCGGCATGTTCGGCGGGCCGTCCGCGTGGCGCCTGGACGAGCTCGCGGCCGCGTTCCTGCGTCGCCACCCCGAGGTGTCGCTCCGGCTCATCGGCCGCAACTCCTCGGTGATCGCCGATCGCGTCCGGCGCGGGGACCTCGAGGCTGCGATCGTGCTGCTGCCGATCGACGACGACAAGCTCGACGTGCGGCCGATCGTGCGTGACGAGATCCTCTATGTCAGCGCCGACCCCGAGCGGACGCGGAAGCCCGCCACGATCGAGCGCCTCGCCGCGACGCCGCTCGTCTTCTACGACGCCGAGTCGGCCGACGACGACCCCATCCGCCGCCAGCTCACGGAGCGTGCCCAAGCCCTCGGGCTGCGGCTGCGGCCCAAGGTCGAGGTAGAGCTCAAGGACATCGCACTGCGCCTTGTCGCCGCGGGCATCGGCGACACGTATCTCTCGAGCGCCTTCACCCGCGCCCCGTACTACCCGGCCGGTCTCCGCACAGTGTCGTTCTCTCCCGCGCTCTACGACACCTTCGCGATCGTCACGCGCCCGGGAGCACGGCTCTCCGCGGGCGTGCGCGAGCTCCTCGGCGAGGTCGAGATCCACATGCGAGCCGTGGCCGAGGAGTTCGACCGCTCGCGCTGACATCACTCGAGGTTGATCATCGCGTGCTTGATCCGGGTGTAGTCGTCGAGGGCGTAGGTCGAGAGGTCCTTGCCGTAGCCGGATTCCTTGAAGCCGCCGTGCGGCATCTCGGACAGGAACGGGAGGTGGTCGTTGACCCAGACGCAACCGAAGTCGAGCGCGCGGATGGCGTTCATGGCGCGGCCGACGTCGCGGGTCCAGACCGAGGCGGCGAGGCCGTAGGGGACGTCGTTGGCGAGCCGGATCGCCTCTTCGGCGCTGTCGACGCGCTGGACGGTCACGACGGGCCCGAAGACCTCGCTCTGGATGATCTCGGACTCCTGGGTCGCGCCCGTCACGACCGTCGGCTCGACGAAGAAGCCGTCGTCGCGGCCCGCCGAGCCGCCGAGCAGCACGTGCGCGCCGGCGCTCGCGGCACGGTCGAGGAAGCCGAGCACGCGCTCCTGCTGCGCGGCCGAGACGACCGGGCCCATCTCGATCGCCTCACCCTCGGCCGGGTCGCCCGTCTGGAGCGAAGCGGCCGCCGGCACCAGCTCGTCGAGCAGGCCGTCGTAGGCGCCGGGCGCGGCGAGCACGCGCGCGGCCGCGGTGCAGTCCTGCCCGGAGTTGAGGAAGCTGGCGACCCGCAGCCCTGCGGCGACCCGGGCAGGGTCGGCGTCGTCGAGCACGATCGCCGGCGCCTTGCCGCCGAGTTCGAGATGGACGCGCTTGAGCGTGTCCGCCGCGGTGCGTGCGATCCACTTCCCCGTGGCGACGCTGCCAGTCAGCGAGACCATTGCGACGTCGGGGTGCGTGACGATGCCCGCGCCGACCGGATCGCCGGTGCCGGTGATCACGTTCAGGACGCCCGGTGGGAAGATCTCGGCGGCGAGCTCGGCGAGCCGCAGCGTGCTCAGCGGGGTGATCTCCGACGGCTTGAGCACGACCACGTTCCCCGCGGCGAGCGCCGGCGCGATCTTCCAGATCGCCATCATCAGGGGGTAGTTCCAGGGCGCGATCTGGCCGACGATGCCGACCGGTTCGCGGCGCACGAACGACGTGTAGCCGGTCTCGTACTCCCCCGCGGCCGGCGCGTGCGCCGTTCGCGCCGCGCCGGCGAAGAATCGGAGCTCATCCGAGCAGATCGGCAGCTCCTCGGCCGCCAGCGAACGCGGCTTGCCGACGTTGGCCGTCTCGAGCGCCGCCAGCTCGCCGGCGTGGCTGTCGACCGCGTCGGCGAGCGCCAGCAGCGCCTCCATCCGCCGACCGGGCGTCGTGTCACGCCAGCCGAGCCGTGCGGCACGGGCCGCGCCGACTGCGCGATCGACATCGGCCTGCGTGCCCTCGGGCACGCGGCCGATCACCTTCCCGTCCGCCGGATTGATGATTTCGCGGGTGCCGCCGTCGACGGCGTCGACGAGCTCACCCGCAACCAGATTGCGGAACACGCGCAACTCCGTGAGCGCGGTCATCGTGCGACCTCCGCCAGCCCCGCGTGGTCGAGGAGGGTGCGGAGCTCGCCGGTGGCGGCGTCGTCGAGCTCGAGCAGCGGCGCCCGGACCGGGCCGGTGGTGTCACCGACCAGCCGGCAGGCGGTCTTGACGGCGGCCGAATAGCTCTCGCCCTCCAGGAACCGACACAGAGGCCACAACCGCGCCCACAGCTCGCGCGCGGCCGGCAGGTCGATGTCGTCGATCAACAGCCGGTGCAGCTCCACGCATTGCTCGGGCAGGATCGAGGCCGCACCCCACACGACCGCCTCCACCCCGGCCGCCAGCGCCGCGAACGTCAGCGTGTCATAGCCGTTGAGCAGCGTCGGGCCGTCGGTCTGGATCAGCTCGGTCGCCGCCACCGCGTCACCGCCGGTGTCCTTCAGGGCGCTGATCGGCAACTCGCGCAGCTGCTCGGCCGTCAGCTCGACCCCCGTCGCGCCCGGCAGGTTGTAGTACACGATCGGGATCGAGATCGCGTCCGCCACCGCGTCGTAGTGCGCGAGCAGCTCAGGCCACCTCGGAGCGTCGTAGAACGGCGGCACCACCATCACCGCCGCCGCCCCCGCCCGCTCGGCGTGCACGCTCAACTCGACCGTCTCGCGCGTCGACAGCGCGCCCGTCCCCGGCACCACCGGAACCCGCCCGCCGGCCGCCTCGATCGTGACCTCGGTCACCTGGCGCCGCTCCGCATTGGACAACGTCGTGAACTCGCCCGTGCTCCCACCCGGAACCAGCCCGCCCACCCCAGCCGCGACCAACCGCTCGACATGCTCGGCCAGCGCCACCGCGTCGACCGCGCCGCCGTCCTCTGTGAACGGCGTGATCAGCGCCGGCAGCACTCCATGGAACTCAGACATAGGTCACCTCTCGGATTCGAGCATCGACGTGTTCGGCTGCCGCCAGCCCGGTTCGAGCGGCGATTTCCATGGTTCCCGGCTCGGTGAAGTAGTCGCCCGCCAGGTGCAGGTTGCGGCTGGTGCCGAGCGCTCCCTCGAGCGCCGGCTGAAGACGGCCGCGGCCGGTACGGGCGTAGACGTTGCCCAGCTCCCATCGCTGCACCGTGGCGTTCGCGACCACGCCCCGGGTCGCCGGGAACAGCTCGTGCAGGTCGGCCAGGAAGCGCGCGACGATCGCCTCGTCGCTCTCGCGGATCAGGGCGGCGGCGCCGTGGGCGCCCGCGAAGAGCATGAGGCTGCCGCCGGGCCGGCGCGGCCCGACCCGCAGCGCATGGGCCTGATTGGTGAACATGTCGAAGACGCGGCCCGGGGTGGCGATCGCGTACGTGTCGTCGTACGGCATCGCCGTCGTCTCGTCCGTCTCGACGGCGACGCTCAGGAACGCGCCGTACGGGAGCTGCGCCAGCGCAGCCGCGGCCTGCGGCGCCACCGGGGCGACGAGCGGCGCCGCGTGCGGCGCCTGCGCGGCCATGATCACATGGCGCGTGCGGATCTCCTCGCCGTCGAACTGGACGACGAGCTCGTCCCCGTCGGAGCGGATCGCGTGCACGCGCGCTCGCGTCCGGGCGCGGCCGCCCAGCTCGCGGCCCAGCGCCGCGGGCAGTTCTCCGCTCCCGCCGCGCAGGTTGCGCGCGATCAGCGAGCCCCTGCCCGCCCAGACGAGCGCGAACAGCCCGATCCCGCACCGCGCCGACAGCTCGTCCAGCTCCGCCGTCGCGCGATGCGCTGCGCAGGCGAAGATCTCGCGCACCGCCGGCGACAGCGGACCGAGGAACTCGCCGAACGTACGGTCGTCCTCGAACGCGAAGCGGTGCTCGACTCGGTGGTACTTCGCCACTGCCCGCTGCAGCTTCACGCCGGCCTTGGCGAAGGCGAGCCGATCACGGATCGAGAGCGGCAGCCGGAACGGATAGGTTTCGACGCGCCCGCGGTCGAGGATCTTCGAGCCGACCGCGAGCCCCATCATCCCGCCCGTCACGGGCACCGTCTCCAGCCGGCATTCGCGCGCCATCTGGTCCACTCGCGAGCCCGGCGCCGGGAACAGGTGCGCACCGTAGTTGAGCCAGTACTCGCCGCACGGGTCCGAGCGCATCCGACCACCCAGGCGATCGCCGGCCTCCAGCAACAGGACGTCACGGTGGCGCAGCCTCCAGGCCGCCGACAGCCCGGCGATGCCGCCGCCTACGACGACGACATCGCGCCGCTCAGGTCCGCTCGCGCACACCACGGCGGGCAGCATCACCCGCACCGGCGGCCTCGGCAAGGGCCGCCTGCTTGGTGGCGTCCAAAGCAGAG
>CAWKIT010000010.1:0-38914 GCA_963849695.1 uncultured Solirubrobacteraceae bacterium
TCGCGGGTCATCGCCAGCACGTCGCGCAGGTACAGCAGGTGCTCGCGCATCGCCCGCTCGGCGCGCGGGCGGTCGCTCTTCTCGATCGCCTTCAGGAGCGCCGTGTGCTGGTCGAGCACCGCCGAGGGCAGCGACCGCGTCGCGCAGCTCCTCCAGCAGTCGCGGCTGCAGGATCTCGTAGACCCAGCCGGTGAGCGCCTGCGCCATCCGGTTGCCCGCCGCGGCCGCGATCTCGCGGTGGAACTCGGTGTCGGCGGCGTGCAGGGCGTCGATGTCGCCGTCGGCCGCGGTGGCGGCGCCGAGCGCCGCCCGCAGGCGCTCGACCGTGGCTTCGTCGGCCTGCAGGGCTGCGAGGCCGGCCAGCGGGACCTCGAGCAGCGTGCGCGCGTCGAGCAGCTCCTCCAGCGACACGGCGCCGGTCTCGAGCATCATGTCGACCGAGTCGCTGAGGCTGCGGCGCACGCCCTGGTCGGCGGTGTGGGCGACGAAGATGCCGCCGCCGGGACCCTTGTTGGCGCGGATCAGGTTGCCGCTGGCCAGCAGCTTGAGCGCCTCGCGCAGCGTCGGGCGGCTGACGCCGAACTCGGCCGCCAGGTCCTCCTCGCGGCCGAGGAAGTCGCCCGGCCCGAGGCCGGCGGACTGGATCCGGTGCTGGAGCGCCGCCGCGACCTGCTCGCTGGCGCCGCGGATCCTCACGACCAGCCCCGCTCGCGCAGGTCGACCGCGCGGCGCGACTTGTTCTCGCTGCGCGGCAGCGCGCCGGCGGCCACGGGCACGATCCGGATCCGCAGCCCGAGCTGGTGGCGCATCACCTCCTGCAGCCGCCGCGCGCGCGAGCCGTCGGCGAGCTCGATCTCGAGCTTGATCTCGTCCATGCCGCCCGGCTCGGTGTAGAAGGTGATCCGGAACTCGCCCGAGCCGGTCACCGAGCGCACCGCCTCCTCGACCGCCGACGGGAACACGTTCATGCCGCGGATCACGACCATGTCGTCGGTGCGGCCGACGATCCCGCCCGGCAGCCAGCGGTCCTCGTGGCCGCCGGGGCAGCGCTCGTCGGTGTTGAGCACGACGTCGCCGGTGCGGTAGCGCAGGACCGGGAAGCCGGTGCGCCCCAGCGGGGTCACGAGCAGCTCGCCGCGCTCGCCGGGGGCGACCGGCTCGAGGTCGGCGCCGACGATCTCGCAGGCGAACTGCGACCCGTCGATGTGCAGCCCGCCGCCCTCGGCGCACGGGGAGCCGAACGGCCCCGCCTCGGTCGAGCCGGCGTGCTCGTACACGCGCGCGCCGAACGCCTGCTCGATCGCCGAGCGCACGGCGGGCAGCGACCCGCCGGGCTCCCCTGTGCACACCACCGCCTCGATCGTCTCCAGCGCGCTCTCCATCTGCTGCTCGACCGCGACCTCGTGCAGGCGCAGCGCGTACGTCGGGGTGCACGCGAGCGCGGTTGCGCGGGTGTCGGCGATCGTCTGCAGCCGCTGCGCCGAGGTCATGCCGCCGGTCACCACGGCCATCGCCCCGACCTCCTGGAGGCCCTCTTTGGTCGCCCAGAAGTGGATGTGGGGGCCGAACGAGAAGGCCAGCGCCACGCGGTCGTCGGCGCCGATCCCGACCTGCTCGAAGCTGCGCGCCAGGCACGCGCGCCACCACGCCCAGTCGCCGGCGGTGTCGAGCACCCGCAGCGGCGGCCCGGTGGTGCCGCTGGTCTGGTGCATGGCGACGTAGCGGTCGAGCTCGTAGGTGAGGTTGGTGCCGAACGGCGGATGGGCGGCCTGGTCGGCGACCAGCTCGGACTTGGTCAGCGGCGGGAGCTCGGACCCCCGGTCCCACGCCGGCCAGGCGCGCCTGGTGGAACGGGTTGCGCTCGAGCACCAGCTCGACCAGGTCGGCATAGGCGATCACGCGACGCTCGTCTCCTCGCGCTTGATCAGCCGGTACACGTGCGCCCGCAGGTGGGCGAACTCCGGCAGCTCCTTGGTCTCGACCTGGTCGCGCGGCTTCGGGAGGTCGACCGCGATGATCTCCCGGACCGTGGTCGGCGACGGGGTCAGGACCACGATGCGGTCGCTCAGGTAGACCGACTCGTCGATGTCGTGCGTGACGAACACGATCGTCACGTCGTAGCGCTCGCGCACCTGGAGGATCAGGTCCTCGAGGTCGGCGCGCGTCTGCGCGTCGACGCTCGCGAACGGCTCGTCCATGAGCAGGATCTGCGGCTGGTAGGCGAGCGCCCGCGCGATCGCGACGCGCTGCTGCATGCCGCCCGACAGCTGCCACGGATAGCGGTCGAGGTTGCCCTCCAGGCCGACCGCCTCGACCGCCTCCTCGACCAGCCGCGCGCGCTCGGGCTTGCCGAGCTTCTTGTGGCGCAGCGGCAGCTCGACGTTGTCGCGCACCGACAGCCACGGCATCAGCGAGCGGCTGTACTCCTGGAACACGAGCGCCATCTCCTCCGGCGGCCCCGTCACCTCGCTGTCGTCCAGCAGCACCCGGCCGGCGGTCGGCGCCAGCAGGCCGGACATGCACTTCAGCAGCGTGGTCTTGCCGCAGCCCGACGGCCCGACCACGCACACGAACTCGCGCTCGGACACCTCGAAGCCGACGTCGCGGATCGCCGGGTTGTCGCCGTACGACTTCGCCAGGCTCTCGACCCGGAGCATCAGCCGTGCGCTCCCCGATGCCAGGCCAGCACGCGGCGCTCGACCGCGGCGAAGATCAGGTTGAGCACGTAGCCGAGGATGCCGAGCAGCAAGATCCCGGACCACATCTCCGGGATCGCGAACGAGCGCTGGGACTGGAGGACGAAGAAGCCGATCCCGTTCGTGCTCGCCACCATCTCGCTGATCACCATCATGATCACGGCCAGCGACAGGCTGGTGCGCATGCCGGCGAAGATCTGCGGCGCGGCCGCGGGGAGCACGACGAGCCGCAGCCGGTCGACGCCCCGGACGCCGTAGACGCGAGTGGTCTCGTTGAGCGTGGGATCGATGCCGCGGATCCCGTCGATCGTGTTCAGCAGCACCGGCCACACGCACACGAAGGCGATGATCGCCACCTTCATCGAGTTGCCGACGCCGATCACCACGATCGCCAGCGGCAGCAGCGCCGGCGGCGGGATCGCGCGCAGGAACTCCACGATCGGCGCGGCGGCGCGGCGGGCGGTGCGGTTGAGCCCGAGCGGGATGCCGACCGCGACGGCGGCGACGATCGCGATCGCATAGCCGGCGCCGAGCCGCAGCAGGCTCGGCACGACGTCGCTGCCGACGCGCTCGAACACCCACGTCTCGCTGAAGGTCTCGAGGATGTCGCTCAGCGGCGGGTAGTAGAAGGTGTCCGAGCCGGCCGACCACAGCGCCCACAGCCCGAGCAGCGCGAGCGGGACGAGCACCTCGAGCACCGGGCCGAGCCGCCGGGTCATCCCGCCGCCGCCCGGTGCGAGGGGTGCCAGTGCAGGACGCGCCGCTCGGCCTGCGTGGTGAAGATGTTCAGCAGCCAGCCGAGCAGCCCGGTGGTGATGATCAGCGCGTACATCAGCTCGATCGCGCCGCCCTGGCGCGCCACGTTGATGCTGCGGCCCAGGCCGGGGCTGCCGATCACGATCTCGGCCGTGACGGCCAGGATCAGCGCGACCGCGGACGAGATCCGCAGGCCGGTGGCGATGTACGGCACCGCGCTCGGCAGCTTGATCCGCCACAGCCGCTCGAAGCGCCCGAGGCCGAACGAGCGCGCGGTGTCGGTGGCCACCGGGTCGACGTCCTGGACGCCGTAGAGCGTCTGCACGAACAGCGGCCAGAAGCTGGCGAAGGCGGCCAGGAAGACCTTGCTCTCGAGCCCGACGCCGTAGATCAGCACCGCCAGCGGTACGAGCGCGACCGACGGGATCGGGCGCAGGAACTCGACCACGAAGCGGACCGAGCGGTAGGCGAGCGGGCTCGAGCCGATCAGGATCCCGAGCGGGATCGCGAGCGCGGCGGCGATGCCGAGCCCGAGCGCCCACCCCTGCAGCGTGCTGCCGACCGCGCTCCAGAACTCGCCGTCGCCGAGCAGCTCGGCCAGCTCCGCCACCGTGGCGGTCATCGACGGGACGTGGTCCTCGTTCAGCAGCCCGATCCCGACCACGAGCTCCCACAGCGCGAGCGCGCACAGGACGGCGACGGTCGGCGCGATCATGCGTACGGCATCCCGGTGTAGTTCTCGGCCAGCATCGTCGATGCCGCGCGCGAGCCGGTGACGTAGTCGAGCTCGGCGAGCTGCAGCCGCGCCTGGATGGCGTCCTCCTCCGGGAAGCGGTGCAGCATCGAGGTCATCCACCACGAGAAGTGCTGCACGCGCCAGACGCGCCGCAGGCACTTGTCGGAGTAGCCGTCGAGGCCGGCCTCGTCGCCGTCCTGCAGCCGGCGGGTGAGCGCCTCGGCCAGCACGCGCACGTCGGCGACCGCGAGGTTGAGGCCCTTGGCGCCGGTGGGGGGGACGATGTGGGCGGCGTCGCCGGCCAGGTAGAGCCGGCCGTGCTGCATCGGCTCGACCAGGAACGAGCGCATCGGCGTGATGCCCTTCTCGATGATCGGCCCCTCCTCGAGCGCCCAGCCGTCGTCGCGCGCGAGCCGCAGGTGCAGCTCCTCCCAGATCCGCTCGTCGGGCCAGCCGGAGATGTCGTCGTGCGGGTCGACCTGGATGTAGAGCCGGCTGAGCTCGGGGGAGCGGAGGCTGTGGAGGGCGAAGCCGCGCTCATGGTGGGCGTAGATCAGCTCGTGCGTGGAGGGCGCGACCTCGGCCAGGATGCCGAGCCAGCCGAACGGATACTCGCGCGTGCGCTCGCTCAGCACTCCGTCCGGGACCGCGTGGCGGCAGACCCCGTGGAAGCCGTCGCAGCCGGCGATCGCGCGGCAGCGCAGCTCGTGGCGCTCGCCGTCGTGCGTGTAGGTGACGGCCGGTGCCTCGGGGTCGACCTCGACGTCCGCGACCTCGAAGAGCAGCGGCAGCCCGTCGGCCTGACGGCGCTCGATCAGGTCCTTCACGACCTCCTGCTGGCCGTAGACCATGATCGCCCGCCCGGTCAGCTCGGCGAAGTCGATCCGGTGGCCCTGGCCGTGGTAGCGGAGCTCGATGCCCTCGTGGACGGCGCCCTGGCGGTCCATCCGCTCTCCGACGCCGGCCTCGCGCAGCGTGTCCATCGTCCCCTGCTCGAGCACGCCGGCGCGCACCCGCTGCTCGACGTACTCGCGGTCGCGCGCCTCCAGCACGACGGACTCGACCCCGTTCAGGTGCAGCAGGTGGGCGAGCAGCAGGCCGGCGGGGCCGGCGCCGACGATGGCGACCTCGGTGTCTATCCCCACACCTCCTCGGCGGTCTCGACGATCAGGCGCAGCTTGGCGACCTCCTGGTCGTAGCTGAGCAGGTTGCCCTCGACGGTCGAGCTGAAGCCGCACTGCGGCGACAGGCAGAGCTGGTCGACGTCGACGTACTGCGACGCCTCCTCGATCCGCCGCTTCAGCAGGTCCTTGTCCTCGAGCTCGCCGCGCTTGGTGGTGACGAGCCCGAGCACGACGACCTTGCCGGGCGGCACGAAGCGCAGCGGCTCGAAGCCGCCGGAGCGGGCGTCGTCCCACTCCATGAAGAAGCCGTCGACCTGGAGCTCGTTGAACAGCGCCTCGGCGACGAAGTCGTAGCCGCCCTCGGCGACCCACGAGCTGCGGAAGTTGCCGCGGCACATGTGGGTGGTGACCGCCATGCCCTCGGGGCGGCGGGAGAGCGCCTCGTTGATGTGGCGGATGTAGGCCTCGTGCAGGTGCTCGGCGTCGGCGCCCTGGGCTGCCATCAGCTCGCGCTGCTTGGGATCGTTGAGGTAGGCGAGGCTGGTGTCGTCGAACTGCAGGTACGTGCAGCCGAGCTCGCCGAGCCGGCGCACCTGATCCGCGTACGCGCTCGTGAGGTCGCTCCAGAAGCCGTCCATGTCGGGGTAGAGGTCCTCGTCGATCGCCGCCCGGCCGCCGCGGTAGTGGACCATGCTCGGCGACGGGATGGTGAGCTTCGGCTTGGCGGTCGTGGCGACCGACTTCAGGTACTCGAACGCGTCGCCGAAGATCGTCTCGCTGACGCCGAGCTTGCCGTCGATGTGCAGCGCGGCCGGCGTGAACTCGATCGTGCCCTGCTCGTTGCGGAACTCCACCTTGAGGTTGCCGGGGGCGGTCGACACCCCGTCGAGCTGGTAGATGAAGTCCATGTGCCACGAGGCGCGGCGGAACTCCCCGTCGGTGGCCGACTGCAGGCCGACGTCCTCCTGCATGCGCACGACGTCGCGGATCGCCTCGTCCTCGATCCCCTTCAGCTCGTCGTCGTCGATCCTGCTCTCTTCGTGGTCCTCGCGCGCCTGCATCAGCCGCTGCGGCCGCAGCAGGCTGCCGACGTGATCCGCCCGGAACGGCGGGCTGGTCCTCATCGCCACGTTGCTCCTCCCTCGGGTCTGCGTCAAATAGTCTGACGTGTTCTTACCCGACGCGCGCCCGAAGCTGCTCGTCCGATACGGCGGGCGTGATCTCGATCCGGCCGAGCGGGTTGGGGGCTCCCGACGTGGCGAAGCCGGGGCCGTCCCGCGTGAAGACGAGGTCGAAGCTGAGCTCCAGCCGGGGGAGGAGCAGGCGCGGGATCCGCGGGTCGTTGGTGCCCGCCTGGCCGTAGTTGCCGCCCGGCGGCGCGAACGCGAGCGGCCGATAGCCCTCGACGTGGTGGGCGAGCTGCTCCTCGCCGTACGTGATGTCCGAGAACGTGCGCTCCCGCCAGCCGCCGAGCACCTCGTCGGTGCCGCGGTAGGCGTAGGAGGGGCCGACGTCATCGGGATCGGGGCCGTACCGGATCTCGTGGTCGGCGGTGCCGGATTGGAGCTGGACGTCCCAGCGCCCGCTGTCCTGCAGCCGGTTCAGCTCGTCCCAGGTCAGGTACTGCGGGTCCTGCGCCTCGATGCGCCCGACGTCGACGAACAGGACGGCGCGGAAGCCGAGCCCGCGCAGGACGCCGTCGGTCTGCGTCCAGGTCTCGAGCCGGCCGCCGTCGAAGGTGAGCACGAACGGCCGCGGCGGGAGGGAGACGTCCTGCTCGCCGACGAGGCGCACGAGCTCGTCGAGCTCGATCGTCTCGTAGCCGGCGTGGTCGAGCAGCGCCATCTGGCGTGCGAACCCGTCGGCCTCGACGCCGCTGTAGAGCAGGACGGGAACGCCTGTGCGGGTGGCCGGGGCGGCGGTCCACCGCTCTCGATCGGCGGCCGACAGCTCCACGCGCGGCGCCGGCACCGGCTCCCGCGAGCGCCGTTCCTCGGCATCGCCGCCGCACGCCGCCAGGCACAGAGCGGCGGCCCAGAGCCACCGTTTCATCTCGCGACCTCTCGGGCCAAGCTACCACGGCGACAGTGGGGTCAGACCCCGCTCCGCGGGCGGCGGGTATCCTCGCCCGCCGGTGGCCGCCGCCACACAGTGGGGTCTGACCTCTGGTTCGCTTGGCTAACCAGATTCCGGCGCTCAGCCCGCCACGGCGGGCTCGCGCATGGCGGCGCGCGTTTCGTGGCCGCCGGCAAGACAGGCCGCGAGCTGGTCGCGGTTGGTGATGTCGAGCTTCTGGAACGCGTGGGTGAGGTGCGTCTCGACCGTGCGGCGGGTGACGTAGAGCTGCTGGGCGATGTCGGGGTTGCTGTGGCCCGCTGGCGGCGAGCGTGGCGACGCGGTGCTCGGTAGGGGTGAGGGCGTCGGGGCCGGTGAGCGCGGGGCGGCGGGGGCGGGCGCCGGCGGCCTGCAGCTCGGCTCGAGCGCGGCGGGCGAGCAGGAGCATGCCGTGGCGGTCGGCGAGGTCGAGCGCGCGGCGCAGCGGTGGGCTGGGCGTCGGCGCGGCGGTTGGCGCGCCCAGCGCGGCGCCGAGGTCGACGAGCGCGCGCGTGTGCTCGAGCTGGGCCTGCGCGCCGGCGGTGAGGGCCGCGGCGCGTTCGAGCAGCGCGATGGCGCTCCTCGCCGTCCGGCGACCCGCGCCAGCGCGCGCAGGCCGGCCGCCGTCGGGCCGGGCAGGTCGCGACGCGCTCGGCGAGCCTCGAGGTGCTCCTCGGCGAGCCGCCGGGCCTCGGCGCTCGTCGTCCCAGAGCGCCACGAGCGCCTCGGCGGCGTCGGCGCGCCAGGACGGCGAGCCCGGGGTGCTGCGTCCCGAGCTCGCGCCAGCCCTGCGCGGCGGCCTCGAGGTCGGCGTAGCGCATCGGCGTGGAGGTGCCGGCTGAGCCGTAGGCGCGCGCGGGCCTGCAGCAGCAGCGGCGACGGCGAAGGCGCCCGCGGGCGGATCGCCGAGTTGATCGACGGCTGCCAGCGCGGTTTCGGCGGCGTCGGGCCGGCCCGCCTCGGTCAGCGCGTCGACGAGCGTGTGCAGGGCCCACATCAGGGCAGGGGCGGGGCTGTGGGCACGCTTGAACTCGAAGCGCGAGGCGGGCATCGGTCTCGGCATCGCGGATCCTAGCCGGCCCGCACGCAGGGCCATCGCACGCATGAAGCTCCCGTGCGCGAGCGCGATCCGCCAGCCGCGCGGGCGAGCGAGGTCGATGAGCGCTGCCGCAGCGCGCGATCGCACTGTCGAGGTCGTCGTTGGCGATCAGCACCAAAGTCGCCGACGGTCGGCAGCAGCGAGCCCACCTCGCGATCGAAGACGCCCCGTCCTCGAGCGCGCGGCGCCAGCAGCGCGCCGAGCCTCGGTGGCCGGGCGGCCGTCGAGCACGCGCACTGCCAGGCGGCGTTGATCGCGCCACAGCCCCAGCCGGCCGGATCGCTCCTGCGCGGGTCGCAGCCGCTCGCGGCTCTCGCCGACCGTGCCGGCCTGGATCGCCGTCGTTGAGGATCAGCTCCGCCTCGAGGCGCTGCGCGCTCGTCGGCGGGCGACGCTCGGCGGCGTCCTCGAGCCCGCGGCGACAGAGGTGCGAGGGCCTCCGGCGAAGTGGCCGGCGAGGCCCGAGCGCGCGCGCTCCCGGCGAGCGCGATGCGCGACGCGCTGGGCGGGCGAGGCGGCGAGCTCGACGCGTCGTGGAGGAGCGCGGGGGCGTCCGGCTGCACGTGCGCCGCGCGCGCGAGCCCGAGCTCGAGGCGCACGACGGACGCGGCGGTCGCGGGTCGAGCGGCGGTTCGGCGAGCGCGCGGCGCAGGAAGACCGACGGCGCTCTCCGGGCGCGCCGCGTGCAGTCGGCCGCTGGCGGCGGCCGCCCGCAGCGCCGCGACCGTCGCGTCGTCGGCCAGTTGCCGTCGGTTCGCAGCAGGTGCAGCGCGACGCGCTCGGCGCCGGCACGCTCGTCGCGCGAGCATGCGTGCGGCGTCGGCGTGCCAGAGGGCGCGTTCGCCCGGGCTCGAGGCTGCCGTAGAGGGCGCTGGCGATCAGCGGGTGCGCAGCGCGTATCTGCCGCGTCACCGTGCAACGAGGCCGGCGGCCCGCAGCGCGGTCGGCGACGCCGGGCGGCTTCTGTGCGCTCGAGCAGCGCAAGGTCGCGCGGCGTGGCGCAGCGGCGGCTCGCGGCCGAGGAGCGCGAGCGCGCGGGCGAGCGCGCTGGCACCGTCGAGCTGCCGTTCGAGCTGGTCCTCGTCTCCCACGGCGACCGCGTCGGTCCGAACGCGCCACCGCGCCGCGTTCGAGGCCGCGCTCGAGCGCGAGCCGCTCGTCCGAGGTGGTCGAGCAGCGCGGGCAGAAGGAACTGATTGCCGGCGGTGACCGCCTGGTAGGCGTGCGCGAAGGCCGATCGGCGGTCCGGCAGCGTCCGGCGACCAGCGCTGCGGCTGCGGTGGGGCCAAGCGGCCGCGGCCGCAGCGGCGGCTCGGGGCCGACGCGAGCAGCTCGGCGAGCAGCTCGCGTTCGCGCCGGTGGCTCGCCGGTTCGCACCGCGCACAGCACGCCGAGCGGTAGCTCGTCGCAGCCGGCGGCGAGAGCTGGGCCAGCCACCGCAGCGACGCCGCGTCCGCCCAGTGCACGTCGTCGACCACGAGCAGCGCCGGCCGGCGCTCGGCCGAGACGAGAAGGCCAGCCACACGAGCCCGTGGACCGCAGCATGCACCGCGTCGCCGGCGAGCGCCGGCTCAGGAGCATAGCGCGGGTCGAGCGCGCGGCGCGAGAGCTCCGCCGCGCCTGCCGTGAGATCGCTACAGACGGAACTGAGCGAAGCGGGCCGATCAGCTTGCGCGCAATGCCCCAGACCGGCATCGCTGCTCAAGCGGGCGCTGGAGCTCGCGCAGCAACCGCGATCCATGCGGCCCGGCCGCGCGCGCGCGGCCCGCCCGCAGGCTCCACTTGCCGATCCGGTCGCGCCTTCGACCAAGAGTAAATGGTCCCGAGCAGGCGCGGAGATTCGCAGCTCGGTGTTGAAACGCTTCGAGCTCGTCATCCGATCGAGCAGCACCGCGCCGCCCCGTCCCGACCGTCCGCGGATGTCGCCGGATGCCACCAGGCCGCGGAGTCAAAGATCGTGGAGGCCCACGAGGCGCAGAAGGAGCGCCCGCCGCGAGCAACGCCCAGCGACGACCACGAAAGCGAGGAGCGGCGTTGAGCAACGCCAAGATACGGGCAACTTCGCACGAGGATGACGTGCTCGGAGAACGCGCGAGGAGTAAGAGCCGCAGCGCAAGGAAGCCGCGTTGGGAGGCAGCAACGGGCGCCTGCTCGACCGCGTCGAGCTTGCCGCGAGGCGCGCTGCCTGGACGCGGGCTGCGTCCCGGGGGAGACGATGCGGCTGATGGCGCAGCGCGTCGGGCCGGAAGGGCTACGTCTGCGGCGTCGACGTCGACGCCGAAGCTCGGCCGCGAGGCGTTGGGCATGCACCACGACGCCGGGAACAAGAAGAACGCGTTCGTGCCGGCCGACCTCGAAGCGGGCGCACCGATCCCGGGCGCACCGTTCGATCTCGTGTCTACGCGCGGCTGCTGCTGTTCCACGTCGGCGACCCGACCGCCGTGCTACGCCGCCTGTGGGACGCGGTCGCTCCCGGCGGCGTGCCTGGTCGTGCACGACTACGACTGCGCAAGGCCGACGTCGGCCGGCGCTGCACGACGGTGGAGGAGTGGAAGCGCATCGTTCACGGCCGCGTTCACGGGCGCGGGGCGCGACATCCACAACGGCCACCGGCTCCCGCTGCTGTTCGCCGCCGCCGGCCTCGGCGCGCCGGACGGAACCGAGTCGCCGGCCGGCTGGAGCCGCTGAGCACGGCGGGGCCCGATGTTCGCCGCCGTCTTCCGCAGCCTGCAGCCGGCGGCCGAGTCGCTCGGCCTAACATCACTCCGGAAGGACGCCGCGGGCTGGCACGACCGGTTCGCGCGCGACATGCGCGAGCAAGGCGACCACGCCGCGCTGTGGCCGCTGCTGATCGGCGCCTGGAAGCGGAAGGCCGCTTGATGGCGCGCGACCACGCCGTCGTCGTCGGCGCGAGCATGGCCGGGCTGCTGGCCGCGCGCGTGCTGTCCGAACACTACGACCGCGTCACGGTGCTCGATCGCGATGCGCTGCCGGCCGGCCTCGAGGGCCGCCGCGGCGTGCCGCAGGGGCGCCACGCGCACGCCCTGCTGCCCGCCGGCGCGGCGCACCTCGAGCAGCTGCTGCCCGGGCTGAGCGCCCAGCTGGTGAAGGCCGGCGCGCCGACGTGCACGGCGCTCGAGCAGCTGCGCTGGATCGTCAACGGCCACGAGCTCGCGCGCGCCGACACCGGACTGCAGGTGATCCTGTCGGGGCGGCCGTTCATCGAAGGGCAAGTACGGCGGCGAGTGCGCGCGTAGGCGAACGTCGAGCTCGTCGAAGGCTGCGAGGCGCACGGGCTCGTGCGCGGCAAACGTGAAAGGCGCGAGTCGGGCGTGCAGGAGCGGGGCGACACGACGATCGAAGCCGATCTCGTGGTGTGTGCCGGCGGCCGGTCGGCGCAGGTGCCGGCGTGGCTGGCCGCGCTAGGCTTCCCGCAGCCGCAGGAGGAGCGCCTGGCCGTCAACATGAAGTACGCCAGCCGCCTGCTCCGGCTCCGGCCGGGTGCGCTCGGCGGCGACAGGATGGTTCTCGTCGGCGCTCGGCCCGGGCTGCCACGGGCGCTCGCCCTGTTCGCGCAGGAGGACGATCGCTGGATCGCGTCGATCAGCGGCTACGGGCGCGCGCATCGCCCGTCGCGCGACGCCGGCGGCTTCGCGCCGTTCCTGGCCACAGTCGCTCCGGAGGACGTCACGCGTGCGATCCGTGACGCCGAGCCGCTCACGGGCGTCGCCACGCACGGCTTCGCGGCCGGCCGCCGGTGGCGCTACGACCGGATCGACCGCTTCCCCGAAGGGCTGCTCGCGATCGGCGACGCGGTCTGTTCGTTCAACCCGCTCTACGGCCAGGGCATCACCGTCGCCGCCGCCCAGGCGCGGGCGCTGAAGCGCTGCATGGCCGACGATGGGCGCGACCTCGCGCGGCGCTTCTTCGCTGCCGCGCGCCCGCCGGCCGACGACGCCTGGCGCCTGGCCACCGGCGCCGACCTCGCGCTGCCTCCGGTTCGCGCGCCGTACCCGCCGGCCGTGCGCGCGGTCAACGCCTATCTGCGCCGCATGCATTCCGTGGGCGCGGACGACGCCGCTGCGGCCGCCGCGTTCGGGCGCGTGGTGATGATGGTCGAGCGCCCTCCGACCCTGTTCCGGCCCCGGCTCGCGGTGCGTGTGCTGCGCGGCGCGCGCCGCAGCACTGACGCCGCACGCCCGCCGCCGTCCGGCGGTCGGCGCTGGCAGTGGGCGGCGCTGTGACGTCCCTGCTCCAGGCGGGGCCGCCGGACGACCGGGAGGCGGTCGTGTTCCTGCACGGCAACCCCGGTCCCAGTACCGACTGGGAGCCGCTGCTCGCGGCCGCCGGCGTCCGCGGCATGCGAGCGGTCGCCTGGGACGCTCCCGGGTTCGGGGGCGCCGTGACGCCGTCGGGCTTCGTGCAGAGCGTCGACTCGAACGCCGAGTTCATCGGCGAAGCGCTCGCCGCGCTGGGGATCGACCGCGTGCATCTCGTCGCGCATGACTTCGGTGGGCCGTGGGGCCTGCGGTGGGCCGCCGGCCACCCGCAGCAGTTCGCGTCGGCGGTGCTGATCGGCACCGGCGCGCTGCCCGGCTACTCGTGGCACGCGCTCGCGCGCGTCTGGCGCACTCCGCTGCTCGGCGAGCTGTTCATGGCGACCACCACGCGGGCGGGGTTCGGGCTGCTGCTTCGCCGCGGCCAGCGCAAGCCGCTCCCGCGCGCGGTCGTCGACCGCATGTACGACGGCTTCGGCCGCGCGACCCGGCGGGCCGTGCTCGACCTCTATCGCTCGATACCGGACGTGGGCGCCGCCGGAACCGAGCTGGCCCGCGCGCTGGCGCCCCTCGACCGGCCGGCGCTCGTGCTGTGGGGCGCGCACGACCCATACCTGGCGGTCGAGCACGCCGAGCGCCAGCGCGAAGCGTTCCCGCATGCCGAGGTGCAGGTGCTCG
This sequence comes from uncultured Solirubrobacteraceae bacterium, assembly GCA_963849695.1. Taxonomy (GTDB): domain Bacteria; phylum Actinomycetota; class Thermoleophilia; order Solirubrobacterales; family Solirubrobacteraceae; genus DASSUW01. The sequence continues at coordinate 13,461 of CAWKIT010000010.1, forward strand.
ACGACGCCGGGCACTGGCCGTTCGTCGACGAGCCCGACCTCGTGCGCCGCGCGGCTCTCGAGTTCCGCGACCGCCGATTCGAGCACCGAAGGCAGGGCATTCTCGCGGCCTGATCACGGGACCCACCAACCTTTCGGCGCCTCCGCCGTTGGGAAGGGAAACGGTTCCAAGAAGAAGAACAGCCTGTGGGACAAGTGCTCGTCATCGTCAGAACCAAGGCAGCGCTCGCCGAGCCGGACGAGGCCGGGCAGACAAGGCTGAGCAAGGCGAACGAACGCCGGCGGAGGAGTGCGACGCCGAGCGCGGCGACACGCAGCAGAGCCGCAAGGCGTTCGAGGACGAGTACGGCACCAACGCCAGCAAGAAGAACGCGTTCGGCAAGTGCGTCTCGCAGAAGGCGGGCGACGACTCGTAGCCGGGGGGAGGGGGATCGCCGGCCTGCCCCGCGGTCGGGGCGGGCCGGCGTGCGGCCTTACCGGCCGCATCGTGTAGTACGAGTCGCCGCCCGTGGCGAAAGGTCGGGAGAACCTAGGCGGCCCGGCGGAAGCCGGTTGGCGCCGGGTTGGCCGCGAGCGGGCTGGGCGGCAGGTCGGCCGCCGGGGCGTCGGTGTTGTAGCCGCTGGGCGCGACGTCGTTCGGCCCGTCGGGATGGAACAGCGACGAGAGCAGCTGGATCTGGCCGCGGCCGGCGTCCAGCTCGCCCATCCCGCCGCCATACATGATCAGGCCGCGCGCCTCGCAGGCGGCGTAGACGTCGAACAGCGTCCGCAGATCGCCGACCCGGCACGGCTTGATGTTGACCGCGCGCGGCGACAGCGGCGTGGCGTCGAGGTCGGCGGGCGACGCGATCGGCGCGTCATAGGAGATCCGGTCGGACTCCGGCTCGAGCAGCGCCGTGACCTCGGGGAGGTCGTGCGCGTCCTCGAGCAGCGCGTCCGGGAACGCCGCCACGGCCCGCTCGTACATCGCCATGAGCGCCGCCGGCTCGCCCATCTCGAGCCCGTAATGACCCTTGAAGTCGACGATCTCGACCGCTCCGGTGGCCGCGACCTGCTCCATCAGCTCGGGCGTCCAGGCGGGCGTGACGTCGAGCTTGAAGCGCAGTCCGGGATGCAGCTCGAGCCGGCGGGCGATCGGGTCGAACGTCGGCGGGTCGCCGAGGCCGAGCGAGTTCACGAAGCGCACGGGCGCGGGCTCTCGGCCGGCGATCTCGTGCAGCGGGCGACCGGCCTGGTTGAGCGCGAGATCGAGCGCGGCGGATTCGAACGCCCAGTTGCGCCACCGGAGAGCCATCTCCCACTGCGGCGGCACCGGCCACTGCTCGTCGCGAAGTTCCACCAGCCGCTCGCACAGCGACCCGAGCGTCCACTCCCCGCCCAGCGGCAGCGCCGGCTCGGCGACGTGCAGGGTGTCGTCCTCGCCCTCGTACGGCGACACGTCCTCGCCCACCCCGTCGACGCCGGCGCCGCGCAGGCGGACCCGCGTCGTCACCCGCTCGAACCCGTGCGCCAGCTGCGCGGAGAGCCGCTCGAACGCGTACGACTCGATGAGCACCGGCAGCGTGCTCAGGTGGGCCCAGGGCGTGCCGTCGGTGGCCATCGGCTCCGCACGATACCTACGGCGTGACGAGCGAGGGTGATGGCGTCACGACGCGGTCGACGCCGCTCCCCACGCGAAGGACCGTCACCGGCGTGCGCGTCGGATCGCCGTTGCGATCGAACGCGAAGCTGCCGAGGATGCCGTCCTCGACGCGTGTCTCGAGCAGCGCGCGGGCCACCGACGGGCGGGTGCCGTCGGAGCGGGCGATCGCGTCCAGCAGCACCTCGATCGCCTGCGCCGCGTACAGCGCGGAGGGATCGACCGGCGATCCGGCCTGGGTGACGGCGAAGTCGCGGGCGAAGCGGCGCGCGACGGGCCCGGCGCTCTCGAGCGTGACGCCGGTCGTGCTCACGTACATGCCGGAGGCCGCCTCGCCCACACGGGCGATGAGAAGGTCGAACGCAAAGCCGTCCGGTCCGAGGAGGATGACGTCGGAGCCGAGGCGGCTGCGCAACGCGCGGATGACGGCGCCGCCGTTGTTGTCCAGGATGCCGCCGAGGAAGACGGCGTCCGGTGCGGCGGCGGCGACCCGATCCGCGAGCTGCGAATAGCCGCGTGCGTGCGGATCCCAGCGACCGAAGTACGTCACGTCGAGGCCGAGCCGCCGCGCCGCCATGCGGAACGCCAGCGCATTCAGGCGCCCGTAGAAGGGATCCCCGTCGTGCAGCACGACCGCACGCCGGGCTCCGCGATCGCGCGCGACCGTCGCGAGCGCCGCTCCCTGGAGATGATCCATCGGGTATACGCGCGCATACGTACGCCGACCGGTCGGATACAGCCTCGTCAGCTCTCCGGGCGGCGTGCCGATGCCGGCGCGGGTCAGTCCGACGTAGGAGTTCAGCGGCGAGACCATGGCCAGCGACGCGCGGTTGAGGATCGGCAGGGCGGCGGCGGCGCACGGCGAGTTGAACGTTCCCACGACGCCGATCACGCGACGGTTCCGCACGTACTCGCGGGCGTTGGCCGCGCACTTGTCGACGTCGAAGTTGCCCGTGCGGGCGACCGAGTCGTCGCACGACTGGTAGCCGACCGTGAAGCGGCCGGCCCGGAATCCATGCCGCCGGAGCACGAACGCGATCGCATCGGCCATCTGGCGCGCCGGGAGCCGCAGCCCGCCCTGGAGCGGCAGGTCCGAGGCGATCAGGACGTCCGGGCGCCCGCCGCCGGAGAGAACCGGCTCGCAGATCGACTCGGGCAACGCATCGCCGCGCGCGGCCGAGGAGGTCGCGGCGCCGCCGCCGCGGTCGACCGCCACCCAGACTCCCGCGTCGTCCACCGCGACCGCGCGCGGCGTGTTGCCGAGGCGCACGGTCCGTGTCACGGCGTTCGCCGTCGGGTCCACCCGCACCAGCGTGCCGTGGAGCGGGTTCGTGACCCAGACGGCGCCCGCGCCCACCGCCACCTCGTCGACGCCGGTTCCGACCGGGATTGCAGCCGGCGTCAAGGCGCCTTGCCGCTCGATCCGCCACAGCGTCCCGTCGGCCGGGGCGGTCACCCACACCGCCCCTTCTCCCACCGCGAGCGCCGACACCGACGTCGCGGGCAGCCGCACGCGGCGCGTGAGGCGGTTCCGCACCGGATCGATCCGCGCGACCGTGCGATCGTCGCCGAGCACCCACACTTGGCCGTCCCCGGCGGCCACCGCGACCGCTCGGACCCCGTGCAGCGTCGCGACGACTCGCGTCGTGCGTGGATCGACGCGCGTGACCGAATAGTCCGGCCCGATCGCCCACGCGGCGCCGGCACCGAGCGCGATCCGGTGCTCGGCGAAGTACGAGACCGCCCCGCGCGGCCGCGGCAGCCGGACGCGCTCGCGCACGGTTCGTGTCGCCGGATCGAGGCGGGCGACGGCTGTCGTCAGCGACCCGGCGAACTGCGCCGAGCGCAGCGGCTCGCCGTCGCCCACCCAGACCGACCCGTAGCCGGCCGCGATGTCCGTCGGAGTCCCGCCGGTCGCGAACGTGGTGGTCTCGCGTGTCTCGGCGTCGACCCGCGACAGCGTCTGGGCGTCCGCGTTGACCACCCACGCCGCCCCCTCGCCGAGCGCGACCGCCACCGGCGTCGCGCCGACCGCGACCGCCTCGCGCACGTCACCGCTGCGCGGGTCGAGCAGGACGAGCGCGTTTCCGGCTCGCGCGGTCGCGCCGGCCTCGTCGCCGCCGCGTGCGGGCAGCCAGAGGGCGGCGGCACCGGCCGCCGCGGCGACCGCCGCCGCCCCGGCGGCGGCGAGCGCGAACCGCCGCCGCCGAGAGCGGCCGGGCGCTTGCCGCCGCGCAGGCCCGGCGAGCGCGGGGTCGTGCTCGAGGATCGCCCGCTGCAGATCGCGCAGCGCCGGCCCCGGCTCGAGGCCGAGCTCGTCCACCATGGTCCGGCGCGCGTCGTCGTAGGTCGCGAGCGCCTCGGCCTGGCGTCCGGCACGGTAGAGCGCGAGCATCAGCTGGGCTCGGAATCGCTCGCGGAACGGGTGCTCGCTCACCAGCGAACGCAGCTCCGCCACCAGCTCGGCGGCCGCGCCGCGCTCCAGCTCGGCCGCGATCAGCTCCTCGCGGGCCTGGATCCGCAGCTCCTCCAGCCGTGCGACGGCCTCGCGCGCGAACGGCTCGTCCTCGAAGCCCGCGAGCGGCCTGCCGCGCCACAACGCGAGCCCCGCCCGCAGTGTCTCCGCCGCGCGCTCGGGCCCGTCCGCCGCGAGCTGCTCGCGCCCGGAGTCGAGGGCTCGCTCGAACCGGTCGAGGTCCAGCTCTCCGGGCTCGATGCGCAGGGTGTAGCCGCGCGGAGCGGTTGCGAGCCGGCCGCCGTGGTCGCCGAGCGCCTTTCGCAGCCCTGACACGTAGCCGTGGACCGCGGTCGCCGCCGTGTTCGGTGCGACCTCGCCCCACAGCGAGTCCACCAGTCGGTCCGTCGAGACGACCTCGTTTGCGTGCAAGAGCAGCACTGCGAGCAGCGCCTGCTGCTTCGGCGGGCCCAGCTTCAGGGGATGCTCGCCCGCTCGCACCTCGACCGGGCCGAGGATCCCGATGTCCAGCGCGGGTGCCAGGGACCGAATCTAGCCGGTCGCGCCCGGCCGGCACGCAGGTTGGCGCCCCCCATGCGTTTAGCAGTCGCTCAGGCCGAATTTAGCCCGTCTGCAGCGCCGTCGCCCGAGGCTCGTCCGCGTCGACCGAAAGGAGCCCCAGATGGGCAACAAGGGAGCAGCGGCAGTGGTGCTGGCCGTCGGAGCGCTGGCGGCATCGGGCGCGATCATCGCGTCCGCGGGCGAGACGACGTCGGCCCGCGACGGCGCGTCGTCGGCCGGCAACGGCGCGTCGTCGGCGCGCAACGGCAAGATCTCGTTCGACAGCTTCTTCTCGCGCGCGGAGCAGGGCGACATCCACGCCGTCGCCCCGGACGGAAGCGGCCGGATCGCGCTCGTCCGCAGCCGCGCGGATGAGACGGAATCGGCGTGGTCGCCTGACGGCACCAGGTTCGCATTCGCCCGGATCGTCGGCTACGGCAAGTCCGGCATCTTCATCCGCAACGCCGACGGCACCGGCGAGCGCGTCCTGCTCGGCACCGGACGGTTCCACCTCGGCCCGAGCTGGTCCCCCGACGGCAGCCGGATCGCGTTCTATTCGGACCGGGCGTTCCCGGCCCCGAAGTCGCAGGACGATCCGCCGCCGCCGCACGAGCTGTTCACGATCAACGTCGACGGGACCGATCTGAGGCGCATCACCGACGACCGCCACAACGACTACGACCCGGTCTGGTCACGGGACGGCAACACGCTGTACTTCACCTCGGACCGCGATGCGACCGAGCGCTCGCCGCTCAATGCCTACTCGGTTCCCGCGGCCGGCGGTCCGGTGCGACGGCTTACGCCGAGGGGCGGGCGCATGGAGTGGAACCCGCAGGTCTCGCCCGACGGCCGTACGATCGCGATCGAGTCCGCGGCGGGCGCCGGGAAGCAGAGCGACCTCTACCGCATGAACGCCGACGGCTCGGGAATGCGGCCGCTCCTGCGCGGGCCGGCGTTCGAGACCCACCCGATCTGGTCGCCCGACGGGACACAGATCGGGTTCACCAGCGACCGCCACGCGCGCAAGCGCAGCCAGGAGCGCCTGAACGCGCGCTTCGAGCTCTACGTCATGAACGTCGACGGGACGGGGATCCGCCGGCTGACGCGGGACCGGCTGCCGACCGTGTTCCCCGACTGGCAGCCGTTGCCGTAAATCCGGACGCCGGGCGCAACTCCGACCGGAGGGAGGCGTTCAGCACATACATGCGACGCCTCCTTCCGTTCCTGTTTCTCCTGACCCTCGTGCCGGCCGCGTCCGCCCATGCCGGCGCCGGAGAGATCGGGATCGCCGACGACCGCGTCCTCATGCCGGGCGGCCCGTTGGCCGACCAGGCCGTCGCCGAGTGGAGCGCGAGCGGCGTCGACACCGTGCGGATCTTCGCGCTGTGGTCGCGGATCGCGCCCGCCCACAAGCCGGGCGGCTTCGACGCCGGCAACCCGGCCGACCCGCACTATCAGTGGTTCTTCCTCGACAACGCGATCGCGCGCGTGCGCGCGGCCGGCATGAACGTGACGCTCAATGTCACCGGCCCCGGACCCGTGTGGTCGAGCTCCAAGCCCGGCCGGCGCCGCGGTGCCTACCGGCCGCGGCCGTCCTCGTTCGCGGCGTTCGCCGAGGCCGTCGCCCGCCGTTACGGGGCGAGCGTCGACCGCTACATCGTCTGGAACGAGCCGAACATCTCGGCGTGGCTCGCCCCGCAGGCGAGCTGCACGCGGCGCGGCTGCACGCCGGTGGCGCCGCACCTGTACCGCGGACTGGTCCGCGCCGCCTACCCGGCGATCAAGGCCGCCGACCCGGGCGCGCAGGTCGTGATCGGCGCGCTCTCCCCGCGCGGCCAGCGCCTGCGCAACGCCGACACGGTGATGCGCCCGCTGCTGTTCCTGCGCCGGTTCGGCTGCCGCAGCGACCGCTGGGCGCGGCTCACCGGCGGCAGCTGCCGCGGCTTCAAGCCGGCGACCGGCGACGGTTTCGCGATCCACCCCTACAGCGGGCGGTCGGCGCCGGAGCGCTCCCACCCCAATCCGGACGACGTGAGCCTCGCGCAGATCTCCAACCTGACGTCGACGCTCGACCGGCTGCAGCGCCGGCGCGGCATCCGCTCCACGACCCGCCGTCTCGGCATCTACATCGACGAGTACGGCTACCAGACTCGGCCGCCCGACCCGGTCGGCGGGATCCGGCCGCACACCCAGGACGTCTGGCTCCAGCGCGCCGCGTACATGGCCTGGCGCCACCCGCGCGTGAAGCTGTTCACCCAGTACCTGTGGCGCGACGAGCCGCGCAGCGGCGGGAGCTACAGCGGCTGGCAGTCGGGCCTGCGGTACGTGAGCGGCCGCGCCAAGCCGAGCCTCGCGCACTTCGACACCCCGTTCGCGCTCGACCTGCGCCGCAACCGGCTCTGGGGCCAGGTGCGGCCCGGCGGGCGGCATACCGTGACGGTCGAGCGCCGCCGGTTCGGCGGCGGCTGGCAGAGGCTCGCCGTCGTCACCACCGATTCCCGCGGGTACTGGACGCTGAGGGAGCGGTTCAGCGGCACGACCGCGTACCGCTACCGCGCCGACGGGCGGGTGAGCGGGACGCTCAATCCCTGAGCTCTCGGAAGGCGAGCCGGTCACGGAGGCGTATCGTGCACGGACGATGCTGGTGGCGATCGCAGGTGGGCACGGGCAGATCGCTTTGCACCTGACCCGGATGCTGAACGCGCGCGGCGACAGCGTGCGCTCGCTGATACGCAACCCCGACCACGGCGACGACGTGCGCGAGGCCGGCGGCGACCCCGTGGTCTGCGACCTCGAGGCCGCCGACGACCAGACCGTCGCCGATGCGATCGAGGGCGCCGACGCGGTCGTCTTCGCGGCCGGCGCCGGGCCCGGCAGCGGCACCGAGCGCAAGCAGACCATGGACCTCGGCGGCGCGGTCAGGCTGATCGCCGCGGCCAAGGGCGCCGGGATCAGCCGCTACGTGATCGTGTCCAGCCGCGGCGCCGACCCCGAGGCGCCGGGCGACGACACGTTCAGCGTCTACCTGCGCGCCAAGGGCCAGGCCGACGCCGAGCTGGCGGCGAGCGGGCTCGACCACACGATCGTGCGCCCCGGGGCGCTGACCAACGAGCCCGGTAACGGTCGCGTGCGAACCGACACCGGCGACGGCTCGATCCCGCGCGAGGACGTGGCCGCGGTGCTGGCCGCCGTGCTGTCCGAGCCGGGGACGATCGGCGCCACGTTCGAGCTGGTCTCCGGCGACGTGCCGATCGACGAGGCGGTCAAGGCTCTCTAGATGGGGGCCGTCCATCGCCGGCTTCCCGACGGCGGCTGGGACGGGGTCGCGCCACGTGCCTACGAGAGCGGCCGCCGGCACGACCTCATCAACGGTCCCAGCTACCGCGTGCGCTACTTCGAGGTCCTGCCCGGCGAGCGCACGCGGCTCGAGCGGCACGCGCACGACCACGGCGTCGTGATCGAGCGCGGCCGCGCGCGCGTCACGCTGGGCGACGCGCAGCACGAGCTCGGTCCGGGCGACGTGGTGTACGTCGCGCCGGACGAGCTCCACTGCTTCGAGGCGATCGGCGACGAGCCGCTCGGGTTCGTCTGCGTCGCCCCGCCGGCGGTCACCTCCTCACACGCCGGATCTTGATGCTGCGGCTGGCGCTGGGCGAGTAGATGTCGTTCATCTCGACCAGCACGCGATAGCGCCCGCCGCGGCGCTGCCGGATCGTCTTGCGGTAGCTCGAGTAGCCCTTGCCGGTGTGCCGCGCGAAGCTGCGGCCGACGTTGTACCACCCGCCGCTGCCGTGGCGGCGCAGCTTCTGGATGACCACCGCGCGGCCGTCGACGGCCGGCGTGATGCGGCCCCGGAAGCGCAGCCGGCCGCGCCGCTCGCCGCGGTCCACGCTGACGCGTCGCGTCACCGTGGCGGTCGCGCCGACCACGACGATCGGGCTGACCACCTCGGGCCGGGCCGGCATCTGCACGAGGAACTGGGTGTTCACCGGCACCGAAGCGATCGTCTGCGAGAAGCTCCCGTCGGGATTCGTGACGAGCGTGTTGCCGACGGGCAGGAAGCCCTGCGTGTACGGCCACGGGTTGCTCTTGACGACCACGTCGCGACCGGCATTGCCGGTACCCGACAGCACGCCCGACAAGGTCGTGACGCCGCCGGCGATCACCGGGTTGGGGCTCGCGGTCAGTGACACGCCGAGCGGCTGGCGCCTGGTCCGGAACGTCCGCCGCGCTCCGAGCGTCATCCCCTCGCGCGTTCTGAGCCACCAGCCGGTAGTGGTACGTCGTGAACGGCGCGAGCGCGCCGACCGGCACCGCGACCCTGACGCGGGCGTTGCCGCCGCCCGCCGACGCCGCCGGCGTGGTGAGGCCGAACAGGCGCGTCGTCCCGTACTGGAAGAAGTAAGTCGTCGCGGCCCCCCTCGGGTTGACTGCGCCGTTCAGCACGACCGTGGTCGGCTGAAGGTTCGCGGCGGCGCCGGTCACGACCACCGGCTTCTCTGCCGCCGCCGCGGTCGCCGGCGCCCACAAGAGCGCTCCCGCGATCACCGCGACCCAAACTCCCCGCATCACGTTCCTCCTGAAATCGGTTGACGCCCATGCCAACAGCGCGCGGGCGCGCGGGTTGCGGTGCAACGGGGCGGGTACGACTCTCGGCGTGGACGCCGCAGCCACCTTCAACTCGCTCGTCGGCGGCCTCGAGTACCCGATGTTCATCGTCACCGCCCGCGCGGGCGGCGAGCCGCTCGGCTGCCTGATCGGGTTCGCGACCCAGACCAGCATCGACCCGCCGCGCTTCGCGGTCTGCCTGTCGCACAACAACCGCACCTACCGGCGCGGCCGCGATGCCGAGCTGCTCGGCGTCCATTGCGTGCCCGAGCACGCGGCCGCGCTGGCGGAGCTGTTCGGCGGCGAGACCGGCGACGAGGTCGACAAGTTCGACCGCTGCGCCTGGCACGAGGGGCCGGGCGGGGTGCCGATCCTCGACGAGTGCCCGAACTGGTTCGTCGGCCGCGTGCTGTGGCGCGCCGACGCCGGCGACCACGACGCCTTCCTGCTCGAGCCGGTGGCGGCCGAGAACGGCTCCGGCGAGGACGAGTTCACCTTCCACCGCGCGAAGCGGATCGACCCCGGGCACGAGGCGTGACGGAGCGCTTCGCGCGCCTGCTGCCCGACCGGGCGGACGACCTGGCGGCGACCGACCTCGCCGCTGCCGTGCCGGGCCCGGCGCCGGCCGACCGCCCGTTCCTGCTGGTCAACATGATCGCGACCGCCGACGGCCGCGCCACGATCGCCGGCCGGACGGGCCCGATCGCCAACCGCGCCGACTACGAGCTGTTCCACGCCCTCCGGACGCGCGTCGACGCCGTGATGGTGGGCGCCGAGACCGTGCGGGTCGAGAGCTACGGCCCGATGGAACCGCTCGCGGTGCTGGTCACGCGCACGGCGCGCGTGCCGGCCGAGGTCGGCATGCTGAGGGCCCCGGCCAACCGCGTGCTGGTGCTCACCCCGTCGCCGGATGCGACGCTGCCGGAGTGCGCCGCGCAGGTGGACTACCTCCGCGCTCCGCTCGCCGAGGGCGTGCGCCGGCTGCGGACCGAGCACGGCGTCGGGTCGGTGCTGTGCGAGGGCGGCCCGCAGCTGCTCGGCGACCTCCTGCGCGCGGGCCTGGTCGACGAGCTGCACCTGGTGATCGCGACCAAGCTGGCGGGCGGCGAGGACCCGATCACGATCGTGAGCGGGCCGGCGCTCGACCCGCCTGCCGAGCTCGCGTTGCTGTCGCTGCACGAGTCGGGCGGCTACCTGTTCCTGCGCTACGGCGTCAAGGGTTCTCCAACCTGACGGCAAGCCGGGGGAGCGACCCTCCCGGCATGCCACTGAACTCGTATGGAGTGCTCGTCGGACGCGCGGTCGACTGCCGGCGCGAGGGCGGCACCGACTCGCCCCACTACCAGGTCCGGATCGACGCGGGCGGCACCAGCTACCGGATCGCCGTCAACGTGCTGTCGCAGGAGTCGCCGTCCGAGCTGCTGTACCTCGCGGACGACGACTTCCGGCATCCGGTGACCGCCGCGGTGGCCGGGCTCGGAGCCGGCTGGCACGCGCTGCCGTCGCGGCCCGGCGGCGCGGCGCTCGACTTCATCCGCGGCAACCTCTTCAGCCGCTCCGGCATGCGGGCGCTGCCGCCCGACGCCGACGGGCCCGACAACGACCTCGCCGACTTCCTCGACCACTACGTCAAGCGCGCGATCGCGGATCCCGGCGCGCTCGTGTACGCGTTCGGCGAGCGGTGGGGGCCGGAGAGCGGCGTGCGCGACAAGGTCTTCGGCTTCAAGCCCGGCAACGGCGTGCACGACATCCACATGAACCAGGGCAACAGCGCCCGCTTCCGCGGCGACGACGGGGTGTGGCAGGACGGCGCTCTGCTCATCCGCCTCGACGGCCGCTGGGTGGGGATCTTCCTCGCCTTCCAGAGCCAGGCCTGGCATACCGACGACGTCACCGGCCACGCGATCGAGGGCGCGCCGGAGCCGGACCCGGCCGAGGAGGCGGACGGCGCGATCCGGATCCTGGCCGCGATGGTGAACCCGAACGGCGGCGCGCCCGAGCGCGAGTCGGTGCTGCTGCTGAATGCGTCGCCTCAGGCCGTCGACCTCACCGGCTGGCGGATCGCCGACCGGATGAAGCAGACCTGCGCGCTGCCGGCCGGGCCGCTGGCGGCCGGCCAGTCCCTCAGCGTGGTGCTGGCGAACGGCGCCCAGCTCGGGAACAAGGGCGGCTCGATCACCGTGCTCGACCGAGCCGGGCTGAAGGTGGCGGGCGTCGCCTACACGGGCGAGCAGGCGCGGGCGGAGGGCTGGACCGTGGTGTTCTGACGCCGCTGTTGCGCCGGCGAACGTCAACTGCGGCTGGGTAGGGCGGCGAGGGAGCCGGCCGCGTGGCCGGGCTCGGGGGGTGTGTCCCTGACTTCACGTATACGAAAGGAATTGGTCACACCCCCCGAATCTCCGCCTCGCCGCCGTTCGGTCCATCGACCGGAGACTCCCGGTCGGCAGAGCTGCTACGCGGAGGCCGCCTCGCGCACCGCCGCCTCGAGCGCGTCGAGACCGCGGGTGAGCTCGTCCTCGCCGATCGTGAGCGGCGGGAGCAGGCGGATCGCCTCGCCGTACAGGCCGCACGACAGCAGCAGCAGGCCGCGCTCGCGGGCGGCGGCGATCGTGACCGGGACGAGGTCCGGCGGCAGCTCGATCGCGAGCATCGATCCCAGCCCGCGCACCTCCACCACGGCCGGCACGTCGGCGGCGATCGCCTCGAGCCGCGCGCGCAACCTCCGCCCGAGCTCCTCGGCCCGGCGCAGGAACTCCGGTGACGCGACGGTGTCGAGCACGACCGCGGCCGCCGCGCAGGCGACCGGGTTGCCCCCGAACGTGCCGCCGAGCCCGCCGGCGTGGACGGCGTCCATGAGCTCGGCGCGGCCGGTGACGGCCGCCAGCGGCAGTCCGCCGCCGAGCGACTTGCCGGACACGAGGATGTCGGGCGTGACGCCGTAGTGCTCGATCGCCCACACCGGCCCGGTGCGGCCGACGCCCGCCTGCACCTCGTCGTCGACGTACAGGATCCCGTGCTGCTCGCACAGCTCCTTCAGCCGCCGCAGGAAGTCGGGCGGCATGGCGATGAAGCCGCCCTCGCCCTGCACCGGCTCCAGCACGACGCAGGCGACGCTCTGCGGATCGACGTCCGCCTTGAAGAGATGCTCGAGCGCCGCGATCGCCTCGTCGGAGCCCAGGCCGCGGTGGGGCGCCGGCGCGCGGTGGATCTCGGGCGCGAACGGGCCGAAGCCGCGCTTGTAGGGAACGACCTTGCTGGTCAGCGACATGGTCAGCAGCGTGCGGCCGTGGAAGGCGCGGTCGAACGCGACCACCGCCGGGCGGCCGGTCGCGGCGCGCGCCACCTTGACCGCGTTCTCGACCGCCTCGGCGCCCGAGTTGACGAGCACGCTCTTGTACGAGGTGCCGGGGCCGGGGTACAGCTCGGCGAGCCGGCGACAGACCTCCACGTACGGCTCGTAGGCGCCGACCATGAAGCACTGGTGCAGATAGCGGTCGACCTGCTCGTGGATCGCGCGCACGACCTCGGCCGGGCCGTGGCCGAGGTTCTGGCAGCCGATGCCGCCCGCGAAGTCGATGTACGAGCGCCCGTCGTCGGCGTCGATCCGCGCCCCCTCGGCGCCGATCACCACCAGCGGCGGTGCCGTAACCGCCGCCGACACGTACCGCTCGCGCGCGGCGCGCACGTCCTTGCCGGCATCCACTGAGGTCGTCATGCCAAGAGCTTCCCCCACCACCGCTGCGGGGGCAAATCGCCAGAGTCCACGCGGCGATCCTTGGTACACGTGGCCGGGCCCGTCGGAATGCGTCGTAATTCTGGCCGCGTGTACCTAGGCTACGAGCGCGATGGAGATCAACGAGCAGCCGACGGCGCCGTACCTCGACGCGGTGGTGGCGTACGCGTTCCGCGGCACCGGCCGCTACCACGTCCCAGGCCACAAGGGCGGGCCGGGCGCCGATCCCGGCCTGCGCAAGGCGATCGGCGTCGACGCGCTGGCCGCCGACGTGCCGCAGGACATCCACGGGATCGACCTCGGGCCGTCCCCGACGCCGTACGAGCGCGCGGAGCGCCTGGCCGCGCAGGCGTTCGGCGCCGAGCGGACGTTCTTCCTCACCAACGGGGCGACGCAGGGCAACCACACGCTGTGTCTGGCGCTGGCGCCGCTCGGAACGCGGATCGTCGCCCAGCGCAACTCGCACGCGTCGCTCGTCGACGGGCTCGTCCTGAGCGGCGGGATCCCGAGCTTCGTCGCCCCCGAGTACGACGCCGAGCTCGGGATCACCCACTGCGTCACGCCCGCCGCGCTCGAGCGGGGGCTGCGCGACGCCCCCGATGCGCGCGCCGCGTTCGTGGTGTCGCCGACCTACTACGGCATGACGGCCGACGTCGCCGCGATGGCGGAGGTCGCGCACGCCGCCGGGGTGCCGCTGGTGGTCGACCAGTCATGGGGCCCGCACTTCGGCTTCAACGACGAGCTGCCCCCGACCGCGCTCTCGCAGGGCGCCGACGCGATGCTCACCAGCACCCACAAGATCGCCGGCTCGCTGACGCAGAGCGCGATGCTGCACATCTCCGGCAGCGGCCGCGTCGACATCGGCGCGATCGCCCGCGCGCTGCGGCTGCTGCGCTCGACCAGCCCCTCGTCGTTGCTGATCGCCTCGCTCGACGCGGCGCGCCGGCAGCTCTCGCTGCACGGCGAGCAGCTGCTGTGGGAGACGCTGGGGGCGATCGAGGTGGCGCGCGAGAAGCTGGAGACGATCGAGGGGATCGAGCTGGTCGACTCGAAGCTCGTCGGCCAGATGGGCGTGGCCGGCTACGACCCCCTGCGGATGGTGCTCGACGTGCGCGGCACCGGGCGCACCGGCTACGAGATCGCCGACGCCCTGCGGCGCTCCTACGACGTCCACCTCGAGCTGCCGATGCAGGCGACGGTCGTGTTCGTGATCGGGCTCGGCGAGTCGCCCGCGACGCTGCGGCGCCTGGCGGGCGACGTGGACGAGGTCGTCAAGCGGCTGAGCGAGCCGGGAGCCACGCGCGCGCTCGTCCCGCCCGCCGCTTCGATCGGGTTCGAGGTCGCGGTCCCGCCGCGCGAGGCGTTCCTCGGCGAGGCCGAGCTGATCGCGGTCGACGACGCCGTCGGCCGCATCTCCTGCGAGTCGATCGCCAGCTACCCGCCCGGGGTCCCGGCGCTGCTGCCGGGCGAGCGCATCTCGGCCGCCACCGTCGCCTACCTGCGCGAGCTGGCGGCCAGCGGCGCGCGCCTGCACGGCGCCAGCGACCCGGAGTTCCAGACCATCAACGTGCTCCGATGATCGATCCCCTGAAGCGCTGGGCGCAGTACGGCGAGAAGCCCGACTTCGCGGGGCTGCTGACGTTCGGCGGCGCGCCGTTCACCGAGGACCCCGCCGAGCTCGAAGGGTTCGACGTCGCGATCGTCGGCGCGCCGATGGACGACCTCGTGTCCGACCGCCCGGGAGCGCGGCTCGCGCCGCGCGCGATCCGCGGCGCGAGCTCGCCGCCGGGGCCGCATCTCGAGGTCAAGGTCGACGCGTTCGCGGAGCTGAAGGTCGTCGACTTCGGCGACGCGCCGGTGATCCCCGCCGACCCCGGCACCTCGCACGCCGCGATCGAGGCGACGGTCGGCCAAGTGCTGGCGGCCGGCGTGCTCCCGGTCGTGCTCGGCGGCGACCACTCGATCACCGAGCCGGCCGTGCGGGCGTGCGCGGCCGTCCACGGGCCGGTCGGGATGGTGCACTTCGACACCCACACCGACACCGGCAAAGAGGTGTTCGGCGTCGAGCGCTCGCACGGCACGTTCATCCGCCGCCTGATCGACGGCGGTCATCTCGACGGCGCCCGCTACGCGCAGATCGGCCTGCGCGGCTACTGGCCCGGCGACGAGGTGTTCGCCTGGCAGGCCGAGCACGGGATCACCAGCCTGTTCATGCACGACGTGCGCGACCTCGGCATCCGCGAGGTCGTCGGCCGCGCGCTCGAGGCCGTCGGGCCCGGCCCCGTCTACCTGACCGTCGACGTCGACGTCCTCGACCCCGCCTTCGTGCCCGGCACCGGGACCCCGGAGCCGGGCGGCATGACCGCCGTCGACCTCCTGCTCGCCGTGCGCACCGTCGCCGCCGGGGCCGGGCTCATCGGCGCCGACGTGGTCGAGGTGATCCCCACCGCGGTCGCCACCGACGACTACTCGGCGCTCGTCGCCGAGCGCGTCGTCCGCGAGACGCTGACCGGCCTCGCGCTCCGCCGCCGCGGCCGCTAGTCCTCGTCCGGACCGAGGAAGGCGGGATCGGCGATCAGGAAAACCCCCGAGACGATGAACGCGAACAGGGCGGTGACCCCGACGATCCGCGTCACCAGCGCCTCGAAGGGGAGCATCAGCCCGAGTCCGATCGCGAGGCTGGCAAGCATGAACACCAGCAGCGGCCGGCGGGTCATGGGCGCTCCCCTGGCTCGTCCGAGGCCGTGAGCGGCCGGAAGCGCTGGTCGAGCGGCTCGTACTCCTGGTCGAGCCGTCCCTGCAGCACCAGCCGGTACAGGAACCACAGCGACGGCGCGAGGATCAGCATGCCGAGCCCGACGGCGATCACGACCGCGGTCAGCGTGGCGTCGCTCGCGGCGGCTTCGTCGAGCGTGAGCTCCGGCGGCAGGAAATAGGGGTTCTGCGCGAGCGCCCAGCCGACGGTGACGCAGATCACCGCGAGCGCCGACGTCGCGCGGGCGAGCCCGTAGCGCTCGCGCCAGACGAGGCCGAGCGTGACGACGCCGGCGAGCCCGGACAGCACCACCATCGCGAGCCCGCCGCCGGAGGTCAGGCCGTCGTAGAGCTCGGGAGCGTCGTCGCGGACGACGAGCAGCCCGCCGAGCGCGACGACGCCGGTGACCACGCCGGTCGCGAGCGCGCGCGTGCGGAAGGCGCGCACGAGGTCGGGTAGCTCCGCGCGCTGGGAGTCGCCCGCCAGGAACACCGCCGCCAGGTACGCGCCGCTCAGCACGGCGATGACGCCGACGAGCACGGACGTCGGGTTCAGCCACGACGTGACCGGATCGCCCACCGCGTTGCCCACCTCCACCCGCCCGGAGGCGATGCCGCCGAGCGCGGCGCCGAGGAAGAACGGGATCAGCACCGACGACAGGGCGAACAGCGCGCCGAGGAAGCGCGCTTCCCGGATCGTGGCCGCCTGGCCGCGGAGCGCGAAGGCGGCGCCGCGGAAGATGATCCCGATCGCGGCGAGGAAGAGCGGGATCGAGAGCGTCGAGAACAGCGACCCGAAGGCCACCGGGAACGCCGTCCACACGATCACCAGCACGAAGATCAGCCAGACGTGGTTCGCCTCCCAGACCGGGCTCATCGAGCGCTGCACCATCCCCCGCAGCCGGCCGCCGCGCTCGGCGCCGCCGGCCGTCAGGTCCCAGAAGCCGGCGCCGAAGTCGGCGCTGCCGAGCACGGCGTAGGCGGAGATGCCGAGCATGACGAGGCCGAGGCAGATCTCGGGCAGCATCAGTGCGTCTCGGTCGCCGGTGCGTCCGGCGTGCCGACCTCGGTCGCGGGCGGGCGCTGAGCGAGGCGGCGCAGCAGCCACACGACCCCGGCGCCGAGGGCGAGGTACACGCTGACCAGGAAGACGTAGCCGACCTCGAGGCCGTCGGCCGACGTCACCGCCTGCTCCGTGCGCATCACCTCGTAGACGATCCACGGCTGGCGGCCCACCTCGGTCGTGATCCAGCCCGCGATCATCGCGACCAGCGACAGCGGTCCGGCGAGCCATGACCGCCCGGTAGAACCACTTCGAGCGCGGCAGCCGGTGCTTCCGGAGCCACGTCAGGAAGAAGAGCGTGCCGAGCAGCGCGAGCCCGGTGCCGATCGCAGATCATGGTGTGGAACGCGTAGCGCACGATGTTCACCGGCGGCCGGTCCTCCGCCGGCACGGAGTCGAGCCCGATCACCTCCCGTTCGGATCGTGGGTGGCGAGCAGCGAGAGCAGCTTGGGGATCTCGATCCCGCCGTTGAGCTCGCCGGTCGCCTCGTCGTACCAGCCGCCGATCGTGAACGGCGCGCCCTCCTGCGTGCGCGCGAGCCCTTCGAAGGCGGCCAGCTTGACGGGCTGCGACTCGGCGACCTGGCGGCCGGCCCAGTCGCCGATCACGGTCTGTACGGGCGCCGCCAGCGACGCGAACGCCAGCGTGACGACGAGCGCCGTGCGGTGGTAGCGGTCGCGGCGGCCCTTCAGCCACGCGTAGGCGTAGACCGCGGCGACGATGAAGCCGGCCACGATGTAGCCGGCCAGGTACATGTGGATCAGCTCGTGCCACATGTTCGTGTTGATCAGCGCGTCCCACGGGTCGGGGTTCACGACGCGCCCGTCGACGACGTCGAAGCCCTGCGGGGTTGTTCATCCACCCGTTGACCGCGATCACGTTGAAGGAGCCGGCGAAGCCGGAGATGACGATCGGGATGCCGGTCAGGAAGTGGGCGCGGCGGCTGAGCCGGTCCCAGCCGTAGACGTAGATCGCGATGAAGATCGCCTCGACGAAGAACGAGATCCCCTCGAGCCCGAACGCGATCCCGAACACCTCGCCGAACGTCGCCATGAAGTCGGCCACAGCAGCCCGAACTCGAACGACAGGATCGTCCCGGTCACGACCCCGACCGCGAACAGGATCAGCGCCACCTTCGACCAGCGCTTGGCGAGCGCCTTGTAGGTGAGGTCGCCGGTCCGCAGGTACAGGCCCTCGACGAACAGGATCATCGCCGGGAACGCGATTCCGAAGCACACGATCGGGATGTGCACGGCGAGCGACAGCGCCTGCATCTGCCGGGCCAGCACCGTATCGGGCTGCGGCTTGCCCTGGAGCGTCTCGACGACCTGCTGCGCGAAGACCGTGAGCGTCATGTCGGCCATGGCCGTGCCAAAGCTACCCACGCGGGCGCGTGGGCACGCGCCCGAGCGGCCCCCGCGGCCCAGGAAGCGGTCGCGGGGTCCACGGGATAGCCGTACCCCCACCGGCGGGACTCCTCCAGTGATCGCGTCCGCGCGTCCTGGGACGCTCGTCCGCATGCATACCGCTTTCGCTGATTTCGTTCGCGACGCGGAGGCGACGATCGACGATCCGGAGGCGATCGCGGCGCGGCTCCAGCCTCTGCTGGCGCAGGACGGCTGGCTCGCCCGCCGGCATCAGGCGCCCGGAGTGGACCGCTACCGGCAGCACCTCCTGCACGTGTCGTCCTGCCGCCGGCTCTCGGTCGTCGCGCTCGTCTGGCGACCCGGCCAGGTGACCCCGATCCACGACCACGTCTCGTGGTGCGTCGTCGGCGTCTACCGCGGGCTCGAGCGCGAGAACCGCTACCGGCTCGTCGACGGCGCGCTCGAGCTCACCGCCACCATCGACGCCGAGCCGGGCCACGTCGAGGCGCTGATCCCGCCCGCGGAGAACATCCACTCGGTCCAGGCCGGCGGCGACGGGCTGACGATCTCGATCCACGTCTACGGCGCCGACATCGAGCGCCTCGGCTCGAGCGTGTATCGGATCTACGACGAGCTGGCCCTGGCCGGCTGATCGCTCCGCCCCGCCGGCGAGCCCGCCGACGAAGCCGCAGGACCGCGGCCGCGCTGCAGCTGTAGGTTGCGCGCCGTGGGCGCGGCGTCGGGCGAACGAGGAGGGGCAGATGGCATCGCTACGTGAGCAGCTCCTGCGGCGCAAGCCGGTCGGAGTGATGGCCGAGGAGACGGGCGCCGACGTCGAAGGGGGCGAGCTGAAGCGCACGATCAGCCTGTTCCAGCTCACGATGTTCGGGATCGGCGCCACGATCGGCACCGGCATCTTCATCGTGTTCTCCGCGGCCGTGCCGGTGGCCGGGCCCGCGGTGATCGTCTCCTTCGTGTTCGCCGGCATCGTCGCCGGCCTCACGGCCATCTGCTACGCCGAGCTCGCGAGCGCCGTGCCGGTCTCGGGGTCGTCCTACTCGTACGCGTACGCCACGCTGGGTGAGGGCGTCGCGATGGTCGTCGCCGCGTGCCTGCTGCTGGAGTACGGCGTGTCGTCGGCGGCGGTCGCCGTGGGCTGGTCGCAGTACCTCAACGAGCTGTTCGACAACCTGTTCAGCTTCACGATCCCCGAGTCGCTCGCAAACGCGCCCGAGCAGGGAGGCGTGATCAACCTGCCGGCCGTGATCCTGATCGCGGCGTGCGCGTTCCTCTTGATCCGCGGCGCAAGCGAATCGGCGCGGGTCAACGCGGTCATGGTGGTGATCAAGATCGGCGTGCTGCTGATGTTCGTCGTGCTGGGGCTGCAGGGCTGGAACTCCGACAACCTGTCTGACTTCGCCCCCTTCGGCATGAACGGGATCACCTCCGCGGCCGGGATCATCTTCTTCTCCTACATCGGGCTCGACGCCGTCTCGACGGCGGGCGAGGAGGTGCACAACCCCCGCCGCAACCTGCCTCTGGCGATCATCTTCGCGCTGATCACGGTGACCACGATCTACATCGCGGTCGCCGTCGTCGCCGTCGCCGCGCAGCCGACCGCGGAGTTCGAGGGGCAGGAGGCGGGGCTCGCCGCGATCCTCGAGCAGGTGACCGGCTCGACCACGCCCGCCACGATCCTCGCGGCCGGCGCCGTGATCTCGATCTTCAGCGTCACGCTGGTCACGATCTACGGCCAGACGCGGATCCTGTTCGCGATGGGCCGCGACGGGATGGTGCCGCCGCTGTTCCACCGGCTCAACCCGCGCACGCTCACCCCGGTCCCGGCCACGCTCATCGCCGCCGTCGTGATCGCGCTCCTCGCCGGCTTGCTGCCGATCGAGTTCCTGGCCGAGATGACGAGCATCGGCACCCTGGTGGCGTTCCTGATCGTCTCGATCGGCGTGATGGTCCTGCGACGCACCGCGCCCAACCTGCCCCGCGGCTTCAAGGTGCCGGGCTATCCGGTGACGCCGATCCTGTCGATCGCCGGCTGCATCTGGATCATCACGGATCTGCGCGCCGTGACGATCATCGTGTTCTTCGGCTGGTCGACCGTGGCGCTGCTCTGGTACGCGTTCTACGGCAGGCGCCATTCCGAGCTGGGCCGCGCCCAGGCGGGCGAGGGGTCGTCATGACGTTCGTGGTGGCGGTCGCACCGGAAGCGCGGGACAGAGCCCCGGTGCACCTCGCCGGGATGCTCGCGCGATCGGCGGGCGATGACATCGTCCTCTGCGCCGTCATCCCGCCCACCTGGCCGCCGAGCCCCGCGAAGGTCGATGCGGAGTACCGCGCGCACCTGACTCGGGTCGCGACCGAGGCGCTGGAGCAGGCGCGCGACCGGCTGCCCGAGGATCTCTCGGCCACGATCCTGATCCACCATGCGCGCTCCGCTCCTGCCGGGCTGCTCGAGGTCGCCGACCGGCACGACGCCCGCCTCATCGTCGTCGGATCCTCGTCGTCCGGGCCGATCGGGCGGATGACGCTGGGCAGCGCCAGCGACTGGCTGCTGCACAGCTCGCACGTCCCGGTCGCATTGACCACGCGGGGGTACCGGTGCAGGCCCGGAGCCCGGGTGAGGAGGGTGACGGCGGCGTTCGGCGGGTCCGACGACGCGGACCAGCTGGTCGTCGCCGCCGCCGGCGTGGCGGCGAGCGTCGGGGCCTCGTTGCGGATCGCCTCCTTCGCCGTCCAGTCACGTCCGCCGTACACGAGCGGCGTCGGGCGCGAGGCCGCCGGATCGCTGGTCTCCGAATGGGCCGACGAGGTCAGGGCGGCCGGGCGCGCGACGCTCGAGCAGGTCGAGGACCTGCCGCTCGTTCCACACCCGCTGGAGGCCGTCGTCGGGTACGGGGAGACGTGGGACGAGGCGCTGGAGGACGTCGAGTGGCAGGACGGCGACGTGCTCGTGGTCGGCTCCAGCGCCAGCGGGCTCGTGGCCCGGGTCTTCCTCGGCTCGCGCGCCACCAAGATCGTGCGCCACTCGCCCGTGCCGGTCATGGTCGTCCCGCGCGGCGCGGTCGACGGGCTCGCCGAGCGTGCCGCGCGCCCCGCGGAGTGAGTCGGCTCGAGAGCGTGTAGGTTGGCCGTCGTCATGCGCGTGACAGTGCTGGGAGCGGGCAACGGAGGGGTTGCGTCGGCGTTCGACTTCGCCCAGCACGGCCACGAGGTGGCGCTCTACGCGCCGGAGGAGCACGGCGACAACGTGGTCGCGGTCGACAGGGCCGGCGGGATCACGTCGTCCGGCGATCTCGAGGGCTTCGCCCCGATCCGGTACGCGGGGCACGATGTCGCCGAGGCCCTGGCCGGTGCCGAGCTCGTGGTCGTCGTCGGTCCGGCCTACAGCACCGAGCCGCTGGCCGCCGCGGCCGGGCCGCACCTGGCCGACGGCATGGCCGTCCTGATCTGCCCGGGGTCGTGCGCCGGCGCGATCGCGTTCAAGCGCGCGGCCGGGCTCGAGCTCGACGACGACCGCTGCATCGTCGGCGAGACGAGCACGCTTCCCTACGCCGTGAGGGTCACCGAGCCGGGCGTCGTCAACGTCTTCCTCAAGCTGACTGCCGGCCTGTACCTCGCGGGTCTGCCCCGGACGGCGACGGACCGGCTGCAAGGCCTGATCGCAGACGTCTGGCCGGCCGTCGAGAAGGCCGAGAGCGTCTTCCAGACCACGCTCCAGAACGGCAACCCGGTCATCCACCCGGCGGTCACGCTGCTCAACGCCGGGCTGCTCGAGCGGACCGGCGGCGACTTCCTGTTCTATGAGGAGGGCGTCACCGAGAGCGTAGGCCGGCTGATCGAGGCGGTCGACAACGAGCGGCTGGCGATCGCGAGCGCGCTCGGAGTCACGATCCAGTCCGAGCCGGCCCTGGGGATCAGGCAGGGCTATATGCGCGAGCACAACTACTCGACCGGCTACAGCACCGCGCCCGGCTTCCGCGGGATCAGAGCGCAGAGCCGGCTCGACCACCGCTATCTGACCGAGGACGTCGGCTACTCGCTGATCTTCTTGGTCGACCTGGCCGCGCGGCTCGGGGTGCCCACTCCCGTGCTGGACGCCGTCGTGACGATCGCCTCGGTCGTGCTCGCCCGCGACTTCCGCGCCGAGGGCAAGCGGACGATGAGCACGCTCGGCCTCGACCGCATGTCCGCCGGGCAACTCGCCGCCCTCTGACGCGGCACGATTGGACACGCGCCCGCGTGCGCGGGAGGATCCGCTCGTGCTCCGGGGCATCTCCGAGATCCGCTCGTACTTCCGCACCAACGAGACGCCGATCTACTTCGTCTCGCCGACCGCATTCAACCTGCTCGGCATCGACCGCTGGCTGCGCAACTTCTTCTACGTCAACTACTTCGACTCGTTCGAGGGCAACCACCCGCGCGTGTTCGTGCCCAAGGAACGTCCCTACCGCGAGTTCGAGTCGATGGAGGACGTGTGCAACTACCTGCTCGAGCACAAGGAGGTGATCGACCGGATCAACGACCGCGGCGGTGGTGGCAAGGCCGTGTTCGTGATGTTCGACGACGAGACCGAGGAGGCGGCCGCGGCGGCCGGGCTCGAGATCGCGCACCCGTCGGCGGAGCTGCGCCACCGGCTCGACTCGAAGATCGTGACCACCCGGCTCGGCAACGAGGCGGGCGTGCCGAGCGCGCCCAACACGCTCGGCCGCGCCACCTCCTACGAGGAGCTGATGGCGCTCGCCGAGTCGGCCGCGCTGGGCGAGGATCTCGTGGTCCAGACCCCGTACGGCGACTCCGGCAAGACCACGTTCTTCATCTCCTCCAAGGACGACTGGGACCGCTACGCCGACGACATGGCCGACCAGGAGCTGAAGGTCATGAAGCGGATCAACAACCGCGCGGCGGCGGTCGAGGCGGTGCTGACCCGCCACGGGACCGTGGTCGGGCCGTTGATGACCGACCTCACCGGGCACCCCGAGCTGACGCCGCACAAGGGCGGCTGGTGCGGCAACGACATCTTCCCCGAGGCGCTGTCGCCCGAGCACCGCGAGCGGGCGCGCGTGCTGACCCGGAAGCTCGGCGACCGGCTGGCGGAGGCGGGCTACCGCGGCTTCCTCGAGATCGACTACCTGGCCGACGTCGACAGCGACGAGCTGTACCTGGGGGAGATCAACCCGCGCATCAGCGGCGTGACCTCGATGACGAACGTCACCGCCGGCGCGTACGCCGACATGCCGCTGTTCCTGTTTCACATGCTCGAGTACATGGACGTCGAGTACGAGATCGACGTCGAGGACATCAACCGCCGCTGGGCCGCCGCTTCGAGCGTCGACGTGTGGAGCCAGATCATCCTCAAGGACACCGGCGACGAGGTCGAGCAGCTCACGCAGGCGCCGAAGACGGGGATCTGGCGGCTCGAGGACGGCGGCATCCAGTTCGCCCGCTGGGGCCACGACTGGCACAGCCTCCACGACGAGAGCGAGGCGTTCTTCCTACGCGTGCTCGCGCCCGGCGACTTCCGCTACCCGGGCGCCGACCTCGGCGTGCTGGTCGCGCGGTCGCGCATGCAGACCGAGGACAACCGGCTGACCGAGCGGGCGTGCGAGTGGATCGCCGGCGTGCAGGCGCAGTTCGCCGGCACCAGCCCGCCGCCGCAGGCGCCGGTGCCGGCCGGCGCGCTCGCCTTCAAGACAGCGTGACGGTCCGGCTCCCCGGCTCGAAGCGCTCGAACGACTGCTCCCACACCACGTCCGGCCAGCGGTAGCGCACGCGCCCGCGGCCGGGCTCGTACGCCGCCGTGTAGATCGTCCCGAAGCCGCGCTCGTGCGCGGTGCTGTGCAGCGGCGGTTCGAGGAACGAGTCCTCGAACCGCTCGCGGTCGAGCGCAGGGTCGCCGAGCAGGTCGAGCACGCACTGCTCGCGCTCCTCGCTGCGGATCGCCTCCGCGTACTCCGGCCACTCGACCTCGCCCTGGTGGTTGGTGGTGGCGGCGAGGTCGACGAACCGGGCGGGACGGCCCGGACCGACGTAGGCGGTCACGTAGGCGCCGGACCTGTCGAGCAGCGTGAGGTTCTGCGGCGCGTGCACGGGGATCCGCGCCAGCGCCTCGCGCGCCGCCGCCACGTCGTCGCAGGTCTCGAGCACGTAGCGGACGACCAGCGGGATCGCGAACCCGTCGCCGACGTCCGGACGCCCGCCGAAGGTGAGCGAGATCGACAGCCCGCGGTCGTTCATCCCGTCGAGCAGCCCCCACAGGCAGTCGCTCATCCCGATCACGCGCCGCTCGCCCCACTGCGTCAGGCACACCACGCCCTCGAGCCGGTCGGCCGGGTAGTCGTAGTTGCGCACGAGCAGCGGCTCGCCGCGCGTCCATGCGCCCTGCGAACAGCCGACGATGAACCCGGGCGGGCGCCACAGCGACAGCAGCCGGCCGGCGAGGTCGCCGCCCCCGGCGAGGTCGACCAGCCGATCGTAGGTCGGCACCAGCTCCGGCATGTGGTCGGCAAGCGCGCGGCGGCAGGTCGCGTACCGCGGCCGCGCCGTCTCGCCCTCCTGCAGATACCAGGTGCGGTACGTCGGCCACATGGCCTCGAAGCGCTCCCGCCAGCCGTCGCCGGGCTGCAACTCCTCGACGGCCTCGAACTCGAGCTGCCCAGCGCGGAACTCCCGCTCCGGGAGCAGCCGCAGCTGGTCCCAGAGCTGCTTCCAGTAGCGGTCGATGACGGCTACCGCCTCGGGCGGCAGCCACTTCGCCCAGTCGGGTTTAGTCACCGAGGCAGCTCACGACGAATTGGCGCGACTTGTCGCGCAGAGGCCGTGGCCGTCCACCGGCCTCGTCGACGTGCTCGCGTCCAGCCACATGCTCAGGATGACACGGCTTCAGCCGTCAGGTGACCGCACCATGGCAGGCGCCCGGTTCCTCGGCGGACCTCCAGCGTCCGCTCTCTCGCAGCGTTGTTCACGTGACGCCCTGAGAGTTCGTCCCGGGGAGCTCTTTGGCCGGCGGCACCCGTGACAGGCCGATGGCCGCGCCGGCCGCCGCGAGGAGGATGACCGCCATGCAGACGGCAAGGCCCCAGCGGGCCGCCACGTCGAAGCTCGCGACGGCGGCGTCCAAGAGTCGGCACGGGCCGCGCCGTGCAGGCGGTTCGCCACGTCGGTCGCTTCCTCGATCGATTCCGCCGCCGCGGCAGGCACGCGCCCGTCGTCAGCGATCTCGGCGGCGTAGATGGCGCCGAAAACGCTTCCCACTATCGCCA
>CAWKIT010000011.1:0-504787 GCA_963849695.1 uncultured Solirubrobacteraceae bacterium
TCGCTCCGGCGTACCGCGGGCTGGGCGTCTTCGGGCGGCTCGGCAAGCACACACTCGCGCGCGCCCGCGCGCACGGACTAGAGGCGCTCTACGGCCGAGCCGTGACCGTGCATCCCTACAGTCAGCGAGCGGAGATCGCACACGGCTACCACGAGACGGCGCTCTGCCTCGCCCTGTCGCCGGGCACGATGACGCCGCGCGGCGCCCGGACGCCGGCCGACGGGGCGCGGCGGACCGCGCTGATGATCTCGTTCCTACCGCTCGAGCGCGCGCCCCGGCGCGTGTCGCTGCCCCAGCGATACCGCGATCGTCTGCTCGAGACCTACGCCCGGCTGGGACTCGAGACCCGGGCGCCGGTCGAGCCGGCCGCGCTGGACGTCATCGGCATCGAGCGCGAGACCGAGGCCGCCGCCGCCGCGCTCACCATCGGTGGCTGGGACGAGGGGCTCGCAGCACAGGTGACCGACAAGGTCCGCATGCTGCTCGCCGAGCACCTCGACGTCATCTACACCGACCTCGACCTCGAGGCGACCACCGACCCCGACTCCGCGGTGCAGGCACTCCGCCACCTGGGGTTCTCCTACGCCGGCCTGCGCCTCCACGGCCCCGGCAATCACGATCACCTGCGCCTCCAGCGCCTCAACAGCCCCGACGTCGAGCTCGACCAGATCAGCACCGCCTCACCCGCCGGCCACGAGCTCGTCCGCTTCGTGCTCGAGGACCTGAAGGACCTCTAGTACTACGAACACATGTTCGTCTAGAGTACGGGGTATGACTGATCCCAACGCCACCCAGCGCGCCGTCCTGGGTGCGCTGTTTCGAGCGCACCCGCGGATGCTTGGAATCGACGAGCTCGCCGACGAGCTCTCGGGCGTACCACGCGTGCGCGAAGCGCTTCGGGTCCTGGTCGACGACGGGCTTGCGACGCAGCTCGGCGAGCTCGTCGGCGTCTCGCGCGCCGCGGTGCGCTTCCAGGCACTCAGCACCACCTCGTAACGCGACCGTATGTGAGCCGAGCAGGATCGGAGAAGCGCGCGGGGCGCCGTCTTTCTAGCCTTGAGGCATGGCTCTCACGCTTCAGGACCGATGAGCATGGCCACGCCGACGGATACGCGGTCGCCTGCGCGGCACGCCGCGGACAGCCACGACCTGATCCGCGTGCACGGCGCGCGCGTGAACAACCTCAAGGACGTCAGCATCGAGATCCCGAAGCGCCGGCTGACGGTGTTCACCGGCATCTCGGGCTCGGGCAAGAGCTCGCTCGTGTTCGGCACCATCGCCGCGGAGTCGCAGCGGCTGATCAACGAGACCTACAGCGCCTTCGTGCAGGGCTTCATGCCCACGACGGCGCGGCCCGAGGTCGACGTCCTCGAGGGCCTGACGACCGCGATCAGCGTCGACCAGGAGCGGATGGGGTCCAACCCGCGCTCGACGGTCGGCACCGCCACCGACGCCGACGCGATGCTCCGCATCCTCTTCAGCCGGCTCGCGAAGCCGCACATCGGCTCGCCCGCCGCGTACTCCTTCAACGTCGCCTCGGTCCACGGAAGCGGCGGGATCACGATCGAGCGCGGCGACAAGACGATCACCGAGAAGGCGAGCTTCAGCCGCACCGGCGGCATGTGCCCGCGTTGCGAGGGGCGCGGCTCGGTCAACGACTTCGACCTGTCCGCGCTCTATGACGACGGCAAGTCGCTCAACGAGGGGGCGCTCACGATCCCCGGCTACAGCATGGACGGCTGGTACGGCCGGATCTTCCGCGGCTGCGGCTTCTTCGACCCGGACAAGCCGATCAAGAAGTTCAACAAGCGGGAGCTCCACGACCTGCTCTACAAGGAGCCGACGAAGATCAAGGTCGAGGGGATCAACCTCACCTATGCGGGGCTGATCCCGTCGATCCAGCGGTCGATGCTGTCCAAGGACGTCGACGCGATGCAGCCGCACATCCGGGCCTTCGTGGAGCGTGCGGTGGTCTTCACCACCTGCCCCGACTGCGAGGGCACCCGGCTCAGCGAGGCGGCCCGGTCGTCGAAGATCGACGGCGTCAGCATCGCCGACGTCTCCGCGATGCAGATCACCGACCTCGCGGAGTGGGTGCGCGGCCTCGGCGAGCCCTCGGTGGCGCCGTTGCTCGAGGTGCTGCAGGAGACCCTCGACTCGTTCGTCGAGATCGGCCTGGGCTACCTCTCGCTCAACCGGCCGTCCGGCACGCTGTCGGGCGGCGAGGCGCAGCGCACCAAGATGATCCGCCACCTCGGCTCCTCGCTCACCGACGTGACGTACGTCTTCGACGAGCCCACGATCGGCCTGCACCCGCACGACGTCGAGCGGATGAACGACCTGCTGCTGCAGCTGCGCGACAAGGGCAACACGGTGCTCGTCGTCGAGCACGAGCCGGAGACGATCGCGATCGCCGACCACGTCGTCGACCTCGGCCCTGGCGCCGGCGCGGCGGGCGGCACCGTCTGCTTCGAGGGGACCGTCGAGGGCATACGGGACAGCGACACCATCACCGGCCGCCATCTCGACGACCGGGCCGCGCTCAAGGAGACGGTGCGGACGCCGACCGGCACGCTGGAGATCCGCGGCGCGACGACGAACAACCTGCGCGAGGTCGACGTCGACATCCCGCTCGGCGTGCTGGTCGTGGTCACCGGCGTGGCCGGCTCGGGCAAGAGCTCGCTCGTGCACGGGTCGATCCCCGCCGGCGCGGGCGTGGTCTCGATCGACCAGGGCGCGATCCGCGGCTCGCGACGGAGCAACCCGGCGACGTACACCGGACTGCTCGACCCGATCCGCAAGGCCTTCGCGAAGGCCAACGGCACCAAGCCGGCGCTGTTCAGCGCCAACTCCGAGGGCGCCTGCCCCACCTGCAACGGCGCCGGCGTCATCTACACCGAGCTGGGGGTGATGGCCACCGTCGCCACCACCTGCGAGGAGTGCGAGGGGAAGCGGTTCGACTCCTCGGTGCTCGAGTACCACTTCGGCGGCCGCGACATCAGCGAGGTCCTCGCGATGCCGGTGGAAGAGGCCGAGGCGTTCTTCGGCGACGGCGAGGCGCGCACGCCGGCCGCGCACAAGGTCCTCCAGCGGCTCGCCGAGGTCGGGCTCGGCTACCTCACGATCGGCCAGCCGCTCACCACGCTGTCCGGCGGCGAGCGGCAGCGCCTCAAGCTGGCGACCCACATGGCAGAGAAAGGCGGCGATCTACGTCCTCGACGAGCCGACCACGGGCCTGCACCTCGCCGACGTCGAGCAGCTGCTCGGCCTGCTCGACCGGCTCGTCGACTCCGGCAAGTCGGTGATCGTCGTCGAGCACCACCAGGGGGTCATGGCGCACGCCGACTGGATCATCGACATCGGTCCCGGCGCGGGCCAGGACGGCGGCCGGATCGTCTTCGAGGGCACACCCGCCGACCTCGTCGCCGCCCGCTCCACCCTCACCGGCGAGCACCTCGCGGCCTACGTCGGGGCCTGATCGGACGAATCAAGCCCCGGTGAGCGAGCGCGGCACCCTGCTCCGGCTCCTCGGCACCCGCGCGGCCGGCGCACCGCAGGCGGATTCCGCCGCGCGGGCCGCGAAGCGGCGCGTGCTGCGGGCCGTGACGAACCGGCTCGTCAACCCCGTCGTGCGGCCGCTCGTGGGCCGAGGTCCGCTCGCCCGCGGGTGGGCGCTGCTGGAGACCCGCGGGCGGCGCACCGGGCGGCCTCGTGTCGTGCCGATCGGCAACGGCCTGCGGGGCGACACGTTCTGGATCGTCACCGAGCACGGCTATCACGCCGACTACGTGCGCAACATCCAGGCCGACCCGCGGGTGCGCGTGAAGGTGGGCGGGCGCTGGCGGCCGGGGACGGCGCATCTCCTCCCCGGCGAGGACCCCTACGCGCGCCTGCGAGCGCTCAGGCGCCCGCTCAACGACGCCATGCTGCTCGCCGTGGGGACCGAGCAGCTCGTCGTCCGCGTCGACCTCGACTGATCACCGTGACATGCTACCTTCGTGTACATGACGACGGTCGGCGTCGCGGAGCTCCGGCAGAACCTGAGCAAGTACCTGCGGCGGGTGGCCCGCGGTGAGCGGCTCGTGGTGACCGATCGCAACCGGCCGGTCGCCGAGCTCGGTCCGCCTCCGAGCACGGGCAACGAGCTCGACAGGCTCATCGCCGAGGGGCGCGTCTCGCGCCCGCCGCGCCGGGGACTGCCCGAGCCGCTGCGGCTGAGCGGCGACCCTCGCGCACTCAGCCGCGCGCTCGAGGAGATTCGCGGCGATCGCTGAGCCGTGACGCTGTTCTACACCGACGCTTCCGCGCTGGTGAAGCTCGTGCGCGAGGAACCTGAAACCGAAGCGCTCCGCACCTTCGTCGACGACGCGGATCTCGTCTCGAGCGAGCTCGTCCTGACGGAGGTTCCTCGTGCGATCCGGCGCGCCGCCGCGTCCGATCCGGAGCTCCCGCTCGCGCCGCTGATCGATCTCACAGCGGAGTTGCTCGCGGCCATCGCGCTCCTGCCCGTCGACCGGGCGCTGCTGTCCCTCGCCGGCGCGTTGGCCGAACCGGCCCTGCGAACGCTCGACGCGATCCACGTCGCCGCGGCCGTCGACCTCTCGCCGATCGATGCGTTCGTCAGCTACGACGAGCGACAGAGCGCGGCTGCCCGGCTCGCCGGCCTGAGGACCGCCGCGCCAGGAGCCGGCTACGCGTAGCCGCTCGCGCCCTGGATATCAGCCCGGCACCTCCGACAGCGCCGCCTCGCGGATCAGACGCAGCCCGTCCGCCTTCGTGAGGAACCGATCCGCGACCAGCCCGAGCACGTTGCGGCACACACATCCTCCCTTGTGAAGCGGTGAGGAGGGCGAGACTACTCTTCGCGCGCCGAAGCGGTCGCGCAGATGGCCGCCCGCTCGAGCAGCGCCGCCCGCTGGCGCGTGTTCGCGGTGAGCAGCGCGGCGCGCTCGTACTCGGCGCGCGCCTCGCCGCGGCGGCCGAGCTTCTCCAGCAGGTCGCCGCGGACGCTCGGCAGCAGGTTGTAGCCGTCGAGGGCCGGCTCCTCCAGCAGGGCGTCGACGAGCCCGAGCGCCGCCTGCGGGCCGAACGCCATCCCGACCGCCACGGCGCGGTTGAGCTCGACCACGGGTGACGGCATCAGCTGGGCGAGACCGTCGTAGAGGGCGACGATCTGCTCCCAGTCGGTGTCCTCGCCCGAGCGGCTCTTCGCATGGCACGCCGCGATCGCGGCCTGCAGCGTGTACGGGCCGATGGGACCACGGGTCGCGTAAGCACGCTCGAGCGCCACCAGCCCGCGGCCCACGAGCAGCCAGTCCCAGCGCGAGCGGTCCTGATCCGGGAGCAGCACGTGGTCGCCCGAGGGCGAGATCCGCGCCCGCATCCGGGACGCCTGCAGCTCCATCAGCGAGACGAGCCCGTGGACCTCGGCCTCGCCGGGGAGCAGCTCGGCCAGCACGCGCCCGAGTCGCAGCGCCTCCTCCACCAGCTCGGGCCGGATCACCCGCTCGCCCGCGGTCGCGTAGTAGCCCTCGTTGAAGATCAGGTAGACGACCTCCAGCACGGAGGCCAGCCGCTCCCGGAGCTCGCCCCGCCCCGGCACCTCGAACGGAACGCGCGCCGCCGACAACGTGCGCTTGGCCCGGACGAGGCGCTGCGCCACGGTCGGCTCCGACGCCAGGTACGCGCGCGCGATCTCCTTCGTGGTCAGCCCGCAGAGGAGCCGCAGGGTGAGCGCCACGCGCGCGTCGGTGGAGAGCACCGGGTGGCAGGCGGTGAAGATGAGCCGCAGCAGGTCGTCGTCGAACGGGTCGTCGACCGCGGCCGCGAGGTCGCCGGGCTCGGCGGAGCGGAGCTCTGCGTCGCGCGCCAGCTCCTCGGTCTTTCGCTGGTGGACCTCGGCGCGCCGCAGCCTGTCGATGCCGCGATGCTTGGCCGTGGCCATGAGCCAGGCGCCCGGGTTGTCCGGGACGCCCGACTCGGGCCACTGCTCGAGGGCGGCGACGAGCGCCTCCTGGGCGAGGTCCTCGGCGAGCCCGACGTCGCGCACGAGGCGGGCGACGCCCGCGATCAGCCGCGCGGACTCGATCCGCCAGACGGCCTCGATGGTGCGCGTGACTTCGTCGCTCGCCACGGTTCGGCTACGCGGCTCCCTCGGTCTGCGCGCGCAGCTGCTGGTCCCGCTCGCGCAGCTCCGGCGTGAGCTCGTCTCCGAAGTCCTCGGCCTCGAAGACCGGACGGATCTCGACCACGCCGTCCTGGTTGTCGGGGTTCGGGATCCGCTTGACCCACTCGATCGCCTCGTCGAGCGACTTCACCTGCAACACCCAGTAGCCGGCGAGCAGCTCCTTGGTCTCGGTGAACGGGCCGTCGATCACCTTCCGGTCGCTGCCCGAGAACTCGACGCGGGCCCCCCTCGAGCTGGGGTGAAGGCCATCGCCGCTGAGCATCACGCCCGCCTTCACGAGCTCCTCGTTGTAGGCGGTCATCTGCTCCAGCAGCTCCTGGCTCGGCATCTCGCCGGCCTCGCTCTGCTCCGAGGCCTTGATCATCACCATGACACGCATTCGCGCCTCCTAGCGGTTGGTTGGTGCTTCTACCCCAGCGTCGAGCGAGGAGGCCGGAAATCGACACGCTCCCGGGAAGTTGAGCCTAGAAGCGCCGGACGTGTGTCCTCGGGATGTGGGAGGTCAGCCCACCACGCGCAGGTAGCGGAGGATGGGGCGGGACATCCGGTCGCCCTCCAGCTGCACGCGTACGCTGAGCCGGTACAGGCCCGGGGTCAGGCGCAGGTTGAGCGTCATCCGGCGGACGATCGCCGCCGCCGCGACGGCCTGCGAGGGCGCACGGCGGACGGTCGCGACCGTGCGGAAGCGCGTCTCGTGGCGGGGGCGGCGTGTGCGGTCGGGCCGCGGGCAGCTGCGCCTGCCCTTGCTCTTGACCGCGCGGGCGATCCTGATCTGCACCGCTGCGGGCCGGGCGAGGCTCATGGTGATCGGGACCCGCACCCGCCCGGAGCGCGAGCGCCGGACGCACCGGTCGCCGAGCCACACGCGCGAGATCGCCGGTTCAGCGCCGGCCGCCGCCGGCGCTGTGCCGGCGACCGGCGTCGTGCCCGGGCCGGCGGTAGGACGCGGCGGACGGTTGTTGAGCAGCACCGAGACGTTGTCGGAGTCCCAGTTGGCGACCGCCAGGTCAGGATCCGAGTCGCCGTCGAAGTCGCCGGGCGCCACCCAGGTCTCGCCTTGACCGGCGGTCAAGCTCGTCGCCGCGCCGAAGCTCCCGCGCGCGCCGCCGAGCAGGATCGAGACGTCGTTCGCGAAGTAGTTGGCGACCGCAAGATCGGGGTCCGAGTCGCCGTCGAAGTCGCTCACCGCGATCGAATACGGTCCGCCGCCGGTAACGTAGTTGGTCGCCGCCGAAAAGCTCCCGCCCGCTTCGCCGAGCAGAACCGAGACGTTGCCGGACTCGTAGTTGGCGACCGCCAAGTCAGGGTCTGAGTCGCCGTTGAAGTCACCGACCGCGATCGACTCGGGATCGGAGCCGACGTCGTAGTCGATCGCCGCTCCGAAGCGACCGTCCCCCTCGCCCAGCAGCACCGAAACCGCGTCGTCGGAGTACCCGTTGGTGACCGCCAGGTCGGAGCGGGAGTCGCCGTCGAAGTCGCCCACCGCGAGAGCGGCGGCTCCGGTGCCGACGGCGAAGTCGTCAACCAGGTCGAAGGTCCCGCCCGCTCCGCCGACGTACACCGAGACGTCGGATGCCCCTCTGGCGAGCGCGAGGTCGGGGTCGCCGTCGCCGTTGAAATTGCCGACCCCGATCCACCAGGGAAAGTCGCCGGTCGTGATGTCCGTCGCCGCCCCGAACGTCCCGTCGCCCCCGCCGAGGAACACCGAGAGGTTGTCGGAGTCCCGGTTGGCGACCGCCAGGTCGAGGTGTGAGTCGCCGTCGAAGTCGCCCACCGCCACATACGCGGGGTAGTCACCGACGCTGAGGGTGGTCGCCGCGGTGAAGTCCCCGCCCGCGCCGCCCAGCAGGATGGTGACCGTGTCGGAACTCGTATTGCCGACCGCCAGGTCGGGATCGGCGTCGCCGTTGAAGTCGCCCACCGCGACCGACATCGGATCTCCGCCGACCGTGAAGTTCGTCGGGCCGCCGAAGCTCAGCTGGGCCGGCGCCGCCGCCGGGGCCGCGAGCACGACCATCACAGCAACCGTGGCGGCCAGCGCGCCGGTCCGCAATAGGCGGCGCAGCGGCGTGCGAAGTTCGGACATCGTGGGCCTCCCGCGCCGGCCGCTCGGACTATGCGGCCAGATGCTCGTCGACGTCGTAATCGTCATGCCAGGCCGGCGGCGGAATCACGATCGACTCGCCGTGGTAGGCGGGTAGCGCGGCGCGCAGGCGCTCGGGCAGCGACGGCGTCGCCTCATAGGCGCGGATGGCGCCGGCTCGCATCCGCAGGGTGGTGACCAGGTGGTCGGCGTTCCGCGAGCCGTCGGTGACGGCGCGGCCGTCGTGCAGCGAGATCGCCGCCGCGGGCGTCCCGGCGATCTCGCCGATCAGCACGCGGCCGACGAGCGGCGACTTGGAAGCCTGCTGTTCGAGCCGCGCCAGCGCGTCGGCGTCGTCGGCGCCTGCGATCCAGATGCGATACGTGTTGGCGGGGAACATTGCGATCTCCTTCGATGCACGGGGACTGTGGCGCGAAGCAGAACATGGCCCGCTGACATTTCACGGACATCTCGCTGACGCGCACCGTCAGCGGACGACGAGCTCGGGCTGCCGGGCCGCCTGGCGAGGGCGTTGGATAGGGTCGCGGGATGGCCGTCCGCGCCCTGGTGTTCGACGTCTTCGGCACCCTCGTGGACTGGCGCTCGGGCATCGCGGAGGCGTTACGGGCGAGCGGCGTGCCGGGCGACCCGGAGGGTCTGGCCGACGACTGGCGTGCCCGGTACCGCCCCATCCTCGATGAGGTGAACGACGGCGCGCGGCCGTGGGGGAATTTCGACGAGCTTCATCTCGCGACGCTCGAAGCGCTCCTCAGCGAGCGTGACGTGGACCTCCCGCTCGATACGCGGGCGCGCCTCGTGGGCGCGTGGCACCGGCTGGACCCCTGGCCCGACGTCCGGGCGGGGCTCGACGCACTACGCGCCCGGCACGTGACCGCGACGCTCTCGAACGGCCACGTGGCCATGCTCGTCGACCTCGCTCGCCACGGTGATCTGCGCTTCGACTGCCTGCTCTCGGCGGAGCTCGCGCACGTCTACAAGCCCGCGCCCGAGGTGTATCTGACCGCCGCGCGCCTGCTCGGCGTAGAGGCGGACGAGCTCATGCTGGTGGCGGCGCACCCGTGGGACCTCGGCGGCGCGCGCTCGGCCGGGCTGCGGACGGCGTTCGTCGACCGCCCGCTCGAGTACGGACCCGGCTCGCCGCCCCGCGAGGATCCTGGCGCCGACGAATCGGTCGGCGATCTGCTCGAGCTCGCGCAGCGGTTGGCCTAGCGCAGCAGCAGCGCCCGGCTGGCATCGGCGATCCAGCTCTCGATCCGGTCGAGCGACCACCCGTAGCTCTCGCGCAGGACGAGGGCCACCCTGACGTCGGCGAGGGCTGCGAGCGTCTCGACCGGGTCATCGACCTCCGGGCGGAGCGCCTCGTGGCGCTGGAGCAGGCCGATCACCATGCGGGCGCCCTCGAGGTGGCGCCGCTGCCCCTCCTCGAGCACGGCGGCGAGCTCCGGCTCGGCCGCGGCGCCCGTGACGAGGGCATGGACGATGTCGCCGCTGTGCTCGAGGATCGACCGCGTGACGCGGGCCTGCGTCGCCGCCACCTCGCGTGGGTCGGCTGACTCGGCGGCCGCACGGGCGATGGCGGCGATCCCGGCCTCGGAGTCGATCAGGTCGTTGAGCCGTGCCACCAGCGCCTGCTTGGAGCCGACGCTGTCGTACACGGTCTGCGCCGAGACGCCGGCGGCGCGGGCGATGTCACGCACGCTGGTGCGGGCGTAGCCACGCTCGGCGAACAGCCGGCGGGCGGACTGGAGGATCTCGTCCCGCGTGAGCCGCGCGCGGCGCTCTCGGAGGCTGAGCGCATCTTCAGACATAGCTTGACAATTGTTCCAATGACTTTATAGTTGTTCCAGTCACTGGAGACTCATTCTACCGACAGGAGAAACTCGATGGCCACCCTTCAAGCGGCGACCCTCCCCGCGAACAGCGCGCTCGACATCGCGGCTAGCGTGCTCCAGCAGGCCGAGCAGGCCTGGAACGAGGCCGACGGAGCGGCGTTCGGAGCGCTCTTCGCGGACGAGAGCGACTTCGTGAACATCCGCGGTGAGCACCACCGCGGCTCAGCCGTCATCGGACGCGGGCATCAGGCGATCTTCGACACGATCTACGCGGGCAGCACCGTCCGCTACCGGGTCGAACACGCCCGCCCGCTCGCGCCCGGCCACATCCTGGCCGTCGCCGGCGCGACGCTCGAGGCGCCGACCGGGCCGATGCGA
Source organism: uncultured Solirubrobacteraceae bacterium (assembly GCA_963849695.1). Taxonomy (GTDB): domain Bacteria; phylum Actinomycetota; class Thermoleophilia; order Solirubrobacterales; family Solirubrobacteraceae; genus DASSUW01. Next base: position 10,502 of record CAWKIT010000011.1, read on the forward strand.
GGCGTCAACCGCTCGCGGCTGACGGCCGTGCTCGCCCTGCAGGACGGTCGCTGGCTGATCACCGCGTTCCACAACACACTGGTTGCCGCGCACTAGGGTTCGGCGAGTGGTCGTAGCGGTGTTCGGCGATGCCCACGCGCATGCGGAAGCGTTCGATGCCGTCATCGCCGCGGCCGACGCGTGTGGCGCGGAGCAGCTGTGGTCGCTGGGCGACATGGTCGGCCGCGGCCCGGACCCCGAGCACGTCGTGGCCCGCACGCGCGAGCTGTGCGCGGTGGCGCTGATGGGCAACCACGACTACGGCGCGACGGGCTCGGCCGAGCCGACCAGGTTCGGCGAGCCCGGCTCGCCCGCGGTGCGTTCGATCGAGCTCGCGCGCGAGCGGTTGAGCGACGCCCACGTCGCGTGGATGCGGACGCGGAAGCCGGCGGCGCGGCGAGGCGAGGTGCAGTGCTGGCACGGCGGTCCGCGCAACGCCGTGCACGAGTACGTCGGCGCCTCCAACGCTGCCGACTGCCTCGCCGTTCAGCGCGCCGAGCTAGGCCTCGTCGCGCACACCCATGCCCCGGCCGCGTGGCACCAGAGGGGGCCGGCGAAGATCCGGGTCGGCGTGCCGATGGATCTCTCGGACGGCAAGTGGCTGCTGAATCCAGGAGCGGTCGGCGCGCCGGAGCCGTCGCGTCGCGGCTGGTGGGACGCCCTCGACCTCCAGGCGGCCGAGGGCGCGTGGTGGCTGCTGCTCGATCTCGAACGGCGGACGGCGACCTGGCACCGGGCGCAGTACGACCCCGCGCCGGCGCGCCTCCGGGCGCGCGCGCTGGGCATCGACGACTCAGCCGCCGGCTAGGCTCGGAGAGCGCTCCGAGCGCGTCGGCGGCGCGATCGACGGGCACGAGCAGGTGGTCGTGGTGGTAGCCGGCGATCACGTTGCACGAGATGCCGGCGCCGGCGAGCGCGGCGCTTACGGCGGCGGTGAGCCCGACGGCGTCGAGCGCCGAATGCACGCGCAGCGTGATCCACGCGGCGAGGTAGTCGTAGGACACGCCGAGCGCGTCCGCGCGCTCGCGCCGCACCACCGCGGTGAGCCCTTCGACCTCGCGGATCGTCGCCTCGGGGTCGAGCTCGTCGAGGAGCGCCTCGTCGTGCACGACGACGAACACGAACGTCCCCGGGCGAACCTCGGGGTCGACGGACCTCAGCAGGGTCTCAATGTCTCGTTCGCCGGACATCTCTACGAGCGCTTCCGAGCAAGGTATGCGACCAGCCCGCGCGGCATCGGCTCGACCCGGCAGTGGCCGCCGGGGAGCGAGGCGAGCGCGGTGAAGCCCGGTGCGTGAATCGCGGCGAGATCCTCTCCGTAGCCGTCCATCCTCGGGAGGAGCATGAAGGCAGCGCGGCTCCGCGCCTCGTCAACTCGCGAGGCTGGGCGTGGCGGTCCGGCGAACTGCGGCTGGGTAGGGGAATGGCGAAGCCGCCGGCGCGGCCGGTCCGAGAGCGGCGCGACCGGTCTCGTTGTGGATTTCTACAACGGATCCGGCAGATCGGGCCGAGGATCAAGCTGAAATCACCGCCGACACCCCTCACAAGCGGCGCTCGGAGCTCGGTTCGGCGCGTTTCTTCCAAGCCGTCCTGCCCTAGTGTCGATATACGACACCCAGTTGGCACAGCACCCGTTGGAGATTCCCACAACGCCCAAGCCGCCCACGGCGCCGACGGCCCGGCCGCGCGGGCCGCTCGCCGCTTCCCCACCCAGCCGCAGTTGGCCGGCGTCGCCACCACCCACCCGTTGCGCCGCCTCAAGCGGCAACGCGCCGCTAGTGCAACGGCTTGCCGCCCGTCGCGCCGATCACCTCGCCGCTGATGTAGCGCGAGTCCTCGGTCGCGAGGAACACGTACAGCGGCGCCAGCTCGCCGGGCTGCCCGGGACGCCCGAGCGGCGTGTCCTCGCCGAACTGCGCGTTCTTCTCGCCCGGAAAGCTCATGACCACGAGCGGCGTCCAGATCGGCCCGGGCGCGACCGCGTTGACGCGGATGCCGCGCTCGGCCACCTCCTGCGCGAGCCCCTTCGTGAACGTGCTGATCGCGCCCTTGGTGGCGGCGTAGTGCAGGAGCTGCGGGCTCGGCTGGGCGGCCTGGATCGAGGTCGTGTTGATGATCGTCGCCCCCGGCTCCATCTTCGGCACCGCGGCCTGGCACAGATGGAACATGGCGAGGATGTTGGTGCGGAACACGAAGTCCAGCTCGTCCGGCGGGATCTCCAGGAACGACTCGTACGCCATCTGGTAGGCGGCGTTGTTGACGAGCACGTCGAGCCGGCCGAGGTCGCCGGCGGCCTGCTCGACCAGCGCGCGGCAGTGCTCGCGGTCGCCGATGTCGCCCGCCACGGTGATGCACCGGCGGCCGGCCTCCTCGACCAGGCGCCTGGTCTCGGCCGCGTCGTCGTCCTCCTTCCAGTACGAGCACAGCACGTCGGCGCCCTCCCGCGCGAACGCGATCGCCACCGCGCGGCCGATGCCGGAGTCGCCGCCGGTGATCAGCGCGACGCGGTCCTTGAGCCGGTCGTGGCCGACGTAGCTCTCCTCGCCGTGGTCGGCGAGCGGCTCCATCTCCGCCTCGCGGCCGGGCGGCTCCTGCTCCTGCTCGGGGAACGGTGGGGTCGGCTGGGCTTCTGTCGGGTTCTCGGTGCGCATACCGCCGGGTCTTCCCGGCGGCGGGCTATGCGATTCGCGGAGGCAGCCCGAAGCGCTCGAAGACGTTGCGCGCCGGATCGAGCGCCTGGTCCGGGAAGCGCGCGTAGTACTCGGGATCGCGGCCTTCCATCGCGCGCGTGATGAACGCCGTGACCTCCTTGATCCGGTCGCCCTCGAACGTGATGACGTCGAGCGCGAACGGCAGGTAGCACCGCTCCGCCTCGTCCCATGTGTAGGCGGCGACCGCGGGCTGCCCGTTCGCGGTCGTGGCCAGGCGCCGCCACCGCCATTCGCCGGACATCGGGCCGCGGGCGAGGAAGCCGGAGACGTCCTCGAGGCCGCGGAACCAACTCGCGAGCGGGGGCATCGACCAGGCGGCGTCGTCCGCCAGCAGCTCCACCACCGCGTCGACGTCGTCCCTGCCCAAGGCGTCGATGTAGCGCTCGACGATCTCGCGCAGCCGCTCGTCGCCGAGCTCCCGCAGCGTCGCCTGCTGGCTCTGCGCCGGCAGCTTCTCGTCGATGGTCTTGCGTGCGCGCTGGAGCGCGCTGTTGACGGACGCGACCGAGGTGTCGAGCGCCTCCGCGACCTCGGCGGCCGAGAACCCGAGCACCTCGCGCAGGATCAGCGCCGCGCGCTGGTTGGCGGCGAGGTGCTGGAGCGCGGCGACGAACGCCAGCTCGACGCTCTCGCGCTGCTCGTAGTGCGCCTCTGGGCTCACGGCGCCGTCGGCGAGCTGCGCGTCCGGGTACGGCTCGATCCAGACCGACTCGACGACCGGCTCGCCGACGCCGTCATGCGGGTCCCACGACGGGCCGAAGTCGACCGGCAGCACCCGCTTGGGCCGCTTGGCGAGCTGGTTCAGGCACGTGTTGGTGGCGATCGTGTACAGCCAGGACCGGAGCGAGCTGCGCCCCTCGAACCGCTTCAGGCCGCGCCACGAGCGCAGCAGCGCCTCCTGGACCGCGTCCTCGGCGTCGTGCACCGAGCCGAGCATCCGGTAGCAGTGGGCGTGCAGCTCGCCGCGGTAGGGCTCCACCAGCGGCTCGAAGGCGTCCTCCCTGCCTGCGCGGGCGGCCTGCAGCAGCTCCTGCTCGATCGAGACGGCCATCAGCTCAGATTAGACCGATGAGTCGGCGCGACGGGCCCGGTCTTACCTCCAGACAGTCCTCCCCAGACCCCCGACCCCAAAGGAGACGTTCGACCGTGACTTCCCAGACTGACGACCGCTCGCGCTGGATGGCGCTGGTGGTGCTGTGCGTCGGAATGCTGATGATCGTGCTGGACGCCACCGTGGTGAACGTGGCGCTGCCGTCGATCCAGGAGGATCTCGGCTTCTCGCAGTCGAGCCTCGCCTGGGTCGTCAACGCCTACCTGATCGCCTTCGGCGGCCTGCTGCTGCTGGCCGGGCGCTTCGGTGATCTCATTTCCCGCCGCGGCGTGTTCCTCGCCGGGCTCGGCGTGTTCTCGGTCGCCTCGCTGCTGTGCGGCGCCGCTCAGACGCAGGAGATGCTGATCGCGGCGCGGTTCGTGCAGGGCGTCGGCGGCGCGATGGCCTCGGCCGTGATCCTGGGCATGATCGTCACGATGTTCCCGGAGCCGCGCGAGCAGGCGAAGGCGATCGGCATCTACGGCTTCGTCGCCTCCGCGGGCGCCTCGGTCGGCCTGCTGGCCGGCGGCGTCCTCACCCAGGCCATCAACTGGCACTGGATCTTCTTCGTCAATATCCCGATCGGGATCGTGACCGCCGTGCTCGCCATGCGACTGCTGGACAAGGACCGGGGCGTCGGCTTCGGCAAGGGCGCCGACATCCTGGGTGCGGTCCTGGTCACCGCCTCGCTGATGCTGCTCGTGTACACGATCGTGGAGCCGGCGGCCGACGAGGGCTGGGGCGCCACCCGCACGCTCGTCCTCGGCGCCGGCGCCGATCGCGCTGCTGGTCGCGTTCCTCGTGCGCGAGGCGACGGCGAGCAACCCGCTGATGCCGCTGCGGATCTTCCGCTCGCGCAACGTGGCCGGCGCCAACGCGATCCAGGCCCTGTTCGTGGCCGGGATGTTCGGCATGTTCTTCATGGGCGCGCTCTATCTGCAGACCGTGCTCGGCTACAGCGCGCTCGAGACCGGCGTCGCGTTCCTGCCGTCGACGATCGTGATGGGCACGCTGTCGATCCGCTACTCCGAGCGCCTGGTGATGCGCTTCGGTGCCCGGGCCACGCTGCTGCCCGGGCTGGTGCTGGGCGTGGCCGGGCTGACGCTGTTCACGCTGGCGCCCGTCGACGGCTCGTACGCCCTCCACGTGCTGCCGGTGATGGTCCTGCTCGGGGCGGGCGCCGGCCTGGCCTTCCCGGCGCTGATGACGCTGTCGATGTCGGGCGCGTCGCCGAGCGACGCCGGGCTCGCCTCCGGCCTCGTGAACACGACGCTGCAGGTCGGCGGCGCCATCGGCCTCGCCGTGCTGGCCACGCTCGCCTCGTCGGAGACCGGCCGGCTGCGCGAGAGCGGCGAGTCGGCGCTGTCCGCGCTCAACGGCGGCTACCACCTGGCGTACCTGATCGGCGCCGGTCTCATCCTCGCGGCGATCGCGGTCGCCGTGTCCGTACTCCAGCCGGAGCGCAAGGCGGCCGAGAAGGCCGCCCGCGTGACCCGGCGCAAGCCCGCCTACTCGGAGGTATAGACACATGCTCGGCAACAGCAAGGCGTTCAACGGCTTCGCGGCCCCTGACATCGAGGAGGCCCGCCGGTTCTACGGCGAGACGCTGGGGATCGAGACGTCGGAGGAGAACGGCCTCCTGACGCTCCACCTGGCCGGCGACCGCCCGACGATGGTCTACCCGAAGCCGGACTTCGAGCCGGCGACGTACACGATCCTCAACTTCCCGGTCGAGGACATCGACGCCGCGGTCGACGAGCTCGTCACCCGCGGCGTCGAGATCGAGCGCTACGACGGCTTCGGACAGGACGAGAAGGGCATCGCGCGTGACGCCGGGCCGCCGATCGCGTGGTTCAGGGACCCGGCCGGCAACATCCTGGCGGTGCTTCAGCTCGACTGATCGAGCCACTCGGTGGCGAACCGCGGGCTCACGTGGATCGCCACCATCCCGAGCGGTTCCTCGCCGGTGTTGACGAACGCGTGCGGCGTGTCGGGCCCGACGACGACGATGTCGCCCGCCCGCGCCACCCGCTCCTCGTCGCCGATCGTGAACGTCACCTCGCCTTCGCGGAGGACGAACACCTCCTCGTACCGGTGACGGTGCAGCGACGGGCCGCGGCCGGGCGGCGTGTCGACGAGGATGATCGACACGCCGGCGCCCAGCTCGTCGCCGGTGAGCTCACGGCTCATAGGTCATGTGCGTCGCGACGGCGAGGCGGTTCCAGCCATTGATCGTCACGATCGCATACAGGAGTGCCGCGAGCTCCTGCGGCTCGAGGTGCTCGGCGGCGGCCTCGTACGGAGTGTCGAGGTCGCTGTCGTGGCGGAGCCGCGTGAGCGCCTCGGTGAGCGCGAGCGCCGCGCGCTCGCGCTCGCTGAACAGCGGTGACTCGCGCCAGGCCGATACGGCGAACAGGCGCCGCTGGCTCTCGCCGGCCGCCAGGGCGTCGTGCGTGTGCATGTCGACGCAGTAGGCGCAGCCGTTGAGCTGCGACGCGCGCAGCTTGACGAGATCGGCGAGGCGAGCGTCGAGGGCGGAGTCGCCGGAGGCGCGGTCGAGCGCGAGGTAGGCGCGGTAGAGGTCGCGGGCGTCCTTGGCGATGTCGACCCGGGGAGCGGTGCTGGTTGTCATGGCTTGACGCTAGCCTCCAAGCGAGCCAACCTGAAGGGCCAGTCCGGTGCAGAATGATTGGGCCAGTTCGCTCGACCTACACGTCGAGCTGGAGTCCGGCGGCGGGCGCCGCGACGCGGTCGAGCGCGCCGTCCGGGCCGCGATCCGCAGCGGCCGGCTGCCGCCGGGCGACCGGCTCCCGTCGACCCGAGCGCTCGCGCACGACCTCGGCCTCGCCCGCGGCACCGTGGCCGACGCGTACGCCCAGCTCGCCGTCGAGGGGTACCTGAGCACGAGCCCGGGCGCGCCGACGCGCGTCGCAGCCGGGCCGGTAGCACACGACGGCCCGCCGCCACCCGGCCTCGCCGGCCCGTCCTCGCCCGGCGCAGGGCTCGATCTGCGGGTCGGGCTGCCCGACCTCGGCTCCTTCCCGCGCGCGGCGTGGCTGCGCGCGCTGCGCCGCGCGCTTGCCGGCGCCCCCGATCGCGCGCTCGCCGGTGGCGATCCGCGCGGGCGCCCGGAGCTGCGGGCGGCGCTCGCCGGCTACCTCGGCCGCACCCGCGGCGTGCTCGCCGACCCGGAGCGGATCGTGGTCTGCTCGGGCTACACGCAGGGCCTCGCGATCCTCTGCGGTGCCCTGCGCTCGTCGGGCGTGCGCGCGATCGCGATGGAGGATCCGTGCCTGCACCATCAGCGCGCGATCGCGGCCGCCGCGGGCCTCGCGATCCGCCCGCTCGCGGTCGACGACGAGGGCGCGTCGGAGGAGGTGCCGGCCGGCGCCGGCGCCGCCGTCGTCACGCCGGCGCACCAGTTCCCGCTCGGGCCGACGCTGGCGCCCGCCCGCCGGTCCGGCCTCGTTGCGTGGGCGCGCTCCGCCGGCGCCTTCGTGGTGGAGGACGACTATGACGGCGAGTTCCGCTACGACCGCCAGCCGCCGGGGGCGCTCCAGGGCCTCGACCCCGAGCACGTCGTGTACGCGGGCACGGTGAGCAAGACGCTCACGCCGGGGCTGCGGATCGGGTGGCTGCAGCTGCCGCGCCGGTTGCTCGAGCCGGTGATCGAGGCGAAGACGGTCGCCGGCGACACCCAGGCGCTCGACCAGCTCGCGCTCGCCGAGCTGCTCACCTCGGGCGCCTACGACCGGCACGTGCGCCGGATGCGCCAGCGCTACCGCCGCCGGCGCGACCAGCTGCTCGACCTGCTCGCCACCCACGCTCCCGCGCTCCGCACCCGCGGGGTCGCCGCCGGATTGCACGTGGCGCTCGACGTGCCGGACGAGGCCGCCCTGGTGGCGCATGCCGCCGAACGCTCACTCGCGCTCAACGGCCTCGGCCCGTTCTGGCACGAGCCGCGCGAGGACCGTCAGGGAGTCGTGCTCGGCTACGCCGCGCCGCCCGAGCACGCGTACGGCCGAACCCTGGCCACGCTCGCCGACGCGCTCCGCGCAAGCGGCGCAGCCGGATGACGACTCGCGGCGGCCACCGGAAGGACTCTCAGGCCAGGCCTAGCGCGGGGGCGACCTCGTCGCGCACCGTCGCGAGTACAGCGTCGCGGCGATAGGGCGCCATCGCGGCGGCCGCGCGGGCTGCGTAGCTCTTGCGGTCCGTCAGTGCCAGGCCGACGCGCAGCGCGGCGGCGAGCGCGGGGGCCGAGACGTCGGCCGCGACGAGCTCGGGCGCGAGGCTGCGGGCGACCGGCAGCGCCTCGTAGGCGCCCGGCGAGGGAACGGTGATCAACGGCGTGCCGGCGGCCAGCGCCTCGAGCTGGGCGAGGCCGTGATCCTCGCGGCGCGAGGCGTTGACGAACGCCCGGGCGTGCGCGACCCGCGCGATCCACTCGTCGTGCGGGACCGCTCCCGCCCATTCGACGCCGCGCGGCTCTGGAACTCCGCAGCGGTCGAGCCAGGCCAGGCCGGCGGCGCGATCGGCGCCCCCGATCACGAGCCGCACGCGCTCTGGCGCGGCGAGCGCCCAGGCGGCGCACAGGATGTCGATGCCGCGCTTCCACAGCCAGCCGGCGTAGGCGACGACCTCCGGCTGCCGATCAGCGCTCATCGGGCTCGCCTCGACCGGCACCGGCAGCGGGATCACCCGCGTCGCGCCGGCCGCGGGCGGCTCCGCGGCGTCGGCCGCCGCCCGCCCCCACGGCAGCAGCAGGTCGGCGGCGCGGAACACCTGCCGTTCGCGGGCGCGCTGCCAGGCCCCGCTCCAGCCCGGGCGGTTGAGTGCCGTCGGCGAGTCGAACCGCACCGCCCAAGGCACCCGCGGGCGCGCGAGCAACAGCGCGGTGGTGGCGCCCGACACGATCACGGCGCGCGCGTCGCGCGTCGCATGCGCAGCCCGCCGGGCGGCCAGGCCCTCGACCACGTCGATCGCCGTGATCTGTCGCCGCAGCCGCCCGGTCGCGCCGAACCTCACGCGCACCACGCGGCAGCTCAGCCCCGCGTCCGCGAACAGCTCGGCGAGCGCGTCGTCGGCGTGCCGCAGCCCGAGCGTGGTGCCGAGCGAGAGGAGGGCGACGTCGACGCTGCCGGACAGGCCCGGCAGGTTAACTGCGGCGTCCGTGCCGCTCCCCAAGGCCGTCCGCCATCTCACGCCCGACGCGATCCGCCACGACGTGCGGCTGCGCGCCCTCGCCGTCGGCTCCGGCCTCATCCCGCCGCGGCTGATGCACACGCAGCCGGAGGCGGACCTGCTCGCACAGCTCGCCGCCCCGCGGCGGACGGCGGTCGAGATCGGTGTCTATGAGGGCTCGTCCGCGCTCGTGCTCGCGCGCGCCCTGCCGGTCGACGCGGTGCTGCACCTGATCGACCCGTTCGTCGACAGCCGCGGTCTCGCCGCCGGCTGGCGCGGCACGGCATGGGCCACTCGCCGCGTGGTCGAGCGAGCGGTGCTCGAACGAGGCGGCCCGACGCTGCGCTGGCACATCGAGCGCAGCCAGGACACGGGAGCGCGGTGGGCGGAGCCGGTCGACCTCGTGTTCGTCGACGGCGACCACGAGCTGGAGAGCTGCCGGCGCGACTGGGAGCTGTTCAGTCGCTGGGTGACGCCCGGCGGCGTCGTGGTGTTCCATGACGCGCGCCAGGACAAGCCGGGCGGCGAGGGGCTGCCTGGGAACGGCGGAGTTCCGGGCCCGACCACGCTCGTCGACGAGCTGTTCCGCGGTCCGGACGCGCTCGACGGGTGGCGGATCCGCACCGAGCTGCAGACGACGGTCGCCGTCGAACGGGTCAGCTGAGCGCGGCTCTCATGTCGCGCACACGCTGCTCGACCGGCACGCCGAGGCAGTGCACGATCCGGGGCCGGTCTGCCGGGTGGAGGTACGCACTGTTCCACTCGAGCGGCAGGAACTGGGTTCCGGCGGTGAACGGCGACGGGCGCGCAGGACCGAAGCGGCGCGGCTCGCGGCGGGTGAGGCGCGCCGCCAGGCGGTGCCCGCGACCGCGCAGCCCGGGCTCGAGCGCGCCCGGCAGGTCGTAGCCGAGCGCGTCGAGCAGCGCGGCGTTCTCCCACCACGGGTGGTGGATCAGCCGCCTCGCGCTCCACGTGCGGTCGAGGAGGTCGCGCGCGAGATCGCCCGACCGGACCAGCATCACGCCGGTGTTCGGTACCTCACCGTGGGGCACCAGCCCGAGGAACCGGTCCGGCGCGAGCTCGCCGGCGATGTCGCGGGTCCCGTCGACGATCACGGCGTCGGCGTCGATCCACAGCACGAGGTCGTACGCCGCCAGCGCCTCGCGAAGCATCGGCACCTTCGCCCATGCCGGCGGGCGCCGCGGATCGGCCTCGGTGGAGGTGATCAGCTCGTATCCGTGCCGCTCGGCGTAGGCCGCGAACGTCGGCAGCGAGATCTCGAGCAGCGCCTCGTGCGGCCCCGAGCCGATCGAGCACAGCGCCTTCACCGCACGAGGCCGCGGTAGATGTCGGCCACGGCCGCCGCGCACGCGTCCCAGTCGAACCGGCGCGCGAACTCGCGCGCCGCGGCGCCCATCTCCGCCCGCCGCCCGGCGACGTCGCGCACCGCCGCGGCGAAGGCCTCGGCGTCGGGCGGTGCAAGCACCCCCGTGCGCCCGTCCTCGAGCGCCTCGGCGGTGGCCGTGCCGGTCGCCGCCACCACCGGCACGCCACGCGACTGCGCCTCGGCGACGACGAGGCCGAACCCCTCGAGGGTCGAGCCGAACAGCAGCACGTCGGCGCTGTCGTAGAGCCGCCACTTGTCGGTCTCGCCGACGCGCCCCGTGAATCGCACCGGCATGCCGGCCGCGCGTGCCGCCAGCTCCTCCTGCGGGCCCTCGCCGGCCACCACCAGCGACGCGTCGATGCCCGAGCGCCGCAGCGCCGCCAGCGTGTCGATCGCGAGCTCCGGCCGCTTGCGGGCCTCGAGCCGGCCGAGCTGGAGCAGTCGCAGCCCGGTGCCCGGCCAGGCCTCCGGCCAGCCCGCGGTCGGCCCCGGCGCGGCGATGCCCTCGCGCACGAAGTGCACCCGCTCGTCCGGGACGCCCGCCGCCACCAGCTCGCGGCGCGAGTGCTCGGACACGGTGACCACCGCGTCGGCCCGGCGCGCGATCGCCGCCTCGAGCCGCGCCCAGCGCGGGTACAGGTGATGGTGGTGCAGGACGACGGGGACGCGCGAGCGGGCCAGCGCGCGGCCGAGCAGCAGCGCCGGCCCGGTGTGGCGGACCGAGTGCCCGCGCAGGAGGTCGACCCGGCGCCCGCGGAGAAGCCGCAGCACGTAGGGCGTGAACACGACCGGCGCGGCGACCCAGTGCAGCCCGACCCGGTGGCGCAGCACCGTGATGCGCCGGCCGGACGAAGGCGCCGCGGTGTGATCCCGCGGCAGGCCCAGCTCGAGGTCGACGCCGTGTGCAGGCAGCCGCGTCAGCAGCTCGCGCTCGTACACCTCGCCGCCGATCGTCGAACCGGCCCGCAGGGCGTAGTAGTGCGGCCCGCCCGCGGTCAACCGTCGCACGGGCGCAGAGTCTAGGCTCCGGCCGGATGCCTCTCCGCCGGCACGCGCAGCGCATCGCACAGCGCGTGCTCGGCCCGGCGCATCCGGCGGTGCTCCGCCGCTGGCGGCGACTGCAGGCAGCCAGGCGCGCGCGGCGCGTGAGCTCGCTCACCCGCACCTTCGTCGCCTGGCACGGCCTGACGGTGAGCGGCGGCCCGTTCGCCGGCCTCACCTATCCCGACGCCTCGGCGACGTCGCTGATCCCCAAGCTGCTCGGCGCCTACGAGCGCGAGCTGCACGCGGCCGTCGAGCGCGCGATCGGGGAAGGGCCGGCGCAGATCGTCAACGTCGGAGCCGCCGACGGCTACTACGCGGTCGGCCTCGCGCGCCGCTGCCCGGCCGCTGCTGTGCACGCCTTCGAGGCCGACTCGGGCGCCCGCGAGCGGCTCGCCCGCGTCGCGGCGGCGAACGGCGTCGTGATCCGGATCGAGGGCGCCGCCGGTCTCGACGACCTCCGCGGCCTCGACGGCCGCGCGCTCGTGGTCATCGACTGCGAGGGCTGCGAGGCGACGCTGCTCGATCCCGCGCAGGTTCCGTTCCTGCGCACCGCGACGATCGTCGCGGAGGTTCACGACTTCGCCGTCGCCGGCATCGGCGAGAAGATCGCCGCCCGCTTCGCCGCCACCCACGACGTGACGATGATCCCGACCGGCGCCCAGCCGCCCGAACGCGGCTCGCCGCTTGCGCTCGCCCTCTCGGAATACCGGCCCGGTCCGATGCGGTGGGCCGTGATGTTCCCGAGCTGAAGGGGTACGATTCAGACGTGGAGCACGACCGCTTCGACGACGTCGAGTTCCGGGTCATGGAGCGCCCCGACCCGCCGCGGCGGCCACCGCGCATGCGGCGCTGGGTGCTCGCACTGGCCGGTGGAGTGCTCGCGGCCGGTGCGCTCGCGGCGGGCGCCTCGGCCCTCGGCGGCGGCGAAGACCAGCGGGCGCGCGAGACCGCCCCGCCGAAGCCGCGTACGAACATCATGTACACGGATCGCGGCACGCCGTACGCCCGCGACGGCCGTGACTGCGAGGTCGGCAAGGCGTTCGGCGACCACCGCAAGCGCGCGCGCAGCGCGTCGGAACTCCGTCATTAGTTCCAGATCGCTTGCGTCAGCCGGCGGACCTGGCCTAACGTAGGGCAGGCCACACCATCACATTGGTGGTATCCGGCTCCAGAAGTAGAGCGCGTGGCCGAATACTTCGAGCACCGATGTTCGCCCGCGCCTTCAGCCGGCTCCGCAAACAGGAGCGACTCGACCCCGAGGTCCACCTCGAGGCGTGCGCGATGTGCGCGGGCGACTACGTCAACCCGGTGGACTGGGAGCCGGTCGGCGACACGCACTGGTGGATGCTGCTGCGCTGCGGCGCCTGCGACACCTGGCGCGAGACGACCGTCACCAACGCGGTCGCGGCGCGCTTCGACTTCGAGCTCGACCGCCGGCTGGACATGATGACGCGCGCGCTCGACCGGATCGACAGGCGGCGGATGGCCGCCGACGTCGAGACGATGATCGAGGCGCTGCGGCGCGGGCTGGTCGACGCCGCCGACTTCGGTCGTTAGTCGGGCTCCCAGCCGGGCCAGCGGTGAGCCGGAAGTCGGGCGTCGTCCTGGCTAGGTGCTGAATATCGATACCTAGGCAGGACAGCTCGCCGAAGCGGCCCGCTCGGCCGGCTCCCCCTGCCCTACGTTCGCCGGACCCGCCGCGCCCGCCGACCCCGGTCACGCCAGATTGACCGGTCCGTCCGCGCCGTGCGCTTAACCTTCGCCATATGACACGCCGTCTCGCGCTCGTCGCGCTCCTCTCGCTTATCCTGCCCGCCGCGATGGCCGGCCCCGCCTCCGCCGGGAAGTCCCGCAAGTCGAAGAAGGCAGAGCCGCTGGTGATCGCGCACCGCGGCGCGTCCGGCTACCGGCCCGAGCACACGCTCGCCGCGTACGCGCTGGGCGCGCGCCTGGGCGCCGACTACATCGAGCCCGACCTCGTCTCCACCAAGGACGGCGTACTGGTCGCCCGGCATGAGAACGAGATCAGCGGGACGACCGACGTCGACCAGCACCCCGAGTTCGCGGCCCGCCGCACGACCAAGACGATCGACGGCCTCACCCTGACCGGCTGGTTCACCGAGGACTTCACGCTCGCCGAGCTCAAGACCCTGCGCGCGAAGGAGCGGATCCCGGCGATCCGCCAGCGCAACACGCTCTACGACGGTCGCTACCAGGTGCCGACCTTCCAGGAGGTCATCGACCTCTCCAAGCGGCTGTCGCGCAAGCTCGGGCGCACGATCGGGATCTATCCGGAGACCAAGCATCCGACCTACTTCCGCACGATCGGGCTGCCTCTCGAGGAGCCGCTCGTCCGCATCCTGAGGCGCAACGACCTCGACGACCGCCGCGATCGCGTGTTCGTCCAGTCGTTCGAGGTCTCGAACCTCCAGTGGCTCGACGACCGCATCGACGTCCCGCTCGTGCAGCTGCTGTCCGGCCCGGCGGCCCGCCCCTACGACTTCGCCGCCGCCGGCGACCCGCGCACGTACGGCCAGATGGCCACACCGGCGGGCCTGCGCGACATCGCCCGCTACGCCGACGGCGTCGGCCCGTCGAAGGACTACATCGTCCCGCGCGACGCCGCCGGTAACTCGCTGGCGCCGACGACCTTCGTCCGCGACGCCCACCGCGCCGGCCTGCTCGTCCACCCCTACACGTTCCGCAACGAGAACACGTTCCTGCCGCTCGAGCTGCGCACGTCAGGCAACCCCGCGGACTACGGCCGCGCGTTCGTGGAGTACGAGCAGTTCTTCGAGCTCGGCGTGGACGGGCTGTTCTCCGACAACCCGGACACGGCGGTCGAGGCTAGGGCGGATCTACGCTGATCCGCCCGCCGGGGCCGACCGACAGCCGCCGACGCCCGGCCAGCAGCTCGAGCAGCTCGGCGCCGACGAGCTCGCGGCGCCAGCCGCGCAGCGTGCGGACGTCGGGCTCGCGCTCGCCGCGGCGGGCGGCGGCCACGATCGGCGCGAGGTCGGCGCGGGCGGCGATCAGCTCGTAGGCGAGGCCGGCCTCCTGCGCCCGGGCTCGCACGAGCGCCTCGGCGAGCGCGATGACCGGTCCGTCCTGCGGCTCCGTCCCGAGCCGCTCGGCCTCGTCGAGCCGCAGCGGCTCGGCGGCGCGGCCGCGCTCGATCGCGGCCAGCATGTCGTCGCCCCGGCGACGCACCACGTCGGGGTTCACGCCGCGGATCTGGGCGAGCTCCTTGCGGCTCGCCGGCGTGCGCTTGGCGAGCTCGACGACGGTCGGGTCGCGCACCACCGCCCCGACCGGCCGGTTCTCGCGCTCGGCGGTCCGCTCCCGCCACGCCGCGAGCTCGCGTGCCACGGCGCGTGAGCGCGAGTCGAGCCCGTTCACCCGCGGGAGCCGCCGCCATACCTCTTCCGGATCGCGCTCGTCGGACGCCAGGGCGATCGCGCGGCACTCCTCCCGCGCCCACTCGAGCCGGTCGCTGGCCTCCAGCCGCCGGCGGATGTCGTCGGCCAGCGGCAGCAGGTGCTCGACGTCCCCGCGCGCGTAGCGCAGCTGCTCGTCGGTCAGCGGCCGCGCGTCCCAGCGCGTGAAGCTCGCCGTCTTCGGCAGCCGCACCTTCAGGACGTCGTGCAGCAGCCCGTTGTAGCCGGCCTGCGCCGAGAAGCCGGCGAAGCCCGCCGCGACCTGGGTGTCGAACACGTTGACGACCTCGGTGCCCCACTCGCGCCGCAGGATCGCGATGTCCTGGCGGCCGGCGTGGAGGACGAGCTCGACCGCCGGCTCGGCCAGCACGCCGGCGAGCGGGGCGGGGTCGAATCCGGCGAGCGGGTCGAGCACCCACACTTCGTCGCCGACCACCACCTGCACCAGGCACAGCAGCGGCCGGTACCTGCCCTCGGGCAGGAACTCGGTGTCGAGCCCGAGACGTCCCGCCGCGCGAGCGCGGTCCGCGATCGCGGCGACGTCAGGCGTGTCCAATTGGCTTCTCCCAGCGCACGGCCTCCCACACCGTGCGCATCCCGGCCGACCTGTAGAGCGCGAGCGCCCCGGTGGTCCGAATGGTCACCGGATGAGAACCGGCGTGCCGATCGGCACCCGCGGATAGAGGTCGATCACGTCGGCAACGCGCATGCGGATGCAGCCGTGCGAGGCGCGCGTGCCGATCGAGTACTCGAGAGCAGTGCCGTGGATGCCGACGCCGCCGACGATCCCGAGCCAGCGCGCCTTGAGCGGGTTCTCCGGCGATCCGCCCGGCACGACCTCGTTGCGGTAGGCGCCGGCCCACGGCTCGTCGGGCGCGCTCCAGGCCGGGTCGACGGCCTTGTTCTGGATCGTGAAGCGGCCGGTCGGCGTCGCGTACCCCGGCGCGCCGACGGCGATCCCGTAGGTGCGTCTCCACCTGAGGTTCCTGAACAGCCGCAGCTTGAAGTGCGCGCGATCGATCGTCACGACCGTCGGGTACCGCTTGCGGAGGTCGTTGGCGTTGACCCTCGGGGGCACGCGCTTGCGCTCGGCGCGGATGATGCGAGCCGCATGGGGGTCGGCGAGCAGCACGTCGAGCCGCTTCGCGAGCGCCTTCTGGTCGATCGACCAGCCCATGCGGGCGCGGCGCAGCTTCATCCTGCGCACCGTCATCGTCAGCCTGGCGCTGCGGCGCCTGATGTACGAGCGGAGGTCGACGTTGTAGGCGAAGCGCGCCAGCCGGTTGCCGTTGTACGTGACGTGCAGCGGCACGTCGACCGGGCGCGTCCCGTCGGGCGCGGGCGGGGTCGCGTTCGCCGCGATGTTGGCCCGCCGCGCGGTCTTCAGCGCATCGAAGACGAGGCCGATCCGCCGTGTGTAGAGGTGGCTGCGGGTTCCGGCCACGCGGACCTGGATCCGCCGGGCGAGCTTCGCGCTGAACGTCGAGTCGAGCAGCGCCGCGGCCTGGGACAGCGTGAGGCCGCCGACGGGCAGCCCGGCGGCGGTGGCGCCGAGCGGGATGACCGGCTCAGGAGGGGGTGTGGGTGCGGGGACCGGGTCCTGCGCGGCAGCCGCCGCGGGGAGCATCAACAGGATCGCGACGGCTATCACCAGGCGCATCTCGGTCAAGCGTAGCCGGGCACTCATGCCGCCGGGCGGGCTGCAAGCCGGCGTGCGGCCAGCCGTACGCCTCACCCCCACGGCGCTTCCCCCGCCGCGGACGGTTCACCCCTGGGCGCACCCCAGCGCACCGGCGTCGCGGACGCCTGCGAGCCGCCTGTTCGGCGGCTGCCTCCGCCGGGACGCTTCCCGACGTCCCCCGAACCCCTCCCCAGGAGCTCTGCATGCAGTCCGTCGTAACCCTCGCCCCGCCGACCACGGCAGCCGTGTCCGCCACCGATCTCGTCCGCCGCTACGGCGAGGGCGACACCGCCGTCTACGCGCTGCGCGGCGTGTCGCTCGACATCGCCGAAGGGCAGCTGACGGCCGTCATGGGCCCGTCCGGGTCCGGCAAGTCCACCCTCATGCACATCCTCGCCGGCCTCGATCGGCCGACCGAGGGCGAGGTGTCGATCGCCGACACCGACATCACGAACCTGGACGACACCCAGCTCACCAAGCTGCGCCGCGACCACATCGGCTTCATCTTCCAGTTCTTCAACCTGCTCCCGATGCTCACGGCGCAGGAGAACATCGTCCTCCCGCTCGAGCTCGCCGGGCAGCGCGTCGACCGCGACTGGCTCGACGAGCTCGTCCGGCGCGTCGGCCTCACCGACCGGCTTGCCCACCGCCCGGCCGAGATGTCCGGCGGCCAGCAGCAGCGCGTGGCGGTCGCCCGCGCGCTCGTGTCCCGCCCGACGGTGATGTTCGCCGACGAGCCGACCGGCAACCTCGACTCCCGCACCGGCGCCGAGATCCTCGAGCTCATGCGCGAGTCCGTCGACGCGCTCGGCCAGACCACGGTCATGGTCACCCACGACGCGCATGCCGCCGCGATCGCCGATCGCGTGCTGTTCCTGGCCGACGGCGAGATCGTCAAGGACCTCCCCCGTTGCAGCGCTCACGCGATCCTCGAGGCGCTCGAGGAGGTCACGGCGCGATGATCAAGGTCGCTCTCAAGGGGCTCGCCGGCCGCAAGGTCCGCGCCCTCCTCACCGCGTTCGCGGTGATCATCGGCGTCTCGATGGTGAGCGGCACCTTCGTGCTCACCGACACGATGCAGAAGTCGTTCGACGGCATCTTCGAGACCTCCTACGAGAACACCGACGTGATCGTCAGCGGTCATCAGGTGGTCGAGTCCGACACCGCCGACGTCCCCACGATCCCGTCGAGCCTGCTGCGCGACGTCCGCGGACTCGACGAGGTCGACGCTGCCGCGGGCAGCATCCAGGACGACACGTCCGCGACGATCATCGGCCGCGACGGCGACTCGCTCGCCGGCCAGAACCCGACGATCGTGTCGGCGTTCGACTACACGCAGCCGCAGCTCAGCCCGCTCAAGCTCCAGTCCGGCGAGTGGGCGCAGGGCGACAGCGAGATCGCGATCGACGCCGGCACCGCCAAGAAGCACGACTATGCGATCGGCGACACCGTCGGCGTGTCAGCCAACGGCCCGGTCGAGCAGTACTCGATCACCGGAATCGCCAAGTACGGCGAGGTCGATTCGATCGGCGGCGCCGTCATCGCCGTGTTCGACATGCCGACGGCGCAGACGCTGCTCCACCAGGAGGGCCGCTACGACGAGCTCGCCGTCACGGCCGCGGACGGGACCTCGGAGTCCCAGGTGCGCGACGCCGTGGCGCAGCTCGCGCCCGCCGGCGTCGACGTCAAGCTCGCCTCCCAGGAGGCCAAGGATGCCGCCAAGGAGACCAACGAGGGCCTCGGCTTCGTGCGGATCTTCCTGCTCGGCTTCGGCGGCATCGCGCTGTTCGTGGGCGCGTTCGTGATCTTCAACACCCTGTCGATCACGGTCGCCCAGCGCACGCGCGAGTTCGCCACGCTGCGCACGCTCGGCGCCTCGCGCAAGCAGGTGCTGCGCTCGGTCCGGCTCGAGGGCCTCGTGATCGGCCTGCTGGCGTCGCTGGTCGGGCTCGTGCTCGGCATCGG
Source organism: uncultured Solirubrobacteraceae bacterium (assembly GCA_963849695.1). Taxonomy (GTDB): domain Bacteria; phylum Actinomycetota; class Thermoleophilia; order Solirubrobacterales; family Solirubrobacteraceae; genus DASSUW01. The sequence goes on from CAWKIT010000011.1 coordinate 29,040, forward strand.
CATCGCCAAGGGCATGAACGCGCTGTTCGTCGCGTTCGGCATCGACCTGCCCAGCGCCGGCACCGTCGTCAAGCCCCAGACGATCATCATCTCGCTGCTCCTGGGCACGATCATCACGCTCCTCTCGAGCATCGTGCCCGCCCGCCGAGCGACGCGCGTGCCGCCGATCGCGGCGGTGCGCGAGGGCTCCGAGCTCCCGCAGACGAGCATGCAGAAGCACTCGACGAAGGTGGCGCTCGGCGTCATCGCCGCCGCCGTGGCGGCGATGTCGATGGGCGTGTTCGGCAACGCTCGCGGCGGGCCTCGTCGCGCTGCTGCTCGGCGGCGGCATGCTGACGCTGTTCATCGGCGTGGCCCTGATCGCGCCGCGGCTCGTGAAGCCGCTCGCGAGCCTGGTCGGCTGGCCGGCGCGCCGCCTCGGCGGCTCCGCGGGCCGCCTGGCGAGCTCGAACTCGGTCCGCAACCCGTCGCGCACGGCGGCCACCGCCGCCGCGCTGATGGTCGGCCTCACGCTGGTCACGGCGGTCGCCGTGCTCGGCAACGGCCTGCGGACGTCGGTGAACGACGCGGTCGACAAGCAGCTCCACGGCGCCGACTACGTCCTCGCCGGCTCGGACGGCGCCACCTACGCCGCCGAGGCCGACGAGACGCTGGCCGGAACGGCGGGCGTGAGCCACGTCACGGGCATCCGCGACGGCGAGGCGCTGATCGACGGCGAGAAGGGCGCGATCTCGGGCATCGACCCGGCCACGATCGGCCACTTCTACACGTTCGACTGGACCGAGGGGTCCGCGGACACGCTGGCCGAGCTCGGCGACGACGGCGCCCTCGTCACCGAGTCGTACGCCGACAAGCAGGACCTGAAGGTCGGCGACGAGATCGCGATCACGACGCCGACCGGCGACAAGCACTCGGTGGTCGTGCGCGGCATCCACAATCCGCCGCGGATCGACCAGCTGCTGCTCGACGTCACGGTCGGTCAGGAGGCGTTCGACGCCGCCTACGAGGCGCCGAAGAACGCCATGACGTTCGTGGACACCGGGCGCGGCGTGAGCACGGCGGCGATCGAGAAGGCCGCAGCCGGCTATCCCGACGCCGACGTGAGCACCGCGGAGTCGTTCGGCAAGGACCGGACGAAGAGCTTCGCCACGTTCCTGAGCATGATCTACGTGCTGCTCGCCTTCTCGGTGATCGTGAGCCTGTTCGGCATGGTCAACACCCTGGTGCTCTCGGTGTTCGAGCGCACGCGGGAGCTCGGGATGCTGCGGGCGATCGGCATGACGCGCCGCCAGGCGCGCCGGATGATCCGGCACGAGAGCGTGATCACGGCGCTGATCGGCGCCGCGCTCGGCCTGCCGCTCGGCGTCTTCCTCGCCGCGCTGCTGACCGAGGCGCTGTCGGAGTACGGCGTCGTCATGTCGATCCCGATCGGCATGCTCGCCGCCTTCACGCTGGTCGCCCTGCTGGCGGGGATCGCAGCGGCGATCCTGCCCGCCCGCCGCGCCTCGGGCCTCAACGTCCTCAACGCCCTCCAATACGAGTGACGATGACCGCCACGCTCGCTCCCGCCCCGCCGCAGCAGCGGCGGGGCGGGCGGGGGCGAATCGCCGGCCTGGAGCGCCCGCTCCTGGCCGGCGGCCTCGCCCTCGTCACCATCCACCTGCTCGACCTGGCGTTCTCGGGGCCACACACGCGGCTGCTCGCGATCGCCGGCATCCTCGCGGTGCCGCTGGCCTGGTGGTTCGCGCAGCCGCACGTGACGCGGCCGACGCGGTTCGGCCTCGGTCTCGTCGTCGGGCTGCTCTCCATCGGCTTCGGGGTCGTTTCGCACGGCCTGCACGTCGTCAACTCCGGTCCCGACAGGTACGACATCACCGGGATCGCGATGGTCCTCGGCGGCCTGTTGCTCGTGGCCTCCGGCGTGACGGCCCTCGCCGCACCGCGGCGCCCGCCACGGCGCGCGGCTCTCGGCTGGCGCGCCGCGCATCTCGCCGGCTGGGTGCTCGGCGCGGCGCTGCTCGCGCTCTACGTGGTGATGCCGTTCACGGGCGGCCTGATGGTCACCCACGCACCGCGCTGGGAGATCCAGGAGGCGTCGCTCGGCGTTCCGCACGAGGAGGTGCGGATCGATGCCTCCGGCGGCCGTGAGGTGTCGGCCTGGTACGTCCCCTCCCGCAACGGCGCGGCCGTGCTGGTCGGCCACGGGTCCGGCGGCAGCCGCGAGCGCGTGCTGGAGGAGATCCGCATTCTCGCCCGCCACGGATACGGCGTGCTCGCCTTCGACCTGTTCGGCAACGGCGAGAGCAGCGGCCACTCGAACGGGCTCGGCGACAACGCCCAGCCGGCGGTCGACGCCGCGCTGGACTGGCTCGCGAGCCGCCCCGACGTCGATCCCTCCCGGATCGGCGCCTTCGGCTCGTCGCTCGGCGGCGAGGTGCTGCTCGAGGCGGCGGCACGCGAGCCGCGGCTGCGCGCCGTGGTGTCCGACGGCGCCAAGCGCCCGCAGGACGATCACTCGGGCGACGAGCGGCCGCTCCACGAGCGGGCGGTGGCGGCGCTGGTGCTGCACGCCTCGCGCGCGATCGCGGGCACGCAGGCGGCGCCCTCGCTCGACGGTGTGCTGCCGCGCATCGCACCGCGGCCCGTGCTGCTGATCGCGGCGGGCGGCGACCCGGAGGAGATCCCCGTCAACCGCCGCTACCGCGAGGCGGCGGGTCCGACTGCCGAGCTGTACGAGATCCCCGACGCCGGCCACACGTCCGGCATGTTCGCTCACCCGCGCGAGTATGAGGACCGGGTGATCGGGTTCCTCGACAGCTCGCTTTAGGACCGCGAAGAGCCGGTCGGGATCTCCCGGCCGGCTCGGCGCGGCTAGATTGCTCGGGCGTGACGACCGGTCCCGAGGTCCCGCGCGGCCTGTGGGCGCGACTGCGGAGCGACCCGATCCGCGCGCCCGAGCACATCGCCCTGGCGGCGTCCCAGCTGCACGCGCCGGCAGCGGCACAGTGGACGGCCGAGAAGCGGGGCCGCCTCGCCGTGTCCGAGCGCGACCTGGCGCGCATGGCCAAGCGGCGGCATGCCGCGATGGCGCGCCTGGAGGGCGCCGCGACCGGCGTCGGAGGCATCTTCACCGCCGGGCCCGACATCGTGCTGCTGGCGTGGATCCAGTCGCGGCTCGTGTTCTTCATCGCCGCCGCCTACGGCTTCGACCCGCACGACCGCATGCGCCCCGCCGAGCTGCTCGTCCTCCGCGACCTGTACCCGGACCCCGAGACCGCGCGGCGGGCGCTCGACGGCATGGGCAAGACCGTTGCCGAGGCGTACCTGGGATCGAGGCTCGAGCGAGAGCGGGAGCAGGCGATCCTGTCGCGGCTGCTGTATTTCGTCGGCAGGCGAACGGCCACGCGGGCGGCGCGGAGGCTCATCCCCGGCATCGGGATGGTGTTCAACGCCGCCGCCAACGAGCGCGACACCCGCGCGCTCGCCGACCGCACGATCAAGTTCTACGGGGGCTAGACCGGAACCACGGCGCCGTTCAACGTCGCCGAGTCGTCGCTGCACAGGAAGCGCACGATCTCGGCCACGCGCTCGGGCGGGGTCATCTTCGCGTCCGGGCTCGACGGCCCGGTTGGCCGGCGTGTCGATCATGGTGGGCGCGATGACGTTGCAGCGGACGCCGTCGTCCGCATGCTCCTTCGCGACTGCGCGGGCGAACGCGATCACGGCCGCCTTCGAGGCCGCGTAGCCGGAGCCGCCGGCCCACGGGTCGAGCGCCGCCTTCGCGGAGACGCACACGATCCCGCCGCCGCCGGCGGCGACCAGGCGCGGCAGCGCGCACTGGGTGACGAGGTAGGTCGGCCGCAGGTTGAGCGCGAACAGCGACTCGAACTCGCCGAGCGGCGTGTCGACCACCGGCTGGTTGTCCCGGTACCCGCCGACGAGGTTGGCGACCGCCCGCAGCGGCGCCGACTGGTCGCCGGCCGCGAGGCGGACGGCGCGCCCGACGTCGTCAGGGTCGGACAGGTCGGCCTCCACCGCCTCGGCCTCCGGCGGCAGCCGCTCCTGCTCGCCGCCCACGATCCAGGGGACGACTACGCGCCAGCCGTCGGCCAGGAACGCCTCGACGACGGACACCCCCAGCCCGCCGGTACCGCCGGTGATCAGTGCGGTGGGCACGACATAGATGTTGCCATCCGAAGGCGGCTCTAGCGTTCCTGACCATGTTCGTTCGCGAGCTCGCCGACGGCCAGGCACTCGAGATGGTCCTGCTCGTGCGCGCCGGCGAGCTGCGGTCGAAGCGCGACGGCTCGGAGTACCTGCGGCTCTCGCTGGCCGACCGCACGGGCGCCGTGGTGGCGATCGTGCGCGACCATGCTCGGGAGCTGGCGCCGCTGTGCGAGCCGGGCGGCTGCGTGGCGGTCGGCGGCCGCTTCGAGGTCAACCCCCGCTACGGCCCCGAGCTGGTGGTCGAGACGCTGCGGCGGGCCGATCCGCGCGAGTACGACCTCGCCGACCTGCTCGACGGCCCACCCCGGACCGCCGCGCAGATGGAGGCGGCGCTGCGCGATCTGATCTCCCAGGTCCAGAGCCCGCACCTGCGCGAGCTGCTCGATCGCGTGCTCGGGCCGGACGCGGCGTCGTGGCCCGCGTTCCGCGACGCCCCGGCGGCCAAGCGGCTGCACCAGGCCTACCGGCACGGGCTGCTCGAGCACTCGCTGAGCGTCGCCGAGGCGGTCGCCGTCATCTCCACCACCTTCCCGGGCATCGACCGCGACGTCGCGATCACCGGCGCACTGCTGCACGACATCGGAAAGCTCGACGCCTACACGTCCGACCCGCTGGCGATCGACCTGACCGACCTCGGCAAGCTGCACGGCGAGATCGCGCTCGGCTACTACCGGATCCGGCGCGAGATCGAGGCGATCCCCGCCTTCCCGGACGAGCTCGCCGCGGCCGTCCTGCACATCATCCTCAGCCATCACGGCCAGCTCGAGCACGGCTCGCCGGTCCTGCCCGCCACCCGCGAGGCGACTCTCGTGCACATGATCGACAACCTCGGCGGCAAGCTCGGCTCGTTCGACCGGCTGGAGAAGGAGCTGCCGCACGGCTCGGCCTGGTCGGCGTACGACCGCGCGATCGGCGGCGGCGCCTACTTCGCTGCACGTCAAGCGGCGTAAGGGCGGACAATGCGTTCGTGACGACCGTCGTCGAGGACGGCTGGACAGCGCTCGAACAGGCCCGCTGGCGCGAGGCGCGCGCGGCGTTCGAGCGGGCGCTCGCCGCGGAGGACACGGCGGCCGCGCACGAGGGGCTCAGCTGGGCTGCCTGGTGGCTCGACGACGGTGACACGGTGTTCGCGGCGCGCGAGCGCGCCTTCACGCTCTACCGCACGGCCGGCGACGCCGAGGGCGCGGCGCGGATGGCCCTGTGGCTGGCGGTCGACGAGCTCGACTTCGGCGGCTCGTTCGCAGTGGCGAGCGGCTGGCTGCAGCGCGCCGAGCGGCTGCTGGCCGGCCTCGAGCCGGGCCCGGAGCACGGCTGGCTCGCCTTCCACGCGGGCTACATCGCGCACGCGCAGGGCGACACCGCCCGGGCCACCGAGCTCGCGCTGAAGGCGGCCGAGCTCGGCCGCCGCTGCCGCGTCCCCGACCTCGAGATGCTCGGGCTCGCCCTGGAGGGCGCCGTGCTCGTCGCGTGCGCCCGCGTGGACGACGGCATGCGCCGGCTCGACGAGGCGACCGCCACCGCGCTCGAGGGCGGCGCCGCAAACCCGATCTCGGGAGCCTGGACGTTCTGCTTCCTGGTCTCGGCCTGCACCATGGTGCTCGACTTCGAGCGCGCGTCGGCGTGGTGCGACCGGATCGCCGAGTTCGCCGACCGCTACGGCAGCCGCATGATGCTCGGGTACTGCCGCGCGGAGTACGGCGCCGTCCATCTCTGGCGCGGCCGCTGGGCCGACGCCGAGGCGATGCTCGAGGGTTCGATCGAGGACTTCATGCGGTCCCGGCCGGGGATGCTCGGCGGCCCGCTGGCGGGCCTGGCGGAGCTGCGCCGGCGCCAGGGCCGCCCGCAGGAGGCGGCGGAGCTGTGCGCGCGGGCGGAGGGGTCGTCGAGCGCCCAGCTGTGCCAGGCGCGGCTCGCGCTCGACCGCGGCGACGCGCGCGAAGCCGTCGAGCTCGCCGAGCGGCTGCTGCGGCAGCTGCCGGAGCACCGCCGGCTGTCGCGCGCACCCGCGCTCGAGCTGCTCGTCCGCGCGTATGCCGAGCGCCAGGATCTCGAGCGGGCGGCCGACACGCTGGCCTCGCTGCGGGAGGTCGCGCGGCTCGTGGGCACGGCACCGCTGGGCGCGTGCGCCGACCTCGCCGAAGGCCGGCTCGCCGCCGCCCGCGGGGATCACGACCGGGCGCGCGTGCTGCTCGAGGACGCCGTCGACTGCTTCACCCGCAGCCGCGCGCCGTTCGAGGCCGCCGAGGCGCGGCTCGAGCTCGCCGCCGTCCTCGTCGCGCTCGGCCGCCCCGAGGCGGCGGAGCGCGAGGCGGCCGCGGCGCGCGAGCGCCTGCGCGAGCTCGGCGCGACGGCCGCCCCGCCGCTGCCCGAGCTCACGCCGCGCGAGCGCGAGGTGCTGGCGCTGCTCGCCGAGGGGCTCACCAACCGCCTGATCGCCGAGCGGCTGATCGTGAGCGAGCACACGGTCCACCGCCACGTCACGAGCATCCTGCGCAAGCTCGATCTCCCGTCGCGCGCCGCCGCCGCCGCGGTCGCGGCGCGGGTGGGCTTGTAGCCGGATCTGGCTATCCGCGCCGTTCGCAAGATGGCCGGTGCGGGCGAAGACGGCGCCGTGCGGCGGCCGTACCGTCGGCGCATGGAAACCACGCAGACGATGTGGGCGCTCGGTGACTACCACCGCTTCGCCAAGGACATGATCTGGAGCTTCGGCGCCGAGCTCACGGTGGCGTGCGGCATCTCGCCCGGCCAGCGCGTGCTCGACGTCGCGGCCGGCACCGGCAACGTCGCGATCCGCGCCGCCCAGGAGGGGGCGATCGTCGTCGCCTCCGACCTCGAGCCGGCGCAGTTCGAGGCGGGCCGCCGGGAGGCGGCCGCGTGCGGCGTCGAGCTGGAGTGGGTGCAGGCCGACGCGGCGGCGCTGCCTTTCCGCGACGACGAGTTCGACGTCGTCACCTCCTCGGCCGGCGCGATCTTCGCGCCCGACCATCAGGCGGTCGCGGACGAGCTGGTCCGCGTGTGCCGGCCGGGCGGCACGATCGGCATGATCACGTTCACGCCCGAGGGCATGGCCGGCGACTTCTTCGAGCTGTTCGGGCGCTACGCCCCGCCCTCGGACGAACCGCCGCCGATCCTGTGGGGCGTCGAGGACCACGTGCGCGAGCTGTTCGGGGAGCGCGTGTCGGCGCTCGAGATGACGCGCCGGCACTACGTCGAGCGGCGCCCCGGCGGTCCGCAGGCTTTCCTCGACTACTACAAGGAGACGTTCGGACCGGTGATCGCGGTGTACGCGACGCTCGACGACGACCGCCGCGCCGAGCTCGATCGCGAGGCCCTCGAGTTCGTCGAGCGCTGGAACACGGGCGAAGTCGACGCCGAGCTGCCGGTCGAGTACCTGCTGATCGTGGCCGAAACCCCGCAAACAGCGCATGTCCAGGGGGTAGGCGCATCGCCGCCGCAGGGTCGCCTCTAAGGTTGGGAGGCCTTGGCGAAGGACACCGAGAAGCTGATCCGGCAGCTGTCGCTGATCTCGTACCTGATGGCCGAGCGCCGTCCGGTCACGGCGACCGAGATCCGGCGCGACGTCGAGGGGTACTCGGACATGACCGAGGACGCCTTCGCCCGCCGCTTCTACGCCGACCGCGCCGAGCTCGACGCGCTCGGCATCCACCTCACCGTCGACAAGCCGTCCGACGGCTTCTCCGAGCAGGAGAACTACTCGCTCGCCCCGGAGGCGTTCCACCTGCCGGCGATCGAGTTCACCGACGACGAGCGCGCCGCCCTGCAGACCGCGCTCACGCTGCTCGACGGCGAGTTCGCCTACGCGGAGCCGCTGCGGCTGGCGCTGCAGCAGATCACCTGGGGCCGGCCGAGCCCGCTCGGCACCGAGCTGCGGCAGACGATCGGGCTCGGGATCACGGCGTCGGCGGGCGGGACCGAGCTGTCGGCCCGGCTGGCCAAGGTCGACACGGCGATCTACCGCCGCAAGCGGATCGAGTTCCAGTACTACACGATGCAGACCGGCGAGACCGCGACGCGGACCGTCGACCCCTACCACCTGCTGTTCGAGGGCGGCCAGTTCTACCTGGTCGGCCATTCGCACGAGCGCAAGGCCGTGCGCGTGTTCAGGCTCACGCGGATCCGCGGCAAGGTCGCCTACGCGACCAAGGCCGAGCACGACTTCCAGCGGCCCGGCGACTTCGATCCGCGCCGGTACGCCGGCCGCATCCCGTGGCAGCTCGGCGACCCCGTCGGCACCGCCGAGGTGTGGGTGTCGGATGACGTCTCGTGGTACGTCGAGCGCCAGTTCGGCGCCTACGGCGAGCTGCGCGACAACGTGTTCCGCACCGCGTACTCGATCCCGCGGCTCGTGATCTCGTGGGCCCTCGGACTGCGCCAGCACGCCCGCGTCGAGGGGCCGCCGGAACTGGTCGAGGAGGCGCGCGAGCGGATCGACCGGATCGTCGAGCAGCACCGCGGCGACCCTCCACCGATCCCCGACACGCCGCCACCGGCGGCGCTCGAGGTCGAGGCCAACGGGCGCGGGCGCGGCGAGACGGCGGCCACGATCCGGCCGGAGCGGTTCGCGCGGCTGGTCACGCTCGCGTCGGTGCTGATCGCGGCCGGCCGCGCCGGTCAGCGCCTGCGCGTCGACGCGGTCTGCGAGCAGCTCAAGATGTCGCCGCAGGAGCTGCGGGAGGACATCTCGGTGCTGAACGTCGTCAACTTCGGCGGCGGCGCGTACGTCATCTACGCCGAGGTGCTGCCGAGCGGCGAGATCGAGGTCGACCCCGAGCCCTACTCCGACACCTTCGACCGCCCGGCGCGGCTGCTGCCGATCGAGGCCAAGGCGCTGGTGGCGGCGATCGACCTGCTCAACCTCGCCCAGCCCGAGCTCGGCAGCGCGCGCGAGAAGGTGGTCGCCGCGCTCGGCCACGACCCGGTCGAGGAGGGCCTGCAGATCACGTCGCCGACCGTCGCCGACGAGGTCGCGCACACGGTCGAGCGGGCCGTGCACGAGAACCGGCTGCTCGAGCTCGAGTACTGGGACGAGCACCGGTTCACGCAGCGGCGGGTCGAGCCGTACGCGCTGCTCAACGGCCGCGAGGCGTGGTACGTCGCCGCCGTCGAGGACCGGCTCAAGCACTTCCGGCTGGACCGGATCAAGAGCGCGGCCGCGCTCGACGAGCGCTTCGAGCCGCGGCCCGACCTCGACCCGGTGGCCGACGTCGGCGGCTGGCCCCGGACCGGCGAGATCGAGGGCTCGCAGGTCGCACGGGTGTGGGTCTCGCCGGAGCAGGCGCGCTGGGCGCGCGAGAAGCGGACGGTGGTGGCCGAGCTCGAGGACGGCTCGATCGTGGTCGAGCTGCCGTTCAAGGGAATCGACTACCTGGTCAAGGAGATCCTCAAGGAGGCGGGCGACGCCGCGGTGCTCGAGCCGGCGGTCGCCCGCGAGGCGGTGCTGGCAGCCGCCGAGCGCCTGCTCGCGCCGTCTTCGTGAGCCACCGGCGCGCGCAGATCGCGATGACGGCCGAGGAGGCGGCCGCGTTCCTGGCCTCCGAGCGGGTCGTCACCTGCGCCACGCTCGGCCGCGACGGGTGGCCGCACCTGATGCCGCTGTGGTACGTGGTGCGCGACGGCGAGCTGTGGTCGTGGACGTACGCGAAGTCGCAGAAGGTGCGCAACCTCGAGCGCGACCCGCGCTGCACGCTCCAGGTCGAGGCCGGCGACGAGTACGACGAGCTGCGCGGCGTGATGATCAGGTCCGAGGCGGTGATCCACCGCGAGCACGTGCTCGAGCTGGGCGTCGAGATCTTCGAGCGCTACACCGGCGGGCCGGTCGACCCGGAGGCGCTGCGCGGCCAGGCGGCGAAGCGCGTCGGGCTCCGGTTCGTGCCCCGCCGGATCGCCTCCTGGGACCACCGCAAGCTCGCCGGGACCTACTAGGCTCCTCCGCCCATGGACCCGCTCAAGGGCCTGATCCTGTCCGGCGGGCGCGGCACGCGCCTGCGCCCGATCACCTTCACGTCGGCCAAGCAGCTCGTGCCGGTGGCCAACAAGCCGGTGCTGTTCTACGGCATCGAGGCGATGGCCGCCGCCGGGATCACCGACGTGGGCATCATCATCGCGCCGGAGACCGGCGACGAGATCCGCGCCGTGGCGGGCGACGGCTCGCAGTTCGGCGTCCGGATCGAGTACATCGTCCAGGACGAGCCGGCCGGTCTCGCGCACGCGGTCTTGACCGCGGAGCCGTTCCTCGGTCGCTCACCGTTCGTGATGTACCTCGGCGACAACCTGCTGCAGGGCGGGATGGAGGACCTCGTGGACGCCTTCCGGGAGCACGCGCCGGAGGCGCTGATCCTGCTCACGCCGGTGCCCGACCCGCAGAACTACGGCGTCGCCGAGCTGGGGGGAGACGGCGCCGTCGTGCGGCTCGTGGAGAAGCCGCCCGAGCCGGCGACCGACCTCGCCCTGGTCGGCGTCTACATGTTCACGCCGCTGATCCACGACGCGGCGCGCGCGATCGAGCCGTCGGCGCGCGGTGAGCTCGAGATCACCGACGCCATCCAGTGGCTGGTGGACAACGGCAAGCGGGTCGAGCCGCACATCGTGCGCGGGTGGTGGAAGGACACCGGGCGGCTGGAGGACATGCTGGAGGCCAACCGGCTGATCCTGGACACGGTCGTGCGGCGGATCGACGGCGTGCTCGACTCGGCGCAGGTCGACGGCCGCGTGGTGGTCGAGTCCGGCGCTCTGCTCGAGCGGGCGACCGTGCGCGGGCCGGCGGTCATCGGCACCGGCGCCGTCGTGCGCGACGCCTACATCGGCCCGTACACGGCGGTCGGCCGCAACTGCGTGATCGAGGGCGCCGAGGTCGAGCACTCGATCCTGCTCGAGGGGTCGTCGGTGCGCAATCTCGACGGGCGGATGGAGTCTTCGCTGCTGGGCCGCGACGTGTCGATCTCGCGCGGCGTGCGCCAGCCGCGCGCCTATCGCTTCATGGTCGGCGACAAGTCGGAGATCGGGATCCTGTAGGAGGCGATGCGTGGGCCGGGAGCTGCTCGCGCGCGTCCTCGTGTATGTCGCCGCCGTGCTCACCGTGGCGGCGGTGGTGGCCGGCTACGTCCGGTATGAGCTGCTCTCGCCCGAGCAGTTCTCGGACCGCGCCGCGTCGGCGCTCGGGGATCCCGACGTGCGGGCCGTGGTCGGCCGCGAGATCACCGACCGGGTCGTGCTGCGCTCCGAGCCCGACCTGGTCGCCGCCAAGCCGCTGATCGAGGCCGCCGTGGCCGGCATCGCCGGCTCGGAGCCGTTCCTGGCGCTGTTCGAGGACGGCGCCCGCCGGCTGCACAGCGCGCTGCTGTCCGGCAGCGACGCGCGCGTGCTGCTCGACCTGCAGGACGCCGGCGTGCTGGTGGAGTCGGCGCTCGGACGCCTGCCCGTGCGGGGCCTGGACCAGATCCACACCGATGTCGCGCTGCGCCTGGACTTCGTCAACGAGGTCACGCTGACCGCGGCGGAGACCGCCGACCGCCTGCGTGCGCTGTCGCTGCTGCTGACCGTCCTGGCGCTGGCGTCGGTGGCGGCGGCGCTCGCGCTGTCGCCGGACTGGCGGCGAGCGGTCCAGGTGCTCGGGTTCACGGTCGCCGGGCTGGCCGTGGCCACGATCCTGCTGCTGGGCGGCGCGCGAGTGGCGGCCGAGCGTCTGACGAGCGACCGAGAGCTCGACCGGCGGGCCGCGGGCGCGGTGTGGGACGCGTTCCTCGGCGATCTCAGCGGCCTGCTCGTGCTGGTCGCCGCCCTGGCGACGACGGTCGCGGCGGCGTTCGCGACGCAGGCGACGCTGCCGAACCTCGGGCCGACGGTCGCGCGTGGCTGGGAGCTGGTGTCGCGCACGCCGCCGCGGACGCGCTGGCGCGTGCTGCGGGGAGCGGGACTGGTCATCGTCGGCCTGGCCGCGGTGCTGCGGCCGCTCGGCGCCCTGCAGGTCCTAGGGCGTCGCCGTCGGCCTGTTCGTGCTCTACGGCGGCGTCGCGGAGCTGCTCGGCGCCGCGCGAACCCGCCGGGCGGCGCGCGCCGAGATCGGGCGGCGCGCGATCGCCGCCTCGTTCGCGCCGGTCGCGGTCGGCGTGCTCGCGTTCGCGGCCGTGCTCGTGTTCCTGCGCACAGGCGGCGCGACGGCGCCGGCCGCGGTCCGCACGGACGCCTGCAACGGACATGTGGAGCTGTGTTCGCGACGGCTGGACGAGGTGGCGCTGCCGGCGTCCCACAACGCGATGTCGACGGCGGCCGACGACTGGTTCTCGAGCATCCACACACTCTCGATCCGCGACCAGCTGCGCGCCGGCGTGCGCGGGTTGCTGATCGACGCCCACTACGGCCTGCAGGCCGGCGACGCGGTGCGGACCGACCTGTCGGAGCGCTCCGAGCGCTCGGGCAACACGGACCGCAAGCTCTACCTGGAAACGCTCGGCCCCGAGGGCTTCGCGGCGATCGGGCGCATCCGCGACCGCGTGCTCCCGGGCGAGGGCGAGCCGGGCGTCTTCCTCTGCCACCGCTTCTGCGAGCTCGGCGCCACCGAGATCACCGGCGCCTTGCGTGAGGTGCGCGAGTTCCTCGTCGAGCAGCCGTCCGAGGTGCTGGTGATCGTGATCGAGGACTACGTGCTGCCGTCAGCGATCGTGACTGCCCTGGAGGAGTCCGGGCTGGCCGCGAAGGTCTACCGAGGCCCGCCGGCGGGCCCGTTCCCGACCCTGCGCGAGATGATCGACAGCGGCCGCCAGGTGGTCGTGTACACAGAGCACGTCGGAGACGCGCCGTGGTTCGCGGTCGGGTACGACGAGGCGATCCAGGAGACGCCGTTCACGTTCAAGCGCCCGGCGCTGCTGACGGAGCCGCCGAACTGGCCGGCCAGCTGCGAGCCGAACCGCGGGCCTCCCGACGCGCCGCTGCTGCTCATGAACCACTGGGTGAACACGGACCCCACGCCGCGGCCGTCGAACGCCGCTCTCGTCAATCGGCGCGACGTGCTGGTGGGGAGGGCGCGCGAGTGCGAGCGGATCCGGGGGCAGCCGGTGAACCTTTTGGCCGTCGATTTCATCGGCCAGGGGGATGTCGAGGGTGCGGCGGACGAGCTGAACGGGGTCGGTTAGCGAGGCGAACGTCAACTGCGGCTGGGTAGGGCGGCGGGGGAGCCGCCCGCGCGGCCGGTCTTGGGCGGTTTGGGGAGCCGTCCTGGCTAGGTATCGATATGCAATACCCAGGCAGGACGGCGGCGAGAATCAGGGGACCATCCTGCCTGTGGTCGTGTGGCGACCGCAGATCAGGACGGCACCCGGATTCCGCCGCACAGGGCGGTGCCGCCGGTCGCGGCGTGGCGGCGCTCGATCCGGTCGATCTCCGCGGGCGAGCTCAAGTGCGGCGCGACGCGCGCCACCACGGCCGGCGACGGCACGCCGTGGCTCGCGCGGGCGACCTCGTCGGGGTCGATCCCGTGCTCGACCGCCCACTCGCGCCACACGCGCTCGACGGCGTCGCCGGAGTCGACGAGGACGCCGTCGAGGTCGGAGAGGACGTACATCAGTGCGCCCCCTCGACCGCGGGGACGCTGGGGCCGACCGCGGCGGCCCCGATCCTGCGGCCGGCGATGGTCACGACCGCGAGGCCGAGGCAGAGGGTCGAGAGCGCGAGCGGGAGCGACGTGGCCTCGGCGAGGAAGCCGATGAACGGCGGGCCGGCGAGGAAGCCGATCGAGCCCATCGAGCTGACGGCGGCGATGTTCGGAGCCGACTCGCGGCCCGGCGCATGACCCGCGGCGCTGAACACGAGTGGGACCCCGTTCGCGACGCCGATGCCGACCAGGAAGAAGCCCGCGATGGCCAGCGCGGGCTCGCCGAGCAGCAGCAGGGCGCCGAGCGCGAGAGCGGCGAGCGCGCTCCCGCCCTGGAACAGCGTCGCGGCCCCGAGCCGGTGGTTGAGCCAGTCGCCGAACACGCGGGCGGCGGTCATCCCGCCGGAGAAGGCCGCGAACGCGAGCGCGGCGACGGCGGTGCTGGTCCCGAGATCGCGCGTGAGGTAGATGCCACCCCAGTCCGCCATCGCGCCCTCCGTGACCATGATGATCAGGCACAGCATCGCCAGCACGACGACGCCGCGCGTGGGCCGGACGAAGCCGGGCGGCGCCTCGGTGGTCGCCGATCCCGAGCCGAGGCGGGCAAAGCAGGCGGCGAACAGCAGCGCGAGCAGGGCGGTCGCGATCAGCGTCTCGACGCGCGGGTCGACCCCGGCGCCGCCCGCGATCGCCACCAGCGCCGCGCCCGCGAGCCCGCCGAAGCTCCAGCCGGCATGCAGCGAGGACATGATCGGCCGCTTCAGGATCCGCTCGACCGCGACCCCGTGGGCGTTCATCGAGACGTCCATGGCGCCGCTCGAGGCCCCGAGGATCGCCAGTGCCACCGGCAGCAGCCACGGCTCCGGCGCCAGCAGGGGCAGCGGCAGCACGAGCACGCAGACCGTGCCGGCGATGCGCGTGGCGCGGACGCTGCCGAGCCGCACGATCGCCTGGCCCATGACCGGCAGCGCCACGATCACGCCGATCGACATCGTGAGGATGATCAGGCCGAGCGTGCTCTTGGAGAAGTCGAAGCGCTCCTGCATCCACGGGATGTGCGCGACCCAGGTGCCGATCACGGCACCGTTGACGAAGAAGACGCCGAAGGTCGCGCTGCGCGGTGTCATGCGTGCACCACGCTGACGCCGGCCCGGGCGTAGTCGGCCGTGAAGTCGTCGTCGGCGTCGGTCACGAGGTGGGTGACGTCCGCGAGCGGCGCCACGAACCAGGGGCTCACCGTGCGCAGCTTGTCGGCGGTGGCGAGTGCGATCACCTCGGCCGAGGCCTGCACCATCGCGCGCTTGACGTGCGCCTCGTCGTGGTCGGTCGCGGTGATGCCGAGCTCGGGGTGGAGGCTGCAGATGCCGAGCACGCAGGCGTCGGCGCGGACCTGGCGCAGCGCGTCGACCGCCGCGGAGCCGACGGTCACCTGCTCGTGCTTGAGCAGCCGCCCGCCGACCAGGATCACCTCGGCGCGCGGGTGCTGGGCGAGCGCAGCGGCGACCGGGGGCGAGTTCGTGAGCACGGTGCGGTCGCGATCACGCGGCAGCCGGCGGGCGAGCTCGAGCGCGGTCGTCCCGCCGTCGAGCACGAGCACGTTCGCGGTCTCCAGCAGTGGCAGCGCGGCCTCGGCGAGGTGGGCCTTCGCCTCGGGCGCGACGTGGAGCCGCTGCTCGAAGGTGGCCGCGGGGGGAGCCGGGGGAAGCGCGCCGCCGTGCACGCGCTGGACGAGGCCGCCGGCGGCAAGCTCGCGCAAGTCCCGCCGCACCGTGTCCTCGCTCACGCCGAGCGCGGCGACGAGCTCCGAGGCGACGACTTTCCCGTCCCGGTCGAGGCGAGTGAGGATCTCGCGACGGCGCTCAGCGGTCAGCATCCGTGCGGGTTATAGCACGAGCCTGCACGTTTCTGCCCGTTTAACCCTCAACCACCCTCAGAAAGGGGTCAGACCCCGTTGAGGGTCAGACCCCCTTTGGCGGCGACGAAACCGAGGAAGGGGAGCACGACCCCGACGAGGTTGAGCCGACGGTGAAGGGCGGTCATGCATTGCGTCCTACCCGCAGCACCACCGGCACGCATGGCGCCCGGCGAACGAATTCCGCCTGTCCTGCTGTAGCCTCGTGACAAATGGCGACCCCGGCCGCTCGTACCACCTTCGCCGCGGTCCCGCCCGAGGCCGCGGACGTGCTGCGCCCGGTTCTGCCCGGCCTGGCGGACGAGATGATCGCCGCCATCGCCCTCGAGGTCCCCGACTACCAGCGCGCGATGGAGGGGACGTTCGGCCAGCTGGTGCGAATGGGCGTCGAGGTCGCGCTCAACCGCTTCATGGACATGGTCGCCGACCCCGGGGCCGACGTCACGCGTGCTCGCGACACGTACGTGAACCTCGGCCGCGGCGAGTTCCACTCCGGCCGGAGCCTCGACGCGCTGATGGCCGCCTACCGGGTGGGCGCGCGGCTGGCCTGGCGCCGGTTCGTCGAGGCGGGCACGACGGCGGAGCTGCCGCCGGAGGCGCTGTATTCGCTCGGCGAGGCGATGTTCGCCTACATCGACGAGATCTCGGCCGAGTCGGCCGACGGCTATGCCGAGGAGCAGTCGGCCGCGGCCGGCGAGAGCCAGCGCCGCCGGCGGCGGCTCGTGCGGCTGCTGGCGCAGGAGCCGCCGCCCGCGCAGGAGGCGATCCGTACCGCGGCGCAGGCGGCCGCCTGGGCCCTGCCTCGCGGGGTCGCGGCGCTGGTGGCGGCCGCCGCCGACACCGCCGCGGGCGCCGAGGCGGGCGGCGCGCCGCCGGGCGGCGGCGAGCCAGTGCCCGGAGAGGAGATCGTCGAGGCCATCGGCGTGCGGCTGGCGCGCCGGCTCGGCGGCGGAGCGATCGGCGGCGCCGCCGGCGGTTTCGCATGCGTGTTCATCCCCGACCCCGACGCCCCCGGCCGCCGCCGCCAGATCGTGGCGGCGGTCGCCGACGACGAGCGTGGCGTCGACCGCGCGCGGGCGCGTGACGCGGGCCGGCTCGTCGCGGCGCGGCGAAGACCGCGCGCAGGGTCGCGACGAAGGCGGCTCGCGGCGCGGCGGAGACGGTGGCGAGAGCGACGGCCGCCCAGGGTTCGTCGCGATCGGGCCGACCGTCCCGTGGCACGAAGCGGCTGCGAGCCTTCGCCGCGCGGCCGCCGCATTCCGGCTGGCGGCCGCGGGCGGCGTGGCCGGTGAGCAGCTGGTGGTCGCGGAGGACCACCTCGCCACACTGCTGCTGGCCTCCGATCGCGGACTCGCCGCCGACCTCGCCGCGACCCGGCTCGCTCCGCTCGACGGCCTCCCGGCCGGCCCCCGCGCGCGCCTGACCGAGACGTTGCGGGCGTGGCTCGACCGGCCCGGGCAGGTCCAGGCCGTCGCCGCCGAGCTCGGCGTCCACCCGCAGACCGTGCGCTACCGGCTGCGCCAGCTGCGCGAGCTGTTCGGCACGCGGCTGGAGGACCCCGAGGCGCGATTCGAGCTCTCTCTGGCCCTTCGGGTGGGCTGAGCCCCGGCACGTGCGCTATTCATGTCTGCCATGCGCCTCCTCGTGACGGGGGCTGCGGGCATGCTGGGCCGCGATGTCGTGACGGCCGCAGGGGACGCCGGCCACCAGGTCGCCGCGCTTGCCCGGGCCGACCTCGACATCACCGACGGCGACGCCGTCCGCGCCGCGATCCTGGCCGGCCGACCCCAGGCGGTCATCAACTGCGCCGCCTGGACCGACGTCGACGGCGCCGAGGCACATGAGGAAGGCGCCACCGCGGTCAACGGCGCCGGCGCCGGCAACGTCGCGGCCGCCGCGGCGGAGGCCGGGGCGCGGATCGTCCACGTCTCGACCGACTACGTGTTCGACGGCGGGGCGAGCAACCCGTACACCGAAGCCGACCCAACCGGGCCGCGCTCGGCCTACGGGCGCTCGAAGCTCGCCGGCGAGCAAGCCGTGGCCGCCGCGGACGGCACCGCCGCGATCGTCCGCGCCTCCTGGCTGTTCGGCCCGCACGGCCGCAACTTCGTCGACACCATGCTGCGACTCGGCGCCGAGCGCGACGAGATCGCGGTGGTGGACGACCAGGTCGGCTGCCCGACCTACACCGGCCACCTCGCGCCCGCCCTCGTCACCATCGCCGAACGCGGGCTGACCGGCGTGCTGCACGTCGCCGGCGGCGGCCGCTGCTCGTGGCTCGAGCTCGCCGAGGCCACCTTCGCCGAGGCGGGCCTGGCCTGCACGGTCCGCCCCCAGAGCACCGCCGCGCTCGGCCGTCCCGCGCCGCGACCGGCCTTCTCCGCGCTCGCCTCGACCCGCGGCGACGCCCCCGTCCTGCCCCCCTGGCGCGAGGGACTGCGCGCCCATCTCGCCCGCGTGGAGGTCGCTGCATGAGACTGCTCGTCTGCGGTGGGGCCGGGTTCATCGGCTCGAACTTCGTCCGGCTGCGCCTGGACCAGGGCGACGAGGTCACGGTCCTCGACAAGCTCACCTACGCCGGCCGGCGGGAGAACCTCGAGGGGCTCGACGTCCGGCTCGTGGTGGGCGGCATCGAGGACGCCGACAAGGTCGCCGAGGCGGTCGAGGACGCCGACGCGATCGTGAACTTCGCCGCCGAGACGCACGTCGACCGCTCGATCACCGAACCCGACGCGTTCGTGACCACACACGCGCTCGGCACCTACACGCTGCTCGAGGCGGCGCGCGAGCGCGGGCTCCGCTACGTGCAGGTGTCGACCGACGAGGTCTACGGCTCGATCGAGACCGGCTCCTTCACCGAGGAGTCGCCGCTCCAGCCGTCATCCCCCTACTCCGCCACCAAGGCCGGCGCCGACCTGCTGGTCGCCTCCTACCACCACACCTACGGGCTCGAGGCGCTGATCTGCCGCGGCTCGAACAACTACGGCCCGTACCAGTACCCGGAGAAGCTGATCCCGCTGATGGTTCTCAACGCTCTGCACGGCGACAAGCTCCCGGTGTACGGCGACGGCATGCAGGTCCGCAACTGGATCTACGTCGAGGACTTCGGGCGCGGGATCGGCACCGTGCTCGAGCGCGGCGAGCCGGGCGAGGTCTACAACGTCGGCGGGCCCGACGAGGCGCCCAACCTCGAGGTCGTCACGAAGATCATCGAATACACGGGCGCGGACGAGTCGCTGATCGAGTACGTCACCGACCGCCCCGGCCACGACCGCCGCTACTCGCTCGGCTCCGAGAAGGCCCGCGGCCTCGGCTGGGAGGCGCAGGTGCGCTTCGCCGACGGGCTCGAGCGGACCGTGGCGTGGTACCGCGAGAACCGCGACTGGTGGGAGCCGATCCGCTCGGGCGACTATCGCGCCTACTACGAGCGCCAGTACGGCCGGGCGCTCGGCTGATCGGTCGCGGTTCCGAGGGCGCCGGGTACTAGGCTGCGACCGGTCGACCCCCGGGGAGGGAACGCCGTGTCCGCGCCGTCCTATACGCCGCAGCTCCGCCCACTCTCGGTCGGGGAGATGCTGGACGCCGGCTTCCGGCTGTTCCGCGCCCGCTTCATGACGCTGATCCTGTGCGTGCTGGTGCCGCTGGTCCCGCTCACGATCATCGCGACCGCCGTGCAGGCGTCGGTGGATCCCAATGCGTTCGACCTCGACACCACCGAGACGGCGGACAGCGGGACCGCGCTCGCCGGGACGCTGGTCGCGGCGCTGATCCAGTTCGCGGCGGCCGCACTCGCGATCGCGGCCTGCTTCAAGGCGATCAGCGCCGCCTACCTGGGCGAGCACGCGGGCGTCGCGGAGTCGCTGCGCTATGCCGTCGGCCGGCTGCTGCCGCTGCTCGTGGCCTACTTCCTCGTGGTCATCATCGTCGGGCTCGGCCTGGTCGCGCTGATCATCCCCGGCATCTGGCTCGCGGTGAAGCTCTCGATGGCGTTCCCGGCGGTGGTGTTCGAGCGCACGGGCCCGTTCGCCGCCATCGGGCGGTCGTGGGCGCTGACGAAGGGGAACTGGTGGCGCGTCTTCGGCACGCTGCTGGTGGTGGTCCTGATCTCCTTCGTGCTGCAGATCGTCCTCGCCGCCGTGGCCGGCGGC
Source organism: uncultured Solirubrobacteraceae bacterium (assembly GCA_963849695.1). Taxonomy (GTDB): domain Bacteria; phylum Actinomycetota; class Thermoleophilia; order Solirubrobacterales; family Solirubrobacteraceae; genus DASSUW01. The sequence continues at coordinate 48,934 of CAWKIT010000011.1, forward strand.
CTGCTCGCGGCAGGCGACAGCGTGAGCGAGCTGACCGTCGCGATCGTGCTCACGCTCGTGAACCTCCTCGCGCTCGCCCTGACGTATCCGCTGTGGGCGTCCGTGACCAGCGTCGTGTACTACGACCTGCGCGTGCGCAACGAGGCGTTCGACCTGCAGCTGCTGGCACAGGGCGTGGGCGCCGAGCCCGCGCGGTTCGAGTCCGCGCCGGAGCGGCCCGCCGTCCCGCCGCCCGACGACGGCGGCTTCGCGCCGCCGGAGGGATCCACCACGTCCTCGTGACGGCGGGCGGCGCCGCCCAGTGGTCGCCCGACGAGGCCCGCCGGCAGGCCCAGGACATCCTGGACGAGCCGCGGTTCGAGGGCGCCGACGTGCCGCGCCCGTTCGCGGGCGCGCTCGAGTGGCTCGGCGACCGCCTGCAGCCGATCGCGGACTGGCTCGACGACCTCGCGACCGGGGTGCCGGGCGGGCCGATCGCTCTGTGGATGCTCCTGGCAGGCCTCGTGATCCTCGCCGCCGCGACGATCACCACCACCACGATCCGGCGCCGGGCGGTGGCGATCGAGCGTGTCCGCGCGGCGGCGCTGCCCGCCGCCGAGGATCCGCGCGCCCTCGAGCGCGAGGCCGAGCGGGCCGAGCGCGACGGCGACTGGGAGCACGCCGTGCGGCTGCGGTTCCGCGCCGGGCTGCTGCGGCTCGACCGCCGGCACGTGATCGAGTACCGGCCGTCGCTGACCACCGGCGAGGTGGCGCGGGCGGTCGGCTCACCGGCGTTCGCGGAGGTCGGCGAGCGGTTCGACGCGATCGCGTACGGCGGGCGGCGGGCCGAGCGCGAGGACGCGGAGCTCGCCCGCCGCGGCTGGGCCGAGGTGCTCGGGCGATGAAGATGCTTCCGCGCAGCACCGAGGGTCGGGCGGCGCTCGGCATCGCCGCCGTCGCGGTCGCCCTGATCGCCGTCACCCTCGTGCTCGACGCGCTGGTGCCGAGCCCGGGCGGGCCGCGCTCCTCCTCGTTCGCGACCGCTTCCGACGGGATCGCCGCCTGGGCCGACCTCGCCCGCCGCTCGGGACGCGAGGTGCGCGCGCTGCGCGAGCGGGTGTCGGACGCGACGCTGCCCGCCGGCGGCACCGTGGTCGTGCTCGACCCGGAGGACTTCACCGCCGGCCAGGCCCGCGCGCTGCGGCGGTTCGCGGAGGGCGGAGGCCGGGTGGTGGCCGGCGGCCGCAACCCCGGGCCCTGGACCGAGGAGCTCGCGCCCGGCTTGGAGTGGGAGCGCGGCGGCGAGGAGGCCGCGCGCGTGCTCGCCGCCACCCCGGAGACCGACGACGCCTCCGCGTTGCGCACCGCCGCCGAGGGCCACTGGGCCGAGATCGCCGGCACCCGGCCCGTGGCCGCCTCCGCCGACGGCCCGATCGTCGTCGTGGAGGAGCGGATCGCGCTCGTCGCGGACCCGTCGCCGCTCCAGAACCGGCTGCTGGCCGAGGCCGACAACGCCGCGCTCGCGCTCGCGCTCGCCGGTCCGGGACCAATCACCTTCGTCGAGAGCGTCCACGGCTACGGCGCCGAGACCGGCCTCGCCGCGCTGCCGGATCGCCTCCAGTGGGCGCTCGTCCTGCTCGGCCTCAGCGGCCTGCTGCTGATCGCCGCCCGGTGGCCGCGGCTCGGGCCGCCCGAACCGCCGGAGGAGCCGTTGTTCCCTCCGCGCCGCGAGTACGTCGATGCGCTCGCGGCGACGCTCGCGCGCAGCCGCGATCGCGTCGCGGCGGTCGAGTCGGTGCGCGTGGCAGCCCGCCGAGCGGCTCGCCCGCCGTGCCGCGCTGCCGAGCGATGCGGACCCCGGCGCGTGGGCCGCGGCCGCCCGTGCGGCCGGCCTCACCGACGAAGAGACACGGGCGGTCGCCGGCGATTCGCCGGGCGACGGCATCGCGGCCGGGCGAGCGCTCGCCCGGCTCAACCGAGGAGGTCCCGGTGCGTGACCTGTACGAGGCGGTCGCCGGCGAGGTCGGCAAGGTGGTGGTCGGCCAGGAGCAGATGACCGCCACGGCGCTGGCGGCCGTCTCGCTCGGCGGCCACGTGCTGCTCGAAGGGCCGCCGGGCGTAGCCAAGACGCTGCTCGCGGCCGCGCTCTCGCGCGCGCTCGGGCTCGACTTCCGGCGCATCCAGTTCACGCCCGACATGCTCCCGTCGGACGTCACCGGCAACGTCGCGCTGCGCGGCGGCGAGCTCGTGTTCCGCCGCGGGCCGGTGTTCACGAACGTGCTGCTGGCCGACGAGATCAACCGCACCCCGCCGAAGACGCAGGCCGCGCTGCTGGAGGCGATGCAGGAGCGCCAGGTCTCGGTCGAGGGGCGCCCGGAGCCGCTCCCCGACCCGTTCCTGGTGCTGGCGACGCAGAACCCGATCGAGTACGAGGGCACCTACGCGCTGCCGGAGGCGCAGCTCGACCGCTTCCTCGTGCGGCTTGCGGTCGGGTACCCGGACGAGGACGCCGAGCTGCGGATGCTGGGGCTCGAGCGGCGCGGGGTCGGGCCCGGCGACCTCGACGCCGTGCGGCCGGTGGTCGGCCTCGAGGCGTTGCGCGAGGCGCGCGCGCAGGTCGACGCCACGCGGGTCGACGACGAGGTGGCGCGCTACGTGATCGCCGTCGTGAGGCGCACGCGCGATCTGCCGAGCGTCCAGCTCGGCGCCAGTCCGCGCGCGGCCGTCCACCTGCTCGGCGCCGCCAAGGCGGCCGCCCGGCTGGCCGGCCGCGACTACGTGACGCCCGACGACGTCGGCGGCATGGCGACCGCCGTGCTCGCCCACCGGCTGGTGCTCACGCCGGAGGCGGAGCTCGAGCGGTTCGGCGGTGCCGACGCGGTGCGAACCGCGCTCGGCGAGGTCCCGGTGCCGCGATGAGCGTCGCCCCGCGCGCGGCCTTGATCCTGGCCGTGATCGCGGTCGTCACCGCGCTCACCTCGCCGGTCGTGGGCGGGCTCGCCGCGCTCGCTCTCACCGGCGCGATCGCGGCCGACGCGGTCGCGGTTCGCCGCCGCCCCGAGGTGCGGCGAACCCTGCGTCGGCATCTCGCCCGCGGAGTCGCGGCGCCGCTTCACATCGAGGCCCACGGGCCGGGCCGCATCCGCCTCCGCCAGCCGGCGCCCGCCGCGCTCGACATCGCGCCGCGCGAGGCGGACGGGCGGCTGGATGCCACGGTCACGCCGCTCCGCCGCGGCCGCCACGTCCTCGCCGCGGTGGCGCTGCGCAGCGAGGGCCCGCTCGGGCTCGGGCGCTGGCGCCACGAGGGCGGCGGCGAGGAGGAGGTCACGGTCTACCCGGACGTCCCGGCCGCGCGCCGGCTCGCGCTCGCCGTCCGCCAGGGCCGTTTCCGCGAGTCCGGCCGGCTGACCCGCGGGCCGCTCGGCCTGGGGACGGAGTTCGAGTCGATCCGCGACTACGAGCCCGACGACGACATCCGCCAGGTCAACTGGCGCGCCACCGAGCGCATGCAGCGGCCGATGAGCAACCAGTACCGCGTCGAGCAGGACCGCGAGGTGATGCTCCTGCTCGACGCCGGGCGGCTGATGGCCTCGCCGCTCTCGGGCCGCACGCGGCTCGACGTCGCCGTCGACGCCGCCGTCGCGGTCGCCCTGGTGGCCGACGTGCTCGGCGACCGCGCCGGGACGCTCGCCTTCGACCGCCGGGTGCGCCGGCAGCTCGCGCCGCGGCGGGCCGGGGGCCGCGCGGTCGTGCGCGCGCTGCTCGACCTCGAGCCGCGTGCCGAGGAGCCCGACTACGAGCTGGCGTTCCGCAGCGTCGAGGGCGCCAAGCGGTCGCTGGTCTTCATCTTCTGCGACCTGCTCGAGGAGACGGCGGCGCGGCCGCTGGTCGACGCCGTTCCGGTTCTCGCGCGCCGCCACGCGGTGACGGTCGCCACCGTCCGCGATCCCGACCTCGACGCGGTGCTGACCGCCGAGCCGGCCGGCGTCCACGGCGTCAGCGCCCAGGCGGTCGCGCTCGACGTGCTGGCGGCTCGCAGCCGAGTCGGCCACATGCTGCGGCGAGCCGGAGCGCAGGTGGTCGAGGCGCCCGCCGACGGCCTGGCGGCCGCATGCGTGACCGCCTACCTGCGCGCCAAGGCGCGCGGGCGGGCATGACGCCCGCGCCGCACCACGAGCACCCAGAACGGCGTCACGGCCGCGATGCCCACCGCGGCCGCGACCGCGAGGGACGGCCGGTTCGGGCTGACGAAGCCCTCGATCAGACCCGCGAGCACGAGCCAGGGCATCGTTCCGAGCACGATCTCCACCGCCGCGCGCGCCTCGCGCCGCAGCGACGCGCCCCGCGTGAGCGGACCCGGGTCGATGATCGCCCATCCCAGCCGCAGTCCGGCCGCGCAGCTGACCGCGATGCAGCTGAGCTCGAGCAGGCCGTGGGGGAGCACGAACCGCAGCAGCTCGTCGAACGTGCCGCCCTCGATGGTGAGCCCGAAGATCGCGCCGATGAACCCGCCGTTGAAGATCGTCACCGCCGCGCTGCCGAGCCCGAGCAGCACGCCGCCGGCCACGACGAGGAACGTCACGCGGATGTTGTTGGTGTAGATCTCGCTCGAGAAGGCCGCCTCCTCGCCGGTCGACAGCCCTCCCGCGCCGCCCGGCTCCGCCGCCTCGTGGAACTCCCCGGGCACGATCCCGAGCGCGGCCGCCGGGTCGTCGATCGCCCATGCGGCGGCGAGCGCCATGGGGACGAACAGCAGCGCCAGCCCCGCGAGCAGCGCGCCCCGGCGCTGCCAGATCCGGTGCCAGTAGCCGGTGGTCAGGAAGGACAGCAGCGACCGGCGCCGCGGCTCGGTCGCGTAGACGGACTGGCGTGCGTCGGCGACGAGCCGCTCCAGCCGCCGCGTGACCGGGTGCCCGGGGTACAGCCGGCGGGCGAGCGCGAGGTCAGCCGCGGCCGCGCGGTAGCGGCGGCCCAGCCGCAGCAGCGGCTCCGATGCCAGCCGCTGCGGTCGCGGGCCGGCGGCGCGGACGAGCTCGTGCAGCTCCTCCCAGCCTGCCGCCCGCTCGCGCGTGAAGCGGTCAACATCCATCGGCGCGAGGGAGTATGAGCACCGACGATGCCCGCCGCGCCACCCCGGTCTCGTTCGACGACCGGCTTCCGATCGCCACCCCGGAGGGCGTGGAGGTCGAGCTCACGCTGGCGGGGATCGGCTCGCGCTTCATCGCCGCCGGGATGGACTTCGCGATCCAGATCGTCGTCATCACCGCTCTCGGGCTCCTGCTGCGGCCGGCCGGCGACGCCGGCTTCGCGGTCTTCACCTCGCTGAGCTTCGCGCTGATCTTCTTCTACGACGTCCTGTTCGAGGTGCTGGGGGGTGGGCGGACGCCGGGCAAGCGCGCGTCCGGGCTGCGGGTGACCGGTCCCGGCGGGCGCCCGGTCACCTTCGCGCGCAGCGCGGTCCGGAACCTCCTGCGGCTGATCGACATCCTCCCCGGCTTCTACGCGGTCGGGATGACCGTCATCTTCATCACCTCCCGCAATCAGCGGATCGGCGACCTCGCCGGCGGCACGTACGTGGTCCGCGACCGCCATGGCGACCGCGCTTCGGCCCCCGGGTGGCTCCCGCAGGTCGACACCGCGACTGCAGCGACCTGGGACGTGAGCGCCGTCTCGGCCGACGACCTGGCGCCGGTGCGCTCCTTCCTCGAGCGCCGCTACCGCCTGGACCCGCAGGTGCGCCGCCGGCTCGCGGGGGAGCTCGCGTCACGACTTCGCCCACGCGTCGGCGGAGCGCCGCCGGGGATGGGCGACGAGACGTTCCTGGAGCTACTGGTGGCGGCGAAGGCGGAGCGCGCCTAGCTGCTCAGCGACGTCGCCCGCCACTGGCCGTTCTCCTTCGTGAACTCCATGGTCTCGGTCGGCCCGTCGTCGCCGCGCCTGACCTGTGCGGTGGCGGTCGAGCCGGAGACCGTCACGTCCTGAACCTGGAGGTCGTAGTCGTCGGCGTCGTCGATCGCCTTCTCCATCTCGTCGGCGCACTTGACGCCGGCGGCCTCGAGCTGCTGCACGAGCGAGGAGGCCAGGATGTCCGAGCAGATGTCCTCCGGGTTGCGGCCCTCGCCCGCCTCTTGGAGGTCCTCGACCTTCTGCGCCACCGCCCGCTCCTCACCCTCGAACTTCTCCACCGACGAGGGTTCCGTCTCCGCGCCACAACCTGCGAGGGCGAGCGCGGCGAGCAGGACGGGCAGGCGTTTCATGGCGCGTCTGATCCTAGTACCGGCCCGCACCGGTGCCGGCCCCGGTTACGATCGCGGCCGTGCAGGCGCGTGCCACGATACCCAGGGGGCGTCATGCCCCGCCGCTGGAGGTCCGCCAGAGCCGCCAGCGCGGCCGGCTGTTCGCGGCGGCCGCCGCCGTGTTCGCGCGCGTCGGCTACGCGGACGCCACCGCCGAGGCGATCGCGCGCGAGGCCGGTATGTCGAAGGCCACCTTCTACGAGCACTTCGCGAACAAGGAGGACTGCATCGTCGCGCTGTTCGACGCCGCCACCGACACGGTGCTGGGGGCGATGCGCGAGGCGGCGGCGCGCGACGGCGCCGGCGACCCGCGGGCGCGCGTGCGCAGCACCCTCGGCGCGTTCCTGGAGACGATGGCGAGCTATCCCGATCAGTCGCAGACGCTGCTGGTGGAGATCGTCGGCGCCGGGCCGCGCGCGCTCGAGCGGCGCGACCGGGCGCTCGAGACGGTCACGCAGTACGTCGAGGAGCTCAACGAGCAGGACGCCGCCCGCGGCGTGACGCCGCGGCTGCGCGAGCACGAAGCCTTCGCGATCGTCGGCGCCGTCGTCGAGCTCGCGTCGCGGCAGATCCGCACCGGCGTGCCGGACGACATCCGCGAGCTCGAGCCGGTGGTCGAGCGTCTGACCCTCGGGCTGCTGGCCGTCGAACAGCCGTGAGCGCCCTCGCGGCGCTCGAGCGCGAGGTCGTCGATTGCCGGCGGTGCCCGCGGCTCGTGGCGTGGCGCGAGCAGGTCGCAGCCGAGAAGCGGGCCGCGTTCCGCGACTGGGACTACTGGGGCCGCCCGGTGCCGGGGTTCGGCGACCCTGCTGCCCGCGTGGTGCTGCTCGGGCTCGCGCCCGCGGCGCACGGCGGCAACCGGACCGGCCGCGTGTTCACCGGCGACCGCTCGGGCGACTTCCTGTTCGCCGCCCTGCACGCGACCGGCTTCGCGAACCAGCCGACCGCCGTGTCGCGCGACGATGGCCTGCAGCTGACCGACTGCTTCATCACGGCCGGCGTCAAGTGCGCGCCGCCGGCCAACAAGCCGCTGCCGGTCGAGCGCGACAACTGCTCCGAGTGGCTGGAGCGCGAGCTCGCGCTGCTGGAGCGGGCGCGGGTGATCGTCTGCCTCGGCCAGTTCGCCTGGAACCTCGTCGCCCCCCGCCCGCGGCCGCGGTTCGGCCACGGCGCCGAGGCGCGCGCCGGCCGCTACACGCTGCTCGGCTGCTTCCACCCCAGCCAGCAGAACACGTTCACCGGGAAGCTGACGGCGCCGATGATCGAGGCCGTGCTGCGGCGGGCGCGCGAGCTGGCCGACATCGAGCGCGCTGGGCCGTGAGCGCGTACGCGGCGGTGCTGCGGGTGCCGCACGTCGCGGCGCTGATCGCGGCGACGCTGCTGGCGCGGTTCCCGATCGGGATCAACGCTCTCGCGATCGTGCTGTACCTGCGCGCCGAACGCGGCTCGTTCGCGGTCGCCGGGGCGGTGGCCGGCGCGCTCGCGGCCGGCAGCGGCATCGGTGCGCCGGTCCAGGGACGACTGGTCGACGCGCACGGCCAGCGGCGCGTGCTGGTGCCGCTCGGGGTCATCCACGCGGCGGCGCTCGGCGCGCTGGTCGCGAGCACCGAGGCCGGGGCGCCGACGGGCGGGCTCGTCGCGTTCGGGTTCCTGGCGGGGTTCGCGATCCCGCCGACCTCGTCGGTCCTGCGCTCGATGTGGCCCGGCCTGCTGCGCGACCGTCCGCAGCTGATCCAGGCCGCGTACGCGCTCGACTCGGTGCTGATCGAGCTGATCTTCATCGTCGGGCCGCTGGTGACCGCGCTCGTCGCCACCTTCCTCGCGCCGCCCGCCGCGCTCGTGCTGTCGGCCGCCAGCGTGATCATCGGCACCGTCACCTTCACGGCCCTGCCGCCCTCGCGCGCGATGCGTCCGCAGCGCGACCGCCCCCGCGCCGGAGCGCTGGGCGCGCTCGGCTCGCCTGGCGTCCGCACGCTGGTGCTGACGTCGCTGCCGGCCGGGATCGGGATCGGTATCTGCGAGGTCACGCTGCCGGCGTTCAGCGACGCCAGTGGAGCCGCAGCGACGGCGGGCGTGCTGCTGGCGATCTGGTCGCTCGGCAGCGCCGCCGGCGGGCTCGTGTACGGCGCGCTCCCCAATCGGCCGCCGCTCAACCGCGTGCATCTCGCCGTTGCCGCGCTGCTGCCGCTCGGGCTGCTGCCGATGGCGGCCGCGCCGTCGGTCGCCGTCATGGCGCTGCTCGTGATCCCCGCCGGGATGTTCATCGCGCCGCTGCTGGCCACGCGCAACGAGCTGGTCGGCTGGGTCGCTCCGGAGGGAGCGCGCACCGAGGCGTACACGTGGCCGGTGACGGCGTTCGTCGGCGGAATCGCGATCGGCTCGGCGCTGGCGGGGGCGATCGTCGAGTCCGCGAGCTGGCGGACCGCGTTCGTGGTCGCCGCCGCGATCACGGCTGTCGGGACGGTGATCGCCGTCGCCCGCCGCAACACGGTGGCGCCGCCGGCCGCGGCCTAGAACTCCTCCGGAGCGCACTCGTGCCGCGTGCCTGGGCCACCAAGACGGGAGCTAGCACGACTGAGACTCCATGCCCTACACCTACCCTCTCAGGAGTGCCGCTGTCACAGTTCACTCCGCGGGTCAGGGAGTGGTTCGAGCGCGCCTTCGACGCCCCCACGCCGGCTCAGGCGCAGGCATGGCCCGCGATCGCCACCGGCGAGCACACGCTGATCAGCGCGCCCACCGGCTCGGGCAAGACGCTGGCCGCCTTCCTGTGGGCGCTCGACCGGATGGTCGCCGAGCCGACGGCCGACCGCACCCGGCTCGTCTATGTCTCGCCGCTGAAGGCGCTCTCCTACGACGTCGAGAAGAACCTGCGCGCGCCGCTCCGCGGCATCGGCGCCGACGTCAAGGTCGCCATCCGCACCGGCGACACCCCCCAGCGGGAGCGCCAGTCGATGGTCCGCCACCCGCCGGACATCCTCATCACCACCCCCGAGTCGCTGTATCTGATGCTCACCAGCCAGGCGGCGAAGATCTTCGACGGCACCGAGCAGGTGATCGTCGACGAGATCCACGCGGTGGCGCAGACCAAGCGCGGCGCCCACCTGGCGCTCACGCTCGAGCGGCTGGCCGAGGCCGCGGACCGGGACGTCCAGCGCATCGGCCTCTCCGCCACCCAGAACCCACTCGAGGAGGTCGGCCGCTTCCTGGTCGGCCCGAAGCGCACCTGCACGGTCGTCGACACCGGCGTCCGCAAGCCGCTCGACCTGCAGATCCACGTCCCGGTCGAGTCGATGGTCGAGCCGGACTCCGACGTGGAGCTCGACCCGTTCGAGGGCACCGGGATGGAGGCGACCCGCAAGTCGATCTGGCCCGCGATCTATCCCAAGCTCCTCGACCTCGTCAAAGAGCACCGCAGCACCCTCATCTTCGTCAACAACCGCCGCGGCGCCGAGCGGCTCGCGCTGAGGCTCAACGAGCTCGCGCAGGAGCCGATCGCGCGCGCGCACCACGGCTCGCTCGCCCGCGAGGAGCGCCTCCTGGTCGAGGACCTGCTGAAGGCCGGCGAGCTGCCCTGCCTGGTCGCCACCTCGAGCCTCGAGCTCGGCATCGACATGGGCGCGATCGACCTCGTGCTGCAGGTCGAGTCGCCGAAGTCGGTCACCGCCGGCCTGCAGCGGATCGGACGCGCCGGCCACAACGTCGGCGACACCAGCAAGGGCCGCATCTTCCCGAAGTTCCGCGCCGACCTGCTCGAGTGCGCGGTGGTCGCCCAGCGCATGCGCGAGGGCCAGATCGAGACCACCGTGGTGCCCCGCAACGCGCTCGACGTGCTCGCCCAGCAGATCGTCGCCATGGCGGCCGCGGCCGGCGACGACGGCCTCAGCGTCGACGCCCTGTACGCGCTCGTCACCCGCACCTACTCGTACGGCGAGCTCTCGCGCCAGCAGCTCGAGAACGTGCTCGACATGCTCGACGGCCGCTATCCGAGCGAGGAGTTCGGAGAGCTGCGCGCCCGCATCGTGTGGGACCGCGTGAACGGCACCATTCGCGCCCGCCGCGGCGCTCGCGCGCTCGCCATCACCAACGCCGGCACCATCCCCGACCGCGGCCTGTACTCCGTCAACCTCCCCGACGGCCGCCGCGTCGGCGAGTTCGACGAGGAGATGGTCTACGAGGCCCGGCCCGGCCAGACGTTCCTGCTCGGCGCCTCGAGCTGGCGGATCGAGGAGATCACCCGCGACCGCGTGATCGTCACCCCCGCGCCCGGCGTCCCCGCCGCGGTGCCGTTCTGGAAGGGGGACGGGCTCGGCCGCCCGAAGGAGCTCGGCGAGGCGATCGGCGCCTTCGCGCGCTGGGCGGTCGACCAGGAGCCGTCGAAGCTCGAGGGCGACTACCACCTCGACCCGCTGGCGGCCAAGAACCTCGTCGACTTCCTGCGCGAGCAGCAGGCCGCCACCCGCGTGGTGCCGAGCGACCGCACGGTGGTGATCGAGCGCTTCCGGGACGAGATCGGCGACTGGCGGCTGTGCATCCTCTCGCCCTTCGGCGGCCGCGTGCACGCCACCTGGGGCCTCGCCCTGACCGCCCGGATCCGCGAGCAGTTCGGCCTCGAGTCGGATGCCATCTGGTCCGACGACGGCATCATCGTCCACCTCCCCGACGCCGACGAGCCGCCCGGCGCCGAGCTGGTGATGATCGAGCCCGACGACCTCGAGGACCTCGTGGTCGGCGAGCTCGGCGGCAGCGCCCTGTTCGGCGCGCGCTTCCGGGAGAACGCCGGCCGGGCCCTGCTGATCCCGCGCGCGTATCCCGGCCGCCGCACGCCGCTGTGGCAGCAGCGGCTCAAGAGCCAATCGCTCCTCGAGGTCGCCAAACGCTACGCCCAGTTCCCGATCGTGCTCGAGACCTACCGCGAGTGCCTGCGCGACGTGCTCGACGTGCCGGGCGTGACCGAGCTCCTGCGCGCGCTGCACTCGCGCGAGCTCAGCCTCGTCGAGGTCGAGACCCCGACCGCCAGCCCGCTCGCCTCCTCGCTGCTGTTCGACTACGTCGCCACTTACATGTACGAGGGCGACACGCCGAACGCGGAGCGGCGCGCCGCCGCCCTCGCGCTCGACCGCGACCTGCTGCGCGAGCTGCTCGGCCAGGAGGAGCTGCGCGAGCTGATCGACCCCGCCGCGCTCGACCAGGTCGAGGCCGATCTGCAGCGGACCTCCGAGCGCACCCGCGCCGACAGCGTCGACGCCCTGCACGACGTCCTGCGCCGCGTCGGCGACCTGACCGGCGACGAGGCGCGCCCCCGCGGCGGCACCGACGAGTGGCTCGAGCAGCTCGCCGGCGAGCGCCGCGCCGTCCGCCTGCGGGTCGGCGGCGAGCTGCGCTGGATCGCGGCCGAGGACGCCGGGCTGTACCGCGACGCGCTCGGCTCGGTTCCGCCCTCCGGCCTGCCCGAGGTGTTCCTGGAGGACGTGCCGGACGCGATGGAGCGGCTGGTGCGCCGCTTCGCCCGCACCCACGGCCCGTTCGAGGCGGGAGTGCTGAAGGACCGCTATGGGCTCGACCTCACGCCGGTGCTGGCCGGCCTCGAGCGTGCCGGCGAGCTGGTGCGCGGCGAGCTGCGGCCCGGCGGCACGCAGCGCGAGTGGTGCGACCCCGAGGTGCTGCGGCGGCTGCGCCGCGCCTCGCTGGCCGCCCTGCGAAAGGAGATCGAGCCCGCCGACCAGCGCGCGCTGGCGCGCTTCATGCCGAGCTGGCAGGGCGTCGACCGCCACCCGGCGTCCGGCGCCGGGATCGACCGCCTGCGCGACGTGCTGGTGCCGCTGCAGGGCGTGGCGCTGCCGGTCGACGTGTGGGAGCGCGATGTGATCCCGCGCCGCGTCGGCGCCTACTCGCCGTCGTGGCTCGACCAGCTGTGCGCGTCCGGCGAGCTGGTGTGGGCCGGCGCCGGCTCGCTCGGCCGCCGCTCGGGCCGCGTGGCGCTCTACTTCCGCGAGGACGCGCCGCTGTTGGGCGCGCCGCCGGCGCCGCCCGCGGCCGAGGGCGGCGTGCACGACGCGATCCGCGCCCGCCTGGCCGCCGGCGCCTGCTTCTTCACCGACCTGCTGGCGGAGGTCGCGGGGGTGCCGACCGAGGAGCTGGTGGAGGCGTTGTGGGACCTCGTGTGGGCGGGCGAGGTGACCAACGACGCGTGGGCGCCGCTGCGGTCGCCGAAGCTCACCGCCGCCGCCCCGTGGTCGCAGAAGGCGCGCGCCGAGCGGCGCCGCAGCTTCAGCGCCCGCCGCCGCGGCGCGCAGCCGACCGTGCAGGGACGGTGGTCGCTGACCGAGTCGCTCTTCCGCGGCGACGATCCCGCGGCTCGCCGGCGCGCCCAGGCAGAGCTCCTGCTCGAGCGCTACGGGATCGTCACCCGCGAGCAGGTGCTCGCCGAGGGCATCCCCGGCGGCTTCTCGTCGCTGTATGACTCGCTCGCGGCGCTGGAGACGATCGGCGTCGCCCGCCGCGGCTACTTCATCGAAGGCCTCGGGGGCGCGCAGTTCGCGCTGCCGGGAGCGGTCGAGCGCCTGCGCTCGCAGCGCGACGACGACGCCGCGCCGCCGCTCGTGCTCGCCGCCACCGATCCGGCGCAGCCGTACGGCGCCGCCCTCAAGTGGCCGAAGACCGAGAACCGCTCCCCGGCCCGCACCGCCGGCGCCTATCTGGTGCTCGCGGGCGCCGAGCCGGTGGTGTACGTCGAGCGCGGCGGCAAGGGGCTGCAGTTCCTGGTCGCGGAGGACGATCCGCGCGTCACGCCCAGCCTGGAGGCGCTGGTCGAGGCGGTGCAGCGCGGGCGCGTCCGGCGGCTCGCGATCGAGCGGGTCAACGGCGAGCCGGTGGTCGGCTCGCCTTACGAGGCGTGCTGCTCGACCTCGGCTTCCGCGCCGGGCCGCGGAAGCTCACACTGTCGGCGTAGTGCCCGAGGGCGACACCATCCACTACCACGCGAGCCGGATCCGCCCGGTCCTCGAGGGCCAGGTGCCGGACGCGATCGCAACCCCGCACCCGCGCTTCAGGCTCGACCGCTGGCCGGAGCGGCTCGGCGGACGGGCGGTGCGCGCGGTCGACGCGCACGGCAAGCACCTGTTCCTGCGCTTCGAGGGCGACCTCGTGATCCACTCGCACCTACGCATGACGGGCTCGTGGCGTGTCCTGCCAGTGGGCCGGCCGACGCCTTCGCGGGCCTGGCTGGTGATCCGCCGTGGCGACCACGAAGTGATCCAGCTGCGAGGACCCGTGCTCGAGCTGATGACCGAATCCCGCACGCGCTTCGACCAGCGGCTGGCCGCCCTCGGGCCCGACATCCTGGCGCCCGAGCTCGACGAGGCGGAGTTCCTGCGGCGCCTGCGGCAGGACGATCCGACCCGCGGGATCGGCGACGCGCTGCTGGACCAGCGGACGCTCGCGGGCATCGGGAACATGTGGAAGAGCGAGGGCTGCTTCGCCGCCGGCGTCGACCCCTGGCGGCCGGCCGGACGGGTCACGGACGAGGAGGCGCTGGCGATCGTCCGCGAGCTGCGGCCGCGCATGCAGCAGTCGGCGGCGGACGGCCGGCAGGACCGCTGGCGGCGGATCTACAACCGCGCCGGCCGGCCGTGCCCGCGCTGCGGGCCACCGGCGCTGATCGCCGCGCGCGGCCAGGGCGACGACAACCGGCCGACGTTCTGGTGTCCGAGCTGCCAGCACTGAGACGCGTCGGCCACAAGGGGGCCGACCACATCGCGCCCGGCAACACCATCGCGTCGTTCGACGCCGCGCTCGCCCACGGTGTCGACATGATCGAGTTCGACGTCCTGCCCGAGGACATGCGCCGCCCGCACGACAGCCGGCTGCTGCTGTCGCACGACTACGACCACGACCTCTCGGCGGCGCTGACGCTCGAGCAGGGCCTCGCCCACCTGGCGTCGTCGTCCTTCACCAGCGTCGAGCTCGACGTCGACCTCAAGCTGCCCGGCTACGAGGCGCGTGTGGTCGCGGCGCTGCGGGAGCAAGGGCTGGTGGAGCGCGCGCTGGTGTCGAGCACGTTCATGCGCAGCCTGGTGGCGGTCCGCGCACTCGAGCCGCAGCTGCGGCTCGGTTGGTCGGTCCCGCGCGCGCGGCGCGACTACACCCAGTCGCGGCTGTGGATGCTGCCGGCCTACGCGATGGTGGCGCGCATCCGGCGGCGGCTGCCGCCCGCCGCCCGCGAGCATCTGACCGCCGGTCGCTGCGACGCGATCATGGCCCACTGGCGCCTCGTCTCCGGCGAGCTGGTGCGGACGGTGGGCGCCGCCGGCGGCGAGCTGTACGTGTGGACGGTCGACGACGCGGAGCGCATCCGCACGCTCGAGGCGATGGGCGTCACCGGCGTGATCACGAACGACCCGCGGCTGTTCGACTGACGGCTCCGCACCGCTCGGTTCGGCCGACCCGTGATGAAGTGGGCGGGTCGGTCGTAGTACAGGCGTGAACTCAGCGATGACCCTCCCCGCGTCCGCACCGGGCCGCATCGCTCTCGACTTCGAGCAGCTGTATCGCGCCACGCGGGATGACGTCTTCGCGTACGTCGCGACGATGCTGCACGATCGCAGCGCGGCGGAGGACGTGACCGCGCTCGCCTTCGAGCGCGCGTTCCGCAAGCGCAAGAGCTTCGATTCGCGGCGTGGCAGCGAGCGCGCGTGGGTGTTCGGGATCGCTCGCAATGCCGCGCTCGACGAGCTGCGCCGGATGAAGCGCACCGCGCCGCTGGCGACCGAGCCGACCTCGCCCGACGAGGAGCTCGAGCGCACGCTGCGGCGCGCGGCCGTGCGCACCGCGCTGGCCGCCCTACCGGCCCGCGACCGCGAGCTGATCGCGCTCAAGTTCCACGCGGGGCTCGACAACGCCGAGCTGGCGGCGGTGCTGGGCGTCACCGTCACGAACGCCGGTACCCGCCTGCACCGCGCCCTGACCAAGCTCCGGGAGATCCTCGATGACCAGTCCTGAGACCCTCGAGCTCGAGGCGGTCGACGCCGCGCTCGCCGGCCGCTACGTCGCGCCCGAGCATGCCGAGCTGGCCGGCCTGTCGCTGCTGCTGCGCGACGACAGGCCCGAGCCCACCGCGGCGTGGGCGACCCACCTCGACCGCCGCGTCGAGGCCGGCTTTCCAGCCCGGCCGCGGCGGCGCTTCGTCTGGCTGCGCAAGGCGGTGCCGGCGATCGCCGTCGCGGCTCTCGTGCTCCCGATGGTCGCGGCGGGCCTGCTGATCGAGCCGTCCGGCGACGACGAAGGCGGAGGCGGAGGCGGCGGCGAGTCGGCCGTGTCGACCTCCGAGGAGCTGGCGGCGCCGCGGTCACGCGACGACGCGGCCGTGGCACCTCCGACGCGTCCGGGCGGCGATCCGAGCTCCGACCCCCGCCCCATTCGCGAAGAGCAGCAGTCGGCGACGCTGACGCTGGCCGCGCCGCGGCGCGAGATCGACAGCGTGGCGAGCCAGGTCGCCCAGGTGACCGCCGAGCTCGGCGGGTTCGTCAAGTCCTCGAGCATCTCCAGCAACCGCGGCGGCTCGCTGCTCCTGCGCGTGCCCACCGACCGGCTCGACACCGCGATCCAGCGACTGTCCAGGCTCGGCCGCGTGCGCGAGCTCTCGCGCCAGAGCGTCGACATCACCTCGAGCGTGGTGTCGGCGCGCGAGCGGCTGCGCGACGCCCGCACGGAGCGCAAGGCGCTGCTGGCCCAGCTCGCCGACGCCGACACGGTGAACGAGACCGAGAGCATCCGCGAGCGGCTGGAGATCGTCTCGCGCGAGATCGCGGCCGCGCGGCGTGCGCTCCAACGCGTCAACAACCGGGCCGACTTCGCCGACGTGTCCGTCTCGCTCGTGCCCAGCCGCGCGGGCGACGACGACAGCGGCGCGTGGACGCCGGCGGACGCCTTCGACGACGCTCTGCGCGTGCTCGAGGTGGCCGCCGGCGTGGCGCTGATCGCCGCCGCGGTGCTGCTCCCGGTCGCGCTGATCTGGCTGCTCGCCTGGCTCGCGCGCCGCGGCATCTCGCGGCGGCGCCGCGAACGAGCGCTCGACATGGCCTGACGCGGCCGTGGCATGCTCCGGCCGAGCATGACCACGAGCGCTGAGGAGACGGCCGCTCTGCTGGCCCGCGTGCCGGTGTTCGAACAGCTTGCCGAGAATGACCTGCGCCGCGTCGCCGAGGTGTCGGTGCCGCGGCGCTTCGGCGCCGGCGACGTGATCTTCCGCGAGGGCGACGACTCGGACACCTGCTACGTCGTCAACGCCGGCCACGCGCGCGCGCTCCGCGAGCACGCGGACGGGCGCCAGATCACGCTCGCCACGTTCGGCCCGGGCGACATCTTCGGCGAGCTGGCGATGTTCGACGCCGAGCGGCGGTCGGCGACGGTCGAGGCGACCGACGACCTCGAGGTGCTCGGCATCCTCGGCGGCGACATGCGGCGCCTGCTGCGGCGCCACCCGGACATGGCGGTCAAGCTCGTGATCTCGCTCGGCCGGCGGCTGCGGGCGGCGAACGAGCGGCTCGCGCGCCAGTCGTTCCAGACCGTGCAGAGCCGCGTCGCGGGCGTGCTCGCCCAGCTCGTCGAGCAGGCCCAGGCGGAGGGAGCGGGCGAGTACGACGTCCCGGTGGTCGCCACCCAGGCCGACCTCGCCAAGCTCGCCGGCTCCTCGCGCGAGTCCGCCAGCCGCTTCCTGGCCGTGCTCGAGCGCGCAGGAGTCATCACCCAGGGCCGCGGCCGCCTCACCGTCCATGACCCGTCGGCGCTCGGAGGCTATGTCTACTGACCGGGGGCGCCCGCTGCGCGAGACATCCTTCGGCGGGGTGGTGCTGCGCGGAGGCGACGTGCTCGTCATCACGCCGACCGGCAAGCGGCGCGTGACCGGCCTGCCCAAGGGCGGCGCCGACCCCGGCGAAACGCCGGAGCAGACCGCTGCACGCGAGGTGCGCGAGGAGACCGGCGTCATCGCGAGCATCCGCGGGCCGCTCGGCGACGTCAACTACTGGTACCGGCGCGGCGGCCGCCGCGTCTACAAGACCGTGCACTTCTTCCTCTGCGACTACGTCTCAGGATCGACCGCGGACCACGACCACGAGGTCGAGGACGCGCGCTGGATCCCGCTGGCCGAGGCACGCACCACCCTCAGCTTTCCGGGCGAGCGGGCGCTGATCGAGCGCGCGCTGTCCAACACGACCCCCGGCCGCTAGTACACGTCGTGTACTAGTCTGCCGCACCGTGCAGGTCCTCAACTTCTACTCAACGGTCTTCGCGGACCAGATGAAGCGCGGCCGCAAGACCGCGACCATCCGCCTCGGGGACAAGCGGCACAAGTACCGCAAGAACCAGGTCGTGCTGGTCACGGTCGGCTACCAGTACTCGCCGCGCGAGAAGCTGTTCCACGCCGTGATCGACAACGTCGAGGTCAAGCGCGTGAAGGACCTGTCGCCGCGCGACATCGAGCACGACAACCCGGAGTTCCGCCGCACCGAGGAGATGGTGCACTTCCTCGAGCAGATCTACGGCCGCGAGGTCGCGCTCGACGACACCGTCACGGTCGTGCGCTTCTCACAGATCGTCGAGAACCCGCCGGACTTCCAGGACCGCCTGCGCGGCGTCGGCGGCGCTCAGAACTAGGGGGACACTGGCCCGGGGGGCCAGGTTCCCCACCATGCAGGCTCGTCGAGGTGGGGGACGGCGACGTCGGCGGTCCGGCCGCGGTACTCGACGCGCGCGCGGCCGCCTTCGAGGTGGATCGCGACCGCCTCGAGGTTGTGCGGCTCACCGAGGTCCTCGTGGAAGGCGTGCGCCACGAGCGCGCGCATCGGCCCGGAGTGGGCGGCGACAACGGTGAGCGTGTCGTCGGCCACGGCGGCGATCGCCCGCCAGTAGCGGCGGACCGCGACCGCCGGCGGCTCGAAGCCGAGCAGCGGGGTGGTGAGCCAGAAGGCGATCGGGTCGCCGCCCGACACGTGGATCTCGCGGAACCGGGCCAGGTCGGCGAGCCAGCCCGGCAGCTCGTCGCGCGAGCGGCGCTCCCCGGCGTACTCGCCGAACACCGCGGCCTGCTCGCGCACCTCGCCCCCGGCCGCGACCGTGAAGTTCGCGAAGCCCCGCGCCACCCGCGCCGCGGTCCCGAGCTGCTCGGCGAGCACCTCGGCGGTCAGCCGCGCGCGGACGCTCGGCGCGTACAGCACCCGCACCGCCCCGCGCGCCTCGGCGGCCAGCGCGGCCGCCGCCTCGCGCGCCTGCGCCTGCCCGCGCTCGGACAGCCCGAGGTCGCCCTCGTAGCCGGCGGTCTCGCCGTGCCGGAGGAGGCGGACCTCAGCCGGCACGGGTTTCGCCCTCTGGGCGAACACCCGCAAGGGAACCCGGCCCCCCGGGCCGGCGTTCCCCCGCTTCGGTGTCCTCGTAGCGGTTCTCGCCCGGGATCCGGCGCACGGACCCCCATCCGTAGCGCGCCCAGCAGACGAGCAGCAGCGCGCCGCACGCGGCGCCGGCCGAGTCGGCCACGAGGTCGCCGATCGTGTCGTCGTTGTCGATCTGGAGGCTCGACCCGAACGTGTGGTCGGACACCCACTCCCAGATCTCCCACAGGCCGCCGAGCGCAACGCCGAGCGCGAAGGCGACCACGAAGATCCCGACGTAGTGGTGCGCCGTCGTGTGGTCCTTGGGATCGGGCACCACGTCGGCGCGCGCGAGCGCGATGTAGAGCGTCGGCGCGAGGAAGAACGGCAGCGAGAAGTGGACGACGTTGTCGAACCACGGGATCGCGTCGTACGCCCCGAGCGCCTCGCCGGTCGCCTGCAACGCCAGCGCGACGACGAAGCAGGCGTCGTACGCGCGCGGGAGCTGGAGCGGGCGGACGCTCCAGGCCAGTACCGCCGCCCCGCCCAGCAGCACTGCGCCATTCGTATCACCGGCCACAAGGAACCCGACCGCCCCAACGGCCAGCAGCAGCCGCACGACGTCGATCGGGTCGCGGATCCACGGGCTCCAGTCGCCGAGGACGAGGGTGCGCGTCGTCATCGCTTGAGCCCGCATACCCGGAATCCGCCCCGCGAACATGTTTGGCACTCTTGTTACGAGAGTGCCAATTCCACCTTGACTTCGCGCTCCAGCGTCCTAGAATCATCGCCCGGTTGGCACTCCCCGGGTGGGAGTGCCAACGGATTCAGTAGTTCGAGATCTCAGTGGAGGTCACTCACATGAAGCTCAAGCCCCTCGGCGATCGGCTGATCGTCAAGGCGGTCGAGGAAGACGAGACGACTGCCTCGGGCATCGTCCTTCCCGACACCGCCAAGGAGAAGCCTCAGAAGGGCAAGGTCCTCGCCGTCGGCGATGGCAAGGTCGACGACGACGGCAAGCGGATCCCGCTCGACGTCGCGGAGGGCGACGAGGTCCTCTACTCCAAGTACGGCGGCACGGAGATCAAGGTGGACGGCGACGACCTGCTCGTCCTCCGCGAATCGGACGTGCTGGCCAAGGTCCAGTCCTAGGAAGCGAGACCAAGACACTTATGGCTCACAAGGAAATCAAGTACGACTCCGACGCCCGCCAGTCGCTGGAGGCCGGAGTCGACGCCGTCGCGAACGCGGTCAAGGTAACGCTCGGCCCGCGCGGCCGCTACGTCGTCCTCGACAAGAAGTTCGGTGCTCCGACCATCACGAACGACGGCGTGACCATCGCTCGTGAGATCGAGGTGCAGGACAACTTCGAGAACCAGGGCGCCCAGCTCGTGCGCGAGGTGGCGACGGCGACCAACGACGTCGCCGGCGACGGCACGACCACGGCGACGGTGCTCGCTCAGGCGATCGTCCGCCAGGGCCTCAAGAACGTCGCGGCCGGCGCCAACCCGCTCGGCCTCAAGCGCGGCATCGAGATCGCGGTCGAGCAGGTCGTCGACTACATCCAGTCGCAGTCGAAGGAGATCTCCGGCAAGGATCAGATCGCCCGCGTGGCGACGATCTCGGCCGGCGACGAGGAGATCGGCGACGTGATCGCCGACGCGATCGAGAAGGTCGGCAAGGACGGCGTCGTGAACGTCGAGGAGGGCCAGACCTTCGGCATGGACCTCGAGTTCACCGAGGGCATGCAGTTCGACAAGGGCTACATCTCGCCCTACATGGTCACCGACCAGGAGCGGATGGAGGCGGTCCTCGAGGATCCGTTCATCCTCATCGCCAACCAGAAGGTCGGCTCGGTCCGCGACCTGCTGCCGGTGCTCGAGCAGGTCATCCAGTCCGGCAAGCCGCTGCTGATCATCGCCGAGGACGTCGAGGGCGAGGCCCTCGCGACGCTCGTCGTGAACAAGCTGCGCGGCACCTTCACCGGCGTCGCCGTGAAGGCCCCGGGCTTCGGCGACCGTCGCAAGCGCATGCTCGAGGACATCGCGATCCTCTCCGGCGGCGAGGTCATCACCGAGGAGATGGGCCTCAAGCTCGAGAACACGCAGCTCTCGCAGCTCGGCCGCGCGCGCCGCGTCGTCGTGGCGAAGGACACCACGACGATCGTCGACGGCGCCGGTGACTCCGACGCCATCAAGGGCCGGATCAACCAGATCAAGACGGAGACCGAGAACACCGACTCCGACTTCGATCGCGAGAAGCTCCAGGAGCGCCTCGCGAAGCTCTCGGGCGGTGTCGCCGTCGTCAAGGTCGGCGCGGCCACCGAGACCGAGATGAAGGAGAAGAAGCACCGCGTCGAGGACGCGCTGCAGGCCACCCGCGCGGCCCTCGAGGAGGGCATCGTTGCGGGCGGCGGCGTGGCGCTGCTCGAGGCGCAGGATGCGATCAACCTCGACGCGATCGCAGACGACGACGAGAAGACCGGCGCGCGCATCGTCCATCGCGCGCTCGAGGAGCCGACCCGCCAGATCGCGGAGAACTCCGGCGCCGAGGGCTCGGTCGTGGTCAACGACGTCCGCAAGGCGGCGGCCGGCCACGGCTACAACGCCGCGACCGGCGAGATCACCGACCTCGTCCAGGCCGGCGTCATCGACCCGGCGATGGTCACGCGCTCGGCGCTCCAGAACGCCGCGTCGATCGCCAAGAACATCCTCACCACCGAGGCGATCGTCGCCGAGGCGCCCGAGAAGGAGGGCGCGGCCGCCGGCGGCGGCATGCCCGACATGGGCGGGATGATGTAAGCACCCGTGTTACGTCGCCCGCAGGTCGCCGTCGGAATTCCGGCGACCGGAGGGCGAAACACGGTTTCACGAAGGGCCCGCATCGGCGGGCCCTTCGTCGTTCTGCGCGAGGAACGCCTCGCCGCGCGGCGACAGCCGGTAGCCCGGGCTCAGCGAGATCGTCAGCCCGAGCTCCTTCAGCCGCCGCACGCGCGGCTTGAACACGCGCTTCTCGGCGCCGAACGACGCCGCCAGCTCCTCGGCGCGCACGCCCGGCCGCGCGGCGATCGCGCGCAGGTAGTCGCGGCCCCATGGCAGCCGCTCTACCGCGCGGCGCAGCGCCGCGAGATCGTCGCCGGCCGGTATCCGCTCGCGCAGGGCGACCCGCGGGTCGGGGCCCTCGAGGTGGAGCTCGATCCGGTACAGGTCGCCGTCCGGCCGCAGCGCCCGCACCACCGCGTCGGGCGTCGCGAACCCCGCCCGCCGCGCCTCCGCCTTCGTGACGCGCCGCACCACCCGCACGTCGTCGATCCGGATCACGCCCACGGCGGTCACCTGCTTCGCGCCCGCGCGAGCCCGCGGCCGGTCCCAGCGCCGGAACTGGAGGTCGATCGTCCCGTCTGCGATCCCTCGCAGCTGCGCGAGCTTGAACAGCACGCGCCGAACTCTCCCAACCTCGGCGGCCGATCGATGAGTTGCGGCCCGAGGTGCGGCTCGATCAGCCGGCGAACGTCAACTGCGCTGATGTGGAAGCAAGGGAGCCGCCCGCGGCGGTGAACTCTGGGTGATCACCCTCGGAAACCGACGGTAATCGCACGCAGTTCGGGACATCGGGCGGTCGGCACCCCCGCCCCACCCTGCCGCAGTTGACGTTCGCCCCGCTCAGACCCGGGAAGATCGCCGCTAGGGTGCGACGCGCTGGCCCGGACGGCGCAGCCGGAACCAGCGGTGGCCGTAGCGGCCGAGCTCGACCGGCACGCGGCCGTCGCGCGGCGCGAGCTCGTCGGGCCCGAACAGATCGACGACGGCCTCGGCGTCGCCCGCCTCGATCTGCACCGACCGCGGCTCGGGCGAGAACGAGTGCACGGCGATGATCGCGCTGTCGTCCCAGTCCGCCCGGTGCGCGAGCACGGCCCGGTCGCCGGCGTCGAGCAGGGTCGTGCGCCCCCAGCCGAGCTCCGGGCACTCGCGCCGGCGGCGGATCAGGCGCTCCATCCACATCAGCAGCGAGTCCGGGTCGCGGCGCTGGGCGGCGACCTCGGCATCCCCGGGCGCCGGCGGCCGGCACGGCTCGTCCGCGGTCGTGAAGCCGCGGTGGCGCTCGGAGGTCCACTGCATCGGCGAGCGCACGCTCAGCCGCCCTGGGATCTCGAGGCTCTCGCGCATCCCGATCTCCTCGCCGTAGAACAGCACCGGCGTGCCCGGCAGGGAGAACGCGAGCGAGTAGGCGAGCCGGATCCGGTCCGGGTCCTCGCCGACCATCGACGGCAGCCGCCGGCGCAGGCCGCGGCCGTAGAGCTGGTACTCGGGCTCGGGCCCGAACGCGGCGAACACCTCTTCCCGCTCGGCCTCTGACAGCTTGTCGAGCGTCAGCTCGTCGTGGTTGCGCACGAAGTTCGCCCACTGGCAGTCCTCGGGGATCTCCGGCAGAGCCTGCAGCGCGCGAACCAGCGGCTCCGCCTCCCCGCGGGCGAACGCGAGATACATCGCCTGGTTGATCGTGAAGCTCAGGACCATGTGCAGCTCGTCGCCGTCCTCGTCGCCGAAGAACTCGCGCTGCTGGCCGGGCGGGAGGTTGACCTCGCCCATGAGGATCGCGTCGCCGCGGCGGCGGCCCATGGCGCGCCGCAGGTCGCGCAGCAGCTCGTGCGGGTCCTCGATCGCGCCCTGCGGCATGCCGGTCGGCTCGATCAGGAACGGGACAGCGTCGACCCGGAAGCCGGCCAGCCCCTGCTGCAGCCAGTAGCCGACGACCTGGGCGATCTCGTCGCGCACGGCCGGGTTCGCCACGTTGAGGTCCGGCTGGTGCGAGTAGAAGCGGTGCAGGTACCACTGCCGAGCCTTCGCGTCCCACTGCCAGTTCGAGCTCTCCTGGTCCGGGAAGACGACGTCCCCGGGCTTCTCCGGCGGCTTCTCGTCGGCCCACACGTAGAAGTCGTGGAACGGCGACTCGCGGTCGCGGCCCGCCTGGAACCACGGGTGCTGGTCCGACGTGTGGTTCATGACCAGGTCGGCGATGACGCGGATGCCGCGGTCGGCCGCGGTGCGGATCAGCTCCGCGAAGTCGCCCGCCGTGCCGAGCCGGTCGTCGACCCCGAAGAAGTCGGTGATGTCGTAGCCGTCGTCGCGCTGCACCGACGGGTAGAACGGCATCAGCCACAGGCAGCTGACCCCGATCCCGGACAGGTAGTCGATCCGGTCCGTGAGGCCGGCGATGTCGCCCCAGCCGTCGCCGTCTGAGTCCAGGAACGTCTCGACGTCGACGCAGTAGATCACCGCGTTCTTCCACCACAGGTCGCTGGTCGCCTTGCGTCTCACAGCCGCGGCAGGACGTGCTCGCCGAACGCCTCGATGAAGGCCCGCTGGTCCTGCCCCACGTGGTGCAGGTAGATCGCGTCGAACCCGAGCGCGGCCAGCTCGGCGATCCACTCCGCGTGCCGCCCCAGGTCGGACGAGACGAGCACGGCGCCGTGCAGGTCCTCCGGCCGCACGTGCTTGGCCGCCTCGTCGAACTGCTCGACGGTCGCGAGGTCCCAGCACAGCGGCGGCGAGAACAAGTTGGTGCGCCACTGGTCGTGGGCGATCCGCAGCGCCTCCTGCTCGTCCGGCGCCCACGAGAGATGGACCTGGACCGCCACCGGCCTGCCTTCGGCCGCGAAGGCTTCGAGCATCCGGCGCAGGTGGTCGTGCGGCTGGTTGATCGTGATCAGCCCGTCCGCCCACTCGCCCGCCCAGCCCGCCGTCTCGACGCTCACCGCCGTCGCCAGCAGGGCCGGAGGCTGCTCCGGCAGCGTCCACAGCTTCGCCCGGTCGACCCGCACCAGCCCGTCGTGATCTACCACCTCGCCCGCGAGCAGCGCGCGCATCACGTCGACGCACTCGCGCAGCCGCGCGTTCCGCAGCTTCTTGTCCGGCCACGGGGCGCCGGTGATGTGCTCGTTGGAGAACTCGCCGGTGCCGAGCGCGACCGACAGCCGCCCGGGGAACATCTCCGCCAGCGTCGCCGCCGCCTGGGCGACGATCGCCGGGTGATAGCGCTGCCCGGGCGCGTTCACGACGCCGTACGGCAGCGCCGTGGCCTGCATCGCGGCCCCCAGCCACGACCACGCGAAGCCGGACTCGCCCTGGCGCGAGCTCCACGGCGAGAAGTGGTCCGACGACCACGCGCGCTCGAACCCGGCCGCCTCGGCTTCGCGCATGGCTCCGAGCAGCGCGCTGGGCGCGATCTGCTCGTGCGACGCGTGGATGCCGATGGCGGCCATCCCAGCGCCGTGTACCCGTACGCTGCCGGACCATGCCCGCCTACGTGATCGCCGCCGTGACCGAAGCCTGGGACCAGGACGCGCTGGTCGAGTACCGCGAGCGCAACACCGAGGCCGTCGCCAAGCACGGCGGGCGGTTCGTCGCCCGCGGCGGGCGCCACGAGATCCTCGAGGGCGACTACGCGCCGCTGCGGGTGGTGATCATCGAGTTCCCGGACCTCGACGCCGCGCGCGGCTGGTACGAGTCCGACGACTACGCGCCCCTGCGCGAGCTGCGCAGGGGCGCGTCGAAGACCGACATCTACGTGGTGGAGGGCGTCTAACCTGCGGCTTCGGCCCGCCGCAGCCCACGCACCGCCCACCAGCCGAACCCAGCGACGAGCGCGAGCGCGACCAGGTACGTGGTGGCCGCCGGCGCCGGGCTGCCGGAGATGAAGTCGCGGCCGGTCTCGATCAGCGGCGTGAACGGGTTGGCGGACGCGACCGTGTGCAGCCAGCCCGCGAGCAGATCGAGCGGCACGTAGACGGGCGCCAGGAACAGGATCAGGAAGACCGGCATCTGCATCGCGGGGCCGGCCTGCAGCGTCCGCGCACGCATCGCCACGCCGGCCGCGAAGAACCCGGCGGCCAGCGAGACCAGATAGGCGAGCAGGATCAGCGCGGCCAGATCGACGGCGTCGCCGCCGACCTGCATCCCGGTCGCGAGCGCGACCGCGAACAGCAGCCCGCCGACGAAGGTGGTCCTCGTCAACCCCACCAGCGCGTAGCCGGCCAGGATCGCGAGCCGGTTCGGCGCCGCCAGCAGCAGCCGCCGTGAAAAGCCGTGCTCGAAGTCGGCGGCGATCCCGAAGCCGGTGAACACGCCGCCGAACGCCGCCGCCTGCAGGAACACGAACACGAACTGGAACGCCGTGTAGCCCGACGGGAAGTCGAATCCCGGCACCTCGCCGATTCCCGACAGCCCGCCCGCGAACGCGGTGAAGAAGAACAGCGGGAAGATCAGCGACGGCAGCAGGTACGCCGGGTTGGTGACGATGTTGTGGAGCGACCGCCAGGCGACGGCGAGCGCGACCTGCGCGTGCCGCCTCATGTCCGCACCAGCCTCGTCCGGAGGGCGGTGGCCGCGCCGAACACGCCGAGCGCGGCCATCGCGAGGGCGACGCCGAAGCCGAGCGCGATCGCCTCCCCGTCCCACCCGGTCACGATGAACGAGCGGATGCCCTCGATGAGGTAGGAGACCGGGTTGTACGTGGCGATCGTGCGGAACCAGTCCTGCTCGATCAGCGGCCGCGGCAGGTACATCGAGGACAGGAAGAGCAGGACGAAGAAGAGCGGGAAGAACCCCTGCACCGCCTCGCCGGAGCCGGACCGCAGGCCGACGAAGGCTCCCAGCGCGGCGAACGCCAGCGCGACCAGCAGCGACAGCGCCAGCAGCGCCGGGATGCCGAGCGCGCCGGCCTCGAAGTGCATGCCGAAGATGAAGCCGGCGACGAGGTAGACGACCGACGACATCAGCGCCACGGTCACCACCCCGGCGAGCTGGCCGACCAGCAGCGCCGCCCGCTGCATCGGAGTCATCGCCAACCGCTTGAGGAAGCCGGTCTCGACGTCGCGCGCCATCGCCGAGCCCGCGTTGATCATCGCGAACAGCGGGCCCTGGATGAACGGGACCGCGATGATGAAGTCGAGGTACGAGGCGGACGGGAAGCCGGGCAGCGTGGTCGCGGCGTCGAGGCCGCCGGTCGCGACCGCGACGAGCACGAGCGGGAAGATGATCGAGGGCACGACCATCGCCGGCTGGCGCAGGGTCTGCAGCAGCGAGCGCCGCGCCAGCTCCATCACCTGGCCGCTCACGGGGCCACTTCCACGCGATGTTCGCGAAGCGAACTCGCAAGGGAATCGGCGCCAGCCGATTCCCCGCCCTCGAGCTTGCGCCCGGTCTTGGCCAGGAACACGTCGTCGAGCGTGGGCGCGTGGAGCCGGAAGTCGGTCACCGTGAGCTCCTCGCCGTCGAGCGCGCGCACGATCTCCGGCAGCTCGTCGACTCCGCCGCGCAGGCGCACCGCGGCCGCGCCGGGCGAAGCCGTGACCGGCGTGCCGAAGCGCTCGAGCACGGCGGCGACCGCGTGACGCTCGTCGCGCTCGGCCGGCTGGACCTCGAGCGACGGCCGCCCGATCTCGGCCTTCAGCGCCTCCGGCGTGCCGCGGGCGACGATCTGCCCGTGGTCGATGATCGCGATCCGGTCGGCCAGCACGTCGGCCTCCTCGAGGTACTGGGTGGTGAGGAAGACGGTCACGCCGTCCTCGCGCGCCAGCTGGGAGACCTCCTGCCACATGTCAGACCGGCTCTGGGGATCGAGCCCGGTCGTCGGCTCGTCGAGGAACAGGATCCGCGGGCGGTGGACGAGGGCGAGAGCGAGGTCGAGCCGGCGCTTCATGCCGCCCGAGTAGCCGCGCACCTTGCGGTCGGCGGCGTCGAGCAGGCCGACGCGCTCGAGCAGCGCGTCGCCGCGCGCACGGCGCTCGGGCTTGGGGACGCCCTGGAGCGCCGTCTGCAGCCGCATGTGCTCGCGGCCGGTGAGCAGCGGGTCGAGCGCGGCCTCCTGCAGTGCGGCGCCGATCTCGCGCCGCACCTTCGGGCCGTCGCGCACGATGTCGTGGCCCGCCACGCGCGCCGTACCGGCGGTCGGCGGCAGGAGCGTGGTGAGCATGAGGACCGTCGTCGACTTGCCGGCGCCGTTCGGGCCCAGGAAGCCGTAGATCTCGCCGGGCTCGACGCTCAGGTCGATGCCGTCGACGGCGCGAACGTCCTTGAACTCGCGAACGAGACCCTCGACCTCGATGCCGTTGGGGAGCTGGGTCATCGGTCTTTTGTAGCGAAGATATTTGAGGTCGTCAAACTTTTTTATTTTCCATGGTTGCAGCGTGATACTTTTGCCGCCATGGAACCGGCCGTGCAGACGAGCACCCCGGCGCGCGAGGCGTGGGGCCTGTTCTGGCGGATCTTCATGGAGGACAAGCGGCGGCGGTGGGCGATCCTGTCCGAGATGGGGCTGTCGCCGCAGCAGTCGATGGCGATCAGCACGCTCAAGCCGGGCGAGCCGATGCCCATGAGCGCGCTCGCGGACGCGATGCACTGCGACAACTCGAGCATCACCGGGATCGTCGACCGGCTCGAGGCGGCCGGGCTGGCCGAGCGCCGGCCGAGCGAGCGCGACCGGCGCGTGAAGGCGGTCGTACTCACCGAGAAGGGCGAGTGGACGCGGATCGAGGTCGACCGCCGGGCGGGCGAGCCGCCGCCGCGCCTGGCCGCCCTGCCGGACGAGGACGCCGCCGCGCTGCGCGACATCCTCGCCCGCGCGCTGGATGACTGACTCCGGCGGAATCGATCATCAAACGACTGACAGCGCGCGCGACGGCTCGCCGACGTAGCGGGCGCTGGGGCGGATCAGCCGGCCCTCGCGCTTCTGCTCGAGGATGTGCGCCGACCAGCCGGCGGTGCGCGCGCACACGAACAGCGGCGTGAACAGCTCGGGCGGGACGCCGGCGTGGTCGAGCACGACCGCCGACCAGAACTCGACGTTGGTGGCCAGCACGCGGTCGGGCTTGCGCGCCCGCAGCTCCGCCAGGGCGGCCGCCTCGAGCCGCTCGGCGACCTCGGCGCGCGGCGAGCCGATCTCCTTCGCCGTGCGCCGCAGGACCCGCGCGCGCGGGTCCTCCGCGCGATAGACGCGGTGACCGAAGCCCATCAGCCGCTCGCCGCGATCGAGCACCGCGCGCACGTAGCGGTCCGCATCGCCCGTGCGCTCGACGTCGTCGAGCATCCGCAGCACGCGCGCGGGCGCGCCGCCGTGCAGCGGGCCCGACAGCGCGCCCACCGCCGCCGACAGCGCAGCCGCGACATCGGCGCCGGTGGAGGCGACGACGCGCGCCGTGAAAGTGGACGCGTTCATGCCGTGCTCGGCGGCGGCGATCCAGTAGGCGTCGATCGCGCGCACCTGGCCGGGATCGGCCTCGCCGTGCCAGCGGATCAGGAAGCGCTCGGCGATCGAGCCCGCGCGGTCGACCTCGCGCTGCGGGACCGGCGGCCGGCCGGTCCCGCGCGCCGACTGCGCCACCAACGAGAGCGCGGTCACGGACGTGCGCGCGAGCTCGTCGCGCGCCTGCGCGTCGGAGATGTCGATCAGCGGCCGCAGGCCCAGCTCCGGGCCGAGCAGCGCGAGCGCCGCCTGCACGTCGACCCGCGGGTCGGGGGAGCGGACGGCGAGCGCGTGCGGCTCGGCCGGCGGCAGGCCCGGCTCGAAGCGCCCGTCGACCAGCAGCCCCCAGACGCGCTCGAACGGGACCGCGCCGATCAGCTCCTCGATGTCGATGCCGCGGTAGCGCAGCGCGCCGCCCTCGCGGTCGGGCTCGGCGATGCGCGTCTCGAATGTATCGTCGGCCGCAGGTCGACGGGTGGGGTTTCCGGCGACCGGAGGACGAAACTCCTTTTCACTCATCTGCTCTTCTCCCTGAAGCGGCGGGCCTTTGCCTGGTTGCCGCAGAACGCCATCGAGCACCAGCGCCGGCGCGCGGCGGGCGAGCGGTCGTAGAAGCGTGCCGAGCAGGTGTCCGACGCGCAGATGCGCACGCGCGCGCGCTCGGTGTCGATCCCGAGCATGCGCGCGGCGTCGAAGGCGACCATGCCGAGCGCGCCCCGCGGCGACTCGGCTCGCGTGCGCTCGGACAGCACCGGCCGGCCGCCGGGGTCGGTGAGCAGGGCCGGATGCGACCCGGCGAACGCCAGCCAGCCGTCGATCAGGGCGACCGCCAGCGGATCAGGCGCGCTGCGCTCGACGGCGGCGCGCACGCCGGCGTCGATCGCCTCGCGGAGCTCGCGCGCCTCGAGCAGCACCGACGCGGGCGCCTTCATGGGCTGCGAGAGCAGCCGCGCGCGCACGAGCCAGATCACGACCTCCTGGACGGAGAGCAGGCACTCGACGTCGCGCCGCCAGCGCTCGCGCCGGGTGTTGACGAAGTCGAGCGCCGGCCGGCCGCCGAGCCAGTACCAGTAGGGAGCGCCGAATTCCGGCGGGCCGTCGGGCAGGTCGCGGTGCATAACCTGATATTACCGGTTCAACCGGTTACAGGTGGCCCGAAATGTCCACTCATCGATCCAATTCCCGTAGGCTGCCGCCGCCGCATGAGCGCTGAAGACCTGATGCTCAAGGGGGTCCAAGAGCTCGCCGCTCACGTGCGCGGTGGGGAGATCTCGGCGCGCGAAGTGGTCTCTGCCGCGCTGGCGCGGATCGACGACCTCGATCAGCGCATCAACGCTTTCGTCGAGGTCGACGCCGAGCGGGCGCTCGAGGCCGCGGACACGATCCAGCCAGGCGACGAGCGGCCGTTCGCGGGCGTCCCGATCGCGATCAAGTCGAACGTGCCGGTCGCCGGAATGTGCATGAACTTCGGCTCGAAGTTCCTTTCCCACCACCGCCCGAGTCACAACGCCTACCTCGTGCGCCGGCTGCGCGGAGCGGGCTTCGTGGTGGTCGGCACCACGAACATGCCGGAGTTCGGGATCCTGCCCACCACCGAGCCGCGCCACAGCGGCGCGACCCGTAACCCGTGGGACCTCGAGCGCACGCCCGGCGGCTCCTCGGGCGGCTCGGCGGCAGCGGTGGCGGCCGGCATGCTGCCGGTCGCGCACGGCAACGACGGTGGCGGGTCCATCCGGATCCCGGCCGCCTGCTGCGGCCTCGTCGGGCTCAAGCCGAGCCGCGGGCGGGTCTCGCGCGGCCCCGACCTGGGCGACTCGTATCTCGGCTGCGACGGCGTGCTCACGCGCACGGTCGCGGAGACGGCGGCGGTGCTCGACGTGCTCGCCGGCTATGAGGTCGGAGACGCCACCTGGGCACCGCGACCCGTCGAGCCGTACTCGACCTCCGTGCGACGCGACCCCGGCCGGCTGCGGGTGGCGATGACGGCCGCCAACCCACTCGACATCGACGTCGACCCGGAGTGCGTGCGCGGCATGCACGCAGCCGGCGAGCTGCTGTCGTCGCTCGGCCACGAGGTGGAGACGGCCTCGCCGGCCTACCCGGGCGGCGATCCGGTCAGGCAGTTCCTGAGCGTGTTCGGGCCGCAGGTGAGCCTCGGGATCGGCTACGGGGAGCTGCTGGCCAACCGCTCGCCCGAGGAGGACGAGATCGAGCCGCTCTCGCGCGCGGTGTTCGAATATGCGCGCGAGATGTCAGCGGTCACCTACCTGGGCGCGGTCGCACAGCTGCAGGCGGTGGCGCGCGGGATCGTGGCGTTCTTCGCCGAGTACGACCTCCTGCTCACGCCCGCGCTCGGCGAGCGCCCGGTGCCGATCGGCGAGATCCACGGCGCCGGCGAGGACCCGATGGCCGATCTCGAGCGCTCGGGCCGCTTCACGCCGTTCACGTCGCTGATCAACGTGACGGGCCAGCCGGCGATCACGATGCCGCTCGGGTTCGGCGACGACGGCCTGCCGACCGCCGCCCAGATCGTCGCCAAGCCGCTCGGCGAGGACACGCTGCTGCAGGTGGCGGCGCAGTTGGAGGCCGCGCGCGGACGCCCGGCGCAGGTTCCGGCGCTCTAGCGCTTAGAATCCGGCCTCGCTCTCAGTCGTTCGAGCACCGAGGACACGCCTCAATGGCCTACGTGATCGCTGAACCCTGCATCGGAACCAAGGACAACTCGTGCGTCGAGGTCTGTCCCGTCGACTGCATCCACCCGACGCCGGACGAGCCCGACTACGACAAGGTCGAGATGCTCTACATCGATCCCGAGGAGTGCATCGACTGCGACGCGTGCGTCGAGGCCTGCCCGGTCGACGCCTGCTTTGCCGAGGACCAGCTGCCCGAGGAGTGGCAGCAATACACGAAGCTCAACGCCGACTACTACGCACCGTGACGTCGCCCGAAACACCTAATTCCTAATCTCCCGTCGGGACGACCCCGGCCGGCTCCACCATCAGGATCGCGGCGCCCTCGGGCGCGCGGGTCCGGTGCATGACGCCGCGCGGCACCGTGTAGCCCTGGTGCGGCTCGAGCGTCACCGTCTCGCGGTCCTCGAGGTCGATCAGCAGGCGGCCCTCGAGCACGAGGAAGAACTCGTCGTCATCGTCGTGCTTGTGCCAGTGGAAGTCGCCTTCGATGATCCCGAGCCGGACGACGGAGTCGTTGACGGTGGTCAGCGTCTGGTTGAACCACGGCTCGTGGGCGGCGATCTCGGCCGGGATGTCGACCAGGTTCAGCTGGCCGTACTTGTCGTCGAGGTGGATGTCGTAGCTCATGCCCGTGGTCGATACCACGCGCGCGCGTTGTCCACCAGCGCGGCGGGCGCGATCACCGCGACGCGCTCGAGGTCAGAGGGGGCGAATCGCCGGCGAGCACGGGTGCCGGGCAGGTCGGTGCCGAACAGGAGCTTGTCCGTCGGGACCGCCCGGAGGTCGCCCTCGAAGCGCGGCGTCGCCTTGACGAGCGCCCCGAGCCGCACGGCCGCGGCGAGGCCCTCGGGGTTCATGCCCATGTGGTCGACCACCAGGCGCGGCAGCGTGCGCAGGCGCCCCTCATGGGCCGGCAGATCGGCCGCGTACACCTCGGCGTGCCAGCCGGCGAGCTCGTGCACACGGTGCGCCAGCGCCTCGTCCAGCGAACCCCCGCGGTGGAGGTTGAAGCGAACCGCCCGCACGCCGGCGGCGTCGAGCGCGAGGATCTCCTCGTCGCTGACATCCGGCTCGAGCTGCGCGACGCCGACGAACGCGGGGCCGAGCCGTGCGAGCGCGTCCAGGAGCCAGGCGCGGTCGTACCCCTGGAACGAGCCGGCCACCACGGCGCCTCCCACCACGTTCATGCCGGCCGTGGCGGCGCGGTAGTCGTCGACCGTGAAGGGCTCGGGAACGTAGCCCTGACCGGCGACCAGCGGGAACCGCGGGTCGATGATGTGCAGGTGCGCGTCGAAGACGGCTACGCGGCCTTGTCGAGCGCGGCGAAATCCACTAGCCGGCCATGGGGAGGCTCATCCCCACGGGCGCCGGCGGCACCGGGTCTGCCATCACCGGGAGCGACACCGGGGTGATCGCGAGGATCCCGCGCGCGGCCTGGCGGATCGCCTGGGCCGCCGGGTCGTCGGGGTCGACCTCGATCAGCGGCGTGCCGGCGTCCGACGTCGCGCGCAGCGGCATCGTGAGCGGCACCTTGGCGAGCAGCGGCACGTCGAGCTCGTCGGCCAGCAGCTGGCCGCCGCCCTCGCCGAAGATCTGGAAGCGCTCGCCGGCCGGCGTGGTGAAGCCGGACATGTTCTCGATCACGCCGCCGATCTCGAGCTTGACCTTGTCGGCCATCTCCGCCGAGCGGCGCGCGACCTTCTGCGCTGCCGCCTGCGGCGTCGTCACGATCAGGAACTTGGCCTCCGGCAGCAGCTGCGCGAGCGTCATCGACACGTCGCCGGTCCCCGGCGGCAGGTCGATCAGCAGGAAGTCGAGCTCGCCCCAGTTGACGTCCTCGAGGAACTGGGTGAGCGCCTTGTGGAGCATCGGCCCGCGCCAGACCACCGCCTCGTCCTCGGCGATGAAGAAGCCGATCGACATCACCTTGATGCCGTGCGAGGACAGCGGCATGATCTTGCGCTCGTCCGACACCTTCGGGCGCCGGCCGCCGAGCCCGAGCATGCGCGGGATCGAGTAGCCCCAGACGTCGGCGTCGAGCACGCCGACCTTCTTGCCCTCGGCGAGCAGGGCGGCGGCGAGGTTGACGGTGAGCGACGACTTGCCGACGCCGCCCTTGCCGGAGCCGACGCAGATCACGTTGGCGACCTGGGCGAGCGAGCCCTCGGGCAGCCCGCCGGGCCGGCCGAGCTTGCGCTGGAGGCCGGACTTCTCCTGGTCGGTCAGCACGTCGAAGCCGACGTTCACGCGCGTGACGCCCTCGACCGCCGACACATGCTTCGCGACGGAACTCTGGAAGTGCCCCTTGATCGGGCAGCCGGGAGTGGTGAGGGAGACGGTGACGTCGACGACGCCGCCGTCCTTGACGTCGATCGCCCGCACCATCTCGAGCTCGACGATGTCCTTCCGGAGCTCGGGGTCGATGACGGACTTCAGGGCTTCGGTGATCTGCTCTCTGGTCGGCATGCACCCGCCATTGTGGCAGGCGTCAATCCTCGTTCTCGTCGTCGGTCGCCGAGCTGACGACACGGAACTCGCGGTCGAGCTGGACATCGGCCTGGCTGCCGTCCGGCCGGGTGACCTCGACCTCGTAGTAGCTCTCCTCGTCACCGACCTCGGTGCCGGTGACGCGGCCCGGAGTGTCGGCCAGCGCGGCGGCCTTGGCCTTCTCCAGCGCGTCGCCGGAGATCGGCCGCTCGGTGGCGTCGTCGTCGCGGGCGCCGGCGGCGATCGCGGTCCCGCCGGCGGCCAGTGCCGCGACCGTGGTGATGATGATGATCGTGCGCTTTCTCATGGCTCGGGATCGTGACCGACGCCGCTGAGATGACCCTGAGACGGCATCCAGATGCAGACGGTAGCGCCGTCGAGCGTGGCGCGGCCGCCGTGGGCCTCCGCGATCGCGCGCACGATCGCGAGGCCGAGACCGGTGCCGCCGCGCGTGCGCGCGTGGTCGCCGCGGGCGAAGCGCTCGAACGCGCGGCGCTCGATGTCGGGAGCGAAGCCGGCGCCGCCGTCGGAGACCTCGAGCGCGATGCCTCCGTCGTCGGCGTGCGCGGTCAGCGTGACGTCGCCGTCGCCGTGGCGGAGCGCGTTGTCGACGAGGTTGCCGAGCGCCTGGCGGATGCGCAGCGGGTCGGCGATCAGCGTCACGTCGCCGTTGGTCACATGGATCGCGCGGCCGTCGCGGGCGGCCCGCTCGGCGAAGCGATCGCGGACGCCCTCGAGCAGCGGCCGTCCGGCAATGGACTCGGGACGCACCGGGAGCCGGCCTTCGGCGGTCCGGGCGATCACGAGCAGGTCCTCGGCGAGCTGGCCGAGCCGATCGACCTCCTCGATTGCGGCAGAGATCGAGGCGCGCGCCTCCGGGCCGGCGTCGCCGGCGCGCAGGGCCGCCTCCAGCTCGGTCTTCAGCACGGCCAGCGGCGTGCGCAGCTCGTGGCTGGCGTCGGCCACGAACTGCCGCTCGCGCTCGAGCGACCCGCGCAGGCGGGCGAGCATGTCGTTCAGCGTCTCGCCGAGCCGGCGGATCTCGTCGTGCGCCTCCGGGAGCGGCAGCTGCCTGTCGCCGGCGGCGGCGCGGCGGCGCATCGCCTCGACCGGGCGCAGGCCGGCCCCCGCCAGCGCGTAGCCGAGCAGTGAGGCGACGAGTACGGCCAGCGGGCCGCCGATCGCGAACGCGGCGATCAGACCGGCGAGGACCTCGTCGCGGTCCTCGAGCGACTGCCCGACGATCACGACCACGCCGCCTCCGCCCGCGGCGTCATCACGCGTCACCAGGACGCGCGCGGTGCCGTCGATGCCGGGCACCTGCCGCTCGCCGCTTCGCGGCGCCACCGCGCCCTCAGCCCCGCCGGCGCCGTCCGCGACGCGCCCGGCGGGCGACTGGACCTGGGCGAAGCCGTCCTCGTCGTCGCCGGCGATGCCGGCCGCCGCGCCGCCGGTCGCGACCGCGGCGGCGCGGGCCTGGAGCGTGGCGTCGATCGACTCGTCGAGGTCGGCGCGCAGCTCGACGTAGACGAATGCGGCGGCGGCGATCAGCACGAGCGTGGTGGCGGCGGCGAACGCGATCGTCAGGCGCACACGGATCGGCAACCGGCTCACCGGCCGCCGTCCTTGCGCAGCCGGTAGCCGAGCCCGCGCACCGTCTCCAGCGACGCGACGCCGAACGGCCGGTCGACCTTCTCGCGCAGGTAGCGCACGTAGACCTCGACGACGTTCGAGCGCTGCTCGTAGCCGAGGTCCCAGGCAGCGTCGAGCAGCTGCATCTGGCTCAGCACCTGGCCGGGCCGGCGCATGAAGGTCTCCAGCAGCGCGAACTCGCGCGCCGACAGGGCGATCTCGGTGTCGCCGCGCCACACCTGGCGGGTGGCGGGGTCGAGCCGCAGGTCGCCGGCCTCGTAGACGACGGGCCGCGCGACCGGGCCGCGCCGCACCAGCGCCCGCAGCCGCGCGAGCAGCTCGGCGAGCGAGAACGGCTTGGTCAGGTAGTCGTCGGCGCCCTGGTCGAGCCCGCGGACGCGATCCTCGACCGCATCGCGCGCGGTCAGCATCACGATCGGCGCCCACCGGCCCTCGGCACGCAGCCGACGGCACGTCTCGAAGCCGTCGATGTCCGGCAGCATCACGTCGAGCACGATCGCGTCGTAGTCGGTCGCCCGCGCCATCCCCACCGCCTCGGCCCCGAGGCCCGCGACGTCGGCCACGATGCCCTCGTAGCGGAGCCCGCGCCGCAGCGCGGCCGCCATCCGGGCGTCGTCCTCGACCACGAGAAGCCGCACGGTCTGATTGTCCCGCCGGGGATGAGAGCGCGCTGAGAGTTCGAACTTCGGCTGGGTAAGGCAGCGAGGAAGCCAGCCGTCGCGGCCGGAGTTCCGAGCGTTCGGTGGTCGCCGCGAACTATGTGTCGATTAGCCGCGGTTTCCGACGCCGGACACGGCACGATAGTCTCGCCGCACGGACCGGTCCAGCCGACTTGCCCTACCCAGCGCAGTTGAAGTTCATGACCCGCCGCCCCTTAAAGACCGACGACCCGCCAAGAATGGCGGGTCGACGGTTGAGGGAGGAGAGGGTGCTGCATCCGCCGGCGAGATATGAGGCCGGCGAATCCCGCCGGCGGAATATGAGGCCGGCAGGCTTACCCGGTTGGCCGCCTCTCCGCGGCGCCGGGGGAAGTTCGGTGCTCAGACGAGCGCCGTCACGCGATCCTTCGCGACGCTCGCGATCTTCGTACCGGTGGCGACGCTGAACTGCGCGGCGTCCTCGACGCGGGTCGAGACGTCGGCGATCCGGGAGGCGACCGGGTTCGGCTGACGCGCCGTCTGGCGCTCGGCCGCGTTGACCTGCTGCTCGACCGTGCGGCGGTTGCGGCGCAGGAGGCGCTCGGCGTCACGGCGGCGGGTGCGCACGGCGCGCTCGAGCCGGGTGCGGGCCTTCTTGCACGTCGCGCTCGTTTGCCACGACGCTCGAAGCGGCGGATGTCCTTGTTGACCTCGCGCTCGGCGGCGGAACGGGTGCCGTAGCGGTTCACGAATTCGCCGGCCAGGCCGAGCACGCGGTCGCGCGCCTCGAGGGTGGCGCCGACGTACACGAGCGCGGCGCGCTCGGCGACGTTGCGGCCCTGGGCAGCGGTCGTACGCGCGGCTCGCGCCTGCGCCTGGGCGGCGTCGCGCGTCTCGTTCTTGGCGATCGTGCGCTGACGACGACCGGTCGACTTGCTGGGAGCCTTGCTCGACGGCGTGCGGCGCGCGTTGCTGCGACGCGCGGCCGGCTTCGCCTTCGGCTTGGCCTTCGTTGTGGTGGTGTTGTTGTTGGTCGTGGTCTCGGCCATTGCTGGCATCAGCCCTTTCGGTCGGCCAGGGAATGAGGTCTGGATCTAAGTCTGCTCGACGGAGACATTACCATCGAACACGTGTTTGTAACCCCCACCCTGCGAACCGTTACAGACGGTATCGAACTTTGTGACTCCGTGCGGTGAACATCAAGTAAAGACGCCCAAGCTCGGCCCTGACTTTGTAACAGAACGAACGCAGGTTCGGCCGTCGTGTGACCTACGTCACGCGGCGCCGCGTCCGAGCCCGAGCCGCTCGGTGCGGGCCAGCCAGCCGGCGGGGTCGTCGAACTCGGCGAGCGTGGGGAGCGTCTCCGGCCCGGCCCAGGCGCGGTTGAGCGCGCTGATCCCGCCGCGCGCCACGACCGCGTCGCAGAACGTCTTGCCGAGCTCGTACTGGCGCAGCTTGAGGTCCATCCCGATCAGCTTCTCGAGCACCCGCAGGAGACCCGAGCGCTCCTGACGGCGGCGGTTCATCGCGGCGCGCATCGCCTCGAGATCCGTGAGCAGCGACGCGCCGACCGCATCCATCACGTGCTCGGCATAGCCCTCGAGCAGCGCCATGAACGCCTGCGCGCTCTCGAGCACGCCGCGGTGCTCGCTCCCGACGGCGAAGAATGCGAGGCCGTCCTCGCGAACGCGGTCGAGCAGGCCCCGCAGGTCGGAGGGGTCGGGCAGCCGCAGCAGCCCCGACGGGTTCACGTCGACCGCGGCGAGCAGCTGGCCGACGAGCCCGGCGAGGTGCTCGCGCAGCCACGGCACGCCGCCGAACTGGAGCGCGTGCGTGGTCTCGTGCAACGCCACCCAGCGGAGCAGCTGGTCCGGGTCGGCGTCGAGCGTGTGGGCGGCGTGCGCGAGGTTCGGCGTCACGAACAACAGCCGCGGCGGGCCATTCGGGTCGAGCACCGTGAACTCGTACTGACCGAGCACCCGCCCGGCGAGGAAACCCGATACGGCGCCCGCCTCGAGCGCGAGCAGCGCCCCGGCGGCGCCCCCCAGCGGCCCGAGCTTGGCGCCGATCTTGGCGGCCACGGGATCGAGCACGCCGCCGAGCGAGGCGAGGTTCGTGTCGATCCACTCAGGGCGCCCGACCGCCTCTGCGACCGGCAGCGGCGCGCCGGCTGTCAGCCCCGTGTAGGCGGACACCAGCCGCTCGCTCTCGGCGGCCGGCGCCGACAGCCGCTCGAACGGAGCGGGGTCCCCGGCGGGCTGCAGTCCGGCGATGCCGCGGGCGACCTGCCCGGCGAGATTCCAATCGATCACACGTTCAATACTGGCACGGTCGCGAGTTCGCGCAGTCCGGCTTCTGACCGCGCCGCCACCACCGGCGAGCGCGGGAGCAGGTCGAGCGGCGCGGCGAGCGGGTCCTCGAACGCAATGAAGGCGACGTGGCCGCCGGCTTCGCGCACGATCAGCTGGGCGGCCGCGGCGTCGACCGCGCGGCAGCCCTTCAGAGTCAGCATGCCGTCGAACCGCGCCGCCGCCACCTGGCACAGCGCGGCGGCGATGGTGCCGATCGCGCGCAGCCGGTGCGCGACCCGGACCAGCCCCGCGGCGGATTGGAGCACCCACCGCGGATCGGCCGACTCGAAGCCGACCACCTCGAGCTTGCCGTCGGACGCCCAGCGGCGCTCCCCGACCGACGGATCGAGCGGCACGCCGTTCAGGAACGCGCCGCCGCCGCGCGTCGCCACCCACTCCTCGTCGGGCCCGAAGTCCTGTACGAAGCCGAATACGACGTCGGCCATCGTCGGCCCATCGGCCACGGCAATCGACACGCAGTGATGCGGGAGGCCGCGCTTGGCGTTCAGCGACCCGTCGATCGGGTCGACCACCACGAGCACGCCGTCGCCGCCGAAGTCGACGATCCCGCGCTCCTCGCTGACGACCGTGAACCGCGCGCCCGCCTCGTGCAGAGCCGCCAGCTCGACGAGCACCGCCTCCTCGGCCAGGGCGTCGATCTCGAGCGTCCGGTCGCCGCCCTCCCCGCGCGTCCCCGTCTCGACCACCCGCTCCGCGATCGTCGTCCGCTCCGCCAGCATCGCGCGCAACGCAGAGGCCGCTCGACGCGACGCACCCAGCCAGTCGGGGCTCATCGCGGGCGTATCCTACGAAGGTGGTCGCGCTGAGCCCGGAGCAACGCGCCGCCGTCGAGCACCCCGGCGGGCCGCTGCTGATCCTGGGCGGCGCCGGCACCGGCAAGACGACCGTCCTCGCCGAGCGCTTCCTGCACCTCGCCCACGGCGCGCCGCCGGAGTCGCTGCTCGTGCTGTGCTTCTCCACCCCCGCGGCCGACTCGCTGAGAGCCCACCTCGAGGACCGACTGGAGGGCGCCTACGAGGAGCTCGCCGTCACCACCTTCCACGGCTTCTGCGCGCGCCTGCTGCGCGACGAGGCGCTCGAGGCCGGCCTCGACCCGTTCGCCGCCCCGGTCGGCGCCGCCGACCGGCTGGCGATGCTGCTCGAGCGGATCGACGACCTCCCCCTGCGCCACCACGACCTGCGCGGCAACCCGAGCGCGACGCTCGGCGCGATCGTCCAGCGCATCGACCGCCTCAAGGACGAGCTCGTGTCCGCCGGCGACTACGCCGCCTGGGCCAACGCCCTTTCCGAGGAGCGCGCCCGCGAGCGCGAGTTCGCCCGGCTGTACGGCGCGCACGAGCGCATGCTGGCGGACGCCGGCTCCCTCGACGTCGGCGACCTCGTGCTGCACAGCTTCCGCCTGCTGCGCACCCGCCCACACGTGAGGCACCGGCTCGCCGAGCGCCACCGGCACGTGCTCGTCGACGAGCTGCAGGATGCGAGCTTCGCCCAAGGGCTTCTGCTCCGTCTGCTTGCAGCTGGAGCAGAAGCCCCCGTCACCGCGGCCGCCGACGACGACCAGGCCATTCACCGCTTCCGCGGTGCCGCGACCAAGAACCTGCACGACTTCCGCGCCGAGTGGCCGAACGCCACGATCGTCCGCCTCCCGCGCTCGTTCCGCTCCGGCGAGCGGATCCTGCGCGCCGCCCGCGCCGTGGTCGAGCCTGCCCCCGACCGGCTGGAGAAGACCCTTGAAGGTGAGCCCGGCGGCGACGTCGTGTTCTGGCGCTGCGCTTCCGAGCGTGCGCAGGTGCAGGCGGTGGCCGCCGAGGTGGAGCGGCTGATCGCGCGCGAGGACGTCGCGCCCGAGGACGTGTGCGTGCTCGTGCGGTCGGTGCGCGCCGAAGGCCAGGCGATCGCGGTCGCGTTCGAGGAGCGCGCGGTGCCGTACCGGCTGTCGGGCGCCGCCGCCTTCTTCCAGCGCGCCGAGGTGCGCGACCTGCTCGCGTGGCTGCGGCTGCTGGTCGACCCCGGCGACGCCGGCGCCGTGGTGCGCGCGCTCGCCCGCCCGCCGGTCGAGCTGCGCGCGATCGACCTCGCGCGCGTGACCCAGATCGCCCGCCGCCGCAAGCTCGACATGGTCGCCGGCCTGCACGCCGCGCTCGAGTCCCCGCAGATCCCGCCGGAGGCGCGCGACCGCATCAGCGACTTCCTCAAGCTCCACCGCGCGGCCGCCGCGGCGATCGACTCGACGCGCCCCGACCTCTACGTGCACCGTCTGATCGAGCGGCTCGGCCTCCGCCGCCAGCTCCTGTTCGCGGCCTCCACCGAGGTCGTCGAGCGCCTCCAGAACCTTGCCCGGTTCGCCGAGCTGGCCGCCGCCTACGTGCGCCGCTCGCCGCAGGCCACCGGCCGCGACTTCGCCCGCTCGATCGCCGCCGTCGCCGAGGCGGGGCTGCGGGAGGAGGATGCCGGCGAGCGCCCGCACGGCGTGCACGTGATGGCGATGCAGGCGGCCAAGGGGCTCGAGTTCGACCACGTCTACGTGCTCGGGCTGATGGCGGCGCGCATCCCCGGCCCGCGCCGGCGCGCGCTCGAGCCGATCCCCGACGCGCTCATCAAGGAGGCGGTGCCGCCCGACAGCAAGGCGACGCACGTCGCCGAGATGCGGCGACTGCTCCACGTGGCGATGACGCGCGCGCGGCGGCGACTCGTCCTGGCGTTCCCGGAGCACTCCGAGAGCGGCGCGCTCCAGCAGCCGTCGCCGTTCGCGGAGGAGGCGCGGGCGGCGGTCGGCGGCGAGTGGCAGGAGAAGGCCGAGGAGCTGTTCGGGCCGGCCGAGACGCTGCAGTCGACGTTCCGGATCCTGCGCGACGAGCTGCTCACGACCGTCGCCCAGGTCGGCGGCCGGCTCGGCGAGATGCGGTTCGACACCGACCTCGACGTCTCGCACGCCGTCGTCCGCTACCTCGAGCTGCTCAAGCTCGCCGCCCTGCTGGAAAGAACGCGCGGCGGGCAGGAGGTCGGCGAGCTGCTGCCGGAGCTCAACGCGCGGCTGCTGCAGGCGGTCACCGCCGAGCAGCGCGAGATCTTCGAGACCTCCGCGCTCGACGAGTACCTGCTCGACGCCGAGCGCGACGAGAAGCTGCGCGCCCGCGCGGTCGCCCAGCGCTCCGAGCCGTCGCTGGAGTCGTTCCTCCCGCGCCGCGGCGAGGGGCTGGCGCTCAGTGCCTCCGACATCGAGACCTACCGCACCTGCCCGCTCAAGTACAAGTTCGCGCGCGTGTTCCGGATCCCGAGCGAGCCGACGCTCAACCAGCGCTTCGGGATCCTCGTCCACCAGGTGCTCGAGCGCTACCACGGCGGGGTGACGTCGCCCGCAGGGACGAGCTTGCGAGGACCGGAGGGAGAGACTGGTCTTCCCACGCTTCTGAACCTGCTCGACGCCGGCTGGCGGCGGGGCGGGTTCGGCGACTCCGAGGAGGAGCGCCAGTTCCGCGCCAAGGCGACCCAGGCGCTCGTGCGCTACCACGACCGCTTCCGCGACGACGAGGCCGAGCCGGTGTGGTTCGAGCGCTCGTTCCAGTTCCGGATCGGGCCGCACCTGCTGCGCGGGCGCGTCGACCGCGTCGACAAGCTGCCCGAGGGCGGCTACGAGCTGATCGACTACAAGACCGGGCGCCCGAAGTCGGCGGCGCAGCTGCGCGACGACGTGCAGCTCTCGCTGTACGCGGTCGGCGCGCGCGAGGCGTGGCAGCTGGAGGCGCCGCAGCAGGCGTACTACTACGTGCTCGACGACGCCAAGGTGCCGGTGCCGCGCACCGAGGAGGATCGCGACTGGATCACCGAGACGGTGTTCGAGGTCGCCGACGGCATCCTCGGGCAGGGCTTCGAGCCGACCCCGAGCTACGCCGCCTGCTCGGTGTGCGACTACCGGATCGCGTGCCCGGCGGCCGAGCGCTGAATCAGCGCCACGGCATCATCGACGGGCGGCAGGGCGGCGATCTCGTCCGCCGCCGTCGCGGCCGCCAGCGCGTAGCGCGGATCCTCGATCAGCGCCCGCACGTCGGCGGCGAGGTCGTCTCCGGCGAGGATCCCGGCGCCCAGCTCGGCCACGCGGCGCGCGTTGGCCGGGCCGTCCACGAACAGCGGCACGAAGGCCTGCGGAACGCCGGCGGCGAGCGCCATCAGCGTCGAGCCGGACCCGCCGTGGGAGACGATCGCGGCGGCCCGCGGCATCACGTCGGCCTGCGCGATCCACTGCTCGACGCGCACGTTCGCCGGCAGCGGGCCGAGCTCGGCCGCGTCGCGGCGGTCGCCGATCGTCATCAGCACCGGGACG
The DNA here is from genome assembly GCA_963849695.1 of uncultured Solirubrobacteraceae bacterium. GTDB lineage: Bacteria > Actinomycetota > Thermoleophilia > Solirubrobacterales > Solirubrobacteraceae > DASSUW01. The sequence continues at coordinate 91,980 of CAWKIT010000011.1, forward strand.
TCGAGCGCGGCCAGCGCGCGGGCGGCGTCGCGGTACACGGCCGGGAAGTGCGGCGAGCCGGGCGTCTCCGAGCCGAAGGTGACATAGACGAGCTCGGGGGAGCGGCGCCGCAGCATGTCGGTGCGGAAGCGATACACGCCGTCCTCGTCGTCGCCCGGCGAGCGCGTGAGGAGCGGGCCTCCTCGCAGCCGCTCGGCGTCGACGCCGAGCGCCGAGGCCGCGACGTCCTCGAGCCAGCCGGTGCTGTCGGTCGCCGAGTCGAGGTGGATGCCGACGCGGACGACCGGCACGTCATAGCGGTCGGCCGCCAGCACCGAGGCGAGCTCCATGCTCTCACGCACGATGACGTCGGGCCGCCAGTCGGCGACCGCCTCGATCATCTCCGGCAGCGCGGTGCGGGCGTGGAGGCCGACGAACACGTCGCGGATCACCTCTTCCGACGAGGTGGAGCGGCTCCACAGGACGTCCTCGACGAGCTCGGCCGGCGCCTCGCCCACCGCCCGGTGGGGCAGGCCGGCCCGCAGCACGAGCTTCGCGGCCGACGCCGGCGCCGCGAACAGCACCTCGTGGCCGGCGCGCAGGCAGGCGTGCGCGAAGGGGACGAGCGGGCCGACGTGGCCGGCGCCGCGGGTGCTGGCGAAGAGAACCCTCATACCGAGGTAGACGGCGCGCCGGCGCGGTTTATTCCGAAGCCCGGATCCACCGATGACCCGTGGATGCCTGGCCGCGGTTGATTCGGGCTAAGTGGCCCCGGATCCGCCGCCGCGCTGGCGGAGGAAGCGCTGGAACTCGCGCGCGAGAACGTCGCCGGAGGGGATCTGGCTGAGGTCGGTCGGGCCCTCCTCGGCGTCGGCGGCGCGCTCGAGCCGCTCGACGAACGCCTGCACCTCGGGATCGAGCTCGACCGCGCGCGTGACCTGGCGCTCGTAGTCTGCCGCCGCCGACTCGAGGTCGGACGCGTCGACGGTCACGCCGACCAGGCTCTCGAGCCGGCGCAGGATCGCCAGCGCGCCCTTCGGGTTCGGCGCCACCGCGACGTAGTGCGGCACCGCCGCCCACAGCGACGCGGCCGGCATCCCGGCCTCGGCGCAGGCGGTCTGCAGCACGCCGACGATCCCGGTCGGGCCCTCGTAGGTCGGCGCCTGGAGCGAGAGCCGCTCGACCAGCGCGGGATCGGAGGCGTGGGCGGTGACGCCGACCGGCCGCGAGTGCGGGACGTCGGCCAGTAAAGCGCCGAGCGTCACCACCATCTGGACGCCGAGCGCCTCCGCCAGCTCGACCACCTGGGCGCAGAAGCTGCGCCAGCGGTAGGACGGCTCGGGCCCGGTGAGGATCACCAGGTCGCGCGGCGCGCGCGGCACCCGCGCCTCGTACACCTCCCACTCGGGCCACTCGACGCGTCCGCGTGCGCCCCTCGACGAGCTTGACCTGCGGCCGGGTCGCCTGGAAGTCGACGAACTCCTCGGGATCGATCGTCGCGAACCGCGCCGCCTCGAGGCTTGCGCCCATGAACGCGACCGCGGAGGTCGCCGCCTCGCCCGCGTCGTTCCAGCCCTTGAACGCGCAGACCAACGCGGGGGCCCGGAGGCCGTCCGGTCGGCGTTCCCAGCGCAACGGCTGCACCGGTCCACCGTAGCGAAGGGCCGTCCGGACCTGTGGCCATCATCGGTGTGTGGCCACCGTCGAGACCGCCCACACAACGCCGCCACGATCCGTGGTCGAGGGCGGGGACGCCCCCACCGTCGCGACCCTCAGGGCAGGCGACGAGGTCGACGGCGTCTTCGCGTGCGCCCGCAAGGCGCGCCTGCAGGCGCGCTCCGGGCTGCCCTACCTGGCGCTCGAGCTACGCGACCGCAGCGGCGCCATCGAGGGCCGCGTATTCCGCGACGCGGACCTGCTGGCCGGCCGCTTCGAGCGCGGCGACCTCGTGCGCGTGCGCGGGCGGGTCGAGCGCTTCCGCGACGAGCTGCAGCTCGAGGTGCGCGACGTCGCGCGCGCCGAGGCGGCCGACCCGGCCGCGTTCCTGCCCGTCGCCTACCGCGACCTCGACGAGCTCGAAGGCTTCCTGGAGCACCTCGCCCGCGAGGTGCACGACCGCGGCTACGCGGCGCTGCTCGAGCGGCTGCTCGCCGATCGCGAGCTGCGGGCGGCGTGGCGACGCGCGCCCTGCACGCGCTCCGGTCACCACGCCTATCTCGGCGGGCTGCTCGAGCACACCGTCGCGGTGGCCACGCTCGCGCTCGAGGCGGCGCAGCTGCACCCGCGGCTGGACTCCGACCTGCTGATCTGCGCCGCGCTCGTGCACGACCTCGGCAAGACGCGCGAGTTCACCTATGGCGCGGCGATCGAGCTGTCCGACGAGGGCCGGCTGCTCGGCCACCTCGTGCTCGGCCAGCAGCTGCTCGAGCCATACATGGAAGGGCTCGAAGGCGAGCGGCGGCTGGCGCTGCTGCACTGCATGCTCTGCCATCACGGCCCCGACGCCGCGCCGAGCCGCCGCTTCGGCTCGCCCGAGGCGCTCGCGCTCTACCGCCTGAACGCGCTCGACGCGAGCGTCAAGGGCGCGCTCGAGCACGGTCTCACCGGTTCGTAGACGCGCGGCGCCCGCTCGGTCCACGTCCCGGGTGGGCGGGATCCGATCGCCGGACCTTCTTGGACGAGCCCTCGATGCTTGATTCCACCGTCTCTGGGTCCTCGAGTGGGATTCGTCCGACCCGTGCCGTCAGGCCGGGCGCGACACGGGGATCGACGCAGCGGGTGGTGGTGGCGACGCCGGCCAACTGCGGCTGGGTGGGGAGGCGGCGGCGCGGCCCGCGCGGGCGGTCCGGCGGCGCCGTGGCCGGGATTGGCGCGTTGTGGGATTCTCCAATGGGGCGCTGTGCTAGCCCTGGCTGTCGTTCATCGACAGTAGGGCAGCACAGCTGCACTCGAACCGCTGCCGAACCAGCCGGGTGCAGACTTCCGAGCGCCCCTGCCGAGCGGCGCCGGCGGCGATTTGCGCGCGATCGTCCGGCCCGATCAGCCGGCTCCGTTGTAGAAATCCACAATGAGACCGTCGCGGCCGCCACGGACCGGCCGCCCCGGCGGCATCGCCGCTTCCCCACCCAGCCGCAGTTCGCCGGGCCCGCCGCGCCTAACCGCAGCAGCGCCCCCGTCACCGCCGAGCGGTCGCGAGACCCGCCGCCACCTACGCGGGGGGCGAAATCAATCTAGCTCCCGTACGGGAGCTCGGCGCGGATCACCGTGCCGAGCCCGTCGGCGCTGGTGACCTCGAGGACGCCGTCGAGGGCCTCGACGCGGTGGCGCAGCCCGGTCAGGCCACTCCCGGCCGGGTTGGCGCCGCCGCGGCCGTCGTCCGTGATCTCGAGCGTCAGCCGATCGTGGCCGTCGCGGATGCGGACCTGGGCGCGCGCCCCGTTGCCGGCGTGCTTGGCGGCGTTGGTGAGCGACTCGGCGACCACGAAGTACGCCGCCGTCTCGACCACCGGCGGCGGCCGGCGGGCGAGCCGGGCGTCGACATCGGCCGGGATCGCCGACCGCGCTGCGACCGCCTCGACGGCGGCCGGAAGCCCCCGGTCGGCCAGCACCGGCGGCGCGATCCCGCGGGCGAGGTCGCGCAACTCGGCGATCGCCTCCTTCGCCTCACCGCGCGCCTCGCGGACGAGCTCGGCCGCCTCCGGATTGTCCTCGAGGCGCGCCTCGGCGCGGCCCAGCTGCATGGTGAGGGCGACCAGCCGCGCCTGCGCGCCGTCGTGCAGGTCGCGCTCGATCCGGCGCAGCTCGTGCGCCTGGACGTCGAGCGCGCCGCGGCGTGTGCGGGTGAGCTCGTCGACGCGCTCGACCAGCTCCTGATCGCCGCCCCACATGGCGGCCAGGACCGCGTGCAGCGCGAGGAGCATCGCCAGGCACACGACGGGGATCGTGGGCCAGAACTCGTCGCTGCCCGCCATCGCCCAGGTCAGCACGAGCGTCGCCGAGACCCAGCCCGACACGGCGGCGTGGAAGGCGAACTTGCGCCAGCGGCCGCGCTTGACGTGGGCGGCGCCGAAGAGGGCGGCGTTGAGGCCGAACGGGATCGCGAGGCCGTACCAGACCCAGATCGGCCAGAACGACCCGCCGGTCATCGCCCAGATCGCCGTCACCGCGAACGCGACGAGCCCCGACACCGCGGCCTGCAGGGCCAGGAGTCGTCTCCATCGGCGCATGCGCCGATGATCTCACCTCGTCATCCTTGCGGAGGATGGCTGGTCCTCCTCAGGACCGGCCGCAGATCGTCCTCGCGGGTGGGGCAGGATCGCCATCGCGGCCGATGACGGATGACGCCGCCGCCGCGAGGCTCCTCGCATCGAATCAATCGAGACCGAGGAGCCAAGAATGGCCTACACCGGACAGACCATCGAGAACCCCGTCAGCGGCGAGCGCATCACCTTCCTGCAGACCGCCCGCGACACCGGCGGCGAGAAGCTCGAGATCGAGCTCGAGCTCAGCCCCGACGGCCACGTGCCCGGCGCTCACGTGCACCCCGAGCAGGAGGAGCGCTTCCACGTGCTCGAGGGCACGATGAAGTTCCGCATGGGCATGCGCAAGATCGTCGCGGGCCCCGGCGACACAGTCGTCGTCCCGGCCGGTCGCGTGCACAAGTTCTCCAACGGCGGCGACGGCGTGGCCCGCGCCCGCGTCGAGGTCGTGCCGGCGCTCGACATGGAGCAGCTGTTCGAGACCACGGTCGAGCTCGCGCTCGAGGGCAACACGACGAGCAAGGGGATGCCCAGGCCGCTCCACCTCGCGCTGTTCACGCGCCGCTTCGAGCGCGAGGTCCGCGCCCCGTTCCCGCCCGCGTGGATGGTGCGCTCGCTGATGGCCCCGCTCGCGTGGATCGCGGGCCGCCGCGGCCACGCCGAGCGCTACACGCCGGCCCTCGCCGCCGCCTGAGCGGCGTCACACCGGGCGGCCCGTCAGCGGGCCGCCCGGCCGACGCTTGCCGGTTGACATGCGTCACGTGACGGCGGAACATCGGAGAACGATCCGGTCGAGGGGAGTGGGACGATGAGGGCTTGGCTTGCCGCAGCGGTCGTCGTAGCCGTCTGCGTGGCGGTTCCGGCGTGGGCACATGATCCCGCGCCGTCGCCCACGGTCGAGTGGGTCGACCCGGAGAGCGCCGAGGCTCGAGGCTCGGCGCTCAACATGGTCGCTGTCGGGCACCATGATCTCGGCGGGCGCGGGTACAACGCCGACGTCTGGCTGCACGAGCGGTACGCGTACGTCGGCTCGTGGGGGTTCTCCGACTGGGCGTCGGGCTCCAAGCAGCGGTTCTGCCCGAACGACGGCGTCGCCGTCGTCGACACGCGCAATGCCGCCGAGCCCCGCCGGGTCGCGACGCTGACCAGCCCGCCGGGGACATCGGCGGAGGACGTCGTGGTCGTCACCGCGCGCTACGGGCCGCTCGCGGGTCGCGACATCGCCGTCGTCGGCATCCAGGTGTGTGGCGGCGACCGCACCGACACGAACATCTTCCGCGGCCTGCAGGTGTTCGACGTGACCGACCCGGCTCTACCCGCCGAGCTCGGCCGCCTGGGGACCGGGTGTTGCACGCGCGGGCTGCACGAGCTCGAGGTGCAGCACCGCGCCGATCTGGACCGCACGTTCGTGTACGCCAGCGTGCCCACCAGCGAGTACAGCGAGCCGGGCTCGCCCACCGGCCGCCGCGACCTGATGGGTCGCGGTGACTTCCGGCTCATCGACATCACCAACCCGCGCCTGCCATTCGAGGTCTCCAACTGGGGTGTGCACCACGACCTCGGCGGCCCGCCGGCGCCCGGTCTCGGGTGCGATCCCGACCCCGAGTACGGGCACAGCGTCGAGCCATCGGCCGACGGCGGGCTCGCGTTCGTGTCCTACTGGGACTCCGGGTTCGTCGCGCTCGACGTGACCGACCCTGCGCGACCCACGATGAAGGGCCGCACGACCTATCCCGCGAACGCGGACGGCGACGGCCACTCGTCGAATTACGACGAACGCCGCCGGCTCCTGTTCAGCGCCGACGAGGACTTCTGCAAGACCTCCGGCTCGGGCACCGAGAAGGGCTTCGGGTACCTGCGCGTGTGGGATTACGCGAACCTGGGCGCGCCGCGGCAGATCGGCACTTTCAAGACGGCGAACGCGAGCGGCAGCAAGGACCAGAAGGCGGGCGACTACACGATCCACAACCCGCTGCTCGTCGGCAGCACTCTCTACATCTCCTGGTACACGGACGGCATCCGGGTCGTGGACGCGCGCGACCCGCGGCGGCTGCGCGAGGTCGCGCACTTCGTCCCGCCCGCGGTCAACAACCCGATCCAGCCGTCGCAGCGCGGAACGCTGACCAACGCGACCCAGGTCTGGGGCGTCGCCTACGACGAGAGCCGCGACCTCGTGTACGCCAGCGACATGAACTCCGGGCTCTGGATCCTGCGGCGAACGGACGGATGAGACGCCGATCTCCGGCACCGTTGGCGAGAATCCACGCGCCGGGCTTGGACAGCGGTCGACCGTCTGAGAGAGTTCTGGACCACAACGCGGGGAGAGCCGTCGGTTGGCTCGCACGAGCAGGGGGAGGATGTAATGGGGAAGTTTGGTGGGAGGACCGTGGCCGGGGCGGTTGCGCTCGCGGTCCTCGGGTTCGCCGGAACCGCCCACGCGGCGGATCCGGGCGTCACGATCGGCGAGGACGGCAAGACCGCGCCGGTCTTCGACTACACGCAGGCCGTCCGTGAGCGCGTGTTCATCCCGCAGCCTGGCGTGGACCAGGACGGCAACGGCAGGATGGACTTCGTCACGGCCGACATCATCCGGCCGAGGGAGTCCGGCCCTGACGTCAAGGTGCCGGCGATCATCGACCCGAGCCCGTACTACACGACCGTCTGCCGCGGCAACGAGTCGCAGTGCATGGCGGACTGGGACGGCGACGGCGTCAACGATCGCTGGCCGCTGTTCTACGACAACTACTTCGTGCCACGAGGCTACGCGTACGTGCTGGGCCAGATGCTCGGCACCGGCTACACGACGGAGGGCTGCCCGAATCACGGCGGCCCGGAGGACATCGCCGGCGAGAAGTCGATCGTCGACTGGCTCAACGGCCGCGCCCCCGCCTACAAGGCTGCGGACGTGACGTCGCAGCAAGTGGTCGCCGACTGGCACAACGGCAGCTCGGCGATGATCGGCAAGTCCTACGACGGCACGCTGGCCAACGGCGTGGCGGCGACCGGCGTCGACGGCCTGAAGACGATCGTCCCGGTGTCGGCGATCTCGGCCTGGTACCACTACTCGCGCACGGGGGGCGTGCGGCACAACAACAACTACCCGGGCGGCAGCCTCAACGAGACGGTCACGACCGGCGACCCCGAAGACCAGCCCCCGGGCGTCGACCTCCCGGACCGCAGGCCGGATTGCCGCCCGCTGAACCTGTTCGTCAACACGATCGACGGCGACTCGCACGGCGACGTCAACGAGTTCTGGCGCGCCCGCGACTACGTCAAGGACGCGAGCAACATCGAGGCCGCGGTCTTCGCCATCCACGGCTTCCAGGACGACAACGTCCGCATGGACCACCTGGGGCTGTGGTGGGACGCGCTGAAGGCCAACGGCGTGCCGCGCAAGCTCTGGCTGATGCGCACCGGCCACACCGACCCGTTCGAGGTGCGCCGCGCGGCATGGGTCGACACGCTGCACCGCTGGTTCGACCACTACCTGCAGGGCGTCGACAACGGCATCGAGGCCGAGCCGGCGGTCACGGTCGAGGACGAGATGGACGTCTGGAACACCTACGCCGATTGGCCGGTTCCCGGCACGTCCACGGTCAACGTGTTCCTGCGCGGCGTCACCGAGGCGGCGCCCGGCATCTTCGCCGGCAACGCCGGCGGCGACACCGGCGCGCGCACGCTCTCGTTCGTCGGCAGCAACTCGGTCGGCGAGAACGGCTACATCAACAACCCCGACGGCGCGCAGACCAACCGGCGCGTCTTCCTCTCGCAGCCGCTGAAGGCCGACGTGCGCCTGTCCGGCACCGCGCGGCTCGACCTCAAGGCGTCGCTCAGCACCGCGCAGTCGAACCTCGGCGTGCTGGTGGTCGACTACAGCGCGACGCCGTTCACGATGGTCAGCCGCGCGGGTGACGGGATCAACCAGACGACGAACCGCACGTGCTGGGGCGCGGCGAGCGACGGCACAGTGTGCACGATCGGCGAGAGCTGCACCGCGCCGCCGCAGACCGTCGACCATGCGTGCTACCGCGAGGTCACCAAGCGCACCCAGGACGTCACGCAGTGGCGCGTGACGCGCGGCGGATTGGACTCCTCCAACCGCGACTCGCTGTGGTACCAGGACGCCACGCCGGTGACGATCGACGAGAAGGATGAGTTCCCGATCACGACGATGCCGACCACGCACACGTTCAAGGCCGGCCATCGGATCGGGATCATCGTGACCGGACATCTGATCGGCCAGACGAGCGCGATCGAGGGCGGGCCGGCCGCCACCAACGGGTCCGTGATCACCGTCGACAGCAAGACCAGCAAGATCCAGCTGCCGATCGTGGGCGGCCGCCAGGCGGCGCTCAGGGCCGGCGTCTTCTAGCACCGACACCCCCGGAGCGCCGGCCGCGGCCGGCGCTCCCGGGCGGCTACCCCTCCACGCGTGCGCAGATGGCCGCGATGAACTGCTCGAACGACATGCCGCCCATCTCGGCGGCGAGCGGCGCCGGGCCGGTCTCGGTCAGCCCCGGGATCGTGTTGATCTCGAGCACCCACGGGCCGTCCTCGTCGAGCATGATGTCGACGCGCGCGAAGTCGCGGCAGCCGGCCGCCGTGTAGGCGCGGGCGGCGGCCTCGGTCACCCGCTCGAGCGCGGCCGGCCCGAGCTCGGCGGCGTGGACCTCGGCGCTGCCGATCTCGTAGTGGGCCGTGTAGCTGTAGATCTCGTCGCCGTAGACGAGCTCGGCGACCGGCAGCACGCGCGGCGCGTCGGCCGGCCCCATCACGGTCACCGCCAGCTCGCGGCCGTCGACGTACCGCTCGAGCAGGATGCGGTCGTCGTAGTTCATCGCCTCGAGGATCGCGTCGCGCAGGTCGCCCTCCTCGTGCACCACGCTGATCCCCATCGACGAGCCCTGCCGGGCGGGCTTGACCACGACGCCGCCCGCGAACTGCCGCATGAGGCCCGCGAGCGCGCTCGCCGCTCCGTACGCCTCGAACGCCTCGCGCGTGAACGAGTGCCACGGCGGGGTCGGCACCTGCTCGAGCACGCACACGGCCTTGAACAGGTGCTTGTCCAGGCACAGCGCGGAGGCGATCGCGTCCGAGCCCGTGTACGGGATCTCGAGGATCTCGAGCAGGTCCTGGACCGTCCCGTCCTCGCCGCCGATCCCGTGCATGGCGATGAACACGTAGTCGGGCCGCCAGTCGAGCACGAAGCGCACGAACGCGGCGTCGACGTCGACGACCTTGACCTCGGCGCCGAGCGCGGCCAGCGCGCGCCCCGCCCGGCGGCCGGAGTGCAGGCTGATCGATCGCTCCAGCGACCGCCCGCCACACGCCACCGCGACCCGCTTCACCGGCGATCCAGGTGCAGGCTCAGCAGCGCCGACTCGAACGTGCGGGTCGTGCTCCGCTCCTCGCGGCTCTCGGCCACGGCGATCTCGATCAGCCGCTCGGCCAGCTCGTGGAACGGCAGTCCGACCGGCTCGAACAGGTAGAACGCGAACGAGCCGGGAACCGTGTTCGGCTCGTTGAGCACGAACCGCGCGCCGTCGTCGAGCACGAAGAAGTCGAAGCGCGTGACGCCGGCCAGGCGGAGAGCGTGGTGGGCACGCACGGCGCGCTCCTTGACCGCCTCGCGCCATGCGGGGTCGACGTCGGCCGGGATGATGCGGTCCTGCGCCGCCATCCCGCCGGACTTGTCCGACGAGCCGCCCTTCGCGCCGCCCTTGGCGCCGCCGCGCATGTACTTGTCCTCGAACGAGAGGCCGCTCTCCGAGCCGATCGGGCGCTCGACCTCCGACACGGCGACGATCTCGCCCGGCCGCCCCAGCACCGCCACGTTGAGCTCGACGGCGCCGGCCGCGAAGGGCTCGACGATCGCCTGCCGATCGAGCTCGAACGCCAGCTCGAGCGCCTCCCGCAGCTCCTCCTCGCCGGCGCAGCGGGCGACCCCGATCGACGACCCGAGCGTCACCGGCTTGACCACGGCCTCACCCGTGATGCGCTCCTGCGCCCGGCGCAGGACGGCGTCGGGGTCGGCCTCCCACTCGGCGCGCTCGATCCGCTCGTGGTCGAGCACGTCGATGCCGGCAGCCTTCGCCACCAGCTTGGCCAGGTGCTTGTCCATGCCCACGGCGGCGGCCGCGACGCCGCGCCCGGCGTACGGCACCTGGGCCAGCTCGAGCGCCCCCAGCAGCGTGCCGTCCTCGCCCCCGGTGCCGTGGATCGCGTTGATCACGACATCCACGTGCACGTCCGTGGGCTTGCTGAAGCGGCCGGAGGCGGGCTCCACGAACGGGGTCGAGCCGCCGATCCGCAGCTCGATCGGCCGCCCGCCCGCGGGCGGCTGGGAGGCGAAGGCGGCGACGTCCCGGAGCGCGTCGCCGGTCCACAGCCGGCCGTCCGTCGCCAGGTACAGCGGAGTGACCTCGTGGCGCTCGCCGAGGACGGCCATCAGCTGCTGGGCGGTGATGATCGAGACGTCGTGCTCGACCGACGGGCCGCCGAAGAGGACGCCAACGCGCTTGCTCACGGCGGCGGATCCTAGTGGCCCGCGCTGACGCGCCTGCCACCATGTGCGCGGATGTCGAGCATCACCGGGGACTCCAAGCTGCGGCTGGGCGGGCTGGACGTCCGCGTCCGCCACAGCCACCCGCCGGCCCCGCCCGACGCCCCGCCTGTCCTGGTCCTGCACGGCTGGGGAGCGTCGATCGACGCGGTCGGGTCGGTCGTCGACGGTCTGGCCGGCCGCTTCGAGGTGGCCGCCATCGACCTGCCCGGCTTCGGCGAGTCGGCCGAGCCGCCCGCGGCGTGGGACGTCGGCGCCTACGCGCGCTTCGTGCTCGAGGCCTGCGGCGAGCTCGGGCTCGAGCGCTTCAGCCTCGTCGGCCACAGCTTCGGCGCCCGGATCGGGATCGTGCTCGCCGCCACCCACCCGGACCGGATCGCGCGCATGGTGCTGACCGGCGCGGCCGGCCTCAAGCCCAGGCGCAAGCCGTCCTACTACGCCAAGGTCGGGGTGGCGAAGGCGGGCCGTGCGGTCGGCGCGGTGGGCGGCGCTCCCGGCCGCCGGCTGCAGGACCGGATGCGCCGGCGGGTGGCGTCGAGCGACTGGCTCGACGCGACGGAGGCGATGCGCGGCACGTTCCGGCGCGTGATCGCCGAGGACCTCTCGCCCCACCTGCCGCACATCCGCGCCTCGACGCTGCTCGTGTGGGGGGAGCGCGACGAGGACACGCCGCTGTGGATGGGCCGCCGCATGGAGGAGGCGATCCCGGACGCCGGCCTCGTGGTGCTCGACGGCGGGCATTACGCGTACGCCGAGCGCGCAGCGGAGTTCAACCGCATCGCCGCTCACTTCCTCGCCGACGCGTGACGGTCGCGCTCTCGCTGCTCGCCGTCGCGGCGGTCGTCGCCGGGCGGCTCCACGTGCTCCTGCAGATCCTCCAGCAGGAGCACTACGAGAACGCCCGCCTGTATCGCTGGGTGCGGCGCGACCTGCGCCGGCTCGCGCCGCTCGTCGCCGCCGCGGTGCTGGCCGGGGGCGTGCTCGCCGACCGGCTGGGCGTGATCGCGGCGGCCGCCGCGCTGGCGGCCGCCGTGGCATACGCGGTGCTGACGTGGCGGCGCGACCAGGTCAAGCCGCTGGTGTTCACCGGCCGCGCGAAGCGGCTGTTCGCCGTCGGCCTGGTGATCGCCGTGGTGCCCTCCGTGGTGGCGGGCGTGCTCGGCGGCGCGCTCGCGGTCGGCCTCGCCGGCGCGCCGGCCGTGCTGGCGCTGCCGTGGCTGCTCGGCCTCGCGAACGTCGCCCTGCGGCCCTACCAGCAGCTCGAGAACCGGCGCTACGTGCGGTCGGCCCAGCGCAGGCTGCGCGAGATCCGGCCGCTGGTGATCGGCATCTCGGGCTCGTTCGGCAAGACCACCACCAAGGGCTGCGTGGCCGCCGCGCTCGACGCCCACGGGCCGGCCTATCCGACCCCCGCCTCCTTCAACAGCTTCCTCGGCGTCGTGCGCGCGATCAACGAGGGGCTCGAGCCGCGGCACGAGACGTTCGTCGCCGAGCTGGGGTCGTACCGGATCGGCGACGTCGCCGAGCTGTGCGAGCTGGTCGCACCGAAGATCGGGATCCTGACCAGCCTCGGGCCCGCCCACCTCGAGCGCTTCGGCTCGATGGACGCGATCGAGCAGGCCGAGGGCGAGCTCGCCGACGCGCTGCCGCCCGACGGGGTGTTCCTCACGCGCGCCGACGACGAGCGCTGCCGCCGCGTCGCGCGCGACCGCGCGCGCTGCCGCGTGCTGCTGTTCAGCCCCGCCCCGCACCCCGAGGCCGACGTGTGGGCAGAGAACATCGCGGTGTCCTCCGGCGGTACCGACTTCGAGATCCGCTGGCGCGAGGACCCCGAGCCGCTGGCGCTGCGGTCGCGGCTGCTCGGCGAGCCGAACGTCGCCAACCTGCTCGCGGCGGCGGCCGTGGCGCGCGACCTCGGCAGCACGCCGGCGCAGATCGCGCGCGCTCTGAGGCGGGTGGCGCCGCCCAAGCACCGGCTCGAGCCGATCGTCAACGAGGCCGGCGGCATCGTCGTGATCGACGACTCGTACAACTCGAACCCGATCGGCGCCGCCGCGGCGCTGAAGGTGCTGCAGGCGCACGAGGCCGGCCGGCGCATCCTCGTCACCCCCGGCATGGTCGAGCTCGGCCCGCAGGAGGCGGAGGAGAACCGCCGGCTCGGCGAGCTCGCCGCCGCCGTGTGCGACGTCTGCCTGCTGTCGGGCCCACTGGCGGCGCACATCCGCGCCGGCCTGCTCGACGGCGGGCTCGACGAGAGCCGGATCATCGTCGCGCCGGATGGCCCGTCGCTCCACGCCGAGCTCACGAAGCTCAGCCGCCGCGGGGACGTGATCCTGTTCGAGAACGACCTGCCCGACGTCTACGCGTGATTAGTTTCGCGCGCTGACGCCGTCTTACGGCGCATGACGATTCGCACACAGGACGACCAGGCGGAGTTCACCGCGCGCGCCGAGCCATATCGCCGCGAGCTCCGCATCCACTGCTACCGGATGCTCGGCTCGTTCGACGAGGCCGAGGACCAGGTGCAGGAGACGTTCCTGCGCGCCTGGCGCGCGCGGGACAGCTTCAAGGGGCGGTCGACGTTCCGGGCATGGATGTACCGGATCGCCACCAACGCCTGCCTCGACGCGCTCGGGCGGCGGCCGGTGCCCGCCGATCCCGCCGACATCCCCTGGCTGCAGCCATACCCCGACCGGCTGCTGCCGAGCGAGGACGAGCCGGACGCGGTGGTCGTCGCGCGCGAGACGATCGAGCTCGCGTTTCTGGCCGCGGTCCAGGTCGTGCCGCCGCGCCAGCGCGCGGTCCTGATCCTGCGCGACGTCCTCGGATGGCCGGCCAAGGACGCCGCCGAGCTGCTGGAGACCAGCGTGGCCTCGGTCAACAGCGCGCTCCAGCGGGCGCGCGCGACGCTGCGCGAGCATCTCCCCGAGCGCCGGCTGGACTGGAGCGGCGGCGAGCGCACCGAGCACGAGCGCGCGCTGGTGCAGCGCTACGTGGAGGCGAGCGAGCGCGGCGACGCCCGCGCGCTGGCGCTGATGCTGAGGGACGACGCTCGTTTCTCGATGCCGCCCGAGCCCGGGCTCTTCGTCGGCCGCGAGGCGATCTTCGAGTGCTGGTCGGAGGGCGGGTTCGGGACCGATGAGTTCGGCGACATCCGCTGCCTCGTCACGGAAGCCAACCGCCAGCCGGCCGTCGCCTACTACGCGCGCAAGCCCGGCGACGGCGCATACCGGCCGTTCGCGCTCGACGTGCTGCGGATCGAGGACGGCCAGATCACCGAGATCATCGCCTTCCCGGTCTCCGACGCGTTCGGGCTGCCGCCGACCTTGTGATGCTCGACTACCGGGTGGTGGAGCTCCCACCCGGCGGCGAGCGCCCCTATGACGCCGCCGAGTGGGCCGGAGCGCTGGTGATCGTGGACCGCGGCGAGGTCGAGCTCGCGTGCTCGGACGGCCGCCGCCCGCGGTTCGCGGGCGGCGCCGTCCTGTGGCTGGCAGGGCTGCCGGTGCGGGAGCTGCGCAACCCCGGATCGGTGCCGGCCGTTCTCGTCGCCGTCCGCCGCGCCCGGGCCCTCAATCCTTGAAGCGCAGGCCTCCCGCGTGGCGCTCGAGCCGCTCGAACAGGCTGGTGCCGGAGCGGATCCCCGCGAGGATCGAGCGCTCGGTGGCCTGGAGGGCCTCCGCGGCCTCGAGCACGGCGGCGAGCTCGTCGGCGGTGCCGATGACGATCCCGTCGTCGTCGCCGACGAGGATGTCGCCGGGCATGACTCCGACCCCGCCGCATTGGACGGGGCCCGGCGTGCCGGGCGGCGAGCCCGGGCCGGCCGCCTGCGGGACGCAGCCGCGCGCGTAGAACGGGAGGTCGATGCTGCGCAGCTCGGACGTGTCGCGGCAGTAGCCGTCGATCACGATCCCGGCCAGGCCCTTGCGGTACGCCTCGCTCGCGAACAGCTCGCCGGCCAGCGCGCGCGTGCCGCCGCCGCCGTCGACCACCAGCACGTCGCCGGCGCCGGCGCGCTCGAGCGCGTCGACCACCGGCAGCAGGCCGTCGCCGGCGGCGACGGTGACGGCGCGGCCGACTAGCTTGCGCCCGGGCGCGATCGGGCGCAGCGCGGGGTCGACGACGCGCAGGTCCTTGCCGGCGTCGCTGAGGGTCGTGGTGTCGATCGAGCGCAGGCTGTCGAGGAGCTCATTCATGGTCGGTAGCTTGTACCTGAGATGAGCGTCCAGACGGCAGCCGCACCGAAGCCGAGCCGGCGCAGGCGCGCCGCGGCGACGGTCTCGGCCGCGCTGCGCGGCGGCCTGCTCGGGACCGTGGTGGCCGCTGTCGCGTGGGTGATCGCGGGGGCGCTGACCGGGAGCGCGTTCGTGCTGCTGGTGGTCGCGTCGATCGCCGTCGCCGTGTGGGTGGCGATGCGCGGCGCGGTCGGGAACTGGGTCTGGCTGTCGCTCGCCGTCGCCTGGGGCGTCGTCCTGATCGAGCGCGCGGTCGTGCAGGACAACGGCGGCGTCTGGGTCGGGATCGCGGGCTGGCTCGGCGTGATCGTCGCCGCCCGGCGGGCCGGCATCTCCAAATGGGCGCTGCCGCTGCTCGCCTATCCGCTGATCTCGGTCGCGATCGTGGTCGCCGCGGGCGAGGACGTGCTCGACCCGTGGGGCACGTCCTGGCTGTGGGTGCTGGCCGTGCTCGGCCCGGTGGTCGGCGCGGCGACGCTGCTCAAGCAGGACGAGTCGCGCGACTCTCCCTGACGGCTGCGCCGCCCGCCGGGCCGACACGTCTCGTGCGGTTCGGGGCGGCGAGCGAACGGAGCTACGTAACCGATGTAAGCTCTACAACGGTTATGCCAACCGCCCTCATCGGCGCCCCCACATCCCTCGGAGCCTTCGCGCCCGGCCAGGAGCAGGCGCCGCGGGCGCTCCGCGCGGCCGGCCTGAAGGCCGACGCCGACTTCGGCGACATCCCGCTCCGACGCTGGCGCCCTGACCGCGAGAACCGGCGCGCCCAGAACGCAGCCGGCGTCGTGGAGGCGGCGCGCGAGGTCGCCGAGCGGGTGGAGGCGGCGATCCGCTCCGGCCACACGCCGATCGTCCTCGGCGGCGACTGCACGACGGGAATCGGCACCGTGGCCGGCGCGCTCGCCGCCGGCGGCCCGCCGCCCGGCCTCGTCTACTTCGACATGCACCCCGACCTCAACACGCCGGAGACGGTCGGCAGCGGCACGCTCGACTGGATGGGCGTCGCGCACCTGCTCGGCCTGCCGGGAACCGTGCCCGAGCTCGCTGCGCTGGCTCGCCTCGCCCCGCAGGAAGTCGTCTTCCTCGGCCGCGACCCCAGCCAGACCAAGCCCGCCGAGCAGGAGGCGATCGACCGCTTCGGCATCGCGTCGATCGACCTCGAGGCGGTCAAGGCCGACCCACGTGGCGCGGCCCGGGGAGCCGTCGACCGGTTCGATCGCTACCTCGTCCACTTCGACGTCGACGTCGTCGACTTCGTCGACCTGCCGCTGTCGGAGAACACCGGCCACAACGTCGGCCTGCCGTTCGACACGGCGGCCGCCGCGCTCGAGCAGCTCGCCGCCGATCCCCGCTTCGCGGGCCTGACCGTGACCGAGCACAACCCCGCCCACGGTCCCGAGGACGGCTCGGCGACGGCCGCGCTCGCCGCGGCGCTTCAGCGTGCGCTGAGCCGGGCGGCGAGCAGCCCGAGCGGCGCGCCCCAGTCCTCGATCGATCTCGGAGCCGGTATCCCGTAACCGGAGCCGGCGAGCGAGATCCGGCCGCCGAGCGCCCACTTGGCGAACGTGTCGGCGAAGCGCTCCTCGATTGAAGTGCAGGCGCCGACCGGCAGCGCGCTCGTCGCCGGGCACGCGCCGGCGCGGGGGATCCCGCCGTCGAGCTCCTGCACCAGCTCGTCCGACACCAGGTGGTAGTCGACCACGTGCCCGAGCTCATGCAGGACCACGACGTTGCGGTCGAGGGCGCGGTCGTAGTTGAGCGAGCGCAGGTCGAACCGAACCACCGCGCGCGACGGCGTCATCTCGGCCAGGCCGATCGCCATCCCCCGCGGCAGGTCGGTGCGGATCTCGACCAGCCCGTCGATCTCCGCGATCAGCCGCTGGGCCTCGGGCCGGGCGGACCGGATCGCCGCCTCGATCCACGCGCGGTCCGCCGGCGCCACCTCGGGCGCGAAGCGCAGCCCTGCGGCGCGCACCTCGTCGCTGATCTCGGCCGCCCCCAGAACGGGATCGGCCTTCAGGCGCGCCCCCAGGAGCGCCACGACCGCGCAAGCGGCGACGACGAGCAGTACCCGCATCTCCCGTCTACATCGGCGGGACGCGCGGGAAAGCTGAGCGTCAGCGCCGGCCCGCCCGCTCGCGCTCCTCCTTCGGCACGTCGCGGTACGGCGCCTGGATCTCCTCCTCGGCGCCCGGGACGCCGGCCTCGAGCTCGCGCGCGCGCTCCGTCTCGGCGTTGAGCTCCGCCCCGAACAGCACGGCGATGTTCGTTATCCACATCCAGACCAGGAACACGATCACGCCCGCCAGCGCCCCGTAGGTCTTGTTGTAGGAGCCGAAGTTCGCGACGTAGAACGCGAACGCGGCCGAGGCGACGATCCACACGATGACCGCGACGACGCTGCCCGGCGACACCCACTGGAAGCCGGCGGACTTTGCGTTCGGCGACGACCAGTAGAGGATCGCGAGCATCAGCATCACGACCACGAGCATCACCGGCCACTTGGCGATATTCCAGGCGGTCACCGCCGCGTCGCCGAGTCCGACCGCGTCGCCGACGGCCTGGGCCACCGGGCCGGAGACGATCAGCGCCAGCACGACCAGGGCCGACATCAGCACGAGCACGAGTGTCACGAGCAGCTGGACCGGCTTCAGCTTCCAGATCGGCCGGCCCTCGTCGCGCTCGTAGATGGCGTTCGACGCGCGCATGAAGGCGCCGACGTAGTTCGAGGCCGTCCAGAGCGCCACCGCGACGCCGAAGATCAGGCCGAACAGCGCCGTCGACCGATTCGAGGAGATCTGCTCGATCGGCTCCTTGAAGGTGTCGACCGCCGACGACGGGCCGAGCTGCGACACGACGTCCGTGATCACGCGGGTGATGGTGGCCGGATCGACCACCAGGCCGAGGATCGAGATCAAGGCGATGAACGCCGGGAAGATCGACAGCACCGCGTAGTAGGTGAGGGCCGCGGCCCAGTCGGTGAGATTGTCGTCCCTGAACTCCGAGACGACGCGCTTGAGCGTGCCGAACCAGGAGCGCTTGCCGAGATCCGTGGGTGAGTCTGGCGCCTTCATGCCGTGAAGGCTTCCCAGCGGTGAGCGAGATGGAACCTCAGGCGCGTGCCAGATTCGCCGACCAGCCGCCCTCGTACGCGCGGGCGGCTCCGTCGGCCACCACCACGATCCGGTCGGATATCCGGTCGAGGAAGTAGCGGTCGTGCGAGACCGCCACCACGGTGCCGTCGTAGTGCTCGAGCGCGTCCTCGAGCACCTCGATCGAGTCGATGTCGAGATGGTTGGTCGGCTCGTCGAGCAGCAGGCAGTTCGGCGCGTCCTCCATCAGCAGCAGGAACGCCAGCCGCGTGCGCTCGCCGCCGCTCAGCGTCCGCACCGGCCGGCGCACCTGCTCGTAGTCGAAGAGGAAGCCCATCAGGCGCCGCACCGCCTCCTCCTCGGCCATCGAGCGGCCGGCGCGCAGGACGTCGATCACGTTCGCGTCCTCCGGCAGCTCGGCGGCGGCCTGCGACAGGTAGCCGACCTCGATCCCGGAGCCGATCCAGCGCTCGCCGCCGGCCGGCTCCAGCGTGCCCCCGAGGGTGCGCAGGAGCGCGGTCTTGCCGGCGCCGTTCGGGCCCACTACGCCGACGCGCTCGCCGCGCCCGATCACCAGCTCGACGTCGAGCAGCACGGGGTCGTCCGGGTGGAACGCGACGTCGACGCCTTCGAGCGCGAGCACGCGCTGGCCGCCGCGGACGCCGCTGCGCAGGGCGAGCGCCATCCTGCGGCGCTCGAACACCGGCTGCTCGACCTTCTCCATCCTGTCGATCTGCATCTGCTTCACGCGCGCCTGGCGCGCGGCCCGCTCGTTGACGCGGATGTGCGCCCAGTGGCGGAAGCGGCGGACCGCCTCCTCGAGCCGGGCGATCTCCTTCTGCTGGGTGACGTACTGCCGACGCTGCCGCTCCAGCTCGAGCTGCCGGGCGACCGCGTAGGCGGAGTAGCCGCCGGGCCAGATCCGGATGCGGCCGCGGTCGAGCTCCGCGATCGAGCCGACGCACGCGTCGAGCAGGTGGCGGTCGTGGGAGACCATCAGCACCGCGCCGTCGAACTCGCCGACGATCCGCTCCAGCTGGTCGCGGCGGCGCATGTCGAGGTGCGCCTCCGGCTCGTCGAGCATCAGCACCTGCGGGCGGCGGGCGAGACAGGCGGCGAGCGCCGCCAGCTTGCGCCCGCCACCGCTCAGCTCGGCGGTCGGCGTCCCGTCGGTCACCCCGAGCCGTTCGAGCAGGCCGCGCGCCTCGGCGTCGGCGCGGTTGCCGCCGTGCTCGTCCCAGCGGGCGAGCAGGCGCTCCTGGTGCGCGAGCGCGCGGGCGATCGCGTCGAGGTCGGCGGCCAGCGCCGGATCGGCCAGCCGCCGCTCCACCGCGTTCAGCTCGGCCTCGAGCTCGGCCAGCTCCGGGCGGGCGGCGTGCACCCAGCCGAGCGACGTCCGCTCGTCGCCCGGCACGTGCTGCGGCAGGAAGGCGTGCACGAGCCCGCGCCGGCGGGTCACGGTGCCGGCGTCGGCATGCTCGAGCCCGGCGAGGATCCTCAGCAGCGTCGACTTCCCGCCGCCGTTCGGGCCGAGCACGCCGATCCGCATCCCGTCCGCCAGCTCGAGGTCGAGGCCGTCGAGCACGAGCCGCCCGCCGAACGACTTCGACAGGCCGCGGGCGGAGAGCAGCGGGACGCTCGCCATCGGGGCGGGTAGGTTCGCAGCATGCCGCCGACCCTGCACGTCGCGCCCGAGCCCGATCGCGCCATCGAGGAGGCCGTGACCGCGGCCGGCGGCCACATCACGGGGCTCGACCAGGCCGAGGCGCTGGTCTGGCTGGACTCGGAGTCGTTCCCGGAGGAGCTGCCGGACCAGGTGCGCTGGGTCCAGCTGCCGTCGGCGGGCGTCGAGCGCTGGCTCGACCGGATCGACCGCGAACGGGTCTGGACCTCGGCCGCCGGCGCCTACGGGCGCCCGGTCGCCGAGCACGCGCTGATGCTGATGCTGGCCGGCGCGCGGCGGCTCGCCGACTGCGCCCGCGCCACCTCCTGGCGGCGCCCGCCGCTGGGCCCGCTCGACGGCGCGACGGTGGCGATCGTCGGCACCGGCGGGATCGGCCGCGCGCTGATCGAGCTGCTCGAGCCGCTGCGCGTCGAGATCCTGGCGGTGACACGCCGCGGGCGCGACGGAACGATCCCCGCCGACCGCCTCGGCGAGGTCTGGCCGCGCGCCCACCAGGTCGTGCTAGCGGCGCCCGCCACCGGCGCCACCCGCCACCTGGTCGGCGCCGAAGAGCTCGCCGCCATGCGCGAGGACGCGTGGCTGGTGAACGTCGCCCGCGGCTCGCTGGTCGACACCGACGCGCTGGTGGCCGCGCTCGCCGGCGGTGAGATCGCAGGCGCGGCGCTCGACGTCACCGACCCCGAGCCGCTCCCCGACGGCCACCCGCTGTGGCACGAGCCGCGCGCGCTGATCACCCCGCACGTCGCGAACCCGGACGTCACGCTGCGGCGCTACCTGGCCGAGCTCGTGCACGAGAACGTCATCCGCTTCGCCGCCGGCGAGGAGCTGCTCTCGCGGATCGACGTGGACGCCGGCTACTGAGACCGTTCCTTCGGGATCTCGACCAGGCAGTGGACCGGGGCGTCGCGATGTTCGCGAAGCGAACTCGCAAGGCCAAGCTTGCTTGGCCCGGTCACGGGACCTGGCCGTCGCGCCCGACGTAGCCGCCGGCCCCGCCGACGCAGAAGTAGACGGCCTCGTCGCTCTCCGAGGTATTCCGGAGAGACCGCACGGTCGAAGGGTCGACGCGCGCGAGGCCGCCGGGGCCGAGGGTGTGCTTGTCGCCGTCGAGCTCGAGCTCGATCTCCCCGCCGAGGACGAGGTAGAGCTCCTGCTGGCGCTCGTGGTAGTGGCGGCGGCTGGTGTAGCCGGGCGGCAGCACGATCGCGTTGACGCCGAACTCGGTCACCCCGAGTGCGCTGCGCACCTTGCGGAAACCGGGCCCCTCTCCGAGGTCTTCGATCGACGAGACCGTCCACCCCTCGCCCTTTATCGGCTCCTTGGCCATCGGCCGCCATACTAATCCCGGTGCCGGGTCCAACGGGAACCCTCGAGGAGCTGTTGCGGCCACTGAAGGCCAACCCTGAGCGCTCCGCCGTCCTGCTCGACGTCGACGGCGTGCTGGCTCCGATCGTTCTGCACCCCGACGACGCGCACATGCCGGAGAGCACCCGGCGGCCGCTGATCGAGGTCGCGCGCCGCTACGGCGTGGTCGCCTGCGTGTCCGGCCGGCGCGCCTCCGACGCCCGCCGGATCGTCTCCCTCGGCTCGATCGCCTACCTGGGCTCGCACGGCTCGGAGGTGCTGATGCCGGGCGCGATCGCCCCCCAGCTCGATCGCGAGCTGCAGGCGTGGACGCGCCGCGTCCAGAACTTCGCCCACGAGCACTTCACCGAGGACCTGCGCAAGCTGCGCGTGCGGCTGGAGGACAAGGAGGCGATCGCGGCGCTGCACTGGCGCGGCGTGCCCGACGAGGAGGAGGCGCAGGCGGCGATCGAGGAAGTCGCGGCGGCCGCCGAGCGGGCGGGCTTCACCTCCCACTGGGGCCGCAAGGTGCTCGAGATCCGGCCGCCGGTGCGGATCGACAAGGGCGCCGGGATCATCAACCTGCTGCGCGACCGCGACCTCGCCGCGGCCCTCTACGTCGGCGACGACACCACCGACCTCGACGCGTTCCGCGGCCTCACCGAGCTCGTCGACGGCGATCGCCTCGGGACCGCCGTGCGGGTCGGCGTGCGGTCCGAGGAAGGTCCCTCGGAGCTCGCCCGCGAGGCGGACATCATGGTCGACGGCACCGACGGCGTGCGCGGGCTGCTCCAGGCGCTGCTCGACTGACCGCCGGTGCGCTTCGGCGACTTCCTCAAGGCGACGGTCCTCCTGAGCGCCGGCACCGCGACGCTGCTCGCCGCCGTCACCGTGATCGGCCTCTCGCGCGACGACGACCGGGCGCTGCTGGTGTTCAGCGCCGTGTGGTGGATCGGCGCGGTGCTGGTCGGGATCTGGCTCGGCCGCCGCGCCGACGCCTCGCCCCCGATCGCGCGGCTGCTGGCCTCCGCACGCGCCCAGACGATGCTGCCGGAGCTGCGGCCGGGCACGACGATCGTCAATCGGCTGTGGCCGCTGCTCCTCTACGCGGTCGTGTTCTCCGTGCTCGGCGTGTTCCGGCCGCCGGTGGCGGCGGTCGCCGCCGGCGGGGCGCTCATCTGGGCGCTCGCATGGCGGCGCCAGGAGCGCGCCGTGCTGGCGATCGAGCAGCGCGACGGCGCGCGCTTCTACGTCGACCGTACGTCCCCGTTCCAGCCGATCCGCCTGGTCCGCACGCCCGGGTTCGGAGGCGCGTTCCTCCGCCAGCCGCTGTAGCGAACCTAAAGGGGGTCTGACCCCGCTCGGGGTCAGACCCCGTTTAGCGGGGCTTTAGCTTCAGCGGGCCTTGCGGAGCTTCTGGAACTCCTTCCAGGTGCGCGTGTTGGCGACGTTCTCGGCGGCCAGCCAGGCGCGGCGGGCGGTCGCGATCCCGTAGCGCAGCTGGTCGAACTCGGTCGTGGAGTGGGCGTCGGAGTTCACGAGGATGCGCACCCCGGCCTCGGCGGCGGCGCGGGCGTGGACGTCGTTGAGGTCGCGCCGGTTGGGCGAGCCGTTGATCTCGATCATCGTGCCGGCGCGAGCGGCCGCCTCGATCACCTTCTCCATGTCGACCTCGTACGGCCGCCGCTTCTCGATCTTGCGGCCGGTCGGGTGGCCGAGCGCGTCGACCAGCGGGTGCTCGACGGCGGCGACCATCCGCGCCGTCATCTCGCGCCGCGGCATCGCGAACGAGGTGTGGACCGAGGCGATCACCCAGTCGAGCTCGGCGAGCAGGTCGTCGGGGTAGTCGGGCGACCCGTCGGGGAGGATGTTGGTCTCGGTCCCGATCAGCAGCTCGAAGCCGTCGAGCCGCTCGTTCAGCGCCCGGATCTCCTCGATCCGCGCGCGCAGGTGATCCTCCGTCACATGGTCGCCGAAGCCGTGGGTGGCGGAGTGGTCGGTGATGGCCAGGAACTCCATCCCGCGCTCGTGGGCCTCGAGCGCCATCTCCTCGGCGGTCTGCTTGCCGTCGGAGGTGGTGGTGTGGCAGTGCAGGTCGCCGCGCAGGTCGCCGAGCTCCACGAGCTCCGGCAGCCCGCTCGATTCACCCCGCCCACCCGCCGCCGCCTCGAGCTCGCCGCGGCCCTCGCGCAGCTCCGGCGGGATCCAGTCGAGCCCGAGCGCCGCGTACACCTCCTCCTCGGTCGCGCAGCGCAGCGTCTCGCCGGTCGCGTCGTCGAGGATCCCGTACTCGGACACGTGCAGCCCGCGCCGCACCGCCGACTCGCGCAGCGCCACGTTGTGGGCCTTGGCGCCGGTGAAGTGCTGGAGCACGTTGCCGAACTGGTCCGGCTCGACGATCCTGAGCTCGACCTTCAGGCCCTGGTGCGTGGTCACGCGCGCGCCCGCATCGCCGGCCGGGCCGGCGGACTCGACGAGCGGGAGCTCGCGCAGCGCGGCGGACAGAGCCGCCGGGTCGGAGCTGGTGGCGATGATGTCGATGTCCTTGACCGAGTCGGCCCAGCGCCGCAGCGAGCCGGCGGCCTCGACGCGGTCGGCCGCGGGATGCGCGCGCAGCGCCTCGACGACCTGGTCGGCGGTGTCGATCGCGCGCGAGAGCACCACCCTGCGGGCGGGGCCGTCCTCGTCGACCTCGGCCAGCACGCGGCGCAGGTTCTCCTCGGCCTTGAGGCCGAACCCGCGCAGGCCGCGCAGGCGGCCGTCCTCGACCGCGGCGCGCAGCGCGTCGAGCGAGTCGACCCCGATCTCGTCATGCAGCCGCTTCGCGCGCTTGGGCCCGAACCCCGGCAGGTGCATGACCGAGATGAGGCCGACCGGGATCCGCTCGCGCAACTTCACGAGCGTCGGGATGTCGCCGGTCTCGTCCAGCGCCAGCACCTTCTCCTCGAGCGTCTTGCCGATCCCCGGGAGATCGGTGATGCGGCCGTCGCGCGCGAGCTGCGCGACCGAGACCGAGGTGTCGCGCACCGTGCGGGCGGCGTTGCGGTAGGCGATCACGCGGTACTGGACCGCGCCGTCGAGCTCGTAGAGGTCCGCCAGCTCCTCGAAGGCGGCGGCGATCTGGGCGTTGGTGAGGTCGGCCACGGTCTCCGTAGGCTACGTATTCGGGGGATCCGGCCGACGTGCCGACACAAAGGGCATGAAGGCCGAAGAGCTTGCGCTGGTCCAGGGCTGGGGTGACACCCGGCGGGCGCTGGGGCGCTGGAATCGCGAGCCGCTGGTGGTCCTGTGGCCGTGGGTGCGCGGGGCGCTCGCCGTCACCGCCGCGCTGCTGGCGACCGTCTGGCTGGTCGCGACGCTGTCGACGCCCGACCCGGGCGTGGCTCCGTTCCCGGGGCTGCGGTCGCCGGCCGGCCCGGCGGACTTCGCGTTCCTGCTCTATCGCAACGGGCTCGTGCTGACGCTGCACGCCATGGCGTGCGTGGCCGGGTTCATGGCCGGGTCGTCGCTGCCGGTCGTGGCGAACGGTCACAGCGGCGTGTGGCGGCGGGTCCACGACCGCGCCGGGCCGCTGGCGATCAGCTTCGTGATCGCGGCGACGGTGTTCTCGCTCGCCACCCAGGCGTACGCGCTCGGGCACCGCGCCGCCGACGTCTCGGCGCAGCTCGGCACCTCACCGCTGGTGCTCCTGCTCGGCCTGCTCCCGCACGCGCTGCCGGAGCTGACTGCGCTGTTCCTGCCGCTGGCGGCATGGACGCTCGCGTCGCGCCGCGGCGCCTGGGAGGAGCTGCTCGCTGCGACCTTCGTGACCGTCGCGGTAGCGGTACCGGTGCTGGTGGCGGCTGCGGCCGTGGAGGTCTGGGTGACGCCGCATCTCCTAGCTATACTTTCTGAAGCGTCAGCCCCGTGAGAGGAGCCCTGAAACCGATGGCAGCCAGCATCATCGAAGTCACCGACAGCAATTTCCAGGCCGAGGTCCTCGAGTCCGAGGCGCCTGTGCTGGTCGACTTCTGGGCTCCCTGGTGTGGGCCGTGCCGCCTCGTCGCTCCGATCCTCCAGGAGATGGCCTCCGAGCGAGACGACCTGCGGATCGTCAAGCTCAACACCGACGAGAACATGCAGACGGCGGCCGAGTACCAGGTCCTCGCGATCCCGACGATGATCCTGTTCCGCAACGGCGCCGAGGCCGCGCGGATCCAGGGCGCGCAGCCGCGCAAGCGCCTCGAGGCGCAGCTCGAGCCGGCGCTGGCCTGAGCCTAGGCCCGGCGGACCGCGATGTGCAGCGGGCGGCCCTTGACGGTCGCCGGCTCGCCCGTCGTGCCGTCGTAGGAAACCGCCACGGCCAGTGTTTCGCCGGCCAGGTAACCCTCGAACGCGCGCGCGGCGTCGAGCAGGTCGGCGTCGCCGCCGAGCGTGAGCTCGATCCGGTCGGCGACCTCGAGCCCGGCGGTCTTGCGCGCGTTCTGGACGGCGTGGACGACCTCGCGCGCGAGGCCCTCGCGGATCAGCTCGTCGTCGAGCTCGAGCTCGAGCGCCACCGCGTGTGAGCCCTCGCGCTCGAGCTGGTAGCCCTCGAGCGGCTGCAGCGCCAGCAGCAGGTCGTCGGCGCCGAGCTCGTGATCGTGGCCGTCGACGCTGATCCCGACGCGCTCGTCGGCGCGCAGCGCGTCGGCGACGTGGGCGGGATCGAGCGCCGCGACCGCCGCCGCCACCTGCGGCATGTGCTTGCCGAACCGCGGGCCCAGCGCCCGGTAGTTCGGCTTGACCTCGTAGGAGCCGAGCTCGTCGGCCTGGGAGACGAACCGGAGCTCTTTGACGTTGAGCTCGGCCTGGACGATCGAGGCGAGCCGCTCGATCGCCGCCCGCTCGCCACCCGCCGCCACGACCACCGCGGCGCGCAGCGGCTGGCGCACCCCCAGCTTGGCCTGCCCGCGCGCCGCGAGCCCGAGCCGCACCGTCTCGCGCACCACGCCCATCGCCACCTCGAGCTCGACGTCACGGGGGCCGGACTCCGGGTAGTCGCACAGGTGGACGCTCGGCTCGCTGCCGTCGAGGTTGTCGTAGATCTCGTCGGAGATGAACGGGCAGAACGGCGCCAGCAGCTTGGCGACCGTGACCAGGCACGTGTGCAGCGTCGCGAACGCGGCCGGGTCGCCGTCCCAGAAACGGGGGCGCGAGCGGCGCACGTACCAGTTCGACAGCTCGTCGACGAAGGCCGCGATCGCGTGGCCCGCCCGGGTGGCGTCGTAGTGGTCGAGCCGCTCCCGCACCGCCGCGGTCGTCGCGTGCAGCCGCGACAGCACCCATCGGTCGAGGTCGTTCGCGGGCTCGGCGTGCTCACGCACGTCGTTGACGTTCGCGTACAGCACGTAGAACCCGTACGTGCTCCAGAGCTGGAGCAGGAACTGGCGCAGCGACTCGCCGACCATGTCGACCGAGAAGACGTAGCCGTCCCACGGGTGCTTGGAGGTGAAGAAGTACCAGCGGAAGGCGTCGGCGCCGTGCTTGTCGATCACGTCCCACGGCACGACGATGTTCCCGAGCGACTTCGACATCTTGCGCCCGTGCTCGTCGGCGATGTGCCCGGGGACGAGGCACGTTCGGTACGAGGAGCGGTCGAACAGCAGCGTCGAGATCGCCAGCAGCGAGTAGAACCAGCCGCGCGTCTGGTCGATCGCCTCGCAGATGTAGTCGGCCGGGAAGCGCGCCTCGAAGACGTCCTGGTTCTCGTGCGGAGCGTGCCACTGGGCGAACGGCATCGCCCCCGAGTCGAACCAGACGTCGATCACCTCGGGCACCCGCCGCAGCGGCTCACCGCCAGTCGGCGACGGGATCTCGATCTCGTCGACGTACGGCCGGTGCGGATCCTCGATCCGCACGCCGCTGAGCTGCTGCAGCTCGTCGAACGAGCCGATGCACACGGTCTCGCCGGCCGCGTTGCGCCACACCGGCAGCGGCGTTCCCCAGTAGCGCTCGCGCGAGATCGCCCAGTCGACGTTGTTCTCCAGCCACTTGCCGAAGCGGCCGTGCTTGATGTGGTCCGGGTACCAGTCGATCGTCTCGTTGGCGGCCAGCAGCCGGTCGCGCAGTGACGACGTCCGGATGTACCACGACGGCTTGGCGTAGTAGATCAGCGGCGTCCCGCAGCGCCAGCAATGCGGGTAGGAGTGCAGGTAGCGCTCCTCGCGCAGGAGCCGCCCGCGGGCGCGCAGGTCCTCCACGATGCCGGGGTCGGCGTCCTTGACCCAGCGCCCGGCGAACGACCCCATCCGCTCGTCGAAGGTGCCGTCGAGCTTCACGGGGTTGATCACCGGGATGCCCTGCTCGAGGCCGATCTGGAAGTCGTCCTCGCCGAACGAGATCGACGTGTGCACCACGCCGGTTCCGTCCTCGGCGCTGACGAAGTCCGCCGGCACGACGGTGTGGCCCCTTGGGGCCGAACTCCTCGGTGGCGATGAACGTGAACGGCGGCTCGTAGCGGGCGCCGAGCATGTCGCGCCCGTGGAAGCGGTCCGCGACCGCGGCCCCGTCGCCCAGCACGGCCTCGGCGCGCGCCTCGGCGATCACGTGGCCGTCCTCGGTGCGGACGTACGCGAGGTCGGGCGCGACGGCCAGGGCGGCGTTGGAGAGCAGCGTCCAGGGCGTGGTGGTCCAGGCCAGGATCTGGTCGCCGGGCCGCAGCGCGCCCGCGCCTTCGATCACCGGGAAGCGCACATAGACGCTCGGGTCCTCGACGTCCTTGTAACCCTCCGAGACCTCGTGCGAGGACAGCGCGGTGCCGCAGCGGGCGCAGTACGGGCACGACCTTGTAGCCCTCGTACAGCAGTTCGCGCTCCCACATCGTCTTCAGCGCCCACCACACCGACTCGATGTACGACGGCTCGAGCGTGCGGTACGGATCGTCGAGGTCGACCCAGAACCCGATCCGCTCGGTCAGCGCGTTCCAGTCCTCGAGGAACTCGAACACCGACTCGCGGCACTTGGCGTTGAACTCGGCGATGCCGTAGCGCTCGATGTCGTCCTTGGAGGTGAAGCCGAGCTTCTGCTCGACCGCGATCTCGACCGGCAGGCCGTGGCAGTCCCAGCCGCCCTTGCGCTCGACGTAGCGGCCGCGCATGGTCTGGTAGCGCGGGAAGATGTCCTTGAACGCGCGCGCCAGCACGTGGTGCGACCCGGGCCGGCCGTTGGCGGTCGGAGGGCCCTCGTAGAAGACGTACGGCTCCGCGCCCTGACGACGGCGCACCGACTCGTGGAACACGTCGCGCTCGCGCCAGCGCTGGAGCACTTCCTCCTCGAGCCGGGGGAAGTCGGGCTTGGGGGGAAGCGGTCGTGGCACGGGATTCGGCATTCTAGGTGGGGTGAGCGCGCTCGACGGACTCGATCTCTCGCTGCGGCTCAGCCGCAAGGAGGAGGCCGAGCGCCTCGAGGCGGCGCAGACGCGGCTGTTGCAGCTGCGCCTCGTACTCGGCGGCCTGACCGGCGACCAGGGCGTCGGCCCGCCGCTGTGCGTCGTGCTCGAAGGCTGGGATGCGTCCGGCAAGGGCGGCGCCATCAAGCGGCTCGTGTCGCAGCTCGACCCGCGCCACGTGCGCGTCAAGCAGTTCGCCGCCCCGACCTACGACGAGAAGCGCCATCACTGGCTGTGGCGGTTCTGGCCGGCGCTGCCCGGCTGGGGCGGGATGGCGGTGCTCGACCGCTCGTGGTACGGCCGCGTGCTGGTCGAGCGCGTCGAGGGCTTCGCCGAGGAGGCGGCGTGGCGGCGCGCCTACGAGGAGGTCCGCGACTTCGAGCACATGCTGGTCGCCGAGGGGATGGTGCTCGTGAAGTTGTGGCTGCACATCTCCGACGAGGAGCAGCTCGAGCGCTTCCAAGCCCGCGCGAACGACCCGCTGAAGGCCTGGAAGCTCACCGAGGAGGACTGGCGCAATCGCGAGAAGCGGGCCGAGTACGAGCAGGCGGTCGACGACATGGTCACCGAGACGAGCACCGGCTTCGCGCCGTGGACCCTGGTGGAAGCGGACTCGAAGCGCTACGCCCGCGTGAAGGTGATCGAGACCGTGATCGCGGCGGCCGAGGAAGGCATGCGCCGCCACGGCATCAAGATTCCGTAGGGGGCCCCACCCAACGGGTCATTCCGTGTGGAGCGATGCCCCGTTGGGCACCCCCTTGCCCTAACGGTTTCGGCGCCGCGCGGCCTTCTGCGCCTTGCCCTTGGCGCGAGCGCGGGACTTGGCTTCGCGCTTGTGCTTGTGCGGCCCCTGGTCCCGCAGCCGGTGCGAGTCTGGCCGGTGGCCGGCCGGCAGGGCCTTGCGCGCGTCGCGCGAGATGAACATGCCGATCGCGATGAAGGCGATGAGGAGGCCGCCGGCGATCACGTAGAGCGTCGAGGTCCCGGAGATCTCGCTGTCGAGGAAGCCCTCGTCCTCGGGCTCGGGCGTCGGGGCCGGCGTCGGCTGGGGCGGCGGGAGCGGCGAGAACGGCTGGCTCGGTTGCTGCTGCGGCTGCGTCGGTTGCTGCTGCGGCTGTGTCGGCTGCGTCTGGGCGGCCGCCGCAGCGGGCGCCAGCAAAGCCAGTGCAAGGACGATGACGGCGCGGCAGAGCATGCGGTCGGCCAGGGTAACAATCTGGGGTCCCGCCCAACGGGGCATTTCGTGTGGAGCGATGTCCCGTTCGGCACCCCTCACGCGGGGGCCCCGGTCAGAACCCATCGCGAGCCCAGGAAGCGCAGGCCGCAGGTGAGCGCGCGCATGCCGATCAGGCCGGCAAGCCCCCACCACACGCCCTCGATCCCCCACCCCCGGTCGAGCGCCAGCAGCGCCACCGGCACGTACACCGCCGCCGACGCCAGCATCCCCCACATCAGGAAGCGCGTGTCGCCGGCGCCGATCAGGATGCCGTCGAGCGCGAAGACGACGCCGTTGAGCGGCATCAGCGCCGCAAACAGCCACCAGATCTCGTGCGCGCGCTCGACCACGCGATCGTCGCCGGTGAACGCTTGCGGCAGCACGTCGGTGAGCGCGAGCAGCACGACGCCGAAGCCCGCGCCGACGACCGCAGACCACAGGATCACGCGGGTGGCGGCCGCGCGCGCCTGCGCCGCGTCGCCGGCCCCGAGCAGCCGCCCGACCATCACCTGCGCCGCGATCGCCAGCGCGTCGAGCACGAGCGCCAGGAACACGAACAGCTGGAAGGCGATCTGGTGGGCGGCGAGCGACGCGGCGCCGACGCGCGCGAGCACCGCCGAGGCGACCAGGAACGACGCCAGCAGCGCGCCCGTGCGCACCGCGATCTCCGCCCCGATCCGCATCAGCGGCCGCATCCGCGCGAGCAGCGGCGGCTCGAAGCCGGCGCGCCGCTGGACCTGCACGAATGCCAGTCCCATGCCCGCCTGCGCGATCACCGTCCCCCACGCGGAGCCGGCGAGACCCCAGCCGAACCCGTACACGAACAGCACCTCGAGCACCACGTTGACGGCGTGCGCGAACACGAGGATCACGAGCGGCGTCCGCAGGTCGCGCATCCCGCGCAGGAAGCCCTGGCCGGCGGCCGCGATCATGAAGAACGGCGCGCCGAGGGCGGCGATCCGCAGGTACACGACCGCGCCGTCCGCGACCTCGTCCTCGCCGCCCATCAGGCTCACCGCGGCCGGCGCGAACGCGATCGTCGCCACCAGCAGGATCAGCCCGAGGCCGAGCCCGAGCCACAGCGCCTGCGAGCCCAGCCCCGCCGCCTCCTCGTCGCGGCCGGCGCCGTGCAGTCGCGCCACCTGCGCCGTGGTGCCGTAGGTGAGGAAGTTCAGGACCGTGAAGCCGGTCGAGAGCACCGTCGCGGCGATCGCGAGCGCCGCCAGCTGCACGGTGCCGAGGTGGCCGACGATCGCGGTGTCGACCAGCACGTACAGCGGCTCGGCCGCCAGCGCGCCCAGCGCCGGGATGGCGAGGGCGAAGACTTCGCGATCGAGGGGGCGCAAGACTCCCACGATATGAAGCACCGCCACGACCCCGGCCGTAGAGGGCGTCCGGGGCCATGAAGCTCCGCCTCTACCACCACCACGACGGCGCGCGGGTGGCATACCGCGAGGCCGGTACCGGCCCGCCGCTGGCGCTGCTGCACTCGCGGCTGCTCTCGCACCGCGAGTGGGAACCGCTGGTCGAGGAGCTCAGCGACCGGTACCGGCTCATGCTCCCGGACCTGCCGCTGCACGGTGACTCCGAGGACCGCCCCCGGCATGCGTACACGCCCGACTGGCTGGCCGAGGTGATGGCGGGCTTCGTGCGCGACACCTGCGGGCCGCGGCCGCTCGTCGGCGGCCACGACGTCGGCGCGCAGATCCTGCTGCACGCGATCGCCACCCGCCAGCTCACGCCCGGCCGGCTGGTGCTGATGCCGAACGCCATGCACCGCCGGCCCGAGCGCGACCGGCTCGAGCGCGCGGTCGCGCTCGCCGTCCGCGGCGCCGCCGTGCCCGGGCTCGACCGCGCGCTCTCACACGGCGTGCGGCTCGCGTTCCGCCCGGCCACCGGCGAGAAGCTGACCGCCCGCGGCAACCCCGCCGCCCGCGACCTCGTGCGCCATGCGCTCGGCAGCGTCGGCGGCAACGCCAACCGCGCGCGGTCCTGGGCGCGCGCGGTGCGGCGCTGGCCGAAGGGCGCGCAGCCGGACCTGCTCGAGACCTACCGCCTGATCGAGGTCCCGACGCTGCTGCTGTGGGCCGACGAGGACCCGATGCACCCGCTCGCGATCGCCGAGGAGGCGCTCGACCTGCTGCCCGACGCGCAGCTGCGCGTGCTCGAGGGAACCGGGTTCCTGCTCGCCTACGACGACCCCGTCGGGCTCGCCCGTGAGCTGGCCGCCTTCTGCGGCTGAGCCGCTACCGTTGACATTCATGTACGAGCTGGAACGCCCGGACTTCTGTTCAGTCGGCCGGGCGATGGACATCCTCGGCGAGCGCTGGACGATGCTGATCATGCGCGAGGCCTTCTACGGCGTGCGCCGCTTCTCCGACATGCAGCGCAACCTCGGCATCGCGCGCAACATCCTCTCCACCCGCCTGCAGACGCTGGTCCGCGCCGGCATCCTCGAGCGGCGCCGCTACCAGGCGGAGCCGGAGCGCTTCGAGTACCGCCTCACGCGCGCCGGCCGCGAGCTCTACCCGGCGGTGATCGCGATCATGAAGTGGGGCGACGAGCACCTCGCCGGCGATCACGGGCCGCCCGTCGTGCTGCGCCATTCGTGCGGCGGGGAGGCCGACCCCGTGCTCGTCTGCGGACACTGCCGCGAGCCGCTGCATCCGCATGACGTGACGCCGGAGCCGGGCCCGGGCGCCAAGCTGCCCGCGGCGGCACCGGCCTGAGACGAAAGAGGTTCCGATGAGCGTTGAGACGACTGAGGAGTTGTGGGGCGGGGAGACCCGTAAGGCGGTCGCCAACTTCCCCGTCTCGGGGGAGCGGATCCCGGTGACCGTCGTGCGCTGGCTGGGGCGGATCAAGGGCGCGGCGGCGCGCGCGAACGCCGATCTCGGGCTCCTCGACGCCAGTCTCGCGCAGCGGATCGCCGCGGCGGCGGACGAGATCGCGCAGGGCCGCCACGACGACCAGTTCCCGATCGACGTCTTCCAGACCGGCTCCGGCACGTCGTCGAACATGAACGCCAACGAGGTGATCGCGACGCTGGCGAGCGACGAGGCGCACGCGAACGACCACGTGAACATGGGCCAGTCGTCGAACGACGTGTTCCCGAGTGCCGTGCACCTGGCCGCGCTCGACGAGGCGACCAACCGGCTGCTCCCAGCGCTCGAGCGGCTCGAGCAGGCGTTCGCGGCCAAGGCCGAGGCGTTCAAGGACATCGTCAAGGCCGGCCGCACGCATCTGATGGACGCGGTGCCGGTCACGCTCGGCCAGGAGTTCGCCGGCTATGCCGCGCAGGTCCGGCTCGGCCGCGAGCGCGTCCAGGCCGCGCTCCCGCACGTCGCCCAGATCCCGCTCGGCGGGACCGCCACCGGCACCGGCCTCAACACCCACCGCGACTTCGCCGCCAAGGTGCGCGAGCGGCTGACCGCCGACACCGGCCTCGAGATCCGCCCGCCCGAGGACCCGTTCGAGGCCCAGGGCAACCGCGACGCGCTGGTGGAGCTGTCCGGCGCGCTGAAGGTGATCGCGGTGTCGCTGACCAAGATCGCGAACGACCTCGCGCTGATGGGCTCGGGCCCGCGCGCCGGCATCGGCGAGATCTTCCTGCCGGAGCTGCAGAAGGGCTCCTCGATCATGCCCGGCAAGGTCAACCCGGTGCTCCCGGAGGTCGTGCTCCAGGTCAGCGCGCAGGTGATCGGCAACGACACGGCGATCACGGTCGCCGGCCTGCAGGGCCACTTCGAGCTCAACGTGCGGATCCCGCTGATGGCGCGCAACCTGCTGCAGTCGATCCACCTGCTGACGACCGCCGGCGAGCTGTTCGCGGAGAAGTGCGTCGAGGGGATCGAGCCGAACCTGGCCGGCTGCGAGGCCTCGGCCGAGAACACGCTCGCCGTCGCCACGGCGCTCAACCCGTACATCGGCTACGACCGCGCCACCGAGATCGTCAAGGACGCCGTCGCCAGCGGGCGGACGCTGCGCGAGGTCGCACGCGAGCACGGCGTCGACGAGGCGACGCTCGACGAGGCGCTCGATCTGCGGAAGATCGCCGCCGGGTCGTCCGCATAGGCTCGCTGCTGCATCGCCGGCCGGCGGCGGCCGCCGTCGCCGGCGCGCTCACGATCGCCTTCTCGGCGATCCTCGTCGCGCTGGCCGAGGTCGAGCCCGCCACGGCGGCGGTGTTCCGCTGCCTCTACGCGCTCCCCGTGCTCGGCGTGCTCGCCTGGCTGGAGGACCGCCGGTACGGCCGCCGCCCGCCGCGTGACCGCCGGCTCGCCATCCCCGCCGGCATCTTCCTCGCCGCCGACCTCGTGCTCTGGCACTACGCGATCGGGGACGTCGGCGCCGGGCTGGCCACGGTGCTCGGCAACCTCCAGGTCGTCGTCGTCCCGTTCGTGGCGTGGGCGCTCCTCGGCGAGCGCATCCAGTCGCGGCTGCTGTTCGCGCTGCCGCTCGTGTGCAGCGGCATCGTGCTGATCTCGGGCGTGCTCGAGACCGGCGCCTACGGCGACAACCCGCTGCGCGGCGTGGTCTTCGGCATCCTCACGGGGCTGACCTACGCCGCCTTCATCCTCGTGCTGCGGCAGGGAAGCGGCGACCTGCGCCGCCCGGCCGGGCCGCTGTTCGACACCACGGTCGTCGCGGCCGTGGCGGCGGCGATGGCGGGGCTCGCGATCGGCGAGGTGAGCCTCGTCCCGAGCTGGCCCGGCCACGGCTGGCTGGTCCTGCTCGCGCTCACCTCGCAGGTCGTCGGCTGGCTGCTGATCACCGTCTCGCTGCCGCGACTGCCCGCCGCGCTCACGTCGGTCACGCTCACCATCCAGCCCGTCGCCTCGGTCGCGCTCGGCGTGATCCTGCTCGGCGAGGAGCCGAGCGCGCTGCAGCTCGCCGGCGTCGCCTTCATCCTCGCCGGTCTCGTCTCGGTCGCGCTGCGCCGCCCTCAGCCGAGGGCCGCGCGCACCTCGGCGTGGACGGCGTCCGGATCGCCGGTCCCGTCGACGCGCCGCAGCAGCCCCCGCTCCCCGTAGTAGCCGATCAGCGGCACGGTCTCGCCGTGGTAGACGCGCAAGCGCTCGCGGACGGTCTCCGGCCGGTCGTCCTCGCGGCCCTGATGGCGGCCCATGATCCGCTCGGCCACGATGCCGTCGGGCACGTCGATCAGCACGGCGGCGGTCAGCTCGCGCCCGTGCCGCTCCAAGCTGCGGGCCAGCGCGTCGGCCTGCGCCACGGTGCGTGGGAAGCCGTCCAGCAGGACCGGCTGGTCGTCCAGACGATCGAGCGCTTCGCGCACCGCCTCGAGGATCAGGTCATCCGGGACGAGGTCGCCCCGGAGCATGTACTCGGAGGCGCGGCGGCCGAGGTCGGTGCCCGCCCGCCGGGCCTCGCGCAGCAGGTCGCCGGTGGCCAGGTGCTCGTAGCCGGCCTCGTCGTGCAGCCTCGCCGCCTGCGTGCCCTTGCCGCTCCCCGGCGGCCCCAGCAGCACGATCGTCGGTTGCATGGACCCGTGAGCAGCGCCCTATCGCGCGCGGGCGCAGAAGGCGTCCCGGCGCGCGGAGGTGGTGAGCGGAGGCAGGTAGCGGGTGAGGGTGAGCATTGTGGTCGCCTCGGCGACCGCGGTCTGCTCGATGGTGGCCGCAACCAGCTTGCGAGCCGCCGGACCGGGAGCGGTGGCCAGCAGCTCGGCGTTGCGCCATGCCGTCTCACGCCACGCCGGGAGCGCCTGGAACTCCAGGAAGTCGCCGAGCGAGCCGATCCCGGGGATCACCCGGGCTGAAGGGTCATAGCGGGCCTCGATCTCATCCAGCAACGGGGAGATCACCTTGTTGAGGATCCGGTTGACGCGATCGTGGTCGGCCTTCCGCGATGATCCGTCGTCGGCCACGAGGCCGATCGCGTACAGGGTGAACGGCAGATCACGGTTCACGTGGGCGCTCAAGCCGAGCAACAGGTTGCCGGCCGCGGAGGCGTTCCGGCGATCCGCGGCCCGGAAGGCCATCGCCCAGGCGGGCGGCGCGCTGCCGGTCCTCCGCCACGAGTTCCACGCGTCGAAGTAGAAGTCGGCGAAGACGGCGTCGTAGTGGTTCAGCCACGGAACGTCGGAGAAGAACGCCGGGTCGGCTCGCTGCATCGCTGCGACCTTCTGGGTCGTGCGCGCGTAGGCCAGCGAGAAGACGGCGTTGTGGTCGCAGCCCAGCTCGGCGACCTGCCGCTCGAGCCGCCTGGCCACCCGGTCGACGCACTCGATGCGTCCCGCGACGCAGATATCGGAGCTGTCGGTGTTCACGCCCATGTAGGCCGGTGGCAGCAGCTCCGACCAGCCGACGAACCACGGATTGGTCGATAGATCGACGGTCGGCAGTCCCTGCGCGCGCCCGCCGGCCGGCGCTCCCAGCCCGATGATCACCGCGAGCAGGCAGCAGACGCCCAGCCGCCGTATTCCCGTTGCCGCTCTCATCCCACGCCCACTCCCCCAAGTCGGCTGTCTGAAGCGGAAAGCAGATCAGGGCGAGAGGAGCTCCGACCGCCAGCCGCCGTCGCCGGCGCGCAGGAAGTGCTCGCGGTCGTGCAGGCGGTCGGGGCGACCCTGCCAGAACTCGACCGCGTCGGGGGTGAGCCGGTAGCCGCCCCAGAAGTCGGGGCGCGGGACCGCGCCGGGGAAGCGCTGCTCGATCGCCCGCACGCGCTCGTCGAGCTCGGCGCGATCCGGCAGCACGCTGCCCTGCGCCGACGCCCAGGCGCCGATCTGGGCGCCGCGCGGACGCGTCGCGAAGTAGGCGTCCGACTCCTCGTGCCTCAGGCGCTCGACCGCCCCCTCGAGCCGGACCGCGCGGTACAGCGGCTGCCAGTACAGCGTCGCCGCCGCGCGCGGGTTGGCGTCCAGCTCGCGGCCCTTGCGCGACCCGTAGTTGGTGAAGAAGCTGATGCTGTCGTCGTCGATCCCCTTGAGCAGCACGATGCGGACCGACGGGCGGCCGTCCGGCGTCGCGGTCGCGAGCGCCATCCGCTCGGCCTCGATCAGCCCGGAGGCCGCCGCCTCCTCGAACCACTCACGAACTCGCTGTAGCGGGTTCACCTACATCGCCATCGCGACGTACTTGATCTCCAGGTACTCGTTGATGCCCTCGGGCCCGCCCTCGCGGCCGAAGCCCGAGGCCTTGACGCCGCCGAACGGCGCCGCGGCGTTCGACACCATGCCCTGGTTGAGGCCGACCATGCCGGTCTCGAGCTTCTCGACCACGCGGAACGCGCGCTTGATGTCGCGCGTGTAGAGGTAGGCGACGAGGCCGTACTCGGTGTCGTTGGCGGCGGCGATCGCCGCCTCCTCGTCGTCGAAGCCGACGACCGGCGCGACCGGCCCGAAGATCTCCTCCTTGAGCAGCCGCGCATCTTCGGACACGCCGCCGAGCACGGTCGGCTCGAAGAAGTAGCCGGCGCCGTCGCCCTCGCGGCCGCCCACCAGCACCTCGGCGCCCTTGGCGGTCGCGTCCTGCACCAGCTCGGAGACCTTGCCGCGCTGGTCGGCGTCGATCAGCGGGCCGACCTCGACGTCCTCCTCGGTCCCGCGGCCGACCTTCATCGCCCCCAGCTTCCCGGCCAGCTTCTCGGTGAACTCGTCCGCGACCTGCCGGCGACGTGGAAGCGGTTGGCGGCCGTGCACGCCTCGCCGATGTTGCGCATCTTGGCGATCACCGCGCCCTCGACGGCGGCGTCGACGTCGGCGTCTCCGAACACGATGAACGGCGCGTTGCCGCCGAGCTCCATCGACGTGCGCAGCAGCCCCGGCGCCGACTGCTCGACCAGCTTGCGGCCGACCTCGGTCGAGCCCGTGAAGGTCAGCTTGCGAAGCCGCGGGTCGGAGATGATCGGCTTCGAGACGTCCGAGCTCGAGCTCGAGGTGAGGACGTTGAGCACTCCGGCCGGCAGGCCGCACTCCTCGAGCATCGCGGCGAGGCTGAGCATCGACAGCGGCGTCTGCTGGGCCGGCTTGATGATCATCGTGCAGCCGGCGGCGATCGCCGGTCCGATCTTGCGCGTGCCCATCGCGGCCGGGAAGTTCCACGGGGTGATCGCGTAGCAGGGACCGACCGGCTGCTTCATCGTGATCAGCCGCCCGACGCCGTTGGGCGCCGTCGCGAAGCGGCCCTCGATCCGCACCGCCTCCTCCGAGAACCAGCGCAGGAACTCGGCGGCGTAGGCGATCTCGGCCTGCGACTCGGCCAGCGGCTTGCCCATCTCGAGCGTCATCAGCAGCGCCAGCTCGTCGGCGCGCTCGGTCATCTGCTCGAAGGTGCGCCGCAGGATCTCGCCGCGCTCGCGCGGTGGGTGCGCGGCCCACTCCTCCTGGACGGCGACGGCCGCGTCCATGGCTGCCTTCGCGTCGCCCGGCGTGGCGTCGGCGACCTCGACCAGCGTCTCGCCGGTCGACGGATCCTCGACCCCCAGGGTCGAGTGATCCGCCGCGTCGCGCCACTCGCCGCCGATGAACAGCTGGTTCGGCGCGGCCGCGACGACCGCGCTCTCGTTGTCTGTCGCAGGAGTCATGCAGCCACCGTTTCCGTTCCTAGCTGTTCAGAGATGGACACGTCGATCGAGTAGTCGATCGGGACCACGATCAACGAGGGCACGTCGAGGGTCAGCGCGTGCCGCAGATGGCGGCCGAGGTCCTCGACCTGCTCGCAGCGCCAGGCCGGCATGCCGAAGGCGTCGGCCAGGCGCACGAAGTCGGGGTTGGTGAAGCGGGTGCCGAAGTGGCGGCCGAACTTCTTGTCCTGCTTCCAGGTGATCGAGCCGAACTCGCTGTTCTCCCAGATCACGTTCACCACCGCCGTGCCCAGCCGCACCGCGGTCTCCAGCTCCTGGACGTTCATCAGGAAGCCGCCGTCGCCGTTGACGGTGACCACGTGGCAGTCGGGGCGGACGAGCTTGGCGGCGATCGCGGTCGGCAGCGCGATGCCCATGCCCGCCAGCCCGTTGGCGATGAACACCGTGTCGGGCTCGTGGGCGGGGAACATGCGCGCGATCCACAGCTTGTGCAGGCCGACGTCGGAGATCAGCATGTCGCGCCGGCCGAGCGCCCGGCGGATCTCCCACAGCGCCCGCGGCGGCTGCATCGGGAACGCGTCGTCGTCCTTGGCGGCCTCGAAGCGCCCGAGCACGATCTCGTTCAGGCGCGAGTCCTCGGTCGCCCACGTGGTGCCGGCCAGCTCCTCCGCCAGCCGGGTGAGGATGTGCGACAGGTCGCCGATGAGGTCGACCTCGGTCATGAAGTGCTCGTCGACCTCGGGCGCCACGGTGTCGATGCAGACGATCCGCTTGTCCTTGTCCGGGGTTCCAGTTGGCGGGCGCGTGCTCGACGAGGTCGTAGCCGGCCGTGATCACCACGTCGGCGTCCTCGAAGCCCGCGAGCGCGTAGTCGCGCGACTGCAGGCCGACGGTGCCGAGCGCGCGCGGGTCCTCGTAGTCGAGCATCCCCTTGCCCATGAACGTCTCCGCGACGCCGATGCCGGTCGTGTAGGCGAACGCACGCAGGGCGGCGGCCGCGCCGGTGCGGGCGACGCCGTTGCCGGCGAGCACGATCGGGCGCTCGGCGCCGCGGATCACAGCCCAGCGCCGTCTGCAGCTCCTCGGGGCTCGGCTCGGGGCGGCGGCGGGCACTGCGCACCGGCAGCGGCGCGGCGTCGACCTGCGCCGCCATGACGTCCTCCGGCAGCTCGATGTGGGTCGGTCCCGGCTTCTGCGCCTGCGCGACCTTGAACGCCTTGCGCACGACCTCCGGGATCACGCGCGCCGAGTTCAGCCGCGCGTTGAACTTCGTGACGGGCCGCAGCATGTCGACCACGTCGATGTACTGGTGCGACTCCTTGTGCATCCGCTCGAGGTCGGCCTGGCCGGTCAGCGCGACCATCGGCGAGCGGTCGAGGAAGGCGTCGGCGATGCCGGTCACGAGGTTCGTCGCGCCCGGTCCGAGCGTGCCGAGGCAGACGCCGGCCGAGCGGGTCAGCCGGCCGTACATGTCGGCCATGTAGGCGCCGCCCTGCTCGTGTCGCACGGGCACGAACTCGATCGACGACGCGTCCAGCGACTCGTTGAGGTCGAGGGTCTCCTCGCCCGGGATGCCGAACACGTACCGGACGCCCTCGGCCTCTAGGCATTCCACGAACAGATCCGACGCCTTGCGCTCGCCCACGTCCCTCCAGTCTGCCGCAACTTCACCCGGTGCTTCGTGTCGGGCTACCCTGAACGCCTTGCTGCGCCTCGTCTGTATGACACTGGCGGCCTGTGCGCTGCTCTCCTCGCCCGCCTTCGGCGCGAAGGCGCGCTTCACGATCCGCGGCGCCGGCTTCGGGCACGGCGTCGGCATGAGCCAGTACGGCGCGCTCGGCTTCGCCCAGCAGGGCAGGACGTACGACCAGATCCTGCGCCACTACTACACCGGCACCGACCTGGGGACGACCGACCCGGGGGCGACCGTGCGGGTGCTGCTGCAGTCGACCGGCACCGCGAGCTTCAGCGGCGCCTCGCAGGCCGGCTCGCGCCGCGTCAACCCCGGCCGGACCTACCAGGTGCGCCGCCGCGGCTCCGCGCAGGTCGACCTGCTGTCGGCGTCGGGGCGGCGGATCGCGAGCTTCACCGCGCCGCTGCAGGTGTCGGGCCCCGACGGCGTCGTTCAGCTGGGCGGGAGCGGCGCCTACCGCGGCCTGCTCGAGTTCCGCCCCGACCCGTTCGGCGGGGTCAACGCGATCAACGCGGTGTCCCTGGAGGACTACGTCGCGGGCGTGGTCTCGCGCGAGTCGCCGTCCTCGTGGCCGGCCGAGGCGCTGAAGGCGCAGGCCGTGGCCGCCCGCACCTACGCGATCACCACCTCGAAGGCCGGCAACGGCTGGGATCAGTACGCCGACACCCGCTCGCAGGTCTACGGCGGCGTCGCCGCGGAAACGGCCTCGACCAACGCGGCGGTGGCCGCCACGCACGGGCAGGTCGTCACATACGACGGCGAGCCGGTCGTCACGTTCTTCTTCTCGACCTCCGGCGGGCGGACCGAGAACGTCGAGAACACCAACGTCGGCGCCGGCCCGCAGCCGCACCTGAAGTCGGTCGTCGATCCCTACGACAGCGTGTCGCCGAAGCACCGCTGGACGCCGATCAAGCTGACGCTCGCGCAGGCCGGCGCCAAGCTCGCCGGACTCGTCAAGGGCCGCTTCAAGGGCATCCAGGTCCTCAAGCGCGGCCGCTCGCCGCGGATCGTGGCCGCCGACGTCGTCGGCTCGGCCGGCCGCACCCGGGTGGACGGCGCGACGCTGCGCGCCCGCCTCGGCCTGCTCGACACCTGGGCCTACTTCACGACGATCGCGACCCGCAAGGCGCCGCCGCCGGCCCCGGGGGGAACGGGCGCCGCCGGCCCACGGCCGCGCGCCGTCGTGGCGGGCTCGGTGGTCCCGGCGCGCGTCGGCGCCGAGGTCCAGGTCCAGGTCCGCGAGGGCGCGCGCTGGGAGACCGTCGCGTCCACGGTCGTGCGGAGCGGCGGGCGCTACCACGCGGCGGTCGCCCGCAACGGCACCTACCGCGCCGTCTTCTCGGGCGACGCGGGGCCGCCGATCCGCGTGCGGTAGGAACCGCATACTGTTTCCAGCGTGCTCGGCGGGCTTCGCGATCAGCTGGACGCGCTCGGTCTGAGCCGCCTGCACATCGAGCTGCCCGGCGAGGAATCACCGATGGGTCCGTTGGAGGGCGCGCTCCGCGTACGCGCGGACGGCGGCCGGTTCGTCCTCGAGACCGTCGACTACGGCCAGGCCTTCCGGCTGCTCGCGGCGGGAACCGAACCCGAGATCACCGAAGCGGTGATCGCGTACGTGTCGCGGCCGCTTCCGCCTGTCCGTGCCATGTCGCAAGAAGATGTCATCACGATCGGCGAGAGGCTCGCCGGGCACTATCGCGACCTCCGGAACGATGCCGGCAAGGCGGGCCCGCAGGGCATCGTGATCGACATACCGGCGGGAGTGCCGATCGACAGGCTCGGGACGCTCGACGGCGTGCACACCTACCCGATCAGCACACCCTTCGAGTACCGCTCGCTCCCGCCGACCGCGCTCCAGCCGGGAACCGAGCTTCATGCGTTCATCACCGCAGCCGACGTCCGCGTCCGGGCCGCGATCACGCCACCCTGGTTCGGACGCCCGGGCGGCGGCATCCGCTTCACCCTGCAGCAGCCGGAGACCGGCCTCCGGGACCTGGTGGTCTCGGGTCGGCTGCAGCGCCTTCAGGTATAGACCGGCGCCAGCGTCCCGCTCGGTCATCGTCCCGGTCGGCCGACACATATCCTGAGTCCCGATGCCGCAGCCCCTGCTCGTCACCGACGCTCCCCACCTCCTGTACCGCGCCTTCTACGCGCTCCCCGACACGATCACCAACGACGATGGGATGCCGGTCAACGCGCTGCTCGGCTCGGCCAACCAGACCCTGTGGTGCGTCGAGAAGTACTCGCCGCGCGCCGTGGTGTTCTGCTTCGGGGCCGAGGCCGCCAAGTATCGCGTCGAGGCGTACCCGGACTACCACGCCGACCGTCCGCCCGTCCCCGACAAGCTGGAGCCGCAGTGGGAGCGGGCGGCGGACTTCTACCGCGCGTTCGGCTGGACCGTGGCGTATGACGAGGATCTCGAGGCGGACGACCTCCTGCACTCGCTGGCCGTCGCCGAGACCGAGGCCGGCGGCCACACGCTGATACTCACCGGCGACCGCGACATGCTCCAGTGCGTGAACGACTCCGTCACCGTCCTGCTCCAGCGCGCGCGCCAGCAGGGGCCGGACGAGATGGACGCCGAGGCGGTGCGGGGGATGTACGGCGTCGGTCCGGAGCAGGTGCCGGACTTCATCGCGCTGCGCGGCGACCCCTCCGACGGCCTGCCGGGCGCCAAGGGGATCGGGGCGAAGACGGCGGGCGAGCTGCTGCGGCGCAAGGGCGACCTCGAGCACGTGATCCTCGGCGCCGTGCGCGAGAAGCCGGCGGTCCGGCGTGCGCTGATCGAGCAGGCCGACGAGCTGCGCTCGTTCAAGGACATCGCGACGCTGCGCACGCTGCCGGTCGAGCGCCCGCCGGACGCTCCGACCGACTTCGCCGGCGGCGCGGCCGCGGCCCGCGAGCTGGGCATGAACCGGCTCGCGACCCGGCTCGACGAGGCGGCGGGCTAGGAGCTTCGGCGGCCTCGCGCCTGGCCGAGTACGCGCGAGCACGTCGAGAACCTCGCACGACGCCAGGCGGCGTGCGGCCGTAGGAAGTCAGCCGGCGCCGCGCGGGGCGTACATGATCACGGCCACGCCGACGAGGCAGACGGTGGCGCCGGCGATGTCGTAGCGGTCGGGCCGGAAGCCGTCGAAGACGATGCCCCACAGCAGGGAGCCGATGATGAACACGCCGCCGTAGGCGGCCAGCACGCGGCCGAAGTGCGCGTCGGGCTGCAAGGCGGCGATGGCCCCGTAGCCGACCAGAGCGGCGGCGCCGGCGAGCGCGAACAGCAGGCCGCGATCCTCCTTGATGGCCTGCCACATCAGGTAGGCGCCGCCGATCTCGGCCACCGCGGCGGCGATGAACAGGGCGATCGAGCGGCCGGTCACGCCGCGCCGAGGTGGGTGATGGCCAGCGGTCGGGCGTCCTTGGCGGACGGCAGCGCCGGGTCGTCGAACAGCGCGCAGTCGTCGATCGCCTGGCAGTCGCAGCCGGTCGCCGCCTGCAGCCAGGTGCGCACGCGCTGGGCGCGCTCGATCAGCGCGTCGATCTCGGGCAGGCGGCGTTCGGCGAGCTCGCGCAGGCGGTCGTTCATCGGGTCGTTGCCGTGTTCGACGAGCTCGCTGATCTCCTCCAGCGACAGGCCGGCGCGCTGGGCGACGTCGATCACCGCCAGGCGGCGCAGCACGGTCTCGTCGTAGCGGCGTTGGCCGCTGACGCGGTCTGGCTCGGGCAGCAGCCCGATGTCCTCGTAGTAGCGGATCAGCGAGACCCGCACCCCGGCCCGCCGGGCGGCTTCTCCGATGCGCATCTGCGGTTCGTTCATGCTTGCTCTTGACCTCAAGTCGGCTTGAGCATCCAGTCTACGGGCATGGCAGACACCACCACGCCCGACGATCCGGTGACCGAAGTCCCGATCGCCTGCACCTTGACCCCCGGCCAGTACGGCGACCGCACACGCGATCTGGCCTCGCTGGCCGCGCGGGCACTTCGCACCCGCGAGCAGACGGCAGCCGGCGAGCGGCTCGTGTTCGCCGACGCCCCGATGATCGAGCGCGAGCTGCGCGCAGTCATCGCCGCTGAGGCGAGCTGCTGCGCGTTCCTGACGATGGACCTGGAGCGCACCGGCGACGGCCTGGTGCTCGACATCGCGGGCCCGCAGGACGCCCGGCCGATCATCGCGGAGCTGTTCAGGTGAGCGTCCCGGAGAAGGCTGGTGGGCGCCGGGGCGCTGGTCATGGCGCTGTGTTGCGCACGCATCTGGGCGATTGGCGCGGGCATCCACCGACCGGGCGGCGGTTCGAGCGCGTCGACGAGGTGTCCTTCCTCACGGTGTGAACTTGACGGTGATCACGTCGCCGTCGGCCATCGGGTAGTCGCGCCCCTCGAGTCGCAGCGTCCCGCGCTCGCGGGCCGCGGCGTATCCGCCCGCGCCGACGAGCGCGTCCCACGCGATCACCTCGGCGCGCACGAAGCCGCGCTGGATGTCGCTGTGGATCTCGCCGGCGGCCTGCCAGGCGGTCGATCCGCGCTTGACGTGCCACGACTGCGCCGGCTTGTCCTCGCCGGCCGTGAAGAAGGCGATCTGGTCCAGCAGCCCGAAGGCGCCTCGCACGACGCGTGCGAGGCCGGATTCGCCGACGCCCATCTCCTCGCGCATGACGGCGGCCTCGTCGTCGTCGAGCTCGGCCAGCTCGGCCTCGATTCGCGATGAGATCGCCACCACGGCGGCGCCGGCGCCCGCAGCGTGGTCGGCGATCGCCGCCGGCACCGCGTCGTCGCCTTCGTCGACGTTGGCGACGAACAGCACCGGCTTGCCGGTCAGCGGCGACAGGTCGCGGAGCGCGTTCGGGGCCGCGTCCGGGACCAGGACCGTGCGCGCCGGCTCGCCGGATTGCAAGGCGGCGATCACCCGCCGCAGCCACCCCTCCTCCGCGATCGCCACCTTGTCCCCGCTGCGCGCCGTCCGCACCAT
This sequence comes from uncultured Solirubrobacteraceae bacterium, assembly GCA_963849695.1. Lineage (GTDB taxonomy): Bacteria > Actinomycetota > Thermoleophilia > Solirubrobacterales > Solirubrobacteraceae > DASSUW01. The sequence goes on from CAWKIT010000011.1 coordinate 136,959, forward strand.
GCGCGCGTGACGGCGCTCGGCCTGCTCGAGGTCGGCGTAGATCAGCTCGGTCTCGATCGTCTCGATGTCGGCGACGGGGTCGACGCGCCCCTCCGGGTGGATCACGTTCTCGTCGTGGTGCGCGCGCACGACGTGCAGCAGCGCGTCGGTCTCGCGGATGTTGGCGAGGAACTGATTGCCCAGCCCCTCGCCCCTGTGGGCGCCCGCCACCAGGCCCGCGATGTCGTGGAACTCGATCGTGTCCGGCACCACGCTCGCGGCGCCGACCGTGCCGGCCACGGCGGCGAGCCGCTCGTCCTCCACCGGCACGACCGCGACGTTCGGCTCGATCGTCGTGAACGGGTAGTTGGCGGCCTCGGCGCCGGCGCGCGAGAGCGCGTTGAACAGCGACGACTTGCCCGCGTTGGGCATGCCGACGATGCCTACCTTCACCGGCCGAGGCTCCCGATCGCGGTGCCGAGCGCGGCCCCGGCCGCCACGTCGGACGGGTAGTGCACGCCGAGGTAGAGGCGCGAGAACGCCATCGCCACCGCTGCGCCGAGCAGCGGCCCGCGCGGCAGCAGCGGCGCGAACGCGCGGGCCGCCGCGAACGACGACGTCGAGTGCGAGGACGGGAACGACAGGCCGGTAGGCGTCGCCATCAGGTGCGGCAGGTCCTCGATCACCGGGCGGCGGCGCCCGATCGCGTGCTTGATGGAGGTCGACAGCAGGTACGCGGCCCCGACGCGGGCGGTCGCCTGCACCCACCGCCCGCGCCGCTCGCCGTCGGCGGCCGAACCGAGCAACCCGAGCACGAGCCACACCGCGCCGTGCTCTCCGAGCCGCGAGTAGCGCCGCACCCAGCGCACGCGGTCGGGCGCGTGAGCGAGCGCGCGGACACGCCGGTAGAGGGCGAGATCGACCCGGTTGAAGGCGACCCGGAGGCGACGCAAGGACGGGCTAGAAACCGACTCGAAGCTCGCCGGATTCGACACGCAGGTAGGAGACCTGCCCGAGGTCGACGAGCACGGCCCCGTCGGTCGCCTCGACCTCGTACCAGCGCTCCTTGCCGTCCTGGAGCGCCTGGCGCAGGCCGGTGAGCGCATCGTCGGACAGCCGCAGCGACAGCACCTGCCCGCTGGAGGAGAAGCCGAGCGCCGCCCGGCGCGCGCTTTGGGGAGCTCTCGTCGGATCGCTCATGCATGCACCGCCGCAGGTTGGACCAGTTCGGTCAGGACGCCGCCCGAGGCGGCGGGATCCAGGAACGCCACCCGCGAGCCGCGGATGCCGGTGCGCGGCTGCTCGTCGATCACCGGCACGCCCGCCGCGCGCAGCTCGCCGAGCGCCTTCGCGACGTCGTCGACGCGATAGGCGACGTGGTGGAGCCCGGGCCCGCGCTTGGCGAGGAAGCGGCCGACCGGGCTGTCGTCGCCGAGCGGCGCCAGCAGCTCGACGTGACTGTCGCCGGCCTCGAGCAGCGCGGCCTCGACGCCCTGCTCGGCGATCGTCTCGCGGTACACCAGCGGCATCCCGTACGTGTCGCGGTGGACGGCGATCGCTTCGTCGAGGTCCGCGACCGCGATGCCGATGTGGTCGATGCTGCGAAATGCATTCCGGCGCGCGGGCACGCCGACATCGTCGCTGCTGCGGAATGCATTCCGTGCCAACACGGGGCGAGTGTACCCTCAGCGCCCGTGCGGATCGCCCTCGCCGCCAACCGCGCCTCGGGCGGCGGGCTGGACCCCGAGCCGCTGATCGCCGCCATCCGCGAACACGGCGCGGAGGTCGCGCTGTTCGGCCCCGAGCCGGCCGAGCTCGAGCGCGCCGCCGCGTGGGAGCCGGACCGCCTGGCGGTGGCGGGCGGCGACGGCACGATCGGCCCCGTGGCCGAGCTGGCGGGCCGGCTCGACGTCCCGCTGGCCGTGATCGGAGCCGGCACCGCCAACGACTTCTCGCGCGTCTTCGGGCTCCCGCGCGACCCGCTCGAGGCGGCCGCCCTGGCCGCCACGGGAACCTACGAACGCCCTCTGGAGCTCGGCCGGCTCGCCGGGGGCGAGCCGTTCGTCAACGTCGCCAGCGCCGGCCTGGCGTCGGTCGCCGGCCACAACGCGCGCCCGCTCAAGCCGCGGCTCGGGCCGCTCGCCTACGGCATCGGGGCAGTGCGCGCGGCGGCGACCGGGCGGCCGCTGCCCGCGACCGTGCGCGCCGACGGCCGTACGGTGTTCGACGGCGCCTGCTGGCAGGTGATCGTGGCGGTGAGCGGCGCCTTCGGGGCCGGCTCGGGCGTCGCCGAGGCGAACCCCGACGACGGCGTCCTCGACGTCGTGGTCGTGCCCGCCGGCTCGCGGGCCGGGCTCGCGCGCCGGGCGTGGGGGCTGCGCACGCGCACGATCGCGCAGCAGCACGACGTGCCGCACGAGCGCGGCGCGGTCGTCGAGGTCGATCTCCCGCCCGGCACCGAGGTCAACGCCGACGGCGAGCTGCGGGTCGGCGGGCTGGAGCGCGTGACGGTGACGCCGCGTGCGTTCAGTCTGGTGGGCGGCGAGCCGCCACGACCCTGAGGCCGTGCCCGGGGCTGCGGTACAGCCGCGGGACGCCGTCCATGATCCGGTCGATGTCGGCGCGCTCGAGCACCTCGTTGCGCAGCAGCGCTTCGGCCAGCGCGTCGAGCTTGTCGCGGTGCTCGGTGATCAGCCGCGCCGCGCCGCGCATCGCCTCGTCGGTCAGGTGCTGCTGCTCCTCGTCGCGCAGCTGGCGCGTGCGGTCCGAGACGGCGCCCCCCTCGGCCGAGACCTGCAGCGAGGTGATCGAGGTGCCCATCGCGTACTCGTGCACCATCGAGCGCGAGATCTCGGCCACGCGCTTGAGGTCGTCCGAAGCGCCCGTCGTGATCTCGCCGAACACGATCTCCTCCGCCGCCCGGCCCCCCAGCAGCACGGTCATGTAGTCGAGCAGCTCCTCGCGCGTCTTGAGGTAGCGGTCCTCCTCGGGCAGGTTGAGCGTGTACCCGAGCGCGCGGCCGCGCGGCACGATCGAGATCTTGTGCACGCGGTTGACGCCCGGCAGCAGCTCGGCGCACACCGCGTGCCCGGCCTCGTGGAACGCGACCACGCGGCGCTCGTGCTCGTTCAGCGTGCGGCGCGACTGCATGCCCGCCACCACGCGCTCGAGCGCGGCGTCGAAGTCCTGCTGCTCGATCCGGGGGCGGTGCGCGCGGACGGCGAAGATGGCCGCCTCGTTGGCGAGGTTGGCGAGGTCGGCGCCGGTCAGCCCCGAGGTCTGGCGGGCGGTCAGGGCCAGGTCGACGTCGCCCAGCGGCTTGCCCCGCGTGTGCACCTTGAGGATCGCGGCGCGGCCGCCGACGTCGGGCGGCGACACGAAGATCTGGCGGTCGAAGCGGCCCGGGCGCAGGAGCGCCGGGTCGAGCTTCTCGAGCAGGTTGGAGGCGGCGATCACGACGAGGTCGTCGGTGGTGCCGAAGCCGTCCATCTCGACGAGCAGCTGGTTGAGCGTCTGCTCGCGCTCGGAGTTGTTGTCGCTGCCGCGCTGGCCGCCGACGGCGTCGATCTCGTCGATGAACACCACCGCCGGCCGGTGCTCGCGAGCCTCGCTGAACAGCCGCCGGATGCGGGCCGCGCCGAGGCCGGCGAACATCTCCACGAACGCCGCCGCCGACTGCGAGAAGAACTCGGCGCCCGACTCCTTGGCGACCGCCTTGGCCAGCAGCGTCTTGCCGGTGCCGGGCGGGCCATGGAGCAGGATGCCGCGCGGCACCCGTGGCGCCGAGCTTGCGGAAGCGCTCGGGCTCGCGCAGGAACTCGACGACCTCCTGGAGCTCGGCCTTCGCCTCGTCGGCGCCGGCGATCTCGGCCCAGCCGATCGACCCCTTCGACTCCGGCTTGATCTGCTGCGGCTTGGTCCGCGGCATCAGCTTCAGCGTCCGCCACAGGACGAAGCAGATCGCCGCCATGAACACGATCGGCGCCCACGTCAGGATGCCCGCCTCGATCTCGTCCCACAGCGACAGCATGAGGAGGGCGTCCGTGCGCATGTCGACAGTATGCCCCGGTGGCTGCGGACCGGACTAGGGTCTGGACCCTAAACGGAGGGGGAGGGTTCGACGCGCAGGATCTCCGCCAGCGCCGCCCGGCCGACCTCGAGCTGGCGCTCGTCCGGCTCGCGCGTGCCGAGCAGGCGCTGGAGCTCGTACCCGGGGCGGCGCAGCGCGCGGGCGAGCGGCGAGCCGGAATGCCGCTCGCACCAGGCGAAGACCTCGACCGCCACCGCGGTCGACGCGACCGCGACGCCGGCGCCCGCCACCGGACCGGGGCGCTCGAGCACCTGGCGGATGAGCAGCGCGCCGGCCAGGTTGGACGCCAGCAGCGGCGTCACCAGGTGCGACCCGCAGCGGTCGTGCTCCTTGGCGGCGTCGGCGGCGTCCTGGTCGTCCGGCGACTCGTAGGCGGCGATCGCCTTGTGCTCGACGCCGTGGTACGCGGCCAGCTCGCCGCCGCGCAGGGCGAGCACGGCGGGCGCGAGCGAGAGCGCGGCGGCGGCGGCCTCGCCGATCGAGCCGCCGACGCGGCGGCGCATCAGCGCGCCGGTCAGCGAAGCGCCGGCGGCGATGCCGACCACCGACGGCGACTCGAACGGCAGCTTGGCCTGGGGAAGCGAGCGCTTGACCAGCGGGATCACCACGAACGCCTCGCCGAGCCGCGCGACGCCGCGCAGGCCCGGCACGGGGTCGACGGCCCTCAGACGGGGCTTGCGGCCCGAGGCGGTCCGGATCTCGCCCGCGTCGTCGCGCACCGACGCCGCCCAATGGGTCGGGCCGTGGACGAGCAGCCCGTTGCGCAGGGCCATGCCGCCGAGCCGGAGCTTGTCTTCGGCAACTGGACTCACAGGAGCCTCCTCGGGAGGTCCACGAAGAAGCTCGCTGCGAACGCGAGGTCGCGGACGTCGATGCGTTCGTCGCTGGAGTGGATCAGCGACCAGGTGTCGTACGCGGTCTGATGGCGCTGCGGGAAGAAGCCGTACGCCGCGCAGTCGGGGAACGCCTCGCGGAACCAGCGGGAATCGGTGAAGGCGGCGAGCACGTACGGCACCGCCTCGGCTCCCGGGTCCTGCTCACCGAGCCAGCCGCGGATGGCGTCCATCAGCGGCGACTCGATCGCCGAGCGGTTGCCGACCACCTGCTCCATGAACGCGACGTCCAGGCCGTCGGCATCGCCGACCAGCTCGCGCACGCGGCGCATGGTGGCCTCGCCGTCCATGCCGGGCGGGACGCGGCAGTCGACCTGCAGCTCGGCGTAGGCGGGGATCACGTTGATCTTGTCGGACGCGAAGATGCGGGTGGGCACGGCGGTCACGCGCAGCGTCGGGTCGACCATCGCGGCGAGCCGCGGCTCGACCTGCTCGATCCGCTCCAGCGCGGCCTGCGGGTCCGACGGGTCCTCGCCGAGCGCCTCGAGCAGTGCGCGCGGCCCGGCCGTGACGTCGAACTCGCTCTGAAGCTTCCCGAGCCTGCTGACCACGGGCGCGAGCTTGAGCAGCGCGTTGTCGCCGAACCCGGGGATCGCGGCGTGCGCCGCCCGCCCGCGTGCGCGGACGGTGAACCGGAACGTGCCCTTCTCGGAGCAGCAGACCGGATACAGCCGGCGGTCGCCGTACGGCATCAGCGGCCCGCCGCCCTCGTTGACGAGCCAGTCGACGCGCGCGAGGTCGGGCCGCTCCTCGGTCAGCCATTGGGCGCCGAGCCGGCCGCCGGTCTCCTCGTCGACGACCGTGATCAGCTTCAGCTCGCCGCGGGCCGGGCGCCAGCCGTTGCGGGCGAGCGACGCCGCCGCGACCGCCTCGGCGGCGGTCTGGCCCTTCATGTCGAGCGTGCCGCGGCCCCACAGGAACCCGTCGCGGGTCTCTCCCGACCACGGGTCGAGCGTCCAGTCCTCGGGATCGGCGAGCACGGTGTCCACGTGCGACAGATAGCCGAGCACCGGGCCGGGCTCGTCCCCCTTGAGCCGCGCGACGAGGTTCGGGCGCTCGGGCTCGGCGCCGAGCAGCTCGACCTCGAGGCCGGCGTCGCGCAGGTAGGCGGCCAGCCACTCCTGGCACTCGCGCTCGTTCCCGGGCGGGTTGACGGTCTTGAAGCGGATCAGCCGCGCCAGGACGTCGGCGGTCTCCTGCTCCAGCGCGGCGGCCATCGCCGGTGATGCTAGTGAACGGTCAGCGCGTCCAGCCTCGGATGGATGGCGCGGCGAGCGCGGTCGAATCAGAAGGCCGGCATCACGCGGTCGGCCACGAGCTTCAGTTGTCCGTTGATGTCGGGGACGTTCGGCACGTCCTCGCCGGAGAACAGCTTCACGAGGGACGCGTCCGTGAGGGCGAGCACCATGTGGTTGACGCCCGTGGGCTGGATATCGGTCTTGATCTTCTCCACGCACTCCTCGGGCGTGCCGGCTATCGACAGCTTCTCGGCGTACTCGGGCCGGAACAGCTCGACGGCGCGTCGCACGTCGCCCGCGCCCAGCGCGTCCACCACGGGCTGAAGCTCCTCGGCATCTATCCCGTGACGGGCCAGCTGCTCGGCGGGCATCGAGGAGATGTAGAACGCGACGAGGATGCGCGCCGCGCGCCTGGCCGCCTCGGAGTCCTCGGAGACGACGGTCACGACCCAGGCGCCGAGGTCGAGCTCGCGCCAGTCGCGACCCGCCCGGTCGGCGCCGACACGTACGTTCTCGGCGACGTAGTCGTACGCCTCGCGCGAGTACGACAGCGCGTGGTGCAGCCCTTCGGCGAGCTCTCCGGCCGCCTGGAAGGACCGCGGGCCCTTCATGCCCCCCATCTTGATCGGGATCTGGTCCTGGACGGGGCGAGCGAACGTGTAGAGGCCGCTGTAGCGGAAGAAGTCGCCCTCGAACGTGATCGCGCCCTCGTCGAGGAAGGTGCGCATCACGTGGATGGCCTCCTTCAGCCGTGAGAGCGGCTTCTGGTTGGCCCAGTCGATCCCGTACTGCGCGAGCAGGCCGAAGTTGCCGGTCGACACGACCAGCTCCGTGCGTCCTCCGGTGAGCTCGTCGAGCGTCGCGACCTGCTGGCAGATCAGGGTCGGCTCCCGCAGGAAGACGTGCGTGACGTTCGGGCCGAAGCGGATCCGCTCGGTCTTGTCGGCGGCGGCCGCGAACAGCACCCAGAGGTCCTTGTGCCAGGTCTCGTCGACCGAGTAGCACGCGTAGAAGCCGAGGTCGTCCGCCGTCTTGATCATCTCGATCGAATCGGCCAGCGGATAGTCCGGAAGCATGCAGTAGCTGAATCGCATCCCGTTCCCCACAACTGCTCCTCTCCTCGGTCGCCTACGGACACTATCCGGGGCGTCAGGACGGTGCACCGTAAACCGTGGGACCATTTGCACCGACCGGGCGACCGACAGAAACGGGGGTCAGCGTGTCAGCCGAAGGGGAGAACCTGAGCCGCGAGTTCGTCGAGCGCTGGCGCGAGAACGCCTACAACTGCTTCTCCTCGGGCCACAAGTTCTGCCGCGAGCCGTGCCCGGTCACCCAGGTCACGCGCAACGAGAACCACACGCCCACGGCGTTCCACGCGAACATCGTCGCGATGGAGAAGGGCGTCCTGGAGATCGAGGACGTCGCCGACGACTACGTCCACTGCACGCAGTGCGGCGCGTGCGAGCTGCGCTGCCCCAACACGCTGTTCGTGGGCGACTTCTACCGGGCGCGCACGGAGACCGTGAAGGTGGTCCGCGCGGCACGGGCGCTGCTGGTCGACAAGGGGCTCGACCGCGAGCGCTGGAAGCTGTGGAACCGGCTCACCGACGAGCTCAAGAACGAGCCCGTGCTCGGCGTCGAGAACGGACAGCCGAACGGCCAGGAGCACGTGCGCGACTGGGCCGAGGGCCTCGACCTGCCGATCGGCGGCGAGACCGTGATGTTCGTCGACTGCGAGGCGGCCTTCTACCGGACCTCGATCCCGCGCGCGACGGCGCAGGTGCTGCAGAAGGCCGGGGTGGAGTTCGGCCTCATGAACGAGCAGTGGTGCTGTGGCGGCCCCGCGGCGGAGATGGGCTACGTCGAGCAGTCGCGCCGCTTCGCCGAGCACAACCTGGCCGACTGGCGGTCCACGGGGACGAAGCGGATCATCGCCATCGAGCCGCACGACTACATCCACTTCACCGAGGACTATCCGGCCTACTTCGGCGACGACTTCGACATCGAGGTCGTGCAGATCATGGAGCTGCTCGCGCAACTCATCCGCGACGGGCGCCTCCGGCTCGAGAAGCCCATCAACCGGACCGTCACCTACCACGACCCGTGCCGGCTCAACAAGCGCAAGGGCATCTACGAGGCCCCGCGCGAGATCCTGCGCGCGATTCCGGGCCTGACGTTCAAGGACGTCGACCATGTGACGCAGTGGTCCTTCTGCTCGGGCGGCGGCGGCGGGCTCCCGATCGAGAAGCCCGAGATCACGGCCGAGATCAGCCGCCGCCGGCTGGAGCGGGCCAAGGAGCTCGACGTCGACATGCTGGTGAGCGCGTGCGTGTGGTCCGAGCGGCCGCTGGCGACCGCGGGCCGCGAGGCCGGCATCGAGGTGCGCGACATCATCGAGCTCGTCGCCGAGTCCGCCGGGATCGAGGTCGGCGGAAACCTGGGTGCGTCCGCCGAGGAGGTGGCGCGATGACCGCCGTCACCACGGTCGACCGGCCCGTCGTCGACGAGCTCGAGGCGATCATCGGCGAGCCCGGCTCCGTGCTCACGAACGTCTCGAGCCGGGCCAACCGCACTCGCGTCCCGGCGCCGTTCCCGGTTCACCGGTGGGCGGAGTTCATGCCGGCGGCGGTCGTCCTGCCGCGGACGGCCGAGCAGGTCTCGGAGATCGTGAAGCTCGCGAACCGCCACCGGATCCCGCTCGTGCCGCGCGCCGGCGGGACCGGCCTCGCCGACGGAGCCGTGCCGCTACGCGGCGGCATCGTGGTCGACGTCAAGCTGATGAACCAGATCAAGGACATCGACCTCGTCGACCGCACCGTCACGGTGGGCCCCGGCATCAACATGATGACGCTCAACCGGGAGCTCAAGCAGTACGGGGTGATCTATCCCGACGATCCGGCGTCCTATCCGTGCTCGCTCGTCGGCGGGCGGATCGCGTGCAGCGGCATGTCGCTCTTGAACGCCCGCTACGGGCACACGCGCGACCTCGTCATCTCGTTCCAGATCGTTCTCCCGACCGGCGAGATCCTCGAGGTCGGCGACGGCGGCGGCCGCAAGCTGCGCAAGTCATCCACCGGCTACCACCTCAAGCAGCTGTTCATGGGCCACCAGGGCACGCTCGGCATCGTCACCGAGGCGACGCTCGAGCTCGCGCCCCGCGCGGAGGCCGAGTTCGCCGCCTTCTTCGCCTACGACGACTACATGAAGGCGTACCGCGCCATGGCCAACGTCGCGCGGTCGGGGCTGGGGACGATCGCGGGCGTGGTGCTGTTCGACGAGAAGAAGATCGCCTACCTGCGGCGCGACGACGAGGCGTTCATCCCGATGCCGCCGTGGGTGGCCTCGGTGATCGCCGTGGCGCTCTACGGAGCCAAGGTCGAGGTACAGGCGGCCTCGAAGCGGATCATGGAGCTGGGCCGCACGGAGGGCGGGAAGTACACCGGCGACGAGATGGCGGCCGGTGACTGGGCGTCGCGCCACGACCGCTACGCCAACCCGCTGCACGGACGGACGCGCGACGGAACGGTGGCTCCGATGTCGTGGCACTGCGAGGACGCCGCCCTGAACTACAGCGTGCTCCCGCAGGTGCGCGAGGAGTGGCACGCGCTCGTCGAGGAGTACTCGGAGCGCTACGGGATCTTCGACGACTGGGGCATGTTCGCGTACACCACCGGCGCCTACAAGCCGTGGGGCGACTACCTCGTGGAGATCGACGTCGGCATCTGGGAGCAGCGGCTCGACGACGCGAACTGGGCCGGCTGGGTCGAGCTCAAGCGCAAGATCTCGGAGGTGTCGCTCAAGTACGGCGGCTCGATCACCTCCTGCCACGGCGCCACGCGCGAGGGCGACGCCGAGCTGGTCCCGCAGGAGATGGGCTCGGGCTGGGACGTGATGAAGAGGATCAAGCGCGAGTTCGACCCGAACAACATCATGAACCCGGGCAAGCTGATGCTCGACGAGGCTTACGTCGAGACGAACGGCGGAGGGCCGCGATGAGACGTTTCCGGCAGGACGAGCAGCAGCCACCGGAGCCGCAGCCGATCGCCGACGGCGTGATCATGCGACTCGAGCACGTGTTCGAGGTCGACCCGGAACTGATGGAGACCAACTTCCGGCAGCAGTCGATGCCGGTGTGGGACACCGAGCGGATCGTCGACAGCCGCTGGGAGCACCTGGACTGGATGCACGGCCACTTCGCCGACGAGCTGCTGGTTGCAGGCGAGCCGGACGAGCTGCGCGATGAGCCCGTGGCCGACCAGCCGGAGGTGGAGAGCCGCAAGGAGGACGCGTCCGACGCTCCGGGCTGATGGCGGCCCCCCACCGCCGGGCCCACTGCTGCGAGTCGACAGCAGCTACGGGACAGGCGCGCCGAGCAGCCAGGCGGCGACGCCCGCGAGCGCGCCGCCCACGAGCGCCCACAGCGCCGGCCGGCCGGCCACGAGCAGGGCCGCCGCCGCGGCGAGCACGCCCCATTGCCAGACCTCTTCGATCGCCTGCGCGAGCGGCACGGCGGCGCCCAGGATCGCGCCCACCGCGGCCGGCCCGGCGCCGTCGAGGAACGCGCGCGCGTTGGGGGACTGCCGGATCCGCACGAAGCGGTCGCCGAGGACAGCCACCACGACAAACGACGGCGCGAACGCGATCGCCGACGCCAACAGCGCGCCGCCGAGACCGGCCGCGGCCCAGCCGACCATCGCCACCGTATGGACCACCGGACCGGGCGTGAGCTGACCGTACGCGACCGCGTTGGCGAACTCGGCATCGGTCATCCACCCGTAGGTGTCCACGGCGTCGGCCTGCATGAGCGGGATGATCACGAAGCCGCCGCCGTAGGAGAGGGCACCGACCTTGAAGGCCGTCCAGGCCAGCGCGGGGAGCGTGGCGGCGGCCAGCACGAGCGCGGCCGGCGAGAGCGACAAAGCGGCGCCGGGCCTGCGGCGCCACGCCAGCTCGGCGAGCCCGCAGCCGAGCAGGACGAGCACCACGCCCGGGCCGACCGCGACCGTCGCGGCGGCGGCCAGAACGGCGTACACGGCTGCCCGGACGCGCGCCGCGCCGTGGTGAGCTTCCAGGCTCGAGCGTCCCAGCGCGAGCCCCGCCTGGACGACCACCGCCACGACCGCCGCGACGCCACCCGCTCCGACGGCGCGGATCCAGGCCGGCGGCGAGTCCGACAGCGCGAGCGCGGCGATCGCCAGCAGGATCACCAGTCCCGGCAGGATGAAGGCAAGGCCGCCGACGAGCATGCCGGCCGGGCCGCCGGCGCGCCGGGCGCAGTAGACCGCCAGCTGGGTGCCGCCGGGTCCCGGTAGCAGCTGGGTGGCCGCGTTGGCGTCCTCGAACTCGCGCGCGTCGATCCAGCGCCGCCGGTCGACGCACAGCTCGCGAAGGAGCGCGATCTGCGCCGGCGGGCCGCCGAAGCTGGTGATGCCGATCCGAGCCCACTCGCGCACTACGGTCGTGAGAGGGGCGGCGCGTCGTCGCATGGCTGCGCGAAGATAGACGTATGGAGCGGCTGTTCGACCCGCCCGAGAAACGACCTGATCACAGGCTGCCGGCCGACGGGCCGCTCGCGGCGCGGATGCGGCCGACCACGTTGGAGGAGTTCGTCGGCCAGGAGCACCTGCTCGCGCCCGGCTCGGCGCTGCGGGCCGCGCTCGAGTCCGGCCACCCGCATTCGATGGTGCTGTACGGCCCGCCCGGGACCGGCAAGACCACGCTGGCGCGGCTGGCCGCCGCCCACGCGGACGCTGCGTTCGAGGAGCTGTCGGCCGTCCAGGCCGGCCGCCCGGAGGTGCGCGAGGTGATCGCGCGCGCCCGCGAGCGGCGCTCCGGCGGCCGCCCGACGATCTTCTTCCTCGACGAGATCCATCGCTTCAACAAGGCGCAGCAGGACGCGCTGCTGCCCGCGGTCGAGGACGGCCTGGTGACGCTGATCGGCGCCACGACCGAGAACCCGTACTTCGAGGTCAACAACGCGCTGCTCTCGCGCACGCAGATCTACGAGCTCGAGCAGCTGACCACCGACGACATCGAGACGCTGCTGCGGCGGGCGATCGAGCGCGGCGAGTGCCCGAAGGTGACCGTCGGCGACGATGTGACCGAGTTCCTCGCCGCCCGCGCCAACGGCGACGCGCGCGCCGCCCTCAACGCGCTCGAGCTCGCGTGCTCGACGGCCACCGGCGAGCACGTGACGCTGGCCGACGCCGAGGACGCGATGCAGCGCAAGGCGGTGCTGTACGACAAGGGCGGCGACCAGCACTACGACTACATCTCGGCCTGGATCAAGTCGACGCGCGGGTCGGACCCGGACGCCTCGCTCTACTACCTCGCCGCCATGCTCGAGGGCGGCGAGGATGCGCGCTTCATCGCCCGCCGCATGATCGTCCTGGCCTCGGAGGATGTCGGCAACGCCGAGCCGCAGGCGCTGCCGATCGCGGTCGCAGCCGCGCAGGCGGTCGAGCACGTCGGCCTGCCCGAGGCGTGGTTCGCGCTCGCCCAGGCGGCGATCTACCTGTCATTGGCGCCGAAGTCGGACGCGGTCAAGCGGGCCATCGGCGAGGTTCGCTCGCACATCGGCGAGCACGGCGCCGCGCGGCCGCCCGCCGCGCTCCAGTCGGCGGCCTACCCGGGAGCCGCGACGCTCGGCCGCGGCGCCGGCTACGACTACCCGCACGCCCACCCGGGTCACGTGAACCAGCAGGAGCACCTGCCCGAGGGCCTCGGCGACCTGCGCTTCTATCACCCGGACGACGCCGAGGCCGACATGCGCGAGCGCCTGGAGCGGATCCGCCGCGCCCGCGGACGATGACGGTCGACCGCCTGGCGGCCCGGGCGCTACCGCACCCGGGTCACGACGACGACGGGCGTGGCCTACGCCGCGAACCGCGCCGGTGAAAGGCTCTCGAGCGCGGGATGATCGGCGCGGCCGGCCGCCAAGTCGGCCACGAGCCGGCCGGTGAGCGGCCCGAGCGTCACGCCCAGCATGCCGTGGCCGGTCGCGAACAGCACGCGCTCGGCGCGCGGGTGCGGGCCGATGGCCGGCAGGCCGTCCGGCGTGCAGGGCCGCAGCCCCGACCATTCGAGCCGCGGCTCGGCGCGCACGCCGAGCACGGTCGCGGCCTCCCGGATGGCTCGGATGCGGCGCGGGTCGCTGCGCTGCTCGGGCGCGCCGAGGATCAGCCCGCCGGTCACCCTCAGCCGCGATCCCATCGGGTTGACCACGCAGCGCTCGTCGTGCAGATACAGCGGGATGCGCGCGGGCGACGCCGACGGCTCGTAGTCGACCGCGTACCCCTTTCCCGCCAGCAGCGGCAGGCGGATGCCGAGCGTGCGCGCGAGCCGGCCCGACCAGGCGCCCGCGGCCACGACGACGAGCCCGGCGCGCAGCACGCCGTCGCCGGTGTCGACGGCGCCCGGCCGGATCGCCCGCACCTCGACGCCGGTGCGCAGCCGCACCCCGCGCTCGATCGCCGCGGCGCCGACGGCAGCCACGAGCCGCCCCGGGTCGCAGTGCGCTTCGCGCGGGAACAGCACGCCGGCGCGTGCCGCGTCCGTGAGCGCCGGCTCGAGCGCCCTGGCGTCCGCGGCGGAGAGTGGCTGTGCGGCCAGCGCCCGGCCGGCCGGCGAGGCCGCCTCCGCGGCGGCGCGCTGCTCGGCCTCCTCGCCCGTGTACACGGTCAGCAGGCCCGACCTCCGGAAGCCGTGGTCGATGCCGAGCGCCTCGAACCGCTCGAGCCCCTCGACGCCGAGCCGGCGCTGCAGCGCCTCGCCGCGCGCCGCACGGCGGGCCGTCGAGGCGCGGACGTAGCGCGCCAGCCAGGGAGCGAGCGCCGGGCGCGCGCGGAGCCCGAACGGCGAGTCGCGGCGCAGCATCCAGCGCAGCCCGGCGCGAAGGTTCTCGGGCGCGGCGATCGGCCGCGCGTGGCTCGGCACGAGCAGACCCGCGTTCCCCCACGAGCAGCCCTCGCCCCAGCCGCCGCCGCGCTCGAGCACGGTGACCGCGGCGCCGTCGCCGGCGAGCTCGTAGGCGCAGCACGCGCCGACGATGCCGGCGCCGATCACGACGACGTCGGGGACGCCCACGCCTTCGAGGCTCATGCCGCGCCGGCGGCCATCAGAGCGCGAAGCCGGCGGGGAACGGGTCGTCGGCCTCGAGCAGGTACTCGGCGCGGCCCGTCACCCAGGCGCGGCCCGTGATCTCGGGCACCACCGCGTCGAGCGCGCCGACGCGGGTCTCCTCGACCAGCCGCCCGGTGAACCGCGTCCCGATCGGCGACTCGTTGACGAACGGCTCGCCGAGCGCCAGCCGGCCGCGCGCGTGCAGCGCCGCCATCCGCGCCGAGGTCCCGGTGCCGCACGGTGAGCGGTCGAGCCAGCCGGGATGGATCGAGGTCGCGTTGCGGGCATGCGCCCCGTCGGTGCCCGGCGCATGGAAGACCACGTGGCGGCAACCCGCGATCCGCGGGTCCTCCGGATGCAGCGGCGGGTCCTCGTTGACCGCCGCCATGATCTCCGCCCCGCGCCGGACGTACTCGTCCGAGCGGGCCGGATCGATCGCCTCGACCGGCACCAGCGCATAGAAGTTGCCGCCGAACGCGAGGTCGCACACCACGCCCCCCGCGCGCCGGTCGCGCTCGTACAGGAACGAGGGCACGTTGCGCAGCGTCACCGCTCGCGCCCGCCCTCCGGAGACCGCGACCCGCGCCTCGACCAGCCCGGCCGGCGTGTCGAGCCGCACCACGGTCTCCGGCTCCTGCACTTCGACGCGACCGGTGTCGACCAGCACGGTGGCGACGCCGATCGTCCCGTGCCCGCACATCGGCAGGCACCCGCTCACCTCGATGAACAGCACGCCGTGGTCGGCGTCCTCGCGGGTCGGCGGCTGCAGGATCGCGCCCGACATCGCCGAATGCCCGCGCGGCTCGCGCATCAGCAGCAAGCGGAGGTCGTCCATCTCGCGCTCGAAGTGAAGCTTGCGCTCGAGCATGGTCGCGCCCGGGATCGGGTCCACCCCGGCCGTGATCACGCGCGTCGGCATGCCCTCCGTGTGCGAGTCGACGGCCTCGAAGGACCTCATGCGATGGCGCCCTCCCGCAGCACCGCCATCGCCTCGGTCAGCGCCAGCGCGCTCGTCGGCGTTCAGCGCCAGCCGCGGGCGGCCGGCACGCACCGCCGGCGAGCCCGACCTCGTCCATCGCCGCCTTGAAGTACTGCACGAGCTTGGGCGTCATGTCGAAGCGCGCGATCGGCAGCAGGCGCCGGTAGATGCCGCGCGCCGTCTCGAGGTCGCCGGAGCGGCACGCGTCGTAGAGGGCGACGCACTCGCGCGGGGCGACGTCGGCGACGCCGCTGACCCAGCCGGTCGCGCCCGCGCAGAAGCCCTCGAGCGCCCAGTCGTCGCCGCCGACCAGCACCTCGAGCCCGGGCGCGGCCTCGATCAGCGCCGGGATCCGCCGCGCGTCGCCCGAGCACTCCTTGACCGCCACGACGTTGTCGATCTCCTCGTAGAGGCGGGTGAGCAGGGCCGGGCCCATGTCGACGCCGCTCGCCTCGGGGTTGTTGTAGGCCATCAGCGGCAGCCCGGCGGCCTCGGCGACCGACCGGTAGTGGGCGACGATCTCCTCGTCGTCGCCCCGGTAGCCGAGCGGCGGCAGCATCATCAGCGCGACCGCGCCGGCCTCGGCCGCGTCGGCGGCGAGCGCGATCGCCGCGGCAGGCGTTCCCGCGGAGACGCCGGCGATCACCGGCACGCGGCCGTCGACAGCGCTCACCACGGCCTCGACGACAGCGCGCCGCTCGGCGATCGAGAGGCTCCCTGCCTCGCCCATGGTGCCGGTGGCGACGATGCCGTGGATGCCGGCGTCGAGCAGTGCATCGACGTTGCCGGCCAGGCCGTCGAAGTCGATCGCCCCGGTGGCGTCGAACGGGGTGGTGACGGCGGGGATGATGCCGGGGAAGCGCATTGGTGCCTTTCAGTCGAGGGTCATGTAGCGGCGGACGCGCCGGATGTGCTGGGTCGCGTAGAGCTCGGCGGCGTCCGCGTCGCCCTCCGCGATCGCCTCGTAGATCATCCGGTGCTCGGCGAGGTGAAGCGTGGTGCGGCCGGGGACGGCGACCGACTCGTCGCGCAGCCGCTGCCACAGCGGCTCGTCCATCACCGCGGCGATCCGGTCGGCGAGGTCGAGCACGACCGCGTTGCCGGTGAGCGCGGCGATCCGCCGGTGGAAGCGGCGGTCGCAGTCGTTCCAGCCCGCGCGGTCGCCGGCGGCGGCGGCGCGCTCCATCGCGGTCAGCAGCGCCTCCGCCTCCTCGTCGGGGCGGCCGCGCTGCGCGGCGAGGCGGGCGACGGCGGGCTCGAGCAGCTCGCGCGCCTCGAGCAGGTCCGAGGGGCTGGAGTCGTGCTCCTCGCGCCGGCGCTCGGCGGCGCCGGCGGCCACGAACGAGCCGGAGCCGGCGCGGGTCTCGACCATGCCGGCGACCTGGAGCGCCGCGATCGCCTCGCGCACCGAGGCGCGGCCGACCTCGAGCCGGCGCGCGAGGTCGCGCTCGGACGGCAGCCGGTCGCCGGGCGCCAGCCGGCCGGCCGTGATGTCGGCCGCGATCCGGTCGGCCACCTGCTCGTAGCGCTGCCGCAGCCGGATGGGCGCGATCGCCGCCCCGTTCGCGGGCCGCCGAAGGGCCGTCTCGTCGTGCGCCGTCGGCCCGTTCGTGGACCGCCCATCGCCGGTATCGTCGCGCGCGACTGGTGAGTCAGTGGTCTGTTCTGTGGACTGCATTGGTCTTGTCACCGAACCAGTAAGGTACACGCGATGGCGATCACGTTCAACTCCGTCGACCCACGGACCGGCGAGCCGGGCCCCACCTACGAGGAGGCGTCGCCGCAGGACGTGCGCGCGGCGGTCGAGGCCGCCGCGGCCGTCCACCGGTCCGGCGCGCTGCGCGACCGGGCCAAGCGGGCGGCGCTGCTGCGCGGCGCGGCGGCGCGCCTGCGCGCGGCCGGCGACGAGATCGTCGCGGTGTGCGAGGCGGAGACCGGTCTGCCGGAGATCCCGCGCCTGCGTTCGGAGCTCGAGCGCACCTGCGGCCAGCTCGAGGCGTTCGCGGCGATCGTCGACGCCGGCGACGACGCGGAGGCGATCATCGACCACCCCGACCCGGACGCGAAGCCGATCCCGAAGCCCGACGTCCGCCGCATGCGCGTCCCGCTCGGGCCGGTCGCGGTCTTCGGCGCCTCCAACTTCCCGCTCGCATTCTCGACCGCGGGCGGCGACACCGCGTCCGCGCTCGCGGCCGGGTGCCCGGTGATCGTCAAGGGCCACCCATCGCACCCGGGCACCGGTGAGCTGGTGGCGCGCGAGCTGCGCGCCGCGGTCGCCGAGGCCGGCCTGCCGGAGGGCACGTTCGCGAACCTGCCGGCGGCGGGCGTGGAGGTGGGCGAGGCGCTGGTCGACGCGCCCGAGATCGCCGCCGTGGGCTTCACCGGCTCGTTCGCAGGCGGCAAGGCGCTGTTCGACCGCGCCGCGCGGCGACCGGTGCCGATCCCGGTGTACGCCGAGATGGGCTCGATCAACCCGATCGTCGTCACCGAGCAGGCGCTGCGCGCGCGTGCCGGCAAGATCGCCGAGGGCCTGACCGTCTCGGTCTCGACCTTCGGCGGCCAGCTGTGCACGAAGCCCGGCGTGGTGTTCGTCCCTAGCGGTGCCGAGGGCGACGCCTTCGCGGCCGACCTCGCCGCCCGCCTGGACGCCGCCGAGCCCCAAGTGCTGCTCAACGAGCGCCTGCGCGACGCGCTGCGCGACGCGGTGGGACGGCTCGAGCGGCATGCGCGCCCGCTCGGCAGCGCGCCCGACCCCGGCGGCCCGGGCTTCCGCTACCAGCCCGCGGCCTACGAGGCGCCCGCCACCGCGGTCGCCGACGAGCTGCTCGAGGAGCACTTCGGGCCGGTGGTGCTGCTGCTGCGCCACGGCTCGCGCGAGGAGCTGCTGGACGCGCTCGGACGGATCGAGGGCCAGCTCAGCGGCTCGCTGCACGCCGAGCCCGGGGAGGACGTCGCCGACCTCGTGACGGCCCTCTCCGAGCGCGCCGGCCGCGTGGTCTTCAACGGCTACCCGACCGGCGTGGCGGTGACCTTCGGCATGCACCACGGCGGTCCCTATCCGGCCACCACCAGCCCGCTCCACACCTCGGTCGGGATGACCGCGGTCGACCGCTTCACGCGCCCGATCGCGTTCCAGGACGCCCCGCCGGAGGCGCTCCCGCCGGAGCTCCAGGAGAACAACCCGCTGGGGATCCACCGGCGCGTCGACGGCGTGCCGCGCTGAGCTCGGCCTGGGCGTGTTCCGGCTCGTCGAGCGCTACGCGAGGCGCCACGCAAGCTCAAGCGAAGCGGGCGATTTTCGGAGCCGCGCGCGTGGGTAGACACGGTGCGCACCCGAATCCCACAAGGAGGCGCGGCATGTCCGACGAAGGCGGCCAGGTAACCGGCACGAAGGACAAGGACTACAACATCATCTGGTTCACCGAGCAGTCGCTCAACAACGCCCTGCGTCTCGAGACCTACATCCAGGACGCGGAGAGCGACGGCGACAGCGAACTGGCCGACTTCTTCCGCCGCGCACAGGACGCCAGCCGGAAGGGCGGCGAGCAGGGCAAGGAGCTGCTCAAGAAGCGCCTGGGCGGCTGAGACCGACTAGTACGGTGTAGGCCTGATGCCCGCCCAGGCCTACGCCGGCAAGGAGTGCGTCTGCCAGTTCCGGAAGGGGATCTGCGACCAGACGTGCGTGCAGGGCATGCTGGAGACGCCCTTCTACATCGCATGCCTGAAGCTGACGGAGCGGCGGTGCGTGGTGGTCGGGGGAGGCGACGTCGGCCTCGAGAAGGTCGAGGGCCTGCTGGCGTGTGACGGGCGCGTGGTGCTCGTGGCGCCGGAGGCCGTCCCCGAGCTGCGGGAGCTGGCCGCCGAGGGCTCGATCGAGTGGCTGCGGCGCGAGTACCGCCCGGGCGACCTCGAGGCGACGTTCATCGCGATCGCGGCGACCGACGACACCGACGTGAACATCCGAGTGTTCGAGGACGCCGAGCGGCGGGCGATGCTCGTCAACGTGGTCGACGTCCCGCCGCTGTGCAACTTCATCCTGCCGGCGATCGTGCGCACCGGCCCGCTGGCGATCGCGATCTCGACCGCGGGCGCCTCGCCGGCGCTGGCCAAGCGGATCAAGCGCGAGATCGCGCATGAGTACGGCGAGCCCTACGCGCGGCTCGCCGTTCTGCTCAACGAGGCGCGCGGGTGGGCGAAGGCGACGCTGCCGACGTACCAGGACCGCAAGGAGTTCTTCGAGGGCATCGTCAACGGCGAGCCCGATCCGATCGAGCTGCTGCGCGCCGGCGACGAGCGCAGCGTGCGCGAGCTGATCGCCGTCGCCCAGCGGGCGCACGCCTCTGCAGCCGCCTGACGGGCGCGCCGGTAGAGTCGGCCGGTGGATGTCGAGTACCGGATTCTCGGGCCGCTCGACGTCAGTGTGGACGGGCGCCCGGTCGCGCTCGGCGGCCGGCACCAGCGGGCGCTGCTCGCACTGCTGTTGGCGCAGGTCAACGAGGTCGTCCCGGTCGACCGGCTGATCGACGGCCTGTGGGACGAGGCGCCGCCCGAGACCGCCGCGAACATCGTCCAGGGCTACGTGTCGCAGCTGCGCAAGCTGCTCGGGCGCGAGACGATCGTCACGCGCGGGCGCGGCTACGCGCTGATCGCAGCCGACGGCGCGCTGGACCTGCAGCGCTTCGAGCAGCGGGCGGCCGGCGGCACGGCCGAGCACGCTGTCGGGCGCCCTGGGGCGGCGGCGGCCGAGCTGCGCGCCGCGCTCGCGGTCTGGCGAGGGCCGGCGCTCAGCGACCTCGCCGATGTCCCGGCGGTGCGCCCGATCGCCGTTCGGCTCGATGAGCTGCGACTGGCCGCGCTCGAGCGCCGCATCGGCGCCGACCTCGAGTGCGGCAACGCGGCCGAGGCCGCCGCCGAGCTCGACCCGCTGATCGCCGAGCATCCGCTGCGCGAGCGGCTGCGAGCCCTGCAGATGCGCGCGCTCTACCGCTGCGGACGCCAGGCCGACGCGCTCGCGGTGTACCGATCCGCGCGGGAGACGCTGGTCGACGAGCTCGGGCTCGAGCCGGGTGCCGAGCTGCAGGAGCTGGAGCGCGCGATCCTCCGGCGCGACCCGAGCCTCGCGGCCGCAAACGGCACGCGCTCGCCGTCGGCCGCGCCGACCGTGTTGTGCGCCGCGCTCGCGACGACCTCGCCGGCCGCGCTGGCCGAGCTGGGCGCGCCGCTGGCCGCCGGCCGCGGGGGCGAGCTGGTGCTCGCCGCGACGGTGCCCTCCTCGGACCGGCTCGGGCCCGTGACGAGCGAGCTGCACGCGCTCGGCGCCGCGCTGTCGCGCCGTGGCGTGATCGTCCGCGCCGCCGCCTTCACCTCGATGACCCCCGGCAACGACCTCGGACGGCTGGCCGCCGAGCAGGACGCGGACCTCCTGCTCGCCGACGCGCCGTCCGGACTGCTCGAGGACGCCCGGCTGATCGCGCTGCTCGAGCACGCGCCGTGCGATGTCGCGGTCGTCGTCGGCGGGCGGAGCGCAGGGCCCGGGCCGGTGCTGGTCCCGTTCTCGGGCGCCGAGCACGACTGGGCGGCGGTCGAGCTCGGCGCGTGGCTGGCGCGCTCGCTCGAACGGCCGCTGCGCCTGGCCGGCGCGAGCACCGGCGCGTCAGGGCGCGACGCCAGCCGGCTGCTCGCCAGCGCCTCCCTCGCGCTGCAGCGTGCGCTGGGCGTTCAGGCCGAGCCGGTGATCGTCGACCCGGCGCCCGAAGCGCTCGTCGCGGCGGCCGGCGATGCCGGCGTGGTCGCCGTCGGGCTCACCGAGCGCTGGCGGCGCGACGGGCTCGGGCGTACCCGGACGGCGCTCGCGGCCCATGCCGCCGTGCCGACGCTGCTCGTGCGGCGTGGCCTGCGTCCGGGGGGCCTCACGGCGCGCGCCGGCGACACGCGGTTCACGTGGACGATCGCGACGGCGGTCGTCTGATCAGCGCGCCCACGGGGGTGGGGCCTGGCCGCGCCTGCAGGTTGCCGGGCGGTCGCTCGGCGAGGCCGACGGAACGAGCAGCCCGCCGAGCGACTGGTCGACGCCGGGGATGCTGCGCACAGTCGTCAGCTCGCCGCCGCTCCCGATGCGCGTGAGGCGACTCGTCACGACCGCCTGGCGCGCACCGTCGAGCCGGACCGGGCCCGCCGAGCAGGTCGATGCGCAACTGCGCCAGCGCCGCCGGGAGCCGCCGCGCGTCGCCGCCGGACCGCTCGATCCCGCGCAGCACGGCCTCGACGCCGTCGCGGAAGCCGCGCACCGCCCAGTCGTCGGCGACGGACTCCTTCACGCCCGGGAACGCGCCCGCGAATGCGCGCAGGTACTCGCGCCGGCGCACCGGGTCGACGTACGAGCCGGCGACGACGCCATCGAGCGCGCCGGCGTTCGCCTTCAGCGTGTCGGGCTCGTCCACGGTGTCGGGCCCGATGACGATGCGACGCCCGGGGTCGCCGACGCGTCGCGCGAGGCGTTCGATGAACGCGTTCGGGCCGAAGAACGACGACGCGCCCAGCACCGCGACGCCGTCTACGTCACGCGGGACGCGCGCGACGTCGCGGCCCTTGGGATCGAACATGAAGACGGGCACGTGGCTGGTCACACGACCACCGAGCGCGCAGAACTCGGCGGTGAAGGCGTCCCGGCCGCTCCAGCCGCCGTCCCAACCGGGTGCCACGATCGCAACCCGGCGCCAGCCGAGCGCGTGGTACGCGTGGTGCGCGAGCCCGGCAACGCCTTGCCCGTGATCGGCGGCGAAGCGATAGAGGTTGGGGGCCGGGCGATGCAGCGTGACTTCGCGCGGCCCGCGCACGACGGGGACGAACAGCACGTGCGGATAGCGCCGCGCGACCTCGCGCAGAATGACCTCATCAGGGCCGATCGTGCCGGCGACGATCACGTCGACGCGCTCGCGCTCGGCAAGCCGGCGCAGCTCGCTCGTGAGCGTCGAGAACTCCAGTGACTCGGTGCAACCGCGGACCAGCTCGACTCGCCTTCCTGCCACGTCGGCCGGGCCGATCCCGTCGGAGGCGCGTTTCCCCTGCAGCCGCGCCCCGCGCTCGATCAGTGGCAGAGATGCGCCCGAGAGCTCCGCATCCTCCAGCGCGCGATAGATACCGGTGCAGTCCGCGATCACGCCGATCCGCAGCGGCGGCTGCTCGCTGCACCCCGCTGTCATTGCTGCGCCGACCAGCGCGGCGGCCAGCAGCAGCCGGAGCGCACGCGGATCAGAGCCCATACGCGGTCACCCAGACCGCCTGGTCGCCGACCGCCACGCCGCGCGGAAGGCCGCCGACCCGGATCGTCGCGACGACCCGGCGCGTCTCCGGATCGATCCGCGAGACAGTCCCGTCGAGCGTGTTCGCCACCCACACCGCGCCCGCCCCGGCGGCGATCCCGCTCGCGCCGCGTCCCACCGACACCGCGGGCAGCAGCCGACCAGTCGCGACGTCCACCGGCACGACCCGGTCGTTGAGCCCGTCGGTGACCCACACCGACCCGCCCGCGACCGCCGCCGATGTGGGCGGGAAGCCGAGCTCGATCGTCTTCTGGAACGCGCCCGTTCGCGCGTCGAGCCGCCACATCCTGCGGTCCAGCGCGTCGCCGAGCACCCATAGCGAGCCGGCGCCGATCGCAAGTTCGCGGAACTGGACGCGGCGGTTCTCGACAGTCGCGGGTGAGCGGAACGGGAGGAAGACGTTCACGAGCTCGCGCAGCGGGCCTGCGCGGGTGCTGAGCCGCTGCACGGCCGGGCAACCGGCGACCCAGAGCACGCCCTCGCCCGAGGCGACCGCGCACGCCAGCCGCTCGATCGCCTCCTGTCGCACACCGGTCGAAGCGTCGTAGCGCGCGACCACGCCGGACAGGAAGGGACCGTCGGCGGCGACGTAGACCTTGCCGTCGAGGGCGGCCAGGTCGCGCGGCTCGCCGTTGGAGGTGACGCGCTGGGGCCGGCCTGCGCCGGGCTCGTAGCGCCAGAGCACGCCGTCGATGAAGTCTGCCATCCAGATCCCGCCGCGGGTGACCGCGAGGTTGCCCGGGTGCCCGGCGACCTCCGTGCGCTCGACGACCTTGCTCGTGCGCGCGTCCACGCGGGTCAGCGCGCCCGTCGCCGCCGGCGGTGCCGGGGCGTCACGCCCGAGCACGAGCACGGTGGCGACGACGGCCACGACCACCGCCGCCACGACGAGCGCGGCGAGTCGCCGGCGCGCAGGGCGGGCGGCCGCGGCCACGCCGAGCGCCGTGCTTGCCTCCGCCA
The DNA here is from genome assembly GCA_963849695.1 of uncultured Solirubrobacteraceae bacterium. Lineage (GTDB taxonomy): Bacteria > Actinomycetota > Thermoleophilia > Solirubrobacterales > Solirubrobacteraceae > DASSUW01. The sequence goes on from CAWKIT010000011.1 coordinate 160,541, forward strand.
CGAGCTCCGAGCAGCTCTCGAAGCGCTCCTCCGGGAGCTTGGCCATGCCGCGGGCGAGCACGGGATCGATCGCGGCGGGCAGGTCGGCCGCGCGCTCGGAGGCGCGCGGGACCGGCTCCTCGAGGTGGGCGAAGATCGCCGCGACGTCGGAGCGTGCGCGGTACGGCACCGATCCGGTCAGGCACTCGAACAGCAGGCACGCGAGCGCGTACTGGTCGGCCCGCCCGTCGAGCGGGTCGCCGCGGATCTGCTCGGGCGCGACGTAGTCGATCGTGCCCATGCCCTGCCCGTCGGCCGGCCCGCGGTCGGTGCTGCTCTGGGTCAGCCCGAAGTCGGCCAGATAGCAGTGCTCGCGGCCGTCCTCGGAGTCGAGCAGGACGTTGCTCGGCTTCACGTCCCGATGCACGAGGCCGCGGCGGTGCGCGGCGTCGAGCGCGTCGGCGACCTGCGCCGCAAGCGCGACGGCCCGCGCCGGCGGCAGCGCGCCCTCGCGACGCAGGAGCTCCTTGAGGTCGCCGCCGGCGACGTAGCGCATCGCGATGAACAACCGGCCGTCCTGTTGCCCGGCTTCGTAGATGGGGATGACGTTCGGGTGGTCGAGCCGTGCCGCGAGCCGCGACTCGTGCAGCAGCCGCTCGGGCGCGCCGTCGGAGCCCGACGCGCCCGGAGTGAGCAGCTTCAACGCGACCGGCCGGCCGAGCCGGACGTCGAATGCGCGATACACGCTCCCCATGCCGCCGCGCCCGAGCAGGTGCTCGATGCGATACCCCGCCACATCCGTGCCGACGGCTGGGTGACCGATTGTCATCGTGCTGTTCGTACGAGCCTTACCGACTTCGGCCGTCGCTGCAAGCGCCGCTCAGCAGGCCGGCCGCCGGGCGGCGGTCGCCGACGCCCTCCGCGCAGAGCCGGCGCGCTTCAGCGTGAGGCTGCCGATGTAGCGGGTGCTGACGCCCTTGGACGTCGGAGAGTCGACGAACGCGAGGACGCCCCGTGCCCCGGCGAAGGCGCCGGTGCCGCTCACGACGGGATGCCAGGCAGCTGCCCCACACGAGCGATGCCGGGTCGGCCGATCCGTAGATCGCCAGCGTAGCGGAACTCCAAGGTCAGCGTGCCAGACGGGTCGCCTTTACACGAGCGGTCGCGGCGGCGGTCGATGCAGCCCTCGAACAGCTCGGTGCCCTTGGCCTCGAAGTAGGGCTCGAAAGCGACCGGCTCGAACGACGTGGTCGTCCAGACGCCGCGCAGGTCGCCCGTCATCTTGGCGGTGCTCTCGTCGATCGCCTTCTGCCGGCCCTCCAGCTCGATCGTCGCCGCGCCTGCGGGCGAGGCGAGCGCCAGTGCCGCCACCGCCGCGACTAGAAACGTTGCGCCCTTCATGGTGCCCTCCTTGGTGGATGGTGTGTGAGAGCACCGTTACGGCGGCCGCTGAAATCCCGCTGGACGATCGCTGAAAGGGAACCGGGGGCCACTAAGCTCCCGAGCCATCCGCACCGCTGTCCTCACCATCTCGACGTCGGTCTCGCGCCGGGAGGCCGAGGACCTCTCCGGCCCGCGACTGGCCTCGGCGGCCGAGGCGGCCGGCTGTGAGGTGGTGGCGATGGAGGTCGTGCCCGACGACTTCGGGCTCATCGAGGACCGGCTGCACCACTACGTCGACGACGGCTGCGACCTGATCTTCACCACCGGCGGAACGGGGCTGACGCCCGACGACGTCACGCCGGAGGCGACGCAGGCGGTGATCGAGCGTGACGCGCCCGGATTCGCGGAGGCGATGCGGGCCGAGGGCGCCAAGCACACGCCGATGGGGATCCTCACGCGCGGGGTGTCGGGCATCGCGTCGCGCACGCTGATCGTGAACTTCCCGGGCTCGCCGAAGGCGATCGACCAGCTGTTCGTGGTGCTCGCCCCGACGCTCGGCCACGTGGTTCAGACGCTGCGCGGCGACTCGTCGCACCATGGCCGGCGCTGACACGGCGCCGGCCGTCGTGCTGCGCGACCTCCGGCGGGCGTACGGCGAGCGGGTTGCGCTGGACGGCGTGACGCTGTCGCTGCCGCACGGGGCGACGCTGGCGGTGTTCGGGGCCAACGGCGCGGGCAAGACCACGCTGCTGCGCGTACTGGCGACGCTGCTGCGCCCGCACGCGGGCGAGGCGCGGGTCCTGGGGTGCGCGCTGCCGCGCGAGGGGTGGGCGGTGCGCGGGCGGCTCGGCCTGCTCGCCCACGAGCCGCTTCTGTACCGGGATCTGACGGCGCTCGAGAACCTGCGGTTCCACGCCCGGTTGCACGGCGTGGCGGCGGGGCGGGCCGGCGAGCTGCTGGAGGCGGTGGGCATGGCGCGGCGGGCGGACGAGCCGGTGCGGGCGCTGTCGCGCGGGATGGCGCAGCGGGTGGCGATCTGCAGAGCGCTGCTGCACGAGCCGGAGCTGCTGCTGCTCGACGAGCCGCTCGCCCACCTCGATCCGGGCGCGGCGGGCGCCGTGGCACCACTGATCGGCCGCGCGAGCGGCGCGACGCGGGTGCTGATCTCGCACGACGTGGAGGAGGGGCTCGCGGAGGCCGACCTCGTGCTCGGGCTGCGCGCCGGTCGCCCCGCGCTGCTCGCGCCCGCTCGCGAGGTGGAGTCCGCCGACGTGCGAGGGCTATACCGGTGAGGCGCGCGGTCGGCGCGATCGTGCGCAAGGACCTGCGGATCGAGCTCCGCACGGGCGAGGCGGTGCCGGCGATGCTGCTGTTCAGCGTCTCCACGTTCGTGCTGTTCCACTTCGCGCTCGACCGCCGCTCGGTCGAGGGTGAGCTGGCCGCCGGGGTGCTGTGGATGACGCTGCTGTTCGCGGCGGTGCTCGGCATCGTGCGGCTCTTCGTGGCCGAGCGCGAGCAGGGCGGGTTCGACGGTTTCATGCTGGCGCCGGTCGACCGCAGCTCGCTGTTCGTGGCCAAGGCGATGGTGCTGTTCTGCTTTCTCGTCGCCGTCGAGCTCGCCGTCGTCCCGGCGTTCGCGATCCTGCTGCTCGGGCCGTCGCCGTGGGAGGCGGTGCCGGAGCTGATCGCGGTGCTGCTGCTGACCGACGCCGGCATCGCGGTGGTCGGCACGCTGATCGGCGCGCTCGGCATCCAGACGCGGGCGCGGGAGCTGATCGTGCCGATCCTCGCGCTGCCGCTGATGATCCCGCTCGCGATCGCCGCCGCGCGGGCGACGTCGCCGCTGCTGCTCGAGGCGGGGGCCGAGGCGCTGCCGGGTCGTTGGCTGCTGGTGCTCGGCCTCTATGATCTCGTGTTCGGCCTGCTCGCCTTCGCGGTCTTCGACTTTCTCCTTGAGGAGTAGCTCAGCTTTCGCTCGGGGCCTGGTGCCCCTCTCCATCGCCTCGGTCGTCCTCGTCCTCGGCTCGTTCGCGCTGGTGTTCTTCTACGCCCCCAACGACGCCGACCAGGGCTTCATCCAGAAGATCTTCTATCTGCACGTGCCGCTTGCGATCGTCGCCCTGTGCGGGTTCGTGGCGGGCGGCATCTACGGCATCCTGTACCTGCGCCGCGGCAACCGGGCGGACGACCTGCGCTCGTACGTGGCCATCCACCTGTCGCTGATCCTCGGCATCGGCGTGCTTGCGACCGGGTCGATCTGGGCGAAGGCATCGTGGGGCCACTGGTGGGTGTGGGAGGAGCCGACGCTCGTGGTCTTCCTGATCGTGTTCCTGCTCTACGCCTGCTACCAGCCGCTGCGCTTCTCGATCGAGGACCCGGAGCGCCAGGCCCGGACCGCGGCGGTATTCGCCGTGGTGGCGGGCGCGTTCGTGCCCGTGTGCTTCACCGCCGTGCGGATGGCCGAGTCGTTCACCCACCCGGAGGTGCTGACGCAGACCGGCGGTGCGATGCCCGGCGAGATGCGGCTCACGTTCCTCGTCTCGCTGGCCGGCATGGCGGCGCTGTTCGTCACGCTGTGGAAGTACGAGCTGACCTCGAAGGAGGCGTCGATGCGGCTTCGTGCCCTCAAGCGCCGGCTCGCCGCGGCCGACGACGACGCCTGGACCCCGACCGCGCGCACTGCCGCGCCCCAGCAGCTCTGATGCCTGCGCTGCCGCTCGACGACGCCGGCCCGTACGTGGCCGCCGCCTATCTCGTCTTCCTCGCCCTTGTCCTGATCTACGTGGCGATCATGGCCGGCAAGCTGGTCCGGATCGCGCGCGAGCTCGGCGAGCTGACAGAGCTTGTCGAGCGGCGGGAGCGCAGCCGTGGCGACGAGCTCGAGTCACCGGCCGGAGAGGCCGTGCCGCGATGACCGAGCTGCTCGCGCTCGGGGCGTCGCACAAGACCGCGCCGCTCGCCCTGCGCGAGCGGATCGCGCTCACCGAGGGCGCGGCCGAGAAGCTCGTGCGCGAGCTTACGGAGCACGAGGCGATCGGCGAGGCGGTGGCGCTCTCGACCTGCAACCGCACCGAGCTCTACCTGCTCGTCCGCGATCCGGTGGAGGCGGAGTCGGCGGTGCTCGCGGCGCTCGCTCGCCGCGCCGGCATCCGGCCGACCGAGCTGCTCGACGGCATCTACTCGCTGCGCAACTGCGACGCGGCACGGCACCTGTACCGGGTGGCGAGCGGGCTGGAGTCGATGATCGTCGGCGAGGCGGAGGTGCAGGGCCAGGTCAAGCGCGCGTACGAGGCGGCGCTGGCCGCCCGCACGACCGGGCCGATGACCAACAAGCTGTTCCGCGCAGCGCTCGCGACAGGCAAGCGCGTGCGGACGGAGACCGCGATCTCGGCCGGCCGTGCGAGCGTCGCCTCGGTGGCGGTCGACGCCGCGCGCGACGCGCTCGGCGACCTCGCCGCCCGCCACGTGCTGATCCTCGGCGCGGGCGAGACGGCCGAGCTGACCGCCCGGGCGCTGCACGACCAGGGCGTGACCACGATGTTCGTCGCCAACCGCCGGCGCGACCGCGCGATCGCGCTCGCGCAGCGGTTCGGCGGCACGTCCGGCGCGATCGACACGCTGCCGACCGAGCTCGTGCGAGCGGACATCGTGATCTCCTCGACGTCGTCGCCGCACACGCTGATCGGCGCCGAGGAGCTGGCGCACGTGGTCGGCGAGCGGCATGGTCGCCCGCTGCTGATGATCGACCTCGCCGTGCCGCGCGACATCGAGCACGACTGCGCCGAGCTCCCGGGCGTCACGCTGCTCGACATCGACGGCCTGCAGGCGCAGGTCGCCTCCCACATCTCCGTCCGCAAGGTCGAGGCGCGGCACGCCGAGGGGATCGTGGAGGAGGAGATCCAGACGTTCGCCGGCTGGCTGGGCTCGCTCGAGGTGCTGCCGACGGTGTCCGCGCTGCGCGCACGCGGGGACCAGATCGTGGCGCAGGTGCTGGCCGAGAACGAGAGCCGTTGGGAGAGCCTCGGCGAGCGCGATCGCCGGCGCGTGGAGGCGCTCGCGCGCGCGGTCGCCAATCGGCTGTTGCACGAGCCGACACGGCACGTCAAGGGCCTGGACGGCGACCATCGCCACGCGCGTCTGCAGATCCTGCGCGAGCTGTTCGGGCTCGAGGACGCGGAGGCGGCGCAGGCGGCGGAGCGGTCCGCCGAGGTCCGCCCGTTCCGCCGGCCTTGACCGCGCGGTCCGTCGACGAACCCCGGCGCGGCGCGGGGACTCCGGTGCGGATCGGGACGCGGGGCAGCGCGCTCGCGCTCGCCCAGGCGCGTGCCGTCGCGGCGCTGCTGCCCGATGCGGCCGAGCTGGTGACGATCACGACCGCCGGGGACCTCGACCGCGGCGGCGGCGACAAGTCGCGCTGGGTGGGAGCGCTCGAGGCGGCGCTCGTCGCGGGGGAGATCGACCTCGCTGTCCATTCCGCCAAGGACGTCCCGGGCGTGCTCGCGCCGGGGACGGCGATCGTGGGCGCGCCGCGGCGGGCCGATCCCACCGACGTGGTGGTCGGTGAGCGCAGGCTCGCCGACGTGCGCGAGGGCGCCCGGGTCGGGACCAGCGCGCTCCGCCGGCGCGCGCAGCTGCTCGCCCGCCGGCCGGACCTCGAGGTCGTGGAACTCCGCGGCAACGTCGACACACGGCTGCGCAAGCGCGCCGCCGGCGAGGTCGACGTGCTGGTGCTGGCCGCGGCCGGCCTCGACCGCCTCGGCCGCCGGCGCGAGGGCGGCGCCGCGCTCATGGGGGACGTGTTCGTCCCCGCCCCGGGGCAGGGGACGATCGCCGTCCAGGCGCGCGAGGGCAGCGCTGCCGCAGACATCGCCGGTGCCGTGAGCCATGCCCGCACCCTGGCATGGCTGCGCGCAGAACGGGCCGCCGTGCGTGAATTGGACGCAAGTTGTCACACCCCTGTCGGAATCCACGCTGATCGCACGACGATTCGAGGCTTCGTCGGGTTGCCCGACGGATCCGCCTGGTTGGTCGACGACGTCGCGGTGACGGGCGGCGATGAGGACGTCGGGACCGCGGCCGGCGATGAGGACGCGGCCGGCGGCGGCGAGACCGCCGGGATCGGGCGCGGCGACGAAGGCTCGGCCGCCGGCACGTTCGAGGCTGCCGGTCGGCTGCTCGCGCGGCGGATGCTCGCCGCCGGGGCGGCCGACCTGTTGCGCGACGCCGAGGCGATGGCGGCGCGGTGACCGGCATCGTCCATCTCGTCGGTGCCGGACCGGGGGATCCGGGCCTGCTGACGGTCCGTGCGGTCGAGCTGATCGCGGAAGCCGACGTCGTGCTCTACGACCGGCTGATCCCGCCCGAGGCGCTCGCGCATGCGCGCCCCGATGCCGAGCTCGTCTACGTGGGAAAGGAGGGTGAGGGGCCGCAGGTTCCGCAGGCCGACACCCACGCCCTCCTGCTCGAGCACGCGCGCGCCGGCCGGCGGGTGGTGCGCCTCAAGGGCGGCGACCCGTTCGTGTTCGGCCGCGGCGGCGAGGAGGCGCTCGTGCTGAGAGAGGCGGGAGTGCCGTTCGAGGTGGTTCCGGGCGTCACCGCCGGGGTCGCAGCTCCCGCCTACGCCGGCATCCCCGTCACCCACCGCGACACCGCGAGCGCCGTCGCGTTCGTCACCGGCCACGAGGATCCGGCGAAGCCGGAGACCGGACTCGACTGGCCCGCTCTGGCGCGCTTCCCGGGGACGCTCGTGTTCTACATGGGCGTCCGCACGCTGCCGCGGATCGCGGAGCGCCTCGTGGCCGGCGGACGGCCGGAGAGCGAGCCGGTCGCTGTGGTCGAGCGCGGGACGCTCCCCGGCCAGCGGACGCTCCTGGCCACGTTGCGCGACGTCGCCGACCGCGCGGCGCAGGAGCGGATCCGCGCCCCCGCGATCACGCTGGTCGGGCCCGTCGCCCGCCTGCGCGAGCAGCTCGCGTGGCTCGAGGCCAGGCCGCTGCACGGCCGCAGGGTCGCCGTCACGCGCGCCCGCGCGCAGGCGAGCGCGCTCGCGACCCGCCTCAGGACCCTCGGAGCGGCGGTGGTGGAGACTCCTGCGATCCGGATCCGCCCGCTCGACACGGCGCTCCCGCCGCTGCGCATCTACGACCTCGTCTGCGTGACGTCGCCGAACGGCGCCGAGCTGCTCATGGACCGCCTGCGCGACGCCCGCGAGCTGGCCGGCATCACCGTTGCGGCGATCGGCCCGGGCACCGCCCGGGCACTCAGGGAACGTGGGATCGAGCCCGACGTGGTGCCGGAGCGCGCGGTCGCCGAGGGACTGGTGGAGGGACTCGAGGACATGCCGATCAAGCGCGCTCTGATCGCCCGCGCCGCGGAGGGCCGCGACGTGCTGCCCAACGCCCTGCGCGCACGCGGTGTCGAGGTCGACGTCGCGGCGCTGTACGAGACCGTCCCCGAGCCGCTCGCCGACGGCGCCCGCGAGGCCGCCGCCGACGCGGACTACCTGCTGTTCGCCTCGGCGTCGTCGGTCCGCTTCTTCGCACAGGCCGGCGGCGCGCTGCAGGGTCCGCGGCTGGTCTCGATCGGCCCGGCGACGAGCGACGAGCTGCGCTCCCACGGCGCCGAGCCGGACGTCGAGGCCGAGCCGCACACCCCCGACGGACTGGTCGAAGCCATACTGCGGGACGCGCGCAAGTGACCCGCCCGATCACGTTCCTGTCCGATTACGGGCTCGCCGACGAGTTCGTCGGCGTCGTCCACGGCGTGATCGCCGGAATCTGCCCGGACGCTCGGGTGATCGATCTCGGTCACGGCGTCCCGCGCCAGGACGTCCGCGCCGGCGCTGCGATGCTGGCGCGCGCGCTCCCGTACGTGGCCCCGGGCGTGCATCTCGCGGTCGTCGACCCCGAGGTCGGCGCGCGCCGGCGGGCGCTCGCCCTGCGCACCGCCGAGCAGGACCGCCTGCTGGTCGGCCCCGACAACGGGCTGCTGCTGCCGGCCGCCGAGCGCTTCGGCGGGATCGCGGAGGTGGTCGAGATCTCGGCTTCGCCATGGCGGCTCGAGCCGGTCTCCGCCACCTTCCATGGCCGCGACCTGTTCGCTCCGGTCGCGGCCCGCCTCGCCTGCGGAGCGCCGCTGGCCTCGGCGGGGGCGCCGGTCGAGCCGGGTGAGCTCGTCACCCCCGAGCTGACGCAGCCCCGCCACGAGCCCGGCGCGCTCGTCGCCCACGTGGTCGCCTCGGACACCTACGGCAACGCGGTGCTCGACGCCGTCCACCGCGACCTCGTGGAGAGCGGCCTGCGGCTCGGCGACCCGGTCGCCGCCCGCACCGGCTCGCGCCGCGTGCGCGGCGTCGTGGCACGCACGTTCTCCGACGTCTCCCCCGGGACGCTGCTGCTGTACGAGGACGCGAGCGGCTCCCTGGCGCTGGCCGTCAACGGAGGCGACGCCGCGGCGCTGCTCGGCGTCCGCCCAGGCGACGAGGTGCGCCTGGAGGCCGGATGATCGGCCGCCCGCGCCTGCACGTGCGAGCGACGACCTCGACCAACGACCGGGCACGCGAGCTGGCGGGGACCGGCGCGCCGCACGGCACACTGGTGACGGCCGAGGAGCAGACGGCGGGCCGCGGGCGTCAGGGACGCACGTGGTTCGCACCCGCCGGCAGCTCGCTGCTGCTGTCGCTCGTGCTGCGCGAGACCGACCTGCTGCTGCCGCTCCGAGCCGGGCTCGCGGTCGCAGACCTCGCCGGGGCGGCCGCGCTCGTCAAGTGGCCGAACGACGTCCTGCTCGACGGGCGCAAGGTCGCCGGCGTGCTCGTCGAGGCCCGGCCGCAGGAGGGTTGGGCGGTGCTGGGAATCGGCGTCAACGCGGCGCTCGACATCGGCGACCTGGCTCCAGAGCTGCGGGAGACGGCCGGCACGCTCGGCCGCACCGACCTCGAGGCGACGCTGAGCGAGCTGCTCGAGCACCTCGACCGCCGGCTGGCAGAGCCCGCCGAGGCGACGCTACGCGCACTGTCGGAACGCGACGCCCTGCTCGGTCGCCCGCTCACCTGGGCGGGCGGCGAAGGCACCGGGGCCGGGATCGACGCACGCGGTTGCCTGCGGGTGAGCGTCCGGGGCGGCGATGAGACCGTGCTCGACGCCGGCGAGGTCCACCTCCGATGAGCGTTGGAGAATCTCCAACGCGGCGCTGTCCTGCCCTGGTGTCGTAGAACGACCACAAGTCAGGACAGCGGCCGAAAACGGCGCGGCAGGCCCGCCGCCCTCAATGCCCGAAGTTCGTCCCTCAGCGGCGATACGTGTCAGGCCGCTTCGTCGCCCGCGGCCTCAACGGCAGCACGAACGCGCTCCGACGCGGCCTCGAGCGGGTTGGGAGCCGGCTTCGGCTTGGCCTTGGCCCGCGGCTTGGCCTTCGCCTTCGCCCGCGGCTTCGCCTTCGCCCGCGGCTTCGCCTTCGCCTTCGCCCGCGGCTTCGCCTTCGCCTTGGCCTTCGGCTTCGCAGCGCGGGCGCGCGCCGGCTTCACGGGCGGCTCGACCTCAGGCTCGAAGACGGGCTCCTCGGAACCCTCCACCGGCACGGGCTTGGCACGGCGACGACGCGCGGGCTTGGCAGGCGGCTCCGCGGACGGCTCGCCGGCCTCGGCACCCTCGACGGGCGCCTCGGCGGCCACGGCCTCCACCGGCATGCGCTTCGCACGACGCCGACGCGCGCGCTTCGGCGGCGCGGCCTCGGCAGGCGGCTCGACGCCCTCTTCAGGTGCGACGACCGCGCCGTCCCGAGAGACAGCGCCCACAGCCTCCGGGGCAGCCGCCTCGCCGGACTGCTTCTTGCGCCGCCGGCGCTTCGACTTGCCCCTGCCCTTCGGGAAGTTCCGCAGCAGCTCGCGCGCGAGCGCGGCCGGCTTACGCGACATCCGCGTACGTGCGCCGTTCACCACCTCGCCCGCCTCGGCGGTGTGCGGGAGGGCGGCCGCGAGCAGCGCTGCCGCCAGCCGCCGGTCCTGCTGCCGGGCCGCGTGCACCAGCCGCCGCGCGTTGCGCGCGTGGGCGCCCCCGGACGAGTTCACCAGCAGCCCCAGCAGCCGTTTCGTCTCCGGCCACCGCTGGACCGCGTACTCCTCATGGATCTCGCGCGTCATGTTCGCGCACCGCCAGATCCAGTTGTTCGCCTGATCGCGGCGGCCGATCTTCTTCTCGGCCAGCGCCTGCAGCACGACCTTCACGCCCTCGCGCTTGTCCTCCCGCGGCCACGTCTCCACGAAGTCCAGGGCCCGGTCGAACGCCTCGGCGTCCTTCCCCGCGGCGACCTCCTGCAGCGCCTTCAGCCGCAGCTGCGGGTTCTTGTTGCGCTCCACCGCGGTCGTCAGGAACGTGCGCTTGAGCTCGCCGCCCTGGTCGAAGTGGAGCATCGCTCGCGCCCGCCGCCAGCCGTTGGGAGCGACCCGCGCGCCGGCCAGCGCCGCCCACTGGACCTGCTCGCCGTAATCGAGATGCTCGACGTTGATCCGCCACAGCTCGCGCTCGAAGACCTCGATCCGGCGGTTCTCGTCGGCGGTCACGGGGAGCACGCGGCGCTCCACCCTCAGCCGCCGGCCCCGCCCGCGCCGCACCGGGCCGACGACGATCGCGCCACCGCGATACACGTCGCGATCCAGCAGCGAATGCAGCGTCACGACCGGGTCGTCGTGCTTGGTCGCCGGGTGCACGAAGTCGACGACGATGCCCGCCTCCTTGCCCGGCTGCCGTCGCGTCACGCGGCCCACCCGCTGCTGGTAGATCCGCCGGGAGGCGGTCGGCGCCAGGTGCATGCAGACCGTCGCCCGCGGTGAGTTCCAGCCCTCTGCGAGCAGCTGCGCGTTGATCAGCACGTCGATGTCGCCGCGCTCGTACCGCGCCAATATCGAGGCCAGCTCGCGCTTGCGCGTCTCACCCGAGACGGCCTGGGCCTTCAGCCCGACGTCGCGGAATGCCTGCGCGACGTTGTACGCATGCCGCACGCCGGCCGAGTACACGACTCCCGGCACGCCGTTGAAGCGGGTCTTGTACAGATCCGCGACCGCGAGGTTGAACGGCAGCTGATCCAGCAGCTCGGCCAGCATCTCCTGGTCGAACTCTGTGTCCACCTCGCCGCGCCGCAACGGCACCTTGGCGATCGTCCGCACCCCGGGACCGGGCGGGATCCGCACGCACCGAAGCGGTGAGATCACCCCGCGCCGGGCCGCCTGCGCGAGGTCGAAGCGCGACGTCTGGGTCGGGAACAGGTCGGTGACATGGCGCGCGATCAGAGCGCCCGTCGCGGTCATGCCGATGAAGATCGGGCCCGCCCACTGGCGGATCGACGCCGAGGTCTTCTCCCCCAGCGCGGTGTGCGCCTCGTCGCAGATCACGATCGTGTACGCGTCCGAGATCTTCCCGACGTTGCGCACGAACCACTGGTAGGTCTCGACCGTGACCGGACCGTCCGCGCGATCGGAGCCCTTGAGCAGCGCCGGCGAGATCCGCCGGGCGTAGCCGCGGTCGCGCAGCTCGCCGTGGAACTGGTCGACGAGGTTGCGGCGGTGGGTGAGGATGAGGACGCCGCCGGTGCGCGACCCCTCCACGAACCCGAGCGCCGCCACGGTCTTGCCGGCGCCGGTCGCGTGCTCGAACCAGAAGCGCTTGCTCGCGTTCGGGTCCTCCGGCGCCTCCGGCAGCTGTTCGTCGTCGACGGCCGCGAGCTCGTCCCAGTCCTGCGGCTCCTCGGGCTCGTCCTCGTCGTCGAGCTCCGGCTCGCCCGGGATCCCGACCGGCGCGAGCAGCACGTCGCCCTCGCCGACGGCGCCGTTGCCGCTGCCTTGCCGTTGCCGTTGCGCTGGGCCTCGGCGTAGAGAGCAGTCAGCGTCCCGGACAGGGCGTCGACCTGATGGGCGGACAGGACCGCGCCGTCGGCGAGCGACGGCTCGTCCTGGCCGAGCAGCCGCTCGAGCCCGAGCAGCAGCGAGAAGGTCCGCCGCCACGCGATCGACGGCACCTTTGCCCCGGCCTCGATCTCCGCCAGCGCGGCATCGAACGCCCGCCGGTGGGCGGTCCCGGGAGCGAGCACGGTCGCGGCGTCCTCGCCTTCGGGCAGGAACGGCTCGCGGGTGAACTTCGAAGCCCGCTCGATGTCGTCGCGTGATGGAAGCGGCGTGGCCGTCGTGGCCACTTGGGTCGTGTCAGCCATTAACAGGCGTGTGGTTGGGAAGAGACCGCGGTCAACGCCTACGCGGTCTCGCATGCGGCGGGGAACGTCTGGGCTTAGAGGCTCCGGGCGCTGCTCGCCGGCCCTCACAGCGGTCGTCCCCGCGGAGCAACTCTCTATTGAAGCAGACTGCGAGGCGAACGTGCCGATCTGCCAACCTGACGGCCGATGCGCCGGCTCCTCATCGTGCTCGGAACGCTCGCGCTCGTCGCCGTCGTGGTGATCGGACTCACCCAGGCCGGCGGCGGAGACGAGCCGCAGGCGACCACCGCCTTCGACCTCGAGGAGGCCAAGCGCGAGCTCGCGGGCGCCCCCGCTCCGCTCGCAGCGCTGCACGAGCAGTCGAACGCCCTGCTCGACGGCGGCGCCACTGCCTTCGACCGCCGGATCGACCAGCTCGAGGGCCATCCCGCCGTGATCAACAAGTGGGCGTCCTGGTGCCGCCCGTGCCGGGCCGAGTTCCCGATCTTCCAGCAGGTCGCGACCGAGCGCGGCAAGGAGATCGCCTTCCTCGGCCTCAACGCGGAGGACAAGCGTCCTGCCGCCGAAGGGTTCCTGCGCGAGCGCCCGCTTCCGTATCCGTCCTACGAGGACCCCGACGAGGAGATCGCGAAGGAGCTCGAGGCGCCGAAGTACTTCCCGATGACCGTCTTCGTCGACGCCCGGGGCAAGACCGCCTTCATCAAGGCCGGCGAGTACAGCACGCGGGCCGAGCTCGAGGCCGACATCGACCGCTACATCGGGTGAACGAGCTCCGCGTCGACCCGCTGACCGGCCTGCGCAGCATCATCGCTGCCGCCCGCGCCGGCCGCCCCGGCGGCCACTTCGACATCGACGCGTGCCCGCCGATCGACCGCGAGCGCGACCCGTTCGCGCCCGGCCACGAGGACCAGACGCCGCCCGAGGTGTACGCCCTGCGACCGAACGGCGGACCGCCGGACACCCCCGGCTGGACGGTCCGCGCAGTCCCGAACCTGTACCCCGCGCTGATCCAGGACGCCGTCGATCCGGAGCCGGAGGCCAACCCCGACCTCTTCACGGCCAGGGCGGCCACCGGCCACCACGAGGTGATCATCAACGCGCCCGAGGCGGTCAACTCGCTCAGCGAGCTCGACCCCGCGCAGCTCGCCGTCGCCATGGGGGCGTGGCGGGAGCGCATGCGCGCGCACGGCGCCTGCGCCTGCCGCCACCTGATCGTCAACGAGCGGCGCGAGGCCGGCGCCTCGCTGCCACACACGCATGCCCAGCTGTACGCGCTGCATTTCGTGCCGGCCGCGATCGCCCGCGAGCGCGAGCGGTTCACCGCGTATGCCACGCGCACGATGGGCGGCAACCTGCTCGGCGACCTCGTGCAGGAGGAGGTCCGCCGCCGGGAGCGGATCGTCGCGATCGACGACGAGGCGGTCGTGATGGCGCCCTACGCGTCGCGAGTGCCGTTCCAGCTGATGCTCGCCCCCCGCCGCTCGCGGCCGCGGTTCGAGGACGACGGGCCGTTGGGCGCCGCGCTGCTGCATGACGTGCTCGGCCGGCTCGCGCGCCGGCTCGGAGCCAGCCCGCCCCTCAACCTGTGGGTGCGGACCGCACCGTCCGGCGCCGACCACTTCTGTTGGCGGATCGACATCGTCCCGCGCCTCACCCACCTCGCCGGGCTCGAGCTGGGCACCGGCGTGAACCTCTGCATCACCGCGCCTGAGCAGGCCGCCGCCGAGCTGCGCGACGCGTGATCTTCATCGCCCTCGCGATCGCCGCCTCGATCGCGGCGGGGGTGGAGGCCGAGCGGCGGGCCGGGGCGCGCGCCGGAGTCTGGGCGCGCCGGATCCTCACCTTCCTGCTGTACGTCGTGATGCCGATCGTCGCGTTCTTCAACATGGCGCGGCTCGAGATCAGCGCCGACGTCGGCGTCGGCATCGTGCTCGGCTGGATCGCGCTCGCGCTGGCCGCCCTCGTCGGCTGGCTGATCGCGCGCCGGCTGCTGCGCCTGCCCGCGCCGTCGGCCGGCGTGCTGGCGATCGTGGGGCTGCAGGCCAACACCGGCCTGATGGGACTCGCCGTGGTCGGCGCGCTGCTCGGGTTCGAGCACCTCTCCGAGGGCGTGGTCTACGACGCGCTCGTGCAGCAGCCGGTGTTCTTCATCGGCTCGTTCGCGATCGCGGCCGCCACGGGGACCAAGGCCGGCGAGACCGTCCGCCAGCGGGTCCGGGCGTTCTTCGTGCGCAACCCGCCGCTGGCGGCCGTGCTGCTCGGCGCGGTGGCGCCCGCCGCGCTGGCCCCCGACCTGCTCGTCGACGCCGCCCGCGTCCTCGTCCTGACCGTCCCGGTGCTCGGGTTCTTCGCGGTCGGCGTGACGCTGGCGGAGGAGGCCGAGGAGGGCGCGATGAAGTTCCCGCCGCCGCTCACCCCGCAGATCGGGGCGGCGATCGTGCTCCGCCTCCTGGTCGCCCCCGCGCTGCTGCTCGCGCTGGCGGCGCCGCTCATCGACCTGCCGGCGGCCTTCCTGCTCGCCGCCACGATGCCCGCCGGCCTGCACATCGTCGTCCTCGCCCACGTCTACGGGCTCGACGTGCCGTTCGCGGCCGGCGCGATCGTGTGGACGACGATGGTCTCGGTGCCGATCCTGCTCGTCGCGTCCGTCATCGTGTGACGTCGTGCGCGCCTTGGTACAGCGGGTGAGCCGGGCGTCGGTGGATGCCGACGGCCGGCGCGTGGCCGAGATCGGGCCGGGCCTGCTCGTGCTGCTCGGCGTGACTCACGACGACACCGCCGCCGACGCCGACCGGCTCGCCGACAAGGTGCGCGCGCTGCGGATCTTCCCCGACGCGGACGGGCGCATGAACGAGCCGCTCGGGGATGCGCGTGCGGTCCTGTGCGTGTCCCAGTTCACGCTCTACGGCAACGCCCGCAAGGGCAACCGCCCGGCCTACGTCGCCGCCGCGGCGCCCGCCCATGCCGAGCCGCTCTACGAACGGTTCTGCGACCGGCTGGGCGCGCAGCGGGGCGTGTTCGGCGCCCACATGGACGTCGAGCTGGTCAACGACGGTCCGGTGACGCTGCTGATCGAAGTGCCGTAGTCTGCCCCGCCGATGCCGCCCGAGGACCGCTTCGTATGCCGCTTCGCGGCCGAGCCGCCGCAGGAGCCGCTTCCCTACGGCCGCTGGGCCGACACGCTGCAGGGCGAGTTCCTGGCCGCCGCCCTGAGGATCGACACCGAGGGCGTCGAGCTCGGCGACCCCGGCGACATGCGCTGGTTCCCGGACCGCACGTGGGCCGGCCGCACCTTCGTGCCGGTCACCACGCGCACCGCCAACGACCTCGACCTGTTCGGCTACGTCTCCTTCACCCCGGGCGACGCCGACAGCGAGCCGGGCGACTTCTACTCCTGGGCCGACTTCACCGACGAGACGTCCGAGCGCAACCCGGACTGGCAGATGGACCTGTGCGAGGAGGTGATCGGCGGCTGGCGCGGCGAGAAGGGCGAGGTGGCGGCGATGACGCTCGTGTGGGGCGTCCCGCTGGTCCGCGGCGGCGCGGTCGCGACCGCCGAGCTCGCCGGCCTCGCCGTCGACCAGTGCCCGCTGACAGAGGATCGCTACACGCTGATCGCGCCCGACGCCTACCGCGGCGACTACCTGGAGATCGCGCTGTGGGGCATCTCCGGCTCCGAGCTGGCGCGCGAGTCGCTCTACGAAGAGGAGAGCGACTGATGATCGATTCCGCGGGACGTGGTCAGGCGGGTACGCGGACCGCGGACTCGGTCATCTGACCGTTGCGGTACTGCATCACCTGATCGACGAGGCCGAACTCGCTCGCCTGCTCGGGCGTGAAGAAGCGGTCGCGCTCGAGCGCCTCCGAGATCTCCGCCACCGGCTTGCCGGTGTGGTGCGAGTAGATCTCCTCGATCCGCCGGCGGAGCTCGAGCGCCTCCTTGGCGTGGATCTGGATGTCGGTGGCCTGGCCCTGGAAGCCGCCGCTCGGCTGGTGGACGAGGATGCGCGAGTTCGGCAGCGCCGAGCGCTTGCCGGCCGCGCCGCCGGCCAGCAGCAGCGAGCCCATCGACATCGCGACCCCGCAGCACACGGTGGCGACGTCGGGCTTGATGAACTGCATGGTGTCGTAGATCGCCAGCCCGGAGTAGACGACGCCGCCCGGGCAGTTGACGTACATGGCGATGTCCTTGTCCGGGTCCTCGGCCTCGAGGTGCAGGAGCTGGGCGACGACGACGTTGGCGATGTCGTCGTCGATCGGGGTGCCGACGAAGACGACGCGCTCGCGCAGCAGCCGCGAGTAGATGTCGAACGACCGCTCGCCGCGGGCGTCCTGCTGGATGACGACGGGAACGAGGGGCATGGCGGGGAACTCCCCTTCCGTGGCTGATCAAGGCGCTCGCACGAGCTTGCGAGTGCGAGTAATCCGCAACCATTTAGTTGCGTTTTCGGCCATGGTACCATGCGCAACCTATGAGTTGCGTTACCCGTGAGATCGTCCTCCCCGTCCCCCGCGAGCGGGCCTGGGAGCTGGTCACCGAAGAGGACGAGCTGCGCGAGTGGCTCGCCGACGAGGTCGAGTTCGAGCCCGAGGAGGGCGCGCCGCTGCGGTTCGACGATCGCGAGGGCGTCGTCGAGGAGGTCGAGCCGGGCGAGCGGATCGTCTTCACCTGGGAGGGATCGCGCGTCTGGTGGCAGCTCGAGGACCACGTCGAAGGCACGCGCTTCGTCGTGACCGAGGAGCGTCACGACTTCGCCTGGGGCCCGAAGCTCACCGCGCTGGCGAGCGCCGCCGCGCTGTGTCCGGCCTGAACGAGGTCTTCGGAGCGCTCGCAGACCCCACGCGCCGCGAGGTCCTGCGCTCGCTCGCCGAGCAGCCGGGCCTCACCGCATCGCGGCTGGCCGGCGAGCTGCCGATGACGCGGCAGGCGGTCGCCAAGCACCTCCATGCGCTCTCCGGCGCAGGCCTCGTCACTGCACGCCGCGAGGGTCGCGAGACCCGCTACACGCTGACTCCCGCCCCCCTGGCGGAGGCGATCGACTGGATGACCACCGTGGGCGCCGAGTGGGACGAGCGCCTGGCGCGCCTGGCTAGGCGATCTTCGATGTAGGCACCCGCTCCAGCACCTCGGCGTCCGTGAGCGGGAAGTGGCAGGCGGCGATGTTGCCGCCTGCCTTGGCCTCCAGCGGCGGCGCGTCCTTGCGGCAGATCTCCTCCGCCTTCCAGCAGCGCGTGTGGAAGGGGCACGCGGGCGGCGGGTTGGCCGGAGACGGCACGTCGCCCGCCAGCACCTGGCGCTTCTTGGCGGCGGCCAGGCGCGGCTGCGGCACCGGCACGGCCGACATCAAGGCCCCTGTGTAGGGCATCCGCGGGTGGCGGTAGAGCTGGTCGTTGGTGGCGAGCTCGACCACCTTGCCCAGGTACATGACCGCGATCCGGTCGCACATGTGGCGGACGACGGAGAGGTCGTGCGCGATGAAGATCAGCGTGATCCCCATGTCGCGCTGGAGCTCGCGCAGCAGGTTGAGGATCTGTGCCTGGATCGACACGTCGAGCGCGGACACCGGCTCGTCGGCCACGATCACCTTCGGCTGCAGCGCGAGCGCGCGGGCGACGCCGATCCGCTGCCGCTGGCCGCCCGAGAACTCGTGCGGGTAGCGGTTGTAGTGCTCCGGATTGAGGCCGACGCGGTCCATCAGCTCCTGGACCGTCCGCTTGCGCTCGCCCTCGCCCTTCGCCAGCCCGTGGATCACGAACGGCTCGGAGATGATCGTGCCGACCGTCTTGCGCGGGTTCAGCGACGAGTACGGGTCCTGGAAGATCATCTGCATGCCGCGGCGCAGCTCTTTCAGCGGCGCGCCCTTGAGGCCGGCGATCTCCTCGCCCTCGAACCTGATCGAGCCGCTGGTCGGCTCCATCAGCCGCAGCACCAGCCGCGCGGTGGTCGACTTGCCGCAGCCCGACTCGCCCACCAGCCCGAGCGTCTCGCCGCGCAGCACGTCGAACGTGACGCCGTCGACCGCGCGGACGGCGCCGACCTGGCGCTGGAGCAGGCCCTGGCGGATCGGGAAGTGCTTGACGAGGTCGCGGACCTCGAGCAGCGGGTCGCCGCCGTTGCCGGCCGACGGCGCGGGGTTGGCGCTGGTGGCGGCCTCGCTCAAGCCGCTCCCTCCTCGATCACGTCCTTGCGCGCCTCGGCGGGCTTGACGCCGGCCTGGAGCTCCTCCCACAGACGCCGGCGCGCGCCGGAGTCCAGCAGGCACGCCACCTTGTGGTCGGGGCTGCCGTTCACCGGGTCGAGCACCGGCTCGACCCGCCTGTGCGCGTCTTGCACGTAGGGGCAGCGGGGATGGAACGAGCAGCCGCCCGGCAGGTGGATCAGAGACGGCGGGCGGCCGGGGATCGGCACCAGCTCCTCGCCGCGCGGCACGTCCATGCGCGGGATCGAGCTCAGCAGCCCCCACGTATAGGGGTGCTCGGGCGCGTTGAAGATCGTGTCCGCCTTGCCCTGCTCGACGATCCGGCCCGCATACATGACGGCGATCTCGTCGGCCATCTCGGCGACCACGCCGAGGTCGTGCGTGATGACCACGACAGCGGTGTCGAACTCGCTCTGGAGGCGCTCGATCAGCTCGAGGATCTGCGCCTGCACGGTGACGTCGAGCGCGGTGGTCGGCTCGTCGGCGATCAGCAGCTTCGGATCGTTGGCGAGCGCCATCGCGATCATCGCGCGCTGGCGCATGCCACCGGAGAACTCGTGCGGGTAGGAGTCGGCGCGCCGGCGCGGCTCGGGGATGCCGACCAGGTTCAGCATCTCGACCGCCCGGTCGTAGGCCTGGGCCTTCGACACGTCGCGGTGCGACAGGATCGCTTCGACGATCTGCTTGCCCACCTTGTAGAACGGATGCAGCGACGACAGCGGATCCTGGAAGATCATCGCGATGTCGTCGCCGCGGACCCCGCGGAGGTCGTCGTCGGAAGCTCCGAGCAGGTCCTCGCCGTCGAACCGCACGGTGCCCGAGATGCGCGCGTTGCGCGCGCGGGTGAGGCCCATCACGGTGAGCGAGGAGACCGACTTGCCGGAACCCGACTCGCCCACGATCCCGAGCGTCTCGCCGCGGTCGACGCGGTAGGAGATGCCGTCGACGGCCTTCACGAGGCCGTCCTCGGTCTCGAAGTGGACGCGGAGGTCCTCGACCTCCAGCAATGGAGCCATCAGTAGCGCACCCTCGGATCGATGAAGGCGTAGAGGATGTCCACGACCAGGCTCATGATGACGATGAAGAACGCCCCGAACAGCACGGTGCCCTGGATCACGGGGAGATCGAACCGCACGATCGCGTCGTAGGCGTAGCGTCCGATGCCCGGGATGTTGAAGACCGTCTCCGTGAGGATCGCGCCGCCCAGCAGGATGCCGATGTCGAGCCCGAGCAGCGTGACGATCGGCGTGATCGCCGACCGCACCCCGTGCCGGAATACGACGCGCCGTTCGGACAGCCCCTTGGCGCGCGCGGTGCGGATGTAGTCCTCGTGCATCGTGTCGATCAGGTTGCCGCGTAGGAAGCGGGCGTAGATCGCGGCGAACGCGGCCGCCAGCACGCACCAGGGCATGATCATGGCGGCGAGGTGGCCCAAGACCGTCGTCGCGTCGCCGTAGGCTCCGCTGCCGGGCAGCAGGGGGAAGCGGCCGATGTTCTTGTCGAACAGGAACAGCGCGACGAGACCGAGGAAGTAGACGGGGGCCGAGATCGCGATCAGCGCCAGCCCCATCGCCAGGCGGTCGATCCACGAGCCGGTCTTGATGGCGGAGATGATCCCGATCGGGATGCCGATCGAGAGCCACAGGATCACCGCGCCGCCGGTGAGCAGGATGGTCACCGGCAGGCGTTCGAGGATCTGCGGCAGCACCTCGGTTTGCGACTGGTAGGAGAAGCCGAAGTTGACCCCGTCGCCGCCCACGAACGGCAGGATGTCGCCGATGTAGCGGACGAACTGGACGGGCTTGGGGTCGTCGAGCCCGAACTGCTGGCGGATCGACGCGATCAGCTCGGGCGACGGCTGGCGGCCGGCGCGCAGCGCCGCCGGATCGGCGGCGGGCAGCACCGTGAACACGATGAACGTGATCAGGGTGATCACGAACAGCAGCACGATGACCCAGACGAGGCGACGGATGATGTAGGCGGCCATGGCTAGCGTGAGATCACGGGGCCCCGCCACCGTGGCGGGGCCCCGCAGGTCGGGTTGTCTACTTCAGTGAGGTGTGCGCGAAAGACCACATGGCGTTGTCGGCGTCGACAACCCCGTTGACGTTCGCCGAGCGGATGTTCGGGGTGTCGTCCCAGATCCACATCACGGCCGGGGAGAGCTCGGTGATCTTCTTGTCGATCTCGGCCCACGCTTGGGCGCGCTCCTCCGGGTCGGTCAGCAGCTTGGCGGCGTTCATCTCCTCGTTGACCGCCGGGTCGTCGAGTTGCGAGAAGTTCGAGTTGCTCTGGGGCAGGATGTTTTCGCCGTTGAAGGTCGGATCCAGGAACGTCTGCGGATCCGGGAAGTCCTTCAGCCAGCCGACGTTGGGGCAGATCGCGACCTTCTGCGCCGGGACCTGGCAGTACTTGGTGTACATCGCGTCCGGGGACACCTGCCGCAGCTGGACCTTGAAGCCCAGCCGCTCGAACTGCTCGGCCGCGACCTCCGCGGCCGCCCCGTCGACGCCCTGCGTTCTCGCCGACCATCAGCACCTCCTCGGTGCCCTCGTACTTGCCCGAGTCGAATCCGGCCTTGCGGAAGTACTCGGCGGCGAGCTCCATGTCGCCCTTCGGGTTGGACATGAAGTCGACGCCGGGGCCTTCGAGCCCGCCGGCCTCCTCGTGGCCGGCCAGGCCGGGCGGGATGTAGTGCGTGGGGATCTCGCCGGTCACCTCGCCGCCGCGGGTCAGCCGCATCGCATCGCGGTCGAAGCCGGCGCTCACCGCCTTGCGGACGTTGATGTCGTCGAACGGCTCGATCTTCGTGTTCATCGCGATCCAGCGCCCGCCGCCGCTGGGGGTGAAGACGAGCTGATCCTTCTGCCGGGTGATGGCCTGACGGAGGACCGCCGGCGGGGGAACCAGGTCGCCGCCGATCAGGCCGTCGCCCTCCAGCACCCTGCGCGCCGACACGGTGGCGTCGTCGTTGCCCTGCTGGATCTCGATCTCGTCCAGATACGCGGGCCGGGTGTCCAGCGACTCCTGCCAGTTCGGATTGCGCACCAGGTGGACGCGGCGCCCGGCCTCGTAGCCGATGGCCTTGCCGGAGGCGTCGTTCTCGACCATGTACGGCCCGGTGGCGACCTGGTTCTCACCGTACGTCGTCGGGTTCTTGGCGTCGAACTTGGCCGCGTAGTCCTTTGGCACCGGCGCGGAGAGCGGCATCACGAGCGCGCCCGCCAACACGCCGCCGGTGCACTTGCCGGCCTCGCGCGGCTTGAGGTTGAAGACCACGGTCTTGTCGTCGGGCGTCTCGATGCCGGGGATCTCGGTGCCCGGCTCGGCACCCACCTTGGCCCCGCGCAGGTCGCCGAAGTACGCGCCCGCGTAGCCGTTGTTGACGGTGTTGAAGAACCCGCGCTCGATGGCGTACTTGACGTCGGCCGAGGTGACCGCGCGGTCGACCGGCGGCGAGAACTTCACGCCTTCCTTGATCGTCACGGTGACGGTGCATCCGTCCTCGGAGACCTCCGGATCCGACTCCGCGAGCAGCGGCTCGGCCACCGAAGCATCGTCGACCTTGGGGGCGTAGAGCGTGCTCTGCGTGGCGTCGGCGACCTGCTGGCCCGGCTGGTAGTACGTCTGCCCCGGGTCGATGAAGTCGACGTCGCCGCCCCACAGCGCGGTCAGCTTGCCGCCGCGCTTGGCCTCTCCCGTGGGCGCGCCCTCGGTGGTCGTCTGCTCGCCGCCGCCGTCGTCGCCGTCGTCGCCGCCGCAAGCGGCCACGCCGAAGGTGAGAGCGAACAGAGCACCCAGTATCAGGGTCCAGGTGAAGGACCGTCGCATTGAGCGTCCTTTCATTACGTTGGTTCGTTGCTGGGATGAGAAGATCGGACCCGCGGTCATGCGGAGCGCGTCCCCTTGGGGTTGAGTGCGTCCTGCAGCCCGTCGCCGACCAGGTTGAAGGCGAGGACGGTGAGCAGCAGGGCCATCCCCGGGAAGAACATGAACCACCAGGCGACGTCGAAGATCGACACCGCCTCCGACAGCATGTCCCCCCACGAGGCGCGCGGCGGCTGGACGCCGACGCCGAGGAACGACAGCGCGGCCTCCAGCAGGATGTTCGCGGGGATGAACAGCGTGGCGTAGACGATGATCGGCGCCACGAGGTTCGGAACGATGTCGCGGAACATGATCCGCGCGTTGGAGGCCCCGAGCGAGCGGGACGCCTCGACGAACTCCTTCTCGCGCAGCGACAGCACCTGCCCGCGGATGATGCGGGCGACATACGGCGTGTTCGCGAGAACGATGATGAAGAGCACCACCGAGAGCCCGGGCTGGATCAGGCCGCCGAGGCAGCCGTTCTGACCGGAGCAGGCGGTGGCCAGGCCGAGACCGAGCAGGAGCACCGGGAACGCCAGCATCACGTCGAGAGACCGGGCGATGATCGTGTCGACCCAGCTGCGGTAATACGCCGCCATGGTGCCGAGGATGACGCCGAAGAACACGGATATGCCCGTGCCGAGGAACGCCACCGTGAGGGACACCTGCGCGCCGTAGAGCACGCGCGAGAACACGTCGCGACCGATCGGGTCGACGCCGAACAGGTGCTCCCTGCTCGGGCCCTCCGGCAGTCCGAACTCATCGAGCGCTTCCGTCTGCTGGACGTTTGGGTCCGGCGCGCCGACCAGGTTGGTGATCGGGCCGGCGAAGACCGCGACGAAGATCAGCAACACGATGAACCCGAGCGCGGTCATCGCCACCTTGTCGCGCCGGAAGCGCCGCCAGAACAGCTGCATCGGCGAGCGGGCCGCGACGGCCTGCTCGCCTCGGACCATCTGGTCGAGTCCCGGGTCCTCCGCGTGCAGGAGGTCGCTTGCGCCGGCACCGGTACTCATACCGATGCCCGTCGGCTGGATGCTGCGATGTTCAGTTGGAAACCCTCCCCGTGGCGCGCCAGCGGCGCGCCCGGCACTTAAATTCCCCTTAAGACCGGACAACCTACCCGGAGCCCGGTAATTCCTCGTCGGCGCCCGCACCGGCTGGTGCGCAGGTCACATCGATGTTCCCTGCTGCCCGCTAGACGGGCGCATCTGGCGGGGAATATACCCAGGGCGATCTCGCGCTCCGTTGGGCAACGATTAACATCGCGCGGCGAGTGCCCCGATAGCTCAGCCGGATAGAGCGACTCCCTCCTAAGGAGTAGGCCGCAGGTTCGAATCCTGCTCGGGGCGCCTTGATACAGCGCCGTTTGCGGCGATCGCCGCGCGACGCGTCTCCAGAAGCGCGCACAAAACGCGCACAAGATCCCGCCGGAGGCGCATCGTCTCGCGCGCCTGCCTGATCGCCTCCTCGGCCGGCAACCGCGGCGAGTCCTCGAGCTCCTCGATCACGTGCCCGTACGTGCGCAGCGTCAGCTCGGCGCCGTGCCCGAGCTGACGCGCGACGTAGATCACGTCCCGGCCCTCGTGCAGCAGCAGCGAGGCGAACGAGTGGCGGAGATCGTATGGCCGGCCGCTGGCGAGACCAGCCGCCGAAAGCAGCGCGCCGAACCGGCGGCGGCGCCACTTCTCGAACGCATTGGCACTCCACACGCCGCCACGCTCACCGGGGAACACCAGCGCGTGGTCGGGCGGGTTCCCGCACCGCTCGCGCCACGCGCGCAGGTCGTCGACCAGGGGTTCGAGCAGCCGGACCGTGCGGCGCCGCCGCGTCTTCTCCGCCGTCACGAGCAAGGTCCGGCTGCGGACGTGACCCCAGCGCAGGATGCGCAGCTCGCCCGGACGCAGACCGGCATAGCCGAGCACCGACAGGATCGCGGCCTCCCACTCGCTCGCCGCGGCGGCTCGCATCCGCTCGATCGTGACCGGCGCGAGCGGGCGGACCTCCGACGCCATCGGCATCGGCACACGCCGCACGACGCGCTGCGGGTTGTAGGCGATCCGGCGTCCCTCGGCCGCACGCTGGAGAATTGCCCCGAGCAACATCATCGCCTTGCGGATCGCATGCGGCCCGACGCCGGCACGCACGAGCTTGCCCTGGAAGACCGCGACCCGCTCGGCGTCGATCTCCCGCAGCGGGATACCACCGAGCTCCGGCGAGATGTGCCGGTCGTACATGCTCGAGCCGCGCAAAGTCCGGTCGCCCGGCCCGCGCGGCCACCTCAGCCAGCAGCTCGGGCGCGCGGATCGCTGAAACCGCGTGCGCGGTCATGCCACCACTCGCAGCCAGCGCAGGACGGTCAGCGGTCTGGCGCCAGCGTTCGCCTCGGCGTCGCGCAGCCACGCGTCCGCCTGCACGGCCGCCAGCGCCCGGGCGGTCACCAGCCGCGCCGACGCGGCGCACATGACGTCAACGACGCCGTATCGATCGAAAGCCTCACGACACGCCTCCCTCCCTCGCCGGCACAGCCCGTCTACGCCTACTCCTCGCAGCTTCGAGCCTCCCGCAAGACTTCTCTACCGCCTACCGGGACGACTTGAAGACGTCTTCACGTTCCGCAAACGTCCCACTCGTCTACGGAGTCCAGCGTCGCCTGGATGCGAGTGACCGCTCGGCCGGCGTCACCGAGCAGCAGCGCGTAGCGACGTCAGGATCCGATCACGGTGGTGTCGGGCAGGCGGCTTGGCTGAACGAGACGCCGCCGCTGATGTTGATCTTCGTCGGATCGTTGAAACCGTTGGCGTCGTCGATCTCGGTGTTGATGGCCGACGTGGTCGGGGTGGCCTGGACCACGCGCACGTCGCCGCTGAGTTCCCGGAAGCGCATGTACTCGCCGTTGCCGGCCTGGCCGGCGATGTTCGAGAACGTGTTGCCGCTGACGTTCGCGCAGAGGACGGGGAAGGGCCCAGGCGTCTGAGGTGGATTGACTTGGTTCTCCTGGAGCGCGATCCCTCGGCTCCCGATGTTGCGAATGACGTTGTTGGTGATCGTCAGGTTCGTCGTCTTGCCACCCGTGACGGCGCCGCCGAGTCCGATGTTCGAGCTGATGCCCGGGAATGACAGCACTTCCTGGATGGTGTTGCCGCTGATGAGCATGGTCACCGGAGCTGCGCCCTCGTTCTGGATGCTGATCCCGTTCCCCAGACGGGACCCTGACGCGGCGACGCCGAGCGTGCCGATCGTGTTGTTCTGGATCCTGCCGTTCACGGTCCGGTCGAAGGGCGGGTTGCCGTTCTGGAAGCTGTTGATCCCTACAGCCCGAGAGCCGACGAAGGTGTTGTTCTGAATATTGAACGTCAGTGTGGTGTTGATCGGGTCACTGGACACATCCACACCGACGTTGTTGTTCGTGAACGTGGCTCCTGAGACGTTGACCGTGTGCGCCGTGCCCTGATTGACGGCGCCGATCGCGGTGGCGGTAATTGTGGCGGGTTGGTTGGCAAAATTCCAGTTCCCGGTGAAAGTGCCGCTGGTCACCGTTAGGGTCATCACCGAAGTACCGCCGCCAAGGAAGTTGACGAGATTGCCGTGCGGTGACGAGGTGTTGCCATTAATCGGCAGGCCGTTGCTTGAGATCGTGTTGCCGGACATTCTGAAGTCCGCGAGGGTCCCCGAGGTATTGCGGATCTGCAACTCGAACTCGTTGTTGTTGCTGATCGTCGTGTTCGTGATGCTCGTGGGCCGAGTACCTCCAGCCACGGTGCCGGTGACTGCGGCGAGGTTGATGCCCGACTCATCGCTCGCAGCATCGTTCCCGTTGCTGGTGATGGTGTCGTTGTCGAGCGCGAATCCATTGACTGTCGACCCGCCGATGCCGTCGCCGAGGTTGCTCGTGATGGTCATGTAGCTCAGGGAGACCTTTTCGGTCGTCGTGAGCTGGATCCCGTCTCCGGATGCATCCTGGACCGTTCCTCCACTCCCGGCACTTCCGTTGCCGCTGACCGTGAGGCCGCCGGCCGTACCGGTGTTGTTGAGGACGATGCCGTTCGCCGGGGCACTGTCGTTGCCGTCGACATTGATGCTCGTGAAGTTGAGACCGGCCGAACCGATGGCGGTGTTGGCGACGTTGAGGCCGGTGCCGGTAGCTGTGGTGATGGTGTTGCCCGAGCCTTCGATGGTGACCGTCCCGCCGCCGGTGGCGCTAAAGCCGGCACCGCTGGTGGTGTCGATGTCTAGGCCGCCGCCGGTGAAGGCGATCGTGTGGCCGGGGTTGGAGCTCAGCGTGACGGCTGGGTTGGCGCCCGTGTTCAAGGTCTTGGTGGTGCCGCTGAACGTGGTGGTGCCGGCGGTGTTGCCCGAGACGTTGATGCCGGTGCCGCCGGTGCCGGTGATGTCGACGATTGCCCGAGAGGGTGGTGTTGCCGGTGCGGCTAGTGATGTCGGCGACGCGGCCCGTGGCGCTGTTCGCGATCGTGCCCGCGTAGCTGACGGCGCCGCTGCCACCGTCGAGGTCGAAGGCGATGCCGGTCGCGCCGCTGATGGTGCCGCTGGTGGCGCTGAAGGTGCCGGCGCCCAGGCCGGCGAGGTTGATGCCGTCGTTGATGCTGGTGGTCGAGCTGACGGCGTCGAACGCGAGGTTGGCCCGGTGGTGCCCGTCACGTCGACCGCCGGGCCCCCGGTCGCGCTGACGTTCGTCGGTGCCGGCGGCCGGGACCGACACGGTGCCGGCGTTGGAGAGCCCGAAGGCGGGGGTGGCGCCGCTGGTGGTGGTGAGCGCGAGGTCGCCGAACGTGGTGTTGCCGGTCGTGTTGGTCATGCTCACGCCGCCGGTGCCGGAGCCGGTGACGGTGATGGCGTCGAACACGCTCGTGCCCAGGTTCACGCCGGTGGCGCCGCCACCGGTCGCGACCAGGCCCGCGGCGTTCGCGGAGGTGATCGAGATATTCCCGGCGGACGCGAAGGTCACGGTCCCGGCGTTGTTGAGCCGCACCCCGGTCGCGCCGTTGGTGCTGACCGTCAGGTTGGAGACGGCGAAGGTGCCGGTGGTGCCGTCGAGCTCGAGGGCGGGCTGGGTTCCGAAGGTGCCGGTGTCGAGGATGTTGACGTCGTCGATGGTGGCGCTGACATCACCGGTGCTGCCGGCGATCCCGCCGCCCGCGCCGCTCGGATCGATGTTCAGGCCGCGGACCTCGTTGCCGTCGTCGAGGTCGATCACGTCCGCGCCCGTCGCGGTCAGCGTCGGGTGCATGCCCGGGTTGGCCGGGTACAGGGTGTCTGCTGCCGACGATCAGGCCTTCGTGCTCGCCGATCAGCCGCTCGCCGGCGTTCATGGTGTAGCCGTCGCCGCCGTAGCCCGTCGACGTGTTGTCGCCGTCGAACACGAACACCGTGTGGTTGGCGAGCGAGACGTTCTCGGCCTGGGTGAGCGTGTCAAACGGGGCGCTGGAGGTGCCGCTGTTGCCGGCCGGGTCGTTGTTGCTCACGTACCACACGCAACCGGCGATCGCGATCGTCACGCGGCCGGTGTCGGTGCCGGGCGTCGGGCCCGGGCCCGCCGTGTTCTGGTCTGAGAGCGTGTAGTCGAAGAAGTCGCTGTGTGTCGGTGCAGCTCGTGCCCGCCGCCGGACGGTAGATGAAGTCCCCGTCGGCCTCGAGCGTCACCGAGCCGCCGTCATTGGTCGCGAACGTACCCGCGACGACCGCCAGCGGACCGGGCCCGTCGATGTCGCTGTCGCCGGCCAGGATGTCACCGGCAATCGACTTCTTCGGGCTGCTCAGCGCCGGCGCGCCATCGTCAGGATCATTGACCACCAGGCTCGTGTTGCCGACCGCGCTGTTGGCGCCGTTGAAGGTCTCATCGTCGGCCACCGGGGCGTCGTTGACGCACGTCACCGTGACCGACACCGTCGCCGTGGAGCCGCCGTTGAGCGTGTACGTGAACGTGCTCAGCGTCGTGCCGGGCGGGTTGTTGCAGTAGTTCGCGTTCGGCTGATACGTCAGGCCCGTGCCCGCCGCCGGTGATGGCCACCGTGCCGTTGGCCGGTTGCGTGACCGACGCGACCGACTTGGGTCCGGCGTCGACGTCGGTGTCGTTGGTCAGCACCGTGATCGCGGTCGCGGCCGCGTCCTCGAGCACCGTCGCGCTGTCGCCCACCGCC
This sequence comes from uncultured Solirubrobacteraceae bacterium, assembly GCA_963849695.1. GTDB lineage: Bacteria > Actinomycetota > Thermoleophilia > Solirubrobacterales > Solirubrobacteraceae > DASSUW01. Next base: position 189,330 of record CAWKIT010000011.1, read on the forward strand.
ACCGGCGGATCGTCGACGGCGCTGACCGTGACGCCCTTGGTGTCCGAGCCCGCTCCGGGACGCCTCGTCGGTGACCGTGAACGTCACCGTCCGCGCCGCCGTCGACGGCGCCTCGGAGCCGTTGCGATAGGTCACGCTACGCAACGCCGCCTGATACGCGGCCACGCTCGCGTTGCCCGGTGAGCGTCAGCGTGTCGCCGGCGGGCGTCGCCGTGATCCCCGGATGGGTGCCCGCCAGCGCCAGGATGTCCTGCGCGCCCGCATAACCGCCCGTGATCCTCACCGTCGCGCCCGTGATCGTCGTCCCCGCATCCGGGTCGCTGACCGTCACCGCCGCATCGATCACGACGGCGGCCGCGTTCTCGGTGTAGCTCGCGCTGCCCGCCGACGCATCCACCACCGGATCATCCGGCGCGCACGTGACCGTCACCGACACCGTCGCCTGCGAGCCGCCGGTCAGCGTGTACGTGAACGTGTCGGCCCCGCAATAGTTGGCGTCCGGCTGATAGGTCAGCCCGGTGCGAGCCCCGGGCGAGCCGCCGGTCAGCACCACCGTGCCGTTCGCCGGATCCGACGCCGACGCGATCGTCTTCGCCCCACCGTCGGTGTCGGTGTCGTTGGCCAGCACGTCGATCGCGCGTCGCGGCCGAGTCCTCGGCCACGGTCGCGCTGTCGTTGACCGCCGTCGGCGGATCGTCGACGCACGTGACGGTGACCGAGACGGTGGCCAGTCGAGCCGCCGTTGAGCGTGTACGTGAAGGTGTCCGGCGTCGCGCCGGGCTGGGTGTTGCAGTAGTTCGGATCGGGCTGATAGGTCAGGCCGTGTGCGCGCCCGCGTGCCGCCGGTCAGCACCACCGTGCCGTTCGCCGGATCCGAGGCCGACGCGATCGTCTTCGCCCCGCCGTCGGTGTCGGTGTCGTTGGCGAGCACGTCGATCGCGCCCGCGCCCGAGTCCTCGGCCACGGTCGCGCTGTCGTTGACCGCCGTCGGCGCGTCGTCACCGCACGTGACGGTGACCGACACCGTCGCCGTCGAGCCGCCGTTGAGCGTGTACGTGAACGTGTCCGGCGCCGTCCCGGGCGGGCTGTTGCAGTAGTTGGCATCCGGCCGGTAGGTCAGCCCCGTGTGCGCGCCCGGCAGGCCGCCGGTCAAGGCGACGGTCCCGTTCGCGGGATCCGAGGCGGATGCGATCGTCATCGGGCCGCCGTCGGCATTGGTGTCGTTGGCCAGCACGTCGAGCGGGGTCGCGGCCGAGTCCTCGGGCACCGTCGCGCCGTCGTTGACCGCCGTCGGCGGGTCGTCGCCGCAGGTGACGGTGACCGAGACGGTGGCCGTCGAGCCGCCGTTGAGCGTGTACGTGAAGGTGTCCGGCGCCCCGCCGGCCTGGCTGTTGCAGTAGTTCAGGGCCGGCTGATACGTCAGCCCGCTCCCGCCGCCGGTGATGACGACCGTGCCGTTCGCCGGCTGGGTCACCGACGCGATCGACTTCGGCCCGCCGTCGGGGTCGGTGTCGTTGGCGAGCACGTCGATCGCGGTCGCGGCCGAGTCCTCGACGACGGTCGCGCTGTCGTTGACCGCCGTCGGCGCATCGGCGACACAGGTGACGGTGACCGAGACGGTGGCCGTCGAGCCGCCGTTGAGCGTGTACGTGAAGGTGTCCGGCGTCGCGCTGCAGTAGTTCGGATCGGGCTGATAGGTCAGGCCCGTGTGCGCGCCCGCCGAGCCGCCGGTCAGCACCACCGTGCCGTTCGCCGGATCCGAGGCCGAAGCGATCGTCTTCGCCCCGCCGTCGGTGTCGGTGTCGTTGACGAGCACGTCGATCGCGCCCGCGGCCGAGTCCTCAGCCACGGTCGCGCTGTCGTTGACCGCCGTCGGCGCGTCGTCACCGCACGTGACGGTGACCGACACAGTGGCCGTCGAGCCGCCGTTGAGCATGTACGTGAAGCTGTCCGGCGTCGCGCTGCAGTAGCTCGGATCCGGCTCATAGGTCAACCCGGTGCCAGCCCCGGGCAAACCGGTCAACACCACCGTGCCGTTCGCCGGCTGGGTGACCGACGCGATCGTCACCGGATCACCATCGCCATCGCTGTCATTGGCAAGCACCGCCAGCGGCGTCGGCGCCGAGTCCTCCGGCACCACGGCCGCGTCATCAACCGCCACCGCCACGTCGGCGACACACGTCACCGTCACCGACACCGTGCCCGTCGAGCCACCATTGAGCGCGTACGTGAACGTGTCCGGCGCCCCGCCGGCCTGGCTGTTGCAGTAGTCAGGATCCGGCTGATACGTCAGGCCTGTCCCCCCACCGGTCACGGCCACCGTGCCGTTCGCCGGATCCGACGCCGAAACGATCGCCATCGCCCCACCGTCGCTGTCCGTGTCGTTGGCCAGCACATCGATCGCGCCCGCCGCCGCGTCCTCACCGACCGTCGCCGTGTCATCGACCGCCGTCGGCGGATTGTTGACGGGCCCCGACGGCGGCTGGCCGCCACCCGGAGGCTGACCGCCACCCGGCGGCTGACCACCGGACGGCGGTGTGCGCGCCGCCGACGACGTTCTCACAGCTCGGGTCGACCAGATCGACAGGATCCACCAGCGCCGTGTCATTCCCGGCCCCGCACACCACGCGATCGACCGAACCAGCCTGTGCGACGCGCACGGCCGCTGTCGCGCTCTCGCGCGCGTCAAGCCGATCGTCGCCGCCGGCGCCGATCAGCACGTCACGCCCACCCTTGCCGACAAGACGATCCTTGCCCCCTCCGCCGAGCAGGCGGTTCGAGGCGCCGTTGCCGGTAAGCGCGTCGTTGCCGCGCCCGCCCTGGGCATCCTCGACGTCGGCCTTGACGTTGTCGCGCTCACGAGCGACGCCGTCGTTCGCCCCGGCGCCAATCGTCACGACCACCGGCCGACCGCTCTGGCGGTAGATGGCGATGTCACGACCCGCCCCACCGGACATCCCGTCGGGCCCGAGGCCGCCGCCGAGGATGTCGTTACCCGAGCCGCCGCGGATGTCGTCCGCGCCAGCGCCGCCGAACGCCCGATCATTGCCCGACCCGCCATCCAGCCGATCGCGCCCCGACTTGCCCTGCAAAAGATCGCCGCCCGCACCACCGACAAGCACATCGTGACCGCGCGCCCCGACCAGCCGGTCAGCGCCACCAAGCCCACACACACGATCATCGCCCGCCGTACCCGACAACCGGTCCGCACCCCCGCTCCCCACGATCGAACACGCACGGGCCAAGAGGGCAACCGGGTCCACAAGCATCGCCGAAGCCGCCGGCGCGACCACGAGCACGACCAACAGCACGACACAGGAAACCAGGAGGCGAGCCATGCGCACACCAGACCACACGCCGCTGACAATCCGCTGACGTACCGCTGACGTCCCGCCCGCGTCAGTCCGGATCAAGGAACGCGCAACGATCGCAGCGGTACGCAGCAGCGTCGCGACCAGCAGAAGCGCACGCCCAACTACGCCCGCCGCCGCACGCCGCGACGTGAGCGTTGCAGGAGCCATCGACCTCAGCGCGACCCTACGCTCTGCCCAATAGTCAAGTCAAGCGCACTGGATAGACGCACAAAGCGCCAGCGCATAGGGACACGCATGAGCCGCCCCTACCCCGCCAATCCGACAGGCGGCACACAATGCCGGGAACAGATGAGTCAGGCTGAGCTGCCAAGCCAGGACACGCACCGGGATCGCGTTCGGGATCTCAGCGTGGCGCATCACGTGGTGGCTGCCCTTCACCCGCGCCACGTACCAGCCGTTTCGCTCCAAGACCGCGATCAGCTCCGCGCCGGTCAGCGCCGGCAGCTTTGGACTCACGCGGCGCGAACCGCGACCCGGCCGCGCTGGACAGCCGGCACCGGCAGACCGTCCTCGTGCATGACCTCCAGGTAGGCCTCGATCGCCTCGCGCGCCATCGCGTGCGCCTCCTCGACCGTGTCGCCCTGCGTGACCACGCTCGGCAGCTCGGGCACGAACACGCCGAACCCGCCCTCGGGCTCCCGCTGAAGGATGATCTCGTACTCGCGCTCGACCACGGAGCAAGCGTACGCCACGACCAGGCCGTCCGCGCGCCGGAGATGACCGGCGGCCGGGGCTCCATGGCTTCGATCCGGCTCCGCCGAGGACCGGAGAGCGTCTCCGCGCGCGCACAAAACGCGCACACCAACCCAAAGGCCGAAGGGTCGGCGACTCCCAACACGGGTGCCTCGACTCGACCGCGTAGAGCCAAAACCGGCCCCTCTGAAGATCTCTCGTTCCCGCGATTTCGCACCGCTCTCTTGACTCCTGAGGAGTAGGCCGCAGGTTCGAATCCTGCACGGGGCGCCTCACCCCGGCGCCGTCTGCGATGTCGTCGGCGCCACCGGATGGCGATGAGGCGCTGAGGCGGTTCGCCCGCGCGACAATTGGTGAACCGACGTCAGCCGCTCTGGCAGACTGAGCAAAATGGCCGGCTTTGCAGGAACGTCGCCGAACGGGGCGGGCGCGACGAGCCGGGTGCGTCGCGCGGCGGGCGCCCGCCGCGCACGTTCACGTTCAACCGCGCCGCCGGCGTGGTCCTCGGCGCCACCCACTCGCGGGTGGCGGTGACCGACCTCGCCGGCGACGTGCTGGCGGAGACGCGCGAGGACATCGCTATCGCGAAGGGTCCCGAGGTCGTGCTGGCCTGGCTCGAGGATGCGCTCAACGGGCTGCTCGAGCAGTCGGCCCGTGCCAGGGATGACGTCAGCGGGGTGGGCGTCGGTGTTCCGGGGCGGTCGAGTTCGCGACCGGGACGCCGGTGGCGCCGCCGATCATGCCGGGCTGGGACGGCTACGGCGTCTCCGCCCGGTTGCGCGAGCGGTACGGGGCGCCGGTGCTGGTCGACAACGACGTCAACATCATGGCCCTCGGCGAGTACTGGGCGCGCTGGCGCGATACGGCGCACCTGTTGTTCGTCAAGGTCGGGACGGGGATCGGGTGCGGGGTGATCACCGACGGGCGCATCCACCGCGGCGCCCAGGGCGCGGCCGGAGACATCGGCCACATCCACGTCCCCGACCACGACGACGTCATCTGCCGCTGCGGCAACCTGGGCTGTCTTGAGGCGATCGCCGGCGGCGGCGCCATGGCCGCCCGGTTGACCGAGGCCGGCATCAGCGCCGACAACAGCCGCGACGTGGTCAGACACGTCCGCGACGGGCGCCCGGAAGCGATGCGCCTGGTGCGCCAGGCCGGCCGCGAGCTGGGCGGCGTGCTGGCCAGCGCCGTGAACTTCTTCAACCCCGGCGTGATCGGGGCCGCCGTCATGGTCACCGAGGCAGTGTTGTCGCCGGACTCGGCCGGTGCCGGGCGGCCGCGACCGGTCTCGTTGTGGATTTCTACAACGGATCCGGCAAATCCGGCCGACGATTGCACGGAATTCACCGGCGAGGGCACTCGGGAGGGGCGTTCGGACCTCTTGACCGGCCGGTTCGGCGCGGTTCGAGGTAAGCCGTCCTGCCCTGGTGTTGTCCTACGACCATAAGTCAGGACAGCGCGCCATTGGAGATTTCGACAACGCGGCACCCCGCTACGGCGCCGGCGGCCCAGCCGCGCGAACCGCGCCGCCACCTCCCTACCCAGCCGCAGTTCGCCGGCGTCGCCACGCCCACACGCAGGATCTACCCCCGGTCCGGCCGCTCGGGATAGACGTCGTCGATCGTCGCCAGCGCCTCGTAGGGCGCATCGTCCGTGGCGAGCGCGATCGCCTCGGCGCCCCCCGCGAGCCGGTCGAGGATCGCGACCACGCCGCACACGTCGTGACCCTCGGCGCGCACCGCCTCGATCGCCTGGATGGTCGAGCCGCCGGTGGTCACCACGTCCTCGACGATCAGGCAGCGCTCGCCCGGCTCGAGCGGCGGCCCCTCGATCCGGCGCTGGAGGCCGTGGGCCTTCGTCTCCTTCCGGACGAAGAACGCCTTCACCTCGGCACCGCCGGCCAGCGCCGCGCACGCCGGGCGCGTCGGCGCCCATCGTCAGCCCGCCGACCGCCGTCGCCTCCCACTGCCGCGCGTAGCGCGCCACCAGCTCGGCGAGCGCGGCGAACCCGGCGGGCCGCAGGATCGCGCGCTTCGCGTCGACGTAGTACTGCGCCTTCGCGCCCGAGCTGAGCGTGACCTCGCCGATCACCAGCGCATGCCGGCGCAGCTCCTCGATCAGGGTCTGGGCGGCCGCCATCGTGGCCGGATGCTAGGACCGGGCGCCGACGGCCCGCAGTCCCGGTACTAGACTCGCCCTCGTGGAGCACCGTTTCGGGTCCGCGCCCCGGGCGATCGGGGTGGAGGAAGAGCTGCTGCTCGTCGAGGGCGCGCCGCCGCACGACCTCGACCATCACGCCGGCGAGCTGGTCGCGCGGATCGGATCGCCGGACGTCAAGCCCGACGTCTACGAGGCGATGGTCGAGGGCGCGTCGCCGGTGTGCGCGACGGCGACGGACGCCGCCGCCGAGCTCGGGCGCCTGCGCGAGGCGATACTCGCGGCCGGCGCGACGCTCGCGGGAGCCGGCCTGCACCCGACCGCCGGCTTCGGCGAGGTCGTGCACGTGCGCGAGGCGCGCTACGAGAAGATCCACGAGTCGATGCGCGGCCTGCTCGAGCGCAATCCGACGTGCGCGCTGCACGTCCACGTCGGGATGCCGGACCCGGAGACGGCGATCGCGGCGTTCAACCGCCTGCGCAGCCATCTCCCGCTGCTGCAGGCGCTCGCCGCCCATTCACCGTTCTGGCACGGCCACGACTCCGGCTTCGCGACCGCCCGCGCTCAGCTGTTCCGCGGCTTCCCGCGCGCCGTGATCCCCCGCGCGTTCGCAGGCTGGGACGACTACTGCGAGGCCGTCGCGCTCTGGTGCGCCGCCGGCTCGCTGCCCGACTACACGTACCTGTGGTGGGACATCCGGCCGCACCCGAACCTCGGCACGGTCGAGGTGCGGGCGATGGACGCGCAGTCGAGACTGACGTCGGTGGCCGGCCTCGCCGAGCTCGTCCACGCGCTCGCCTCCGCCTGCGCCGACGGCCACGGCGCCGTCGAGTCCGCCGAGGTGCTGACCGAGTCCTCGTTCCGCGCCGGCCGCGACGGCCTCGAGGCGACGATCTGGTGGGCGGGAGCGCTGCGCCCGCTGCGCGAGGTTGCGGCCGAGATCGCTCGCCGTCGCCCGCCCGTACGCGCGCGGCGGCGGCCTCGAGGAGGTCGAGCGGATCCTGCGCGACGGCAACGGCGCGGACCGCATGCGCCGCCGCCACGCGACCGGCGGCATGCCGGCCGTGCTGGCGGACCTCGTGAACGCCTCGGCCCGGCCGCTCTACGGGTATACGCGCACGACCGAGCCCATGCGCACCCACTCGTAGATCGACCACGCGTTCGGGATCGGCACCCGCAGGCAGCCGTGGCTGGCGTTGTAGGCCGGCACCGACGGGTAGCCGTGGATCGCGTAGCCGCGGATGAAGTAGCTGGAGTGCACCATGCCCACCGCGTTCGTCCCGATCGACTTGCGGTACACGCGGAAGCGGCCGATCACCGTCGGCGTCGCGGGCGCCCCGGTGGACGTGTGGTAGACGCGGTGCACGCGGCCCCGGCGGTTCACCAGCGCCAGCACCTGGCGCGAGATGTCGGCCTCGACGTGGCGGCCGTCGCCCGGATACTTCGGTTTGAACGCGCCCTTGCCCGCGAGCACTCGCCGCACGATCGACTCGGAAGCCGAGTACGAGCGCGGCATGCCGTTGACCTTGCGGTAGGCCATCACCGCCCGGGCGCTGGCGTCGTCGAAGACGCCGGTGCGGGAGACCGCGTACTTCATCCGCGCGAGGCCCTTCTGGAACAGGCGCGTGATCGACCCCCCGAGGACCGGCCGCATGACGTTGACGCGCACCTTCTCGCTGCGCACGGTGTCGAGCTCCGGGGTGGCGAGATGGACGGCGCTGACCACCACGCGCCCGGCCGAGCGGCTCCGGAACCAGGTCAGGAACTCGCCCGCGGCACCGCCGCGGATCGACCGCAGCTGCTCGGTCTGCTCGTGGATCTCGCGCCCGTTGCGGAAGAAGCGGACCACCACCGTCTGGCCCGGTACGAACGGCCGCAGCTCGCCGCGCACGCGCCACGACGTGCGTGTGAGCGCGACGCGTTGGCCGCTGTCTCGCATCACCTTCTGGGCGGTCAGCGTCATCGTGCCCTGGGCGGGCGCCGGGGCCGGCGGCACCTGCGCCGCAGCGGTGGCGGGCAGCAGGAGCGCGGCCGTCAGCCCGCCGGCAAGGGCGGCGCGGCGCGCTGCCCGGCGCGGGTGGCGAGCAAGGCGATGGCGAGCGTCGTCATGACGCTTCCGACGGTCAGCAGCAGGAATCCCCACCAGGGCAGCCCTTTCGTGACGGCGAACGAGATCGAATTGTGGAACGCGTGCAACATGATGCACGGAATCAGCGACGCCGTGCAAAGGAACAGTACGCACAGGCCCACCCCGAACAGGCTGAGCACGATCGTGCCGACCCAGTCGCCGCTCGGGAGGTGCACGAGCCCGAACGCGATCCCGGTGATCGCCACGGAGAGCACGACCCCGGTCTTCTCGTGCAGGACGCGGAGCAGGAAGCCGCGGAAGAAGAACTCCTCGGCCACCGGCGCGAGCAGGCAGGTCATCGCGCCGAACGCGACCAGCACGACCACGGAGTCCTCGGCCTTGAGGTCGGTGACGATGTCCTGCTCGTCGGGCTGGCCGAAGACGAGGCCGGCCACCACCGCGCACACCCAGAATCCGGCGTAGATGGCCAGAGTCCAGCCGAGCGCCGGCCGCCAGTCCGGCACACGCAGGCCGAAGGTGGCGGGCGTCGGGCGCTCCGACGCGAGCCAGCGGACGACGCCCACCGCGCAGGCGATCAGCGCCAGGTCGAGCACCACCGTGAAGCCGATCGTGGCCGCGTCGGAGTCGGTCAGGCTGTCGACGTCGCCGCCTGCCAGCTCGACCACCACGACGGCGACGGTCTGCGCCAGCAGCACGCACACGAACGCTCCGAACACGGCCAGGAAGGGCGCCCAGACGGGAACGCCGACCCGGGGCAGCAGCGCTGCCGGCGGCTCTGCCGGGACCTGGGCGCCCTCAGGCAGCTCGGGCCGCGGCGGCGGCGACCCAGGGTGCTGGAAGGAGGGTGGGACGCTCGTCACGGGCCGCTTCAAGCGTACCCGCACAGTCCCGGGAGCCCGGCGAGCGAGCGGATGACCGGAACCCCGCGCGGCGCCGCCGGCGCTCCGTCGCGCGCGACAAGCACCGCGCGCAGGCCGGCCGCCAGCGCGCCCGCGACGTCCTCCTCGGGCCGGTCGCCGGCGTGGATCGCGCCCCCGGCGCCGGTTCCGGCCAGGCCGAGGGCGTGCTCGAAGATCGCGCGGTCGGGCTTGGCGTGGCCGAGCTCGGCCGACGCCACGGCGCCGTCGACGAGCGGCGCCAGCCCGGTCTCGGCGAGCCGCTCGTGGAGCGAGTGATCCCAGTTCGACACCACCACGATCGAGAGGCCGAGCGTGCGGAGGGCGAGCAGCGCCGGCGCGGCGTCGGGATAGGCGCGGAAGCGCAGGGCCGCCAGCAGCGCCTCGGTGAGGACGTCGGTCGAGGCGTCGATGCCGAGCGCCGGGCGCATCGCCTCGGCGCTGCGGCGGCGCAGGTCGGCCAGGGACGCGGGGTCGCGCCCCTCGTGCAGGTGCGCGCGGTAGTACGCGATCTCGGCCTTGATCGCGGCGCTCGCGGCCGCCTCGGGAACCTCGATCCCGACCCGTTCCCGCAGCGCCTCGCGCAGCAGCGGGGCCGGCGGATCGAAGTACAGGAGCGTGCCGAGGGCGTCGAGCAGCACGGCGCGGATACGCTGCGGCACGCTCATGACTCTAGGCGCGCTCGACGACTTCTGGCGCTCGAACGACGAGTGGATCGCGGCGGTGGTGACGATGGTGCTCGCCTTCGCGCTCGCCTACCTCGTCGATCGCGCGTTCCAGCGCCGTTCGGAGCGGGTGACGAACTCGCTCGTGCGCGGGGACATCACCCCGGAGACGGCGACCCGCCTGCGCTTCGTGCGCCGCTTCATCTACGCGACGATCCTCCTGATCGGCCTCGCGATCGCGCTGTCGCAGTTCTCCGGCATCAACCGGATCGCGGCCAGCGTCCTCGCGTCGGGAGTGGTGGCCGCCGCGATCATCGGCTTCGCCGCCCGCCAGACACTCGCGAACTTCGTCGCCGGCGTGATGCTGGCGATCACGCAGCCGATCCGCGTCGGCGACTGGATCACCTTCGAGGGCCACTACGGCGTCGTCGAGGACGTGCGGCTGAACTACACCATCCTGCGCACCGGCGGCGACCAGCGGGTGCTGATCCCGAACGAGCAGCTCGCGGCCGGCGTGATGGTCAACGACACGCTGGCGACCGAAGCAATCGGCGTCGAGGTGGACGTATGGATCCCGGCCGACGCGGACGCCGCGCGCGCCGTCGAAGTCCTGCGCGGGGAGGGCAGCGTCTCCGTAGCGGAGACGGTCCCGTGGGGGACGCGCCTGAACGTCGGCGGCGACAAGGTGCCGCCCCGCGAGCGCGGCGCCGGCGAGTCGGCCCTGCGCGCGCGCTGCCACGCGCGCCTGCACGAGGCCGGGCTGCTGGAGGGTTTCGGCGGGCCGGGCCGAAGCTGAGCCTGACAGGACCCGTCCTACACTGGATGGTTCGCGCCGCCCGCCGCGAACGCCCCTATGAGCCGCTCGCAACGCTACAGGCGACGCCGTCGTGGTCGCCATACTTCGCAGGCCCTGCTCGCCGTCATGGTGCTGCTCGTCCTCGTCGGCATCGCGGGCGCGTCCGTCGTGGGCTGGGTCGCCGCGACCGCCGCCTCGGCACCCGCCATCACCACGCTGAAGGAGCGCGACCCCGGCTCGAACACCGAGGTCCTCGCGGCCGACGGCACCCGCCTCGGCTTCATCTCCGCCGACGAGCTCAGCCGCCCGATCGACGGCGACCGGATGCCAAAGGTCCTCAAGGACGCGACCGTCGCGATCGAGGACGAGCGCTTCTACCGCCACCAGGGCGTCGACTACGAGGGCGTTGTGCGCGCCGCGGTCAAGAACTTCATGAACCGCGAGACCGTCGAGGGCGGCTCGACGCTGACCATGCAGCTGGTCAAGAACCTCTATACCGCCGACCGCACGCGGGAGGGATTGGCCGGCTACCAGCGCAAGATCCGCGAGGCGAAGCTCGCCGAGGAGCTCGAGACCGAGCACCCGAAGGAGTGGATCCTCACCAAGTACCTCAACACGACGCCGTACGGGACGGTCGGCGGGCAGACCGCGATCGGCGCCGAGGCCGCCGCGCGCGTGTACTTCAACAAGCGCGCCAAGCAGCTCGACCTGCACGAGGCGGCGCTGCTGGCCGGCCTCCCGCAGGCGCCGTCCGCGTACTCGCCGATCAAGAACGGGCCCGCCGCCAAGCGCCGCCGCAACGCGGTGCTGGCGAAGATGGCCGAGCTCGGCATGGTCACCGACCAGCAGGCCCAGCGCGCGATGCGGCGCGGGCTCGACCTCAACCCGTCCGACTACTTCAGCCGCCGCCGCGAGAGCTACTTCTTCGACTACGTCAAGGACGAGCTGATCAAGCAGTACGGCCCGCGGACGGTGAAGCTCGGCGGCCTCGTCGTGCACACGACGATCGACCTCGACATGCAGAGCAAGGCGCGCGAGGCGATCTCGTCCCAGCTCGGCGACATCGGCCCGTCGTCGGCGCTGGTGACGATCAACCCGAAGAACGGCTACATCCTCGCCATGGCCTCGTCGGCCGACTACGCGGACTCGAAGTTCAACCTCGCGGCCCAGGGCGAGCGCCAGCCCGGCTCGTCGTTCAAGACGTTTGCGCTGATGACCGCGCTGCGCAACGGGGTCGACCCGGACAGCACCCGCTACACGTCGGTGTCGCCGACCCGGATCAACGACCCCCGCTACGGCCCGCCGTTCGAGATCAAGACCTACGGCGGCACCAGCGGCGGCAACATGAACCTCGTCCAGGCCACGTTGCGGTCCGACAACTCGGTCTACATCCAGCTCGCGCTCGACCTGGGCCCCGACAAGGTGGCCGACACGGCGGTCGACATGGGCATCCGCCGCGAGCACGTGCACGGCTATCCGGCGGAGTCGCTCGGGGGGCTCGAGGAGGGCGTGTCGCCGCTCGAGATGGCGACCGCGTACGGGACGATCGCGTCCGGCGGCTACCGCAACCGGCCGACCGCCATCACCAAGGTCACGTTCCCGAGCGGCAAGTCGCAGCTTCCGCGCCGATGGAAGGTCAAGCGCACGAAGGTGTTCAAGGACGGGATGACCTACGAGGCGACCCGGATCCTCGAGCAGAACATCCAGGCCGGCACCGGCACGCGCGCCGCGACCGGCTGTCCCGCCGCCGGCAAGACCGGCACCACCGACCGCAACACCGACGCCTGGTTCGCGGGCTTCACGCCGCGCCTGGCCACCGCCGTGTGGGTCGGCTACCCCAATGACCGCACCGAGATGCACACGCTCTTCTTTGGCGGGCCGGTCGACGGCGGCACGTTCCCGGCCGCCATCTGGGGCGTCTACATGAAGTCCGTCATCGGCAAGTTCTGCGGCGACTTCAAACAGCCGAAGGAGCAGTTCTCCTCGACGCCGTTCGTCGGCGAGTACACCAGCGGCGGCGGCAGCGTCGACTACGGTGACGGCGTCGACGACTCGACGACGCGGCGCCGGTGGCGCCGGTGGCGCCCGCGCCGGTCACGCCGACGGAGCCGACCCAGGAGGCGCCGCCCGCGGACACCGCTCCGAGCGGCGGGACCGAGTTCGATCCCGAGCAGTACGAGTCCGCGCCGCAGGGGCCGCCGGACACCGAGTCTCCGCCTGAGGGCTGAAACGACTCCGCAGGCTGGTATAAACCGCCCGTCAGGGCCGCATCGGCGGCGTGAAGCATGCGGGAAGGCAGTGCCTGCATCGAGGGAGACGGATTCCGGACCCTCCCGGAGGGCGCGCAGGTGGAGTACGAGCCGGGGGAGAGCCCGAAGGGCCCGCAGGCGACCAACGTACGAGCTATCTGAGGACGCGTCCGCTTGGCGAAGGAAGAGAAGGTCGAGTTCGAGGGCGAGGTCACCGAGGCACTCCCGAACGCCATGTTCCGGGTGCAGCTCGACAACGGCCACGAGGTCCTCGGGCATGTCGCCGGCAAGATGCGCCGCTTCCGGATCCGCATCCTGCCCGGCGACCGCGTGCGGGTCGAGGTCTCCCCCTACGACCTGAACCGCGCGCGGATCGTCTACCGCCACAGGTAGGTGGGGGCCCCGCCCAACGGGCCATTCCGTGGAGAGCGAGGTCCCGTTGGGCACCCCCAGGGAACTGCGTCTCATAGAGGCGATCGCGGCCGCGCTCGAGCGGCGGCCCGGCTCGCGCGTGCTGCGCTGGGTCGGCGACGACTGCGCGGTGGTACGCGCGGGCGGGGTGGCGGCGGTGTCGACCGACGTGATGGTCGACGGCACGCATTTCCGGCTCGGCCGCGGCTGGACGGCGCGCGACGCCGGCCACCGGGCCGTGGCGGGGGCGCTGTCGGACCTCGCCGCGATGGGCGCCGAGCCCGGCGAGGCGTATCTGTCGGTCGTGCTTCCGCCGGAGCTCGCCGACGACGACGTGCTGGAGCTGCACGCCGGCGCCGAGGCGCTCGCCGCCGCCTGCGGGGTCACGATCGCGGGCGGCGACCTCGTGGCCGGACCTGCGCTCACGGTCGCGGTCACCGTCGTCGGCTGGGCAGGCGCCGAGGACGAGCTCGTGGGCCGCGACGGCGCGCAGCCCGGCGACCTGGTCGGCGTGACCGGCGACCTCGGCGCCGCCGCCGCCGGCCTCGCCGTGCTCGAGGGCCGCGCCCAGGGGCCGGTCGAGCGCCACCTGCGCCCACGCCCGCGGCTCGCCGAGGGGCGCGCGCTGGCGGCCGCCGGGGCGCGCGCCATGATCGACCTCTCCGACGGAATCGCGCTCGACGGTCTGCGGCTGGCGCAGGCGAGCGGCGTGCGGCTCGAGCTCGACGCCGCGGCGCTCCCGATCGCCGACAGCACGGCCGAGGTCGCGCGCGCCCTCGGTGTGCCGGCCGCCGAGCTCGCCGCCACCGGCGGCGAGGACTACGAGCTGTGCTTCTGCGCGCCGGAAGCGGCGCGGCCGGCCGTCGAGTCGGCGGTGAACGTCACCTGGATCGGCCGCGCCACGGCCGGCGAGCCGGGCGTCGAATGGGGCGGCGACCCGTCAGCCGCGTCCTGGCGCGGCTACGTCCACTAGAACCAGCGAGCGAGCCTCATCGCCGCAGCGCGGACTCCGTGCCGCCGAGCGATCCCGGCCCGGCGTACGTGGTCGGCCCGCGCGTGCGCAGCGGCTCCGGCTCCACCTTGGCCTCGACGCGTCGGCGCGTGCGGATCACGACCAGCAGCGCGGCCAGGGAGGCGACCACGCCGCCGGCGACGATCGCGACCGCCGGCGAGAGCTGCCCCGAGGCCGCCGACAGGAGCGCCATCCACGCCAGCTCGAGCGGGTCGAGCGCAAGCGCGCGCACGTAATAGAGCGCGACGACCGCGAACGGCAGCAGACCCGCCGCGATCGCCGCGCCCGCGGCCCAGCCGCGCAGGCGCGTCTGCGGCGCGGCGGCGAACAGCCACAGGTGGGACGCGGGCAGCAGCAGCGCCGCCGCGTACGGGTTGACGACCCACACGAGCGCGGCGAGCGTGCACAGCGCCGCGCCCGAGACCGCCGCGAGGCTGCCGGCCACGGGGCTGCCGCGCTCGCCGGCACGCCTCAGCAGCAGCGGGCGGATCCCGAACCAGCCGAGCAGGATCACCACCGCGACCGAGCCGAGCGCGACCGCGCCCGCGCGGTCGAGCGGAGGAAGCGGGAGCACCGGGGCGTCGGGCGGGTCGAGCGCGCCGGTGATCCCGAGCGCCCGTGACCAGATCCAGGCCAGCACCAGCGGCAGCGCGGAAGCTCCGAGCCAGATCAGCCACGGGCGGAGGGGGAGGTGGCGGCGCCGGACGCGGAAGAAGCCGTCGAGCGCGGTCAGGAGGGCGGGCAGCAACAAGGTGCCCACCAGCAGGCGGACGGCCCAGTCGGGGAGCACGTTGCGCCTCGTCACGATCCCGGACGGCCCGCCGGCGAACGCCGCGCCCCCGTCGACGTCGCCCTGCGCGGCGTCGATCGCGCCGACGGCGCGCAACGCCGCGCGCCCGAACGCGTCGAGCCGGCCGGGGCGCACCGCCTCGCCGGGTGCGGGGCCGCGCTCGCCCGAGGCGCTGATGGTGACGGCCGGCAGGCCGGCGCCGGCGACCACGCCCTGCTCGGACACGGTGAACGGCAGTGCCCGCCGGACCCACTGGGCGCTCGCCCGGCTGCCTCCCGGCCGGCCGGCCTCGGCGCGGACCGCGTTCTCGACCGTGCGCTGGAGCGCCAGCGGTGCCGGCTCGGACTCGAACGACCACGGCACCACCCACGGCTTGACCGCGCGCGCGCCGGCCATGTCGCCGAGCACGATCACCGCGTCGACGGCGCCCGCGTCGGTCTCCTCGGCCCACGCGCGCGCGCCCGTGAACCCGTCGGTGGCGCCCGACGTGGAGACCAGCACGAGCGTCTTGTCGAGCTCGCGCGCGCGGAACAGGCGCGCGAGCTCGAGCATCGCCGCGGTGCCCGACAGCTCGGCGAGAGCTGGGCGAGAAGTTGCATCGCGGTGGCTGAGCACGACGATCCGGCGGCTCGTCAGGCCCGGCCGCACCCCGATCACCGTCTCGATGTCGCCCGTGCGCTCACGCGAGACCTCGAACGCGGGTCCCTGCGTGCGGTCGGGACGCCCGAGCGTCTCCGCCACGCGATCGGCGAGCCCCGTGTCGCCGGCCGCCCCGGGGCGGCGATCCGGGAACGAGCGCGCCAGCTCGGTCAGCGAGTTCTCGAGCGGCGCACGCGTGCCGAAGGCCCGCTCCCCGTCGAAGGCGTCGGCCGCCAGCGGCGAGGGAACGGGCGCCGGCCGGTCGGTCAGCGAGAACGCGGCGATGAACAGCGCCACGAGCGCCGGGACGAACGCAGCCCGGTATACCCGAACGTCGAGCACAGGGCGAGAGTACCTCTCACTATCCTCGACATCTGAAGGAACATGTCCGATCGCGCCCCCCGAATCCTGCTCGTCGACGACGAGCAGCCGATCCAGACCCTGCTGTCGTTCCCGCTGCAGCGCGACGGCTACGAGGTCGTCCAGGCGTCGGACGGCCGTGAGGCGCTCGCGCGGTTCTCCGAGCAGTCGTTCGACCTCGTGGTTCTCGACCTGATGTTGCCGCGGATGGACGGGCTCGAGGTCTGCAAGCGGTTGCGCTCGCAGGGCTCGACCGTGCCGATCATCATGCTGACGGCCAAGTCGGAGGAGATCGACAAGGTGCTGGGGCTCGAGCTCGGCGCCGACGACTACATCACCAAGCCGTTCTCGCTGCGCGAGTTCCGCTCGCGCGTGAAGGCGGCGCTGCGGCGCGCCGGCATGGCCCAACCGGAGACCGACGACGAGCAGCCGATCGACGTCCGGGGCCTGAGGATCGACCCGACGAAGCGCACGGTCATCCGCAACGGCGACGGCGTCGCCACGACGTTCGTCGAGTTCGAGATC
Organism: uncultured Solirubrobacteraceae bacterium; assembly: GCA_963849695.1. GTDB lineage: Bacteria > Actinomycetota > Thermoleophilia > Solirubrobacterales > Solirubrobacteraceae > DASSUW01. The sequence continues at coordinate 205,989 of CAWKIT010000011.1, forward strand.
CTCACCGCGCTTGCGCGCTCGCCCGGCCGGGTGTTCACTCGCGACATGCTGCTCGCACGCGTGTGGGGCGACTCGGCGTACCGCGACCCGCGGACGATCGACGTCCACATCCGCCACCTGCGCGAGAAGATCGAGACCGACCCCAAGGAGCCCGAGTACCTGTTCACGGTGCGCGGGGTCGGCTACCGGTTCCGGGACGACGAGGAGTAGTCACTGGTGCTCGGCCTGCGGTCGCTGCGCAATCGGCTCGCGGTCGTGTTCGGGCTGATCGTGTTCGGCGCGATCGGGACGATCTACCTGACCGTCACGCCGCGGCTCGAGGAGCGACTCCAGGACCAGAAGCTCGAGCGCCTGCAGGTCGACGCGGCGCGCTACGTCGAGGGCCGTACCGGCTGGGCGGAGCGGTACCTCTCGAATACCGAGGCGCCGCTGCCCGAGGACCGCGTCGAGGCGGCCGCCGTCGACGTCAGCGCCGAGGTCCTGATCCTCCACCTCATCAAGGGCAGCCCGGTCTCGCTCAGCGGGCAGTTCGACTCGGCGCCCGACGGCGGCATCACCGAGGGCGAGGTGACGCCGCTGGCCAAGGACGCCGTCGCCGCTCGCCGGCCGGTGGCGGAGACGATCTCCACCGGTGCCGGCCGCCAGGCCGTCGTGGCGGCGCCGCTGATCCGGAACAAGCAGGTCCAGGGCGTCGCCGTCTTCGCCGACACCCTCGACGAGGTCGAGGGCAGCGTCGCGCTGATCCGGCGCCAGATCCTGCTCTCCGGCGGGATCGCGCTGGTGGTCGCGCTGCTGGCCGGCTACCTCGTGGCGCGCGCGCTGTCGCAGCGCGTGGGGCGGCTCGAGCAGGCCGCCCGCAAGGTCGCCGCGGGCGACTTCTCGAACCCGATCCGCGCCGAGTCCGACGACGAGCTCGGCCAGCTCGCGGCCGCCTTCGACGACATGCAGAACCAGCTCGCCCGGCTCGACCGCGCGCGCAAGCAGTTCATCGCCTCCGCCTCGCACGAGCTGCGCACGCCGATCTTCTCGCTCGGCGGCTTCCTCGAGCTGCTGGCCGACGAGGAGCTCGACGAGGAGACCCGGCGCCAGTTCCTCGACCAGCTGCGCGGGCAGGTCGATCGCATGCGCAAGCTCGCCACCGAGCTGCTCGACCTCTCGCGGCTGGAGTCGGGAGCGCTCGAACTGCGGCCGGAGCCGACCGACGTCGGCCAGCTCGCGCGCGAGGTCGCAGGCGAGTTCACGCCGGCGGCGCAGCGCCACGAGTCGGCCGTCCGACTCGAACTGCCCGATCACCCGGTCGAGCTCGACTGCGACCCCGAGCGTGTGGCGCAGGTGCTTCGTATCCTGCTCGACAACGCGCTCGTCCACACGCCCGCGGGCACCGGAGTCCAAGTTTCGGCCGCCCGCGAGAACGGGCACGTCAGCCTGGAGGTGTCCGACCGCGGGCTCGGGATCAAGCGTCAGAACATGCCACACATCTTCGAACCGTTCTTCACGTCCAACGAGGAGGCGCAGGGCGCCGGCCTCGGGCTCGCGATCGCGCGCGAGCTCGCGGAGCGCATGCAGGGACGCCTGATCGTGCGCTCGGTACCGGGGTCGACCACCTTCTCGCTGGTGCTGCCGGGATGAGACGGCTCGCAATCGGTGTCGCCCTGCTGGCGCTCGCCGGCTGCGGCGGCGGTGACGACGACGACCCGCCGCAGGGCGGCGGCAACGAGAGCGCGCCCCGCTCGGAGACCACGCGCGTCGAGGTGATCGAGAGCTCGGGCAGGGAGGGCGGGTTCGACCCGAAGGCGATCTACGAGAGCGAGGCGCCCGGCGTCGTGACCGTGGTCTCGCTGTTCGGCTCGGACGGGCTCGAGTCCGTGCTCGAGGGCGAGGAGGGCAGCGGGGGCGTCGGGTCCGGCTTCGTGCTCAACGGCCAGGGCGAGATCGCGACCAACGCCCACGTGGTCACGAGCGGCCAGGGCGACGCCATGCGCCGCGCGCGCGAGGTCTACGTCGAGTTCGCGGACGGCAACACCGTGGAGGCGGAGGTCGTGGGCGCCGACCCGAACGCCGACATCGCGCTCCTGAGGATCGACCCGGAGGGCCTCAACCTGCGGCCGCTCCCGCTGGGCGAGAGCACGGGCGTGGAGGTCGGTGAGCCGGTGGCGGCGATCGGCTCGCCGTTCGGCGAGCAACAATCGCTGTCGATCGGCGTGGTGTCGGCGATCGACCGCTCGATCCAGTCGCTCACCAACTTCAGCATCTCCGGCGCGATCCAGACCGACGCGGCGATCAACCCGGGCAACTCGGGCGGCCCGCTGGTCGACGGCGAGGGCCGCGTGATCGGCGTCAACCAGCAGATCAAGTCGACCTCGGGCGGCGGCGAGGGCGTCGGCTTCGCGGTGCCGGTCAACGCCGTCAAGCGCTCGCTCGACATGCTTCGCAAGGACGGCGAGGCGGACTACGCGTACCTCGGCGTGGCGTCGGTCGAGCTCTATCCGCAGCTGGTCGAGAAGTTCGGCCTCGACGTCCAGAAGGGCGCGTGGGTGCAGGATGTCAATCCGGGCGGCCCGGCCGAGGAGGCCGGCATCGAGGGCGGCGGCAACCCGGTCGAGTTCCAGGCGCAGTCGTACCGGCCCGGCGGGGACGTGATCACCAAGGTCGACGGTAAGGCGGTCGAGGACTCGGCAGAGCTGGCCGACGTGATCGCCGACCACGCGCCGGGCGAGAAGGTCCCCCTGGAGATCCACCGGGACGGCGATGTTCGCCAGGTCGAGGTCAAGCTCGGCGAGCGGCCGCTCGGGAACGTCGGCGGGTAGGGTTTTTTCGTGCTTCAAGCCGTCGCGCTGCCCGGCAAGAGCCTCGCCGACTACACCCACATCGTCGGCCGTCCGCTCGTCGAGGAGATCCGCGAGCTGGCCGAGCCCCTGCACGGCCGCCGGGTCGTCCACCTCAGCGCGACCGCGTTCGGCGGCGGCGTGTCGGAGATCCTCTACACGCTGGTGCCGCTGATGCGCGACATCGGGCTCGACGCCGAGTGGCAGGTGATCTACGGCCGCGAGGAGTTCTTCAACGCGACGAAGATCATGCACAACGCGCTCCAGGGCAACCCGCAGGACCTCACCGACGACCAGTGGGCGACCTGGTCGCAGTACAACGAGATGAACGCCCGCGAGCTGGCCCGCGGCTGGGACGTCTGCATCGTGCACGACCCGCAGCCGGCCGCGCTCTTCACCCTGGTGCCGGAGAAGGCCGAGGGCTGGATCTGGCGCTGCCACATCGACGTCTCCACGCCCAACCCCGCCACGATGCAGCGGCTGCTGCCGTTCATCGAGGGCTACCCCGAGACGCTCTTCCACGTCGACACGTACGTGCCGCCCGGGATGAACGGCAACGTGAACATCGTCCCCCCCGCGATCGACCCGCTGGCGCCGAAGAACATGGCGTTGTCGGTGGAGGACGCGACGTACGTGTGCAAGCAGTTCGGGATCGACACCGGCCGCCCGATGGTCTGCCAGGTGTCGCGCTTCGACCCGTGGAAGGACCCGCTGGGGGTGATCGACGCGTACCGGATCGTGAAGGCCTGGAGGCCCGACGTGCAGCTGGCGCTCGTGGGGTCGATGGCGTCCGACGACCCCGAGGGCTGGGACTTCTACAACTCGACGCTCGCGCACGCGGACGGGGACCCGGACATCCACATCCTCAACAACTTCAACAACGTCGGCGCGATCGAGGTCAACGCGTTCCAGTCGCTGGCCCAGGTGCTGGTCCAGAAGAGCACGCGCGAGGGCTTCGGCCTGACCGTGAGCGAGGCGCTGTGGAAGGGGCGGCCCTTCATCGGCGGCAACGTCGGCGGCATCCCGCTGCAGGTCTCCGACGGCGAGACCGGCTACCTGGTCGACACCGTCGAGGACTGCGCGGCGCGGATCGGCGCGATCCTCGAAGACCCCGAGCTGGGGCGGTCGCTGGGGTTGCGCGGCAAGGAGCACGTCCGCGCCCACTTCCTGACGCCGCGCTACCTGCGCGACTACCTGAAGATCTTCCACGAGGTCCTGTGATGGCTCAGCCCCTGGTCTTGGTCTCCAATCGAGGGCCGGTGTCGTACGACGACGACGGTTCCGTCAAGCGCGGCACCGGTGGGCTGGTGACGGCTCTGACCGGCCTGGCCTCGCATCGCGATGCGATCTGGATCGCCTCGGCGATGACCGACGGGGACGTGCGGATGGCCGAGGAGCACGGCAGCCGGCCGATCGAGGTCGAGGCGCCGGACGGCGGGACCTACCACGTGCGCTTCGTGGCGTCGGACCCCGAGGCCTACGACCGCTTCTACAACATCTTCGCCAACCCGATGCTCTGGTTCATCCAGCACTACCTGTGGGACCAGAGCAATGCGCCGGACATCCGGCGCCACGAGGTCGAGGCGTACGAGCAGGGCTACCAGGTCGTCAACCGCGACCTCGCGCACGCGGTCCTCGAGGAGATCTCAGGCCAGGACGAGCCTGCCGTGCTGGTGCACGACTACCAGCTCTACACGCTGCCGGCGATGGTGCGCGAGGAGCGCCCGGACGTGTTCCTGCACCACTTCGTGCACATCCCGTGGACGCAGTCGGACTCCTGGCGCGTGCTTCCGGCCGTGATCCGCGACGAGATCTACCACGGCCTGCTGGCCAACGACATCATCGGCTTCCACACGCGCTCCTACCGGCGGAACTTCCTGCAGTGCTGCCGCGATCTGCTGGAGCTCGAGGTCGACATGGAGCGCGGCGTGGTGTTCTGCGACGACCGCGAGGTGTGGGTGCGGGCGTATCCGCTGCCGATCGACTACGAGGCGACGCGGGCGGTGGCTCGGCGCTCCGGCGTGCGGGAGTTCGAGGACGAGCTGCTGCGGCGCCGGCGCGAGTTCTCGATCCTGCGGGTGGACCGCGCGGACCTGTCGAAGAACGTGCTGCGCGGGTTCACGGCGTTCGACATCTTCCTGGAGCAGCATCCGGAGTTCGCCGAGCGGATCACGTTCACCGCGCAGCTGATGCCGTCACGGACGGACGTGCCGGAGTACGCCGAGTACCTGGAGAAGATCGAGGCGCTGGTGGCGGTGGTCAACCACAGGCACGGGACCACGGACTGGATGCCGATCCACCTCAAGCTGCGCGACGACCTGGAGGAGGCGGTCGCGTCGTACAAGCACTACGACGTGATGATGGTCAACGCGATGTTCGACGGGATGAACCTGGTGGCCAAGGAGGGGCCGCTGGTGAACGAGCGCGACGGCGTCTCGATCCTGAGCGAGAACACCGGCGCGCACGAGGAGCTCGGCGAGTTCGCTCTGTCGGTGAACCCGTTCGACGTGCAGGAGCTCGCCGACGCCATCTATTCCGCGCTGACCATGTCGCAGGAGTCGCGCGCGCGGCGCGCCTCGGGGCTCAAGGAGATCGTCACCTCCCGAGATCCGGGCGACTGGATCGACGAGCAGATCGCCGACATCCGCGCCAAGGCCCGCGGCGCCGCCGCCTCGGCCTAGCGGTCCTCGAACCCGAACTCCGCGGCGGCGGGGTCGCGCGCAGCGCCGCTCCGGTTCGAGCCGCCACCGTCGCCTGTCCCGCCACCTCCGGTCCCATCTGGCGGCCCACGATCCGCGCCTCCGTCCCCCGGCGCACCACCCGCGCCCCCACTGCCGCTCCCGCCTCCGTTGCCCGGCGCAGCACCCACCGGCGCACCGCTTTCATTCCGGCCCGCCGACCCACCGTGCCCGGGCTCATCGGCCTGCCCGGCCTGACCCGAGCCCTCTCCTTCCATGCCGCGCGACCTCCCGCGTCGCTGCCTCCTCGCCCCGCGTCCGCGCCGCTCCGCGCGCTGACCCTTCCCGCGATCACCCGCCTCGCGCGCGGTGCGCCGCGACCGCTTCCGCCGCCCCGCTGATCGCCCCTCGGCAGCTTGTTTCCTCAGGCTGCGAGCGTGCCCGTCCTCTTGAGGCGGCATCCGCGCCGGCTCGTCCCGAGCGAGCGGCGCGGCTTCGTTTCCCGGCATCGCCGGGTCGGGCGGCGCGAGGCGCGGCCAGGCGACCACGACGGCCACGACCGCGACCGCTCCGGCCGCCCTGGCGACGTTCCCCCAGCGCATGCGACGGTGCATGCGAGGGGTAGGCGCAGGCGCCTGCGGGTTCGCCCCGCGCTGCTAGCATGCGCCGCCGCATGGCCACCGAAGCGCCCGTGTACGACCTCGTCCTGCTGCTCGACCAGACGATCGAGCAGGAACGCCGCGACACCATCCTCGCCAACGTCGAGGATGCGATCGACCGCGCGGGCGAGCTCGTGGGGCGCCACGACTGGGGCAACCGCCAGACGGTCTACGAGGTCCGCAAGCACACCGAGGCCGACTACCACCTGATCCAGTTCCGCGGGCCGGCCACGCTGCTCGAGCAGTTGGACCACAACCTCAAGATCACGGACGGCGTCCTCCGCTTCCGGATCATCAAGCTGCGGCCGGGCACGCCGGCGCCGCCGGACCTGCGTCCCGCCGCGATGGCGGCCGTCGCACCCGCGCCGGACGTCGAAGAGCCCGCCTGAGGCGGCCGCTCAGTCACGCCGCGGCCGGCGTCTGCACCAACTCTGCGAAGAAATCGCCGCAATCTGCGCGTGGACGCCGGTGACCGCCGGACCCACCCCTAGACTCGGCATTCACAAAGCTTCCGTGCGAGTCTGAGCAGTCGAAAGGAGCCTTCAGTGGCCGCCACAAACATCAACCGGGTGGTTCTCACCGGCAACCTCACACGCGACCCCGAGCTGCGCTCCACCAACAGCGGCATGTCCGTGTGCTCGCTGCGCATCGCCACCAACACCCGCCAGAAGGACGCGAACGGCGAGTGGGGCGATCGCGCGCACTACTTCAGCGTGACGGTGTTCGGCGCCCAAGGGGAGAACTGCGCGCGGTTCCTGACCAAGGGTCGCCCGGTGGCCATCGACGGCCGGCTCCAGTGGCGCGAGTGGCAGGACCAGAACAACAACAAGCGCGAGAGCATCGAGATCGTCGCGGAGAGCGTCCAGTTCCTCGGCGGGCGCGACGACGCGGCCGGCAACGGCAACGGCTTCACGCCGCGCTCCGACGTCCCCGCCGACACGCGCGACTTCGAGCCCGCCGCCACCCCCGCGGCCGGCGGCGGCAGCAACACCGCCGCCGAAGACGACATTCCGTTCTAAGTCCGGATCCACCGATCCCCGCGGCGCCTCCGAGCGGGGGCGTCGCCTGCCTTTCGCTACCCTGTCCGGCTGTCGCGCGCCCGTGCCAGCGGCGTGCATCCGAGCTCTGAAGGCAGCAAGAGAGGTTTTCGAACGTGGCAAAGCAGCGCAGCCGGCCCACGCGCCGGCGAGATCGCAAGGGAGGGCCCGGCAGCGGGCGCCGCAAGTCCTGCCCGTACTGCCGCGACAAGGTCGAGTTCGTCGACTACAAGGACATCACGGCGCTGCGGAAGTTCATCTCCGACCGCGGGAAGATCCGCTCGCGGCGGATCACCGGGGCCTGCCGCCGGCATCAGAACCAGATCGCCACGGCCGTCAAGCGCGCCCGCGAGCTGGCGCTGCTTCCGTACGTCGGCGATACGCGCGAGTCGCGTGACGACCGCGATCGTGACCGCGGTCGCGACCGCGACCGCGAGCGCTAGGCCGCCATGCCCCAGGCCATCCTCCTCCAAGACGTGGAGCAGCTCGGCGAGCGCGGCCAGGTCATCGACGTCTCGAAGGGATACCTGCGCAACTTCCTGATCCCGCGCAAGCTGGCCGAGCCGGCCACCAAGGGATCGGTCGAGGCCGCCCGGCGCCGCCGCGAGGCCGCCGACCGCGCGGTCGCTGACGCCGAGACCAAGGCGCGCGAGAGCGCCGAGCTCCTCAACCGCACCGTCCTCACGATCTCGCACCAGGCGGGCGAGGACGGGCGGCTCTTCGGCTCGGTCACGTCGCAGGACATCGCCGACGCGATCAAGGACGCCCGCGGCATCACGATCGACCGCCGCGACATCCGGCTCGAGGAGCCGATCAAGACGGTCGGGACGCGCATGGTCGAGATCGAGGTCACGCCCGGCGTGATCGCGACCGTCAAGACCATGGTCACCGAGCAGTCGTAGCGCCGGCCCGCCGCGCGACTCACCCCCGGTTCGTGCCGACTTCGTAACGCCTCCGTGACAATTCTCCGGAGGTAGCGGAGAGGGGGCCCGAGGCGGTCCTGAGCGACCGGTGGTCGGCCTAGAGTTGACCGCCGCATGAGCGCTCCCGATCGGACCAACGGCCACGGCTCGCACGCAGGCGACGGAGCTCGTCGCGGCCTCGACGGCCCGGTCGCGCCGCCCCAGAACCTCGAGGCCGAGCAGTCGGTGCTCGGGGCCGTCCTGCTGTCGGACACCGCGCTGCCGGCCCTGATCATCGACGAGCGCCTGCACCCGGACGACTTCTACCGCGAGAGCCACGGGCGCATCTACCAGGCGATGCTCGACCTGCACACGCTCGGCGAGCCGGTCGACGCGCTGACCCTGGTCGAGCACCTCAAGCAGGCGGGAGACCTCGAGACGGTCGGAGGCCGCGCGGCGATCGACCTGCTCGCCGGCTCGGTCCCGGCGGTCGGCAACGTCCGCCAGTACGCCCGCATCGTGCGCGACAACGCGATGCTCCGCCGCCTCCTGCGGGCGTCCTATGAGATCCAGGCGCGCGTCCACTCGCACGAGGCGCTCCCACGCGACCTGGTCGACATGGCCGAGCGCGCGATCCTCGAGGTCGCCCACGAGGACAGCCGCAAGGACTTCCGCCCGATCAACGACCTCCTCGACTCCGAGCTCAACAAGCTCGAGCGCCTGTCCCGCGAGGGCAAGGCGATCACCGGCACGGCATCCGGCTTCGACGACCTCGACGCGATCACCGGCGGCTTCCAGCCCGGGAACCTGATCATCCTCGCCGCCCGCCCGAGCATGGGGAAGTGCCTGGCCGGATCGGCACTCGTGTACGACCCACGTACGGGCGCTCGCCGGCGCATCGACGAGTTGGTGACGTCGATCGAGGCCGGTGAGGAGGCCTACGTGGCCTCCGTCGGCCCAGATCTCAAGCTCCGCCGCTCGCACGTGAGCGCGGGCCTTCGCAGCGGCAAGCAGCCCGTTTTCCGACTCACCACGCGGCTGGGGCGGACGATCACCGCCACCGCCAACCACCCATTACTCACGTTCGACGGGTGGCAGGAGCTACGAGACATCGAGCCCGGCTGCCTGATCGCGGTGCCAGGGCGCCTGCCTGGGAATCACGCGTCCGGGGACGCGCGGGCCAGCGAGCCACTGCGGCCCGCCGCGCCGATCCCCAACCAGAACGTCGAGCAAGCCAGTACTCGGTTGTCCTTGGGACCGGGCTCGAGCGCGACGCTGGCGCGCGCGACCGAAACTCCGGCACTCGAGGACTTGGCGTGGTCGGACCTTTCGTGGGACGAGGTCGCGACGATCGAGTTCGAAGGAGTGGCCGAGACCTACGACCTCACCGTTCCCGGCGACCACAACTTCGTCGCGGACGACATCGTCGTCCACAACAGCGCGTTGATGGCCAACTTCGCCGAGAACGCGGCGCTCGAGGCCAACAAGGCCGTCGCGCTGTTCTCGCTCGAGATGTCGGAGTCCGAGCTCGCGCAGCGGTTCATCGCCTCGCAGGCGTCGATCCGCGGTGACGACCTGCGCAAGGGAAAGGTGCCGCCCTCGCGATGGCCGAAGATCCTGCAGGCCTCGAACCGGCTCGCCCACTCGCCCCTGTACATCGACGACTCGTCCGACCTGTCGGTGCTCGACGTCCGCGCCAAGGCGCGCCGGCTCGCGCAGCAGCACGCCGACGGGCTCGGACTCCTCCTGATCGACTACCTCCAGCTGATGCGCGCAAGCGGCACGGCCGACAACCGCGTCGAGCAGATCGGCCAGATCTCACGTGGGCTCAAGACGCTCGCGCGCGAGCTCGACGTGCCGATCATCGCCCTTTCCCAGCTCAACCGCGGCGTCGAGCAACGGACCGACAAGCGACCGGTCCTCTCCGATCTACGTGAAAGCGGCGCGATCGAGCAGGACTCGGACCTCGTGATGTTCATCTACCGCGACGAGTACTACCACGACGATTCGGAACGGGAGGGGATTGCGGACCTGATCATCTCCAAGCACCGCAACGGCGGCCTCGGGACCGTCGAGTTCGCATTCCAGAAGGAGTTCCCCCGGTTCATGTCGTACGCCGGGGGCGACGGATATTGAGCGCCTGTCCCGACAATCGCTGCGACGGCTCGGGGTTCCTGTACGACGACGACGGGCGGACGGCGCGGCCCTGCTCGTGCCGGCCGGCGCGGATCGCCCGCAAGCGGGCGGCGGCGGTCACCGGGCGGTTGCCGAAGCGCTTCCGCGGCGTGTCGTTCGACCGTGAGCCGGTGGTGTCGATGAACCCGGCGCTGATCCGGGAGGTCCGGTTGTACGTGAGGAGCATCGACCAGCGGCTCGACGAGGGCCGGGGGATCTGGTTCGTGGGAGGCGTCGGGACCGGCAAGACCACGCTCGCCATGCTGATCTCCAAAGCCGCGATGGAGGCGGACCGGACGGTCGCCATCTACTCGCTGCCGCGACTGCTCTCGCAGCTGCGGGACACCTATGACGACGACGCGCAGTTCTCGCTCGGCGAGCTGATCGACCGCCTCTGCTCGGTGGACCTGCTGCACATCGACGACGTCGGCGCCGAGCAGAGCTCGCCGTGGGTGCTCGAGCAGCTCTACACGATCGTCAACACGCGCTACGAGGACGACAGGGCGGTGCTGCTGACGACGAACCTCGATCGCCAGCAGCTCGAGGACCAGATCGGGCCCCGGACGGTGTCGCGCATCTACGAGATCTGCGGCGGTGAACCGCTGCCGATGTGGGGCGAGGACCATCGCCTCCCGCAGCACGAGCGGGTGGAGGAGCCGGTGGCGGACGAGGACGCGTTCTGGGAGGGCGCGGCGCCGTCGCCCTACGGCCGCCGGGCGGCCGGGTCCTAAACTCACGCCCGATGGCAGGCATCGTCGTCGTGGGCGCCCAGTGGGGCGATGAGGGCAAGGGCAAGATCACCGACCTCTTCGCCGAGCACGCGGACATGGTGATCCGCTTCCAGGGCGGCAACAACGCCGGCCACACGATCGTCCGCGAGGGCACGAAGTGGAAGTTCCACCTGATCCCGTCCGGGATCCTCTACCCCGGGCGGCTGTGCGCGATCGGCAACGGCGTGGTGATCGACCCGAAGGTCCTCACCGGCGAGCTCGACGATCTGCGCGCCAAGGGCGTCGACCTGTCGGGGCTGAGGATCAGCGCCAACGCGCACCTGATCATGCCCTACCACCGGCTGCTCGACCACGCCGGCGAGGCGAAGCTCGGCAAGCTCCAGATCGGCACCACGCGCCGCGGGATCGGCCCCTGCTACGCCGACAAGGCGGCGCGCCTCGGGATCCGCGTCCAGGACCTGCTCGACGAGAAGATCCTGCGCAAGAAGATCGCCGCGGCGATGGATCCGAAGCGCCTGAGCCTGCGCCCGTTCGCCAAGTCGCCCGAGCTCGACCTCCAGTCGATGACCGAGGACTACCTCACCTACGGGCACCGGATCGAGCAGTACATCACCGACACCGCGCGCCTCACCTGGGAGGTGCTCGACAGCGGCGGGACGGTCGTGTTCGAGGGCGCGCAGGGGACGCTGCTCGACATCGACCACGGCACCTACCCGTTCGTCACCAGCTCCAACGTGGTGGCCGGCAGCGCCTGCGCGGGCGCCGGCGTCGGCCCGAAGGACATCGACGAGGTGTGGGGGGTGGCGAAGGCGTACGCCACCCGCGTCGGCTCAGGCCCGTTCCCGACCGAGCTCGACGACGACCTCGGCCACGCCATGCGCGAGGCCGGGGGCGAGTACGGGACCACCACCGGCCGCGCCCGCCGCGTCGGCTGGATCGACCTCGTCGCGCTGCGCTACGCGGCCCGCATCAACGGCCTCGACCACCTCGCGATCACCAAGCTCGACGTGCTGACCGGTCTCGGCGCGCTCAACGTGTGCACGCGCTACCGCGGCGTCGAGGAGGCGAGCTTCGACGCCTATCCCTACCACCAGACCGTCATGCACCAGGCGGCCGGCGACTACGAGCGGCTGGCGGGCTGGAACGAGGACATCGGCGACTGCCGCGACGAGCGCGACCTCCCGCAGGCCGCCCGCGACTACCTCGCCTACATCGCCGAGTTCGTCGGGGTGCCGGTTGCGCTCGTGGGCGTAGGCCCGGGGCGGGAGCAGACCTTCTTCACGGAGAGCGGCCGCGCGAGCGTCGCGGCCACAGCGGCGGCGCCCGCCTAGATCCTTGACGACGCGAGTGTCCACGATGAAGTCGTGGAGCGCCCGGTTCTCCTCGTCCCACAGCGGCCACAGCACGTCGGCGAGGCTGGCCAGGCCGCCCGTGATCGCGGCGACGATCCCGAACAGCAGCGTCTTGACCGCCACCTCGCGCAGCATCGCGAAGCCGAACGTCATCGGCTCGCCGTTCGCGCGCACGACGCGGATGCCGACCGCCATGCGCCCGAGCGTCTTGCCGTTCGTGCGCGCCATCAGGGCCGGCGCGTACAGCAGCGCCATGATCGACACGCAGATGATCGCCAGGAACAGGCCGACGACGATCGATATCCAGCCCGCGTCCTCGCCCGCGAAGAACCCGAGCGAGAACGGGGCCGTGATCGCGATCAGCAGCAGCAGGCCGCCGACGCCGACGATCACCGAGTCGATCAACGCCGCGCCGACGCGCGACCACCAGCCCGCCAGCACGTGACGGCCCGCCAGGTCGGTCTCCCCGAACGACGCGATCGGCGGCCCTCCGGCGCCCGGTGGCGGCGCGGTCGTGTACCCCGGCGTCTCCGCGAGGGGCGGGCGCTCGGGCAGCGGCCGGTGCTCGCTCACGACTTCGACTGTACCGCCGCCCGCAACGCCGCCACCACCCGCTCGCCCGCGCGGCCGTCGCCGTAGAGCGGCGGCCGCTCGGCCGGCAGCGGGCGCTCGAGCGCGGCCACGGCGGCGTCCGCGTCGAGGTCGACCAGGGTGTTCCACCCGGCGTCGACGGTCTCCGTCCACTCGGTGACGGGCCGCAGCGTCAGGCACGGGACGCCGGCGAGGTAGGCCTCCTTCTGCACGCCGCCGGAGTCGGTCAGCACCGCCCGCGCGTGCAGCAGCAGCGCCGTGAAGTCGAGATAGCCGAGCGGCGGAGTGAGCCGCACGCGCCCGTCGAGCCGCTCCAACAGCGCCGCCGCCTCGAGCCGCGCGCGCGTCCGCGGGTGCAGCGGCAGCACCACCGGGCCCGGCACGGCCAGCAACAGCTCCACCAGCCGCTCGAGCCGCGCCGGGTCGTCGACGTTCCCCGCCCGGTGCGCGGTGACGAGCAGATAGCCGCCGCTCTCCACTCCCCACGCCTCGAGCGCCGCCATGCGTGCCCGCGCGCGCGGCGCCAGCAGATGCGCGACGTCGACCATGACGTCACCCACCACGACGACCTCGCCCGCCACCCGCTCGAGCCGCAGCGTCTCGGCCGCGCGCTCGGACGAGCACAGCAGCAGCGCCGCCGCATGGTCGGCCAGCACGCGGTTGAGCTCCTCCGGCATCGTCCGGTCGTAGGAGCGCATCCCGGCCTCGACGTGCGCGACCGGCACCCCGGCCTGCGCGCCCGCCACGGCGCCCGCCAACGTCGAGTTGGTGTCGCCGTAGACCAGCACCACGTCCGGTCGCTCGGCCGCCAGCAGCGGCTCCAGCGCGGCCAGCATGCGCGCGGTCTGCGAGGTGTTGGTGCCACCCCCGACGCCGAGCCGATGGTCCGGGCGCGGCAGTCCCAGCTCGTCGAAGAACACCCGCGACAGCTCGTCGTCGTAGTGCTGGCCGGTGTGGACGAGCACCTCATGCGCGCCCGCCCGCAGCCGGTCGGAGACGGCGGCGGCCTTCACGAACTGCGGCCGGTTGCCTATGACCGTGACGACACGCAAGCGGCTACGCCGCGGCGCTCGCCAGCTCGCGCTCGATCCGCCGCGCCAGGCGCTCGCCGGACTCGATCGTCACCGGCCCGGGCGCCGCAGGCAGCTCGATGTCGTCGACGACCGCGATCGGCATCGCCTCGCGCACCGTGGAAGCGATGAACGCCTCCTCGGCCGCCGCGACGTCGTCCAAGGTGCACGGCCGCTCCTCGGCTTCGCACTCCTCGAGCAGGTACGCGCGCGTGATCGAGGCGAGGATGCGGTCCTCCAAGGGCGGCGTGTACAGCCGCCCCCCGGCGACCCAGAAGAACGTCCACGTCGGCCCCTCGAGCACGCGCCCGTGCGGCGTAACGAGCAGCGCCTCGTCGAAGCCGCGCTCGCGCGCCAGGCGGCCCGCGAGCATGTTCGCGGCGTACGAGAGCGTCTTCAGCCCGTCGAGCACGCGGGTGGGGGCGTAGGTCACGGTCGCCACGCGGGCGACCGGGGGCCGCGCCGGCAGCGGCTCGACGGTCAGGATCCGGCGCCCGCCGCGGGTCAGCACCACCCGCAGCAGCGCGTCGACCGGCCCGGCGGCTCCGAGCAGGGCGTCGATCTCCGACCGAAGGGAGCCGACGTCGAACTCGAGCCGCAGCCCCGCGCAGGTGCGCTCGAGCCGCGACACGTGCTCGGCGACCGCGAACGGCCGCCCCCCGTACAGGCGGAGGACCTCGAAGGCGCCGTCGCCGCGCGTGAGACCCTCGTCGGTGACGGGGATCCGGGTCTCCTCGGCAGGGCCGATCGTTCCGTCCAGGCTGGCCAGCATGAGCCGCAGGCTACCGCCGGACGCTGATCGAATGCACGGGCGGCAGCGCCGCCGCCGCCTCGAACCAGCTCGCACCCGCGTCGCCCGAGCCGTAGACGGCGCCCGAGGTGGCGCCGAAGTAGAGCTCGAGCCCCTCACCCTCGCCGGTCCATGCAAACGCCTCGCGCAGCACGGTCAGGTACGCGTTCTCGCTCGGCAGGCCGTCGCCGCGCGGCATCCAGCTGGCGCCGGCGTCGCGCGTCTCATACACCCGCACCCGGCCCTCGGGCGTCACCCGGTCGATGTCGGCGGCGAGCGGGATCACGTACGCGCTGTCGGCGTCGGCGGGGTCGATCGCGAGCGCGAACCCGAAGTCGGACGGCAGGCCGTCGGCGATGTCGTGCCACGACTCGCCCGCGTCGTCGGACCGGTAGACGCCGCCGTGGAACTGCATGAAGATCCGCTCCGGCCGCTGCGGAGCGCGGTGGATCCGGTGCACGCAGAGCGCGATCTCGTCGTCGGGCGCGTCCTCGGGCAGGTAGCGCGCGACGAGCCCCTCGTTGCCGCGGCGCCAGGTCTGGCCGCCGTCGTCGGTCAGCCATACGCCGGCCGCCGAGATCGCGAGCGCGAGCCGATCCGGCTCGCCCGGCCACGTGGTGATCGAGTGCAGGCAGAGGCCGCCGGCGCCGGGCTGCCAGCGCGGCCGGGTCGGCTGCTCCCACAGCCCGCGGTTGAGCTCGAAGCTGGCGCCGCCGTCGCGGCTGACGAGCAGCGCCCCGGGGTCGCCGCCGGCGTAGATGAGCCCTTCCTGCTCGCCCGCCACCAGCACCCACACGCGCTCGAGCACCGCGTCGCCGCCCTCCGGGAGCGCGACGCCCTCGGCCTGCTCCCACTCGCCCTCCGGGTCGTCCGTGTACCAGACCTTCGGGCCGTAGAACGGCGACGTCACCGACGCGAGGATGCGGCCCGACGGCGTGCGCAGCGCGTACTCCACCGGCTCGCCCGCGAACGCGCGCGCGGTCGGCTCGAACTCGCCTCCCGGCTCGCCCTCGAGCACGAACAGGCCCTTCTTCGTCCCTACCAGCAGCTCGGTCATCGCCCTCCGGAGATCGCCGGCAGGACGTCGATGCGGTCTTCCGCCGCGACCTGCGTGTCCTGCCCGCCCAGCTCGCCGTTCACGAACACGTTGATGTGGCGCCGCAGCATGCCGGACTCGTCGAGGATCCAGCCCTTCGCGGCCGGATGCGCGCTCTCGATCGCCGCCAGCAGCTCGCCCACGGACGCGCCGTCGATCGTGTGCTCCGAGCGGTCGCCGGCGAGCCGCTTGAGGGGTCCGCGGAGGCGCACGAGGGCCATCGCTCCCATCCTACGAGGCGAGCCTCAGCCGTGGTTCGCGGCGCAGAACGCGTCGCGGGCGGCGCTGCTCTGGAGCGGGCCGTATGCCGTCGAAAGGCGGATCGTCCTCGCCTCCGCGGCGGCTTGCGCCTCGATGCTGTCGGCGACCAGGGCCCGCGCTTCGGGCGTCGGGGCCTTCGCGAGCCGCTCGGCGTTGCGCCAGGCCGTCTCCCGCCAGGCCGGGATGAGCTGGAACGCGAGGAAGTCGTCCGCCGTGCCGGGCACGTTGGCGTCGTCGATCGTCGGATCGAAGCGGCGGGCGATCTCGGCGTACAGGTCGTCGCTCACGCGGTTGAGGAACTGGTTGACGCGGTCGTGGTCCGGCTTGCGGCTCGAGCCGTCCGGCTTGACCATCCCGATGCGCTCGAAGACGAACGGCAGATCGCGCTGGATATGCGCGTTCATGCCGAGCAAGAGGTTGCCGGTGGAGGACACCGCGCGGTCGGCGGCGGCATCGAAGGCGATCGCCCACGCCTGCGGCGCGGGCCGGCCCGCGTGCCAGGCGTCGTAGGCGCGGAAGTAGTACTCGCCGAACACGGCCGCCTCGTGGTTCACGAACGGGGTGTCCTCGAAGAAAGTCGGATCCTCGACCGTGCGCCGGTACTCCTCGGTGGTGCGCAGATAGGCCAGCGAGAAGATGGCGTCGTGGTCGCAGGAGTCCGCGAGGGGGTCGAAGCGGCGGGTCATCTCGCGGATCAACGCATCGATGCAGCGCGTGCGCCCGGCGGCGCAGTCGTTCTCGCTGGTGGGCTCGTACTGCGTGGTCAGGCCGGGCAGCAGCTGGGTCCACCCGACGTACGGAGGATCCTGCGCGCGCGCGAGGCCGGAGGGCAGAAGCACGGCGCCGAGCACCAGGATGACGAGGCCCACGCGTGACATGCCGGGCTCCTACCCGCCCGCGAGGCCACGTCAAGCGGTCATTAACGAGCGGTCTGTAGGAGAGCGTTCGCGGGTATCAGCATCGGCATCGAGACGAGGGGGAGCACCGGGCAGCGCAATCCCGGCGAGGCCGTTGGCCTCCCGGAGACGACCGCGTCGGACCATGCGGAGGTCGATGCGGCTCCGCCGTCCGTCGCGGTCCGTTCCTTCGCCCCGACGTTCGGCAAGGTGCCGATGCCCGGCGCCCTCGCGCGCGCCGAGCAGGCTCCGTTCGTAGGGCGCGCCGCCGCGCTACGGCGGTTGCAGGCGCGCTGGGACGAGGCCTCGCGCAACGAGGGCGGGCTGGTGGTGTGCACCGGCGAGCCCGGCATCGGCAAGACGCGCCTGGTGGCGCGGTTCGCCACCGCGGTGCACGACGACGGCGCCGTCGTCCTGCACGGGCGCAGCGACGAGGAGAGCGTGACGCCGTACCAACCCTTCGTCGAGGCGCTGCGGCAGTACGCCGCGCACCGTCCGGGCCTGACCGAGGAGATCCAGCTGCCGGAGGCCGGCGCCGAGACGTTGGCGAGCCTGGTCCCCGAGCTCGGCCCGTCCGGCGCGCCCGCCAAGGCCTCGCACCGCAACGAGCAGGAGCGGCTCCGCTACCAGCTCTTCGAGGCGGTGGTCCGGGTGCTGCTCCACGCCGCCAACGGGCACCGGCTGCTGCTGGTGCTCGAGGACCTGCACTGGGCCGACGTCCCCACCATGCTGCTCCTGCGCCAGGTCCTGCGCCGCGGCACCGAATCGCCGCTGCTGGTGGTCGCCACCTACAGCGACGTGGACGTAGACACGAGCGGGCCGATGGCACGCCTGCTCGCCGATCTGCGGCGCGAGGCGACGCTCGACGAGATCCACCTCGGCGGCCTCCGTCGACCCGAGGCGACCGCGCTCGTGACCGCCCTCGGTCGCGACGCGCTGGACGGTACGGCGGTGAAGCGCCTCTGCAGCCAGACCGGCGGCAACCCGTTCTTCATCGAGGAGCTCCTGCGCGCGTCTTCCGAGGATTCCAGCGGCGGCGTGCCACCGGGGGTCAAGGAGGTGATCGGCCGGCACCTCGATCGGCTGCCGGCCGAGACGCTCGAGACGCTGACGCTCGCGGCGGCGCTGGGCACCGACTTCCGGCTCAGCACGCTCCTGGTGGTCGAGCGCGAGCAGGAGGAGGACGACCTGATCGCCTCGCTCGAGCGGGCGGTCGCGGCGGGCCTGATCGTCGAGGACCACGAGGAGGTCGACCGTTTCTCGTTCAGGCACTCGCTCATCCGCGAGACGCTCTACGACCGGCCGATCAAGAGCCGCCGCCTGCGTCTGCACATGCGCATCGCGGACGCCCTCGAGACTGCGCCGATGCGCATCCGCTCGGGCGAGCTGGCCCATCACTACTTCCAGGCTCGCGAGATCGGCGGCGCGGCGAAGGCGATCGTGTTCTCCCTGAAGGCCGCCGAGGTGTGCCAGGCCGCGCACGCGTACGAGGACGCCGTCTCCCACTACGAGCGCGCTCTCAAGGCGCTGGAGATCGTGCGGCGCGACGACGACGCCGCCCGCTGTGACGTGCTGCTGGCGCTCGGCGCCGCTCGCTGGCAGGCCAGCGAGCCGGACCCGCGCTCGGTATTCGTGCAGGCGGTCGAGCTCGCCCGCGGGCTGGGCTCCCCGGAGCGGCTGGCGCGGGCCGTGCTCGGCGCCGGCGGTCGCTTCTATGCGCCGGTGGCGACGGATCGCGTCTACATCAGCCTGCTCGAGGAGGCGCTGGCGTCGCTCGAGCCGGGCGACAGCACGCTGCGCGTCCGCCTGCTCGCGCGCCTCGCCGAGAACCTCGTGTTCGAGGATCCTCCGGAGTCGGCCGCCGGCCGCGCCGGCGACGCCGTCGAGATGGCGCGACGACTCGGGGAGCCGTATGCGCTCGCGGTCGCCCTGATGGCGCGTCACGCGGCGCTGCTGCACGCTCGGCATGCCGCGGATCGCCGCCGGCTGTGCGAGGAGGCGCTCGCCGTCGCCGGCGAGCTGCGCGCGATCGAGCTCGGAGCACTCGCCCGCCACTGGCTCCTCTACGACCTGGTGGAGCTGGGCGAGCTCGACGAGGCGCGCCGCTGTCACGCCGAGCTGAAGGGCCTGTCCGCGGAGCTCCAGCAGCCGCTCTACAACCACTCGGCGCTGGCCTGGAGCTGTGTGTGGGCGGCGCTCGCCGGCCGCTTCGAGGAGGCCGAGCAGCTCGCGCACTCCTCCGTCCTCCTCGCCGAGCATGCGCGCGCGCCGGACGCCCAGATGCACCTGACGGCGCAGCTGCTGGCGGTCCGGCGGGAGCAGGGCCGCCTCCACGAGCTGCTGCCGGAGATCGAGCGCTACGCGACGGACGAGCCCGCCGCGGCGCCATGGCGCGGGGTCCTGCCGCTCGCCCACCTCGACGCGGGCGACCGCGATCGGGCGCGGGCCGCCTACGACCGCGCGCTCGAGGGCGGCCCGGAGGCGATGCCCGACACCATGCTCTGGCTCACGGCGATGAGCGCGCTGGGCGAGGCTGCGGCCGAGCTCCGCGACCCCGAGGGCAGCGCGGCGCTGCATGACGCGCTCGAGCCGTACGCGGACCTTCTCATCCAGTGGAGCTTCACCGGCAGCGCCGGCTCCGTGCACCGGGTGCTCGGCCGCACGGCGGCCGCCGCCGGCCGCCACGACCGGGCGCGCGTTCACTTCGAGGCCGCGCTCGAGCGGCACGCGGCGCTCCGCGCAGAGGCGCTGCTCGCGCGTACGCGATGTGACTACGGCGAGCTGCTGCTGGACGGCAAGGCCGCCGACCGCAGGCGGGGGCGCGTGCTCCTGCGCGAGGCGCACGCCGCGGCGCGCGACCTCGGGATGCACGGCATCGCCGCACGTACAGAGCGATACGGGTGAAGTAGGCGACGCGCTTGCTCGTGCTGACGAGAAAGTCCAACGAGTCGATCATGATCGGCGACGAGATCGAGCTCACGATCCTCTCCGTCTCGGGCGACAAGGTGAGGGTCGGGATCCAGGCGCCGCGCGACATCCCCGTGTTCCGGAAGGAAGTCTGGCTCGAGATCCAGCAGGAGGACGTCGCCGCAGGAACGTCGCCACGCCCGCGGTCGACGACCCGCATACGCGACTGAGCGCTCGGCTCAGATCCTTTCGTAGACCGACACGTGCGAGGGGCTGAGCGCCGTGAACGGCTCGCGCTGCCAGTTCGCCCAGCGGTCCTGGAGCCGCATGCCGGCGATCCGCGCCATCAGGTCCAACTCGGCCGGCCACACGTAGCGCATCTCGATCGGGTTCGCCTCGACGCGGCCGTCGACGAAGCGGTAGTGCCGCCCGCTGAGCCGCTGGATGACGGTGTCGTAGACGTAGAAGGACATGCCGTCCGGGTCGGCGCGCCACGGCAGCATGGTCTGGCCGAGCGGCAGCCGCTGCAGCTCCGGCACGCGCGCCTCGATCACGAACCGGCCGCCGGCACCCAGATGCGCGGCGGCGTTCTCGAAGCACGCGACCTGGCCGTCCTGGCTGGTCAGGTTGAAGATCGTGTTGAAGACGAGATAGACGAGCGAGAACTCGCCGTCCAGACGCGTCGACGCCATGTCGCCGGCCACGGCCTCGATCCGCTCCGCTCCGGGCTTCTGGCGCAGGCGCTCGAGCATCGCCTCGGAGCTGTCGATCCCGGCCACCCGCACGCCGCGCTCGGACAGCGGCAGCGCGATCCGCCCGGTGCCGATCGCGAACTCCAGCGCGGCGCCTCCGCCCGCCAGCTGCGCGAGCCGGTCGACGGCCGGCGCGACCACCGCGGGATCGAACTCGCTCGCCGACTGCTCGTCGTACGTGGCGGCTATGCGCTCGCCGAAGTACCCCTCGTCCACCCGGCGGAGTTTGTCATCCGCACTCGCGCAGGACCAGGTCGACGGCGGTCGGCAGCGCGGCCTGGAGCGGCGGGCTGAGACGGTCGGTGAACGTGCGCAGCTCGCCCACCTCGGCTCCGATGACGACGACCTCAGGCGGTGCGCGGAGGGCGGCGAGGAGGCTTGCGACACCCAGCTCGTGCAGGCTGAACTCGCCTCCCGGGGGCTCGAGATCGCTCGGGACGAGTCGATGCACGGTCCCCACACGCCCGCCGGTTCGTACGGCGTCGACGACCACCGCCTTGGTACAGCCCTCGAAGTAGGGAAGCGCGTTCAGGCCCGCCGTGCCGGCGTCGACCGCCGCCACGCGGCCCTCCAGGCGCCGGTACACGTGCTGCCCGAAGCCGTCGTCGCCGTGCCAGGGGTTGCCGAAGCAGATGACTCTCACGAGAACGTGAACGCCCCGTGTGGGACGCCCTTGGCGGTGGCCAGGTGCACGGTGCAGACGAGGCAGGCGTCGTGCGAGCGAACGACGTGGAACAGCTCGACGGGATTCTCGAGATCCTCGATCTCCATCCCGACGAAGCTCTGCTCCCAGTGCCCGCGGCGGCCCTCGTCGTCGCGCGGGGAGCCGTTCCAGGCCGTCGGCGTGATGATCTGGTAGTTCGCGATCCTGCCGTCCCGGATCCTGACCCAGTGGCACAGGCTGCCGCGGGCGGCGTTGATCGCGCCGACGCCGTCGCCGTCGGGCGGGGACTCGGCGCGGATGTACGTCGGCTCGCCGAGATGGGCGCGCAGCTCGCGCACGGTCTGGCGCATCGCCTCGAGCGTCACCACGGGCCGGTGCAGTCGCGTGAACTGCCGCAGCCACGTCGTGGGGCCGTCCCCGGCGAACAGCGAGCGGATCAGGGGGTCGCCGCCGAGCACCAGGTCCGCGAGCGGCCCGAGCTGGACCACGTGGTCCCGGTAGCGCGTCGCCTTCGCGTAGCTGTACGCCTCGCCTTCGGAGGGGTCCGGGATCGTCTCGCTGTCCCACGGATGCCGCGCGCCGCCGGGATCGGCGTACCTGGCGTAGCGCAGGTGCTCGAAGACGTCCTCGTGGCGGAACGGCTCGGTCGCGTCGCGCTCGCCGTCGTAGAAGCCGCCGGGCTGCAGGCACGGCCGCTCGTCGAACGGCGGCTGCCACTGCTCGGGGTCGTAGTAGCAGCCGGTACTCAGCAGATGCGGCGTGCCCCCGCCGAGGTCCTGCAGACCGATCGAGCGGCCGAACTCCGTGAACACGCCGACCGCGCTCTCGCGGTGCGCGGGCACCTCCATCCACGCTTCGAAGTCATCGGCGCTCGCCAGCGCGAGCCACTCGTCGCAGCGGCAGCCGAGGATCGCGCGCTCGTACCACTCGGCGTAGGCGTCGATCGCCGCCGCGCACTCGTCCAGCTTGGACTCGTCCAGCGCGCACGTGACGCCGCCGGACATCATGTAGGTCGAGTGCGGCCACTGGCCGCCGAACGCGATCACGATGCCCAGGACGCGCTTGGTCGCCTCGACCGTCTCCGCCGCGATGCGGCCCTTGAACGGCGGCTCGAAGAGCTCCACGACCCGGTCGTACATGGGGTGGTCGCGGTAGGCCTCGTTGCAGAAGTCCGGCGCGAACATCAGGAACGTGTGGCGCGCATCGCTCATCACCGACTCGGCCATCAGGCAGAGGTTGCGGATGCGCGTGCCGTTGGGGGCGATCGGCGCGCCGTACGCGGTCTCGAGCGCGGAGGCGGCGGCGTAGAGCTGCGAGGTCGAGCAGATGCCGCAGATGCGCGGGGCGATGACGAGCGCGTCGCTCGGGTCGCGGCCCTGCAGGATCTGCTCGAAGCCCCGGTACATGGTCCCCACGCACCAGGCGTCGGTCACCGTGTTCCCGTCGAGCTCGAGGCGGACCTCCATGTCGCCCTCGACCCGGTTGAGATCCATCCGGACGGTGCGCCGCTCAGGCGGCAAGAGGCAGCTCCTCGTCCGGCGGCGGCTCGCGATGCCTGAACAGCGGCCTGGGGAGCGGGAACTTCGGCCCGATGCAGCCGTAGCAGGCGTAGCCGACCTTGTCGGCCGTGCGGCACCGCCGCTCGCCGGGATCGGAGAGGCACGGCTTCTGCGTCTGCGGCCGCCCCACCTTGTCGAGCTCGAGGTCGCGTCCGTCCAGCAGCGAGCTCATGGTCTCGATCATCGTCGTGGCGTCGACCGGGCAGGCGCTGAGGTTGACCACGGGCATGCCGGCGCGCGAGCGCCACTCGGGGGTCAGCAGCCCTCCCGGCTTGCTGTTCGTGTACTGCAGGCCGGTGGACTCGGAGGGGTTGGGCGCCGCGGCGGGGATGCCGCCGTAGGCAGCACAGCTGCCCATGGCGAGAACATAGTCGGCCCGGTCGCAGAGCTCAGCCACGACGTCGCGCTTCGGTCTGCCTTCGAACATGTCGAAGCCCCCGCTGCCGTCCGGGCCGTTGATGATGCTGCCCTCGACGCACAGGATCGTGAGGGGCTGCTCTCCGGCGACGATGCGCTCGATCAGCGCAGCCGCCTGCCGCGGCGACTCCAGCGAGAGCGACGGATGCCAGAGCAGCTCGACGTCGTACTCGTCCAGGAAGCCGGGCAGCGTGTCGCCGCGCCTCCCGCGCCCTTCCGCACCGAGGATCGCCATGCTCTCCCCGCTGCACCCGCCGCACGCCATCCACAGCAGCGTCGGCTTCGCGGTCGTCCGCTCGGAGTCCATAACCGGTCCGACGCCTTGGGGGAGGAACTATTCCTTCATGCCCCCGCCAGGAATCGAACCTGGAACCTTCGGATTAAGAGTCCGCTGCTCTGCCAGTTGAGCTACAGGGGCGGCGAGCGACGCACCACTCTAGCGAGGCGTTGCTAGTCCTTCGACGAGTCGTTCTTCTTGTTGTTGCCGGCGCCCCCGCCGGCTTCGGGCGGGGCGGTCGGGGCCTGCGTGGCGTCCTCGAGCTGGGACGTGACGGCCTGCTGCTTGGCCGCCTCGAGCTGGGACTTGAGCGTGTTGCGGTCGTCCTTGTCGGCGAGGTCGAGCGCCCGTTGGGTGGCCAGGTCTCCCTTGCGGGTCTGGCCCGCCTGGTAGGCGAGGACGGCGAGGGTCGCGAAGGTCGAGTCCTTCGGGCGCTCCTCGGTGATGATCTCCTGGGCGCGGACCGCCTTCTCGGGCTCGTTCAGGCCCGCCTGGCTGTACGCCTGGACCATGATGGTCGCGACGCTGTCGTCGGGTTTGCCCTTCGCCACCTCGAGGTGGCGCTCCCACGCCTGCGACGCGGCCTGGAGCTGGGCCTTGCCCTCGGCGGTGAACTGGCCGGTGTTCTGGTCGAAGAAGTCGCCGGTGCTCGCGTACTGGTAGCGCGCGCGGGCGGCGGCCGCCCACGCCGCGGCGTCCTGCGGGTTCGCCTGGGCGGCCCGCTGCGCCTCGGTGGCGCGGTCGCGGAAGCGGTCGTCGCCGACGGTGGTCGAGCCGCCGTTGTCGGTGATGGCGTCCACGAGCCCGCCGGAGACGTCGCCGCCGATGCCGAACAGGACGAGCCCGCCGCCCATGAGGATGGCGAGGGTCAGGTAGACGGCTTTGACGGTCGTGCGCCGGCCGGAGCCTCTGAGGTCGAACAGCATGGGTCAGTCTTCGCGATCGGGGTCGGGGTCGGGCGGCAGCGCGCCGTCGTCGTAGCTCGCCAGCTCGGCTTCCGCGCGGGCACTGGCCCGTGCGGCGCGGCGGTCGAGCAGCGATGCCAAGAGGATAGAGCCCTCGAAGAGGACGATCAGCGGGGCCATCATCATCAGCATCGTCACCGGGTCCTGGCCGGGAAGCAGCATGGCCAGGATCGCGATCACGAGGATCACGTAGCGGCGGTTCTTGCGCAGCTGCGTCGGCGTGACGATCCCGACGCGCGTGATCGCGAGGATGCCGACCGGGACCTGGAACAGGACCCCCATCAGCATCAGGACCATGATCTCGAACTTGTAGAAGTCCCGCGCCTGGAGCAGGATGTCGTAGTTGTCGTCGTTGAAGTTCTGCAGGAAGTTGATCGCGTTCGGCAGCACGAAGTAGTAGGCGAACACGACGCCGGCGACGAACAGGAACGGCACCATCAGCATCAGCGGCATCGCGACGTCGCGCTCCCGCGGCGAGAACGCCGGCAGGACGAACGCGTACGCCTGGTAGAGCAGCAGCGGCAGCGACAGCAGCAGCGCGGCGTAGCCGACCACGCGGAAGGTGACCGTGAACGGCTCGCCGACGCCCAACGTGACCGGCCGGCGGCCCGCAGCGTCGGGTGCGGCGTCTGCCGTCGCCTGGGTGGTACGCGCCAGCTCGGCCCACCGCGCGCGGAGCTCGGGACTGAGGTCGTCCGACCGCGCCATCTCGCGCGCCAGCACCGCCTGCTGGAGATAGAGGCGCTTCTGCGCCTGCTGGAAGACCGCGGTCCGCTCGAGCGGGTCCTCGCTGCCCTGCGTGAACGCCGACTTCTCGAGCGGCCGGTCGAGGATCTCGAGGATCTTGTCGTTCTGCCAGAAGCACAGGCCGAACGCCACCAGGAAGCCGGCCAGGCAGATGATGATGCGGGTCCGCAGCTCGTCGAGGTGCTCGACGAGGCTGAGGCGATCGTCGTGCCTGACGGGCCGCAGTGCGGTGGCCATGGCCGGTGCGGCCTGCGAGCCGGGCTAGCTGCGCGAGGTCTCGCGGTCGGAGACGACCTCGCCGTCGACCGGCGGGGTGTCCTCGGCGCGGCCCAGCGCGGCGTTCGCCTCACGGCGCCCGGCGTCGTCGTCCTCGTCCGGATCGCGGTCCGAGCCCTTGCCGGTCACCGAGTCACGGAACTCGCGCATGCCGGAGCCGAGCGACCGCCCGAGACCCGGCAGGCGCTTCGGCCCGAAGATCACCAGCACGATCACGAGGACGATGATGAGCTCGGTGGGCCCGATGCTCTGGAAGACGGCGAGGCTCACGGTTCGATCCCTTTCGAGGCTTGCTGCGAAGGGTAGCGAGACAGCCTATTCGTCCAATCGTCGTCTTTGTGACCGATCGGGGTCAAGTACGACGGCGCGAGCGCCGATCCAGGGCTCATGAGCAGCGACGCCGACAACGGGCAGTACATCCGCCGCGTGGTGCTGCCCTCGGGTCGTGCGATCGACGTCGTGTACTTCGAGCCGCTGGCCGACGACCGCGTCGGCCCCGCCTCCGGCCCCGTCCGCGAGCTCCACGAGTGCCCGTCCTGCGAGTGCGATCTGGTGTATCCGGTCGAGTGGGAGGAGGTCTCCCCGACGCACTGGAAGGTCCTGCTGCGCTGTCCGAACTGCGAGTGGAACGAGGTCGGCACCTTCGACCAGCCCACCGTCGACCGCTTCGACAAGCGGCTCGACACCGGCACCGAGACCCTGATCGGCGACCTCAGGCGCCTGCAGCAGGCGAACATGGAGGAAGAGATCGTGCGGTTCGCCCGCGCCCTCGACGCCGGCGCGATCCTCCCCGAAGACTTCTAGCTGTACCGGTCGACGACGCCGTCGGCCACCAGCTCCAGCGCCCCCTGCTGGGCCTCGGGCAGCACCGGGAGGTCGGCCTTGGCGGCCGCCACGATCGCCAGCGCGCTCTCGCGCGCGTCGCCGAGCACGCCGGTCGCGACGATCGCGTCGCACACGGCCTCGGCCTGCGCCGGCGTCCGCACCTCCCGCAGGTCGAGCGACCGCAGCGCCGGGTCGCGCTCGCGCGCCAGGATCAGCGGCAGCGTGACGGTGCCGTCGAGCAGGTCGGTGCCGCGGTGCTTGCCGGTCCGCTCGGCCGGGCCCGAGACGTCGAGCACGTCGTCGAGCATCTGGAACGCGAGCCCGATCCGGCGGCCGAAGCGGCCGAGCACGGCCACCGGCGCCGTCCCCTCCAGCGCGCCGAGCTCGCAGGCGGCCTGGAACAGCCGCGCCGTCTTGAGGTCGCAGCGCTGCTCGTAGCGCTCGCGCGACACGCCGACGTTCCAGGCGTCCTCGCGCTGCAGCAGCTCGCCCTCGGCCAGCGCCGACGAGGCGTCGGACAGCACTCGCACCGACTCGGGCCGCCCGTTCCGCGCCAGCTCCGCGAACGCGCGCGAGAACAGCAGGTCGCCGGTGGCGGTCGCGATCGCGCGGCCCGCCGTGGCGACCACCGTCGGCCGCCCGCGCCGCAGCGCCGCCGCATCGAGCACGTCGTCGTGCACGAGCGTCGCCGAGTGGATCAGCTCGACCGCCACCATCGCGCGCAGGACCCGCTCCGGATGCGCGGGCGACGGCCCGGCCGCCAGCAGCACCAGCAGGGGCCGCAGCCGCTTGCCGCCGGCCGCGATCGTGGCGCTCGCGTGCTCGGCGAGCACCGGCCCGTGCGACTGCGCGAGCTCTTGCAGCCGGTCATCGAGCTCGTCCATCAATCCCGGCACGTGCGCGCCCCCCGCCGCGATTACCGCGGCAACCGCCTCAGCGCTCGCCATGGTGATTCCGGCCGTGGACCCGGCCGAGTTCGGGGCGGATGCACCGCCGTGGCTGGCAAGGACGCAGGGAGGGTGTAATGGTGGACCCCTTGCCCCGACCGAGGACGCCGCCAGGCGCGGCGGGGCGCCGCCCCGGACCGGTCGGGTTCGCGGCCGGGATCACAGCACCGTACCCGAGTGCAGCGCGATGATGCCGCCGGCGGTGAGGATCCAGCGCACGTCGGTCAGCCCCGCTCCGGCCATCGCCGCCCCCAGCTCCACCGGCCCGGGGAAGCGCTTGACCGAGCTCGGCAGATACGAGTAGGCCTGGTCCTCGCCGGTGACGCGGCCGAGCAGCGGCACCAAGCGATCGAACCAGAGCGAGAAGAACGTCGACAACGGGGGACGGGTCGGCGTGGTGATCTCGAGCACGACCAGCCGGCCGCCGGGGCGCACCACGCGCGCCATCTCGGCCAGGCCCCGCTCCAGGTCGGAGAAGTTGCGGGCACCGAACCCGACCGTGACGGCGTCGAACTCCCCGTCCGCGTACGGCAGCGCCAAGGCGTTCCCCTGCTCCCACCGCACGGCCGAGCTCTTCCCGCGCGCCCGCGCGAGCATGCCCTCCGAGAAGTCGGAGCCGACCACCTCGGCGCCGCGCGCGGCCAGAGCGATCGCGAGGTCGCCGGTGCCGGTGGCCACGTCGAGCGCCCGCGAGCCGGGCCCGACGCGCGCGAGGTCGACCGCCCGCTCGCGCCAGCGGTGGTGCAGGCCCGCCGTCATGACCGAGTTCATGACGTCGTAGACCCCCGCGATGCGATCGAACATCGCGCGGACCTGCCCCTCCTCGAGTGTGCCCGGTTTAGGGTCCGCCACCCTCGGCGGTGTTGGCACCGGACTCCGAGTCGCCGCCCTCGCCCTTGAGCTGGCCGAGGAACGCGACGAGATCCTCCTTCTTCTGCTCCGGCAGCTCGGCGTAGGACGGCATCGGCGGCGTCGGGTTCTCCAGCGTGCGCATGATCGCCGCCTCCGGCAGCACGCTGCCGATGTCGGTCAGCTCCGGTCCCGGCCCGTCGTTGCCGTTCTCGCCGATCTTGTGGCACGCCAGGCAGCCGGACTGGGCAGCCACCAGCTTGCCCGCCTCGTACTCGGGCGCGACCGCGTACTCGATCTCGTTCGGCGATCCCGCCGACGCGCCCAGGTAGGTCAGGTACGCCATCGCCGCGATCGTGAAGATGCCCGCCGTGGTGGCGATCGGCCGCCGCTCCGGCCGCCGCTCCGGCGAGCGGTCGACGAACGGCAGCATGATGATCAGGATCATGCAGATGGTCGGGATCCCGATCGTCGCCAGCGGGGTCAGCTCCGGCGGCTTGATCACCCGCAGCAGCTCGAAGAGGAAGAAGAAGTACCACTCCGGCCGCGGCACGTACGTGGTCGTGGTCGGATCCGCCTTCGGGCCCAGCTCGGCGCCGAACATCAGCGACATGAACACGATCAGGAGGACCGTGATCGCCGCCATCAGGCTGTCCTTGGCGACCGCGTAGGGGTAGAACGGCTTCCCCTTCGCCTTCAGGATCGCGTACTCGCGGAGGTACGCCTCTTTCTCGGCCTGGTTCATCTCAGACGTCGTCCTCGCGCAGCCTCTCGTCGACGTCGGCCTTCAGCCACGGCGGGGCCGTGGTGCCGAGGCGCGTGACGAGGTAGATGTGCGCTCCGATCAAGGCCGCGATCAGGCCCGGCACGAGCAGCATGTGGATCGAGTAGAAGCGCGACAGCGTGGTCGCGCCGAACTCGGCTCCCCCGCGTAGGAAGTCACCCAGATAGGGCCCCACGATCGGTCCCGAGGCGGTGATGTTCGCGGCCACGATCGTCGCCCAGTAGGAGCGCTGGTCGAACGGCAGCAGGTAGCCGGTCAGCGACATCACGAAGGTCATGACCAGCAGGACGAACCCGATGATCCAGTTGATCTCGCGCGGGTACTTGTAGGCGCCGAAGAAGAACACGCGCCCCATGTGCAGGAAGATGAGGATGACCATCACGGTCGAGCCCCACTTGTGCATCCCGCGCACGAACTCGCCGAGGAAGATCTCGTTCGTGATCCGGCGCGTCGACTCGTAGGCCTCGGTCACCGACGGCGTGTAGTACATCGCCAGGAACACGCCGGTGACGGCCTGCGAGAGGAACGCGAACATCGTCGCCGAGCCCAGCGTGTAGAACCAGTTGGTGCCCTTCGGCACCTTGCGGAACATCGTCCAGCGCAGCGCACCCGACAGCGTCGTGCGCTCGTCGACCCAGTCGGCCGCGTGGATCCCGGCCTCCTTGGCCTGGTCGAGCGGCTTGGCCTTCTCGGCCTGGCCCGGGCGCTTGGGCCGCGGCAGCAGCGCCGGCGGCAGTGGCGGGATTGGGAGCTTGAGGCGCGCCATCAGTCGAGCTTGGGCGTCGAGAAGCGCCCGGGGTAGAGGTATTGGCCGATGCCGTCGAGGTCCTGGCCTGGATCGCGGTAGCTCGGGAAGCGCTCGAACTCGGAGTTGACCGAGAAGCGCGGGCCGATCTCGACCTGGTCTGCTTGCACGCGGGTGTAGAAGCGGTCCAGCGGCCGGACGGGCGGGCCGCCGTCGACCTGGCCGGTGAAGTCGTAGACGCCGCCGTGGCACGGGCAGATGAAGCGCTCGGACGCCTCCACGAAGCGGACCGGGCAGCCGAGGTGCATGCAGCGGGTGGAGAGCGCGATGAAGTCGCCGCCGCCCGGGATGCTGGTGTCCTTTTCTCCGTCGATCTCCGAGTTGTAGGCGCGGATGTAGACGGTGGTCTTGCCGACCTCGCCGATGCCCTGGACGGTCGTGATCACCTTCGGGACGTAGGTGTCGTCCGGGAAGTCGTCGGTCGGACCGACGGCCTCCCACGTCGCGGGCGGGCGCTCGAACACGGCCGAGCCGATCGCGAAGCCGAGCGCGGGCAGCGTGAAGCCCATCACCGCCACCGCGCCGGCGCCCTGGACGGTGAGGCCCATGAGCCGCCGCCGCGTGACGGTCTCGCCCTCGAACGCGCCGGGGATCAGCCGGTCGCTCGTGTACTTCGACTTCGGTGGAGTCCGCCGGGGCTGGGGCACCTCCCGGAAGATTATCGACGCGGGGCTAGCGGGCGTCCCGCCAGGCCGCCTTCACGGCCTCGTGGTCCGGTGCCGGACCGGCGCCTACGGCGCGCACTCCCGCCTCCCAGATCGCGGTGACCCGGTCGGGGTCGCCCTCGGCCTGCGCCTGGGCCGCCAGCGAGATCACGTCGGCCAGCTCCGCCACCGCCGCGAGGTCGCCCAGCTCGGCCAGCCGGGCCAGCCCCAGGGCGTACAGGCAGTCGCCGGCCAGGAGCGACAGATCCGGGTCCTCGGGCTGCACGACGCGGCCGGCCGCGTAGTGCAGCAGATAGCCCTCGTGGATCGCCTCGACCAGCAGCGCGTAGTCGTCGGGCCGCCCGGCGGCGCGCTCGCCGGCCGCCGCCAGCGCGCCGTAGTGCCCGTCGTGCGAAGCGGCCGAGACCGACTGCGCGAGCAGGCCGCCGCGCCCGCGCACCTCGCCGGCGAGGCGCTCGAGAGTCATCCATCACCCCCGCGATGTTCGCGAAGCGAACTCGCAAGGGAATCGCCGCCAGGCGATTCCCCGACCTCGGCGAACGCGGCCGCGGCGGCCTCGGCCGTGCGCGCGATGTGCTCGCCGTCGTGGGCCAGCGACGGGAACCACGCCTCGAACTGGGACGGCGGCGCATACACGCCGCGGGCCAGCAGCGCTCGGCACCACGCGCCGTAGGCCTCGGCGTCGCAGGCGGCGGCCGCCGCGTAGTCGCGCGGCGGCTCGGCGGCGAAGAACACCGTCAGCAGGCCGGTCGTGTGGACGACCGACACCGCGCGGTCACCGGCGGCCTCGCGCAGCCCGTCGGCCAGCGCGGCGGTCGTCGCCGACAGGACCAGGTACGCCTCCTCGTCGAGCAGCTCGAGCGCCGCCCGGCCCGCGGCCACGGCCAGCGGGTTGCCGCTCAGCGTTCCGGCCTGGTACACGTCGCCGGCCGGCGCGATCCGGTTCATGAGGTGCGCCGAGCCGCCGTACGCGGCGGCCGGCAGCCCGCCGCCGAGCACCTTGCCGAGGACCGTGAGATCGGGGAGCACGCCGGTGAGCTCCTGGGCGCCGCCGGGCGCGATCCGGAAGCCGGTGATCACCTCGTCGAAGATCAGCAGGGCGCCGTGCTCGGTGCACAGCTCACGCATCCGCTCCAGCCGGCCGCACTCCGGCGGCACGAGGCCCATGTTGGCCGCGAACGGCTCGCATATGACTGCGGCGAGCTCGTGCTGGGCGAACGCGGCCTCGAGGGCGTCCTCGTCGTTCCAGGGCACGACGACGGTGTCGGCGGCGGCCGCGGCG
The DNA here is from genome assembly GCA_963849695.1 of uncultured Solirubrobacteraceae bacterium. Taxonomy (GTDB): domain Bacteria; phylum Actinomycetota; class Thermoleophilia; order Solirubrobacterales; family Solirubrobacteraceae; genus DASSUW01. The sequence goes on from CAWKIT010000011.1 coordinate 237,773, forward strand.
GTCACGCCCGGCGAGGCCGGAAGGCCCTGGGTGGCGAGGCCGGAGCCGGCCTCGGCGAGGAGGCCGTCGACGTGCCCGTGGTAGGCGCCCGCGAACTTGAGCACCTTGTCGCGCCCGGTGGCCGCGCGCGCCAGCCGCAGCGCGCTCATCGTCGCCTCGGTGCCCGACGAGGTCATGCGCAGCATGTCGACCGCCGGCATCCGCGCGCAGACGAGCTCCGCGAGCTCGACCTCGGCTGCCGTGGGCGCGCCGAAGGTGGTCCCGCGCGCGGCCGCATCGGTGACGGCCTCGACCACCTCGGGATGGGCATGGCCGTGGATCAGCGGCCCCCAGGAGCAGACGTAGTCGACGTACGTGTTGCCGTCGACGTCGGTGATCTCCGCGCCCTCGGCACGGTCGATGAACAGCGGGTCGCGGCCGATCGAGCGCATCGCCCGCACCGGCGAGTTGACGCCGCCCGGAAGCAGCAGCTGCGCCCGCCGGTACAGCTCGGCGGAGCGGACGTCCGACAGTGAGGTGGTCAGGCCCGCTCCTCCTCCCAGCGGCGGAAGTCGTCGGTGAAATAGAGCATCCGGACCTTCTTGAACTCGGTCGACGAATAGAGCGTTGCGCGCCCCGTGATGCCCGTCGCGGCCGCGATCGAGTCCAGGACCGAGTCGCACTCCTCCTTCGAGCGCCCGTGGGCCATCGTGAACACCGAGTACGGCCAGTCCGGATACGTGGGCCGCTGGTAGCAGTGCGACACGCCGCGGAAGGCCGCCATCCGCTTGCCGGTCTCCAGCACCTCGTCCTCGGGCACCTTCCAGACGCCCATGCCGTTGGCCGAGAAGCCCGCGCGGCGGTGGTAGAGGATCGCCGCCACGCGCCGCAGCCCATCGCGCTCGCGCAGCGACTGGAGGCGGCTCAGCACCTCCTCTTGGCTCACGCCGAGGCGCTCGGCGGCGGGCGCGTACGGCTCGGGCGTGACCGGCATCGGGCCCTGGGTGGCGCGGATCGTCGCGATGTCGTCCCCCGACAGCTCGATGGCCTCGAGCTCGCGCGGCTCGACCGCCTCGCCGGCGGTCGCCAGCGCGTCGGTGCCCTGCTCCATCTCGAGGTCCATGCGGATCTTGAACAGCTTCAGGGTCGGCAGCTGGCGGATCGATTGCGCCCCGGTCTCGGCAGCCAGCGCGTCGAGGGTTCCGTCGAGCCCTAGTCTGGACCCCGGCTCGACCGCGATCGTGAACCAGAGGTTGAAGTCGTGGTCGCGCAGGTAGTTGTGGGTGACGCCGGGGTGGCCGTTGATGATCTTGGCCGCCCGGTGCGGGTGCTCCGAGTCGACCTTGGCGGCGACCAGCATCGACTGGTAGCCGAGCGCCCGCGTGTCGAAGATCGGCGTGATCTCGCGGATGATTCGCTTGTCGAGCAGCCGCCGGACGCGCTGGAGCACCTCCTCCTCGGCCAGGCCCGCAAGGCCGGCGACGTGCTCGAACGGCCGCCGCGTGAGGGCGAAGCTGCCCTGCATCAGATTGAGCAGCTTCTTGTCGGCCTCGTCGAGCGGGATCGCGGCGCCGTCCCGCCGCGAGCGGACCTTCATCGAAGCCACTTGGCGACATCCTTCGCGTGGTAGGTGAAGATGATGTCGGCGCCGGCGCGCCGGATCCCGGTCAGGGCCTCGAGCACGGCGGCGCGCTCGTCGAGCAGCCCCTGCGCAGCGGCCGCCTTGACCATCGCGTACTCGCCGCTGACGTTGTAGGCGGCGACCGGCAGGTCGGTCGCCTCGCGCACGCGCCGGATCACGTCCAGGTAGGGCAGCGCGGGCTTGACCATCACGACGTCGGCGCCCTCCGCCGCGTCGAGCGCCACCTCGCGCAGCGCCTCGCGCGCGTTGGCGGGGTCCATCTGGTAGCCGCGGCGGTCGCCGGCCTGAGGCGCGCTGTCGGCGGCCTCGCGGAAGGGGCCGTAGAAGGCGGACGCGAACTTCGCGCTGTAGGCGACGATCGGCGTCTCGGACAGCCCATGCTCGTCGAGCGCGGCCCGCAGCGCGCCGACGCGCCCGTCCATCATGTCGCTCGGCGCCACCGCGTCGGCCCCGGCCTCGGCCTGCGCGATCGCGGTGCGCGCCAGCAGCTCGAGCGTGGCGTCGTTGTCGACCACGCCGTCGGCGCGCAGCACGCCGCAGTGGCCGTGGCTCGTGTACTCACACAGGCAGACGTCGGTGAAGACGAGCAGCTCGGGGTGCGCCGCCTTGATCGCGCGCGTGGCGAGCTGGATCACGCCCTCGTCGTCCCAGGCGCCCGAGCCCTGCTCGTCCTTCTCGGCCGGCAGGCCGAACAGCAGCACGCCCGGGATCCCGAGCGCGGCTGCGGCGCCCGCCTCGTCGACCGCGCCGTCGATCGACAGGTGGTCGATCCCCGGCAGCGCCGCGATCGGCGTCCGCCGCTCTCCGCCGGCGACCACGAACATCGGGTAGATCAGGTGCTCGACCGACAGCTCGGTCTCCCGCACGAGCCCGCGCAGGAGGCCGGTGCGGCGAAGCCGTCGGAGTCTGGTCGCCGGAAACATCACCGACGAATATAGGGTTTCGCCCGCCGCTCGCCGGAAACCCCACCCGGCGACGTTACGCGCCGAACCGTCGCAGCGCCAGCCGGGCGACCGCGAAGAACCCGGCCGTCAGCGCCAGCAGGTGGACGAGCGGCAGCAGCAGGTCACCGCCGTTGATCGCCGCGTCGAGCGCGCGCAGCGCCGGCTTGAACGGGAACAGGCCGCTGACGACGTTGATCGCGTCGTACAGCAGCGGGTCGACGCTGCCGGACGGCACGAGCGCGAGGAACACGATCGGGAGCGCGAGCAGGACTGCGAGCAGCGTGGCCACGCGGACCTCGCGCGCGAGGCCGCCGATCGCCACGCCCATCGCCGCGAACCCGGCCGCGCCACCGAGCAGGGCGGCCACCCACGCTGGTACGCGGCTCCAGTCGAGCCCGACGAACGCCGCCAGGCCGAACAGCATCAGCAGCGTCACGGCCAGCGCGCACAACGCGCTGAGCACGACCTTCTCGGTCAGCAGCGCGGTGCGGGAGACGAGTCCGCGCACGAGCCGGCCGTACGCCTGCTCCTCGCGCTCGAGCGCCAGCAGCCCGGCGGCCAGCAGGAGCCCGACGAACATCAGCGACACGGTCACCGCGACCGCGACGGCGAACGCCTCGAGCGGAGTCCGCCGGCCCTCCACCACGTGCTGGTCGACCTGCACCGGCGAGCCGATCGAGGCGAGGATCGGCTGCGAGACGTCGAGGTTGTCGGCCGCCAGCTCGGCGAAGCGCGAGACCTGGTCGAGCGCCGCGCGATCGCTCGAGTCGCGCGGCATCTGCTCGGTGATGCTGTCGATGATCTCCCGAGTGCGCTCGAGCCCGAGGATCTGGACGGCTCCCAGGAGCGGCAGCGGGATCTCCCCGCCGCGCACGATCACGTCGATGTAGCTCGCCGCCGACCGCAGCACGACCTCCGAGAGCGCGGCGTTCGCCTGCGCCAGCCGCGCCTCGATCGTCGCCTCCACGAAGCGCCGCTTCACCGGGTCCTCGGCGTTGTAGTAGACCTCGACCGTCGGCGGTTCGCCACCGCCCAGCGAGAGCATCGAGCGCAGCCGCTCGGTCGCGTCCTCGGGCAGGACCAGCGCGCCGAGAGCGTCGCCGGAGCGGACCTTCTCGATCGCCTCCTCGCGCGATTCGACCCGGATCGGGTCGATCGCCTCGAACAGGCGGTCGGCGTAGTCGGCGGCGTCGAGCGTGCGGCTGCCGACGCTGAACTCGCTCTCGCCGGGTGGGACCAGGTTGGCAAACGCGACGCGCGGCTTCTCGGGGCCGCCGGACAGCGCGAGGCCGAACAACACCGCGATCACGACCGGGTAGATCACGAGCAGCGCGACCAGCAGCGGCGACCGGCGCAGGATCTGGAGGTCCTTGAGGAGCAGCCAGTGCACGCGTCAATGGCCCCGCTCGTGGAGGAAGCGCACGAACGCCGCCTCGAAGTCGTGGTCGCCGCCCATCGTCGATCCGAGCTCGGCGGGCGTGCCGGTGAACAGCAGCTCGCCGTCGGCCAGCACCAGCACCCGGTCGGCGAATCGCTCGGCCTCGCCGACGTCGTGCGTCGAGAACACGACCGTGGTGCCGAGCGCCCCGATGAACTGCCACAGCCGCTCGCGCTGGCGCGGGTCGAGCGCAGCCGAGGGCTCGTCGAGCAGCAGCACCTCGGGGTCGCCCAGCAGCCCGATCGCGATGTTCACGCGCTGCCGGTTGCCGCCCGACAGGCGGCCGACCTCGTCGTCGCGGCGGTCGGCGAGCGCGGTCTGGTCGAGCATCCCGGCGACTGCCTCGTCCACGTCCGCAACGCGTTCGAGCCGCGCGAACAGCCGCAGGTTCTCGGCCACCGACAGCTTCGAGTACAGGGCCGGGTGTTGCGGCACCCAGCCCGCGCGGCCGATCGACACCGTCCCCGCGGTGGGCACGATCGCGCCGGCGAGAATCTGCAGCAGCGTCGTCTTGCCGGCCCCGTTCGGCCCGATCACCGCGACCTTCTCGCCGCCGCCGACCTCGAACGAGACGTCACGAAGCGCGTCGCGCGCGCCGTAGCGCTTGCTGACCGATTCGGCTTGCACTATCCAGGCGCGCTCGAGGTCGCCGCCGCCTCGGCGTCGGGCCCGCCCAGCTCGGTGCCGCAGGCCGGGCACTCGGTCGCCTGCTCCGGGCACGGCGCACCGCACTCCGGGCAGTGGCGCGGCGGGGCGTCCGATGAAGCATCGGTGACCGATTGCAGGTCCCACTGCTCGAAGCGGTAGTGGCGACGGAAGTAGACGACGCTCTCGCGCACCATCGCCGCCAGCGGCAGTGCGATGAAGGCGCCGATGAAGCCGTAGATCTGCCCGCCCAGGAGCAGCGCGAAGATCACCAGGAGCGGGTTGATCCGCAGCGCCTGCGCGAACACGTTCGGCGCCACGATGTGACCCTCGATCTGCTGCAGGGCGGTGAACGCGATCGTCAGCCACAGCGCGTCGAGCGGCTCGCCGCTGAACAGCGCGATGAGCACCGGCGGACCGGCGCCGATCGCAGGGCCGATGTACGGGATCAGCTCGGCGAACCCGTACCAGGCGCCGAAGAACAACGCGTACGTCTTGCCGTCGGGGAAGATGCCGAGGGAGCCGAGCACCCACAGCATCAGGCCGGCGCTCGTCCCCATGATCAGCGAGAACAGGAGCTGGCCGCGGACGTAGCCGAACACCGCGCGCTGGATCCGCAGCGGGTAGTCGTCGGCGTCGATGCTGTGGACGAGCGACCGCACCCCGGCGCCGATGCGCTCGCCGTACAGCAGCATGTACACGCTGATCACGATCACGAGGATCAGCGCCAGCGAGGCCTCGACCAGCGTGCGCAGCGCGTCCTGGGTGAACGAGACCAGCTCGCCGGAGCCCTCGGACAGGTTCTGGCCCAGCGTGCCGAGGGCGGTTTCCCCCTCCTCGGCGATCTGCACGTTGATGCCGTTCTCGTCGAGCCAGCGCTGGACGTCGGCCAACGTGGCGTTGGCGTCGTCGACGATGTCCGGCACGTTGTCGCGGAACGCGTCGACCTGATCGGCGACCGGGTTCGCGAGCAGGAACCCCAAGGCCACGATGGCGGCGACCACGCACAGCATCACGATCAGCACCGCGAATGCACGCGGACAGCCGGCCCGCCGCAGCAGCGAGACGAACGGGTTCAGGATCAGCGCGACGAGCGCGCCGATGATGAACAGCAAGAGGACGCGCCCGGCCGCCTGGAGCACCGCCCACAGCCCGAGGATGACCAGCGGCAGCATGACCAGCTGCACCCATCGGGGGACGAGCACGCGCTGATCTGCCATGGGCCAAGTATGGCCGGAGAACGAGTGCGGCTTACTCACACTCGCAAGCTCGCGTGAGCGCCTTAGCATGCTCGTCTTGAGCACCATCCTGTTCATCGGCGACATCGTGGCGCGCGCCGGCCGGCGCGTGGTGCGGGACCTGCTGCCCGGGCTGCGCGAGGAGCTGTCGATCGACTTCGTGGTCGCCAACGGCGAGAACGCGGCCGGCGGCCTCGGGATCACCCCGAAGGAGGCGACCGAGCTGTTCGGCGCCGGCGTCGACGTCATCACGCTCGGCAACCACACCTACCGCCATCGCGAGGTCTGGCCGTATCTGGACGAGCAGCCGAACATCATCCGCCCGGCCAACTTCCTGCCCAGCCAGCCGGGCCGCGGCACCACGGTGGTCGAGCGCGACGGCATCGCGCTCGGCGTCGTCAACCTCAGCGGCAACCTCTTCATGCAGGCCGGCAGCCCGGCGCTGCTGACGATCGAGGACGCGCTCAAGGAGGTCGCGGACGCGCGGCACGTGCTGGTCGACATGCACGCCGAGGCCACCAGCGAGAAGGTCGCGCTCGGCTGGCACCTCGACGGCCGCGTGACCGCCGTCGTCGGCACCCACACGCACGTGCCGACCGCCGACGCGCGCGTCCTGCCCGGCGGCACCGCCTACATCACCGACGTGGGCATGACCGGCGCGCGCGGCGGGGTGATCGGGGTGCGCAAGGAGCAGTCGATCGCGGTCATGCGCAGCCACATGCCGCAGCGCTACGACTCGGCGGACGAGGACCCGTGGCTCAACGCCGTCCTGATCCGCGCCGGCGGGCGGCGGGCGGACGCGATCGAGCAGATCCTCAGACCTGGAAGTGCTCGGTGATCATCGGGACGATGTCGCGCAGCGACCACTGCTCGCGCGCGTCCGACGAATCGGGTCCGGTCCCGCACCACATCAGGGTGCCGAGCGAGTCGTTGGCGTGCAGCGAGCCGTGCGAGCCGCCGCCGACGTGGTGCGCGCCGCCCCAGTCGAGGAACTCGTAGCCGGGCTTGGCCGAGGCGAGCACCTCCCCGGAGGTCCGCGCCCGCAGCGCCGACCAGGCGCGCGCCAGCGCGTCCGGGTAGGTCGCCGAGCCGACCCGCCCCTCGCGCACGTCGAGCGCGATCAGATCCAGGTCCCCCTCCACGTGCCAGTGCTCGCCGCGGGCGTCGACGAGATCGCCGCCGGGCGCGAACCGCAGCTCGCCGCGCTCCCCGCGGATCGACGCCTCGCCGTCGGGATGGTCGGTCAGGCGCAGCACGAGGTCGACGCCGTCGAGCGCCAGCAGCGTGCGCTCGATCCGCGGGACCAGCTCGCGGCGACGGTCGCGGTCGAGCACATAGATCTGGGCGGCGCGCGAGTTCGGGCATACCGCCACCTTCGCCTCCTCGTCCGCGCGCGCCGCGGGGAGCACTCCGAAGCCGTCGAACCCGCGGAACAGGTCGATCTCCTTCTCCACGCGAGACTGCGAGTGGTCCGAGCAGACGATCACCGCGTGGTCGTCGAGGAAGGCGTCCGGGCCGCCGGCGGCGGTCACCAGGCGCTCGATCTGGCGGTCGGCCTCCGCCAGCGAGTCGACCTGCGCGAACGGGCCGTTCCTGTGCGAGTGGGTGTCGTTGTCGGGCAGCGAGAGCAGCAGGAAGTCGAACAGGTCGTGCTCGACGAGAAACTCGCCGACGCAGCCGGAGTGCTGGTCGCGGATGCCCGGCAGGCCGAGCTGGGAGCGGCACGGGGTACGCCGCGAGGCGAACATGTCGGCGTAGAACAGCTCCTTCGGGCCATAGACCGCGTGGCGGAAGAACGTGCCCGCGATCCGGGTGAGCGCCGTCTCGCCCGAGACCTCGTGGCGGTGGCGCCCGCGGTACATCAGGTAGGTCGTGCCGGCGGTGCGAACGCCGGCGTCGTCGAGCCGCTCGAACACGGTCGGCACGTCCGCCGACAGGTGCTCGAGGTTCATGTTGTAGATGGTGTCGGTGAGCGACTGGCGGATCCCGAACGACTGCGACGCCCGGAAGCTGGTCCCGTACTCGACGTAGCGGCCCTCGCCGCGGTGGTACCAGTTCATCCCCGGGATCTCGTGCTCGTGCGGGCCTGTGCCGGTGGCGATCGACGCCGCGCACACGGGCGTCACCGACGGGAAGGTCGCAACGCAGTCGTCGACGTGATGGCCGCGCTCGATCAGCAGCTGCAGCGTCGGCGCCCGCCCACCCGCCACCGCGCGCTCGAGCATGGCGGGCTTCATCGCGTCGATGACGACGAGGATGAGCTTCTTCACGCGGTGATCGATCTCGCGACCGCCGGATCGGTCATCTCAGAATCCGGAGCCCGGCGTACTTCTCATCTGCCCGGCGGCGTCCGCCGGCGAGCAGCCACGCGAGACCGGCGATGACGAGGATCGCAAGCGGCGGGAACAGGATCGCCGCGCCGGCCGCGCCGAGCGCGGCGCCCTCGCCGTAGAGCGGGAGCACGGCCTGGGAATCGGGGTCGAGCCGCCGCCGGACGCGGCCGAACAGCGATCGCGCGGCGAAGAATCCGAGCGTGGCGCACGCCACGCCGGCGACGATGCCCGGCGCGATCACGTAGTCGTGGTCGGCCAGCGAGCCCGCGCCCATCAGCGCGCCCAGGACGAGGGCGATGCCGAGCAGGAACCACATCAATGTGCCGCGCTCCAGGTCGGCCCGGCGGCGGAGCAGGAAGTCGGTGGCCGCCACCAGCACGAGCACGGCGAGCAGGAACGGCCACTCTTCCAGAAACGCGAAGCTCGTCCCGTCGAAGTCGAGCCCGAGATCGGCGGACGCGAGCGCGCCGACGAGCAGCACAGGGAGGAACGGGCGGATGCCGATCGCGGCCGCAATGCCGGCGCCCTGGAGGAGGTCGAGCACGAATTCCACTTGCGGCGTGCGACGATAGCGGGCGAATGGGGCGAGACGAGACACCCAGGCGCTCGGGTGCGCGGGACCTCGAGCGCTACGCGGGGCTGTTCGCGCAGCGCGCGCAAGCGATGAAATCGTCGGCGATGCGGGACCTGATGGCGGTCACGGCGCGACCCGACATCATCTCGCTCGCGGGCGGGCTTCCGGACACCTCCACCTTCCCGGCGGAGGACTTCGCGGCGCTGATGGCGCGCGTGGCCGTCGACGCCTCCGCGCGGGCGCTCCAGTACGGGCCGACCGAGGGGCTCGACGAAGTCAAGGACTGCATCGTCGACGTGATGGCGGCCGAGGACATGGAGGTCGAGCGCGAGGACCTGCTCGTCACCACCGGCGGCCAGCAGGTGATCGACCTCGTGTGCAAGACGCTCATCGACCCCGGCGACGTGGTGGTCGCCGAGGCGCCCACCTATCCCGGCGCGGTGCCGGTCTTCGTCTCCTACCAGGCCGACGTCGTGCAGGTCGAGATGGACGACGACGGGATGCGGATCGACGTGCTGCTCGCCGAGCTCGACCGGCTCGCCCGCGAGGGCCGGGTGCCGAAGTTCATCTACACCGTCCCGTCGTTTCAGAACCCGGCCGGGGTGACGCTTTCCTTGGAGCGGCGGCGTGAGCTGGTGCGGATCGCGCACGAGCGCGAGCTGCTGGTGCTCGAGGACAACCCGTACGGGCTCCTGCGGTACGAGGGAGAGTCGCTGCCGACCCTGTACTCGCTCGACCGCGGCGCGTACGTGATCTACCTCGGGACGTTCTCGAAGATCCTCTCGCCCGGCCTGCGGCTGGGGTGGACGGCGGCTCCGCCGCCGGTGCTCGACAAGCTCAACCTCGGCAAGGGCGGTGTCGACCTGTGCTCCGCCACCCTGTCGCAGCAGTTCGTCGCCACCTACTTCGCCGAGCGCGACTGGCGCGCCTACGTCCGGACGCAGGTCGACCTCTACCGCCGCCGGCGCGACGCCATGCTCGAGGCGCTCGCCGAGTACATGCCGCGCGAGGCGACGTGGACCGAGCCGAACGGCGGCCTCTTCATCTGGGCGCGGATGCCCGACTACATCGACACGACGGACCTGCTCGCGCGTGCCTTGCGTGAGAACGTCGCGTTCGTACCTGGCCGGGCGGCCTATCTGGACGGCCGCGGCGGCTCGGAGATGCGGCTGAACTTCTCCGGGATCACCGAGGACGACATCCGCGAGGGTGTGCGCCGGATCGGCAAGATCGTGCGCGAGCAGGTCGCCCTCTACTCGACGCTCACGGGCGAGCAGCCGGCCGCGCCGCGGGAGGTCGAGCCGCCAAATGTGGTCGAGTTCCGCCGCCGGGCGAGCTGACGACGTCGCTGCAGGCGGTAGTGGCAACGCCACACCCGCGGCGTCACCGCTTCCCCACCCAGCCGCAGTTCGCCGGACCCGCCGAGCCACCCGTGACTCGAGGCGGACGGCCGCTACTGGTCGCCCTTGAAGTCCTCGGGGGTGACCTGGTCGAGGAACTCCTTGAACTTGTCCACGACCTCCTCGGTGTCCTCGACCTCGTGCTCGAACTCGATCGCGGACTCGGCGATCACGTCCTCGGCGGCGAAGATCGGGGCGCCGGAGCGGACGGCCAGGGCGAGCGCGTCCGATGGCCGGGAGTCGATGTCGACCTCGCGACCGTTCACGGTCAGCGTGATCGAGGCGTAGAAGGTGTTCTCCCGCAGCTCGGTCACCGACACGCGCGAGCAGGTGACCTCGAGCTCGCCGAGCATGTCGAAGAGCAGGTCGTGCGTCATCGGCCGCGGCGTCGAGGCGCCCTGGAGCTTCATCAGGATCGCGGCCGCCTCCGGGTGCCCGATCCAGATCGGCAGGAACTTGTTCGTGTCGACAGCCTTGAGCAGCACGATCGGCTGCTTGCCGACCATGTCGAAGCTCACGCCGTAGATGACCATCTCCTGCAACCGAGGCGCTCCTTCATAGGGGCCGTGAGCGCGAAGTCTAGCGGCCACTCCCCCAGCGTCAGGGAGGCCTCTCGCGCGCCGAAATGCCCGTCGGTCCGTCACATGCGAACGCGGGCGCGGCGCCTTGCGCGCCCCGTCGTCGCTCGTCACGGCGATGGTTAGGGGCCGAGGCGTCGACCGCGCTGTCGAACCTCTCGCGCGCGCAGGAGACGGTGCCGAGCCACTCAGAAGACCAGGGCCTTCGTGTGGTTTCGCTCGACGCCCGCACCGTGGGAGCATCACGGCCTTGAAGACACGAAAGCCCCGCGGCTGCAGGGCGTTCAGGAGGTGGGCGATCCTGGACTCGAACCAGGGACCTCTTCCTTATCAGAGAAGCGCTCTAACCGACTGAGCTAATCGCCCGCGCGGCGGCCAATCATAGCGGCCGTCAGGCTGCTTCGAACGAGGCCGCGGCGGGGTCGCCAGGCCATTCCTGAGCGGTTTCGAGGGCGCCGATGCGGGCGGCGAGGAGCTCGGCGGCGGCCGGGTCCTCGAGGTCGAGCACGACGCGGTAGCCGGTCCCCCGTGGAGTGACGTGGACGTCGGTGCCGAGCGCTCGGCCGAGCGCGTCGCCGAGCCGGCGGGCGGCCTCGACCTGGTCGGGATGGGGCGTGGTCGCGCGGCGGCGCGGCGCCGAGCTCGTGCGGCGGCCCGCGTCACGGGCCCGGGCCTCGGTCTGCCGCACGCTCCAGCCTTCCTGCGCCGCGGACCGGGCGAGGCGGCGGCGGGCGTCGTGGTCGGCGGCGATCAGGAGCGCTCGCCCGTGGCCCTCGCTGAGGTGGCCGGCGGCGAGCAGCTCGAGCACCTCGTCGGGCAGGTCGAGCAGGCGCAGCAGGTTCGACACCGCCACGCGCGAGCGGCCGACGCGGCGGCCGACGTCCTCGCGCGTGATCCCGAGCTCCTCCACGAGCAGCGCGCAGGCGCGCGCCTCCTCGACCGGGTTGAGGTTCTCGCGCGCCATGTTCTCGACCAACGCGAGCTCGAGCGACTGCGCATCGTCCTGCGGCCGCACGAGGGCGGGCACGGTCTCGAACCCCGCGAGTCGAGCGGCGCGCCAGCGGCGCTCGCCGGCGATCAGCTCGTAGGTCCCGCCCGCCACCGGGCGCACGAGCACGGGCTGGAGGACGCCTCGCTCGCGCAGCGAGTCGGCCAGCGCGAGCAGCGCGCCCTCGTCGAAGGCCTTCCGCGGCTGGCGCGGGTTGGGCGTGATGAGCTCGACCGGGATCTCGCGCAGCTCCTGCCCGCGGGCGTCGCCGTCGCCCGGGGGCGCCAGCAGCGCCGACAGCCCGCGGCCCATGCCGCGCGTCGGCTCAGCCACGGGATGCCACCTCCTTGGCCAGCGCGAAGTACGCCTCCGAGCCGGCGCAGTGCGGGTCGTGATGGATGACGGGGCGCCCGAAGCTCGGGGCCTCGCCGAGCCGGACGTTGCGCGGGATCACCGTGTCGAACACCAGGTGCGGGAAGTGCTCGCGCACCTCGCGCTCGACGTCCTGTCCCAGCTTCGTGCGGCCGTCATGCATGGTCAGCAGCATCCCCGCGACGGTCAGCCGCGGGTTCAGCTCCCTCTGCACTAATGACAGCGTGTCAAGAAGCCCTGCAAGCCCCTCGAGCGCGAAGTACTCGGTCTGGACGGGCACGATCACGCGGTCGGCCGCCACGAGCGCGTTGACGGTCAGCGGGCCGAGCGAAGGCGGGCAGTCGAGCAGCGTGAACGCAAACCTGTCGCGCACGCCGTCAAGCGCCTCACGCAGCCGCGTCTCCGACCCCGGCAGCCGCGGGAGCTCCATGGTGGCGCCGGCGAGATCGGGCGTCGAGGCGAGCAGCCACAGGTGCTCGACCGCGGTCGGTCGCGCGACCTCGAGCGCCGCGACCTCTCCGCCCAGCACGTCGTACAGGCCGGCCGAGCCGTTGCGCTCGATCCCGAGCCCGGTGGTCGCGTTGCCCTGCGGGTCGACGTCGACCAGCAGCGTCTCGTAGCCCGCCTCGGCGATGCAGGCGGCGACGTTGACGGCCGTGGTCGTCTTGCCGACCCCGCCCTTCTGGTTCGCGATCGCGTACACGGTGCCCATTCCGGGCCACGACGCTAGCGGGAGGTCCGGCGGACAAGCGGGCGCTTCGTTGCCATCCCGGGGCGTCGCGGGAAGCGCTCCGGCGTCGCCGTCACCTTCCGGAAGACGTGCAGCGTCCGGCGCTCGGCCTCGGGGTACGGGTCGACGGCGCGGACCTCGGACGACTCGAGCCCGAGGATCGCCGCCGCGGCCGCGCCGGCCTCTGCCTCGGCCGGCTCGACGAGCCCCTTCCACGCCACCAGCACCCCGCCGTGTCCCAGCAGCGGGGCGGCGTACTCGCACAGGACCGGCAGCGACGCGAGCGCGCGCGCGGTGACGACGTCATGGGCGCCGATGCCCGCGGGCCAGTCCTCGGCTCGGCTATGCACGACCTCGACGTTCGCGAGCCCGCCGGCGGCCACCGCCCGCTCGAGGTAGCGGCAATGCCGGATCGCGCTCTCGACCAGCGCTACCCGTGCAGCGGGCAGCGACGCGGCGAGCGCGAGGCCGGGCCAGCCGGCGCCGGCGCCGAGGTCGGCGATCCGGCGCGCCGCGCGTACCGCCGGCAGCTCGAGCGCGACCAGCGAGTCCGCCACATGACGGTCGACGGCCCGTGAAGGCTCGCTCACCGTCGTCGAGGCGGCCGGGTCGGCCGCCTGGAGCTCGAGGATCGCTTCGAGCGCCGCCACGCCGGCGGGCGGGAGCGGATAGCGGCGGGCGAGCTCGTGCAGGCGCTTCACGCGGCGAGCGCCGCGCGGGCGCGCACGCGCGTGATCGCGTCGGCATAGCGATCCGTCATCGAGGTCAGCCGCTCGTGGGCGTGGAGATCGAGCGCCGGAGTGACGTGTCGCTCCAGGATCGGGAGCAGGTCGGCGACCAGCGCCTCCCCGCGCGCCATCCACTGGAAGTAGTGGCGGCCGCCGTGGTGATAGGGGCCGTACAGCTTCGAGCGCGGGAAGCGCGCCGCGAGCCAGCGCATCAGCGCCTCGTGGCGCACGTGCATGCGCAGCGTCACCTGCGGCTGGCGTCCGTCGCCGCCGAAGTGCCCCTCGGCGACCAGCAGGCCGACCACGATCCCCTCGTCGTGCGCGTCCATCGCGCGCGCAGTGTCCCAGCCGCGGCGGCGGGCCGTGTTTCACCGGGGTGAAACACGTGAAACGCCGGCGAGGGTCGAACTTCGGCATTGAAGGGAGCGCGGGAGCGATCAGCCAGGGGGTGACCCAGGAAAGCGTTCCCTCCTGGGCAAGGAATCCGTGACACCCCCTTCCCACCTCCCAACCCGGCGCAGTTGAGGTTCGGCCGCGCCGCCGCGGCCCAGCGGCGCGCTCAGCGCCGCGGCGCGACCACGAGGTGCCGGTTGGGCTCGGTCCCTTCGCTGTAGGTCTCGACGTCGTCGCGGTCCTTCAGGTGCTCGTGCACGACCTTGCGCTCGGTCGCGCTCATCGCGTCCAGAGCCACCGGCCGCCCCGAGCGCGCGGCCCGCGACGCCGCCTGATCGGCCTGCCGGTGCAGCATCTCCTCCCGCCGCGCGCGGTACCCGGCGGCGTCGACCGTCACGCGGGTCGCCTCGTCGCGCGCCGCGTTCCGGTTGGCGGTCTTGAACGCCAGGTGCTGGACGGCGTCGATCGTCGTGCCGTGGCGGCCGATGAACAGCCCGAGCTCGTCGCCGCGCAGCGTCGCGCGAATCCCGTCGTCGTCCTCGACGACCTCGAGCGCGCCGAGGTCGAGCCCGAGCGACTCGACCACCCGCCCGACGAGCTCCTCCACGCGATCGGCGGCGTCGGTCATCGACGGCGTCCCGAGCGTTTCTTCTTGCGGCGTGGGGGCGCGGGCGGCGGGCCACTTGGCCGGCCCTTGGGCGGATTGCGGTCACGGCTCGCGCCGCCACCGCCGCTGCCGCCGCCACCGCCACCGCCGCCACCGCCGCCACCGGCAGCTGCCGTGGCGGGAGACGCGCCGCCGCGCAAGAGCTCCCCGAGCCCCATCCCCTCCTGCCCCGGCGGTCGCATCGGCCCGAGCCGCTTGCGGATGATCGCCTGCTGCACGATCGTCCACAGGTTCGTCGTGATCCAGTAGACGAGCAGGCCGGCCGGGAAGTTGATGATGAAGATGACGAAGACGAACGGCAGCGCCAGGAAGATCATCCGCTGCGTCCGGTCCGTCGTCGTCGACATCAGCAGCGTCGAGAACAGCTGCGAGGCGACGTAGAGCACGATCAGGACGGCCAGCACCCACCCGTCGCCTTGTCGGTCAGGTCCGGGATGAACAGGAAGCTCGCATCGCCGCCGGCGCCGCAGGGAACCGCTTCGGCCGGCAGTGGCGGCTGCTTCTCCGGGCAGATGTCATACCGCAGGTCGTCCTGCAGCATGTAGAAGAGCGACAGGAAGACCGGGAGCTGCGCCAGGAGCGGGAGACAAGACGCAAACGGGTTGATCTTGTTCTCCCGGTAGAACTTCATCATCTCCTGATTGAGCCGCTCCTTGTCGTGCTTGTACTTCTCCTGGAGCCGCTTCATCTCCGGCGCGTGCGAGGCCAGCGCCTGCATCGACTTGAACTGCTTGAACGTCAGCGGCAGCAGCGCGGCCCGGACCACCACCGTCATCGCGATGATCGACATGCCCCAGCTCAGCCCGACGTCGTGGAACCAGAGCAGGATCTGCTCGAAGAAGTCGATCAGTGGCTGGAAGACGTTCGCGATCACGTGAGCTGGGAGTGTGACGCAGGCGGCTCGGCGGCCCGGAACAGAGTCTGCGCCGACAGCGGGTCATAGCCGCCGTGGCTGAACGGATTGCAGCGCAGCACCCGCCATGCCGCGAGGACCGAGCCGCGGAGTATGCCGTAGGTGCCGATCGCCTGCACGGCGTAGGCGGAGCATGTCGGGTGGTACTTGCAGCGGCGCGGGAGCAGCGGCGAGACCACGCGCTGATAGGCGCGGATCACGCCGACCGCGGCCGCTCTCACACGGCCTCCTGGAGCTCGTCGACCAGCGACGCGAGCGCGGCGCGGACGCCGGCGGTGCCCTCGCGCTCGGCGAGCGGGAGCGCCTCCGGGCGGGCGACCACGACATAGTCCGAACTGGTGGGCAGGCGCGCCGCCTCCTCCCAGAACGCCTCGCGCAGCACGCGCTTCACCCGCGAGCGCTCGACCGCGCCGCCGACCCGGCGCCCGACGGACAGCCCGAGGCGCGGCCCCTCCTCGCGATCCTCCGAGCGCGGGAACGCATACAGCACGAGGTACCGGTTGCCCTTCGAGCGGCCCTGGCGGTAGACGCGCTCGAACTCGGCGCTCCGCGACAGGCGGCGCCGCTTGGGGCCACGCTGCGCGCTCACGGCTCTCAGACGGTCAGGCGCTTGCGGCCCTTGTCGCGGCGGCGCTTGAGCACGAGGCGGCCGGCACGCGTGCTCATGCGCGCGCGGAAACCGTGCGTACGGGCGCGCTTGCGCTTCTTGGGCTGATAGGTCCGCTTCACGTCAGGCTCCTTCGCCGCGGGCCGATGAGGGGGAGCCCGGCGACGGCGCCACAGGATACCGACCGGCCGGTCTGCACAGGGTCACGCACAGGCTGTCGACACCGGTCCACAGGCCTTCCGAGCGCAACTCCCGCGATTTGCGAGGTCGCCTCCCGGACCCGCCTCCGGGCCGTTAGGGCTTTGGTATGTTCGCCATTCCGGGGCGCTGCGAGGCCCCCTCTCGCCATCACTCGGTTCCAACCTCACCGCCCGGAGGAGGCATTTCCGCGCGCTCGTGTCCGACGTCGATCTACTGCATGCCTGGCGACGCATCCGCTCCGAGATGCAACACGCGGTCAGCGACTCGACGTGGCAGCTGTGGCTCGAGCCCCTCGCCGCGCGGCAACTCGAGGCGGGCACGCTCGTCATCGAGGCGCCGGCCGAGAGCCGGGCCTGGGTCGAGTCGAGCTTCGCGCGGCTGATCGCCGCCTGTGCGAAGGCGGTGCTGGGAGCGGGCGCGCGGGTGCAGATCGTTGGTCCGGCGGCGCCGGCCGAGCGGGCCCCGGCGATCCGCGACTTCTCCGGAGGCGCGTTCAGTCCGCGCTTCACGTTCGACCAGTTCGTGATCGGTGATGCCAACCGGCTCGCCCACGCCGCCGCGCTGGCGGTCGCCGAGCTCCCCGGGCTCGCCTACAACCCGCTGTTCATCTGCGGTCCTCCGGGGCTCGGCAAGACCCACCTGCTGCACTCGATCGCCAACTACGTCAGCGCCCACGGCGACGGCGCCACCGTCCTCTACACCACCACCGAGGCGTTCACCGACCAGTTCGTCGGCGCGCTGCACCACGGGGCGCTCGACGCGTTCAAGGCGGCCTATCGCGGTGTCGACGTCCTACTCGTCGACGACGTCCAGTTCCTGCAGAGCAAGGCGCGCACCGAGCAGGAGTTCTTCCACACCTTCAATGCGCTTCAGGGGGCCGGCGCCCAGCTGGTCCTGACATCCGATCGCCTCCCGCGCGACCTCGAGGCGCTCGAGGACCGCCTGCGTGATCGGTTCGAGGCCGGGCTGGTGACCGACATCCGCCCGCCCGACTTGACCACGCGCCGGACGATCCTGCGCAAGCGCATGCAGCAGGACGCGCTGGCAGGAGTCGATCCGGTCGCGGTGGACATGATCGCCGAGCGTGTCGACACGAACATCCGCGCGCTCGAGGGCGCTCTGATCCGCGTCGTCGCCTACGGCTCATTGACCGGCCGCCCGGTGACCGCCGAGCTCGCCGACGAGGTGCTCGCCGGCCTCTACCCGGGGACGCAGCCGCGGCGCCAATCGGTAGTCGGACATCCAGGAGCGGATCTGCGAGACGTTCGGCGTCTCGATGGACCAGCTCCTCTCGAGCAGCCGCGCCGCGCCGGTGGCCTGGCCGCGGCAGGTCGCCATGTACCTCTCGCGCGAGCTGACCGATCAGACGCTCCCCGCGATCGGCCGCGCGTTCGGGGGTCGCAACCACACGACGGTCATGCACGCCTGCCGGCGGACGGCCGAGCGGATGGCGAACGATCGCGACGCGTACGACATCGTCCGGCGCCTAACCGAGGAGCTCGGCGGCAGCCGATGAGGTCCGGGACGCCTGACAGACTGCGAGGTTCATGCACAGGCGCCTGTGCGCGTCGAATCCGCGGCGCAGCGCCGAATGCGCGGGCTGTGCACAACATCAACAGCCCCGATGACCATGACTTCATTCCTGTCTTCTTCATCGTGAAATCGAGGCGATCGATCCCATGAAGCTCTCCACCAGGCGCGAGGCACTGTTCGGCCAGCTCCAGACCGTCACGCGCGCCGCGTCCACGCGCAGCGCCGTCCAGGCGCTGTCGGGCGTGCAGATGCAGGCGACGGCCGACGGCATCGAGCTGCGCGCCACCGACATGGAGATCGGCCTGCGAGTGCCGCTCGAGGGCGAGATCGCCCGCGAGGGCGCTGCCGTGCTCCCGGCCCGCCTGCTCGTGGACGTCGTGCGGGCGCTGCCGGCCGACGAGCTCGTGCTCGAGCTGCGCGTCGCCGAGCAGGACGTCGAGCTCACGTCGGGGTCGGCGACGTTCCACATCCGCACGCTCCGCCTCGAGGACTTCCCGCCGCTGCCGGAGCCGGACGGCGACGACCAGCTCGACGTCCCGGGTGCCGCGCTGGTCGAGACCGTGCTGAAGGTGGCGCGCGCGGCCTCGCGTGACGAGACGCGCCCGGTGCTCACCGGCATCCTCGTCTCGGCCGGGGAGCAGGAGCTGCGGATGGCGGCGACCGACTCCTACCGGCTGGCCGTCAAGGACACGACGCTCGAGGCGCCGCTGGCGCGGTCGTTCGAGGCCAACGTCCCGGCCCGCGCACTGCAGGAGCTGACCCGGATCGTCCAGCACGGCGCGGCCGAGCGGATCGCCGTCTCGCTGCGGTCGAACCAGGTCGTGTTCGAGGCCGCCGGCGTGGTGCTGTCGTCGCGGCTGATCGACGGCCAGTTCCCCAACGTCCGCACCCTGCTGCCGGAGGCGTACGAGCACGAGCTCCAGCTGAGCGGCTCGGAGATCGCCGACGTCGTGCGCCGGATCTCGCTGCTGGCGCAGAAGAACGCGCCGCTGCGGCTCAGCTTCGCCGAGGGAGAGCTGACCGTGTCGGCGCGCACGCCGGACGTCGGCGAGGCGCGTGAGACCGTGCCGGTGCCGTTCCAGGGCGAGCCGTTCGAGATCGGCTTCAACCCGGAGTTCCTGCGCGACGGCCTCGAGGCGCTCGACGGCGGCGACGTGGTGCTGAAGCTGATCTCGCCGCTGCGGCCGGGGCTGATCGAGGCCGCCGACGGCAGCGGATTCCAGTACCTGCTGATGCCGATAAGGCTCAACGCCTGATCGATCACCATGGACGGCGAGCGCCCGATTGAGTCCCGCCCACCCGGCCGGACGCCGGCCCGGGCATGAGAGTCCTCCGGCTCAGCCTGCGGGACTTCCGGTCCTATGAGGCGGCTGAGCTGCGGCCGGGGGCGTCGCTCACCGTCGTCGCCGGGCGGAACGGGGCCGGCAAGACGAACCTGCTCGAGGCGCTCTACTTCGCGTGCACCGGCCGTTCGTGCCGGACCGCCAACGAGCGCGAGGTGGTGCGCTTCGGCGCAACGCTGACCCGGCTCGAGCTCGAGACCGAGGACGAGCAGGGGCGCCATCAGGTGAGCGTCGGCTTCCAGCCCGGCGAGCCGAAGCGCCTGCGCGCCGACGGCGCGCCCGTCGACCGGCTGACCGAGTCGTCCGCGCGCCCGCTGGTGGCGGTCTTCCTGCCGGACCGCCTCGAGCTGGTGCTCGGTGCCCCGGCGCTCCGTCGCGCGCACCTCGACCAGGTCGTCGCCGCCCTGTGGCCGGCACGCGCCGGCACGCGCCGCGAGTACTCGGCCGCGCTCGCCCAGCGCAACGCGCTGATCGCCGCCGTCCGCGCGGGCCGCGCGGGCCGCGACTCGCTCCCCGCGTGGGACGCCGCCCTCGCCCGTCACGGCGTCCAACTCATGAGCGACCGCGCACAGGTGGTCGATCGGCTGCGCGCCCGCTTCGCCGCCCATGCCGTCGCGCTCGGGCTCGAGGGCGAGGCCGACGTCGCCTACCGGCCGCGCTCGCGCGCGCAGTCCGCCGACGCCCTGGCCACCGAGTTGGCGGAGCGGACCGAAAGCGACCTCGAGCGCGGCTTCACCGGCCACGGCCCACACCGCGACGAGCTCGCGCTGCGGCACGAAGGCCGCGAGCTGCGCGCCTACGGCTCGCGCGGCCAGGTCCGGCTCGGCCTGCTGGCGCTGCTCCTCGCCGAGCGCGACGAGCTCGCGGCCGAGCGCGGCTCCCCGCCGCTGCTGCTGCTCGACGACGTGATGAGCGAGCTCGACGCGCCGCGCCGCGCGCGGCTCGTCGACGTGCTGCGGGCCGGCGGCCAGACGATCGTCACGGCCACCGAGCTCGGGCACGTCCCGGGCGCGGACGACCCCGGCGTGGTGCGCGTGGCGATCGCCGAGGGGCGCGTGCTGCAGGCGGCGGACGAGGGGGCCGAAGGCCCGGTCACGGTCGCCACGGACGGCGACCGCCTGAATCGAGGGGCCGAGGCCCGGGGGACAACGCTCGCGGGGTGAGGCGGCGAACGCTCACTCCGGTTTCAGGCGCGTTAGAGGCGCTCACCGCCCGGCTGTCGCCCGCGACGCTGCTCGCGGAGGTCCAGCGAGCGTGGCCGGCGGCGGCCGGGCCGATGTTCGCGCCGTACACCGAGCCGTGGGCCGAGCGCGACGGCGAGGTGGTCGTCGCATGCTCGGAGGCGGTGCGCGCGCAAGAGCTGGATCTGATGTCCGAGCTGGTCGTCGAGCGGCTGAATCAGGCGCTCGGGAGGCCCGCCGTCAGGCGCCTGCGCGTCCAAGCGCGCAGAGCCCCGACAAGGGAGCGGTGAGATGCAGCTGTTTTGTGGCGATTTGCAGCACTTTTGGCACAGGTCAACCGGCCGGTCGCAGGAGGCGGCCTGCTAGAATAATGACCACGTTATGGCTACGCCCCGGCCTGTGGCGGGATCGCCCGCCAGCCGGGGCGTCGCTTGTGTGAGACGAAAGGCAACGTGGCTTCCAACGACGAGCAGCGAACCGGTTACGACGCTCAGGACATCACCGTCCTGGAGGGCCTCGAGGCGGTGCGCAAGCGGCCAGGCATGTACATCGGCTCGACCGGTGTGCGGGGCCTGCACCATCTCGTCTACGAAGTGGTCGACAACTCGGTCGACGAGGCGCTGGCCGGCCACTGCGACAACGTCACGGTCGTCATCCACCCCGACAACTCGATCACCGTCACCGACGACGGTCGCGGCATCCCGGTCGCCACGATGGAGAAGGAGGGCAAGCCGGCCGTCGAGGTCGTGCTCACCGTCCTGCACGCCGGCGGCAAGTTCGGCGACGGCGGTGGCTACAAGGTGTCCGGCGGCCTGCACGGCGTCGGTGTCTCGGTCGTCAACGCCCTGTCCGAGCGCCTCCGCGTCGAGGTCCGGCGCGACGGCTTCACGTGGACGCAGGAGTACGCCCGCGGCGTACCGCAGGGCGCCCTCGAGAAGGGCGAGCCGGCCAAGAAGACCGGGACGACGATCACCTTCCTGCCCGACGCGGAGGTCTTCGAGACCCTCGACTTCGACTTCGCCACGCTCGAGCAGCGCCTGCGCGAGACCGCGTTCCTGACCCGCGGCCTGAGGATCGCGATCGAGGACGAGCGCGGCGACGCGCGCCGCGCCGAGTTCCAGTACGACGGCGGGATCGAGGACTTCGTCTCCTTCCTGAACGAGAACAAGGACCCGATCCAGGGCAAGGTCGTCTTCTTCGCCGGCGAGTCCGGCGAGGGCGCGGTCGAGGTCGCGCTGCAGTGGAACTCCTCCTACCAGGAGTCCGTCTTCTCGTTCGCGAACAACATCAACACGCACGAGGGCGGCGCGCACCTGTCCGGCTTCCGCTCCGCGCTCACCCGCACGCTCAACCGCTACGCGCGGCAGACCAACGAGCTCAAGGAGAAGGACGAGAACCTCTCCGGCGAGGACGTGCGCGAGGGCCTCACCGCGGTGATCTCGGCCAAGCTCACCGATCCCCAGTTCGAGGGCCAGACGAAGACCAAGCTCGGCAATCCGGGGATGGAGGGCTTCGTCGCCTCGGTGGTCAACGAGAAGCTCGCCCAGTTCCTCGAGGAGAACCCCGCCGAGGCGCGCAAGATCATCCGCAAGGCGGTGTCAGCCGCGCAGGCGCGTGCGGCCGCCCGCAAGGCCCGCGACGCGACCCGCAAGTCCGCGATGGGCGGCATGGGCCTGCCCGGCAAGCTGGCCGACTGCACGGTCAAGGACGCCTCGCTGACCGAGCTCTTCATCGTGGAGGGCGACTCCGCCGGCGGCTCCGCCAAGCAGGGCCGCGACCGGTCGACCCAGGCGGTGCTGCCTCTGCGCGGCAAGATCCTCAACGTCGAGAAGGCCCGGATCGACAAGGTGCTGCAGAACCAGGAGATCCAGGCGCTGATCACCGCGCTCGGCACCGGCGTGCGCGACGAGTTCGACATCGAGAGGGCGCGCTACCACAAGATCATTTTGATGACAGATGCTGACGTTGACGGAGCCCACATACGGACGCTGATCCTCACGCTGCTGTTCCGCGAGATGCAGGAGCTGATCGAGGCCGGGTACGTCTACATCGCCAAGCCGCCGCTGTACAAGCTCGTGCAGGGCAAGCGCGAGCGCTACATCGAGAAGGAGTCCGAGCTCGAGGAGACCCTGCTCGGCGACAAGCTCGAGAAGTTCTCGATCACCGATCACGACGGCCAGCCGTTCAAGCTCACCGACAGCCGCTGGCAGCGCTATTCCCGGCTGCTCAAGCAGTACGAGGGGTGGGCGAGCGCCCTGCGGGCCGACCACGGGCACGAGGTCGTGCAGTTCCTCGAGGAGTCGCAGATCCTCGACGAGCAGGTCACCACCGCCGACGGGCTGCTCGAGCTGATCGGCCGTGACGACCCGGAGACCGAGCCCTACACCACCGAGCTGGTGGCGGCCGATGACGGGCTCATCCGCGTCCGCGCGGTCGAGCGCAAGACGAACCTCGCGCGCACCCATCGGCTGCGCCGCACGCTGTTCGAGGCCAACGAGTACCGCCAGCTCGCGCGCGTCCACGCCGAGCTCGTGAGCATGGCCGGGACACCGCCGTTCGCCGTCCGTCTCGGCGACGAGTCCGACGAGGCGCTGTCGTTCGAGGACCTCCGCCGGACGGTGCTGGAAGTCGCGGCCAAGGGTGTGCGGCTCCAGCGCTTCAAGGGCCTCGGCGAGATGAACGCCAACCAGCTGCGCGAGACGACGATGGACCCGACCACGCGCACGCTGCAGCAGGTGACGATGGACGACGCCTCGCTGGCCGACCGGCTGTTCACGATGCTGATGGGTGACAAGGTCGAGCCGCGCCGCGAGTTCATCGAAGAGAACGCCCGCGTCGCGACCCTCGACATCTGATGGCGAGCAGCGATCTCATCTCCGGCGGCAACATCGAGCCGCGCGGGCTCGAGGAGGAGATGCGCTCGTCGTATCTCGACTACGCGATGTCCGTCATCGTCGGGCGCGCGCTGCCCGATGTACGCGACGGCCTGAAGCCCGTCCACCGCCGAGTGCTGTTCTCGATGAACGAGAACGGCCTGCAGCCCAACCGCCCGTACTCGAAGGCCGCCCGCATCGTCGGCGACGTGATGGGCAAGTACCACCCGCACGGCGACAGCGCGATCTACGACACGCTCGTGCGCATGGCGCAGGACTTCTCGATGCGCAACATGCTCGTCGACGGGCAGGGCAACTTCGGCTCGATCGACGAGGATCCTGCAGCCGCGATGCGCTACACCGAGGCGCGGCTGGCGCCGATCGCGCGCGAGATGCTGCGCGACCTGGACGCCGACACGGTCAACTTCCAGCCCAACTACGACGGCCAGAACCGGGAGCCGGTCGTCCTCCCGGCGCGGTTCCCGAACCTGCTCGTCAACGGGTCGAGCGGCATCGCGGTCGGCATGGCCACCAACATCCCGCCGCACAACCTGCGCGAGACGATCCTCGCCACGATCGCCTACATCGACGACCCGGACATCGAGACGGTCGGCCTGATGAAGCACCTCAAGGGCCCCGACTTCCCGACCGGCGGGGTGATCCTCGGGCTCTCGGGGATCAAGGAGGCCTACGAGACCGGCCGCGGCCGCATCCGCGTGCGCGCGAAGGCGCACATCGAGGAGGGCCGGCAGGGCAAGGACCACATCATCGTCACCGAGCTGCCCTACATGGTCAAGAAGGGCGGCGACGGCGGAGTCATCAAGAAGATCGCCGACCTGCACGCCGAGAAGAAGCTCACCGAGGTCACGAACATCGAGGACCACTCCGATCGGCGCGGGATGCGGATCGTGATCGAGCTCAAGCGCGAGGCGAACCCCAAGGTCGTCCTCAACAAGCTCTACAAGCACACCGCGCTGCAGACGACGTTCGGCGTGAACATGGTCGCGCTGGTGGACAACGTGCCGCGGACGCTGCCGCTGCGGTCGGTGATCCACAACTACGTCCAGCACCAGCGCGAGGTCGTCGTCCGCCGCTCCAAGCACGAGCTTCGGACGCTCGAGGCGCGCGTGCACCGGCTGGAGGGCCTGCTGATCGCGCTCGACCACCTGGACGAGGTGATCGCGCTGATCCGCGGCTCGCGCGACCGCGACATCGCTCGCACCGGCCTGATGGACCGCTTCGGGCTGACCCAGATCCAGGCCCAGGCGATCCTCGACCTGCGGCTGCAGCAGCTGACCGCGCTGGAGGCCGACTCGATCAAGCGCGAGCACGCCGACCTGGTCGAGCGGATCGGCGAGCTGCGCGCGCTGCTCGGCGACGAGGGCATGGTGCTGGACCTGATCAAGGAGGAGCTGGAGGAGATCGCCAACCGCTACGGCGACGAGCGCCGCACGGTGATCGCGCCGAGCGAGGACGACCTCGACATCGAGGACCTGATCGCCGACCAGCAGATGGTGATCGCCATCTCGCACTCGGGCTACATCAAGTCGCTCCCCCTGGCGACCTACCGCCAGCAGCGCCGCGGCGGGGTCGGCATCACCGGCATGGACCTCAAGGAGGACGACTACATCGAGCACCTCTTCGTGTGCTCGACGCACGACTTCCTGCTCTTCTTCACCAACCGCGGCAAGGTCTACCGCTCCAAGGTCTACGACCTGCCGGAGGCGGGCCGCACGTCGAAGGGCCGCCACCTCAGCAACATCCTTCCGCTGCGCGAGGGCGAGCGCGTGCAGTCGGTGCTCGCCACGCGCGACTTCACGGAGACCAAGTACCTCGTGTTCGGCTCGCGCGGCGGGATCGTCAAGAAGACCGACTTCGCGCTCTACAACACGCCGATCAAGGCTGACGGCATCATCGCCATCAACATCCGCGACGACGATGAGCTGGTGGCCGTCCGGCGAGTGGACGAGGGCGACGAGATCCTGATGGTCTCGCACGCGGGCCTCGCCGTCCGCTTCCCCGAGGATTCCGTGCGGGCGCAGCTCCGGCCCGCCAGCGGCGTGCGGGGCATGGATGTCTCCGGCGCCGACAACTATGTGCTCGCGATGGACGTCGCGCGGCCGGGGCAGGACCTGTTGGTGGTCACCGAGGGCGGCTACGGCAAGCGGACGCCCATCGACGAGTACCGCCTCACCTCGCGCGGCGCCAAGGGCGTCAAGACGATCACCTTCACGGAGGCCAAGGGCCTGCTGGCCGCGGCGCTGGTGGTGCGTGACCACGAGGACTTGGTGTTCATCTCCACCAACGGCATGGTCCAGCGGACCGGCGTGCGCGGCATCAACCGCTACGGCCGGCCGTCGCAGGGCGTGCGGGTGATGAACCTCCGCGAGGGCGACGAGGTCTCCGCCGTGGCGCTGGTCGTCGAGTCGTCGGCCGAAGAGGTTGCCGGCGAAGGAGCGACGCTCCCGATCGAGGGCGTGATCGAGGTCGACGCGCACGCCAGCGGCGCCGACGACACCGCCGAGGAGTGACCCCCCATCCGGCTGGTCGTGCTCGTCCGCGCAGTTCGCTACTCTGCGCAGACCAGAGAAAGGGGGTGGTCCGAAGTTGAGTGACAGTTCTTGTGGGACCCTGGAGGTGTCCGGCCGCTAGCAGCCGGTGCTGGACCCGCTGGAGCGGAATCCACACCGTGACACCGTCGTTTTAGTGGTGCCGGAGCTCGTCCCCCCGGCCGCTTAGTCAGCCACGGGCGACTGCAAGTCCAGCGAGTTGTACGAAGGCCCCGAGTGTCGACTCGGGGCCTTCGTTTCGCTCAGGGTGGGTTGCCCTTGTCGCCATCCAGGCGACGCTTTTGATGGCGACGGCCGCCGTCCGGCGCCCGTAACCGGGCTTCGCCCTCCTAACCGCTCCGACGCGTCGCTCAGGCAGCCTGCGGGAGGTACTGCCGCCAGGTCGCCGGGATCGTCGGCGACGCGAGCTGGATGAAGATGTGAGCCGACGGGGTCCGGGGCTTGACGCGCGGGTGCATGTTGACCTGGTGCGGCAGCCAGTCGCCCTTGCGGCGGTTGCACGGCGCGCAGGAGGCGACGATGTTGTCCCAGCCCGACCCGCCGCCCTTCGAGCGCGGGATCACGTGATCGACGGTCAGGCTCGTCTTCGCGCCGCAGTACATGCACTCCCAGCCATCGCGCGCGAACACCGCGCGGCGGGTGATCTTGCGCTTGTGGCTGTCGCGTGGGACGCGCACGTAGGTCACGAGCCGGATCACCACCGGCTTCGGTAGCGAGCCCGTGGCCCAGTGGAGGTCGGTCGCGCCGATCTCGATGACCTCGGCCTTCTCCTTCAGCAGCAGCACCGTCGCGCGGCGCACGGTGCAGACGTTGATCGGCTCATACGTCGCGTTGAGGACCAGCACACGACCACCAGACCAACGGCCAGTGCCGTCGGCATTCGGTCCGTGCCGCCGGCGATCGTCACGCGACACGGACCCCAGTGGTGGTACTGGGGTGCGGGAACCCATGGCTGCCCCGGGAGTGTAGCCAGTGAAGAAGACCCACCCGCGATGTTCGCGAAGCGAACTCGCAAGGGAATCGGCGCCAGCCGATTCCCCGCTCACGCCGCCGGAAACGACCCGAGAACGCGCACCACATCGGCGTGCGCGCGGAGGCCGTCGACGGCGGCCGCGACCTCCGCGTCGGCCATCCGCCCCTCGAGGTCGAGGAAGAACATGTACTCGCCGAGCCGCTGCCTTCGGGGGCGCGACTCGATGCGGGTGAGGTTGACCTCGCGCTGCGCGAACTCGGCCAGGCAGCGCACCAGCCAGCCCGGGCCCGACGAGCCGGCGCCCCAGAACACGAGGGCGGTCTTGTAAGGCGTGGCGGCCAGCTCCGCCGGCTCGGTCCCCGCGCGGGCGATCCATACGAAGCGGGTCTCGCTGCCGGGGTCGTCCTCGACGTCCTCGCGCAGGACCACGCAGCCGTAGCGCTCGGCGGCGCCGCGGGTGCCGATGGCCGCCGCGCCGGACTCGAACCCGCCGGCCACGTGACGCACGGCGTCGGCGGTCGAGCGGGCGGCTACCACCGGCACGCCGGGGAGCGACTCGCGCAGGAAGCGCGCGCACTGGCCGCTGGCCTGCGGGTGCGACACGACCGCTCGCACCTCGGCGAGCTCGAGCGGCCCGGCGGCGACGAGGTGCAGATGGACCGGGTGGCGCAGCTCGCCGACCAGCACCACGTCGTCGGTCTCGAACGCGATGGCGTCGAGTGTCGGTGTCACCGACCCCTCGAGCGAGTTCTCGATCGGCACCAGTGCCCGCTCGACGCTTCCGTCGTGGACGGCGATCACCGCCTCGTGCAGGGTCGGCAGCGGCACCAGCGCGAACGCGTCGGACCCGGCGGCCGACAGCACGGCCTCGTGGCTGACCGTCCCGTCCGGCCCGAGGTAGCCGACCCGCATCAGTCGAGCGTCACGGTGCGCTGCGCCTCGCCCGTGAGCGCGAGCCGGATCGCCTCGTCCTCCTCCGGCGAGAGCTCGTGCTCGCCGCGCCCGTCGAGGACCTGCCTGCAGTACAGCCGCGCGGTGTCGCGATGGGCGATCGAGGACAGCACCACGCCGTTGCGGTCGCTGTCGAGCAGGGCGAGCGAGATCGACTGGTGGCCGGAAAGCTCGCCGTAAGCGTCGTAGCGCACGAGCGCGCGGTGGGCGACGGCGCCGTCGAGCCGGTGCTCGGCGGCGGTCATCCGGCCGTCGAGTCGCTCGGCGACCTCCTCCACGCGGCCGTGGAGCTCCTCGAACGCCCCATGCAGCCCGCTCGCGTGGGCGATGAGGTCATCGCGGCCGCTGGCGCCGAGCACGACCTCCTGGGCGGCTCGCACCCGGCGCAGCTTGACCGCCAGCACGAGGGCGACGACGAGCGCCACGAGCGCGATCGCGCCGGCCGCCAGCGCGACCAGGCCGACGGGTTCCGTCAGGTCGTTCACTGGGGCGAAGAGTCTACGAGCGAGACTTCGTCAGCCGCGCGAGAACAGCGCGTTGTACTCGGCGCGGTTGTTGTCGACCTTCTCCTCGCCGGGAACGCGCGCGATGCTGACGCGGATCGTCACCGCGGTGTCGAGCGGCGGCTGGTCCTCGAGCGGCAGCTCGGCGTTCGCGCTCTGGCCCGTCGCGACCTTCGGGATCGTCTCCGACGTCGTGATCGGGTCCTGGCCCTCGGCCTCGATCCGCAGCGTGACCTTGATGTCGAACTCGTCGTTCTCGCCCTGGTTCGTCAAGTTCACGGTGAAGCCGGTGCCCGGCTCGTAGGTCAGCCGGTTGCTGACCTCGGGCTGGAGCGCGGTGTCGCCGTAGTTCGTCGAGTCGAGGCCCGACCCGTGCAGGCCCGGCCCGGTCGGCTCGCCGCCTCCGCCTCCGCCGCTGGTGAGCTGCTGGTCGAGCACGGTCGCGATCGTCTGCGGCTCCAGCCAGCTCAGGTCGGTCAGGAACTGCGAGCGGCTGATCTCCTGACCGCCGATCTCGTGCTCGTCGAGCGTGTTCCTGATGAACGGGATCACACGCGTGTCCCAAGCCACGTCGGAGGCCAGGAACGTCTCCATCTGGCCGGCGATCTGCTCGATCGCGGCGTCGGCCTGCTCGCTCTCGTCGCCGAGCGCGGGCCGGATCTCCTGGGCGATCCGGTCGAGGCCGTCGCGCCGCCACTCGAGCGCCATCAGCGCCGACTGCTGCGCGCCGCGCATGTCGCCGGGGACGTCCAGCTCCCGGGCCTGCTCATACTGCTGCTCGGCCTGCACCCGGTAGCCGGAGATCTGGGTCTGAAGATCCTGCGGCGAGCTGCCGGCGCCCTCCGTGAGCAGCTGGAAGAACGGCGCGCTCACCTGCCGGGCCGACTCGGCGGCGATCGTCGAGAGCTGCCGGTTGTAGTCCTTGAGCGCGTTCTCGCGCTGGCTGTCGCGGCAGGAGTCGATGAAGAAGATCAGCAGCAGCAGGACGAGCACGATGCCGATACCGGCCACCACGCGGCGGATCAGAAGCGTCTGCGAATCGGCTGTGGCGACACCACCACCGGCCGGCCGCGCGCGGCGCGGCCTAGGGGTCCGGCGGGGTTCTTCGTCCTCGTCGAAGAAGGACAAGACTGGAAGTTCGTCTCCTCGGTGCGCGACGCCATCTCGCCGCACTTGTTGACCCTTTGACAGGTGACTCAGTAATACCAACACCCCCGGCCGGATCTCGTGCAGGCCGCGCGCGGCGACCCCGCGGGCGGCAGAAAGGGTCTGCCCGGCGGCCCGGCGAGGGCCGCATGACCGACGTGCGCGGCGCGTCGTAGCAGGGTCCGGAGCCCGGCCGTCGAAGGGGGTTGCGGATGGACGTCACGGCTGCCGGCCCCGCCCTCGTCGCCGGTCGCTACCGGCTGGG
Source organism: uncultured Solirubrobacteraceae bacterium (assembly GCA_963849695.1). Lineage (GTDB taxonomy): Bacteria > Actinomycetota > Thermoleophilia > Solirubrobacterales > Solirubrobacteraceae > DASSUW01. Next base: position 267,481 of record CAWKIT010000011.1, read on the forward strand.
CCATCGGCTGGGGTCCGGCGGATTCGGGACCGTCTACGCGGCCCACGACGAGCGGCTCGACCGAGCGGTGGCACTGAAGCTGATCGCCTCCGACGGCCCGGCGCCGGAGCGCGCACAGCGCGAGGCCCTCGCGGCCGCCCGGCTGCACCACCGCGGGATCGTGGCGGTGTTCGACGCCGGTGACGCCCCCGAGGGCCGGTACCTGGTGTCCGAGCTCGTCCGCGGGCCCACGCTCGACGCGCTCGAGCGCGAAGGCGCGCTGAGCGACCGCGACGTCCTGCGCGTAGGCCTGGCGCTGGCCGATGCGCTCGAGCACGCGCACGAGCGGGGCGTGATCCACCGCGACGTCAAGCCGCAGAACGTGATCGTGCCGGCCGACGGCGAGGGCGCCAAGCTGACCGACTTCGGCATCGCGCACCTGGCCGGCGACGAGCCGCTGACCCGGACCGGCGACGTGGTCGGCACGCTCGCCTACATGGCGCCGGAGCAGGCCGCCGGCGAGCGTATCGACGAGCGCACCGACCTCTACTCGCTCGCGCTCGTGCTGTACGAGGCGCTGACCGGCGCCAACCCGGTCCGCCGGCCGAGCCCGGCCGCCACGGCACGGCTCCTCGGCACGGTCCTGCCCGCGCTGCGCTCGCGCCGGCGCGACCTGCCGGCGCCGCTGTGCGCGGCGCTCGACCGCGCCCTCGCGCCCGCCCCCGACGATCGCGGAACGCTCGCCGAGCTCGCAGAAGCGCTCGCCGAGACGCTCCCGGAGGTGTCGGACGAGGGCGGCACGGTCGCGCCCCACCCGCTCGAGCGCGCCGGCCCCACATCGCCCGCGCTCGCCCGCCTGGCCGCCGGGCTCGCCGCCGCCGGCCTGACCGCGCTCGCGCTGGCCGCCGCCGCCGACCCGCCGCGCTGGGCCGGCGCGGCGAGCCCGCCGGCCGATCCGCTCGTGGGCCCGCTCGCCGGCGCGGCGCTGGCATGCCTTCTCGTCGCGATCCTCCCGCGCGCCGGGTGGCTGGTCGCCGCCGCCGGCTGCGTCGCCGCGCTCGCCGGCCCGTGGCCCGAGGCGGCCGCGCTCGTCGCGGCCGCGGCGGCCGTCGTCCCGCTGCTCCTGCGGCGGCACGGGCTCGCGTGGTCGCTACCGGCCGCCGCCCCCGCGCTCGGGCTGGCGACGCTCGCCGGCGCGTATCCGGCCGTCGCCGGCCGCGCTCGCGGCGCCTACACCCGCGCCGCGCTCGGCGCCGCCGGCCTGTGGTGGCTGCTGCTCGCCGAGCCGCTGCTGGACTCCAAGCTCGCCTTCGGCACGCCGCCGGACACCGCCGCGGACGTCCTCGAAGCGATCGCCACCTCCGGCGCGCTGCTGCTCGCGCCGCTGTGGGCGCTGGCGGCGCTGGTGCTGCCGTGGCTCGTCCCTGGCCGGACGCTCGCGGGCGACGTGGTCGGCGCCACGGTGTGGGCTGCCGGCCTGGCCGCCGCCACGGCGGCGATCGCCGGCTATACGGGCCTTCCGGAGCCGAGCAGCCTGGCCGCGGGCGCCGTCGCCGGCGCGGTGCTGGCGGTGATCGGTGCGCGGGCGCGGAATACTCTGAGTCCCGACGATGACCGCCCATGACCGGGTACCTATCCGTCCCAGCCGCCCATGAGCGTCCTGCGTTCACTCGAATCCAAGCTCGCCGGCCTCGTGGAGGGGACGTTCTCGCGTGCCTTCAAGTCGGAGGTCCGGCCGGTCGAGATCGCGCGCAAGCTGGCGCGTGAGATGGACGAGCACCGTGTCCAGTCGCTGTCGCGGACCTACGCGCCGAACGAGTACGCGGTCTGGCTCTCGACCGACGACCGCGAGCAGTTCGCAGGCTACGAGGACGAGCTCAAGCGCGAGCTGTCGGGCTACCTGCTCGAGCATGCGCGGCGCGAGCGGATCTCGCTCGTGACGCGCCCGGCGATCGAGTTCCGCACCGACGACCAGCTGCGCCTCGGCGAGTTCGGGATCCAGGCGCGCCTGGTCAGGCCGCCGCAGCGCGCCGAGGAGTCGCCGAGCCAGGGCGACCACAGCCACACGATGGTCTACACGGCGGCCGACCGGCTGGCCGAGCCGCTGCGGGAGCCCGATCTCCGCCGCGGCAGCGCCCGCCTGCGCGTGGACGGGCGGACCGAGATCCTGGACGCCAAGGGCGCGGTGCTCGGCCGCTCGCGCGACGCCGACGTCACGCTCGAGGATCCGAACGTCTCGCGCCGCCACGCCGAGGTGCGCCCGTCGGGGGGCTCGTGGATCGTCCGCGACCTCGGGTCGACCAACGGGGTCAAGGTCAACGGCCGCCGCATCCAAGGCCCGCAGTCGCTTCGCCCCGGCGACACGATCGAGCTCGGCACCGCCCGCGTCACCTTCGAGCTGGAGTAGGAGAGTGGCGCTCGACCCGGTCGCCGTGGCGCTCAAGTTCGGCTTCCTGGCCGTGCTGTACCTGTTCCTGTTCTGGATGGCGCGCTCGGCGCTCAAGGACCTGCGGCGCGGCGCCCGGGAGCTCGCGCCCGCATACGAGGACGCCACCGGCATGCACCACGCGACGGCGGCGCTCAACGACGCACCCGCCGGCACCCCGAAGCTGCGGGTGGCGACCGCGGCCGGGCTGCGCGCCGGGTCGGCCTACGACCTCTCCGACGGCGCGCTGCTCGGGCGCGGCGACTCGGCCGACATCCGGCTCGAGGACACGTTCGCGTCGTCGGCCCATGCGCGGCTGGTGGCGGAGGGAGACGTGATCGTGCTCGAGGACCTCGGCTCGACCAACGGCACCTACCTCAACGGGGAGCCGCTCAGAGGCCCGCAACCGCTTCACGTTGGTGACAGCATCCGTATCGGGGATTCCGAGTTCACGTTCGAGCGATGAGTAACGTCGCACGTAGGTCACCGGGTGGGGTTTCCGGTGACCGGAGGGCGAAATGCTGATTATCTCCGACCACTTCCACGCCTCCGACGTCGGCCGGCAGCGTCAGGGCAACGAGGACAGCTACTTCGTCCGCGCGCCGCTGTTCGTCGTCGCCGACGGCATGGGCGGCGCCCAGGCCGGCGAGGTGGCGTCGGAGATGGCGGTCGAGTCGTTCGACCGCGGGCTGCCGGACGGCTCGCCGGCCGAGGCGCTCGTGCAGGTGATCGAGGACGCCAATCGCCGTATCCACGACCGCTCGCGCGCCGAGTCCCAGCGCGCCGGCATGGGCACCACGGTGACCGCCGCCTACGTCGGCGAGCAGGAGGTCACGATCGCGCACGTCGGCGACTCGCGCGCCTATCTGCTGCGCGGCGGCCGGCTCGAGCGCCTCACCCGCGACCACTCGCTGGTGGGCGAGCTGGTGGCCCGCGGCAAGCTGACCGAGGAGCAGGCCGAGACGCATCCCCAGCGCTCCGTCATCACCCGCGCGCTCGGCCCCGAGCCCGACGTGGAGGTCGACGTCCGGAGCTATCACGCCCGCGACGGCGACGTCATCATGGTGTGCTCGGACGGCCTCACCTCGATGGTCGCGGAGGCGGGCGTGACCGCGATCCTCGAGGGCGCGGGCTCGCTCGACGAGGCCGGGCGCGAGCTGATCGCGGCCGCGAACGACGCCGGCGGCCGCGACAACATCACCGTGATCCTGTTCCGGCTCGAGGAGGTCGAGGGCGGCGAGGAGCCGGCCGCGGCGGAGCAGGAGACATGGGAGGGCGACGTGCCGCAGGAAGGCGGCCGTACGGGGACGATGGCGGTCGCCAAGCCGCGGGCCAGGCTGATCGAGGAGCCGCCGCGGACCGCGCCGTCGCCGACGGCCGGGAAACGCCGGCGCCGCGTACCCGTCGGCGTGATCGCTCTTCTGGTCGTGCTGCTGATCGTCGGCGCCGGGCTCTGGACCGCCTCGCGCGCCGTCTACTTCGTCGGGGTCGACGACCAGGGCGCGGTCGCCGTGTACCAGGGCCTCCCGTACGAGCTGCCGTTCGGCCTCGAGCTGTACGACCGCTTCTACACGTCGGGCATCACGCTCGCCCAGGTCGCCGAGGACCGGCGTGCGACGTTCACCGATCACAAGCTGCGGTCGAAGGACGACGCCGAGGACCTCGTGCGGAGGCTCGAGCGGGGCGAGGTCCAGTGAGCGCTCGCAACCGCGAGCTGCTCGCCCTCGTCCCCGCGTCACTCCTCCTGACGGCGGGCTTCGCGGCGATCTTCATCCAGGAGTCGGAGGTGCTCTCCGACATCTCGCTGACGTACGGCGCCTGGTTCCTCGGCCTCTGCTTCGCCGGCCACCTGTTCCTCCGCTTCACGCTGCCCTACGCCGACCCCTACATGTTCCCGCTGGTCGCCGTGCTCGCCTGCTTCGGCCTCGTGGTGATCTACCGGATCGACGAGGACCTGGCGCGCCAGCAGGCGACCTGGTTCGTGTTCGGGCTGCTGCTGTTCGGGCTCACGATCCTCCTTCTGCGCGACCTGCGAGTGCTCGAGCGCTACCGCTACACGATCGCGCTCGCCGGCCTCGTGCTGCTGTTCCTGCCGCGCGTGCCCGGGATCGGCCAGCAGGTCAACGGCGCCTACCTCGGCGTCGGCATCGGTCCGGTCTCGTTCCAGCCCGCCGAGTTCGGCAAGATCGCGATCATCGTCTTCCTCGCCGCGTACCTGCGCGACACGCGGCAGGTGCTGGTCCAGGGCTCGCGGCGCTTCCTGTTCGTCACGATCCCGCCGACGAAGCACTTCGGGCCGCTCCTCGTGGTGTGGGGCGCGGCGATGGTGATGCTCGTCTTCATCCGCGACCTCGGCTCGTCGGTGATGTACTTCGGCGGCTTCCTGGCGCTGCTCTACGTCGCCACCAACCGGCTGTCGTTCGTGGCGATCGGGATGGTGATGTTCGCGGCCGGGGCGTGGTTCTTCGCGTCCACGGTCAGCCACGTGCAGGAGCGCGTGGACATCTGGCTCGACCCGTTCAAGCCCGAGTGGGTCGAGCGCCAGGGCTACCAGATCGCGCAGTCGCTGTTCGCGCAGGCCGACGGCGGTCTGTTCGGGACCGGTCTCGGGGCCTCGCTGCTGGACGCCCCCGACGGCAACTCGCTGATCCCCGCGCCGCACACCGACCTGATCTACGCCGTCATCACGTCCGAGCTCGGGCTGGTCGGCGCCTGCGGGCTGGTCCTCGTCTACATGATGTTCGTCGAGCGCGGCTTCCGCACCGCGATGCTGGCGCCCGACTCGTTCTCGAAGCTGCTCGCCGCCGGGCTGAGCGCCGTGTTCGCGCTGCAGGTGTTCGTGATCGTCGGCGGCGTGACCAAGGTGATCCCGCTGACCGGCGTGACGTTGCCGTTCGTGTCCTACGGCGGGTCGTCGATCCTCGCCAACTTCGTGCTCCTGGCGCTGCTTCTGCTGGTGTCCGACCACGCCCGCCGCCCGGACGGCGCGATGGGCCGCGAGGAGGCCTCATCTGCGTTGAACACCCCGATCATCCGCCTGTTCGGGCTGTTCCTGGTGATGTTCGGGACGCTCGTGTTCGCCAGCTCGTGGTGGACGGTGTTCGGCGCCGACGGCCTTCGCGACAACCCCAACAACCGCCGCATCCTGTTCGAGGAGCAGCGGATCAAGCGCGGCATCATCCGCGCCTCCGACGGCCAGGTGCTGGCGGCCAACCGCGCGCTGCCGGGCGACCGCTACGAGCGCCGCTATCCGTCCGGCGAGCTGTTCTCGCACCCGGTCGGCTTCACGTCGCTCGACCGCGGGCGGATCGGCCTCGAGGAGTACTACAACGACCCCTTGACCGGCCGCCGGACCGACCCGATCGGCGCGCTCGAGCGCCTGCTCGGGCCGCGCGACGTCGGCGACGACCTGCGCACCGCGCTCTCGCCCGAGGGCCAGGAGGCCGCGTACGCCGGCCTCGGCGACCGCAACGGCGCCGTCGTGGCGCTCGACGTCGAGACCGGCGCCGTGCTCGTGCTCGCCGCCACGCCGACCTTCGACCCGACCGACCCCGAGAACGCCAAGACCTTCAACCGCGCCACCCAGGGCCGCTTCCCGCCGGGCTCGACCTTCAAGGCCGTGACCGCCGCCGCGGCGCTCGACAGCGGCCGCTACGAGCCCGACTCGACGGTGAGCGGGGAGAACGGGAAGGTGATCTCCGGCACGCCGCTGGACAACTTCGGCGGCGAGGACTTCGGGCAGATCGATCTCACCACCGCGCTCACGAACTCGGTGAACACGGCCTGGGCCGGGATCGCCGAGGATCTCGGCAAGGGCACCATGGCCGAGTACATGCGCAAGTTCGGGTTCTACGAGGACCCGCCGATGGACTATCCGGACGAGCAGATGGTCCCGAGCGGCGAGTACGGCCCGCGCGGGCGGGTGCTGAACCCGACCTCGAACCAGATCGACGTCGGCCGCATGGCGATCGGTCAGGACAAGCTGCTCGCCACTCCGCTGCAGATGGCGACCGTCGCGCAGACGATCGCGAACGGCGGCATGCGGATGGAGCCGCGGCTCGTGGCGCAGATCCGCGACCCTGACGGCCGCGTGATCGACGAGCCGCTGCCCGAGGAGGCCGAGCGCGTGATGTCAGAGGACACGGCGTCCAAGCTCACCGCCATGATGCGCAACGTGGTCGAACAGGGCACCGGCACATCCGCGCAGCTCGAGGGCGTCGACGTGTCGGGCAAGACCGGCACCGCCGAGGTCGGTGACGGCACCGACGACCTCTGGTTCATCGGCTTCACCGACCGCTTCGCCGTGTGCGCGATGCTCGAGCGCCAGACGGGCGGCACCGGCGGCGGCGACGCCGCTCCCATCGCGGCGCAGGTCCTGAAGGCGCTGGGCGCATGACGCAGCGCCTCGAGCCCGACACCGTGATCGACGACCGCTACCGCGTCGTCAAGCGGCTCGGGTCGGGCGGCATGGCCGACGTCTACTGCGCCGAGGACTCCCAGCTGGGCCGCCGCGTCGCGCTCAAGGTGCTGAACATGCGGTTCGCCGAGGACCGCGGGTTCGTCGAGCGGTTCCACCGCGAGGCCTCGAGCGCGGCCGGCCTCCAGCACCCGAACATCGTCGCGATCTTCGACCGCGGCGAGTGGGACGGGACCTACTACATCGCGATGGAGTTCGTCGAGGGCCGGACGCTCAAGGAGATCGTCCTCGAGAAGGGCCTCGCGCCGCCCGACGCCGCGATCGACATCACGCTCCAGATCCTGCGCGCGGCCCGCTACGCCCACAAGAGCGGGATCGTGCATCGCGACATCAAGCCGCACAACGTGCTGATCGACCAGGAAGGGCGAGTGCGCGTAGCCGACTTCGGGATCGCACGCGCCGGCACGTCGGACATGACGGAGACCGGCTCGATCATGGGCACGGCGCAGTACATCTCGCCCGAGCAGGCGCAGGGGCGGCCGGTCGACGCCCGCTCCGACCTGTACTCGATCGGCGTGGTGCTGTACGAGCTGCTGACCGGGCGCGTGCCGTTCGACGCCGAGTCGCCGGTGACGGTCGCGCTCATGCAGGTCAACGAGCCGCCGATCCCGCCCATGGAGATCAAGCCGGACATCCCCCCGGCGCTCGACGCGATCGTCATGCGCGCGATCGAGAAGGACCCGGCGCGGCGGTTCGCCGACGCCGACGAGTTCATCGCCGCGCTCGAGTCGGCGCGCCAGGCCCCGCAGCAGGTGATCGCGCCACCGCCGGTGGTCGAGGAGGTGGTGGTGGAGGAGCCCCGGAGCCGGTGGTGGCTGTGGCTGCTGATCCTGCTCGCGCTCGCCGCGATCGCGCTCGGGGTCTACCTGCTGCTGCGGCCCGAGCAGCTCACGGTGCCGGACGTGATCGGCCGCGAGTCGGCGACCGCCACGCAGATCCTCCAGAACCGCGGCTTCGAGGTGGACATCGTCAACGTCGAGAACCCGCAGGTCGAGCGCAACACCGTGGCGGCGCAGGATCCGCGGCCGAACACGCAGGCCCCCGAGGGCTCGACGGTGACGATCAACGTGTCGACCGGCCCCGGGGAGGCCACGGTGCCCACCGTCGCCGGCTTGCCGACCGACGAGGCGGAGGCCCAGTTGAGCGATGCCGGCTTCGAGACCCGGGTCGAGCGCCAGTTCTCGAACCGGGTCGCGAGCGGCCGCGTGATCGGGACCCAGCCGGAGGCGGGCAGCGTGGTCGAGCGTGGCACCGCCGTGGTGCTCCTCGTCTCGCGCGGCGTCGAGCAGGTGGCGGTGCCGGACGTCGTCGGCGCGAGCGAGGACGACGCCCGTGCTGCGCTCGAAGACGCCGGTCTGAGTGCCGGGAACGTCACGGAGCAGGAGAACGCCGACGAGGAGCCCGGCACCGTGCTCGAGCAGGACCCGGCCGCCGGCGGGGAGGTCGACCGCGGCTCGGCGGTCAACCTCGTGGTGGCGGCGGCGCCCCCCGAGGTCGAGGTGCCGGACGTGCTCGAGCTGCCGGAGGACGACGCGCGCTCGGACCTCGAGGACGCCGGCTTCCAGGTGCGGGTGAGCGATCAGACGGTCGACGACCCGGCCGAGGACGGCGTCGTGCAGGACCAGGCGCCCGGCCCCGGCGAGGAGCGTGCCGAGGGGTCGACGGTCCGGATCACGGTCGGCCGGCTCGAGGAGGCGACGCCGACGGCGACGGCGACGGCGACGCCCGAGCCTTGACCTAACGCCGGGTTCCCTGCTTGCGCTTGAACAGCGCGATCTCGCTGATCTCGACGCGCTGCTCGTCCTCGGGCAGCGCGGTGATCCACACGAGGTAGTACCGGTAGCGCTCGCCGGCGGCGGCGAGCCGGAAGCGCTGCTGCTCGTTGCGCACGGTGCCGCCGCCGAGGCGGGTCCAGCCGTCGTCGATGCTCTCGGGGACGCGGCTGCCGGAGGCGCCGAAGATGTCGGCCTGCCAGCCGGGCTGCGGGGTCTGGATCTCCATCCGGACCGCCTCGACGCCCGGCTTGGCGTCGACGTAGATGCCGACGCCGGCCTTGCCGGCGGCCTGGATGTCGCTGTCGTAGCTCTCGGTCACCCACGTCGTGTCGGGATCGCGGTCGACCACCAGGCTCGCCCGCTCGGGGTGCTCCTCGTCGTCGCCCGCGGGGTCGTAGTCGCTGGCCGACGTGCTGGCGACGGACACGATCTCCTCGCCGGCCGGGGCCTCGATGTCGCCGGCGCCGGTGCCGCGCTGGGTGCGGTCGACGCCTTCCTTGGCCAACAGGACGAGCGCCGTGGCGGCGACGGCGAGCAGGACCACGATCGCCAGCACCGGCAGCGAGTGGCGCATCCTGAAGGGCAGCCGCCGGCGCTTGGACTCCGGCAGCGTGCGCAGGACGGCGGTCGCCTCGCCGGTCGAATGGCCCGACCGCGCGGCCTCGATCGCCAGCGCCTCCTCGAGGTCGGCGACGACCGCCGGCACGTCCTCGTAGCGCCGGCGGAGGTCCTTGTCGGTCATCCGGTCGAGCACCGAGGCGAGCGTGGCCGACGCCTCCGGCCGCCGCGTCTGCAGGTCGGGCACGTCCTCGCGGACGTGCTTCATCGCCACCGACACCTGGTTCTCGCCGTGGAACGGGACGTCCCCGGTCAGCATCTCGAACAGGACGATGCCGAGCGAGTAGATGTCCGACTGTCCGTTGACGTCGTGGCCGAGGGCCTGCTCGGGCGAGACGTAGTCGGTGGTGCCGAGCACACGGCCGTCGGCGGTGAGGCCGTCCTGGTCGAGGGTGCGGGCGATGCCGAAGTCCGTCACCTTGGCCGAGCCCTCGGCGTCGATCAGCACGTTCTGCGGCTTGACGTCGCGGTGCACGATGTGGTGCGAGTGGGCGCTGCCGAGCGCGCGCGCGATCTCGATCGCGTAGGCGATCGCCTCGTCCACCGGCAGCCGGCCCATCCGGCGGATCCGCTCCTTGAGCGTCTCGCCCTCGACGTACTCGAACACGATGTAGGGACGGCCTTCGTCCTCGCCGGCGTCGATCACGCCGACGATGTGCGGGTGCGAGAGCTGGGCGACGGCGCGCGCCTCGCGGCGGAAGCGCTCGAGCTGGTCGGAGTCCGACGCGATCTCGCGGTGCATGAGCTTGATCGCCACGCGCCGCTCGAGCGTCTGGTCGAACGCCAGGTAGACCGTGGACATGCCGCCGGCGCCGACCTGGGCATCCAGCCGGTATCGCCCGCTCAGCTCCATTCCAACGAGCGTGCTCATCTAGGCGACACCTATTGTGGCCGATCTGGCCGTCATCCCGGCGACGGTCTTAACGTTTCCCTATTGCGCATGGTCATGGGCGGCCGAGCCGCAGCTCGCCCGCGGGTCGAGTTCGGCGGCTCGGTGGCGTTCCCCTTCGTGATCGTCGGATCGAGGCGGCGAGCCGTAGGAGGCCGCCCGGCGCGGCCTATTCCCTGCGCTCGTCGTCAGCGTTGGCCGGCGGCTCGAACTCCGTCGTCTTCTCCTCGTCGGCGGGCTCGGCGACCGGTGCCGGCTCGTCGGTGCGCTCGGGGACGGGCGGGCCCCAGCCCGATCCGGCGACCTCGCCGTCCCCGCTCCGCACGTCGACCGGGGGCAGGGGCTCGACCTGCTCGCCGGCGAGCGGGTTGGCCGCCTGCTCGATCGCGTCATCGATCTGGCGCTCGGTGTCGGACATCCCCGGCGCGGTCGGCTCGGCCGCCTGCGCGAGGTCGTGCTCGGCCTGCTCCTGCCCCTCGGCCTCGCCCTCGCCGGCCTCGGCCAGCGGCCGCTCGGCCTCGGTGGCGGGCTCGCCGGCCGGGCCCGCGTAGTCGCTGACGACGCCGCCGATGTTGGCCGCCTCCGCCGCCGCGGCCGCCTCCTCGGCGTCCTCGTCGATCGCGCCCGGCTGCTGCGGGTCCGGCGCGGGCACCGGCGTCGCGGTGTTGGCCACCGGGCCCGGCACGTCGTAGTTCGAGGGCGCCGGCGGCGCGGGCGGGGCCGGCGGCTCGCTCTTCTGACCGCCCGGCAGCAGCGCCGCGACCTTCTCGCGCTTGAAGAAGATGCCGGCGACGATCGCGGCGAAGGCGCCCAGAAGGAGCAGCTTGGTGGATCGGGCCATGGTCAGCTCCTGGTCTCGAGTCAAGGGATCAACCAGGCACCGTACCCGGCTCTGCACGCGCCAAGCGGTCAGCGATTCGACATCCCGGCGATCAAGGGATCGGGACCCGGGCCGATACAGGACGGGTCCGCAGACCTCCCGAGGAGTCCTTCCCCGCATGAAGTCCGCACCGACCACCAGCCGCCACCGCGTCACCGCGAACGAGGCGCACGCGCTCTGGCGCGAGTACAAGCGCACGGGAGACGTGCGGGCCCGCAACCGGCTCGTGATGACGTTCGCGCCGCTCGTGAAGTACATCGTCTTCAAGAAGGTGCGCGAGCTGCCGGCGCGCTGTGAGGTCGAGGACTTCATCTCCTGCGGGCTGGAGGCGCTGATCGCCTCGATCGACCGCTACGACCCGGAGAAGGGCGCCACGCTCGAGCAGTTCGCGTGGACCCGGATCCACGGCGCCGTGATCGACGAGCTGCGCCGGCTCGACTGGGCGCCGCGGTCGCTGCGCCGCTGGGAGCGCGACATCGCCCGGGCGCGCGACCAGTTCGCCGCCGTCCACGGCCGCCCGCCGTCGCGCGCGCAGCTCGCCGAGGCGCTCGCGATGCCGGTCGAGGACCTGCGGCGCCGCCAGGACGAGATCGCGGTCTCCGACGTCACGTCGCTCAACGCGCTGGTGGTCTCCGACGAGGAGTCGACCGTCGAGCGGATCGACACGCTGGCGGCCGCCGACGAACGGCTCGATCCCGAGCACGCGACCGCCACCGAGGAGGCCAAGACGAGGTTCCGCGCGGCGTTCGAGCAGCTGCCGAAGCGCGAGCGCGAGGTCGCCGTCCTTCTCTACGTCAAGAACCTCACGCTGCGTGAGATCGGCGACATCCTCGGCGTCTCCGAGAGCCGTGTGTGCCAGATCCACACCCAGCTCAAGCGCACGCTCAAGCAGGAGCTCTCCCAGGACGCGCAGCTGTTCGCCCACGCGTAGCGCGTGTACTAGCGTCCGGAGGATGGACGAGGCGAAGATCGAGGAGACCGAGACCGGGCTCCAGCCGGCCGACGACGGCTGGTGGATCCTGAACGCGAGCGAGATCGGGTGGGCGACGGTGGAGGGCACGGGCACGTGGTCGAGCTTCGAGTCGCCGAAGGCGCCGTCGCCCCTGCTCGGCATCGGCATCCACATCCTGTCGCCCGGCGAGACGCCGGGCTACTACCACGCGGAGAGCAACCAGGAGGGCTTTCTGGTGCTCTCGGGGGAGTGCCTGGCGATCGTCGAGGGTCAGGAGCGGCGGATGGGCCCCTGGGACTACCTGCACTGCCCGCCGGGCACGGCGCACATCACGATCGGCGCCGGCGACGGGCCGTGCGCGATCCTGATGGTCGGGACACGCGCTCCCGACGCGACGACGCGCTACATCGCCGATCCGGTCGCCGCGCGGCACGGCGCCGCGGTCGAGATCGAGACCGACTCGGCACGCGAGGCCTACAGGAACCGACCGCCGATCAGTCCGGCCCGGTCGCCCTGGCCGCTCGCGTCCGGCGACTAGGCCGCCTCTCCCGCGGACATACTCCGGCCCTGCATGGGCCGCGCCCGCCTCGCCTTCACCGCCTTCTGGCGCAAGGCCTTCGATGACAACCTCACAGGCCTCGCGTCGATGGTCGCCTACAACCTGCTGCTCTCGATCTTCCCGGTCGCGCTGGTGGCGCTGTTCATCGCCGGGCGCGTGCTGCGCTCGCCCGACGTCCAGGCGTCAGTGCTGCTCGATCTCGAGCAGCTGTTCCCGAGCGCCGCGGAGAGCACGCTGAGCGAGGCGGTGCGGCGGCTGCAGGAGTCGTCGACCACGACCGGGATCGTGGCCATCGTCGCCTCGGTCTGGTTCGCGTCCTCGTTCTGGGGCGCGCTCGACACCGCGTTCTGTCAGATCTACCAGCGGCCGTGCCGCAGTTGGGTCCAGCAGAAGCTGTTCGCGCTCGGCATGTTCGCCGTCGTGCTGCTGTTCATCGTCGCGAGCGTCGCCGTGCCGGCGCTGCAGGGCCTGCTGGTGAGCGGCGCCACCGACCTCCCGTTCGGGCTGTCTGACGTGGACGGGCTGATCTACGGCGTCACCCTGGCGTTGGGCGTGGTCCTCCTGTTCGCGGCGCTGTGCGCGACCTACCGGCTCGTGCCGAGCGGCTCGATCCCGTGGCGCTGCGTGTGGCCGGGGGCGCTCGGTGCGACGATCGCCATGGGCGTCGTCGACTACTGCTTCCCGCTCTACCTGCAGAACGTCACGACCCTGCGCGCCGGCACGACGTTCGTCTTCGTGCTGATCGTGCTCGTGTGGTTCTACGCGCTGGCGATCATCCTGCTGGCCGGCGCGGTGATCAACGACCTGCGCTTCGAGCGGCTGCGCGACCGGTAGTCGGCGCGATCCGCTCAGCCCCGCTGCGTCGAGCGCGGCGAACGCGTCGAGGAACCGCTCCATGACCGACGGTGTGAAGGGCACAGCGGCCCCGGCCGCGCGCAGACCGCTCCACGAGATCGAGCGGTCGACGCGGCTGTCCGATCCGGCTATGGTCGCGAAGCGCTTCCGAGCGCGGACGTGATGAGCAAGAGACTCGTAGCCCTGGCACTACTGGTAGTCGCGACGGTGGGATTCCTCACGTCGGCGGCGTCGGCGGCGCCCCCGCTCATCGAACCGACCAACATAGAGGGCGTCGAAGCGAAGCGACCGGTCGTGGACACGATCCTCTCTCCGTCGCGCTTAATGGCCCGAACGTCCGCGAACGCGCACACACAGCGGTGGATGGATCCCCACGGTCACACCATCTCGATCTCCACCGATCTCCCAGCCGTCGACCTGTCCCCCTTCGCGGGCATCCTGGCGGGGACTCGGCATCGCAGCGAGATCAACGACCTACGCGTCCAAGCCGTGACCATGGCCCAGGTAGGTTCGATCTGCGGCAATTCAGCGGCAGTTGCCTGCTACGCGGCAGAAGACCCGGACCGCTCCTATGCCGGCCAGATGTGGTTTGCCATCGATGACCCAGATGTCGTCCACACGCTCGTCCATGAATACGGCCATCACATGGACAACCAGCTGCTCAACCTGAGTCACCTCGGGTACTGTGGATACTCCAACGACGGTTCGCGGAACTGGTTCTTCGAGCGGGACGTTGAAGACGACATCCTCGGGGCCGGCGTGAGCTGCTCGGCGGACACCGGCTGGGAGTACCTGCTCGGCGAGCTCTACGCCGAGGACTTCGTAGCCCTGAATGAGATCCTCAACTGGACGCTGCCGAGCGTTCGTTCTCCGACACGGCGTCAGCTCGATGCGTTGGACTACGACATCCGAATGCCGTTTGACCCGATATCCCGCACCTGGAAGCCGAGAGTTCGGCATCGGGCACTGCCATACAGGACCGTCACATCCAAGCACTGGACCTTTCTCACCGTCACGCTGAGCAGTCCCCGTCGCCGCGACTTCGACCTGTACCTGTATCGGGCCGGGAAGACGCGGTCGTTCGCAAGCAGCAGGCGAACGGGGCGCTTCGACCGCATCGCGCGAGTGCTGCCACCTGGCCGCTACGACATCGGTGTACACGCATACCGCGGCAGCGGACGGGCGCGAGTCGGCATCGCTATGGATTGACTCCGGCGTCCTTGGCCGGCGCCGTCGTGCTATCGCTCGTACCTCCCTTCCGGGCAGTTGCGGGGCGCGATTGTCCCCGGGATGGCCTGACAAGGGCGGATGCAGACGGCGCTCCGACGCGAGCGCGGAAGCGCAGCGCGGAGGCCGATGGGCTACGAGTCGGAGGTGACCGGCTCGGGCGCCAGGAGCCAGATGTCCCCGAAGACGGGGCTGAGGCGGTCTTCGCGGGCGGCGAAGCGCGCCACCGCCGGCCATCGCCCAGGTCGCGGTGGACGGTCATGAGGGCCACCGTACCCGACGAGGTTCCGGCGCTAGGCTGGCTGTGTGGGACGTTGGCTCGTTGTGTTGCTCGTCGTGGGCGCGGCGACGGGGGTGACGATCGCCGTCGCGCAGGAGCCGTCGGACGCGCCGGCGCCGCCTGCGCCCACGCCGACCGCACCGCCGGACCAAGCGCCGCTTCCCGCGCCGCGCTCGGCTCTGCCGCACCGGCCGGCTGACCTCGCCGCCGCACTGACCGCCACGACGCAGCGCCTGCGCGACGCCCTCGGGCGGTGGGATCCGGCGGCCGCCGCACCTCGCGACGTCACGTACCTGGCGTTGCACCACCAGCGGATCCTGCGGCTGATGGCGGACCGGCGACGGCTCGGGAACGCGACGCTCGGACGGCTGCCTGCGGACGTGCGCGCCGAGGCGCGCGACACGGTTCTGGCGCGGCGGCATCTCGCGGCGATCCCGCGCTCGCCCGGCCGGCTGCCGCGCGTGCGGGTCGCTCGCGCCGCGCCCGCCGCCGCGCTGCGCAGCCACTACGAGGAAGCGCAGCGCCGGTTCGGCGTGCACTGGTCGATCCTGGCCTCGGTCAACTTCGTCGAGTCCGCCTTCGGGCGGGTCCGGAGCGCAAGCGAGGCGGGCGCCCGCGGCCCGATGCAGTTCCTGCCGGCCACGTGGCGCGCGTACGGCATGGGCGGCGACATCGACGAGCCGCGCGACGCGATCCTCGCCGCGGCGAACTACCTGCGGCGCTCGGGAGCCCCGGATGACATGGACGGCGCGTTGTTCGCCTACAACCACTCGACTTCCTACGTGCGCGCGATCCGGCGCTTCGCCCGCCGGATGCGCGCCGACCAGCGGGCGTTCCTCACCTACTACGCCTGGCAGGTCTTCGTCCGCACGCCGGACGGCGTCCGGCAGCTCACCGGGCCGGGCCGCGAGCGCTATGCGCCGAAGCCCTGAGGGCCGGCCCGGCGGTACGGATGCCGCCGGAACCGGGTACCACCACCGCATGGCCGATCCCAAGACAGAGGAGTTGCGGCTCGAGCAGATCCACCGCGAGCGCTCGGAGCGCGACCAGGCGGGCGAGTCCTTCGAGCCCGCAGAGCAGCGGACGCACCGGCGGCGCGCCGACCGCGCCGCGTACCTGAAATCGAAGCTCGACGAGCGGGCGAGGTCCGAGGAGGATGACCAGTGAGCGAGAAGGCCGAGCCCGAGCGCGACGTCGAGGAGATGCAGGAGCGCACCGACCGCCTCGAGGAGCAGATCGAGGACACCCGGGAGGACTGGGAGGGCAAGAAGCGCGACTCCGGCGTGCCCGGCGCGGCGGGCGACCCTGACCGGGCCGAGGGGGGCCCCGAGACCGGCGCCACGTACCCCACGAAGCGCGAGCAGTAGTGCCCGGGCCGTCATCCGGACGGCCCCATTGATGCCGTCCGGCGCCGTCCGGGCGCCGGTAACCGGGCCTTCGGCCCTCAGCGCGCCAAGCTGAGCCCGAGCGCCGGCAGCTCGACGACGCCGGCGCGGTCGGTGACCGTGCCGATCCTGCGCGCGCCGGGGTGGTGGGCGCCGAGCAGCGCCGCCGCGGCGTCGACCGTCGACGGCGGCACGACCGCGCAGAAGCCGCAGCCCATGTTGAAGACCTCCCACATCTCGGCGTCGGCGACCCCGCCCAGCTCCTTGACGAGCCCGAACACCGGCGGGACGGGGAGTGGGTCGTCGATCGTGAAGCCGATGTCGCCGTTCAGGCGGGTCAGGTTCAGCAGGCCGCCGCCGGTGATGTGCGCGAGTCCGTGCACCCGAAGCCCCGAGCGCAGCAGCTCGAGCACGCCGCGCACATAGATCGTGGTCGGCGCGAGCATGACGTCGGCCACCGAGGCGCCGCCCAGCCGCGGCGGCCGGTCGTCGAGCGCGAGACCCGCGAGCGCGCGGCGGGCCAGCGAGTAGCCGTTCGAGTGCAGTCCCGACGACGGGACGCCGATCAGCGCATCGCCCGGGCGGCAGCCGGCGCCGCTCACGATCGCGTCGAGCGCCACGAGGCCGACGCACGCGGCGGTGAGATCGAACCCGTTCGGCGATGGGTGGCCGCGGATCAGCTCGGGCAGCACGGCGACCTCGCCGCCGGGGATCTCGACGCCGGCCAGCTCGGCACCGCGCTTGAGCCCCTGGGCGATCTCGCGCATGACGCCGGGGTCGACGCGCTCGACCGCCAGGTAGTCGAGCAGCGCGATCGGCTCGGCCCCCACGCACACCACGTCGTTGACGTTCATCGCCACGCAGTCGATGCCGACCGTGTCGTAGCGCTGCGCCTGCTCGGCCACGATCAGCTTCGAGCCGACCCCGTCGGTCGCCAGCGCGATCCCGAGGTTCGGCGCCACCTCCAGCACCGCCGCGAAGTGCCCCGGCAGCGGGACCGACCGCGACGACCGCCCGAGGTCGATCGTGCCCAGCACCCCGACGAGCGCGGAGACCCCGGTGTCGGCCGCCGCCGTGTCGACGCCGGACTGAGCGTACGCATCGGTCATCGAGCCCGATCGTGCCACACGGCGCCGACGATCGGTGGTGGTGAGCGCGCGCGGGCTGTGGTTGCGTGCGGCGGGTCCGGGGAACTGCGCTGGGTGGGGAAGCGGCGACGCCGGCGTCGCGCCACTCCCGCGCGCTGCGTCGCCCCGCCTCGTCACGCCGGCGCCCCGCGGCGTCCGTCCTAGCGGCGCCGCCACACGGCGAGGATCACGGCGGCGAGAACGACGCGATAGGCGGCGAACGCCGCGAGTGGCGGCTCGGCCTCGCGCTCGAGTCGCAGCGCCGCCCACGTCGAAGCCCCCGCGGCGAGGGTGCCGGCCGCCAGCGCGCGCACGGTGGCCGCGGGCGGGCGGCGGGCGAAGAGCCGCGCGCCCTTCAGCGCCGCGGCGCCCGCGAGGACCGGCAGCGCGACCGCGCGCGAGAGCTCTGCGGCCTCGCGGCGCCCGAACCCGCGTGCGCGGGCGGCGGAGCGCGTCGCGCCGCTGCGCGAGACGCCCGGGATCAACGCCAGCGCCTGGGCGACTCCGAGGGCCGCTCCGTCGACGACGTCCGGCTCGGTCCGCCGCGCCGGCGTGCGATCGGCGGCCACCATCGCGACCGCTCCGGCGACGAGGCCGGCCGCCACGGTCGGGGGCGTGCCGAGGCGCTCCTCCACGAAGCGCTCGAACACGAGCCCGGCGAGCGCCGGAGGGACCGTGGCGGCGGTGAGGAACCGCCACCGGATCGGCGGGCGCTCGAGCGCGAGCGCGATCGCCGTGCCCGCGTGGAGGGCGACCTCGATCTCCTTGCGCACCGCGCCCGGCAGCGAGGCATGGCGGCTCTGCAGCAGCAGCCCGACGTGGGCGGAGGAGGAGATCGGGAGCAGCTCGGCGGGGCCCTGCAGCAGCCCGAGGAGGAACGTCTCGTCAGCTGCCGGCATCGGCGGCCGGCTCGCCGGCGGCCTTCACCGGGTCGTTGCGCCGCCGGCGCCAGCGGACGTAGAAGTAGATCGCGGCGATCACGATCGTCGCCGCCACCGCGTAGTCGACGTAGTGCAGGTAGTCCTTCCAGGACTCCCAGTTGTCGCCGACCTGCTTGCCGATGAACGTGAGCATGAAGATCCACGGCACGCAGCCCGCCGTGGTCAGCAGCGTGAAACGCCAGAACGGCATCCGCGCCACCCCGGCGGGCAGGGAGATGAAGGTGCGGATGATCGGCAGCATGCGCGAGAAGAACACCGTCGCGTCGCCGTAGCGCTCGAACCAGCGGTCCGCCCACGCGAGGTGCGACGGCTTGACGTGCAGCTTCCTGCCGTGCTTCTCCAGGATGTCGACGCGACCGAAGTAGCCGACCGCGTACGCGATCCACGAGCCGACCACGTTCGCGAACGTGCCGACGGCGACGACCGCGAACATCGAGTACTCGCCGCGCGACACGTTGAAGCCGGCGAACAGGAACGTGGTCTCGGACGGGATCGGGATGCACGCGCTCTCGGCGACCATCAGCAGGAAGATCCCGGGAAGCCCCATGGCGTCGACCACGTCGACGGCGAACTCGACGATGGGGTCCGTCAACGAGGCGATCAGCGGCGCCGGCACGGCGGTTCAGGGTAGCCGCCGTGCCGCGGGCCACGCACTAGCGTGTACCCCGCTCGTGCCGGTACCACTGTTCGACACCCGTACGCCGCTTGCGCCCTTGCGCGAGGAGCTCGACGCCCGGCTGGCGGAGGTGATCGACGGTGGCCGGTTCATCCTCGGCCCGGAGGTGGAGGGGTTCGAGCGGGAGCTCGCGGCCTATCTCGGCGCCCGGCACGTGGTCGGGGTGGCGAACGGGACCGACGCGATCACGATCGCTCTGCGGGCGATGGGCGTGGGCGCCGGCGACGAGGTGGTGGTGCCGTCGTTCACGTTCTACGCGTCGGCGGAGGCGATCCCGCCGACGGGGGCACGGCCGGTGTTCTGCGACGTCGACCCGCAGACGTTCTGCGTGACCGCCGACAGCGTGCGCGCGGCGTTGACGCCGCGCACCAAGGCGGTGATCGCGGTGCATCTGTTCGGCAATGTCGCGCCGGTGGAAGAGATCGAGGCGCTCGGGGTGCCTGTGCTCGAGGACGCTGCGCAGGCCGCCGGCTCCGGCAGCGATGGGGGGCGGCCGGGGGCGCTCGGGACGGCGGCGACGTTCTCGTTCTTCCCGTCCAAGAACCTGGGGGCGTTCGGGGACGGCGGCGCGGTCGCGACGGGCGATGCCGCGGTCGCCGAGCGGGTCCGGATGCTGCGCTTTCACGGCTCGCGTGACAAGCAGATGTTCGAGCTGGTGGGCCACAACTCGCGGCTGGACGAGCTGCAGGCGGCGATCCTGCGCGTGCAGCTGCCGCACCTGGACGGCTGGGCGGCCGGGCGCCGGGCCGCGGCGGCGCACTATGAGGCGGAGGGGCTCGGCGAGCTGGTCGACCTCCCGCGCGCCGTGGGCGAGCCGGCGTGGCACCTGTACGTGGTCCGCCACGCGCGCGCGGACGAGCTGGCGGCGGCGCTGAAGGCGGCCGGGATCGGCCATAAGGCGTACTACCGGGTGCCGGCCCATCGCCAGCCGGCCATGCGCGGGTACGCGCCCGCGGGAGCGCTGCCCGGCACCGAGGAGGCGGCGCGCACCCACCTCGCCATCCCGATGAGCCCGGTGCTCTCGCGCGGGCAGGCCGCCGAGGTCACCGCCGCGGTCCGCGATGCGGGTCTGGGTCGACCTCACTAACTCGCCGCACGTGCTGGTCATGCGCCCGGTCATCCGGGTGCTCGAGCAGCGCGGCGCCGAGGTGCTGGTCACGGCGCGCGACTTCGCGCAGACGCTCGAGCTGGGCGAGCGCCACGGGCTCGCGTGCGAGGCGATCGGCCGCCACCGCGGCGGCCGCCTGGCGGCCAAGGGCGTCGGGCTGCTGTCGCGGTCGGCGGCGCTCGCGCGGTGGGCGCGCGGGCGGCGGATCGACGTGGCGCTCGGTCACGGGTCGAACGACGTCACGGTCGCCGCGCGGCTGCTCGGCATCCCGAGCGCGACCGCCTTCGACTACGAGTGGGCGAAGGTCCAGCACAACGTCAACTGCCGGCTCGTGCGGGCGGTCGTGGTGCCCGACGCGATCCCGCTCGAGCGCCTGAAGCGATATGGCGTCACCGCCGCCAAGTACCGGCCGTACGCCGGTCTGAAGGAGGAGTACTACCTCGCCGACTTCGAGCCCGACCCCGCGGTCCTCGACGAGCTGGGGCTCGACCTCGCCAAGCCGATCGCGGTCGTGCGCACGCCGCCCGCGGTGTCGCTCTACCACCGGTTCGAGAACCCGCTCTTCGCGCGCGTGCTCGACCGCGTGCGGCCGATGCAGACCGTCGTCCTCCCGCGCACGCCCGAGCAGCGCGCCGAGCTGGACGGCTTCATCGTCCCCGAGCGGGCGGTCGACGCGCAGTCGCTCGTGGCGTACGCCGACCTCGTGATCTCCGCCGGTGGCACCATGAATCGCGAGGCGGTCGCGCTCGGCACGCCGGTGTGGACGACCTTCGAGGGCCGGCTGGGCGCGGTCGACGAGAAGCTGATCGCCGACGGGCGCCTGCGCCGGTTGACGCGGGCGGAGGACATCGCACTGGAAAAGAGAGCAAACACCGGCGGGGAGCGGATCCGCCGCGACCCCGCCGTGCTGGCCGATCTGCTGCTGTCCCCCGCCGGCGGCCTGGCGGCTGCCGGCCGCTGACAGCCCGAACGCCAGTCATCCGCGTGCAGCCCTAGAATGGCGCGGATGCGCCGCCGGATCCACTCCGCGGCCCTACCCGTTCATCGCCACGCCCTGCCGCAGGTCGCGCTGGACGCGGGGCTGGCCGCGCTGGCCTATTACCTCGCATACCGCCTTCGCTTCGAAAGCGGCATCCCGCCGCGCTACGACACGCTGTTCGATCGCACGATCACGTTCGTGATCTGCGGCACCGTGTTCTCATTCGCGCTGCTCGGCCTCTACCGGCACTGGATGCGCTACTCGTCGCAGCGCGAGTACCTCGAGATCGTGCAGGCCGTGGCGGTGTCGGTGTTCGCGCTGATCGGTTATGTGGCCGTCGTCCAGCCCGTGCTCGTCACGACGCCGACCGGCGACGTCGCGGTGACGGTCCCGACCGGCATCCTCGTGCTGTTCGGGCTGCTCCTGCTGGTGTTCACCGGCGCCGTCCGGTACGTCACGCATCTCGTCTACGAGCGCCCGCTGCGCGGCTACCGCACGGGGCGCGACGCGCGCACGGTGCTGATCGTCGGCGCCGGCGACGGCGGGCGGCTGCTGCTGCGGGAGATCCTCCGCAACCCCGACCTCGGGCTGCGGCCGGTCGGCTTCGTCGACGACGACGAGCGCAAGCGGCACGCGCGCATAGACCGGGGGCTCGAGGTGCTCGGCACGAGCTACGACCTCCCGCGCGTGCTCGAGGACGTCGAGCCCGACGAGGTGCTGATCGCGATCCCCTCGGCGCCCGGCACGCTGCGGGGCCGCGTCGTCAGCGCCTGCCGCGCCCGTGGCGTGCCGGTGCGCACGATGCCGACGGTGTTCGAGCTCCTCCTGAACGGCGCCCAGCTGGTGCGCCAGGTGCGCGAGGTGCGGGTCGAGGACGTGCTCGGCCGCGCGCCGGTGCGGATGGAGACCGAGCTGACCGGCGGCTACCTCACCGGCCGGTGTGTCCTGGTGACCGGCGCCGGCGGCTCGATCGGCGCCGAGCTGTGTCGTCAGATCTCACGCGTCGGGCCGAGCCGGCTGGTGATGATCGACCACGCCGAGGACAACCTGTTCGAGATCGAACGCGAGCTGGTGGACGACCGGCACGCGCGCAACACCGTCGCGGTGCTCGCCGACTGCAAGGAGGAGGAGCGCATGCGGGAGGTGTTCGCCGAGCACCGCCCGACGGTCGTGTTCCACGCCGCCGCCTACAAGCACGTCGGCCTGATGGAGGCCAACGCGGTCGAGGCGGTCCGCAACAACGCGCTCGCCACGCGCGTGATGGCGCGGGTGGCGGGTGACATCGGGACGAAGGTGTTCGTGCTCGTGTCGACCGACAAGGCGGTCGCACCCGCCACGGTCATGGGCGCTTCGAAGGCGCTTGCCGAGTGGGCGGTGGAGGCGGCCGACCTCCGCTATCCCGACA
Source organism: uncultured Solirubrobacteraceae bacterium (assembly GCA_963849695.1). Taxonomy (GTDB): domain Bacteria; phylum Actinomycetota; class Thermoleophilia; order Solirubrobacterales; family Solirubrobacteraceae; genus DASSUW01. The sequence goes on from CAWKIT010000011.1 coordinate 290,018, forward strand.
CCGCGTTCACCGCCGTGCGGTTCGGCAACGTGCTCGGCTCCTCGGGATCGGTGGTGCCGATCTTCCGCCGTCAGATCGCGGCCGGCGGGCCGGTCACGGTCACCGACCCCGAGATGACCCGCTTCTTCATGACGATCCCCGAGGCGGTGCAGCTGGTGATCCGCTCCGGCTCGCTGTCGCACGGCGGTGAGGTGTTCGTGCTCGAGATGGGCGACCCGGTCCGGATCATGGACCTGGCGCGCGACATGATCCGCTTCTCGAAGCTCGAGCCGGACAAGGACATCGCGATCGAGATCGTCGGCCCGCGGCCCGGCGAGAAGCTGCACGAGGAGCTGTTCAACCCGTACGAGCGGCCGGAGGAGACTCCGGCGGCGAAGATCCTGCGCGCCGCGCGGCCGGCCGTCGATCCGGCCTGGGTCGAGGAGACGTTCGACGAGATCTCGCTGCTGGTGCTGGAGGGCGACGCGACGCGGCTGGCCGCCAAGGTGGCCGAGCTGGCGGTCGTGCGGGCGGCCGCCGCAGCCGAGGTAGAGGCCGCCGAGACGGCGGTCGAGGACCCGTCCGCGCCCGCCGAAGCTGCCGCCGACCGACTCGCCTCCTAGAATCGACGCCTTCCGCCTCCCATGGATCTGATCCTCGCGTTCTCGCTCCAGGACCAGGTCGAGAAGTACGGCCCCTACGTCGGGCTTGCCGCCTTCCTCGGCCTGGCCGTGCTGTCACTGCTCTATTTCGCCCAGGCGCGCGAGCTCAAGCGCCTGCGCGACTGGGCCGGCCGTGCGCCCGAGCGCGCTCAGGAGCTCGAGGCGCGCGTGGTCGCCCAGGCCGAGGAGGCCCTGCGCGAGGCCGAGTCCGGCGCGGTCGGACCGACGGTGCCGGCCGCCGCCGCGAGCGGCAACGGCGGCCAGGTCGCCGCGCCCGCGGCGATCCCGATGGGCCCGCGTCCCGCTGTCGCCGCCGCGCGCGCGCGCGCGCGCAGGCGACCGTCGAGGCGCCCGTCGTGCCCGCGGGCGCCGAGGGCGACGGCCCGCCCCCGGAGCGACGAGCGCGCGGTCGTGGTGGCGGGCGGCGATGAGGCGGCGGCGCCGGTCGAGGCCGAGGGCGGCGAGCGCGCGGCCGTGGTGGCGGGCGGCGATGAGGCGGCGGTGCCGGTCGAGGCCGAGGGCGGCGAGCGCACAGGCGCGCCGGCGGGCGACGAGCCGGAGGCGGCTGCGCCGGGCGAGACCGCGGCCGATGATCAGGCCGCGCCGGCCGACGACGATCGTGCGACGGTGCCGGCGGGCGACGAGGCGGGCGACGCCGCGGCCGATGATCGGGCCACGCCGCCCGACGACGATGGTGCGAGCGTGCCGGCGGACGACGACGCCGCCGCCGATGAGGCGGCCGAGGACGAGGACCGCGAGCCCGAGGCGGAGCCCGCACGATCGGGCAACGGCGTCCCGGCCGCGCCGCCGGCGCAGATCCCGCGCGCGACCCCGCGCCCGCAGCCGCGACCCGCCGCGGCGCCGCTGCGCGCTTCGACGCCGTCTCGTCCCGTCACCGTACCTCCGCGCCGCCCCGCGCCTCGCCGCTCCCGCGAGGGCGGCTCGCGTGTGGGCCTGTACACCGCGCTCGGCATCCTCGTGCTCGCCGCGGCGATCTTCGTCCCCGTCTACTTCATGGTCCTGGCCGACGACGAAGAGCCGGCGCCGCAGCCCAACCCGATCGCCGAGCCCGGCGCCGAGCCGGAGACGGGGGGCGCCGGCGCGCAGGCGTCCGGGGCCCGGTCCGAGACGGTCGTCGTCGTGCTCAACGGCACCCCGGTCGACGGCTTGGCGTCCGAGGAGCGCGACGAGCTGGTAGCGGCCGGCTACTCCGACGAGCAGGGCATGCTCCGGATCGACAACAACCCGGACCAGCAGTGCCAGGACTCGATCGTCTACTACAGCGCCGACGAGCGCCGCCAGGCGCGTGACGTCTCCCGCCTGCTCGACATCACGCGCACCGAGGAGATCGACGAGGAGACGCAGGCGCTGGCCGACAGCTCGGACCAGAGCGGGACGCTGCCGGCCGACGTCGTGGCCCTGCTCTGCGCCGACAAGTCGCCCTAAGTGACCCGCCTCGCCCGCGTCGTCTTCGTGCTGCTCGTCGGCGCGACGTTCGCGGCGTTCTTCGCCGCCCAGCGGATCAAGGGCGAGCCGGCGGTCGCGCAGGTCGTGAGCCTGTGGAAGGTGTTTTCGCCCAACGGCGACGGCAGCAAGGAGGTCAACCGCTTCGTGGTCGACCTGCGCGAGCGCAGCGAGATCTCGGTCGACGTGGTGGACTCCGCCGGCGACTCCGTGCGCCGGCTCGCGGACGATGCCACCGTCGGCCCTGACCGCCCTCTGCCGCTGGCGTGGGACGGCCGCACGGACGCCGGCGCCCGCGTGCGCGACGGCCGCTACCGGATCCGGGTGACGCTGCGTCGCCAGGGCCGCTCGGTGGTGGTGCCGCGCACGACGCTGGTCGACACCCGGCGGCCGCGCCCGCGCGTGAAGCGCATCGACCCCGGCCCGATCGTCGCCCCCGGCACGGGCCCGATCCGGATCGACGTCGGCTCGGTCTCCAACCGGCTCGCGAAGCGGGCGACGGTCTACCGGGTCGACGACGGGCCGGCACGAGTCGTCGCGACCCTCCCGCCGGTGCGCGACTCGCGGACGCTGGTGTGGGACGGCCTCGTCGGCGGCAAGCCGGCTCCGATCGGCACCTACATGATCCAGGTGAGCGCGCGCGACCGTGCGCACAACGTCGGCACCACGCCGGCCGAGGTGCCGGCCGAGCGCGGCCGAGGGCGGGGGACCCCGACGCTCGTCGTGCGCGGGATCGCCGCCGAGATGCCGGCCCGGCCGGTGACCGCCGGCCGGCGGGTCCGCGTGAACGTCGACGCGCGCGGGCGGCCGTACCGGTGGCGGGTGCGCCGCGTCGGCGTCGGGCGGCCGGTGGTGCGTGGGCGCGCGGCCGCGCACGAGCCGGTCGAGTTCCGGGCCCCGGACGACGACTCGGGCCTGTACCTGCTCGAGCTCTTCGCCGGCCGCCACGAGGCGAGCGTGCCGGTGGCCGTGCAGTCGAGCGAACGGGCCCGGATGCTGGTCGTGCTCCCGGTCGCGACCTGGAGCGGGATGGAGCTTGTCGACGAGCAGCACGACGGCGTGCTCGACACGCTGCCGAACGGCACTCCGATCAGCTGGCCCCGCGTGTTGCCCGGCATGCTGCCCGACGACTTCCACGCGACCGCGGCGCCGCTCCTGCGGTTCCTCGACCGCGCCGAGATCCGCTACGACCTCACCACCGACATCGACCTCGCGCTGTCGCGCTCGCCGCGGGCGTCGGACCGCGACGGAGTGCTGCTGGCGGGCTCCGAGCGGTGGATCTCGCGCGCCTACGCGCGCCGCCTGCGCCGCTACGTCTCCGACGGCGGCCGGCTGGCGAGCTTCGGGATCGAGAGCATGCGCCGCGGCGTCACCCTGTTGCACGACGACGAGCGCACGGCCGGCCGGCTGGTGCGGCCGACGCAGCCGGCGGTCCAGGACCCGTTCGGCACGCGCTTCGAGGACGTCCGCCGCACCCGCGAGCCGGTGACGCTGACGCTGATCGGCGGCGACGCCGCCAACCCGCTGCTGCTGGGCTTCGACGGCGCGCTGAGCGGCTTCAGCGTGCTGGAGGAGAGCGAGCTGCCGACCGGCGAGCGCGGCGGCGAGCTGCTCGCCGCGCTCGGCGTCGAGACGCTCACCGAGGAGGAGACGCAGGAGGTGCCGGACGAGCTGCCGCCGGAGCCGTTGCCGGCGCTGGCATCGACGCGCCTCGGCGAGGGCCTGCTGATCCGCGTCGGCCTACCTCAGTGGGGGCAGCGCCTCGACGATCGCCAGGTCGCACAGCTCACGCTCAACATCGCCGACCTGCTGCGCCGCTTCGAGCCGCGCATCCGCACCGTCCCCGCGGGCTAGTACCGGCATTCGCAATTACGCACGGTTCCGGCGGCCGCGCACCGCGCCTACTGACACCGGTACTAGCCGATGTCGGCGCGCTCGGAGCCGAGCCGGCCGCTCTCGATCCCCAGCGCCTCCATCCGCTGCCACAGCGGCAGGTTCTGCGTGTGCGCCGGCCCGTCGTCGCGCGTGAAGCGGAGCGCGGCGCGACCGGCGGCCAGCTCGTGGAGCGCGCGCTCGCGCTCGGAGGCCGGCCGGCGCAGCGGCCCGTACCACAGCTCGGCATCCGGATACTGGCCCGTCAACCCGCGCGCCAGCGGGTACTGGAACGGGTCGAAGACGACCAGCGCGCGCGGAATGCCGGGCAGCCGGAGCCGGTGCGCCTGCACGCCGGCGAGGCTGTCGGCGAACGAGTCGCCGAGCCGCGCGGCGGCGGCGTAGGAGAGCCGCGGCGGGTCGACGGCGGCGACGCCGGGCGCGGTCAGCAGGTCCTCGGCGCGCTCGCGCAGCTCGAACGCCTCCAGAGGCGCCGGAAGCAGCAGCACGCACAGCGGCCGGTCCTGTCCGAGCAGCTCGGCGTCGGCGGCGATCCGGCCCCAGCCCAGCACGCCGCCGCGCCGCCGCGGCAGGTGTCGCGCGCTGCGCCAGCCGAAGCCTCCCGCGGGGTCGGTCACGCCTCCATCCGTACCCGCGCGCGCTCGGCGGCGAAGCGCACGGTCTCGTAGGCGATCAGCGCGGCGACCAGCGCGGACGCCACGCCCAGGGCGGCGACCGCGTTCAGCTCGGTCCCGAGCGGCACGCAGGCGAGCGCGACCACCGCGGCGAGGAGGCGCGGACGGTTGAGGCCGCCGGCGGTCCGGAGCCTGAAGGCGACGTGTCCGAGCAGGTAGAGCGCGATGCCGCCGAAGAGGGCGGTCGCCGCCTCTGGCTTCAGCGCCTCGTCGACGTGGCCGACGACCTGCTCGACCCCGAGCGCGAACAGCTGGATGCCCGCGATCATCGGCAGGTGCAGGTACGCGAACGCGTCGCGCGCGAGCGTGTTGCGGACGGCGCCGCTCAGCGCTCCCAGCCGCCGGCCGGCGAGCGGCGCCACGACGTCGAAGTACGCCCACCAGAGCCCGGCGGACGCGATCACCGCGAGCACGGCGGCCGACCCGATCGCCGCGTCGAGGGGATGATCGCCGGCGCCGACGCCGATCGCGACGATCGACTCGCCCAGCGCGATGATCACGATCAGCGAGAAGCGCTCGGCGAAGTGGGCCGGGTGGACGCGGTAGCCGGCCACCCCGGTCACGAGCGGCCCGCCATAGTCGATCGCGAGTGCGAGGATCCAGAGCGCGGCCTGCAGCGCGCCGTCCGTGAAGGCGGCCGCGATCAGCAGCAGCGGTCCGGCGATCGCGCTCGGCAGCAGCCGGGCGACCGCGAGATGCACCTCGTGTTCCTCCCGGCTCGCGACCCAGTAGAGCCCGAGATGGGCCATCCGCATCACCAGGTAGGCGAGCGCGAACAGCAACGCGTGATCGCCGAACGCCTCCGGGACCGACAGCGCCACCAGCACCATCGCCGCCATCGCGACGAACACCACCAGCCGCGCCCGGAAGTCCTCGCCGGCGACGTGATTGGTCAGCCACGCGAACGCCGCCCAGCCCCACCACAGCGCGGCGAGAACCAGCAGCCCCTGGCCGATCGAGGTCCACGAGAGGTCGTGCGCCATCAGGCTCGTCACGCGCGTGATCGCGAACACGAACACGAGGTCGAAGAACAGCTCGAGCGGCGTGACGCGCTGCTCGGCCCGATGGTCATGGTCGGTCGTCACAGGCGCTGATGATGGACGGCCCGCGCGTCGGGCACGTACAGGACGCGCTTGCCGGCGGCGTGCAGGCGGCGGCAGAAGTCGACCTCGTCGCCGGCGAGCCAGCCGACCTGCTCGGCCGCCTCGCGGCGCACGAGCAGCGCGGCCGCCGGCGCCCAGTCGACGGTCCGCACCCGCCGCCCCCGGCTCTGGACCACGAATCGCCGCCCCAGCCCGACGGCCGACGCGAGCGCCGTCCACGCGCTCGGGAAGCGCCAGGCAGACGGCCGCTGCCCACCGTCCGGGCTCACCAGCGTGGCGCCCGCCGCGGCCGCGTCGCGCGTGCGGTCGAGCGCGGCGTGGAGTGCGGCGGTGGCGCCCGGCTCCAGCTCGGAGTCCTCCTCCAGCAGCAGGCAGTAGCGCCCGCGCGCCCGCCGCAGCAGCTCGCTCGCGTTCTCGCCGCGGGCGCGGCGGCGGTCGAGCGCGATCACGTCGGTGGTCACGTCGTGCGCCCGCGCGGTGTCCACCGAGCCGTCGCTCGACGCGTTGTCCAGCACCAGCGTCTCGGTCTCGAAGTCGACGGTCGCCCGCTCGCGCGCGATCGCGTCGAGGCAGTAGCGCAGCAGCTGGCGGTGCTCGGTGTTGACCACGCAGTACGTCAGCTCGACTGCCATCGCGGATCTACGACGCCGTCCGGGTGTAGACGGCGTAGACCGGCTCCTCGACGCCCCCGCGCGGCGCGCCGACCAGCTCGCCGGTGTCGGTGAAGCCGGCCTTCTCGGCCACCCGCCGCGACGCCGGGTTGTCCTTGTGGGGCAAGATCACGACGCGCGTGAGCCCGAGCTCGTCGCGCGCCCAGTCGGCGAGCAGGCGCACCGCGCGCGTCGCGATCCCGCGCCCGCGCGCCTCCGCCGCCACCCAGTAGCCGATCTCGCCGTGCCCGGGCTCGTGGTCGAGCTCCATCAGGCTGAACGAGCCGAGCAGGCGATCGTCGTGCGCGCCGACCGCGAGCAGGCTGACCGACTTCCCGGCCGCCTCCTCCTCCGCGCTGCTCTCCAGGAACGCGCGGGCGTCCTCGAGCGAGTACGGCGACGGCACGAACGTCCAGCGCGGGATCTCCGGGTCCTGGCACGCGGCGGTGATCGCCTCGGCGTCCGCGGGCCGCTTCGGCCGCAGCACCAGGTCGCCGTCGCGCAGGGTCGGGACATGCATGGTTCGAGTGTGACGCCGTCTGCCACCATCCGCCGCCGTGCGCGCCCTGTTCTGGATCCCGGTCGCCTTGCTGACGTGGGCGCAGCTCGGTTACGGGCTGTTCCTGGCGACGCTGCGACGGCTCGGCGCGCCCGCGTGGACCCCGCCCGCACCGAGCGGCGCGCGGCCGCGCGTGACGCTCGTGGTTCCGGCCCATCGCGAGGAGGCGGTGATCGCCGCCAAGGTCGCCAACGCGCTGGCGCTCGACTGGCCGCGCGAGAGGCTCGAGGTGATCGTGGCGGTGGACGGCGGTGCCGGCCCGGACGCCGACGCGACCGCCGACCGTGCGCGGGCCGCCGGAGCCGACGTCGTGCTCGAGTTGCCGCGCGGCGGCAAGTACCGCGCGCAGGACGCCGCGGTGCGGGCGGCGAGCGGCGAGCTGCTGGTGTTCTCGGACGCCAACTCGATGTGGGAGCCGGACGCGCTCGGCCGGCTCGCGGCCGCGTTCGACGATCCGCAGGTCGGCTACGCCTGCGGGCAGGTGCGCTTCGTCAACGACCAGGGCACCAACCAGGAGGGCCTGTACTGGCGCTACGAGATGTGGCTGCGCGAGCACGAGTCGGCGCTCGCGTCGGTGACCGCCGGCAACGGCGCCATCTACGCGCTGCGGCCAGAGCTGTACGAGCCGGTCGAGGGCCACGACCTCGCGCTCCCGTTCATGGTCGTCAAGCGCGGGCGGCGGGCGGTCTACGTGCCGCAGGCGCGCGCGAGCGAGAAGATGGTCCCGACCGTCGAGGGCGAGTGGGCGCGCAAGCGGCGGATGATGACCTACGCGTGGCCGATCGTCGTGCGCGGCGGACTGCTCGACCCGCGCGGCTACCGGCCGCTGTACGCGCTGATGATGGCGTCGCACCGGCTGCTGCGCTACGCCACGCCGGTGCTCCACGTGGCGGCCGCGGCCGCCACCCTCGCGCTGCTGCCGCGCGGGCGCACGTACGCGCTCGCCGCCGCCGTGCAGGGGGCGACGCTGGCTGCCGCCTTGGCCGGCGCCCGCGTCCGCGCACGGCCGCTGCTCGTCGCCCGCTACTACGTGCTCACGACCGCCGCGCTCGCCGCCGGGCTGTACGACTGGCTCCGCTACGGCACGCAGGTCGGCTGGGAGGCCCCCGAAGGCACGCGATGACCGGCGCGCCGTACCTGTCCTCGCGCCGCAAGCGCGCGCTCGACCTGCTGCTCGGCGGCTGTGCCCTGCTGCTGTCGGCGCCGGTGCTCGGCGGCCTGCGTGGTCGCGATCCGGCTCGAGACGCACGGCCACCCGGTCTACCGGCAGCGCCGCGTCGGCCGCGACGGGGCGCCGTTCCAGCTCTACAAGCTGCGCACGATGGTCAGCGGCGCCGAGACGATGGGCAAGGGGCTGGCGGTCGACGAGGGGGACGACCGCATCACGCGGCTGGGCGCGTGGCTGCGCCGGACCTCGTTCGACGAGGTGCCGAACCTCGTCAACGTGCTGCGCGGCGAGATGTCGCTGGTCGGCCCGCGCCCGACCGTGCAGGTCCAGGTCGACCGCTACGACGAGCGCCAGCGCCGCCGGCTCGACGCGCTGCCCGGGATCACCGGCTGGGCGCAGGTCAACGGCCGCGCCTCGCTGCCGTGGCACGAGCGGATCGAGCTCGACCTCTGGTACGTCGAGCACGCATCGCTGCGGCTCGACCTGCGCATCCTCGCCCGCACCGCTCACATGGCGATCACCGGCCACGGGCTGTATCGCGGAGAGACCGGGGGCTGGCGCGAGACGCCGCGGTGAAGCCGTGCAGCCGGGGCTGCGATGAAGTAGAACGGGGACGTGGGGAAGCGGGTGACGCTGAGGACCATCGCCGACGCGGTCGGCGTCTCGCGCACCACGGTCTCGAACGCCTACAACCGGCCGGACCAGCTCGCCCCCGCGCTGCGCGACAGGATCCTGGGAACGGCGCACGAGCTCGGGTACTGGGGCCCGGATCCGGCCGCGCGGCGCCTGCGCTCAGGTCGCCGCGACGCGGTCGGGCTGCTGGTGTCCGACCTGTCGGGCACGTTGACGGATCCCGCCTCGGTGATGGTGCTCCAGGGCATCGCGCGCGCGACCGAGGACGCCGGCGTCGCGCTGCTGCTGGTGCCGGAGCGCGGCGGCGTCCGCGACGCGGTGGTCGACGCGTTCTGCCTCTACGCGCTGGCCGCCGAGCATCCGAGCGTGGCGGCGGCGCGCGAGCGCGGAGTGCCGCTCGTGGTGGTGGACGCGCCCCGCATCGAAGGGCACGCGTTCGTCGGGAGCGAGGACCGGCGCGGCGCACGGCTGGCGGTGGAGCACCTGCTCGCGCTCGGCCACCGCCGCTTCGCGCTGCTCACCACCTCCGCCGTCCACCAGGACCGGCTCGCCGGCTACCGCGAGGCCCTCGAGGCGGCAGGCGTCGAGCGGGCGCGCTACGAGCTCGCGGCCAACTTGCCCGAGCGGGGGCTCGAGGGCGGTCGCCTCGCGCTCGCCGCCGAACCGCGGCCGACGGCGCTGATCGCCGCCACCGACCAGCTCGCGCTCGGCGCGCTGGAGGCTGCTGGCGAGGCGGGCCTGCGCGTCCCGGACGAGGTCTCGGTCATCGGCTTCGACGACATACCGGGCGCGGCCTGGTCGCGTCCTGCGCTCACGACCGTGCGTCCGCCGTTGCTCGAGAAGGGCGAGGTCGCCGGCCGCCTGCTCAGCGGCGGCGCCGAGGGGCGCGAGGTGATCCTGCCCGTCGAGCTCGTGGTCCGAGGCTCGACCGCGCGTGCCTAGGGGACGTCCTCTGGGCCTTGGTCGATGTACTCGGCCCGGAAGTTGCGGATGGCGTCGAACACCTCGTCGTTCATCTCCGGGCACGTGAGCGAGTGGCCCCAGGTGGTGGCCGCGACCGCGGCGTCCATGCCGGTCGTGTTCTCGTACAGCAGCATGTGGTAGCCGTCGCTCTGCTCGGCCAGCAGGGCCTCTAGCTCGGCGACGGTCTCGTCCGGCGTCCCCGGCTTGTACTGGACGTTGATGCGGCCGTGCTCGAGCGTGTGCACGAGCTTGCCGAGCTCCGGGACGCTGCCCGGCTCGTAGACGCCGTCCTCGTACCACTCGGGGAAGTGGTTGCCCGACGTCGGCGGGTTGGTCTTGTAGTCCGACGCCGCGAACTGGCGGCTCTCGTGCGTGGAGCCCTCGATCTCGGGACTGGTGACCTTGCAGCCGGCCGCCTCGGCCGCCTGCTGGAGGTCGCCGATCTGCTGCTCGGGCAGCGTCACGTCGGACGCCGCCTGCGGCTGCGCGCCGGCTTCGTCTCCGCCGTCGCCGTCGCCGCCTCCCAGGCCGCCGGAGACGAGCAGCACGACGACCGCGATCGCGGCGATGACGGCGACCCCGCCGATCACGATCTGCAGGCGCTGGCGCCGCGCGGCACGCGCCTTCTCGGCCTGCTCCTTCGCCAGCCGCTCCTCGCGGCGGCGCTGCTTCTCCTCCTGGCGGTGAGACACGGCGGAGAAATGTAGCCGACGCAACCGGCTCTGTACCCCCACGGGGTATCATGAAGCACCATGCAGGCCGACACCCGCGCCGTCCACAACCGCCTCCGCCGCATCGAGGGCCAGGTCCGCGGCCTCCAGCGGATGGTCGACGAGGACGCCTACTGCATCGACATCCTGACCCAGGTCGCCGCCGTCCAGACCGCCCTCGAACAGGTCGCCGTGAGCGTGCTCGACGCCCATGTGCGGCACTGCGTGGCCGATGCCGTCAACGGCGACGGCCCGCAGGCCGACGAGAAGCTCGACGAGCTGATGGCCGCCGTGCGGCGGTTCGCGAAGGTTCGCTAGGCGGCGCGGACCGCCCGCGGCGGTGTTATCACCTACCTCGAGCGTATGACCGATTTGACCACCCTGACCGCCCACGAGCGCCGCCGTATCGTCGACGACTACCTCGACGCCGTCTTCGGCGACCACGACAGCCCCGTCGCCGCCAAGCTGCGGATCGGCGCGCCCGAGCTGCCCGAAGACCCGACCGTCGACCAGGTCGCTGCGTGGGTCGAGCTCGCCGAGCTGCTGCGCGACCCCGACTACATCGCTTCCAGCCGACGCATGGCCGAGCGCGCCCGCGCGGAGGGACCCGAGCCCGACGTCGCGCACTTCGAGGTCAGCAAGGCGGTCGGCGAGCACGCGGGCGCCGCCGTCCGCGCTGGGATCGCGCCCGACTCGCAAGAGGCGCTGGCCGTGGTCGAGAGCCTGGAAGCCATCGGCGGGGGCGCGCCGACGGACCGAGCCGACGCGGCCGAGATCATCGAGGCGTTCAGCGATCGCCGCGTCGCCCGCTACTGGACGCTCGTCGGCATCGTCAACAACTGGCCGCAAACCCAGGCGCCGACGGCCGACGACCTCATCGACGCCTGGGAGTGGTACGCCCGAGCGCTGCGCGCGCACGCATGAGATTCACATCTCCGGCCCTGGAATCGCGGACCGGCAGCGCCACCACCGGTCCGCGCGGCGCTAAGGAGCGGCCACGCCCGGCGGCTCGGGCTGCGGGTTGAGCGGAGCCGCCTGCGCGGTCGTCGCGGTGGCGAACAGGGCGAGGGTGCACACGAGGGCGCCGATAGAGCGTCGGGACATCGAGAACCTCCGGTTGGTGGTAGCCAGTCCATGCAGGACGGCCCTCGGCCGGCGGAAATTCCTCTTGCGTGGAATGACGACCGCAGGGCGCCGTCCTTGAACGGCCTGAGACTTCAGTGGCCCCGGCCGCGGGTGGGTGCGCCCGGGCGGGCGGCCAAGCGGCGCTCATATGTGACACCCGCCGATAACGTTAGGTCAATGGCCAAGCAACCACGCTCGCTGACCGGCAAGGTCGTGGCAATCACGGGGGGCGGCCGCGGCATCGGCCGCGCGATCGCCGAGGCGCTGACGCGCGAGGGCGCGCGCGTCGCGGTAGGCGACCTGGATGGCGAGTTGGCGGAGCGTACGGCTGCCGCGCTCGGCACCGGCGCGCTCGGGCTCCGGGTCGACGTCACCGACCACGCGGCCCTGATCGCGTTCCTGGACGAGGTCGAGGAGCGCCTAGGGCCGCTCGACGTGCTCGTCAACAACGCCGGGATCATGGCCGTGACCCCGCTGGCCGAGGAGAGCGCGGAGAGCATCGCCCGCCAGCTCGACCTCAATCTGGGCGCGGTGATCCACGGCACGCAGGAGGCGATCAGGCGCATGGTGCCGCGCGGCGCGGGCCACATCGTCAACGTCGCGTCGCTTGCGGGCCGCGGCGCGACTCCGAGCCTGGCGACGTACTGCGCGACCAAGCACGGCGTGGTCGGCCTCTCCGAGGCGGTGCGCCTCGAGCTGCGCGGCTCCGGGGTCGACGTGTCGGTCGTCATGCCGTACTTCGTCCGCACCGAGCTCGCCACCGGCGTGGCCGACTCGCGCGGTGTGCGGCAGGTCTCGCCCGAGGAGGTGGCGGCGGAGGTCGTGTCGGCGCTCCGGCATCCGCGGTTCGACGTCGTGGTGCCGCGCTCCGCGGCTCGGCTGGTCTGGCTCGGGGCCGTCCTGCCGCGGCGCGCCCGCGAGGCGTTCGCCCATGCGCTCAAGCTCGATCAGGTCGCGCTGCACGCCGACCGCTCGGCGCGGGCCGGCTACGAGGCGCGCGCGGCCGCCAGCGCGCCCGCGGCCGAGAACGAGCGCACGACCGTCTAGCTCGCGAGCCAGTCGGCGATGATCGCGCCGACCTCCTCGCCGCGGTCCTCCTGCAGGAAGTGGCCGGCGCCGTCGAGCACGCGCGGCGCCGGACGGCCGAGCGCGGCCGCGAACGCCTCGCCGGCCACGGGCGGCAGCGCCAGGTCCTCGCGCCCCCACAGCATCAGCAGCGGCCGCCGGTCCTCGCGCAGGGCGGCGAGCGTGCGCTGTCCGGCTTCTGCCCCTGCCATCGCCGGGCCGGCCATGATCAGCTCCGGGAACGCCCGCGCGCCTGCCTTCGAAGCCTCGTTCGGGAACGGCGCGTCGTAAGCGGCCGCCACCTCGTCCCCCGGGTCGGTGTGGCAGCCGCGGCGCACGAGGAACCCGATCGGCAGCTCCTCCGCGCGCCGCACGAAGGCCGCGAACGCGTGCCAGGCGTCGGTCATCTGCTGGCGCCCGGTGATCAGGCCGCTGTCCATCACCACCAGGCGGTCGACGCGGTCGGGGTGCTCGACCGCCAGCCGCAGGCCGATCGGGCCGCCCCAGTCGTGCACCACGAAGGTGGCGCCGCGCAGGTCGAGGGCCTCGAGCAGGGTCGCCGCGATCTCGGTGTGGCGGTCGTACGTGTACCAGCCGGGGTCGATCGGCTTGTCCGAGCGGCCGAAGCCGGCCAGGTCGGGGAGCACGACGCGATGCCCGGCGTCGAGCAGCGGGCCGGCCACCTTGCGCCACAGGTAGCCCCACGTCGGCTCGCCGTGCCACATCACGACCGCCGCGCCGTCGCCCTCGTCGACGTGTGCCAGCCGCAGGCCGTCGACCTCGCGGTGGTGCGGCGCCCACGGGAAGCCCGGGAGGTCGTCGAGCAGCTCGTCGGGGGTGCGGATGGCGTCGATCACGGGTCGATGTTCACACGTTCGAGCAGCGGGAGCAGCGCTTCGGCGTCGCGCGACACCGTGATGTGGATCGCGCGCGGCTCGCGCACCCACGCGATCGCGTTCAGCGACCGCAGCCGATCGAGCACGAACTGGAAGGCGAGCGCCTGCCGGCGCGAGCGGTACTCGCGCAGGACGTCGAACGCCCAGCCGGTCGTGTGCAGCGAGTAGCGCCGCGTCGCCTCGGGATTGCGGGCCGCGAGCACGGTCTGGTAGCTGCCGTCGCGCACCGTGGAGGTGACGATCAGCGGCGCCCGGCCGCTCAGCTCACGCACCTGCGCGCCGATGTAGAGCGCCATCGCCAGGGCCGACCGGCGCAACCCGCGGTAGCGCTCGGCCGGCTGGTCGATCCGCCGCGCCAGCTCGCCCATCCGCCGGTGGCGCCGCAGGCCGGTGACCGCCTCGTCCTCCGGGAACGGCACGATGTCGCCGGCGTCCCACGCACGCTCGAGCTCCTGCGGGGTCGCGTAGACCGGCGTCTCGGGGAGCGGATGCAGGACCTCCTCGGCCGAGCCCTTGGCGGTGTGCAGAGCGTCGAGCCGTAGGAGCTCCTGCCGGTCCTCGCGCCACAGCCGCATGATCTCCCGCGCCGCGAGCACCTTCCACCAGTAGTTCGAGGAGTCGTCGCCGAACGCGGCCAGGAGCCGGTAGGCGCGGGCGTGCCGGGTCGGCGTGGAGTCGAAGTAGACCTGGGTGTAGCTCGGGCGTGAGCCGTACGCGCTCAGCACGTCCTCGAGGTTCCCGATGCCCATGTGGTAGGAGACGAACGCGAGGTCCTCGCGGCCGAGGCGATCGCGCGCGATCGTCAGATAGCGGGCAGTGGCGGCGAGCGCCCGCTCGGGGTCGAACCGCTCGTCGACGCTCGCGCGGGCCTCTCGGAGCGCCTCCGCCCGGCGCTCGCGCCCGCGCCGCTCGGCGCGCTCCAGCCTCCGCGTGTAGCGCTCGCTGGCCGCAACGTCGACGCGCAGGCCGAGCAGGTTGGAACCGGTCTCGGCGAGGATCTGCGTGAGGCCGGCGGCCGACTCGAGGCCGCCCGGCGCGCGGGCGTCCGCGCGACCCGCGCTCTCGAGGAGCACCAGGCCCTCGAGCGTGTCGGGGTCGACCCCGGCCTGCTCGGCCGCCCGCTCCACCAGCGGCCGCCAGCGCGCCGTCCGCTCGGCGCTCGCGACCACGCCGCCGGGCGACAGCGCGTACAGGGGGTGGCTGTTGCCTGCGGCCGCGCGCCGCTCGAACTCGTCCGCGCGGCGCGGGTCCCACGCGAACGGGTCCGTCAGCGGCTCGCTCTCGCGGGCGACCGCGCCGGGCGGGGTCGGCACGACCGGCACGTCGACGGGCGCGTCGTCGGTGCGCGCGAGCACGCCGGCGACGCCGGCGGCGAGCAGCACGAAGGCCGCGGCCACGAGCACGAGGCGCGGCACGTCAGCCGCTCGACAGCCGCGCCAGCTGCGCCCCGGCCCGCTCCCGCACCTCGGTCGTCGGCTCCTCGGCCGCCAGGCGGCGCAGGGCGGCCAGCGCCTGCGGCCCCCAGTCCTCGGGCGAGACGGCGGCCAGTGCCGCCAGCGCGCCGCTGCGGGTCGAGACCACCGGGCTCAGCAGCGCCGCGGCCACCAGCGCCTCCGACCACTGACCGGCGCGCAGCCTCTGCACGAGCGAGTCGAGCGTGAGCGCCGCGTCCCGGTGCCGCGCGGCCGGGAAGCGGCGCTCGGCGGGGCCGGACGCGAGCGCCTCCAGCGGCAGCGCGCGCTCGGAGAAGCCGATCAGGCGCGCCCGCCGGTCGGGCCGGCGGCTGCGCCCCAGGTGATGGACGAGTCGCGGGTCGTGCGGCGCCCGTTGGAGGTGGCGCCAGCCCGCCTCCCAGGCGTCGAGTCCCATCACCTCGGCGACGCCCCACACGCGCAGCACGTCGTCCGGCCGCTCGAGGCGCGCGGCGACGAAGCGGCGCGCCTCGTCGCGTGCGAGCAGCCGCCCGCATCGCTCGGCGAGCGCGACGTGCTGCTCGTAGTCCTCCGCCCACGTGAGCAGGTGGGCGGTCGCGCGCATGCGAACGATCGTCAGGCTGCGGTCGCCGAGCAGGTCGAGCACCGCCACGGCCACGCGCGGGCCCGGCTCGTAGTCGTCGATGTCCTCGGCCGGGCCGCCGTTGACGAGCGCGCTGAGGATCACGCAGGCGCCGTCGAGCAGCGCGTCGTCGACCAGCCCGCCGAGCTCGTCGTCGAGCCGCCCGGCGGTGGCGACCGCGTGTGCGACGTACTCCGGCATGACGACGTCGTCGCAGCCGTGGCGCAGCAGCCACGCACGGACGTCAGGGGGAAGGTCGGGGTGCGCGGTGAGCCGCCCGACCGCCTCCACCTTGTCCCAGCCGGTCGCGGCGCGGGCCGCGTGCCACGAAGCCTGCACGGGGTCGCGTCGGAAGCGCATTTGCGCGCCGATGGTAGACGGCGTGCATTCACGCTCATGCGGGTACGCCGTCGTCATGTTCCTACGTAGGAAGAAGAGCCGCAAGGCCCAGGCGGCCGATCTCCTGGGCAACTACCTGAAGATCGAGGCGGCGACCAAGGCCGCCAAGGGCGCGAGCAAGGCTGCCAAGGGCACGGCGGCCTACAAGACCGCGCAGCAGAAGACGCCTGCCCTCGGGCGCGTGCCGCTGATCGCCGCCGTCATCGCCGCCGTCGTCGGCACCGCCGCGCTGGTGGTCGCCAAGGCGCGCGGCGGCAAGGACGAAGAGTCCTCCGACGAGGAATGACGAACCCGGCGGGCCCCGCCCGGCGGGGCCCTACGGACTCGTCGAGATGAGGCGGAAGTTCGCGCCCTGCGGGTCGCGGAGCGTCGCCCAGCGCCCGTACGGGGAGTCGAGCGGCTCGCCCACCAGCTCGCCGCCGAGCTCGCGCGCCCGCTCGAAGCCGGCGTCGACATCGTCGAACTTGAAGTACGCCACCCACTGCGCCGGCACCTCCTCGGTCCTCCAGATGCCGCCCACGTAGTCGCCGCCGAGCTTGAGCAACCGGTAGCCCTCGGGCTGCTCGGGCAGCGGCTCGAACGTGTAGTCGAACAGCGAGCCGTAGAAGCGGACGGCCCCATCGAGGTCGCGCGTCAGCAGCTCGTTCCAGCTCAGCGCGGCGTGCTCGTCGTGGAGCTGGGCGCCCCGGTGCTCGCCCGGCTCCCAGATCCCGAACATCGCGCCGGTCGGGTCCTGCGCCGCCACCATCCGGCCCGCCTCCATCACCTGCAAGGGCCCGAACGCCACGTTCCCGCCCGCTGCCGTGATCTCGCGCGCGTGGGCGTCGACGTCCGTGCCGGTGAGGTAGGTCGTCCAGAACGCCATCGGCGGCGTGCCGGGCTGGTTGGGCCCGATCCCGGCGACGCGCCGGCCGTCCTTGAGCGCCTGGTGGTAGTGGCCGGCCTCCTCGCCCTGGTCCTCGAACTCCCAGCCGAACAGGCCGCCGTAGAAGGTCAGGGCCGCCTCGAGGTCCGGGATCGTGAGGTCGGCCCAGCTCGGCGCGCCCGGTGCGTAGCTCGTACGTTCAGCCATACGCGAACGCTACCGGGCGCCCCCTCAGTCGTCGCCGCCGCCGTGCTCGCCGCCGCCCCCGGAGCGCTCGACCTCGGTCGCGATCCACCGGCCGTTGCGGCGCGTGGCGACCACCTCGACGTTGCGCATGCCGGCGCGCAGCGCGCGGAAGCCGTCGATGCGCTCGAAGCGTGTGTTGCGGGTGACCTTGATGCGCTTGGTACCGCGCTCGCTGTCGTGGAGCCGGAACGTGCGCTGGTCGCGGTTGACCGAGCGGACCGTTCCCTCGAACTCGGCAGCCGAGGCGACGGCCGGTGCCGCCATCACGGCGGTGGCGAGCAGGGCGGGGATCGTGATGCGTGCGATGTTCATGGCGCCAGTCTGCCCGCGCACCCGGCAAGCGCCCGCCAACCGCAGGTGAAGGGCAGGCAAAGAGTCTTCAGCCTCGCCGCAGCGGCCGGGCGTAGTGGCGCCAGCGGTCGCGCTCGGGCGTCAGCTCGGCCTGCGGCGGCTTGATGCGGTCCGCCCAGTGCAGCAGGCCCGGCCCGCGCACCGGCATGCGCGTCGGCACCGTCGCCCAGCGGTCGGGGACCACGGCCCGCCCCGGTCCGAAGACGTAGTGGAGCGCCTCGGTGGCGTCGAGCCCGAACTCCTGCACGAGCGGCAGCGCCTGCGCCGCGAGCCCCTCGCTGCGCGCCCGCCGCAGGTCGACGACCAGCACGTCGGTGCGGAAGGCGTCGAAGTCGAAGGCGTGGCGGGCGTGCGCGGTCCGGCGCAGCGCGGACGAGGCGTCGGTCCGCCGGCCGAGCCGCTTGGCGGCGTCGTGGATGACGCCGAAGCCGCTGACGTTGCGGCCGATCTGGCTGGGCGCGGCGAGCACGTGGCCACCGAGGTCGAGATCGGCCAGCTCGGCGACGTCGGCCGTCGCCACCGACGGCAGCGGGAGCAGGACCGCGCGCTCGACCTCGGGCAGCAGGTCGCCGATCACCAGTGGGAGCGGCTCGGCCAGGTCGCCGACGGGGACCCGGGTGACCGTGACCTGCGGGAACCTCGCCGCCACGCGCTTGGGGCCGCCGGAGGTGCCGGTGCGGGCCAGGACCCACACGTGCAGGGGGCGCGAGGCATGCTCGCGCAGCGACGCGACCAGCACCGACAAGTCGAGGCCCCCGCCGCGCTGCAGGACGACCGCCACGTCGACGGCGTCCGGCGGCGCCGCCGGCCCCCGCGACACGCGGTGCGCCGCGATGTCCTGGATCTCCTCCTCCAGACCTGCTCGCACCGGCGGCAGTGAGGAGCCGCGCATGCGCTGCTCCTCGGCGGCGGCGACGTCCGCGGCGGTGAGCTCGCGCCACAGCGCGTACACCTCGTCCTCGGGCCGGCCGGCGACGATCGCGCCGATCACGCGGCCGAGCCTGTCGTCGAGGCCGCGCCGCATCGCGCCGAACGCCCGGTCGTCGATGCCGGCGAGCCCGTCGAAGCGGACATCGGAGCGGTTGGCGGGAATGAAGTCGACGTCGACGCCGATCGACCGCATCGGCAGATAGCAGTGCAGACGCGACGTGACGATCGCGCTGTGGCGGCTGCGGTAGGTGTCGAGCAGGTCGAGCGCGTGCCGCGTGTTGTCCACGAACGAGCGCTGCCGCACGTCCTCGCTGCTGTGGCGATAGGTGACGGCCCCCTCGGGGACCTCGTCCTCGGGTGCGTCGACATAGCCGATCGGCGCGCCGGCCGGCGGCCCGCCTTCGAGGTCCGGGAACACGGCGTCGATCGTGGTCGTCAGGCAGCCGGAGAAGAACGCCGGGACGCCGAGCGAGAGCAGCAGGTAGACGGTCGTCCAGTCACGGCAGCCGACCGGCCCGTAGCGCTTGAGGTACTCGACCGCCTCCGGGGTCAGCAGCGAGCGCTTGTTGCAGTGGAAGGAGACGAAGATCGGCCGAAGGTTGCGGTGCAGCGGGAAGGCGTGCCGGAAGTTGAACAGCGGGTGCATGTACCAGCCGAACGCGAGGGTCCACGTGTCCTCGGGGATCGCCTGGTAGATCGAGGCGTCGCGGTGCGCGGTGATGACCTCGAGGTCGGCCTCGACGTCACGGCGCCGGCGCTCCGGCCGAGTTCGCTCCCGCAGCCGCTCGAGCAGGCCGACGAGCTGCTCTTCGCCGTGCAGGCGGACGTGGTCGTGCCGCACGAGGTGGCCGAGCGCGGCGATGCTCTGGACGTGGTCACCGATGTTGGCCGACGCGCGGGTGGCCGACGGGTGCCCGTAGTCGAGCACCGCGAACGTGCGCCGGCCGGTGGCGGTGGCGGTCGGCGAGTCGGGGTCGGCGGCCACCCACTCGCGCATCCAGTCGCGGTGCTTGGCGGCCGCGGGCCACACCTGGTCGTCCTCGCTCACGTGGCGGTCGAAGATCGCGAACACTGCCCGCGCCTCCTCGCTCGCGCCCATCCCGAACACCGGGCCGAGCACGTCGTACCAGAACTTCGCGCGCAGCTCCGGCGGGTCCTCGGCGGCGAGCCGGCGGATCTCTGCCAGCGCCTCGCCGGGCGCCTCGGCCAGCCCGGAGCGTGCGTATTCGGCTGCCGCGTGGCGGGTCCAGATCTCACGCGGCGCCGCTCGCAGCAGGCTCCACGCGAGGTCGACGTAGCCCTGACGGTAGGCCACGATGCCGCCGACCGTGTCCCCGAGACCGCGGGTCTCGGAACGGCGGCGCAGCGACTCGGCGACCGAGCGCGCCAGGTCGTGCTCGTCGGCCCCGATCAGCGCGCGGACTTGGCCGACGACCGCGTGCTCGAGCCCGCGCCCGCGCGCGACCGCCTCGAGCAGGACGTCGTTCGTCTGCCGATCGGGACGCCCGTCTCGCTCGGCCGGCTTGGCCCGCTTGGCGGGCTTCGCGGGTGCCTGGAGCCGGCGGACCGCTCGCCGGACGCGCCTGATCGTGCGGTTAGTCACGGACGACGTGGAGCCTCGTGCGGTGCTCGAACCGGTAGCCGTCGCGCCCCGCGAAGTACTCGTCCACCGCTGCCCGGCAGCCGGACCACGTGTGGTAGTCGTCGAGCACGATCCGCCCGCCGGGCGCCAGCCGCGGCGCGATGCGCGTCAGGCACGTCATCGTCGACTCGTACCAGTCGCCGTCGAGGTGGGCGATCGCGACCGGCTCGTCGAGCTCGATCGTGTCTTCGAACAGGCCCTGGATCAGCTCGACGTTGTGCTCGGCGGCGGGGACGCCGAGCCTGCTGAAGGAAGCGCGCACCTCGCCGTAGAGGTCGTCGTGGTAGCCGTAGTAGGCGTCGCCGCCGACTCCGCGGGCCTCGCCGGCCGCGATCGTCGCGAAGCGGCGGTGGACGTCCGGCCCGTCGCGAGAGCCCGGCGGCGGGATCGTCCCGAACACGTCGTAGACCTTCATCGGCCGCTCGCGCGCCTTCGCGGCCGCCATCACGATCGCCGAGCCTCCGAGGGCCGTGCCGGCCTCGATCACGAGTCCGGGCAGGGCGCCGCGGTCGGCGTCGATCACCATCGCCGCCAGCTCGCGCAGGTTCTCGTCCTTGAGGTAGGTCAGGCGCTCGCGGCGGACGCGGGCGACCGTCTGCTCGACCTCGGGCGGCAGCTGATAGGCGGCGGCCGCCAGCTGCGTGCGCGCGTCGCGCAGCTGCGCCCGGGTTGCCTTCAGCCGGCGGCGCGACTGGCGCAGCTCGGCCTCCAGCTCCGGCGCCGCCCAGCTCGCGATCCTGCGCCGTACACGCTGCGCGATCGACCTCATCAGCGGCGCACGAGTGTAGATGCTTGATTGCACGGTCTGTGGGTCCTCGGTGGGATTCGGGCCGATGCCGGCACCAGCGCCGCCGCGCATCGCCACACGCCAGGCGCGGAATCATCATCAAGCCCGCGTACTCCCGGGGGAGGATGCGCGAGCGGCGCAAGTGACTCCCCCGGGCCGATGTGCGAGCGTGATCCGCGGCCGACGATTGGAGGCATGCTCGAACGCCTCGGAAATCTCTCCGCCGCCCGCCCGCGGCGCACCCTTCTCATCCTGCTCGCCTTCCTCGTCCTCGCGGGCGTCGTCGGCGGCCCCGTCGCCGGACAGCTCGAGTCCAGCGGCGGCTTCACGACCGACTCGTCGGAGTCCGCCCGCGCCGACCGGCAGTTCGAGCGGGCCACGGGCCGGGACACGGCGCCCGGCGTCGTGCTGCTGGTCGAAGGCTCCGGACTGGAGCAAAGCGCGCAAGCGGCCGCTGACCGGCTCGCCGCGCTCCCGGGCGTCGCCGGCGCCACCGTGGCCGGCGTCTCCGACGACGGCCGCAGCGCCGTCGTCACCGGCTCGCTGAGCGCGAGCACGGACGATGAGGACGTCGCCGAGGCGGCCCTGACCGCCTTCGAGGAGGACAGCGAGGTGACGGTCGGCGGCTCGGCGGTCTCGGACCTCCAGGTCGGCGAGACCGTCGGGGAGGACCTCGGGCGCGCGGAGCTGCTCGCGTTCCCGCTGCTGTTGCTGCTCTCGCTGCTGTTCTTCCGCGGTCGCGCGGCGCTGCTCCCGCTCGTGGTCGGCATCACGACCGTGCTCGGGACGTTCCTGGTCCTGACCGGGGTCAACCAGGTCTACGGCCTCAGCGTGTACGCGCTCAACCTGGTGATGGGGCTCGGCATCGGCCTGGCGATCGATTACACGCTGTTCCTCGTCACGCGCTTCCGCGAGGAGCTCGCCGGCGGCGCCGAGCCGCGGGCCGCCGTGCGCGCGACGATGGCGACCGCGGGGCGTACCGTCGCCTTCTCGGCCGCCACCGTCGCCGTCGCGCTCGCGACCCTGACGGTCTTCCCGCTCGGCTTCGCGCGCTCGATGGGGATCGCCGGCGCGAGCGTCGCCATCGTCGCCGCGATCGCCTCGCTCGCCGTCTCCCCCGCGCTGCTCGCGATGTGGGGCCGCAAGCTGCTCCGCAAGAGCGACGGCGGCGAAGCGGCCGCCGAGGATCGCTGGCACCGGCTCGCGCACGCCGTCATGCGCCGGCCGGGGATCGTCGCGGTCACGACTTCGGCGGTGATGCTCGCGGTCGCCCTCCCCGCGGTCGGCGTGAACTGGACGCCGGTCGACTCGACCGTGATCCCGGCGGACAAGAGCTCCCGCGTCGTCTCGGACGCGATCGAGCGCGAGTTCGCGGGCCAGGGCTCGACGCCGGTCACCGTCGCGGTCACCGACGCGGACGCCGCGGCCGTGCGCGCCTTCGCCGGCGAGATCCGCGGCCTCGACGGCGTGCAGTCGGTCGCGCCGCCCGCCGACCTCGGCAGCGACACCTGGCGCGTCGCCGCCGCCGTCCCGGGCGATCCGGCCGGCGAGCGGGCCCAGGACGTCGTGACGGAGATCCGCGGCCTCGACCCGCCGTTCGAGACGGCGGTGACCGGCCCGGCGGCGGAGTTCGTGGACCAGCAGGCGGCGATCGGCTCGCGGCTGCCGATCGCGGTGCTGCTGCTCTGCGCGCTGACGTTCGCGGTGCTGTGGCTGATGACCGGCTCGGTGGTGCTGCCGGCGAAGGCGATCGTCATGAACGCCCTCACCGTCGGCGCGGCGCTCGCCCCGCTGATCTTCATCTATCAGGGCGGCCGCCTCGAGGGCCTGCTCGGATACACGTCCAACGGCGGCGTGGAGCCGACCGACTTCCTGGTCACGGCGGCGGTCGTGTTCGCGCTGTCGACCGACTACGGCGTGTTCCTGCTCGGCCGCATCAAGGAGGCGCGCGACAGCGGTGAGACCGAGCGCGAGGCGATCGCGATCGGGATCGCGCGCACCGGCCGCGTGGTGACCGCCGCCGCGATCCTGCTGGCGGTCGCGATCGGCGCGTTCTCCACCAGCTCGATCTCGTTCATCCAGCAGATCGGCATCGCCACGGCCACCGGCGTGCTGCTGGACGCGTTCGTGGTCCGCACGCTGCTCGTCCCCTCGCTGATGGCGCTGCTCGGCAAGTGGAACTGGTGGTCGCCGCGGCCGCTGCGCCGGCTGCACGCCAGGATCGGCATCAGCGAGACCGCCTCGGTGACCGGCTGAGAGTGGCCAATACGATTCGGATGGTGACCGGCCTCGTGCGCCACCCGACGCTGCAGCGGTGGCTGCCGGTCATCGTCCTGCCGCCGATCCTGCTGCTCGACGGCGTGCTGTCGGAGAAGGGCGACCCGGTCGACCTGCTCAGCGTCGTCCTCACCTACGTCGCCGTGCTGCCGCTCGCGCTGCGGGCGCGGCTCGGCTTCTTCGGGATGGCCCCGCTGCTCGTCGGCGGGGTCGTCCTCGTGCTGTGGGACTACGAGCCGGGCACGACCGTGGTCGCGATCCCGGCCTGGGCGCTGTTCGAGCTCGCGCGCAACTTCGGCCGTCGCGAGACGATCGTGGCGGCCGTCGCCGTGGCGCCGTGCGTGCTCGTCAGCGTGCTGCCGTTCGCCGACAGCGGCGAGGAGCTCGTGTCGGTGACGCTGCGCAACCTCGCACTCTGCGAGCTCGCGCTCGCCGCCGGCTACCTCATGTGGCACAACCGCGCGGCGCTCGAGCGCGAGGTCGCCGCGCGCGAGGCGGAGGGTGAGCGGCGGCTCGGCGACGAGCGGCTGCGGATCGCCCGCGAGGTCCACGACGTCGTCGCGCACTCGATGGTCGCGATCAACGTCCAGGCCGGCGTCGCCGCCCACCTGCTCGACCGCGACACCGAGCAGGCGCGCGAGGCGCTGCTCGAGATCAAGCGCACGAGCGGCGACGCGCTGGCCGACCTGCGCGCGACGCTCGGCCTGTTGCGCGACAGCGACCAGCAGGCGCCGGTCGGGCCGGCCGCCGGGCTCGACGACCTCGAGGCCGTGGCCGACCGGCTGCGCGCCGCCGGCGTCGAGGTCGTGGTCGACGTCGACACCGTCGGCGCCGTGCCGACGCCGGTGCACTCGGCGAGCTACCGGATCGTGCAGGAGGCGCTGACCAACGTCCTGCGACACGCCGATGCGGGCGCGGTGACGGTCGTCGTCCGCGCCGACGACGACATGCTCACGATCGTCGTGGCCGACGACGGGAGCGGATCCGATCGGCGCACGACCGGGGCGGGCGCGGGCGTTCGCGGCATGCGCGAGCGCGTCGAGGCGCTGGGCGGGACCCTGAACGCCGGCCGGGGCCCCGAGGGCGGCTGGCACGTCGAGGCGACGCTGCCGCTGGCGCCCGCGCGAACGCGCTCGTGACCCGCGTCGTGCTCGCCGACGACCAGGCGCTCGTGCGCGCCGGCTTCCGTGCGCTGCTCGACGCCCAGCCGGACATCGAGGTCGCCGGCGAGGCGGCCGACGGCGCGGAGGCGGTCGAGCTCGCGCGGCGGGAGCGGCCCCGGGTCGTGCTGATGGACGTCCGGATGCCGCGCATGGACGGGCTCGAGGCGACGCGGCGGATCGCCTCCGACCCGGCACTGGCGGACACGCGCGTGATCGTGCTCACGACCTTCGAGCTCGACGAGTACGTGTTCGGCGCGTTGCGGGCCGGCGCCTCCGGCTTCCTGCTCAAGGACATCGACCCGCCGGACCTGCTGGCCGCGGTGCGGGTCGTCGCCGAGGGCGAGGCGCTGCTCACCCCCAGGCTGACGCGCCGGCTGATCGAGGCGTTCGTCGAGCACGACCGCGCGGCGCCGCCCGCCGTCACCGAGGGCGACCGGCTCGCGGAGCTGACGCCGCGCGAGCGCGAGGTGCTCGCGCTCGTGGGCCGCGGGCTCTCCAACGCCGAGATCGCCGACGAGCTGGTGCTCTCCCCGCTGACCGCGAAGACCCACGTCGCGCGGCTGTTCTCCAAGCTGGACGTGCGCGACCGCGCGCATCTCGTCATCCTCGCCTACGAGACCGGGCTGCGTGGTCCCGGGCGAGCGCTGAGGGCGACCACTCGAATTAGGGTTGTCGTGTGAGTCGGTATGGCAAGCGGGCGGATCTGATCGTCCACGAACATGAGCCGTTCAACGTCGAGACCTGCGCCGCCGCGCTGGCCGAGGGCCCGGTCACCGCTACCGACGCGTTCTACGTCCGGGGGCACGGGCGGGTGCCGGAGATCGACCCCGCCGCGTGGCGCCTGCGCGTCCACGGGCTCGTGCAGCGCGAGCTGGAGCTCTCGTTCTCGACGCTGCGCGAGGCGTTCCGCGAGCGCCAGGTGATCGCGACCCTGCAGTGCGCGGGCAACCGCCGCGCGGGGCTGATGGCGATCCGGGACATCCCGCGTGAGGCGCCGTGGGGGCCGGGCGCCACGGGAACTGCGACCTGGACCGGCGTCGCGCTGGCGGAGGTGCTCGCGCTGGCCGGCCCGACCGACGACGGTGCCCATGTCGGCTTCGCCGGCGCCGACGAGTGCGCCGAGGCCGAGCCGGCCCAGCGCTTCGGCGGCTCGATTCCGCTCGACAAGGCGTGCCGCCCCGAGGTCCTGCTCGCCTGGGGGATGAACGGCGAGCCGCTCCCGGCCGTGCACGGTGCGCCGGTCCGCCTGGTCGTCCCCGGCTACATCGGCGCGCGCAGCGTCAAGTGGCTGGAGCGGATCGAGGTCCGCTCGGAGCCGTGGCACGGCTACTTCCAGCACGTCGCCTACCGGCTGCTTCCCGAGGACGGCACGCCGGGCCCGGGCGCCGGCATGCCGCTCGGCCTCGTCGCGCTCAACGCCGATGTCCTGACTCCGGCCGACGGCGAGACGGTCGCCCCCGGGCCGGTCGAGGTGCGCGGTTACGCATTCGCGGGCGGGGAGCGCTCCGTCGAGCGGGTCGACGTCTCGCTCGACGGCGGCGCGCGATGGTCGCAGGCCGAGCTGCTCGAGGACCTCGGCCGCTGGGCCTGGCGGCACTGGCGGATCACCCTCGAGCTCGCGCCGGGAGACCACGAGATCCTCGTCCGCGCGTGGGACTCCTCGGCGGCCACCCAGCCGGAGGACGAGGCCGCGCTGTGGAACCCGAAGGGCTATGCCAACAACGCCCGCCCCCGTGTCCGGGTACGCGCCCGGGCCTAGGAATCGACGACGCCGCGCTCGAACGCGCGGCGCACGAGCTCGTTGCGCTTCCGGGTCGGCCGTAGGTCCTGCACGTCGAAGTGCTCGAACAGCGCCTGGAGGTGGCTCTTGACCGTGTCGACGCTGAGCACGAGCGTCTCGGCGATCTCGCGGTTCGACGCGGGCGCCGCGAAGCGGTCGTCGCGGACCGGCGCGCACAGCGCGTCGAGCACCCGCCGCTGCGCAGGGGAGAGCGGCGGCGGGCCGCCGTAGCGCGTCGTCTGGGTGGTGCCGCCCTCGCCGGCGGCGCCGACGAAGACAAGCGTGGTACGGCCGATCGTGATCGCGTCGCCGTCGCGCAGCCGGCGACGGCCGCGGAGCCGCTCACCGCCGAGGAACGTCCCGTTGCGGGACAGCCCGTCGTCGACGATCGTCCAGCAGCCGGCATGGCGCTCGACGATCGCGTGAGCCCGCGACACCTCGGTGTCCCAGGTGAGCGGGACCTCCGCCTCCGGGTCGCGGCCGATGCAGGCCGTCCGCCCGCCGTCGCCGAGCTCGAAGATCCGCTGGCGGCCCTCGCCGTCGAGGTAGACGAGCAGCGGTGTGCCGCGCCGCTCGGCTGCGAGCCGCTCGGCCAGCTCGGCCGGCGTCACCGACCGCAGCGGGGGTGGGAGCACCGTCACGACGCGACCTTACCGCCCGGCGGCTGACCGGTGGGCGATCTTCAAGACGGTCCCGGCCGGATGAGCCGCAGGCCTTCCAGCCGCGGCGACGCCACGACGTCCCAGTCGAGGGTCGATGCCTCGACCTCGCCGGGAGCGAAGGCGCCCGCGCCGCGCCGGAACAGGAGCACGGCGTCCTCCAGCCGGTCGGCGCCGGGGACGGTCACGGCCACGGCGACCCCCTCCCCGTCGGGGTCCGGCACGATCGCGACGGCCGCGCCGAGCCGCCGGCCGGGCCGTGGAGCGCCGGGCACGCCGTGATCGTTGAAGCCGAAGCCGGCACCGACCACGTTGGCGAGCCCGTCGCGGCCGCCGCGGACGACCGCGAACGACCCGGTGCCCTGGTTCTCGCCGGGCGTGCCCACGACGATGTCGGCGAACCCGTCGCCGTCGAGGTCCCCGGCGTCGAGCGAGGCGCCGAACTCATCTCCGGCCTCGTCTGCCGTGCCGGACCAGCCAGCGCGTCCCCTGGTACAGCCTCAGGGGCTCGGAGGCAGGACCCGCGCGGCCGCCGAACCACAGCCAGACGGTGCCGCCGACCGGCTCGAGGCCGTCGCTGTCGACGGCGTCGCCCTGCACGATGTCGTCGATGTCGTCCCCGTCCACGTCCGCGACGGCGAGTGCCGAGGCGCCGGCTCCGCCGAGCGTGGCGCAGTCGCGCGGGCCTCCGCGGGAGCCGGGGCAGAAGCTCGCATGGCCGGCGTCGGGTGGCCGGTCGGGAGCGCCCTCGACAACGTCGACGTGTCCGTCCCCGTTGACGTCACCCGTGCGCACGCGACTGCCGAAGCGTGGCCCACCGAAGATCGGCCGGCGGCCGCCGCGCAACCCCCCGGCGTTGCCGAAGTGAAGGAACACCGCGTCGGATCCGGGAGCGCCGGCGACGAGGTCGTGGAACCCGTCGCCGTCGAGGTCGGCCGCGGCCAGTGCGCTGCCGAGCCCGCTTCCGGGCTCGGCGAGCGCGATGTCGTGGCGCAGGCCGGAGGGCGACCCGTGGTAGACGTCCACGCTGCCGCGGGCGGGGGCGCCGACGGCGAGGTCGGCCCAGCCGTCACCGTTGAAGTCCGCGCTCGCCGCCGCGGCTCCGAAGCCGCCGGGCTCCCCGCCCCCGCCGGCGAGGCGCCGCATGCGCTCGGCTCCGTGGATCGCCACCAGCCCGCGCCCGCCGGCACCCGAGCCCGGCATGCCGACGACCAGCTCGCGGCGTCCGTCGCGGTCGAAGTCGTACGGCGCGGCCGGGGGCTGCGCGGGGGCCGTGGCCCGCTCGTCGCTGAAGGCCACGATCAACGCTGTCGCGGCTGCCGCCAAGCCGAGCACGAGAGCGCCGAGCCAGCGGCGCCCGCGGGGCCGCTCGCGAGCCGGCGGCGAGGAAGATGACGGGCTCGTGGTGGTGAGCTGCGGCATGGTGCGCAGACGCCGGGTGGCGGCCTCGGGCTCCGCGTCCCGCTCGGGCGGCGGGATCGCGGCGGCACGGCGCCAGTACGGCCCGAGGTCGCCGACGACGATCTCTTCGAGCGCCTCCCAGGCCACGGCGGCGGATTGCGGCCGCTCGCCGGGCGCCTTGGCGAGCAGCGACTCCACCCATCGGCACACGGGCAGCAGCGCGTCGGGTGCCTGCTCGCGCAGCGGCGGAGGCTGCCGGTGCACGTGGGCGAACAGGATCGAGACCGGCGTGCTGCGCGGGTCGAAGGGCGGGCGCCCCGCGATCAGCTCGTACGCGATGACGCCGACCGCGTACAGGTCGGTGTACGGACCCAGGCGCTCGTCGAGCGCCTGCTCGGGCGCCATGTAGGCCGGGGTGCCGAGCGTCGCTCCGGAGGCGGTGAAGCTGTGGGTCAAGGCGTCGTAGGCGCGAGCGATCCCGAAGTCGGCGATCTTCACGCCGCGGCGCGCGATCAGGACGTTCTCGGGCTTGAGGTCGCGATGCGAGACGCCGTGGTCCTCGGCGTGGCCGAGTCCGGCGAGGATGCCCTCGAGCACGCCGAAGATCTGCGCCGGCCGCAGCTTGCCGACGAGCGGCCGCAGCGATCCGCCCGCCACGTACTCCATGGCCATGTACGGCACGCCGTCCGCGACGAAGAAGTCGAACAGCGTGACGACATTGGGATGGTCGAGCGCAGCGGCCAGCCGCGCCTCGCGGACGAACCGGCGGGCCAGTGTGGGGTCCTCGCCCTCGAAGTCGAGCTGCTTCAGCGCGACGACGCGGTCGAGCGCCGGTTGGCGGGCGAGGTACACGATCGCCATCCCGCCGCGGGCGAGCGTCCGGACGATCTCGTAGCTGCCGACGCGCTGGCCGTCCACCGTATCCCCGGCCCGACCCTAAGCCGACCGCTGAGACGACGCAAGCGTTTCGCTGGGGTTGAGTGGTTTCCCACCGACGGGGGGTACCGCGCGCGCGGCCGCGGCCGGAGACTCGAGCGTGCCTCATCCCCACCGCAAGGAGGCCAGCCGTGCCGATCACCGGCGACTGGGATCAACGCATCACACGACGCACGCTCCTGCGCACGGGCGGCTCGTTCGCGGCCGGCATCACACTCGCCGGAACGCTGGCCGCGCGGGCGTCCGCCCAGGCGTCCTTCGCGAGCGACCCCTTCGCCCTGGGCGTCGCCTCGGGCGATCCGACGGCGCACGGCATGGTCCTGTGGACACGGATCGCCCCGGAGCCGCTGGCGGTCGGCGGCGGCCTCCCCGCGGAGCCCTATCGCGTGCGCTACGAGCTCGCCCGCGACGAGGACTTCCGCCACATCGTCCGCCACGGTGACGTGCTCGCCGTGCCCGACGAGGCCCACAGCGTCCGCGTCGAGCTCGACCAGCTGCCGCCGGCGCACGAGTACTTCTACCGCTTCGAGGTGGGCGGTGCGGTCAGCCCCGTCGGCCGCACGCGCACCGGCCCGCCGGCCAACGCCGCGCACCCGGCGCCGCTCGTGTTCGCGTTCGTGTCGTGCCAGAACTTCCCCGACGGCTACTTCGCGTCCTACGCCGAGATCGCCGCCGCGACGGACATCGAGACCGTCGTCTTCCTCGGCGACTACATCTACGAGGGCTCGAACTCCGACGTCCGCGCCCACGTGCCGCGGCGCAACGTCATGACGCTCGACGAGTACCGGATCCGGCACGCCCAGTACAAGACCGACCTCGATCTGCAGGCCGCGCATGCCGCGCATCCGTGGCTCGTGACGTGGGACGACCACGAGTTCGTCAACAACTACGCGGACATGGACCTCGATCCCGACCGGGCTCCCGAGGTCGTCGCGGCCCGCAGGGTCGCCGCCTACCGGGCCTACTGGGAGCACATGCCGCTCTCTCGCGCGCGCAAGCCGGTCGGGCCGGACCTGCAGCTCTACCGGCGCTTCACCTGGGGATCGATCGCCACCTTCAACGTGCT
Organism: uncultured Solirubrobacteraceae bacterium; assembly: GCA_963849695.1. Classification (GTDB taxonomy): domain Bacteria; phylum Actinomycetota; class Thermoleophilia; order Solirubrobacterales; family Solirubrobacteraceae; genus DASSUW01. The sequence goes on from CAWKIT010000011.1 coordinate 320,119, forward strand.
CGACGGCCGCCAGTACCGCTCCGACCAGCCGGATTGCCGCGCGACGGTCCCGCGCGACGCCGACGGCTACTGCCAGGGCGCTCAGGCCCCCGAGCGCAGCATGCTCGGCGCCGAGCAGCGCGACTGGCTGATGCAGGAGCTCGCCACCACGCGCGCGCACTGGAACGTCATCGCCCAGCAGACGGCGTTCGCGCCGTTCGACCGCAGGCTCGGCGTCGCCCCGCGGGACATGGGCGAGGGCGACAACTGGGACGGCTATGTCGCCGAGCGCCAGGTGCTGCTCGACTGGATGGTCGAACACCGTACGCCGAACCCCATGATCCTCACCGGCGACTCGCACCAGTCCTGGGTGCGCAACGTGCCGCCGGACATCCACAGGTTCGACGCCTCGCCGGTGGCCACCGAGCTGATGGGCACGTCGGTCTCCTCCGGCGGAGACCCGGTCACCCCGTCGACGGTGATCGGCGGGCTGCAGGGCAACCCCCACATCCTCCTGCGCGACAACCGGCGCGGCTACGTGCGCTGCTCGCTCACCCGCGACGCATGGACGAGCGAGTTCCGCCTCGTGCAGACGAAGACGCGCGGGCTGCCGGGCTCGACGCTGGCCACGGCCGTGATCGAGAACGGCCGCGCCGGCGCGTCGGTGAGCGTCCCGTGAGGGCGGTCTCAGAGGCTCGGCAGGATCCGCGGAAGCCCGAAATGGCGGAAGACGCCGGTGTCGGCGAACCAGGTGATCGCCGCGATCCGTCGCTTCTCGAGCGTGAGCACGATGAGCCCGTAGGGGCGGGCGATCGCCGCCTGCGGGTCCGGGAGATAGCAGCCGAACGCGGGCTGGGTGTTGGCCCGGGTGGCCACGACCCGCAGCGGCGCGCCGCGCAGCTCGGCCCGGTGCTCGAGGAACGCGGCGATCGCCGCGTGACCCTGGTACTCGAGCGGCTGAGGCGGCATCGTGAGCAGGGCGTCGCCGGTGAGCAGGGCGACGATCTCGTCGACGTCACCGCTCTCGACGGCGTCGGCGAAGCGGCCGACCAGCCGGCGCTCGCCGGCGGAGTCGGGTCGTGGCGCGCGCTCGCGATCGCGTGGCAGCTCCGCTTCGAGCGTCGCACGCGCGCGCTGCAGGGCGCCCTTGACCGAGACCTCGCCCGTCTCCAGCATGTCGGCGACCTCGGCGGTGCGGAAGCCGAGCACGTCGCGTAGTACGAGTGCCGCACGCTGGCGGGGCGGGAGTCCCTGGAGGGCGACGATGAACGCGAGCTCGATCGACTCCCTGGCCTCATAGCGCGCAGCCGGCTCGGGGGCGCGGTCCGGGATGCTCTCGAGCAGGACATCGGGGTAGGGCTCGACCCAGACCGGATCGGTCCGGCGGGTCGGCTGCAGCGAGTCACCCATGACTGGCACCTCCCTGGGGCGGCGCGATCGGGCGCGCAACACGTTCAGGCAGCGGTTGGTCGCGATCCGATAGAGCCAGGAGCGCACGGACGCGCGCCCCTCGAAGGCCTCGAGGCCCCGCCAGGCGGCCAGGAGCGTCTCCTGCACCATGTCCTCCGCGTCCTGCATCGAGCCGAGGATCCGGTAGCAGTGCAACTGCACCTCGCGCCGGTACGGATCGGTCAGCTCGCGAAATGCACGTTCGTCGCCGCCGTTCATCACCGGTAAGGACACCGCCGCGCGCCGAAAGGGACCGCGCCGTTCCGTTCTCGCCGCCGCCGGTGTCTGAACGGACATGCTGCTCGAGAACAAGACCGCCGTCATCTATGCGGCCGGGGGCGCGATCGGCGCCGCCGTCGCCCGGGCTTTCGCACGTGAGGGGGCGAGGCTCTTCCTGACGGGACGCGACGTGGCGAAGGTCGATGCCGTCGCCCGGGAGATCGTCGCCGCCGGCGGCGCCGCCGAGACGGCGCAGGTCGACGCCCTCGACGACACGGGTGTCGAGGAGCACCTCGACACCGTGGTCGAGAGAGCGGGACGCGTCGACATCTCGTTCAACGCCGCCGGCCTCGGCCCCGCGCCCGATCGCAAACCGCTGACGGAGCTGGCCGGCGACGTCTTCGCCCGTCCGATCGCCTTCTACACCGGCTCGAACTTCATCACCGCGACCGCTGCGGCCCGGCGCATGAGCGGCCGCGGATCGGGCGTGATCCTGACGCTGACCGCACTTCCCGCCCGGATGCCGGCCAACCTGATCGGCGGCCAGGCACCGGCGTGGGCCGCCGTCGAGGCGTTCTCGCGTTCCCTCGCGCTCGAGGTGGGACCGGCCGGTATCCGGGTGGTCTGCCTGCGTGCCCACGCGATCCCGGAGACCCCGGTCATCGAGGCGAACTTCGCCACCGCGGCCCACGCCGCCGGAGTCACGCCCGCGCAGTGGCGGGCAAGGCTCGAGCAGTCCACCCTGCTCAAGCGGCTCCCCACGCTCGCCGAGGTCGCCGACACCGCCGCCTTCGTCGCCTCCGACCGCGCCGGCGCCATGACCGCGACCGTCGTCAACCTCAGCGCCGGCAGCCTCACCGACTGAGCTGGTCGGTCACCGCAGCCGTCGCGGCCGGTGCGTGACGGTGACGACGACGCGGCGGTTCTTGGCCCTGCCGGCCTCGCCGGCGTTGTCGGCGATCGGCTCCGCGGTGCCGCGGCCGACAACCGTCGGCCGAATGCCGACTCGCGTGGCGAGCGCGCGGCAGAACAGCGCGGCGCGGGCGCGGCTCATCGGCCCGGTGGCGACCGCGGAGCCCTGCAGCGGGACGGAGTGGCCCTCGCAACGGAGGGCAGCGACCGCCACGAGCCTGCCACGCAGGCTGCGCAGGAAGCGCTGGCCGCGCTCGCTGAGCGCTGCTGCACCGGGTAGCCACGAGCCGGGCGGGGTGGTGAAGCGCTCGACCCGCATGAGTGCGCGCGTGCGCGCGCTCGCTCTGCGAGTGCCGTCGCTCGTCAGCGCTCGGGCGCGCAGGCGCGCGCGGACGCCGCCTAGCCGCTCGGCGAGCAGCGCTCGACCGCGTCTCGTCAGCCGGAGCGCGACGGTGAGGCTGCGAGCCTCGCCTGCGCCCTGCGCGTCGCCCCTCGCAAGCACCCGCCCGCCGCGCACGAGCCGCACGGTGCAGGCACGGATCAGCCCGCTCCGCATGCGGCAGCGCGCCTCGCTGCCCGCCGGTCCGAACACCGACAGCCTGAGAGCCTGCAGGCGCAGAGTCGCGGGTGCCGGCGCAAGCGGCGAGGGTTCCGCCGGCGGCTGCGGCGACGGTACGGCCGGCGGTGGCGGCTGCGGGAGCGGGAGGACCGTCAAGGTGAACTCCTGCGTCGCCGCGGGCGCCACGTCGTTGGCGGCGGTGATCGTCAAGCGGTAGACGCCGCCCGTGCCGCCGGCGGGCGCACCTTCGAGGGTGGCGGTGCCGTCGCCGTCGTCGGTGAAGGTCACGCCGGCGGGCAACGTTCCCTGTACGGACAGCGCCGCGGTCGGGAAGCCGCTGCTCGTGAGCGTGAAGGTCGCGGCCTGGCCGGTCGTGAACGTCACCTCCGCGGCGCTCGTGATTCCCGGCGGCTGCTCGACCGTCAACCTGAAGTCCTGCCTCGCCGCCGGCGAGATGCCGTTGCCGGCGATGATCGTCAACGCGTAGACGCCGCCGGCGCCGGCGGCGGGCGCACCCGCGAGGGTGGCGGTGCCGTCGCCGTTGCTCGTGAAGGTCACGCCGGCCGGCAACGCTCCCTGTAGAAACAGCAAGCGGAGCCGGGAAGCCGCCGGTCGTGATCGTGAAGCTGCCGGCCTGGCCGGTCGTGAACGTCGCCGCCGCCGCGCTCGTGACGGCCGGCGCCTGGCCGATCGTCAAGGTGATGACGCGCGTCGCGTCGGGGGCGACGCCGTTGGCGGCGGTGATCGTCAACGGGTAGGACCCGGCCGTGCCCGCGGCGGGCGTACCCGCGAGCGTGGCGGTGCCGTCGCCGTTGCTCGTGAAGGTCACGCCGGCGGGCAACGTCCCCTGCACGGACAGCACCGGAGCCGGGAAGCCACTGGTCGTGACCGTGAAGCTCTCGGCCCGGCCGATCGTGAACAAGGCACCCGAAGGGCTGATCGCCGGCGGCTGGCCGACCGTCAGCTCGAACTCCTGCGTCGCGTCGGGGGAGACCCCGTTGGCGGCGGTGATCGTGAGGCGGTAGACACCGCCGGTGCCGGCGGCGGGCGTCCCCGCCAGGGTGGCGGTGCCGTCGCCGTTGTCGGTGTAGCTCACGCCCTCGGGCAAGGGCAATGCGCCTCGCGCCGACAGTGCAGGAGTCGGTGAGCCGCTGCTCGTGAACGTGAACGTCCCCGCCTGGCCGGTCGTGAACCTCGCCTCCGCCGCGCTCGTGATCGCCGGCGCCTGGCCGACCCTCAACGTGAGCTCCTGCGTGGCCGTCGACGAGGCGCCGTTGGCGGCGGTGATCGTCAGGCGGTAGACGCCGACCGTGCCGGCGGCGGGCGTCCCCGCGAGCGTCGCGGTGCCGTCGCCGTTGTCGGTGAAGGTCACGCCGGCCGGCAACGCCCCCTGCACGGACAGCGCGGGAGCCGGGAAGCCGCTGCTGCGGACGGTGAAGCTCCCGGCCTGGCCGGTGGCGAATGCCGCCTCCGCCGCGCTCGTGATCGCCGGCGGCTGGGTGACCGTCAAGGTGAGGCTCTGCGTGGCGTCGGGGGAGGCGCCGTTGGCGGCGGTGATCGTCAGGCGGTAGACACCGCCCGTGCCGGCGGCGGGCGTCCCCGCGAGGGTGGCGGTGCCGTCGCCGTTGTCGGTGAAGGTCACGCCGGCGGGCAACGCCCCCTGCACGGACAGCGCAGCAGCGGGGAAGCCGCTGCTCGTGACCGTGAAGCTGCCGGCCTGGCCGGTGGCGAACGTCGCACTGCCGGCGCTCGTGATCGCCGGCGCCTGCTCGACCGTCAGCGTGAAGTCCTGGACGGCCACCGAGACCTCGTTGCCGGCGACGATCGTGAACCGGTACACGCCGGCGCTCCCCGCCGCCGGCGTACCCGACAGCGTCGCCGTCCCGTCGCCGTTGTCCTCGAACTCCACTCCGGCCGGCAGACTGCCGCCCACCGACAGCTCCGGCGTCGGGATACCGCTTGCGGCGACCGTGAAGCTTCCCGGCTGCCCGGTCCTGAACGTCGCGCTCGCCGGGCTCGTGATCGCCGGCGCTTCCCCGAGGATGAACACCCACGCCGCGCCGGCGATCGGAGGGCTGTTGCTGCCCGGGACGAAGATGAAGGGGCCGAAGTCCTTGGGGCCGCCGAACAGCGCAGTACGCCCATCGCCGGACAGCGCGACGCTGTAGCCGAACTGGCTCTGGCCGGAGGTGTTCGCGTCCGAGGGGGTGAGCTTTGGCTCCTGCCGGCTCCAGGTCGAGCCCGAGCGGGAGAACACCCACGCCGCACCGGCCGTGTTGTCGTCGCCGTAGGCGCCGACCAGCGCCGTGTTCCCATCCGTGGCGAGGGCGACGCTGTTGCCGAAGAACAGGCCCCCGGCGCTCGCGCCTGTGCCGGTCAGCTTCGATCCTTGCTGGGTCCAGGTCGAGCCGGAGCGGGTGAACACCCACGCCGCGCCCGTGAGAGCGTCGTCGTAGGGGCCGCCGATCAGCGCCGTTGCCCCATCCCCGGACAGCGCGACAGCGGACCCGAAACGACCGGTGCCGCTCTCGTCCGCGCCGGTCAGCTTCGATCCCTGCTGGGTCCAGGTCGAGCCCGAGCGGGTGAACACCCAGGCCGCCCCCACCCTGTCGTTGTCGAAGGGCCCGCCGGCGAGCGCCACATTCCCATCCCTGGACAGCGCGACGCTGGAGCCGAACTGCCCGGCGCCGGTCTCACCCGAACCGGTCAGCTTCGATCCTTGCTGGGTCCAGGTCGAGCCGGAGCGGGTGAACACCCACGCCGCTCCCACGACCGCCGTTGTCGGCGGAACCGCCGATCACCGCGGTGCCGCCCTCCTCGGACAGCGCGACACTGGCGCCGAACCTGCCGGCGCCGCTCTCGTCCGAGCCGGTCAGCTTCGACCCTTGCTGGGTCCAGGTCGAGCCCGAGCGGGTGAACACCCACGCCGCGCCCCGACCGCCGTTGTCCGCAGGACCGCCGATCAGCGCCGTGCCCCCATCGCTGGACAGGGACACGCTGGCGCCGAACTGGCCGGCACCGGTCTCGCCCGCCCCGGTCAGCTTCGGTCCCTGATCGGTCCACACGCCGTTCGAGCGGGTGAAGACCCAGACCGCGCCCGCGTTGTTGCTGTCGCCCGGGCCGCCGATCAGCGCCAGGTTCCCATCTCCTGAGAGCGCCACGCTCGAGCCGAGCTCGCCGCTGCCGTTCTCAGCCGATCCGGTGGTGAGCTTCGATCCCTGCTGGGCCCAGGTCGAACCCGAGCGCACGTACACCCACGCCGCCCCCGCCGACGTGTCGTCGAGGAAGCCGCCGACCAGCGCAGTACCCCCGTCCGCGGACAGCGCGACGCCCCAGCCGGCCGCGCCGGTGCCGCTCCCGCCGGCGCCGGTGAGCTTCGAGCCTTGCTGGGTCCAGGTCGAGCCGGAGCGGGTGAACACCCACGCCGCGCCGATGGTCGCGTTGTCGCGGGGCGCTCCGATCAGCGCCGTGCCACCGTCGCTGGACAGCGCCACGCTCGCGCCGAACAGGCCGTTGCCGATCTCGCCCGATCCGGTGAGCTTGGAGCCTTGCTGGGTCCAGGTCGAGCCCGAGCGCGTGTACACCCACGCCGCCCCCACACCGCCGTTGTCGGAGCGACCGCCGATCAATCCCGTGCTCCCATCCCCCGACAGCGCGACGCTCCAGCCGAACTCGCCGTTGCCGATCTCGCCTGAGCCCGTGAGCTTGGAGCCTTGCTGGGTCCAGGTCGAGCCCGAGCGCGTGTACACCCACGCCGCCCCCACGCGGCCGTTGTCTCCGGGGCCGCCGATCAATGCCGTGCTCCCATCCCCCGACAGCGCCACGCTCGAGCCGAAATCGGCACTGCCGCTCCCCCCGGACCCGGTGAGCTTGGAGCCTTGCTGGGTCCAGGTCGAGCCCGAGCGGGTGAAGACCCACGCCGCCCCCGCACGATCGTCGTCGACGGGGTCGCCGACCAAAGCCGTGTTCCCATCCCCCGACAGCGCCACGCTCCAGCCGAACAGGCCGCTGCCGCTCCGGCCCGACCCGGTGAGCTTGGAGCCTTGCTGGGTCCAGGTCGAGCCCGAGCGGGTGAACACCCACGCGGCGCCCGTCTCGTCGTCGGTCGGGCCGCCGATCAATGCCGTGTTCCCGTCTCGCGAGAGCGCGACGCTCCACCCGAACCAGCCCTCGCCACTCTCGTCCGAGGCGGTGAGCTTCGGCCCCTGCCGGCTCCAGGTCGAGCCCGAGCGCACGAACACCCAGGCTGCGCCCGCCGCGCGGACCGGGCCGAAAATCGAAATTAGCCCGCTGCCATCGCTCGGGCCGCCGATCAGCGCTGTGTTCCCGTCCCCGGATACCGCGACGCTGTATCCAAAGCTGCTGCGGGGCGCGAGCAGCTTCGGTCCCTCCTGGATGAACGGGTCGATCTGCAGCGGATACTGCGCACGGCGATCGGCCACGCGCAGCAGCAAGCCCGAACTCGACACATCCAGCCACGCTCGCAGCCGCTGTCCCGACGCATCGAGCACGGTCAGCCCTCCGTAACGCAGCGCCACCCGCCCCGAGCGCGTCAGGAACTCCGCCCCCGAACCTGACGCGCGCGGGCGCAGCGAACCGCGCGCCGCCAGCGCCAGCGTCAGCGGCCCCTTGCCTCCCACCGGGCTCCGCGCCACCGTGAACCCCTGCTCGACCCCCAGCGGCCCGGCGGCATACCACTCCGTCACCCCGAGCCGATGGCGGTACGTCACCCGGTTCGACCGCGTGGCCGGCGCGACCGCGCCGAGCGGCCGCAAACGGCCGCCGCGACCGATCGAAGACAGGCCGATGGACGACCGGCCGCCGCGCCCGCCGACAGTCACCTTGCGGCTGCCGAACGTGGCAGCGACGCCACCGCCGGCGAGCCTGAACCCATCGACGCTGCGCTCGGGCGCAAACTGCGGATCGTCCCGGCCGAGCGCCGTCGACATCACGCCCTGCGCCTGCGTCGGCAGCGAGTCGAGCGACCGCGAGCCAGCTCCGTCGTGAGGTGGCAGCGAGGAAAGCGACCGCAGCTCGCCGCCTGCGTCAGGGCGCACCGCCGGCGCCCGCTCAGTTGCCAGCCAGTCCCCCGCGAGCACCACCGCCGCCAACGAGGCCGCCGCGAGCACCGCCGCCACACACCACCGGCGCACGCTCCACGCCCCGGTCCCGACTGCAATGCAACTACTCATCTGATCCCTCCGCACGGGGGGATGGCGAAGTGGATCGTGTCCGCGCCGGCGCGCGGCGGCGCTGAATTCCGCAGGACCTGGTCATGGGCTGGTCGACCGGTCAGCGACCGCCGACGGTTCAAACTAGCGGTTCGGGCGAGCGGGGTCCAGCTAGCTCGGTCGGCCTGGTGGCAGCAGCTCGGCATGGCGATTGCTGCGCTCCTACGGGGCGGGCGAGCGGGGACGCGTTCCTGGCCGCGACCATGGGCGGAGCGCAGGCGCTCGGGCCTGGACCACGAGCGCGGCTTGCTTCAGGCCGGTAAGCTCGCTGACATCCAGATCCTCGCCGCCGGCTCGGTCGACGACCCACGTCTACCGGATCGGCGTCAACGCGGTAAGTCAAACGGGGCGCGGGGCATCCCCGCGACGGACAGGTGACGTGAACGGCGACCTTCGCACGACGCGAAGGGGCGGGCCGCCGGGTCCAACGACAAGGAGGTTCCCCATGCGAGTGCTGTGTGCGGTTCTCTGTTCGGCCGGGCTGCTGGTGGCCATGGCGACGGCGGGCAGCGCGTCCGCTCAGTCTCCGGGTACGACGCGGGTCGTCCGGCCGAAACTCGACCAGGTGGTCGGCAACGGCAGAGTGCGAGTCGTCGTGCGGACGCGGACTCGGGCGCGCGTCGAGATCGACGGGCGCAGCGTCAACCGGTACCTGCGCCGCACGGCACGGGGCTATCGCGGGGTCGTCCGGCTCGGGCGGGGTCTGCGGTACGGCTCGAACGAGCTGACCGTCGCCACCCGTGGGCACGCGGACTTCGATCGCGTCGGGTTCATCGTCGCCAAGCGGAGCACCTCCCTCGTCGCCATGCGCGCGCTGCGCGTGCGCGGTGGTGAGGCGCCGGCGCGCGTCGTCGTCACGCCGGGCCCGCGCAGCAGGCTGCGGGCATGGCTGAACGGGCGGCGCGTCGAGCACGCCTTCCAGCCCCGCGGGCGCAGGTTCGTCGGGCGGCTCGGCGCCAACGACGGGGTGCGGCCCGGCCGCAACCGCCTCGTGGTGCTCACGCACCGGACCGCGCGCCACGGGCGCCATGCCGTCTACGACGTCGAGCGCGAGACGTTCTGGCACAAGCGTGGCCGCGTGATCGCGGGCGCGGGGCGCGACCGAGTGTTCAGCTCGGGGAGCTTCGTCACGCTCCGCGGTAGCGCGGCGGCCGCCGGGGACGACGTGGACCACCGGTGGCGGATCGTGACCGCGCCGCCCGGTGCGCAGGCGCGACTGCACGGGGCGCGGACCGCGCGGCCCGAGCTGGTCGCGACGACCCCGGGGACCTACCGGATCCGCACGCGGGTGGCGGCTCCCAACGGCTCGTTCTCCGTCGACACGGCCACCATCGACGTCCGTCAGCCGGTGCCGCCGCTCGGGTGGGAGCTCCGGACGGCCGACGACAGCGGCACGATCACGCTGAACCGCGCGGCGGTCGACGGCACGACGTGGCCGTGCGCGAGCGGCAGCGACCCGGGCTGCCCGGCACACATGTCGTGGGCGGTGATCAATCGCCGGACGGCCAAGGTCGACGAGTCGGACAATCGCCTCGGCGACGCCGCCGGCATGAAGTTCCTGGCCGACAGGATCGTTGCGAAGTACATGAGCTCGCCGTTCTACCTCGTGGTCGTCAACCTCTCGGGCGCGAGCGCCGCGCTGCCCGACGGCGTGCGGCTGCTCAGGCTGCTCGGCGTCGACACGTCGCAGGCTCGCACCGCGTTCCAGCGGCCGATCTCGGTCGTCGGTGTCCCGGGATCGCCGGCGGGGTCGGCGTTCATGTCCGACCCGCGGATCCAGTGCGCCATCAGCAACCCTCCCTGCCCCGCGGCCCAGCCGCAGAGCCAGGCGAACATGACCGGCTATCTGCGATTGAACTCCTCCGGCACGCGCGGCGGCTGGTTCGACTTCGTGTTCGGCGACCAGGTCGCGTTCGACACCGACGCCGCGCCGGCGGACGGGAAGATCACGATGAAGGTCGGCGACGCGACCTACGAGCCGAGCGTCCCGGCCGACGGCTCGTCCGGCTTCGTGCTGCTGATGATCAACAGCAACACGCTGGAGCTGAACCGCGCGCCGCAGCTCTTCCGTACCAACAACCCCAACGGCTCCGAAAACCCCGACGAGGAGTCGCGCATGGCGAACCTCCTCCAGTTCTCGGGGGACCCGTACAACGGCCACGGCGAGCTGCTCGTCATGCTCCAGGCATTCGGGAAGCCGCGCGGGCTCGACGGCGCATGGCTGAAGGCCGCGAACGCGATCGGGCGGATCGGCGGCAACGCGCAGATGTTCGCGCAGCTCAACCAGCCGCAGCTCAACCCGCGGCCCGGCGAGGTCCCCAAGGTGGGGCGCTACGCGTTCGTCGGCCGCGTCGCGATGGACAACCCACCGGCCGAGGCCAGCGAATCGATGACCGGCGTCGACGGTCGCCTCAGCGGCATCCTCACGCGCGGGCGCGACGCCCAGTACCAGCCGCTGCTCGCGGACCCCACCGGCACGGTCAACGCCGAGCTGGTGCGGATCGTGAACCGGCCCACGGCGCCGAACAACGGCTTCAAGCTGTGGAATTCGAAGTATGAGGCGGCGGCAGCGGAATTCCTCGGGCGCGACGTGATCGGGGTCTGTCCGGAGGCGGAGAGCGAGCCGTGCGACGTGCGACGTGTGTACTACGAGAACGACCTCATCTGGGACAGCGTCCTCTCGCAGCTCAGCGACCCCGACGTGTGCACGCCGCCCACCGGCGGCGTCTTCACGAAGGCCGACTGCGATTCGGTCCGCAAGACGTTCCTGGCCGAGATCCAGGATCGGAAAACCGTCGCGAACTTCTTCGGTCCGCCGGGCCTGCAGGGACCGTTTGCGACGTACAACACCGCGGCCACGGTCGGGCTCGTCGACGTCCCGAAGATCAGCGCGGAGATCAGGAGCGGCCTCCCGTCACTGCCGGCGCGCAACGCGGCCAACCACGCGTTCACCATGCTCGGCTACGCGGCCAAGCTCGCCGGGATGACGGAAGAGGTCTGCCCGACGTGCGCCGCCGTCGCCGGCGGCCTGGGCGGCGCGTTCGCCCTCGGCGCCTATCTGACCAAGGACGACGGCACGCCGGACCTGATCGGCCCGAAGGTCACCGCCGAGGCGACGCAGCTCGCGAGCGATCTGTACGCCCGCTATCAGCGAGCGTCGAGCTACCTCGCCACCGAGGCCGAGATCGTCATGAGCGACGGCACCAAGATGGCCGACGTGGCGCGCAACGTGCGGCGCGGCGGCATGTGGAACATCAAGCCCCAAGCTGCGACGACGACAATCGAGGCCGGGGCCAGGCAGGCGATCTACAAGGCGCTGGTCCCTGTCGCGTACCCGGTGCTCTACAACCTCGGGCCGGGGTCCAGGCCGGCGTCGGCGAGGACGATGAACAACGCGAGGGAGTGGCGGTGCGCGGGCAACGTCGGTTACATCGCCCGTTACCTGTTCCAGAACACCGGCGACGACGCCCAGCTGTTCTGGAAGATAATCGACCCGAGCTCGCCCTACTTCGCTCAGTTGCACACGATCGCGGTGGGAGCGACCAACACGATCGGCAGCCACGACACGGCCTACATCCCCGGGCCGCCGAAGGCGCTCACGGACAAGCTGTTCGCGAATCCCGACGCGCCGAGGGAGAACGACGTCGGCCTCTACAAGCTCGAGTTCTACTCGCCGCAGTACTTCACGGTGTTCCCGAGGGTGTTCCGGATGGACGACGCCAGCGGGTGGACGTTCTGCGGCCGCATGCCCAACCCGCCCGGCCCGGGAGGCGGGATGCCGTAGGGGCGTAGGCGAAGTAGACCGCCTGGCGCGCGCGGTCGGACGAGTCCGTCGACCGCGCGTGCAAGGAGGACCGCCGCGGCTGTAGAGGTTCCTCGAGTGGAGCTAGGGGGACTCGAACCCCCGACCTCCTGGGTGCGATCCAGGCGCTCTCCCAACTGAGCTATAGCCCCGAGGCGGGAAGGGATTGACTCCCGCATCGTGAACGAGCGATTGTAGCTGCCACGATGTAGTGGGCGGCCGGCTGCCGCAGCAACCCCAACGATGAGCACGCAGCTCCGAAATCCGAGTTTCCGAAGTCGACTCCGGCTCTTCTTCCTGTTCATCGTCGTGGTGCCGATGATCGCGACGGCGGTCCTCTTGTTCTTGCTGATCGGCGAGTCGCAGCGCAGCCAGACCGATCGCGCGTTGTCCCAGGCGCAGCTCGCCGTACAGCAGGTCGACAGCGACCTGCAGGCTCAAGCGGGCCAGGTCGCCAAGACGATCGTCGGCGATCAGCGCTTGGCGAACGCCCGTGCGAGGAATGATGGGGAGGCGATTCAGGACCGGCTCGACGCGCTTGCCGATGAGACCGGGGCCGCCTTTGTCCACCTGAACCTGAACACGCTCGGGGACTTCAGGGCAGGGTCGCTGCCGGCCATGGCGCCCGAGTCGCGCCGCCTGCTCGACGCGGGTGGCGAGGAGGAGACCGGCCGGCTGACCGTGGCCATGCTGTCGGCCGACCAGTACGTGGAACGGGTCTCCGACTACACCGACGCGCTGGTCGTGGTCTCGAGCGCGAGCGGCGACAGGTTGGCCACGACCAGCGCCGACGTTCCCGCAGAGCTACCCGACGTATCTGGTGTCGAGGTCAGCGGGAAGGAGTACCGCGTCAACACGTTCCCGGCCAACGCGGTCGGCAGACCGGTTGAGGTGGCGCTGCTCCTGGAGGACCGTGGCGGCCCCGCCTCGACCGATGAGACCAGGTTCTCGATCCTCGCAGCGGTCCTCTTCGTCGTCTTCATCGTCTTCGCGTTCGTGTTCGCAGTCGCGGTCTCCCGCCGCCTGCAGTCGGAGATCCAGCGGCTGCTGGAGGCGGCGCGGCGGCTTGGTGCCGGCGACTTCTCCGTGGCCGTTCCCGCCGAGGACGACGACGAGTTCGGCGAGCTGGGCAAGGAGTTCAACTCGATGGCGCGCCAGCTCGAGGCGCGGCTGGAGGACCTCCAGCGCGAGCGCGGGCGGCTGCAGGAGGCGATCCGGCGTGTCGGCGAGTCGGTCGCCGCCGGGCTCGACCGCCGCGGGCTGCTCGAGATCGTGGTGCAGACGGCGGTCGACGGCACCGGCGCCTCCGCGGGGCGAGCGCACATGCGCGGGCCTGACGGCCGCCTCGAGGAGCTGACCAGCGCCGGCGAGCCGCAGGCGTTCCAGCGCGCCCTGCACGCCGCCGAGGCGGCGGTGATCGACGCCGGCCAGATCGCGGAGGTCCACCTCGGCGACGCGAGCGCTCTCGCCGCCCCGCTCGGCACCGAGGAGGGCAACCAGCTGATCGGCATCGTCTCCGTGGTTCGGGGCGACCGGCAGTTCACGGACGGCGAGCGCGACCTGCTCGCGTATCTCACCAACCAGGCGTCGGTCTCGGTCGAGAACGTCGACCTGCACGAGACCGTCCAGCGCCAGGCGGTGACCGACGAGCTGACCGGCCTCTTCAACCACCGGCGCTTCCAGGAGGTCATGACGGTCGAGGTCGAGCGCGCCCGCCGCTACGCCCACGAGCTGGGCCTGATCATGCTCGACATCGACAACTTCAAGGAGGTCAACGACACCTACGGCCACCTGCAGGGCGACATGGTGCTGGGCGAGGTCGCGCGCGTCCTGCGCCAGTCCTCCCGTGACGTCGACGAGCCGGCCCGCTACGGGGGCGAGGAGATGGCGGTCGCGTTGCCGCAGACCGACCTCGAGGGCTCCTACCAGTTCGCCGAGCGCGTCCGGCGGCGGATCGAGGCGCTCGAGCTGCCGCTGCTCAACGGCGGCGGCACGCTGCAGGTGACTGCGTCGTTCGGCGTCGCGTCCCTCGCCACCGCGGGGACCGCCGACAAGGACGCGCTCGTGGCGGCGGCGGACGGCGCGCTCTACGAGGCCAAGCGGGCCGGCAAGAACCGCACCGTGCGCGCCAGCGTGAACGCGGGCTTGCAGCGTGACGTTCACGGCGTCGCCTCCGGGGAGTAGCCTGTCCAGAGACCGCATGGGACTGCTCGACGACGCCATCCGCGAGCATCTGGAGCTCAAACGGAAGCACGGCGCCGATCCGGATGAGGTCGGACGCCAGGAGCGCGAGGCCCTGGGCGCCTCGCCTCCGCAGGCCGAGTTCGCGGGCCGGAGCGAGGACGAGCCGGCTGCCGCCGAAGCCGCCGAGGAGCCGGTCGCCGGGGCCACCGAGCCGGTCGACGCCGGCGACGAGCGCGAGCCGTTCGAGGAGGGCGAAGAGCCGGAGCCGTTCGACGTCGAGTCGCTCGCGCCGGTGGAGCAGGCCCCGCAGGCGCCCGAGCCGGGCGTGCCGGCCGGCGCGCCCGGCTACGACGAGGATCCGTGGCTCGAAGAAGAGCGCGACGAGGTGCCCGCCGACGAGGCGCTCGACCGCCCGCGCGAGCCGGGCGAGGAGCAGGGCGAGGACGTGCTGGAGGACACCCCGGACTTCCTCCAGGAGACGCCCGAGCACGACCGGCTGTGGTTCGAGCAGAAGCCTCCGCGCGATTTCGACTGGGACAAGTAGCCGCTACCGGCCGCGATGGAGGCGAGGGGAATCGAACCCCTACTTCAGCCTTGCAAAGGCCGCGTGCTCCCGTTATCACTACGCCCCCGCTGCCGCGTGACACTTTAGGGGCCTGCCGCCGCGCCGGCCGAAGGCGGGCGCCGCCGCCCCGGGGGTAATAGGGCGACGGCGCCGGTGCTGGGCGGCTTGCGCAACCGGCCGAGCCGGCCGGTCGCCGCCGCGGGGCCCTCCTCCAAGACGTCGACGCCGGGGTTAACGCGCGGCCGGCGCCCGCGGTTCGACGCGCCGCGCCACCGCGGCGACGGTCGCGGCGTGGATGTCGACGGTGTCGCGCACGTCCTCCGCGTAGCCGCCGGCCAGCACGACGCACACGGCGGCGCCCGCGTCCCGCAGCCGGTCGAGCACGATCTCGTCGCGCCGGCGCAGGCCGTCCTTGGTGAGCGCCAGCCGGCCGAGGCGGTCGCCGTGCCACGGGTCGGCGCCGGCGAGATAGAACGCGAGCTCGGCGCCGCTGCGTGGGATCGCGTGGTCGAGCGCCCGCTCCAGCGCCTCTAGGTAGCCCTCGTCGCCGGTCCCGCTCGCGAGGTCGACGTCGAGGTCCGACGCGATCCGCTGGAACGGGTAGTTGCGCGCGCCGTGCAGCGACAGCGTGAAGCAGTCGGGGTCGGCGGCCAGCAGGTCGGCGGTGCCGTCGCCCTGGTGGACGTCGCAGTCGACCACGAGTGCCCGCCGCGCCACGGCCTCGGCGCGCATGCGCGCGAGCGCGACGGCGACGTCGTTGAACAGGCAGTAGCCGCGCGCGAACGCGCGCCCGGCGTGGTGGGTGCCGCCGCCGAGGTTCATCCCCAGCCCGTTCTCCAAGGCGGACCGCGCCGCCGCGACCGTGCCGCCGACCGAGCGCCGGCCGCGCTCGACCAGCTCGGGCGACCACGGGATCCCCAGCCCCCGCTGCTCGCGCACGCTCAGCGAGCCGGTGCGGATGCGGTCGAGCAGCGCCGGGTCGTGCACCGCCTCCAGCCACGCCCACGGGACAGGCTCGGCCTCGCGGACCTCGACCCCCTCCGCCTCCGCCCGCTCGCGCAGCAGCGAGTACTTGTCGATCGGGAAGCGGTGCCCCTCCGGCAGCGGGAACCGCCAGCGGTCGTGCGTCCAGACCACCACTACTCGTAGACGATCAGGTCCGGGCGCGGCTTCATCCCCATCACCTGGCGCGGCGTCATGAGGTCCGTGTCCTCCTCGTAGAACAGCTTGAAGCCGGGGTGGAACTCGCGCGCCTCGCGCGCGAAGCGACGGTACTTGGCCTTCTTGATGCTCTGCCCGCCGAAGCCGTCGACGTTGAGCACGGTGGCGAGGTTGTCGCGCTGCTTGAGCTTTCTGTGATCGACCATGTCGTCGGTGAACTGGTGGATCAAGAACAGCTTCTCGGGCAGCCGGTGGCGCTGGGTGAGCTGGTCGAGCCAGGCCGACGTCGCGTTGACCTCGCGCGGGGACACCTGCCCGATCACCTGGCCCGGCACCTGGCCTTCGGTGACCCGCCACTCAGGGTCGAGCGCGAGCCCGACGTCGGGCTCCTTGAGCCACTTCTCGAGCCGCGTCGTCTCGGTGAAGAAGTCCGAGCGGCCGGGCTGGATGTCGAGCAGCAGCAGCGCCTTGGCCCGCCGCGCGGCGCGCAGGTAGCGGCGGATCACCTTGCTCGGCTGGCGCGCGCGGTACATGCCGTCGTCGCCCGCGTGGGCGTTGGCGATCACCGCGATCAGCTCGAGCGCGGGCAGCTCCGGCCGGTTCTTGCGGCGGTAGGGGCGCGCCTGGCGAGCGAGCCGGCGGGCGGCGCCGTCGGGGGTGCCGATCCCGAGCGCGCCGAGCTCGCGGCTCTGGGGCGCGCCGTAGAACGCGACCACCCGGTGCTCGGGAAGCACGCTGACGCCGCCGCGCGGCAGCTCGGGGGCCGGCGGCTCCTGCACGTCGGTCGTGGCCGGCTGCGGCTCGCCGTCGCTCTCGCCGTTGCCGAGGAGCAGTACGGCGGCCACGAGCAGGGCTGCGATCCCGGCCAGGGCGATCAGCCGGCGGCGCCAGTAGACGTGCTTGGCTTCGGTCACGGTGCGCGCGTACCCCCTTGTGTACGCGGCAAGGCATGATGCCTCACCGTGCAGCTGGACCGCGCCGCCCTGGAACAGTTCACCCTCGACCTCGTGCGCACGCCGAGCCCGTCGGGGCGCGAGGGCGACGTCGCTGCGCGCGTGCGCACCGAGATGGAGCGACTCGGTTACGCGGTCGAGGTCGACGAGCTCGGCGACGTGGTCGGGACGCTCGATGCCGGCCCGGGTCCGTGCGTGCTGTTCGACGCCCACATGGACACGGTCGGCGTCACCGATCCCGCGGCCTGGTCGGCCGACCCGGCCGGCGAGCTGCGCGACGGGCGGCTGTACGGCCGCGGGTCGACCGATATGAAGGGGCCGCTGGCGGCGCTCGTCCATGGCGCGGCGGCGGCCGCGCTGAGCGGCGGCCGCGTGGTCGTCTCGGCGTCGATCGCCGAGGAGATGATCGAGGGCTTCGCCACCGTCGCCGTCGCCCGCCGCGTGCGACCCGACGCGGCGGTGATCTGCGAGCCGTCGTCGCGCCGCGTGGTGATCGGCCAGCGCGGCCGCGCCGAGCTGGTGGTGGAGGTCGACGGCCGCCCTTCGCACTCGTCGCGGCCCGACCTGGGCGTCAACGCCGTCGAGGCGATGGCGGACGTCCTGCGCGCCGCCCGCGCGCTCGAGCTGCCCTCGCACCCGGAGCTCGGGCAGGCGATCCTCGTGCCGACCGACGTGATCAGCCGCCCGTACCCGGCGCTGTCGGTGCTGCCCGATCGCTGCACCGTCACCTTCGACCGCCGCACCCTGCCCGGCGAGAGCGAGGAGGACGTGCTCGAGCCGCTGCGGGCAGCGGTCGCCGCGGCGGTCGAGCCGCACGGAGCCACCGCCCGGGTCGAGATCGGCCTCGACCGGTTCGACGCCTACACGGGCGCGCGCGTCGAGGCGCCGAACTTCGCGCCGGCCTGGTACACGGGCGCGGATGCGCCGGTGGCCCGCACGGCGATCGACGCGCTCGGCGCCGAGGCCGGCCACTGGGTGTTCTGCACCAACGGCAGCGGCACCGCCGCACTGGGCGTCCCCACGATCGGCTACGGGCCGGGCGACGAGACGCTCGCGCACCGGGTCGACGAGCACATCTCGCTCGACGAGCTCTACGCCGGAGCCCACGGATACGCGGCCCTGGCGGCGGCGCTCACGGCATGACCGAGCGGCTCGTCCGCAACCCGCTCGCCGGGCCGGTCGACCTCGGCCCTCCGCCGGCCGGCCCGCTCGCGTTCCACCGCACGCTCCCCGGGTACGCGCCGACGCCGCTGGTCGAGGCGCCCGCGGCCGCCGCTGCGCTCGGGGTGCGGCGCGTGATGGTCAAGGACGAGTCGAGCCGGCTCGGGCTGCCCTCGTTCAAGGTGCTCGGGGCGTCGTGGGCGATCCACCGCGCGCTGCATGAGCGCCCCGACACGAGCGCGCTGGCGTGCGCGACCGACGGAAACCACGGCCGCGCCGTCGCCCGCATGGCGCGGCTGCTCGGGCTCGAGGCCACCGTGCTCGTGCCCGCGTCCATGCTCGCGGCGCGGCGGGAGGCGATCGCCGCCGAGGGCGCGCGCGTGGAGGTGGTGGACGGCACGTACGACGAGGCGGTGGAGCGCGCCGCGCAGCTCGACGCGCTCGTGATCCAGGACACGGCGTGGCCCGGCTACGAGACCGTGCCGGCCTGGGTGGTGGAGGGGTACTCCACGATCGGCGCCGAGATCGACCTGCAGCCCGACCTGGTCGGGGTCCAGATCGGCGTCGGCTCGTTCGCCGCCGCGATGGTGCGCCGCTTCGCCGGGGCGCGGATCGTCGGCGTCGAGCCGGTGAGCGCGGCGTGCGCGCTCGCCTCGATCGAGGCCGGCGAGCCGGCCGAGGTCCCCGGCCCGCACGACTCCGTGATGGCGGGCCTCAACTGCGGCCGCGTCTCGCCGGTCGCGTGGCCGGCGGTGAGCCGCGGGATCGAGGCGTTCTGCGCGATCGGCGACGACCGCGCGCGCGAGGCGGTCACGCTGCTGGCGCGCGACGGGATCGAGGCGGGCGAGAGCGGGGCGGCCGGCCTCGCCGGCCTGCTGGCGTTCCGCGACGAGCTGGCGATTCCGGCGCACGCCACCGTGCTGGTCGTCAACACCGAGGGCGACACCACCAGGGAGGAAACATGAGCGATCCCGCGAGGACGGATCGCTGGTGATCCGCACGCCCAGTCGGGTGATACTCAGCCGGTACGACTGAAGCCGCGGTCGAGCAGGCGCTCTGCCTGCCGCCCGGGGTCCGGAGAGTTCAGCAGCACGACGCCGAGCCGCCTGCTCCCGCGCCGTGCGGTGGCGACGATGCAGCGGCCGGCGGCCTCGGTGTAGCCGGTCTTCACGCCGGTGGCGCCGCGGTAGCCGGATCTCAGCAGCGGGTTGTTGTTGTAGAGGTAGATCCGCCCGCCCTTGATCGGGAAGGGAAGCACCGCCGCGCGGCGGCGGACTATCCGGGCCAGCCGCGGCTCGCGCAGCACCGCGCGCGCGAGGGCGGCGAGGTCGGGCGCGCACGAGTGGTTGCCGTGGTCGCGGATGCCCGACACCGAGGAGAAGCGCGTGCACGCCAGCCCCATCGCGCGCGCCCGTGCGTTCATGAGCCCGACGAAGCGCGGCACCGTGCCGCCCGCCCGCTGGGCGAGCGCGATCGCCGCGTCGTTGCCCGACGGCAGCAGCAGCCCGTGCAGCATCGCGCTGATGCCGATCCGCTTGCCGCGCGGCAGCAGGCCGACGCCCGAGCCGGTGTAGGCGAGCGCCTCCCTGGTGATCGGCACCCGTGCGCCCTCGGGCAGCCGGTCGACCACCACCAGCGCGGTCATCATCTTCGTCAGCGACGCGATCGGCAGCACCCGCTCCGGATCGTGCCGCCACAGGACCAGGCCGCTGTCGACGTCGAACATGAGCCCGGAGCGCGGCGGCTTGCGGAAGTCCACGCGCACGACATCCGGTGCGCCCTCGAGCTGCACGGCGAGCGGCGAAGGAGCGGTGCCGCCGCCGGCCAGCGGCGCGGTCCCGGAGTCCAGCAGCGGCCCCGGGGCGGGCGGCGCGGTCGTCCGGCGCGGGGGATCGGGGTCGCCCGCGCGCCCCGCCGCCAGCAGCGTCGCGGCCAGCGCGAGCACGAGCACCGCCGCCACCGGCTTCCAGCGCCGGCGCCGGCGGCGGGCACCTCCTTGGAGCAGGCGATACGGCACGTCAGCGCATCCGCTCGATCTGGCGGAGCCGCCGTCGCTCGCTGGCGAACACGCGTATCAGCAGCAATCCGAACACGAAGCCGCCGATGTGGGCGAAGTACGCCACGCCGCCGCCCTGCCCGGTCGGCTGCAGCAGGTCGAAGTAGGCGAACACGGCCTGCTGCAGGATCCAGATGCCGAGGAAGAGGATCGCCGGGAGCTCGAGGATCGTGAAGAAGAAGATGATGAAGATGACCGTCACGACCCGCGCCTGCGGGAACAGCAGGAGGTAGCCGCCGAGGACGCCCGCGACCGCGCCCGAGGCGCCCAGCGTGGGGACGTCCTCGCCGCTCTGGAGCGGGATGGTGGGGATGATGTGCGCCGCGTCGGCGGCCAGGCCCGCCAGCAGGTAGAAGACGATGAACCGCAGCGGCCCCATGGAGTCCTCGACGTTGTTGCCGAAGATCCACAGGAACAGCATGTTGCCGCCGAGGTGCAGGATGCTGCCGTGCATGAACATGCTGGTGAACGCGGTGAGGATCGTCGAGGGTCCGCCGGGCGCCGTCTGACAGGGCGACTCGCCCGTGAATTCGCAGGGGACCGCGGCGTATTGGCTCACCGGCCAGTCGCCGCCTGCTCCGCCGTCGGGAAGCCCGAGCAGCCCGTCCTGCAGGAAGAAGTAGACGAACGCGTTCGCGATGATCAGCGCGACCGTGACGACCGGGAAGTGCTCGGTCGGGATGTTGTCGCGGAGCGGGAACAACGGTCCGCGTACAACGGTAGGTCAGACTCCGGCGGCGGCCAGCGGCCCCAGACCCGGGCGGTTCTGCTCGATGTGCTCGTCGGCGTGGTAGGAGGAGCGCACGAGCGGGCCGGCCGCGACGTGCTCGAACCCGAGGTCGTAGGCCGCGGCCTCGAGCGCGGCGAACTCCCCCGGCTCCCAGTAGCGCACGACCGGGAGGTGCTGCTCGGTCGGCCGCAGGTACTGGCCGACGGTCAGCACCTGGACGCCATGCGCGCGCAGCTGCCCGAAGGCGTCGACCATCTCGTCGTGGGTCTCGCCGAGGCCGACCATCAGGCCCGACTTGGTCGTCACCTCGCCCTCGCCCATCTCCTTGGCGTTGCGCAGCACGCGCAGCGAGCGCTCCCAGCGGCCGCCGCGGCGCGCGAGCGGGTACAGCCGCGGCGCGACCTCGACGTTGTGGTTGAAGACGTCCGGCCGCTCGGCGATCACCTTCGCCAGCGGCATCTCCTCGCCGCGGAAGTCCGGCGTCAGGCACTCGATCCTGCACCACGGCGCCTGCATGCGGATCGAGCGGATCACGCCCACCCACGCCTGCGCGCCGTAGTCGGGCAGGTCGTCGCGGTCGACGCTCGTCACCACCGCGTGGCGAAGGCCCATGCGGGCGACCGAGCGCGCGACGCGCAGGGGCTCGAGCGGGTCGTTGAACGTCGGCTTGCCGGTCTTGACGTTGCAGAACCCGCAGCGGCGCGTGCAGGTGTCGCCGAGGATCATGAACGTCGCCGTGCCGCGCTCCCAGCAGTCGCCGACGTTCGGGCAGGCCGCCTCCTGGCAGACCGTGTGCAGGCCCTCGTCGCGGATCATCCGGTCGAGCTCGCGGTAGCGCTCTCCGCCCGGCGCCGGCACCTTGAACCAGCGCGGCTTGCGGCTGCGGAACGGCACCGTGTCGGGCCCGAGCACCTTCAGCACGTCCATGCCGCCGGGGTTGGCTCGGGAGCGCGTGCTCACGCCACGAAGGGTACCCAGGAGCGCCACCGCTCCGGCTCGATCGCGATCACCGGGCCGGCGGGCCGCGCTGACCGGTACTGCTCGTACTTGGCGGCCAGCGCGTCGATCGCCGCGCGCGACTCGATCACCTCGGCCGGTCCGTCCACGCGCACCCACCAAAGGCGCGACCAGTCCTCCTCGTAGTGGTCGACGAGCAGGCTCGCCCGGCCGGTCGCGCGCACGTTGTCGAGCCGCTTCAGCGCGCGGGTGGACTTGGGCTTGGCGTCCACGGCGGTGACGATCGTCTCGCCGAGCAGCGCGAACGCGACGGGCACGACGTGCGGCCGGCCGTCCCCGGTCACGGTCGCGAGCCGCCCGACGCGGGCGCTCGTCAGATGCTCCTCAGCGGTGGCGCGCGGCCAGCTCGGCATATTGCTCGACCAGCGGCAGCGCCACGTCCGCGGGCTCGGATTCGAGCATGAGCAGCACCCGGTCGACGCCGGCCGCCTCGAGCCGCTCGACGAAAGCGTCCTCGGCCTGCGCGCCGTAGTAGGTCACGCGCACGTGACGGCCGGCCCGCTCGCGCAGCTCCGCGATGCGGGGCGCGAGGTCCTCGGGAGCCGCCCGGTTCGGCATCCACTCGTCGCCGTAATCGAGCACGCGGTCGAGCACCTTCTCGCCGAGGCCGCCGACGAGGACGGGCGGATGCGGCTTCTGCACGGGCTTCGGCCACGACCAGATCGGGTCGAAGTCGCACGTGCTCGCCGTGGAAGGAGGCCTCGTCCTGCGTCCACATCGCCTTCATGGCGAGGACCCGCTCGCGCATGATCGAGAACCGCCGGCGCGGGTCGGTGCCGTGGTTTCGCATCTCCTCCCGGTTCCAGCCGCCGCCGACGCCGAACTCGAACCGCCCGCCGGAGAGCGCGTCCAGCGAGGCGACCGCCTTGGCCGTCACGATCGGGTCGCGCTCGACCACGAGGCAGATCCCGGTACCCAGGCGCAGCGTCTCCGTCGCTTGAGCGACCGTCGCCAGGGCGACGAACGGGTCATGGGTGCGCTTGTACTTCTCGGGCAGCTCGCCGCCGCCCGAGTAGGGCGTCTCGCGCTCGACCGGGATGTGCGTGTGCTCGGCGAAGAACAGCGCCTCGAAGCCGGCGTCCTCCGCGGCGGCGCCGAGCTCCGCCGGCGCGATCGAGGTGTCGGTCGGGAAGAAGGTGAGGCCGAAATTCATGCCAAGGCGCTCGCACGAGCTTGCGAGTGCGAGTAAGCCGCATACGGTCTCCCCGGGTGCGGCGCCAGGCGGCGCGGCGTGACGATCCTCTGCCGGCGCTCGAAGGCGTGCGCGAAGGCGTAGGCGGCGCGCTTGCGGAAGCATTCGATCCCCTCGGGCGAGCCTTCCGCCTGCAGCGACGTCATCTTCACCTCCGGCAGCCCGCAGGCGATCACCGAGCCGAACGGGTCGAGGTCGTTCTCGACGTTGACCGCGAAGCCGTGCATGGACACGCGGCGCGAGACGTGGATGCCGATCGAGGCGATCTTGCGGTCCTCTACCCACACGCCGGTGAGCTCCCGGCCCTCGCGCGTTCCCGCGGGAACGCCGGCGGCGCGGACGGCGTCGATCAGCGCCCGCTCCATCGTCTCCACGAACGCGCGCACGTTCGGCACGTGCATGATCGGATAGCCGACCAGCTGCCCGGGCCCGTGGTAGGTCAGCTTGCCGCCGCGCTCGGTCTCGACGACGTCGATGTCGCTGCGAACCGGCAGCTCGCCGGGCTCCGAGCGGCGGCCGAGCGTGTACACGGGCGGATGCTCGAGCAGCAGCAGCAGGTCGGGCAGCTCACCGGCCTGCACCCGCGCGCGCAGGCGCTCCTGGAGCGCGACCGCCTCCCGGTACTCCACCTCGCCGAGGTGGCACGTCCACAGCTCGCGCATCTACGTGATCGGCCAGGACTCGAGCTTCGCTCGCAGCCCGCTCAGGAACTTCGCGGCGAGCGCGCCGTCGAGCGCGCGGTGGTCCCACGACATGCACAGGTACGTCATCGGGCGGATCGCGATCGAGTCGTTGCCGAGCTCGTCGGTGATCACCACCGGCCGCTTGACCACGGCCTCGGTGTCGAGGATCGCGACCTGCGGCTGGTTGATCACCGGCGTGGCGATGATCGAGCCGTAGCCGCCGGGGTTGGTGATCGTGAACGATCCGCCGCGCACCTCGTCCGGTGTCAGCTCGTTGGCGCGCCCCCGCTGGGCGAGATCCTTGATGCGGGTGGCCAGCCCCTCGACCGACAGCTCCTGTGCATCGCGGATCACCGGCACGATCAGCCCGCCCTCGCCGAGCGACACCGCGATCCCGAGGTGCACGCCGTCGTAGGTGGTGAGCGTGCCGTCCTCGAGCGTCGCGTTGAGCTGCGGGAACTCGCGCAGCGTGTCGATCGCCGCGCGCGCGATGTACGGCAGGTAGGTGAACCCGGTCTTCGCGCGCGCCGCCTCGATCCGCACCAGGTCGGCCTCGACCACCGTGGTGCAGGTGGCGGCGGTCTGGAGCGACTCCAGCATCCGCGCGCCGATCGCCTGGCGCATGCGCGACAGCGGCGCGCTCCCCGCGGCCGCTGCAGGTGCCGGCTGCTCGATCCGCGGCTTGCGCTTCTTCGGCGCCGCCGGCTCGTCCGGCCGGTACGGGCTCTCGATGTGCATCGGCGGCTCCTCGACCGCCGCGCCGCCGCCGTCCTCCATGAACGCGAGCACGTCCTGCTTGCGCACGCGGCCGCCGCGGCCGGTGCCCTCGACCTGGTCGAGGTCGATCCCGTGCTCGGAAGCGATCCGCATCACCACCGGCGAATAGCGGCGGGGCCCGGACCGCCGTGCCGCGGCGGAGCCGCGCTGCGCCGTGCCGGCGTGCTCCTGCTCGGTGTCGCCCTGAAGCTCTCCGGCCTCGCCGGGCGCGTCGAGCGCCGCCGCCGCCTCGCTCGTGCCCGCCGACGAGGCGGAATCGGCTGGCGCCGATTCCGGGGCGGAATCCGCTGGCGCGGATTCCGCCGAGGCCGAATCGACCTCGCTGCGGTGCGCCTCGCCGGGCTTCGCGTCGGTGGCGATCCGGGCGAGCACGGTCCCGACCTCGACGGTCGTGCCGACCTCCACCAGCAGCTCCTGCACCCGCCCGGTGCCGGGCGCCTCGACGTCGGTGTCGATCTTGTCGGTCGAGATCGAGGCGATGATCTCGTCGGCCTCCACCCAGTCGCCGGGCTGCTTCTTCCACTCGACGACGGTGCCCTCGGCCACCGACACCCCCATCTGGGGCATCGTCACGTCTATAAGCGTTTCAGTACTCGAGGAGCTCACGGCACGCCTCCCTCACGTCGTCGACCTGCGGCAGCACGGCCTGCTCCAGCGTGGGGGAGAACGGGATCGGCACGTCCGGCGTCGCGACGCGGACGACCGGCCCGTCGAGGTCCTCCCAGCCCTTCTCGGCGATCACGGCGGCGACCTGCGCGCCCGCCGCGCACGTCATGTTGGCCTCGTCGACGATCACCACCTTCGAGCACTTGCGCACCGAGGCGAGGATCGCCTCCTCGTCGAGCGGCACGAGCGAGCGCAGGTCGAGCACCTCCACCGAGGCGCCGTCGAGGTCCTCGGTCGCCTCGAGCGCGGTGTGGACCATCGCGCCGTAGGTGATGACCACGAGGTCGGTGCCCTCGCGCGCCACCCGGGCGGTGAACGGCGTCTCGTAGGTGCCTGGAGGCACGTCGCCCTTCACGCGCCGGTAGAGGTGCTTGTGCTCCATGTAGATGACCGGGTTCGGGTCGCGGATCGACTTGATCAGCAGGCCCTTGGCGTCCTCGGCCGTCGAGGGAGCGACGACCTTCAGGCCCGGGCTGTGCATGAACCACGCCTCGGGGTTCTGCGAGTGGTACGGGCCGCCGCTGAAGCCGCCGCCGGACGGGAGGCGGACGGTGATGTTCACCGACAGCCCCTGGCGGTAGTACATCTTCCCGGCGACGTTGACGAGCTGGTCGAAGCCGCACGAGATGAAGTCGGCGAACTGCATCTCGGCGATCGGGCGCATGCCCTCGACCGCGGCGCCGATGGCGGTGCCGACGATCCCGGACTCCGCGAGCGGCGTGTCCATCACGCGCATCGCGCCGAACTCGTCGATGAACCCGTCGGTCACCTTGAAGGCGCCGCCGAACACACCGATGTCCTCGCCCATCACGAACACGCGCTCGTCGCCGCGCATCTCCTCGCGCATGGCGTCCGAGATCGCCTGCAGGTACGTCATGGTCGCCATCGCTCAGGCCTCCTTGGCGAAGCCCGACCAGGGCGCCTTGCCGTCTTCGAGCAGCACCGGCTCGTCGGCGAACAGCCGGTCGGTCGCGGTCTCCGGGTCGGGCATCGGCATCTGGAGCGCCTCCTCGACCGCGGCGTCGATCTCGGCCTTGACCCCGTCGCGCAGCGCCTGCACGTCGACGCCGAGCGCCTCGGCACGCCGCACCTGACGGTCGATCGGGTCCTTCGCGCGCCACTCCTCGACCTGCTCCTTCGGGACGTACTTCATGTCGTCGTGCGCGGCGTGGCCGTGCATGCGCATGGTCACGGCCTCGATCAGCGTCGGGCCCTCGCCGGCCAGCGCGCGCTCGCGCGCCTTGCGGGTGGCCTCGAACATCGCCTCGGGGTCGTTGCCGTCGACCGACTCGCCCGGGAACCCGTAGGCGGCGGCGCGCTCGATCGGGTTGACCGCGAACTGCTGGTCGACCGGCGTCGAGTACGCGTACTGGTTGTTCTCGAGGATGAAGATGACCGGCAGCTTCTGCACGCCGGCCCAGTTCATCGCCTCGTGGAAGTCACCGCGTGAGGTCGACCCGTCGCCGAACCAGGTCATCGCGACGCGCTGCTCGCCGCGCATCTTGAACGCCATCGCCATGCCGGCCGCGACCAGCATCATGTCGGGCAGCATCGAGACCATGCCGACGCAGCCGAGCGTGCGGTCGCCGAAGTGCACGTTGCCCTCGCGCCCGCGCGTGACGCCGCCGTCGCGGCCCATGTACTGGCCGAAGATGTTCGCGAGCGGGACGCCGCGGATCACGTGCGCGGCGAGATCGCGATGCAGGACGCAGAGCCGGTCGCGGGCGCCCATCGCCCATGTCGCGCCGGCCGAGACGGCCTCCTGGCCGTAGCCGTCGTAGAACGACCCGGGCACCTTCCCCTGCCGGTAGAGCGTCATCGCGCGCTCCTCGATGCCGCGCATCATCAGCATCGCGCGCAGGAGCCCCACACGATCATCGGTGGTCAGGTGCTCGGATACGTCGGGGGTTGCCTGAGCGGTTTCCGTCGCCATCTGGCGTGCTTCACCTTTCCTCTTCCGGCGCGCACGCCGGGATCGCCGGTCTCGCGCCCTTGGCGCCGCCGGCCGGGATCACCGGTCGCGGGCGGCGTGAACTCGGCGAAAAGGGTATCGGCACGGGAGTACGCTGCGTGGATGGAGCGGGCGGAGCGGGTCTGGCACCGGCGGCTTCGGTGGCGCCTGCGCGGCGCCTGGCAGTGGCCGGCGTTCGTCGTGCTCACGCTCGTGGACGGGATCCTGCTGGTCGTGCTCTCGCCGTACCAGGGCGCGCCCGAGAACGTGTTCCCGGGCGTATTGCTGGCGGGCTTCCTCAACCTGCTGGCGGTGGCGGTCGTGGCACCCGCTGTGGGGCTGCTGGTGCGCCGCCGCCGGCCCGACCTGCCGCGTCTGATCGCCTCGAACTACGCCGGGAGCTGGCTGCTGCTCGCGATCACCGTGCTGCTGGCGGGCGCGGGGCTGCTGCATCGCGGCGCCGTCGAGGCGGAGCAGGCGCGCGAGCAGGCGGTCGCCGGCGCGATGCACGACTACGTCGTGCGCGAGGAACCGCGGTTGCTCGGCTCGCTCGACACCATCGACCTGATCCGGATCGACCGCGACTACTACCGCGCCTGCATCCCCGGCGAGGAGCCGGGGCACTCGCTCTGCCTGTTCGTGACCACCGACCAGCATCCGCCGGGCGTCACGCGCGACACCGAGGAGGTCCCGAACCGCGCGTACCGGCCGTTCGGCGGGTTCGACTGAGTTGGTGGCGGGACGAACTTCGGCTGGGTGGGGAAGCGGGGGATCGACCGCGCAGCGTGCCGAGAGTCGAGTTTGTCGGCCTGGGACCGACAAAGTCGACAGTCGAGGCCCGGTGTCGACTTTGTGCCCCTCCAGGGAACGAACTCGACACTCGACCCGCCGGGCCGGCCGAACCTGCCTCCTTACAAGCCCGAGGTTCGTCCCTGCGGGGCTTCGAACCCCGGGGTCCCTCAGAGCGCCAGCTGGAGCGGGTTCTCGAGCCGCTCGCGGATCCGGCTCAGGAACTCGGCGGCGTCGGCGCCGTAGAGGATCCGGTGGTCGCAGGCGAGCGTGAGCCGCATGATGTTGCGGGCCACGACCTCGCCGTCGCGCACGACCGGGGTCGGCTGCATCGCGCCGACCGCCAGGATCGCCGCCTGCGGCGGGTTGATGACCGCGACGAAGCTCTGGATCCCGAACATGCCGAGGTTCGAGACCGTGAACGTGCCCGACGAAAGCTCGGGCGGGGTGATCGCGCCCGCCCGCACCCGCTCCGCCAGCGTCCGCGACTCGCGCGCGATCTGGCCGAGCGACTTGCGGTCGGCGTCGAACACGGTCGGCACCACGAGGGCGTCCTGCCCCGCGACCGCCACGCCGACGTTCACGCGCGAGTACAGCTCGAACTTGCCGTCGCGATAGGCGCCGTTGGCGCGCGGGAAGTCGACCAGGGCGAGCGCGGCGGCCTTGACCACGAAGTCGTTGAACGACGGCACCGGCTGCCCCTCGGCCGCTGCGGCCTTGAGCCGCTTGCGGAGGTCGACGGCCTCCTCCATGTCGACGTCGATGTTGAGCACGAAGTCCGGCGCCGTGGCCTTCGACTCCGCCATCCGCCGCGCCACCGTCTGCTGCAGGCGCGTGAGGTCCTGCGTCGTCGTCTCGCCCTTGCCGGTCTGGGCGTCGCCCGACACCAGCGGCGGCGGCGCCTTCTTCTCCTCCTCCGGCTCGGCCTCGGGCGCGGCCGGCTCGGCCTCCGCCGGTGCCTCGACCGCGCCGGCCTTCGCCCCGTCGCCCTTGGCGGCACCGCTGTCTTTCGCGGCCGCCTCGACGTCGGCCTTCACGATCCGCCCGCCGGGGCCGGTGCCCTGGAGCTGTGCCAGCTCGAGCCCGAGCTCGCGCGCCATCCGCCGCGCCACCGGCGAAGCCTTCGTGCGGCCCCCGTTGCCGCCCTCCGACGGCTCGGGCGCGCGCGCCGGCGCCTCCTGCGGCGCCTCCGTCGGACGCCCGTTGCCGCCACCCTCCTCGCGCTCGGCGGTCGCGGTCTGCGTCTCGGCCTCGCCGGACTCCTCCTCGCCGCCCTCCTCCGCCTCGGCCTGCGGCTCCTCCTGGGCGGCGGACGCGCCGTCGCTGCCGCCGCCGATCTGCGCGATCGTCTCGCCGACGGCCAGCGTGTCGCCCTCCTGGGCGACGATCTTCAGCGCCCCGTCCTGGTCGGCCTCGTACGTCATGTTGGCCTTGTCGGTCTCGATCTCGACCAGCTCGTCGCCGCGGGAGACCTCGTCTCCGTCGGACTTGAGCCACTTGAGGATCGTGCCCTCCTCCATCGAGTCGGAGAGACGGGGCATCGCGACGTCGGACATGCGCCGCAGTGTAGGGATCACGCGCCCGCAGCCACTCCGAGGTCGTACCCCTCCGGAAGCTCGAGGTCATGCGCGGCGAGCAGCTCCTCGTCGGCGAGGATCTCCGTGCACGGACCGTCGGCCACCACACGGCCCGCGGACAGGATCACGGCGCGCTCGCACAGCCGCGCGGCGAACGGCAGGTCGTGGGTGACGACGAGCATCGTGCGGTCGAACGAGTCCAGCACCTCGAGCAGCTCGCGCCGGGCACGCGGGTCGAGGTTGGCCGACGGCTCGTCGAGCACCAGCAGTCGCGGCCGCATGGCGAGCACGGTCGCGATCGCGACCCGCCGCCGCTGACCGAGCGAGAGCTGATGCGGCGCCCGGTCCTCCACGTGGCTCATCCGCACGGCCGCCAGCGCGACCCTCACGCGCGCGGTGACCTCGTCCCGCGTGAGGCCGAGATTCAGCGGGCCGAAGGCGACGTCCTCACCGACGGTGGGCATGAACAGCTGGTCGTCCGGGTCCTGGAACACGAGCCCGACCGCGGCGCGCAGCTCGCGGACGTCGCGGATGCCGGCCACGTCGAGCGCGCCGTCACCGGCCAGCAGGCCGTTCAGGTGCAGCATCAGCGTCGTCTTGCCGGCGCCGTTGGGTCCGAGCACGGCGACCCGCTCGCCCTGCGTCACCGACAGATCGACGCCGTCGAGCCCGACGACTCCGTTCGGGTAGCGGTACCGCAGTCCGCGGGCGACGATCACGACGCCACCTCGGCCAACACGCGCAGCGGCACCAGCGTCAGCACCAGCGCACTGAGGAACACGGCGTCGGTGCGCCGGAACGCCAGCACCGACAGGCGCGGCATCGTCCCCGCGTAGCCGCGCGCGACCATCGCCACGTACACCCGCTCACCGCGCTCGTAGCTGCGCAGGAACAGCCCCGTCACCATCCGGCCGAGCGTGGCGACCTGGCCGAGGTGGCGCGGGCGGTAGGCGCGGGCGGCGAGCGCCGTGCGCATGCGGCGCGCCTCGTCGGCGATCACGAACACGTAGCGGTACATGAAGCCGGCGATCACGGTCAGGAGGCGCGGCGCGCGCAGGCGCTCGAGCCCGTGCAGGAGGTCGGGGAACGCGGTGGTGGCGCCGAGCAGCACGGCGCCGAGAGCGCCGATCGTGGCCTTGGCGGTGACCAGCGCGAACGTCGCGAGGCCGGCCTCCGAGAGCGCCACCGGGCCGGCCTGGACCGACGGGCCGCCGCGCACGAACGGCACGAACGCGGCGGCGAACACCACGAGCGGGACGATCACCCGCACGCGCGGCCAGACGGTCGCCGGCCCGATCCGCGCGGCGGCGGCGATTCCCGCGAGCGCGAGCGCGCACGCGAGGAACGCGGGCCACGCCCGCAGAGGCGTCGAGACCGCCACGAGCGTGATCCCCGCGAGCCCGACGATCTTTGCCCGGGGGTCGAGGCGATGGATCGGGCTCGCGGGGTCGCCCGCCACACCGGTGTGGTGCAGCGCAGCGCTCACGCGGGCGCCGTCCGGCGGCGCGCCACGCGGGCGGCGCCGTAGCCGAGACCGAACACCACCAGCGTCCCGGCGAAGCCGGCGAGGCCGGTCGCCGCGCGCGGGTCGTCGACGCCCGGGAAGGCGTAGTCGGGCACCGGCGAGTCCTCCTGCACCGCGTGGAGCGTGCCCTGGTCGACGAACGCCTTGTCGGTCGCCACCTTCTCGAGCCCGTCGGGCGAGGACGCGGCGAACGGCGAGGCGGCGGTGGCGAGGCCGAGGGCGACGGCCAGGGCGAGGATCGTGAAGAGCTTCATGAGATCGCGGGGTTCGGGAGGACGGAGGAGGCGGGCTCGGGCACGGACCCGTGGATGAGATCCGGCCGGGTCGCGAGCACGGCGCTGACCGCGGCCACGGTGATGACGGCCTCGCCGGCCGCGATGACCGCGTGGACGCCGAGCATCGCGGGCAGGACCGTGCCGAGCGGCACGGTGCCGGAGACGGCGAGCTCGATCGCGCAGCCGGCGGCGCCGGCCATCACCGCCAGCCAGGCGCCGCCGCCGGCCACGCCGAGCAGCGCGGCGCGCGTGTTCGGGAGCGCGCGGCGGGCGGCGAGCATCAGACCGCCGACGAGCACGCCCCCGAGCACGCCCATGTTGAAGACGTTGGCTCCCAGCGCGGTGATGCCGCCGTCCGCGAACACGAACGCCTGCGCGACGAGCACGACGGCGAGCACCAGGCTCGCCAGCCATGGCCCGAGCAGCACCGCTGCGAGCGCGGCGCCGAGGAAGTGCCCGCTGGTGCCGCCCGCGACCGGGAAGTTGAGCATCTGCGCCGCGAACACGAACGCGGCGGTGACGCCGAGCAGCGGCACCCGGCGGTCGTCGAGGTCGACCTCGGCGCGGCGCAGCCCGTAGCCGACCGCCGCGACCGCCGGGATCGCGCAGGCGACCGCGACCTCGTTCGAGAGGAACCCGTCAGGAATGTGCATGGCGATCGGCCTCCTGGGTTCGCGGGGTTGTCCGGCTCGCACGCAGGCAGTCGGCGCACGTGCCGACGAGCGGGAAATGGGAGAACCGGGCGCGATAGCCGGTCTCGCGCTCGATCAGGGCGCGGGCGCGGTCGAGCCGGGCGGCCGGGACGCTCGCGAATGCGCCGCAGCGCTCGCAGCTGACGAACTCGACGTCGCCGGCCGCGGCGAGCGCGTAGCGCCCGGCGCCGTGCCCGGCGTGGAAGTGGCGGACGAGGCCGAGCTCCTCGAGCGTGTCGAGGTTGCGGTACACGGACGCGAGGTCCGAGGCGGGAAGCCAGCCCTCGAGGCCGGCCGCGATCTCGTCGGCGGTGAGCGGCCGCTCGGCGGCGAACAGGGCCTCGATCACCAGCCGCCGCGCCGACGAGACCCGGAGGCCGCGGCGGCGCAGCAGCTCGACGGCGCCCTCGACCGAGGGGGCGGCGAGCGGTGACGTGCGGTGCGGGACGGTCATGCCTCTCCCTGCGCACGACCCGCAGTTGCGGATCAGTCGCGGATGGCCGTCAGGCCACCTGAGGCAGCGCCTGCACGGTCATCACGAGCCCGACGCCGACGATCAGCAGCGCCGACACGGTGGGCAGCGCGGCCGAGAGGCGGCCGGGCACCGGCAGCCGGCTGAGCGCCCGGCCGGCGTAGACGACGGCGAGGCCGAGGAAGGTGAGCGTGGCGGCGAGGCCGGCGCTGAACGCGACGATCAGGACCATCCCGAGCGCGATCTCACCCTGCGCGATCGCCCCGAGCAGCACCACGAGCGCCGACGGGCAGGGGATGAGCCCGGCCGCCGCGCCCATGGCGAGCAGGCCGCGCCATGTCACGCGGTCCGGCGGCGCGTGGTGGTGCCCGTGATCGTGGACTCCGTGCTGGTGGTGGCCTCGCCCCGCGCCTTCGTCAGGCGGCGCGGCATGGCCGTGGTGGTCGGTGGTGCTCGTGGATGTGCCGCTTTCTCATGCGCGAGCGCAGCACGCCGGCGCCGACCACCAGCACGAGCGCGCCGGCGGCCAGGTTCAGCCACGGATAGAGCTGTTCGGGCAGCACGTACTGCGACAGCAGCAGCGCCACCGCCCCGAGCGCGAAGACGCCCGCCGTGTGCGTCACGGTGACGGTGAGGCCGAGCGCGACCGCGTGCCTCGCGGTCCCGCGCGTGCCCACGAGGTACGCGGCGACCATCGCCTTGCCGTGGCCGGGCGAGAGCGCGTGGAAAGCGCCCCAGGCGAACGCGCTCAGCAGCAGGAGCACGAGCACGCCACGGCCGGCGGCGGCGTCGCTGAACACGTCGGCGAACCCGTGATCGTCGTCGCCGGTCGCGCTCGACCGCTGCCCGCCCGGCGCCTCCACGGTCCCGTCGCCCGGCCGGACCACGAGGCCGGCGCTGCGCACGTCGGACGGGCTCTCGAGCAGGTCCTCGGGGTAGGAGCGCAGGCCGTTCGTGGGATCGTCGGCGGTGACGCTCGAGCGGACTGCGGTGCCCTCGCCGGGCTCTACCACGACCGCCTTCCAGCCGACCCGGCCCGGGAAGGTCCCGTCGCGGAGATCGACCCGCCGGGCGCCTTCCACGCGCCCGACCAGCGGCAGCTCGACGCGCGTGGTGCGCAGCCCGCCCTGGCCCTCCGGGTGCGCGATCGTCCCGGGCCCCGACGCCCGCAGCGCGACGCGGCGGCCGTCGACGGTCAGCACCAGCCGCCGCTGGACCTCGTCCCGCTTGCGTCGCAGCAGCTCGGTGTCGGCCACGGACCGCTGCTGGAACGTCGGGATCTCGGCCTCGTCCAGGAGGTAGCGCACGTCGACGCGGTCGGACGACACCGACACCCGGGTCACGTGGTTGACCGAGAAGTTGCCGAGCGGGTGGGCGCTCGCCGCCGCCGGAAGCAGGGCGAGCGCGAGCAGGGCCGCGACGAGGATGCGGATCATCGTTCCTCCAGCGCCGCACGGGCGCGGTTCGCATGCAGAGGGTAGGCGGCGAGCCCGTGGCGGAGCGCGAGGCGCAGGTTGCGCCGGCCCTCGACGGTGTCGCCGGCGGCGATGCCGGCGTGGTAGCGGAACGTCGGGTCGAGCGAGCCGAGCCGCAACGCGCGGTGCGCCCACCGCAGCCCGGCGCGCGGGCGCCCGGAGCGGGTCAGCGCCCAGCCGAGCGCGTCGGCCGAGCGCACGCTCGGCGCGACGGACCAGGCCTCGCGAGCCAGCGCGACCGCGCGGCGCGTGGAGCCGTGGTCGGCCTCGTAGATCGCCAGCTCGACGTCGGTGTCGACGCCGGCGTCGTCCAGCAGCCGCTCCTGGACGCGCACGAGCGCGAGATCCGCGCGCCCGGCCTTGACGCGCCCGGCCGCCAGCTCCGCCTCGCCGAGGGCGACCGCGTAGCCGGGCAGCGGAAGCAGCGTCACGACCTTCTTCCAGCCGGCGATCGCGCCCGCGAGGTCACCGTGGGCGGCGGTCAGGCGCGCCCGGCCGGCGAGGGCGGGCACATGGCCGGGCATCGAGGCATGCGCCGCCGCGTAGGCGCGGCGCGCCGCGGCGAGCCGGCCGCGGGTCAGCTCGAGGTCGCCCAGCAGGGTCTGGACGTAGGCGAGATTCTCGCGCGCTCCGCCGCCCGCCGAGGCGGCGCGCGCCATCGCGTCGGCCGCTCCGGCCAGGTCGCCGTGGAGCTCGCGGAAGTACGACACGCGGGCGTACGCCGGCAGCGAGGGCTTGCGGTCGATGAACTGCTGGAGCGTGCGCTCGGCCTCGCCGTAGCGGCCCAGCTCGACGAGCGCGTCGACCAGGACCGGGTACGCGGCGATCGCGTCGGGCTGGAGCGAGCGGGCCCGCTCGGCGAGCCGCAGCGCGCCGCGGAAGTCGTGCCGTCCGGCGGCGAGCGTGGCGGCCGCGATCAGCTCGGCCGGGTCCTCGGGGCCGCGCGCGAGGGCACGGCTCAGCACGCCGTCGGCGCGCACGTAGAAGCTGGGGTCGCCGGTCTCGCGCGCCTTCTGGAGGTACGCGCCGGCGAGCTGCGCCTGGAGCGGTGCGCCGCGGCGCACGGCGGCCTGGAGGCGCTCGATCTCGGCGTCGGTGCTCGCATCGGGGCGGACGGCGCCGTCGAAGCCGGTCGACGCCGCCGGGCGCGGCGCGCTCTCGTCGCCGCCGCGAAGGCCGAGGACGGCGAGCGTGCACGCGAATGCGAGCAGCGGCTGCGACTGCGATGCGCAGCGGGCCGTGAGAAGTCAGGAGATGAGTCATGGGAGAAGGCCCGCGCGGGGCCCGCCGAGTGATGGGGCGGGCCCCGATCCGGAGAGGGCGACTACGGAGTCGGGGGCTGCGGCACGGGGGCGTGCGGCGGCTCGATCCGCTTGAGGTTGCTGTTGAACCCGTCCCCCGCCAGGCCCACATAGGGGAACTGGGCGCGGAACGGCTTGTCGTCCTGGTCGACGCCGTCGCCGAGCGGGACGTTCTTGGGCGGCGACAGCAGCGCACCCGCGATCACGCGGAGCTCGATGTCGACCACGTCGTCCGCCAGCCGGCGGCCGTTCGGGAACCCTGCCACGTCGCCCGCGAGGACGCCGAAGCGGTTCGGCTTCGCCGCCGGCGGCACGCCCAGGTTGAGCTTGAGCGTGTCGGCCGCGGCCGGGTCCTTGCCGATCTGGGTGAGCCCGGGCACGCCGGTCAGCAGCGCCTGGACGATGTCGGTCCGGTTCGTCTCCTGGACGCCGAGACCGAACAGCGCGTTCAGGATCCGCGCGGGCTCGGGGTTGAGCGCGAAGCGGCCGAAGTTCCGCGCATCGTCCGCCGGGGACGTGCGGTTGAACTTGTCCTTCTTGCCGATCGGGATGATCACCTCGTTGATCAGCGGGTTGCCGAGGCGGGACACCTGGACCCACTTCTTGCCACGGTGACCTCCGCGGCGCGAGCCGAGCACCTGGTCGCTGCGGCGCTCGGTCGTCGACCACACGCCGACCACGGCGTTGCCTCCGCTCGCGCCCGAGACCTGCTTGCCGTCGCGCGTGACCTCGCGCTCGGGCACCTGCAGGACGAACGACTTGGTGTTGTAGCCGGCGACGTCGTCCTTGCCTCCGCCCTGGTTGCCGAGGCCGATGTTCGGCCGGCCGGGCCTGTCGAGGTTGATGCCGTCGAAGATCGTGCCCAGGTCGACGAAGAACGCGTCGTTGGCCGGGGTCACGATCGTCTTGCCGCCGCCCTTCACCGGAGTGACGCCGCCCGCCTCGATCTGGGCGAAGTTCGGCATCGTCTTCGGGCCGACGTTGTCGGGCACGACCGGCGCGTCATCGACGATGCGCCGGCTGCTGACCATCTTCCGGTTCTTGTTGTACTCCTCCTTGTAGAGGTCGTACGTCTGGTACAGGTTCAGGTTCCGGTCGTTGATCGAGGTGACCGGCGGAACCGCGTAGAGGAACGAGTTCGGGTTGCGGAACCGCGTCGTGAAGTCCCAGCGATACGCGACGTCCTCGTACCCGTCGCCCGTGTTGTCGATCTTGACGTAGTACTTCGCGTCCTCGTCGAGCGGGTAGAAGTTCGGGCCGCCCGCCGGGTCCGCGAGCGGGATCCAGTTGGCGACCACGGTCAGGCTGCCCGGTGCGTCCTGCGCCGTGTAGGCGTAGACGTCGGTGTTGTCGGCCGTCGGGTCCTTGAGGATGCCGGGAGCCTCACGGTGGCTCGAGCCGAACACCCCCGAGACTGCCAGCGAGCCCGCGAGCAACGCGGCGGCCGAGGCCGCGCCGAGGGCTTTGGATCTGCGCATGCGCACTCCTTGAACGAAGGGACGAACGCTCCCCTCTACGCCCGCGCTCGGAGCCCGGATGCCTCGCCGGCTCGCAACTGCGAGCCGCTCGCGATTGGATCATCCCTTCGGACGAGTCGCGGTTCACCCGTCCGGCCGATGCCCGAAAGGGCGGGTCACCGCGACCATCGCCGCGTGCACCGCCTTCCGCTCGTCTACACCGCTGCCCTCGCTGCCTCGGGCGACCAGGCCGTCGCCGAGCACGCCGCCGAGCGCGTGATGGTCGCGGCGTCGTCGCAGGACGGCTTCGGCGCTTGCCGAGAAGGCCGTACTGCTCGCGCTGCGCGCCGCGCCGCACCGCGCGTTCGCGCCGATGAGCGAGGAGGAGCGCGAAGTCGTCGCGCTCGCCCGCCTGACCGGCGCCACCACCGGGCGGGTGGCGGACGTGCTCGGCATCACGCCGGACCAGGTGCGGGCGCGGATGCGGACCGGGCTGCGCGCGGTGCTCACCGGAGGTGGCGCGCGGCGAACGCCGCCGCCTCCGCCCGATTCCGGATCCGCAGCTTCTCCAGGACGTGCCGGACGTGTGTCTTGACGGTCGGCTCGCTGATGACCAGCCGGTCCGCGATCTCGCGGTTGCGGAGCCCCTCGGCGACCAGCGCGAGCACCTCGCGCTCGCGATCCGTCAGCGCCGCCAGCGGATCCTCCGGCGGTGCGACCCCGCGGCCGAGGTCGGCGAGCATACGGCTCGCCATCGCCGGCGCGATCCGCGGCTCGCCGCGAGCGACCGCGAGCACCGCCTCGATCAGCTCGGCAGGCGGGACGTCCTTGGTCAGGTAGCCGGCCGCACCGACCCGCAGCGCCGCGTACAGGTCAGGTTCCTCCTCCGACACAGTGAGCATCAGCACCTCGGGCCCGCCGCCCTCCCGCAGGCGGGCGCACGCCTCCAGGCCGTCTACCTCAGGCATGTTGAGGTCGAGCAGCACCACGTCCGGCGCCCGCCGCTCCGCGAGCGCGAGCGCCTCACGGCCGTCGCGTGCGAGCCCCACGACCTCGACGCGCTCGTCGGCGCCCAGCAGCGCGGCGGTGCCCTCGCGCATCAGCTGGTGGTCGTCGGCGACGAGCACGCGTACCGGCGTCACGCCGCGACGGTAGCGTAGGCGGCGACCGTGAATCCAGCGCTCACCCCGGAGGTCCGAAGCGGCCTCGGCGCGTTCGGCCGCACCGCACGGGCGCTCGTCGGCGCCGTCACGCTGCCGGAGCTCGCGCGCGGCGCGCTGGCGGAGATGTGCGACGCGCTCGGGCTCGACGTGGCGGCGCTCTACCTGCCCACCGGAAACGGGCCGACGCTCGCGCGGCTGGCGGCCATCGGCGCCGACCGCCACCCGTCCGAGCGGCTGGTGTTCGACGTCGAGGCGTGGCAGCTCGCGGTCCAGGGCGATACGCCGCTGGTCATGCGCGATCGCGGCGAATGGCTGATGGAGCACCCGTTCACGCCGCCGGCCGACAGCTGGCTCGTGCTGCCGCTCGGCACCGGCGCCGGGCTCGGCGTGGTGATCGCGGCGCCCGGCTCGACGGTCGGGCCGGAGTCGGGCGCGGTCCTGCGGCTGCTGGGCGACCTGCTGGGCGCGGGCATCGCGACCGCGCGGATGCGGGAGGAGCTCGAGCACACGGCGCTCGCGCGCGAGCGCCTGCGGCTCGCCGCCGAGGTCCACGACGGACTGGCGCAGGACCTGGCGCTCGCGATGCGCGAGCTCGCGCTGCTGGACT
Source organism: uncultured Solirubrobacteraceae bacterium (assembly GCA_963849695.1). GTDB lineage: Bacteria > Actinomycetota > Thermoleophilia > Solirubrobacterales > Solirubrobacteraceae > DASSUW01. The sequence goes on from CAWKIT010000011.1 coordinate 358,699, forward strand.
CCGGCCCGGCGCCGGAGGTCGCCGACGCCAGCTGGGGTCGGCTGCGCGCCGCGGTCGCGTCGGCTCACCGGACGGTGCGCTCGCGGCTGACCGGCATGATGGCGCCGCGGGCGCTCGGCGGTCTGCGGGCCGCGCTCGAAGAGCTGTGCGAGCGGTTCTCGCACCGCGGGATGCCGGTCCGCCTCGAGGGTCACGCGGACCTGCCGGAGCTCCCGCCGCCGGTCGCCGCCGCCGCGCTCCGCGTGCTGGCCGAGGCGCTCTCCAACTGCGAGCGGCACGCCTGCGCCGACGGCGTGGTGCTCGAGGCCCGTCGCACCGGCGACCGGCTCGAGCTCGTGGTGCAGGACGACGGCTGCGGCTTCGCCTCCGCGTCCGGGCCGGGTGAGGGGCATTTCGGGCTGCTGCTGATGCGCGAGCGGGCCCGTGCGGCCGGCGGGTCGCTCAGCGTCGACAGCGTGCCGGGCGGCGGGACCCGCGTGGCGCTGGACCTACCTCTTGGGCGGTCGTAGGCTTCCGGTTCGATGGCCTCGCTGGCGGCGCACGTGGAGGGCGAGGCATGTCCGCATCTGGCGGTGTTCCTGCGCAGCGCCGACGAGCTGCCGCGCGTGCTCGCGTCCTTCTACGCGCTCGGCGTCCGGCGCGGCGGCTGGCTCGCGCACCGGGCGCTGCCCGGGCATGCCGACCACGAGCGCGCGCTGCTCACCGAGGCGGGGCTCGACGTCGCCGCCCTGGAGGAGCAGGAGCGGATGGTGGTCGTGGAGATCGACTTCAGCCATCCGGCGGAGGGGTCGGCCGACTCGTGGCAGCAGGCGCTCGACGACGCGCTCGCGCGCGGCTGCTCGGGCCTCTGGTACGCGCGCTTCCCGGTCGGCCCGCAGGACGGGTCGGACTTCGACCGCATGCTCGGCTTCGAGCGCGAGTGGCACCGGATGTCGCGCGGCCGGCCGGTGGTCACGATCTGCCCGTTCATCGTCGGCGAGCTCGACGGCCCGGCCACGATCGCCACGCTCGGCCGGGTCGCCGAGGTGCACACCGGCGTGCTCGTGCCCGGCGAGGACGGCGAGTTTGACGTGCTGCGGCCCGGCTAGAGATCGCGGAACGTCGCCAGCACGGCCTCGACGATCTGGGGCTCGTGCGGGTAGGCGATCTGCTCGAGCGGCTTGGAGTACGGCATCGGCAGGTCGGCGCCGGTGACGCGCGCGACCGGCGCGTCGAGGTAGTCGAACGCCTGCTCCTGGATCAGCGCGGCGAGGTTGGCGCCGACGCCGCCGTGCGGCCACCCCTCCTCGACGATCACCGCGCGGTTGGTCTTCTGCACCGACTCGAGGATGGTGTCGAGGTCGAGCGGGCGCAGCGTGCGCGGGTCGATCACCTCGGCCTCGACCTCGTGGTCCTTGGCGAGGATGTCGGCCGCCTTCTGGGCGGTGACCGCCATCCGCGAGATGCCGACGATCGTCACGTCGGCGCCCTCGCGGCGGATCGCCGCCTGCCCGAACTGCTCGACGTGGTCGCCGTCGTCCGGCACGTCGCCGCGCTGGCCGTACAGGTACTCGTGCTCGATGAACACGACCGGGTTGTCGTCGCGGATCGCCGCCTTCAGCAGGCCCTTGGCGTCGGCCGCGGTCGACGGCACCGCGAGCAGCATCCCCGGCACGTGGAGATACAGCGCCTCCAGGCAGTGCGAGTGGGTCGGGCCGAGCTGGTGGCCGGCGCCCTGCGGCATCCGGATCACCATCGGCACCTTCACCTGGCCGCCGAACATGTAGTGGATCGTCGCCATGTGGTTGACGATCTGGTCCATCGCGAGCAGCGAGAAGTTGATCGTCATCAGCTCGACCACCGGCCGCAGCCCCGTCATGGCGGCGCCGACGCCCATGCCGACGATGGTGTTCTCGGAGATCGGCGTGTCGCGCACGCGCTTCTCGCCGAACTCCTCGAGCAGCCCGGCCGTGACCTTGAAGGCGCCGTTGAAGACGCCGATGTCCTCGCCCATCAGGAACACCCGCTCGTCGCGCTCCATCTCCTCGCGCAGCGCCTGGTTGAGCGCCTCGCGGTAGCGGACGACCCCCATCAGCCCTCGGCCTCCTCCGCTTCATCATCCTCGGCCTGGGCCTCGTCGGCCGGTTTCTCCGCCCCGGAATCGGCGCCAGCCGATTCCACGTCCTCGCGCTCCGCCGCCTCCTTCGCCTCGTGGTAGGCGCCCTCCGGCCCGCGCTCGGCCTCCGCCAGCGCGCGCTCGTCCTCGCCCTTGTGCACGCCGGCGGACCGCTCGTCGACCGAGTACCAGCCCCCGACCTGGTCGCCGAAGACGTAGATGTGGTCGTACAGCGACTCCGGCGCCGGGAAGGACGACTTGTCGGCGAACGCGACCGCGTCGTCGACCCGCTTCACGGCCTCCTGGTCGAGTCGCTTCACCTCCTCCTCGTCGAGCTCGAGGCGCTCCGCGAACGCGTTGATCGGGTCGCGCTTGCGCCACTCCTCGACCTGCTCCTTGCTCCGGTACTCCTCCGGATCGGCCATCGAGTGCCCGCGGAAGCGGTAGGTGACGGCCTCGACGAGGATCGGCTGCCGCTCTTCGCGCGCACGACGGATCGCCTCGCGCATCACCTCGTACGTCTCCACCACGTCCATGCCGTCGCAGCGCATGCCGGGCACGCCGAAGCCCTCGCCGCGCCGGTGCAGGTCGGTCACCGCCGAGTGGCGCTCGAGCGCGGTGCCCATGCCGAACTGGTTGTTGGTGACCATGAAGACGACCGGCAGCTTCCACAGCGCCGCGAGGTTGAGCGTCTCGCCGAACGTGCCCTGGTTGGCGGCGCCGTCGCCGAACACGCACACCGTCACCTCGTCGAGCCCCTGGTAGTCGGAGGCGAGCGCCATGCCGGCCGCCAGCGGCAGGTTGCCGCCGACGATCCCGTAGCCGCCCATGAAGCGGTTCTCGAGGTCGAACATGTGCATCGAGCCGCCGCGGCCGCGTGAGACGCCGTCGTCGCGCCCGAACAGCTCGGCCATCACGCGGTCGGGATCGGCCCCGCGGGCGAGCGCGTGCCCGTGCGAGCGGTAGGTCGAGATCAGGTAGTCGGCGTCGCGCATCGCGCGGCAGGCGCCGACGATCGTGGCCTCCTCGCCGATCGCCAGGTGCAGGAAGCCGCCCACCTTCGCCTTCGCGTACATCTCGCCCGCGCGCTCCTCGAAGCGGCGGATGAGCATCATCGTGTGGAGCCACTCGCGCGCCGCGTCAGGGTCCGGCAGGTCGCGGGTCGCCTCCTCGGTGACTTCGGCCACGGGCGGGACAGTAGCGCGCCGGGAGCGGCGAGCCGACCCCGGCGCGGCGGGATGGATGCGGTTCGAGTTCGCCGCCGAGCGGCGGCTTATCCCGCGGAGTCGTAGCGGCGCCAGCGGGCGTAGAACTCGTCGGCGTCGAGGCCCGCGAGGTCAGCCCTGAGGGCGCGCGCGAGGCGGCCGGTCTGGGCCGGCGTGGTGTCCCAGAACAGGACGACCTCGCCGGAGTCGATCTCGACGACCTCGACGTGGTCGACCTCGGCGGCGGAGCGCAGCAGCGCCGGCCCGCGGCCGCCGCGGCGGACGATCAGGTCGTAGGCGCGGTTGGCCTTCACGCCGGCACCTCGATCACCTCGCCGTCCGCGGTGAGGACGGCGGGCACGTCGCGCACGCCGGCCGCCCGGGCCTGCTCGGTGGCGGTCTCGAGCCGCTCGCGCGTGCCGCGCAGCTCGGCGCCCTTGATCACCGCGGCGGGGTGCAGCTCGCAGGCGGCCGCCGCGAGCAGCACGTTGTCGCGCTCGCTCAGGTCGCGCCCGGCCGCGAACGCCTGCCGGAAGGCGGCGAGGCTGAACGCGACCGCCCGGCCGATCTGCTTCGCGTAGGTCGCGGCCAGCATCGCCCACTCGCTGTCGGCCGGGAACGGGTCGGGCCAGCGGAGCGCCTGCAGCTGCTGGCGCGCGGCCGCGCGCTCGACGTCCTCGCGGTAGGCGGCGACCTCCTCCTGGCAGCGGAACGGGCCGACCTCGCCCAGCCGCACCGGCACCCACTCCGGCACTTCGCCGAGCACCTGGTTGACGCGCTCGGCGGCGAGGTACGCCACTGGAGACGCCAGGTCGAAATAGAAGTGCGGCTGCGTGCTAACCGTGGATCAGCCAGCCGTCGGCGGCCCGTGCGGCCTCCATCACTGCCTCGGACAGCGTCGGGTGCCCGTGGATGATGCGCGCGATCTCGGGGTAGCCGCCCTCGAGCGCCTTCGCGTTCACGAGCTCCTGGATCAGCTCGGTCGCGCGCGAGCCGATGATGTGGCCGCCGACCATCTCGCCGTACTTCTTGTCGCCGATCACCTTGACGACGCCGCCGCGGTCGCCGTAGACGGTGCCGCCGCCGACGGCGCCGTACTGCACCTTGCCGACGGTGACGTCGAGCCCCTGCTCGCGCGCCTGCTCCTCGGTCAGCCCGAAGGAGCCGACGTTGGGGGTGCAGAAGGTGGCGCGCGGGATGTCGATGTACTCGATCGGATGGGTCTCGAGGCCCGCCGCGTCCTCGACCGCGATCACACCCTCGTCGGACGCCTTGTGGGCGAGCGCCGGGCCGAGCACGAGGTCCCCGATCGCGTACACGCCCTTGACCGAGGTGCGCAGCGCGCCGTCGACCTCTATGAGTCCGTTGTCGTCGAGCTTGACGCCGGCCTCCTCGAGCCCGAGGCCCTCGATGTCGGGGCCGCGGCCGGCGGCGATGACGAACCAGTCGACCTCGGCGTTCTCGTCGCCGAACGAGAAGCTCACCTTGTCGTCGGAGCTCTTGACGTTCTCGACCAGCGTGCCGGTGTGGATCGTCATGTTCTGCTTCGCGAGCGTCCGACCGGCCACCTTGGAGATGTCGGCGTCCTCGGTCGGCAGCACGCGGTCGAGCGCCTCGAACAGCAGCACCTCGGTGCCCAGCCGCCCGTACGCGGAGGCGATCTCGGCGCCGGAGGCGCCCGCGCCGACGACTGCGATCTTGGCCGGCAGCTCCTCGAGCGCCCACGCCTCCTCGGTGCCGATCACGCGGCCGCCGAACTCGGTTCCGGGGATCGGCTTGGGAATCGAGCCGGTCGCCAGGACCACGCACTTGGTGGCCTCGATCTCGGTTCCGTCGAAGTTGCCGCCGACCTTGACGTTGCCGTCGGAGGTCACCGAGCCGAAGCCCTCGATGTAGTCGATCTTGTTCTTCTTGAACAGCCCGCCGACGCCGCCGGTGAGTGTCTTGATGACCTTCCCGCGGCGTTCCATGACGGCGCCGAAGTCGACGCTCCGGCCATCGACCGAGATCCCGAAGTCGCCCGCCTCCTCGATCTCGGTGAGGATGTCCGCCGTCCGCAGGACCGCCTTCGCCGGGATGCAGGCGTAGTTCAGACAGCGCCCGCCGATCGTGTCCTTCTCGATCACGGCGGTCTTCATCCCGAGCTGGGCGGCGCGGATCGCGGCGACGTATCCGCCGGGTCCCGAGCCGATGACGATGCAGTCGTAGGAGGATTCGGGCATGGGCGCCGCAGGCTAGCGGAGGCGATCTTCAGGCGGTTTGCGCTTCGGCAGCTGGATGCGCGCCATCTGGCGGATCAGCAGGTAGAACAGCGGGCCGGTCACCGCCATCACGGTCACCGCCAGCACGACCGCCCATGCGTCGCCCGCGCGCAGCAGGGAGAGCAGCGCCCCGACGAAGGTGATGGCGAGCATGACCTCGAAGCCGAGCACCGCCCAGTACTTGAGGCGCCACATGCCGATCGCGGCGGCGGCCATCACCGCCACGAACACGAGCCCGCCTGCCACCGGCCGCTCACCGTCGACCTCCCAGCCGGCGAGGATGAGGACGAGGTTCGCGACCGCGAACACGGCGGCGAGCGCGGCCGAGACCACGATCGGCCACGGCCGCTCGCCGGGTGCGAGCGGGACGAGCGCCTCCCGCGCCGCCTCGTCGCGCTCGCGCGACCGTGCATAGCCTCGCGCCATGGCGCCGCCCCCAGGGGTGGTCGTCGCCCCCGGCCGCGGAGGGCGGCTCGGCGCCGCTCCCGCGCGTCGCTTACGCGCGCGCCGTGCCAACCGGTGCCTCCAGCGCGGCCCGCAGGTCTCGCGCCGCCGCCGCGGGATCGTCGGCCTCGGTGATCGCGCGGACGACGACGATCCGGTTCGCGCCGCGCTCGACCACCTCGCCGACGTTCGTGGCGTCGATGCCGCCGATCGCGAACCACGGCTTGGCGACCGAGCGGGCGGCGTAGCTCACGTATCCGAGCCCCGCGGCCGGGCGGCCCGGCTTGGTCGGCGTCGCGTGCACCGGGCCGACCGCGAGGTAGTCGACGTCGGGGTCGGCCTCGGCCGCGTCCGCCTGCTCCGGCGCGTGCGTCGAGCGGCCGACGATCCGCTCCGGGCCGACCAGCGCGCGGGCCTGCGCCGGCGAAGCGTCGTCCTGGCCGACGTGCACGCCGTCGGCGCCGCATGCCTCCACGAGGTCGGGCCGGTCGTTGAGGATGAAGAGCGCGCCCGCCTCCCGAAAGGCGCGCGCCGCGGCCACCAGGCCGCTCGTCGTCGAGCGTCTTGTCGCGCAGCTGCAGCAGGTCGACCCCGCCGCGCACCGCCGCCTGCAGCCACTCACGCGGCCGGGCGTCGCACACGAGGTACAGGCGGGCGGTCGCGAGGCGCTCGCGTGAGCTCATCGGAGCTGAGTCTGGCAGCTACCATTCGGGAGGAACCAACGGGAGCCCGCACACGGGCTGAGAGGGCGGCAGCGGGCCGCCGACCGTCGAACCTGATCCGGGTAGTACCGGCGTAGGGAGGCAATGTCCGGCAGTGACCTCGAGCAGCTTTGACCTCGCCATAGCGGGTGGCGGGGCGATCGGCATGGCCTGCGCGTGGCGCGCGGCCGGCCGCGGCCTGCGCACCGTGGTGATCGACGCCGGCGAGCCCGGCGCCTGGGAGGTGGCCGCCGGCATGCTCGCGCCCGTGGCCGAGGCCGAGCCCGGCGACGCCCCCGCGATCGAGCTCGGTCTGCGCGCCGCGCGCGGGTTCGCCGCGTTCTGCGCCGACCTCGCCGAGGCCTCGGGCGAGGATCCCGGCTACCGCCGGACCGGGACCTTGCTGGTCGCGCGCGACCGCGACGAGGCCGAGGCGCTCGAGCGCGCGCTCGCCTTCCGGCGCGAGCTCGGCCTCGAGGTCGAGCGATTGCGCCCGAGCCAGGCGCGCCGTGTCGAGCCCGCGCTGGCGCCGACCGTCCGCCTCGCGCTCGACGTCCCCGGCGACCACTCGGTCGACCCCCGCCGTCTGGTGACCGCGCTCACGACCGCGTTCGAGCGCACCGGCGGCACGATCCGCCGCGCGCGGGTCGCAGCGGTCGAGACCGACGACGGCCGCGTCACCGGCCTCCGCCTCGACACCGGCGAGGTCGTGCGGGCGCACCAAGTGCTCGTCGCGACCGGCACCGGCACGGTCGAGGCGCCGGACCGCATCCCCGTCCGCCCCGTCAAGGGCCAGGTCCTGCGACTGCGCGACCCGCGCGGGCCCGGGCTGATCGACCGCACGGTGCGTGGCCCGGACTGCTACCTCGTCCCGCGCGCCGACGGCGGCTACGTCTTGGGCGCCACGATGGAGGAGCGCGGCCACGACAGGGCACCGACCGCCGGCGGCGTGTACGAGCTGCTGCGGGACATGAGCGAGATCGTGCCGGGCGTGCTCGAGCTCGAGATCGAGGAGCTCGCCGCCGGGCTGCGCCCCGCCACGCCCGACAACCTGCCGGCGGTCGGCCCGGGCACGGTCGAGGGACTGCTGTGGGCGGCCGGCCACTTCCGCAACGGCATCCTGCTCACCCCACTGACCGCCGACCTGATCGCCGCCGCCGCGACCGGCGAGCCGCTGCCCGAGTGGGCGGCGCTCGTCGATCCCCGCCGCTTCGCGAAGGTGCCGGCATGAGAGTGCTGCTCAACGGGGCCGAAGCCGAGCTCACGGACGGCGCGACGGTGCAGGCCGCGATCGGCGCGCTCGACCTGCCGGCCTCCGGGCGCGGCGTCGCGGTTGCCGTCGACGCCGAGGTGGTGCCGCGCACCGAGTGGGAGACGCACGAGCTGACAGAGGGCGCGCGGGTCGAGGTCCTGCGCGCGATCCAGGGAGGCTGAACTTGGCGACGACCGACGTATCCGCGGATCCGCTGACCATCGCCGGCACCGAGCTGCGCTCGCGACTGCTGCTCGGCACCGGCGGCTTCCGCTCGCTCGACGCGCTCGCGGCCGCGATCGAGGCCTCGCAGGCCGAGCTGGTGACGGTCGCCCTCCGCCGCATCGATCCCGGCCAGCGGGGCTCGATCGTCGGCGTCCTCGACGCCGCCGGCGTCCGCCTGCTCCCCAACACAGCCGGCTGCTTCACCGCGCGCGACGCCGTCCTCACGGCCAAGCTCGCAAGAGAAGCCTTCGAGACCGACTGGATCAAGCTCGAGGTGATCGGCGACGAGCGCACGCTGCTGCCCGACGCGCCCGCGCTGCTCGAGGCCGCCGAGGAGCTCGTCGACGACGGCTTCACCGTGCTGCCGTACACCAACGACGACCCGATCCTCGCGCGCCGGCTGGAGGACGTCGGCTGCGCGGCCGTGATGCCGCTCGGCTCGCCGATCGGCTCCGGCATGGGCCTGCTCAACACCTACAACCTGCGCCTGATCCGCGAGCGGGCCGAGGTGCCGGTGATCCTCGACGCCGGCGTCGGCACGGCGTCCGACGCCGCGCTGGCGATGGAGCTCGGCTACGACGGCGTCCTGTGCGCGAGCGCGATCTCGCGCGCCGAGGATCCGGTCGCCATGGCGCACGCGATCCGGCTCGCCACCGAGGGCGGCCGGCTCGCCTACCGGGCCGGCCGCATCCCGCGCCGGCTGTACGCGCAGGCCTCCACCCCCGAAGCGGGCGTGGCGGAGTTCTGAGCACCGGATCCACCCCACCGACGCCGAAGGATCGACCGTGATGGGTGGATCCGGCACGTATCCGTACACGCTGCTCGACGTCTTCACCGACCAGCCGCTGGCCGGCAACGGGCTCGCGGTCGTGCACGAAGCCGACGACGTCGACGACGCGACCATGCTCGCGTTCGCGAAGGAGACCAGGCTCGTCGAGACGACGTTCGTGCAGACGTCGGACGTCGCCGACTACCGCAACCGGATCTGGACGCCTGCCACGGAGATCCCGTTCGCCGGCCATCCCTCGCTCGGCACGGCCGTCGCGGTCGCCCTCCAGCGAGGCGAGGAGGAAGCCGAGTACCGACAGCAGACGCAGGCCGGGATCCAGCCCGTATCCGTCCGCCGCGACGGCGATCGCGCGTACGCGTCGATCCTGCAGGAGCCGGCGCAGTTCGGCGCCGAGCTCGATCCCGCAGAGGTCACCGCCGCCGTCGGGCTGCGGCCCGAGGACGCCCACCCGTCGCTGGAGCCCCAGCACGTGAGCACCGGCCTCGCCACCATCATCGCGCCGCTGCGCGACGCCGGAGCCGTCAGCCGCGCCCGCAAGGACCAGGCCGCTGTCGCCGCGCTCGCCGGAGGCACCTTCAACCTCTACCTCTGCGCGGCGAACGGCGAGACCGCCCGCGCCCGCTCGTTCCCCAGCGAGCTCGACGGCGAGGACCCGGCCACCGGATCGGCGGCCGGGCCGCTGCTCGCCTACCTGAATGCCCGCACCGGGCTCGAGCGCGTCGAGGTCACCCAGGGCGTCGAGATCGGCCGCCCGAGCCGGCTGCTCGCGCAGCTCGAGGACGGGCGCGTGCGCGTCGGCGGCGACGTCGTCGTGCTCGTCACCGGGACGCTGCGCCTGCCGTAGAACGCAGGTTCCAGACCTCGCGCGAGGTCAGTGAGGCCGCCAGCGCGACGAGGCCGATCGCGCTGCCGACCGCCAGCACCTCGACCGCGCCGGTGAAGATCAGCGCCGCCAGCAAGCGGGTGCAGCGCGAAGCCGATCAAGTCGGTGGTCACGACGACGAGGTGGGGCGGCAGGCGGTCGGCCCACACGCCGCCGATCAGCAGGAAGCCGACGAGCGGCACCGCGTGCGCGGCGAGCACGATGCCGACCTCGCTCGGCGTGCCGATCTCGGTCACGTAGAGCGCGAGCACCACGAACACGATGCGGTCGCCGATCGTGCTCGCGCTCTGGCCTGCCAGCAGGAGCCGGAAGTCGCGGTGTCCGAACAGGCCGCGCATCACCCGCCATGATGCTCGCGTGACCGTCGACGAGCTGTTCGACGCCTGGGAGCGCGCGTGGTCGGGCCGCGACCCGAGCGCTTTCGCGCCGCTGTGCGCCGACGACTTCGCGTACGAGGACCCGCTGACGCCGGAGCCGCTGCAAGGCGCGTCGGCTCTCGTCGCGCACGTCCGGACGCTGTGGGAGGCGTTTCCGGACGCGCGCGTGAACGCCACCGGCGAGCGGCTGACCGACGGCCGCTACGCCTGCGCGCCCTGCAAGGTGCTCGGCACGCACCAGGGTCCGATCGGCAAGGTCACGCCGACCGGCCGTTTCGTGGTGGTGCACGCGATCGTCTACGCCGAGCTCACGGAGGACGGCCTGCTGCTGCGGGCGCGGGCCTTCTTCGATGCCTGGGGCGTCGCGACCAGCCTCGGGGTGCTGCCGAGGCCCGGGTCCGCCGGCGAGCGTGCGTTTCTGATGCTGCGCGGCTTTGGACTACGGGGCTAGATCTCGATCCGCGGGCGGCGCGACACGGAGGTCTACGCAGCGAGTGGTGCCGGCGACGCCGGCCAACTGCGGCTGGGTGAGGAGGCGGCGGTGCGGCCGGCGCGGACGTCCGTCGCCGCTTCCGAGCCGCGCCGGCGGCGATTTGCCGAGCGCTCACAGCACCAGCGCCCTCGCCACCCGTTACCCCTCGATGGTCAGCGTCCCGGTCATCCCCGGGTGGATCGTGCACACGTAGTCGACCGTGCCGGCCTTGTCGACCGACGTCGTGAAGGTCTCGCCCTTGCCGAACAGCTCGGACTCGAAGGCGGCGCCGCTCTCGGCGACGGCGTTGTGGTCGATCGAGTCCTCGTTGGTCCAGCAGATGTCCTGGCCTGCGTCGGCGGTTGCGTCCTCGGGATCGAACTTGATGTCGACCATCTCGATCACGACCGCGCCGTCCGGGCACGCGCCCGCCGAGGCGCCCTGCTCGCCGCCGCCGTCGTCACCGCCGCAGGCGGCGAGGCCGAGGGCGAGCACCAGGATCAGGCTGAGGCCGCGCACAAGGCGTGCCATTCAATCAAGCCAGCGTGACCGCGACGGGCGGGTGGTCCGACAGCGGGCCGCGCTCGATCACCTCGTGCCGGCCGGCGGCAGGCCGGCCGTCGGTGAACAGGTGGTCGACGTGGTTGCCGCCGACGTGGACGAGGCCGGGGAACTCCGGCGGGCGCTTGAGATTGACATCGCCGCCGAAGGTCAGCGGCGCGCCGGCGGCCCACTCGCGGGCGGCGTCGATCGCCCTGCGGGTGTCGGCCAGCGCGAGCGCCTGCGGGTGGTTCTGGGAGTGGACGTTGACGACCCAGGCGCCGTCCTGGAGCCGGACGCCGTGCACCCACCGGCCCTCCGGCGCCCGCCGCAGGCGCAGCGCGCGATGGTCGAGGATCAGCCCGCGGACGAGGATCGTGTTCGCGCCGCCGCCGCCGGACTTGAGGAGGTCCGGGTTGCGGGTGGAGATCGCGCGCCTCACCGGCAGCAGCCAGTTGCGCGAGGTGAGCTGCGTGCGCTGCTGCGCCCGGCACGCCCGCGCCAGCATCGGCGGCCACCAGGGCGGCACCTCCTGGAGCAGCGCCACGTCCCACGCCCAGCCGTCGAGCGCGGCGGCGAACTCGTTCAGCAGCGGGCGTCCGGACGAGGGGCGCGAGCGGCCGTGATAGAGGTTCCAGGTCAGCACCCGCATGCGGCGAGACCCTATGCACTTCATCGACGGCACCGAACTCACCCGCGACCAGCTCACGTCGCTGCTCGACCGCGCGCTCGCGCTCAAGGCCGCGCCGGCCGCCTCGCGCGCGCTCGCGGGCCGCTCGGTGGCGCTGCTGTTCGAGAAGCCGTCGACGCGCACGCGCGTCTCGTTCGAGGCCGGCGTGGTCGAGCTCGGCGGCCATCCGATGGTGCTGCGCGCCGGCGAGCTCCAGCTCACCCGTGGCGAGTCGCTGCGCGACACGGCTCTCGTGCTCTCCCGCCACGTCGCCGCGATCGGCCTGCGCACCGGGGACGAGGACCAGCTGCGCACGCTCGCCGAGCACGCGACGGTGCCGGTGGTGAACATGCTGTCGCCGCTGCACCACCCGTGCCAGGCGCTGGCCGACCTGATGACCATGCGCGAGGCGTTCGGCCGGCTCGACGGGCGCGTGCTCGCCTATGTCGGCGACGGCAACAACGTCGCCCGCTCGCTCGCGCTGGTCGGCTCGCTCGCGGGCCTCGAGGTGCGCGTGGCGGCACCCGACGGCTTCCAGCTCGAACCCGGCGCAGGCGCCGAGCTGTTCGACGATCCCGCGGCGGCTGCCGAGGGCGCCGACGCCGTGTACACCGACGTCTGGGTGTCGATGAGCGACGACGAGGCGAGCGCCGAGCGCCGGCGCGGTGCGCTGGCTCCGTTCCGGCTCGACGAGGCGCTGCTCGATCGCGCCGCGCCGCACGCGATCGCGCTCCACTGCCTGCCCGCCCATCCCGGCGAGGAGATCACCGAGGGCGTGCTGTACGGCGACCGCCAGCGGATCTGGGACCAGGCCGAGAACCGCCGGCACGCGCAGAAGGCGCTGCTCGAGCTGCTCGTTTCCGACGCGGCCGGGACGGGGTAGGGCCTCGCCGCATGCCGCAGCCGCGCCGGCGATCGCTGAATCCGCTCGTGATCTCGCGCGAGCGCGTCCAGGAGGTGCTCGACGACGCCGTCGAGCGCGGGCGGATGACCCGCGACGACGCCGCCGAGCTGTTCGCCGAGCTCGCGCGGCGCGGGCGCGGCGGCCTCGTCGGCACCGCCCGCCGCGCCACGGGGCTCGGGCCCGCGTTCCCGATCGCCGGCTATGAGGACCTCACCGCTGCGCAGGTGGCCGAGCGGCTCGACGGGCTGAGCGTCGCCGAGCTGCGCCAGGTGCGCGACCACGAGCGGCGCAACGCCAACCGCAAGACCGTGCTGTCGGCGGTCGAGCGGCGGCTACCGTAGACGCGTGCCCACCACCGCTTCCCAGATGCGCCCCTCGCGCGGCGACGTGCTCGAGCTGACGATCGACTCGCTTGCCCACGGCGGCAACGGGGTCGCCCGCCACGAGGGCTACGTCGTGTTCGTGGCCGGAGCGGTGCCGGGCGACCGCGTTCGCGCGGTGGTCGGCAAGGCCAAGCGCGCGTACGCCGAGGCGCGGACGACCGAGGTCGTGGATCCCTCGCCCGACCGCATCCCGCCGCTCGCCGACCATCCGGGCGCGCCCTGGCAGGTGCTCCCGTACGAGCGCCAGCTCGAGGTCAAGGCCGGGCTCGTGCGCGAGGCGCTGGAGCGGATCGGCGGCCTCGAGGGGTTCGAGCTCGAGCCGATCGTCCCCGCCGTCGACCAGTGGCGCTACCGCAACAAGCTCGAGTACTCGTTCGGCACCGGCCCCGGCGGCGAGCTCGTGTGCGGGTTCCACGCGCCCGGCCGCTGGGACGAGATCGTGCCGATCGACGACTGCCTGCTCGCCTCCGAGCGCTCGAACGCGGTGCGCGAGCAGGTGCTGGCCTGGGCGCGCGCACAGGGGCTGAGCGCCTGGGACCGGCGTGAGCAGCGCGGGCTGCTGCGCAACCTGGTCGTGCGCGAGGGCCGCCGCACCGGCGAGCTGCAGGTGCGGCTCGTGACCTCGCCCGGCAGCATCGACACCGACTCACTGATCGACGCGATCCGCTGCGACGGCCTGTTCTGGACCCGCCAGGAGCAGCTCGGCGAGAGCTCGGCCGGCGGTGAGACGGTGCTGCTCACCGGCACGCCGCGGCTGCGCGAGCGGCTGCGCGGCCTCGACTTCCTCGTGAGCCCGGAGGCGTTCTTCCAGACCAACACCGAGATGGCCGAGCGGCTGTACGAGGCGGCCGCCGAGTTCGCGCAGCTGCGCGGCCACGAGCGGGTGTTCGACCTCTACTGCGGGATCGGCACCATCGGCCTCACCATTGCGGCCCGCGCGCGCGAGCTGGTCGGCGTCGAGATCGTCGAGGCCGCGGTCGCCGACGCGATCGAGAACGCGCGCATCAACGACGTCCTCAACGCCCGCTTCTACGCCGGCGACATCCGGCTCGCGATGCGCGACCTCGTCGAGCAGGCCGGCCGCCCCGACGTCGTGGTCGTCGACCCTCCGCGCGCCGGGCTGTCCGCCAAGGTCGTGCGCCGCATCCTCGAGGCCGGCCCGTCGCGGCTCGTGTACGTCTCCTGCAACCCGACGACGCTGGCGCCGAACGCGGCGCAGATGGTCGAGGCCGGCTACCGGCTGGTGCGCGTCCGGCCGGTCGACATGTTCCCGCAGACGCCGCACATCGAGTGCGTCGCGCTGCTGGAGCGCGGTTAGGCGACGCGGGCGAGGGATTCGTCGCCGGCGAAGCCGGCCAGCGCACGGGCGACCACGCGGTAGGCGTCGCGGCTGAGCGCCATGCCGCAGTGGGAGGCGTCGATCTCGACGTGCTCGTCGGCGGCGCCGTCCAGGCATGCGCGCCAGTCGACGATCCCGTCCGAGCGCGAGTACACGCACACGTACCCGACCCCGGCCGGGAAGTCGCCGATCAGGTCGGCGCGGAACGCCTCGCAGCAGGCCCCGCGCCAGCAGCTCATCCGGAACAGGCCCGGTACGCGGCCGGTGCCGAGCGCGCCGACCACGCCGACCTGGAGAAGCACCAGCGGATGCACGCGCAGCATCCCGACCGTGGGGGCGCCGAGCGTGACGATCCCCGACACCAGGTCCGGCCGCCGGCTCGCGACGACCCGCGCCAGCACGCCGCCGCGGCTCTGGCCGACGATCGCGACCGGCCGGCCGGTGCGATCGGCGACCGCCTCGAGCCGCTCCTCGATCCGCTCGCACGCGTGCTGCGAGCAGCCGACGTTGGCGCGGATGCCGGCCCGCGTCGTCCAGTACCCGTTCGCCCGCAGCCACTTGGTCATCGTCGCCAGGCTGCCGTCGCCGGCCAGGAAGCCGGGGATGAGCAGGACCGGCCGTCCCTCGCCGGGCGGGACGCCGACGCCGCGCCACACCGGGTCGCGCAGGAGCCGCGCGGCCTCGAGGCCGATCCGGGTCTCTCGCCACATGGGCGGCACGGGCGGGGTCGGGATGTTCGGGCGGGGAACGCCCATTTGCAGCTCATTACCCCATTAACCCGACCGGCAGTGCAACCCCGGATCGGGGAGTATGGCCCTGAGCCTGGATCCACGCTTCGGTACCATCGCGCCGCGATGCGCGCCGCCACGATCCGCGACGGCGAGATCGCCGTCCAGGAGCATCCCGACCCTCGTCCGCAGACCGGCGAGCTGCTCGTGCGGGTCCGTGCGGCCGGCCTCAACGGCGCGGACATGGTCCAGCTGGCGGGCGGCTATCCGGCCCCGCCCGGCGCGCCGCCGGACATCCCGGGGCTCGAGCTCGCCGGCGAGGTGATCGAGACCGGCGACGGCGTCGAGCGGTTCGAGCCGGGCGACCGCGTGATGTCGATCGTGGCCGGCGGCGGTCAGGCGGAGCTCGCGGTGGTCAACGAGCGGGTGGCGATGCCGGTGTCGGACGAGCTCGACTGGATCGCGGCCGGGGGCGTGCCCGAGGTCTTCTTCACCGCCCACGACGCGCTGTCCACGCAGGCCGGCCTGACGGTGGGCGAGCGGCTGCTCGTCCACGGCGCCGCCGGTGGCGTCGGGACGGCGGCCGTACAGCTGGCCACGATGGCGGGCGCGCGCGTGACGGCGACGGTGCGCGACGAGCACTGCCGCGAGCTGGTCGGCGTGCTCGGCGTAAACGCGATCGCGCCCGACGGCTTCGCCGAGGCCGGGCCGTTCGACGTGATCCTCGAGCTCGTCGGCGCGCCGAACTGGCCGGCGAACCTCGACGCGCTCGCGCTGCGCGGGCGGATCGTGGTGATCGGCGTCGGCGCCGGGGCGCAGATCGACCTCGACCTGCGCAAGCTGATGTTCAAACGCGGCCGCATCCTCGCCTCGACCATGCGCGCGCGCTCGCTCGAGGAGAAGGCGATCGCGACGCGGCTGGTCGAGAAGGCGGTGCTGCCCGGGTTCGCGTCCGGCGACCTGTCGGTGCCGGTCGCCGCCACCTACCCGCTCGACGAGGTGGCGGCCGCCTACCAGCGGTTCAAGGCCGGCGGCAAGCTCGGCAAGATCGTGCTCGAGATCCAGTGAGCGGGCCATGCAAGCTTGGCCTTGCGAGTTCGCTTCGCGAACATCGCGGAGAGGTTGCCCTATGAGCCGGCTGACCTACGCGGCGATCGCGTCGCTCGACGGCTATGTGGCCGACGAGCAGGGTCGGTGGGACTGGTCGGAGCCGAGCCGGGAGGTGCACACGGCCGTCAACGACCTGATGCGGCCGGCCCGGACCCACCTGTACGGGCGCCGGATGTATGACGTCCTGGTCGCGTGGGAGACGATCGACGACCCGGATCCGGTGATGCGCGACTTCGCGGAGATCTGGCGGTCGGCCGACAAGGTCGTCTATTCGCGGACGCTCGAGGAGGTCTCGAGCGCCCGGACGCGGATCGAGCGCGAGTTCGATCCGGAGCCGGTGCGGGCGATGAAGGCCGAGCGGGACCTGCTCATCGGCGGGCCGGAGCTCGCCGGGCAGGCGATGCGGGCCGGGCTGGTGGACGAGCTCCACCTGTTCCTCTCGCCCGTGGTGGTGGGAGGCGGCAACCCGGCCCTCCCCGCCACGCGATCCGACCTTGAGCTACTCGGCGAGCGCCGGTTCGGCAACGGTGTCGTCCACCTGCACTACGGCGTGCTGACGTGATGGAGCTTGTCGGGGTTGACGACCCCGCGAATGGCCTGGATCGCGCCGCCTGAGACCTCGAACGCCCACACGGCGACCAGCCGCCCGTCCTCGTAGCCGGCGAGGCCGGTCTCGCCGTTGAAGTCGAGCACCTCGACCGACGCGCTCCGCCGCGCGGCCGCACGGAGGAAGCCGGCGAGCAGCCGGATCACCGCGTCGGCGCCACGGACCATGCGGCCGACGGCGGGCGCCTTGCCGCCGCCGTCGCCGTAGAACTCCACGTCGGCGGCCAGCAGCTCGACCAGGGGCTCGGTCTCGCCCTGCTGGAGAGCGGCCATGAAGCGCCGCACCAGCTCGTCGCGCTGCTCGCGAGAGGGCTCGAAGCGCGGCCGTCGCTCCTCGACGTGGCGGCGCGCGCGGGCTGCGAGCTGGCGGCAGTTGGCCTCGCTCTTGCCGACGACCGCGGCGATCTCGTCGTAGCCGTAGTCGAACGCCTCGCGCAGCACGAACACGGCGCGCTCGACCGGCGTCAGGCTCTCCAGCAGCACGAGCACGGCGAGCGAGAGCGACTCGGCGCGGACGACGGCCTCGGGCGCGGGATCGGCGAGCACCGGCTCCGGCAGCCACGTGCCCGGGTACTCCTCGCGGCGCACGCGCGCCGAGCGCAGGTGGTCGATCGCGAGCCGCGTGGTCACGGTCGTCAGCCATGCCTTCGGGCTCTCCACGTCACTTGCCTCGTGCAGCCGCAGGAACGCCTCCTGCACCAGGTCCTCGGCCTCGGTGAGGCTGCCCACCATCCGGTAGGCGATCGATTGCATCAGCGGGCGCAGCTCCTCGGCTGTCACAGCCGGCGACGGCGTCTCGTCTGACATCACATGGACACGCTACGCATCTTCATCGCCGGCGCGACCGGCGCGCTCGGCACCCGCCTCGTCCCGCAGCTGGTCGAGCACGGGCACCACGTCACCGGCACGACCCGCTCGAACGCCGGCCGGCTGCACGCCCTCGGCGCCGAGCCGGTGCTCGTCGACCCGCTCGACCCCGCCACGCTGCGCGAAGCCGTGGTCGCCGCGCGGCCGGACGTCGTCGTGCACCAGCTCACCGCCCTGACGGGCCTGGGCATGACCCGCAACTTCGACAAGGCGTTCGCTCAGACCAACCGCCTGCGCACCGAGGGCACGGACAACCTGCTGGCGGCGGCGCGGGCAGCAGGCGCCGAGCGGCTCGTATGGCAGAGCTACGCGGGCTGGCCGTACGCGCGCGAGGGCGGCCCGGTCAAGACCGAGGCCGACCGGCTCGACCCGACGCCGCCGGCCGACGTGCGCGAGACGCTGGAGGCGATCCGTCACCTCGAGGCGGTCGTGACCGAGGCGGGCGGGATCGTGCTGCGCTACGGCGGCTTCTACGGGCCCGGGACGTCGCTGGACGGGGACGGCGAGCACGCGGAGATGCTGCGCAAGCGCAGGTTCCCGGTCGGCGGCAGCGGCGACGGCGTGTGGTCGCTCGTCCACATCGACGACGCGGCGGCCGCCACCGTGGCCGCCATCGAGGGCGGCGCGCCGGGGATCTACAACGTCGTCGACGACGACCCGGCGCCGATCCGCGAGATCGTCCCCGCGCTCGCCGCCGCGCTCGGCGCCCCGCCGCCGCGACACGCGCCCGGCTGGCTCGTCCGGCTCGCCGCCGGCCCGCAGGCGTACTCGATGATGACGAGCATCCGCGGCGCGTCGAACGCGAAGGCCAAGCGCGAGCTCGGCTGGGAGCCCCGGCACACCTGGCGCAAACTCAAAGAGGGTCTGACCCCGGCCGGGGTCTGACCCTCTTTAGGGCGGCTTAATATGGCGGGAAGTCGGAGTACCAGTCGCCGACCACTCGGAACGCCTTCCAGAACGCCCGCTTGGCGTGGTCCTCGTCCAGCGATTCGTCGATGCTCGGCGTGTACAGCGCGTTCGTCGACGGCGTGAGCTCCTGGATCTCCCCCGGCGTCGCGAGGACCTCGCGCGCCAGGGGGAGCTGGAGCTCGTTGAGGACGTCGAGCGCCTCAGGGCCCATCACCACGACGAGCTTCGGCTGCACGATCGCGATCTCCTCGACCAGCCGGGTCACGCACTCCGGCGCGGCCAGCGCGGTGTCGGGCACCGGGCACTTCACGCACAGCGTCCCGTAGACCGCGAGCGGGTCGATGTCGAGCCGCTTGAGCGACTTCATCAGCGCCGTGCCCGCGCGACCGTAGAAGGCGACGCCCTCCTCGATCTCGGCGGGCGTCGGGTGGTGTTTGAGCAGCATGATGTCGGCCTGCGGATGGCCGGAGCCGAGCACCGGCATCAGGCTGCCGCGCGGGCAGCGGTCGCAGGCCTGCAGGTCGCGAGTGAAGTGGTTGAGCTCGCGGATCGCGCGCTCGAGGTACTTCTCGCGGATCTCGTCGTCGGTAGCGGGCATTCCGCCGACCGAGTTATGCGCTGTGGGCTGTTCTCCTTGCCCGTGCATCGGTCATTGCGCGTCCCGGCCGGCCACCGCGCGCCTCACTCGGCGCCTGCGGCTGGCACGCCGCGCCGCCGGCGGCGTGGCTCGGGTCTCGAGGAATTTCAACGCCTGGACCTGGGCGTAGCGCAGCGATGACGGGCGTCCGAGGATGTCGGCGTCGCGCAGCGATTCGAGGAACTCCTCGGGGCCGTCGAAGTCGCGCATCCGGATCCGCACGGTGCCGAGTCCCTGCGCCACATGGGCATCGGAGCCGGCGCCGCCGGGGATCCGGTACTTGCCCGCGAACCGCACCGCCTCCTCGTTCCAGGCCGCGATCGCGATCCGCGGGTTGAAGATCTCGATCGCGTCGACCTCGTCGACGACCGCGAGCAGGTGCTCGTAGTCGGGGACCGAGTGCAGCCGGTCGAACGGATGCGGCACGTACACGAGCCCGCCCTGGCGCCGGATGTCGGCGATCGTATCCCCCAGGCTCATCCCGCGCGGGATCTTCTCCTCGATGAAGAGGCCGATCACCTCGCCTTGGTCGGCGGTCTTGACCTCCTCGCCGACGATCACCTTGACGCCGTACTCGGCCGCCTTGTCGCGGGCCGCGAGTGCGCCGGAGATCTCGTTGTGGTCGGTCACCGCGATCGCGCCCAGCTTGCGCTCGCGCGCAGTGGCGAGGAGCACCTCGACCGGGGTCACGCAGTCGTGCGAGTGGTCGGTGTGCATGTGCAGGTCGACGTCGATCAGCGGCCGCTGCGCGAGCCGCGCGCGCACCTCGGGCTTGAGGCCGACGGCCGGCCGCCGCACGGCGGCGAGCTCGGTGTAGATCGCCTCCGCGTCGTCGGCCACGCGCCGCCACGACAGATCCTCGCTGTCGGCGGCGGCCCGCAGCCGCGGGGCGAGGTCGGGCTCGCGCAGCAGCCGCTCGAGCTGGCCGGCGAGCACTTCCACGTCGCCGGGCTCGAACAGCAGCCCGCGCTCGCCGTCCCCGAGCACCTCCTCGTACGCCGGCAGCCGCGCGGCGACCGGCACGGCGCCGGCGCCCAGCGCGCGCACGATCAGCCCGGGGGCGGGCGCCTGCCCGAGCGACGCGGCGACCGCGACGTCGGCCTCGGCCAGCACGTCGTTCTCGCTCGTCTCGTCGGCCGAGCTCACGGTCAGCCGGTCGCGCAGTCGGCTGCGCAGCGCGCCGGTGGGCGCGGCGCCGGTCGGCGAGAACACCGTGGCCTGCCACGCGAGCTCGTCGGGCAGCCGCCGCAGGGCGCGCAGGAAGAGCCGCAGCGCCTGCCGCTCCTCCTGGGCGCAGAACGCGAACCGCAGCGGCCCGTCGCGCTCCGGGCGCTCGACGGCCGCGGCCCCGGGTCGCAGCAACCGGTAGCGCGCGGGGAAGAAGCGCTCCATCAGCTCGCGGGTGGCCTCGAACGAGGCCGTGCGCGCGTCGAGCCGGCCGAAGAACAGCTCGACGAAGCGGCGCGCGACCTGGGTCGAGACGATCCGCTCGGTCGGCGCGTGGAACGAGCCGACGTTGAGCGCGCGCGAATGCCGCAGGGCGACCGAGGACGCGCTCGGCGCGAACGGCTCGTGGACGTGCACGAAGTCGAGCGGCGCCAGCGTGAGCACCTCCTCGATCGTGCGCGCTACGTCGACCGGCGGCGCCGGCAACCCTCCGCGGCGTTGGAGCGGCATCAGCTCGCCGACGCCGAGCACGCGCACGCCGCCGCCGGGGTCGAACAGCCGCTCCGGGTCGTCGCGCGCCGACCGGATCAGCCGCCGCGACTCGCGCACGAGCTGCGGCGACCGCGACGGCGCCAGCACCAGCATCCGGTGCCCCCGCGCGGCGAGGGCCGCCGACAGCTCGGCGACGAAGGCGTTGACCTCGTGCTCGTCCTCCCACGCGTGGGGCGACACCTGCGCGATGGCGAACCGGTCAGGCACCGCGGGCAGCTTAACGGCGACGGTCTGCGGCCCGCGCATGACGCGGGCCGCAGAGCTCGATCTAGTCGACGACGGCGGACTTCTCGTCCGCCGCGCGGTCGGCGGCGGTGCGGGCGGCGTCGGCCGCGGCGCGGGTGCGGGAGTGCTGGGCGATGAACTCCTCGGTCGCCTCGCGCGCCAGGTGGTCCTGGCGCTGGGTGTAGGGCGACTTCATGAGGTACGAGCTGGGCCCGTCGAGCTGGCCGCCGATGCCGTGGTTGAGCGCCAGCTTGCAGCAGCGCACGGCGTCGATCACGATGCCTGCCGAGTTCGGCGAGTCCCACACCTCGAGCTTGAGCTCGGCGGTCAGCGGCACGTCGCCGAAGGCCTGGCCCTCGAGCCGGATGTGCGCCCACTTGCGGTCGGTGAGCCACGGCACGTAGTCGGACGGGCCGACGTGCACGTCCTCGGCCGGGAGCTCGTCCTCCAGGATCGACGTGACGGCGTTGGTCTTGGAGATCTTCTTGGACTCCAGCCGCTCGCGCTCGAGCATGTTGTAGAAGTCCATGTTCCCGCCGACGTTGAGCTGCGAAGTGCGCTGCAGCTTCACGCCGCGGTCGCCGAACAGGCGCGCCAGCGTGCGGTGGACGATCGTGGCGCCGACCTGCGACTTGATGTCGTCGCCCACGATCGGGAGACCGGCCTTCACGAAGCGGCGGTTCCAGTAGTCCTCGCGGGCGATGAACACCGGGATGCAGTTCACGAACGCGCAGCCGGCCTCGAGGATCTGCTCGACGTACCACTTGGTGGCCTGCTCGGACCCGACCGGCAGGTACGACACCACGACATCGGTCCTGGTGTCCTTGAGCACCTGCGCGATGTCGACCGTCGAGCCCTCGGCCTTGGTGATCTTCTGCTTCAGGTACTTGCCGAGTCCGTCGTGGGTCATGCCGCGCTGGACCGGCACGCCGAGGTGCTGGACGTCCTCCTCGAGGAACCGGATCGTGTCGTTCTGGCCCGCCCAGATCGCTTCCGAGAGGTCCTTGCCGACCTTCTCCGAGTCGATGTCGAACGCGGCCGAGAACTCGATGTCGCGGACGTGGTAGCCGCCGAGATCGACGTGCATCAGGCCCGGCACGCGCGCGGCCGGATCGGCGTCGCGGTAGTACTGGACGCCCTGCACGAAGGCATTGGCGCAGTTGCCCACGCCGATGATCGCCACCCGCACCTTCTCGTTCTGATAGCGGCTGCCGCCGTTGCTGGAAGGCTGGGGTCGGATGTTCTCGGTCAAGTGTTCCTCCGTAATCGGTTCAGCTACTCAAACCCCTGTGAAAGCGGGGCGTTACAGGTCGACGGCTGTGGGGCGGGTGAGCTCCCGCCGCACGTGCCAGATGCGCTGGAAGACCGTGATCGTCGACAGCGCAGCCAGTACGTAGACCGCGGGCGCGAGCAGATCAAGGCCCGCGAGCACCAGGCCCGCGGACAGGATCACGACCCGCACCGGGCGGTCCGCGATGCCCACCTTGCACTCCACGCCCAGCGCCTCGGCGCGGGCACGAGTGTAGGAGACCATGAGCGAGGCGACCACGGCGACCACGACCGCGGCGACCGCGATCTCGTCGCCCTCGCGCGAGAAGTGCGCGCCGACGGCGGCCAGCACGACGCCCTCCTCGATGCGGTCGAGCGTCGAGTCCAGGAACGCCCCGAACGGCGACCCCTTGCCCGACATGCGCGAGTAGCGGCCGTCGAGCGTGTCGCACACCGAGCCGACGATGAACGCGATCCCTCCGAGCAGGAACCACTCCTCCCACACCAGCACCGCCGCCACCACGCACAGGAAGAAGCCGGTGAGCGAGATCGCGTTCGGCGTCAGCCGGGACTCGATCAGCCGGTTGCGCATCAGCGCCTGGTACTCGCGCGCGGTCGGGCGGGGCGGACGATCCACCGGTGGTGAGCTCATCGCCCCGGCACTCTAGAGGTCGTCTCAAACCGGGCGTGCCGGTGTTTTGAGACGGCCTCAGGGGAGGACCGGCGCAGGCCCGGAGCGCGGCGGCACGTCCCACGCCCACACCTCGGGCCGGGCGCGGGCGAACAGGCCCTGGGCGCAGGCCGCCGCGGCCACCGCCACCGCCGCGCCCAGGAACGCGTCCAGCCACCAGTGGTTGGCGGTCGCCACGACCACGAACGTCACCGCCGGCGCGTACGCCAGCCACAGCGCGCGCGCCCACCGCCGGCGCACGATCTTCGCCATCGCCACGCCGAGCATCAGGGCGAAGGCGACGTGCATCGACGGGATCGCCGCGTAGGGGTTGAAGAGAAGGTCGGCCGAGGCGGAGTCCGCCTCGACGCCGGTGAACGCCGCCACCGAGTCGGTGAAGCCCCATTCCGGCATGAACCGCGGCGGCGCCGTCGGGAGCGCCATGTAGCCGACGAGCGCGATGCCCATGGCGACCATGAACATGTTGCGCACGAAGTAGAACCGCTCGTTGCGGCGCAGGTAGAGCCAGGCGAGCGCGACCGTCGTCACCGCGAAGTGCGAGTTCACGTACATCCAGCTCGCGACGTCGATCACCAGCGCGTGGCCGGACGCCCACGCATGCACCGCCGGCTCGAAGAACAGCCCGAGGTCGCGCTCGACCGCGATCACCGACCGGGCGTTCTCGAACGCCTCGGGGCCGCGGCCGTCGACCAGGCCGCGCACGAGCCGGTAGAGCCAATAGGCCCCGCAGAACAGCACGATCTGCCGCAGCAGGTCGACCCACCCGTTGGGCAGCACGCGAGCCATCATCGAACGGCTGATTTTAAGGCGCTTGGAGGCGCACGCCAGGGCGGCTAACCCCCCGCGAGCACCTCGGCGCAGTCGGGGCCGTCGCTCATCGGGAGCCCGGCGCGGACCCGGAAGCGGTTCCCGCGCACCGGCGTCACGCGCGTCCAGCCGCCCGGCGCGCGGGTCACGCACGCGCCGTCGGAGCGCCACCAGCGCGTGTAGCGCTGGCGCACCACGGTCGGGCCGACGGCCTCGACCTCGAAGCCGGCCGGGTCGGCCGCGGTGACGCGCGCGCCGTCGGACGCCGGCGGCTCCGGGTCGCTGACCTCCCAGATCCGCCATCCCGGCGAGCGGTGCACCTCGCGCAGATACGGCACGCCCTGCTCGAGCAGCCGCGCCTCCGCGTCGGCCGAGTAGTCGAGCGGCGCGTCCGGGAGCGCCACCCAGCGGACGGCGGAGTCGTGCAGCCAGCGGTGGTAGCGCCACGGCGTGAGCGGACGGCCGTCGTAGAACAGGGGGTTGGCCTTCTCGTCGAGCTGGCGCTCCCAGCCGCGCGCCAGCGGCACGGCGGTGGCCAGATGGGCCGCCTCCCAGTGGTTGTGCGTGAACGCCACCTCCACGCGCTCGCCCGGCTGGACGACATCCTCGAGAAATGCCCGTGGGCCGTCGTAGAACGACGCCTCGGTCGAGGGATCGCCGCGCGCTTCGGCGACCGCGCGCACGGCAGGCAGCCACTGCAGGTAGACGAGCGCGACGACCACCGCCGCGATCGCCGCCCGCGGCGCCGCCGCGCGCGGGGCGAGCACGAGCAGCGCCGGGCCGAGCAGCACCCCCAGCCGCAGCGCGTTCTGGCCGAACGGCGTCGGGATCACGAACGCGCTGACCAGCACGGCCACGTACAGCAGTGCGCCGGCGCGCAACGCGCGCCGGTGGGGCGCGAGCAGCGCGGTGCCCGCGACCGCGACCGCGAGCATCGGCCAGAAGGCGGTGCCCACGAAGCGGTCGTCGCCGCCCTCGGGGAACAGCGTCGCCATCGTGGCGCCGCCGGCCGCCACCGGCACCGCGAGCACCGCCGTCCGGCCGAGCTCAGGCCGCCCGCTGCCGACCGCCCGCGCGGCCGCCGCCAGCGCCAGGAAGGCGCCCGCCACCGGGCTCGCCAGTACGCAGGCGAGCGCGAGGACGGCGGCGAGGACGCGCCAGGCGCGGCCCGCCTGCTCGGCGCACAGCCAGGCGCCGACGGCGAGCGCGATGCCGAGCGTGAACGGCATCCGGCCGATCACGACGTTGCTGAGGACACCGGCGGCGAACAGCCACGTGGCGCCCGCCGCCGCGCCGGGCGTCGGCGCCGCCGCCCGTGCGAGCGGCACGAAGAGGGCGGTGGCGGCGACCGCGCCGAGCGCGCCGACCCACGCCGGTCCCGGCCACGCCGCGAGCGGGGCGAACAGCATCGAGTAGCCGAGCACGTGGTGGCCGCCGTACCACTGCGCGTTCCAGACCGTCATCCCCTCGGAGTCGAACAGCCAGGCGCGGAACGCGTGCGCCGCCATGTCGGCGGTCGCCGGCTGGACCACGAGGTACGCGGCGGCAGCGAGCACGGCGCCCGCCAACGGGGCGAGCGGATGGGCGAGGGGACGCATGGTGCGCCAGTGATGCTAAGGCGCTCGCAGGAGCTTGCGACTGCGAGCAAGCCGCATGCCGTCTCCCCGTCACGCAGCCCGCACGGCTCATTTGCGCGACGCGAAGTCGGCGGTGACCATGCACGCGCGGCTGCCGCCGTAGTCGCCGGTGCGCTTGCCGATGCCGACGCGGCGGTAGGCCGACGCCAGCAGGATCGCCCGGTGGCCGGGGGACTCCATCCACATCCGCACGATCCGGCGTGCCGAACGCTTGCCGCAACGACCGACCATCGCGAGGTTCTCGCCGAGCGAGCGGTAGCTCACGTAGCGCCGCACCCGCACGTGGAACGGGCTTCCGTCCCGCGACTCGTGCGCGAAGTAGTCGGCGTCGAGCATCTCGGACGAATGGAAGTCGGCGGCCCGCGCGAGGCGCCGGTTCGACTTCACCCTGGCCAGCCCGTGCCGCGCGCGCCGGCGGTTGATCGCGCGCACGATCGCGCGCTCCTTGGCGTCCACCTCCGGCTTCGCCGCGGCGGACGCGGTCGGTGGCGACGCGCACAGCGCTGCGAGCAGGCAGCTCGCGGCAACGATCAGTGATGCGGCGCGCATGGACAATCCCCCAACGACCCAGGCCCCCGAGAGACCTGAGGTCAATCGTTCTCCGAGCCGGTCCGTGCGGGTCAGAAGCGAACGTGCGGTCCGTCGCGCCGTGCGACCCTTTCGGCCGCGATGCGGCCGAGCGCATCGTCAGTCTTGCAGCTCGCCCGTGCTGCCGAGGTACTGGGCGATCCGGTGCACGAGCTCGGGCCGGTCGAGCCACGGCCAGTGCCCCGCGCCCGGAACGATCTCTACCTCCGCCGGGCCACCGAGCGCGGCCGCGATGCGCTCCGCCCAGGCGGGGTCGAGGTAGCGGTCGCGCTCGCCCCAGAGCACGAGCGCGGGTGCGGTGACCGCCTCGAGCGGCGCGGTGACCGCGCGCTCGGCGCGGTACAGCTTCAGGATCGCGCGCTGCGTGCCGTGGTCGAAGTGCCGCAGCACCTCGTCCGCGTGTGGGGCCGACAGACCACCGAGCCGGCAGAGCAGTGTGCGGCCGGTGAAGCCCATGGCCAGCTCGCCCAGCCCCGGCGTCCGCCACGCGCGGGCGACCCAGTGCCAGCGGTGCCCTGGCAGCAGCGGCAGGACGTCGATCGCGACCAGCCGCTCGATCCGGCCGGCGAGCGTCAGCGCGGCGGCGCCCCAGTCGTGCGCCACCAGCCGCACGCGGTCGATCCGGAGCTCATCGAGCAGCGCCGGCAGGAAGCGCGCGTAGCCGTCGAGCGAGTACGGCCACTGCGCGGGCTTGCCCGATTCGCCGAAGCCGGGGAGGTCGACGGCGATACCGCCGGTCAGCCGCAGGAACGGCGTCCACAGCTCGGCCGAGTCCGGCACGCCGTGCACGTACAGCACCGGCGGGTCCTCGCCCGGCTCGCGCAGCCAGCTGACCGGCAGCCCGTCGATCTCTCCGCGCTCTCGCATCAGCCGAGCAGCGCGCGGGCGCTCTCCTCGACCAGCGCCTCCGCCCGGCGCGACATCGGCTCGCCGCTGCGCAGGCGGCGGCGCACGACCGCGCAGGGGATGTCGACCGCCGCCAGGACCACGCGGTCGAGCGTCTCGCGGCCGCCGCCGAGGCTCGCGGCCACCGCTCGCAGCGCGGCCTCGGCTTCGCGCTGCTCCTGCTCCGCCGCGCGCCGCGTCGCCACCGGCCAATCGGCCCGGGCGAGCTCGCTCGCGCCATGCAGCAGCAGCAGCGCCTCGGGGCGGTTGCGCCGGCTCCACGCGACGACGTGCCGCGCCGCCGTGACGAGCGGATCGTCGCCGTCCAGCGCCGCCAGCCAGCCGGCCTGGAAGCGCCTCACCGTGCGCAGCCACAAGGCGCCCAGCAGCGCCGCACGGCTCGGGAAGCGGTGGTAGAGCGAGCCGCTGGGGACCCCGGCGCGCCGCGCCACGGCGACCATCGTGACGGCGGCCGGGCCCTCGGCGGCGACGATCGCCGCCGCCGCGTCCAGCAGCGTCTCCGCGTCGTGCTTCGCAGGTCTTCCCATCCCCGTCAGGCATGATACGTATTAGAGAGACATCGCCAATATCCGATCAGGTGCGGGCCGTACGACGCGATGGCTGCTCACGACGTCCGGGCGCTGTTCCGCTCGATCCATGAGGACTTCACAGGGAGGGGCGCATGAACTGCGGCAGTGAGGGAGGCGAGGTAGGAACCCGGGCCGCACGCCAGGGTCGCGGCCATCCACTCGCCCGGCTGGGAGAGCCGCGGCTGCCCGACCGCGTACACGCCCGGATACTTGCGGTGCAACCGCCCGTTCGCCGCGCGCTTGGCGATACCCGAGTAGCCGAGCCCGGCACTTACGAGCTGGGCGGCCGTGATCACGCCGTGCTGACGGGCCGCGATCGCCGCGATCAGCGCGTCCGGCGAGGGGGGTGGCCAGAGAAACTGTCCTCCTGGGAAAGGTTCTGTGGCCACCCCCCCAGCGTGCCGCGCAAACCGTTACAGCGCACTCCCTAAATGCGCCGTTTCCGTGCCAGAGCGCGAAAGAAGGAGCTCAGGCGCGCCGGCCCGAGCGATTTTCCCAACTCTTTCCCGCGACGTAGCGAGGCGCTTCCCCGCCCGCTCGTAGCGTTGCGACCGTCCCCGACAGGAGGTCGCAAGACATGAGCGTGTTCTCCGCAATCCAGCCCGCTGCTCGGGCCGGCTCGAGCAGCACCCGTACCCGGACCCGCACCCGCGGCGGGACCAACACGAACACCAACACCGGCACCCGCCGGCGTCGTCGGCGCCGTCGGCGCCGGGGCCACGGCCGCCGCGGCCGCGGATAAAGAAGGCCACCAGATGCGCCGCAGCGACGTCGTCGCGCACGCCCCGGCCCTGCCGGTGCGCGAGGTCCTGCGGCGCTTCTGGCCGGACGCGCGGCCTTACCGCCGCTGGCTGCCGCTCGGCCTCGCGCTGATCGCGGTCGGCGTGGCGATCGAGACCGCCGAGATATACCTCTTCAAGCTGGTCGTCGACGAGGTGCTCGTCCCCGGCGACCTCGGGCCGCTGCTTCCGATCGGCCTCGCCAGCGCGGGCCTTCTGATCCTCGGCGGCGCCGTCGCGCTCGCCGACGACCTGCTCGGCACGTGGCTCGGGGAGCGCTTCCTGCTGACGATGCGCACGCGCGTGTTCGGCCACCTGCTGACGCTGTCGCCGGACACGCTCGACCGGCGCCGGCTCGGCGACGTCCTCACCCGCCTCGGGGGCGACGTCGCCGCGATCGAGGCGTTCGTGCTGTCGGGCGTCGCCGACGCGCTCGCCGCCGTGCTGTCGATCGGCTTCTTCGTCGGCGCTCTGTTCTACCTCCAGTGGGACCTCGCGCTCGTCTCGCTGATCGTCGCGCCGCTGTTCTTCCTCACCGCGCGCCGCTTCTCGGGCCTGATCAAGCGCGCCTCGCGCGAGAAGCGCCGCCGGTCCGGCTCGCTCGGCGCCGTCGCGCAGGACACGCTCGGCAATACGGCGCTCGTGCAGGCGTCGAACCGCGAGGGCGCCGAGCTCGAGCGCTACCGGCACGAGGGCGAGGGCGTGATCGCCGCGGAGCTGAGCTCGGTGCGCATCCGCGGCGTCTTCTCGCCGCTGGTCGACCTGATCGAGCTGGCCGGCATCCTGCTCGTCGTCTACTTCGGCACGCGCGCGATCGCGGGCGGCGGGCTCACGCTCGGCGGCATGCTCGTGTTCATCGCCTACCTGACGCGGCTGTACGGCCCGGTGCGCGACCTCAGCTCGCTGTCGAACACCGTGTTCAAGGCGCTCGCGGGCGCCGAGCGCGTGATCGAGCTGCTCGACGAGCGCCCCCGCGTGACCGACGGCCCGCTCCGGCTGGAGCGCGTCCGCGGGGCGATCGAGCTCGACGACGTCTGGTTCAGCTACGACCACGATCCGGCGCTGCGCGGCGTGACGCTGCGGGTGGCGCCCGGCGAGCGGGTGGCGCTGGTCGGCGCCTCGGGCGCCGGCAAGTCGACGATCGCGCGGATGCTGCTGCGCTGGGGCGATCCCGACTCCGGAGTCGTGCGGATCGACGGGCACGACCTGCGCGAGCTGGAGCTCGCCTCCCTGCGCCGCAACGTGGCGCTGCTGCTGCAGGAGACGCTCGTGCTGCACGGCAGCGTGCGCGACAACATCGGCTACACGCGACCGGACGCAGGCCCGGCCGAGATCGAGGCGGCGGCGCGGGCCGCAGGCGCGCACGAGTTCATCGCCGCCCTGCCGGACGGCTACGACACCGAGCTGGGCGAGCGCGGCCGCCGGCTGTCCGGCGGCCAGCGGCAGCGGATCGCGATCGCCCGCGCGCTGCTGGCCGACGCGCCGGTGCTGGTGCTCGACGAGCCGACCACGGGCCTCGACGCCGAGCTCGCCGCCTCGCTGGGCGACCTGATGCGCGACCGCACGACGCTCGTCATCTCGCACGACCTGGTGCTGACGAGCGACGCCGACCTGATCGTCGTGCTCGACGAGGGCCGCGTGATCGAGCGCGGACGTCACGACGAGCTGCTCGCGCAGGGCGGGACCTACGCGCGGATGTGGAGGGCGCATGAAGCGATACCGGTTGCTTGAGCTGCTCAGCAGCGGCCATGCCTGTGACACGTACGACGCGTGGAGCCACGAGCGCGGCTGCCGGGTGATCGTCCGCACCGGCGAGGTGCGCCGCGAGGGCCGGCTGCTGCGGCGCCTCACCCACCCCAACATCGTGCGCGTCTACGAGGTGCATCGCGACTGGATGGTGCTGGAGACGCTGAGCGGCGCCACGCTGGCGGCGCTCCCGGCACTCGAGCGCGACGACGCGATCGAGATGGGCCGTCAGCTGTGCAGCGCGGTCGGCTACCTGCACCGCACAGGCTGGCTGCACCTCGACCTAAAGCCGGACAACCTGATCGCCGACGGCGGCCGGCTCAAGCTGATCGACTTCAGCATCGCCCAGCGGCCCGGCCGGGTCGCGCCCGGCACCGGCACGCGCCGCTGGATGGCGCCCGAGCAGGTGCGCGGCGGTCGCGTCACGACGGCGACCGACGTGTGGGGGATCGGCGCCGTGCTGCGCGCGGTCGGGCTGGACTGCGAGATCGCAGAGGACCCCGCGCAGCGCCCGGCCGTGCAGGACGTGATTCGATGGCTCGATGGTCTCGAGAGCCCGCGTCCGGCGCATACGCGACAGGCTGCGTGAGCTCTACGGCCGGCCCGTCGCCCCGCCCCACGGCCACGGGCTCGACGAGCTGATCCTCACCGTCCTCTCGCAGTCGACCAACGACCGCAACCGCGACGTCGCCTTCATGCGGCTGCGCGACCGCTTCGGCAGCTGGGAGGCCGTCCGGGACGCGCCGAACGAGGACGTCGAGGCCGCGATCCGCCCCGGCGGGATCTCGAGGATCAAGTCGGTCCGCATCCAGGAGATCCTGCGCGCCCTACCGGATCCGCTCGACGGCGACCACCTGCGCGACCAGGACTTCCTCGTCTCGCTGCCGGGGGTCGGCCGCAAGACCGCCGCCTGCGTGCGGCTGTTCGCCTACGGCGAGCGCGACGTCCCGGTCGACACGCACGTTTCGAGGGTCGGCACCCGGCTCGCCCTGTTCCCGCAGAAGGCGTCGTTCGAGGTCCTCCACGACACGATGCTCGCCATCACTCCGCGCGGGCAGGAGCTCGAGCTCCACGTGAACCTGCTCCGCCACGGCCGCCGGACATGTCATGCGCGCCGCCCGAAGTGTGAGGATTGCGCGCTGTTGCGGATGTGCCCGACCGGCTACAATCTGCGTCACGCAGACTGAGATCTTTGGGGGTGCCCACCGGGACATCGCTCCAGACGGAATGGCACGTTGGGCGGGGCCCCCACTTATTTAGGAGCTCACCACATGGCAAAGACCATCGGGATCGACCTCGGCACCACGAACTCGTGTATGGCCGTCCTCGAGGGCGGCGAGCCGACGGTCATCGAGAACGCGGAGGGCGGCCGCACCACTCCGTCCGTAGTCGCCTTCACCCAGAGCGGTGAGCGACTGGTCGGCACCGTCGCCAAGCGGCAGGCGGTGACCAACCCGACCAACACCGTCTTCTCCATCAAGCGCTTCATGGGCCGCAAGGAGGCCGAGGTGCGCGAGGAGGAGTCGATCGTCCCGTACGAGGTCATCGCCGGCTCCGGCGGTGACGCGCGCGTGAAGGCGGGCGGCAAGGAGTACTCGCCGCCGGAGATCTCGGCGATGATCCTCCAGAAGCTGAAGGCCGATGCCGAGGCCTATCTCGGCGAGAGCGTCGACAGCGCGGTCATCACCGTCCCGGCCTACTTCAACGACGACCAGCGCCAGGCGACCAAGGACGCAGGCCGCGTCGCCGGACTCGACGTCAAGCGGATCATCAACGAGCCGACCGCGGCCTCGCTCGCGTACGGGCTCGACAAGGAGAGCGACCAGACGATCCTCGTCTTCGACCTCGGCGGCGGCACGTTCGACGTGTCGGTGCTCGAGATCGGCGACGGCGTGTTCGAGGTGAAGTCGACCTCCGGTGACAACCACCTCGGCGGCGACAACTTCGACAAGGCGATCGTCGACTGGCTCGCGGCCGAGTTCAAGCGCGACCAGGGCATCGACCTGACGCAGGACAAGATGGCCCTCCAGCGCCTGTACGAGGCTGCCGAGAAGGCCAAGATCGAGCTCTCCTCGGCGCAGGAGACCCAGATCAACCTGCCGTTCATCACGGCCGACGCCTCCGGCCCGAAGCACCTCGACGTGCGCCTCACCCGCGCCAAGCTCAACGAGCTTGCCTCGCCGCTGATCGAGCGCGTCGTCGCGCCGGTCCGCCAGGCGCTCGACGACGCCAAGGACAAGGGCGTCAAGGAGATCCAGCACGTCGTGCTCGTGGGCGGCATGACGCGCATGCCGGCCGTCCAGGAGAAGGTCAAGGAGCTCACCGGCAAGGAGCCGCACCGCGGCGTCAACCCGGATGAGGTCGTGGCCGTCGGCGCCGCCATCCAGGCGGGCGTCCTGGCCGGCGACGTCAAGGACGTCCTGCTGCTCGACGTCACCCCGCTCACCCTCGGCATCGAGACCAAGGGCGGCGTGATGACGAAGCTGATCGAGCGCAACACCACCATCCCGACCCGCAAGTCGGAGGTGTTCTCCACGGCGGAGGACAACCAGCCGAGCGTGGAGATCCACGTCCTCCAGGGCGAGCGCGAGATGGCGGCCTACAACAAGTCGCTCGGCAAGTTCCAGCTCACCGGCATCCCGCCCGCTCCGCGCGGCATCCCGCAGATCGAGGTGGCGTTCGACATCGACGCCAACGGCATCCTGCACGTGTCAGCGAAGGACCTCGGGACCGGCAAGGAGCAGCGGATCGAGATCAAGGCCGGCTCCGGGCTCTCTCCCGACGAGATCAAGCGGATGATGGCCGACGCCGAGTCGCACGCCGAGGAGGACCGCCGGGCCAAGGAGCTCGTCGAGGCCCGCAACAACGGCGAGAACGCCGTCTACCAGGCCGAGAAGCAGGTCAAGGAGCTCGCCGACAACATCGACGAGTCGTCGAAGACCGAGATCGACGAGGCCATCAAGGCGGTCAACGAGGCCATCAAGGGCGAGGACGCGGAGGACATCCGCGCCAAGACCGAGCGCCTGCAGACCGCCTTCCACAAGGTCTCCGAGGCGATGTACGAGCGCGCCCAGGCCGCTCAGGCTGACGCCGCGGGGAGCACGAACGGCGCCTCGGGCGACGGCGCGACGGCCGACGAGGAGGTCGTCGACGCCGAGGTCGTCGACGAGCAGAAGTAGCGATGGCGACAGAGGAGACCCGCACCGAGGAGTTCTCCGCGGCGGCTGCGGAATCGCCTGGAGGCGATCCCGAGGGGGAATCCGCTGGCGCGGATTCCCCCGAGGCGGTCGAGCAGGATCTCGCCGCGCTCGTTGCGAAGGCCAAGGAGCGCGATGAGTATCTCGCCGTCGCCCAGCGGACGCAGGCCGACTTCGAGAACTTCCGCAAGCGGATGGCGCGTGAGAACGCCGCCGCGCAGAGCCGCGGGGTGGCGAAGGTGGCGCGTGAGCTGCTGCCCGCGCTCGACCATCTCGAGCACGCGCTGAAGGCGGCCGCCGGCCACGAGGACGTCGTCAAGGGCTTCGCGCTGGTCAGCGACGAGATCGTCGCCGCGCTCGGCCGTGTCGGGATCGAGTCGTTCTCGCCCGAGGGCGAGCCGTTCGACCCGAACGAGCACGAGGCGATGGCCGCGCACGCGGCCGAGGGCGCCGAGCCCGGGACCGTGATCGAGGTCTACCAGCGCGGGTACCTGCTCGACGGCCAGATCCTGCGTCCCGCGCGCGTGGTGGTCGCGGAGTAGGAGGCGAAGTGGCCCGCCCAGGCGACTACTACAAGGTCCTCGGGGTCGACAAGAAGGCCTCGCAGGAGGACATCAAGAAGGCCTACCGCAAGCTCGCGCGGCAGTACCACCCGGACACGAACAAGGACGCCGGGGCGGAGGAGCGCTTCAAGCAGATCTCCGAGGCCTACGACGTCCTCGGCGACCCGGAGAAGCGCAAGAAGTACGACCGCGGCCAGTCGGTGTTCGGCGCGCCGTTCGGCGGCGGCGGCCGGGCCGGGTCGGCGCCGGCGGCGCCGACTTCGGCTCGTTCTCGGACATCCTGTCCAACATCTTCAACACGACCGCGGGCCGCGGCGGCGCTCGGACGCGCCCGGAGGCCGAGCGCGGGCGCGACCTCGAGACCACCGTCTCGCTCTCGTTCGAGCAGGCGATCGAGGGCGCGCAGGTGCCGGTCTCGGTCTCCACCCACGTTGCGTGCAACACCTGCCGCGGCACCGGCGCGCGGCCGGGCACCTCGCCGATCGTCTGCCCCGTCTGCCAGGGCCGCGGCGTGGAGTCCCAAGGCCAGGGCGTCTTCTCGATCACCCGCCCGTGCTCGCGCTGCGGCGGCTCGGGGACCGTGATCGAGGACCCGTGCCCGACCTGCGGCGGCCAGGGCCGGCTGCGCGAGCTCAAGAAGTACCGCGTCAACATCCCGGCCGGCGTCAAGGACGGCTCGCGGATCCGCCTCCCCGGCAAGGGCGAGGCCGGCATGCGCGGCGGCCCGGCGGGCGACCTGTACGTGGTCTGCCACGTCAGCGAGTCGCCGGTGTTCCGGCGCAAGGGCGACAACTTCGAGGTCGAGGTCCCGATCACGGTCGCGGAGGCGATGCGCGGGGCCGACGTCGAAGTCCCGACCCTCCACGGCACGAAGAAGCTGCGCGTGCCCGGCGGCACCAAGCACGGGACCGTGCAGCGGCTGCGCGGCGAGGGACCCCCGGCGCTGTCCGGCGGCAAGCGGGGCGACATCCACTACCGCTTCGTGATCGACGTCCCGCGCGAGCTGACCCGTGAGCAGCGCGAGGCGGTCGACGCACTGTCGCAGGCGATGAACGGCAACCCGCGTGAGGCGCTGCTGCGGCGGGCGAAGGTGTCGTGATGCCCGAGCGGCGCACCAGGATCACCGCGCGTGTCGATCACGAGCGCGGCGTGTTCATGATCTCGGTCGCCGCCGAGCTGGCCGACATGCATCCCCAGACCCTGCGCATGTACGAGGCGCGCGGGCTGATCGAGCCCAAGCGCTCGCCGAAGGGCACGCGCCTCTATTCGCAGGCCGACGTCGAGCGCCTGCGCCGGATCCAGGCGATGACGACCGAGCTGGGCATGAACCTGGCCGGGGTCGTGCGCGTGTTCGAGCTCGAGGACAAGCTGGGGCACCTCCGGCGCAAGGTCGACAAGCTCGAGAGCCGGGCGATCGCGTTGCAGGAGGAGATCGAGCGGCTGGAGGAGGTCCGCCGCTCGGTCAAGGCCGAGATCGTGCGCTACGAGGCGCCGGGCACGGCGCTCATCCCGATTCGGCACGTGCGGCGCGGGCGCTGACCGGCTGGGCCGGCAGCGCGCGCAGGATCCCGAGGTAGAGGATCGGCGTCCCCGTCGCGATCAGGATCGCGGTCATCCACGCCGTGCCGGCATCGCTGCCCGACCCGACCGTGTGGATCACGCCGAGGACGTAGACCAGCGGCGTCAGGCGGTGGGCGTTGCGCCAGCGGCGGTTCCCGATCCTGCGGCGCAGATAGAACGTGAGCCCGAGGATGGCGGCGAGGTAGCCGCCGATGATGCCGAGCCCCGTGAACACCGGCTCGTGGTCGATCACGAACGGGACCGTGATGCCGAGGATGCCGGGGTCGAGCCAGTGGTCTCCGAGCAGCGTGATGCCGTGCACGGCGATCGCGACCAGCGCGGCCAGGGCGGCGTGCTCATGGACCGCGATCAGGATCCGCGGCACGCCCGGCTTGCGGACGGCCCTGGCGGCCATCACGAGCCCGATCGCCACCGACAGCGCGATGAGGACGAGCGCGACGATGCCGGACGCGCGGCTCGCGAGCCACCAGGCGTACTCCATCGGATCCCTCATGCCGCCACCTCGGCCTCGGAGGAATCCGCGCCAGCCGATTCCGCCAACACTTTGCCGTCGTAGGTGATCAGCAGGCCGCCGAAGCGCGACAGGACCCGGCGGCCCGAGGCCGGGCCGGCGAGCACGGCCGCCTTGGCGAGCGCTTCCGCGAGCGCGGCGGTCGGCGCCTTCGCGGTGGCGCAGAGGACGCCGGTCCAGGCGGGCCGGCCGGTCGCGGGATCGAGCAGGTGGTGGGCGGGGCGGCCGGCCGCGTCCCACCACAGCCGCTTGTCGATCCCCGAGGTGGCGACCGCGTCGTCGCGCAACTCGATCACCTCGGCCAGCGTGCCGGTCACCGCGTTCGGCACCAACACCTCGTGGACGCCGTGCACGCGCAGGTCGCCGCCGAGGTCGGCCGCGCACGCGCCGTAGGGAGCGAGCAGCTCGGCGGCGAGGTCGGCGGCGAGGCCCTTGGCGCTGCCCCCCAGGTCGAGCTCGACGCCCGGCGGCCGGGTGATCGTGCCGGCGTCGTCGTCGATGTGGATCCGGCGCCAGACCACGGCCGGCGGGGGGGTTGCCGGCCGCGGTTCAGGCGCCGCCGCCAGCACCGCGCGCAGATTCGCACGAGGGTGGCCGACGAGCGTTCGGTCATAGCCGGCGCGGACGACCGCGCCGAGCAGCGTGGGGTCGACGAGCCCGTGCGTCGCCGCCGCGCCGGCGATCGCGGACCGGACGGCGTCGCGCAGCGTGCGCGAGGCGGGCACGGTCTCGCGCGGGTCGGCGTTGAGCACGCTCAGCTCGCTCGCGCGGTCGAAGCGCGTGAGGCGCGCCTCGAGATCCTCGATCAGCACGCGCGCGTCGTCGAGCGGTGCGCCGGGGGCGGCGAGCAGGCGCACGGAGGTGCCCATGGCGGGGAACGCGAGCTCGGTCAGGGAGGTCATGAGGACTGGGTGGTCAGGGGGGCGGGCGCCGGGGCCGGCGCGGGGGCAGGAGCCGGCGCGGGAGCCGCCGCCGGGGCGGGCGCGGAGGAGGAGGGCGCGGGC
Source organism: uncultured Solirubrobacteraceae bacterium (assembly GCA_963849695.1). Taxonomy (GTDB): domain Bacteria; phylum Actinomycetota; class Thermoleophilia; order Solirubrobacterales; family Solirubrobacteraceae; genus DASSUW01. The sequence goes on from CAWKIT010000011.1 coordinate 395,889, forward strand.
GCGGAGGGTGCGGGCGCAGAGGTCGGCACGGCGCCTCCCGAGCTCGACGAGGTCGCCGGCGGGTGGTGTACGACGACACGCCTGATCACCTTCCGGATCAGCACGCGCCGCGGCTTCGGCGGCTGCGCCTGCGCCACCGGCTCGGCCGGCCCCAGCGCCGGATCCTGGCCGGCACGAACCTGGAACGCGAGCAGTGCCAGCGCGGCGAAGAACGCACCCAGCGCCGGAGCGAACACCCAGCCGGACGCCGGCTTCTTCGGCGGCTTCCGCGCCGCCGCGGCGGCCCCCGCCTGACGGGCCGTCGCGGTGGGCGGCGATCCGTCGCCGCCCGCCGCGGCGCCGAGCGGCCTCGCTGCCGCCCGCCTCGGCGCCGGGCACCTGGCGCCGAGCGGCCTCGTTGCCGGCGTGCTGGGCGGCCTCGCTGCCGCCCGCCGGGGCGCCCTTTCCCCGATCAGTCGTCATCGCCGCCGCGCCCACGGCCGCGTCCGCGCCCGTGGCCGCTGTCGTCGTCGTCGGACTCGTGGTCGTCGTCGTCCCAGTCGTCGTCGGATCCGTGGTCGTCGTCGTCCCAGTCGTCGTCGGATCCGTGGTCGTCGTCGAAGTCGTCGTCGCCCGAGACGTGGCCGCCGCCCGTGCCGCCGCCGCTCGACGACGACGACGAGACGGCCGCCACGGGAGCCGGAGCCGCCGGGGCGGGTGCGGGTGCGGGTGCCGGCGCGGAGGCACGTGCCGGGGCGGCCGGCGCGGCGGCGGCCGGGGCGGCCGGGCGGGCCTTCGGACGCTTGTGGATCGTCCGCCGGATCACCTTCGTCCGTACCTCGACGGGCGGATCGGTCTCGGGGGTGGGGGCGGGGGCGGTGGCCGCCTGCTCTGACCCGCCGGCGGCGAGTGCGGCGACGGCGAGCAGGCCGAGGGCGAGGATGGTCGCGGTGGCGGCGATGGCCGAACGGGAGACGTGCATGGCCACCAGCGTCGCCACCGGGCGCCCAAGCCTCCGGCAACCGTCGATTAAGGCTTGGGAAAACCCGCGCGGACGCGGCTACATTCGCTTCACGTGAGACCCAGGGTCCTGTTCGTCGAAGACGAGCCCAGCATCTACGAGCCGTTCTCCAAGGCGCTCGCCCGCGAGGGCTTCGAGCCGGTGGTCGCCCGCACGGCCGCCCGCGCGCTCGAGCTCGCCGACGGCGACTTCGCGATCGTGTTGCTCGACCTGACGCTGCCGGACGGCGACGGCCGCGACGTCTGCCGCGCCCTCCGCCGCAGCTCGTCGGTCCCGATCCTGATGCTGACCGCGCGCGGGACCGAGGCCGACCGGATCGTCGGCCTCGAGCTCGGTGCCGACGACTACGTCGTCAAGCCGTTCAGCGGCGCCGAGGTGATCGCGCGCATCCGGGCGATCCTCCGGCGTGCGAGCGCGCCCGCAGCCGAGGAGACGGCGCCGCCAGGCCCGATCGAGGTCGGCGACCTCCACGTCGACATCGCCGCCCGCCGCGCGCGCCTGAACGACGACGAGCTGCAGCTCAGCCGCAAGGAGTTCGACCTGCTGGCCGAGCTGATCCGCAACGCGGGCCGCGTCGTCACCCGCGAGCAGCTGATGGACCGCGTGTGGGACGAGAACTGGTTCGGCTCGACCAAGACGCTCGACGTCCACGTCCGCTGGCTGCGCCAGAAGCTGGGAGACGACCCCGCCGACCCGCGCTATCTGCACACGGTTCGCGGCGTCGGCTTCCGGTTCACCGCTCCCGAGGAGCTCTCGTAAGCCTCCGCCTCCGACTCCTGCTGGCGCTCGCCTACGTGCTGGTGCTCGCGGTCGTCGCGCTCGAGGTCCCGCTCATCATCAGCATCCGCGAGCGCGTCGACGCCGAAGTGAAGTCGCAGGCGGTGAGCCAGGCCGAGCTCATCGCAGTGACGCTCGAGGACGAGCTGCGGACGCGTGAGGGCCTCGAGGAGGTGACCGCGACCGCCGCCGAGCAGGTGCGCGGCCGTGTGATCGTGGTCGGCGCGGACGGCCGGCTGCTCGCGGACTCGGACGGCGACGATCGGCTCGGCCTCGACTACGGCACGCGGCCGGAGATCGAGCGGGCGCTCGCCGACGACCCCGAGCAGCAGCAGCGCGACAGCCGGACGCTCGGAAGGTCGATCCTCGCCACGGCCGTGCCCGTCCGCCGCCCCGGCACCGGTGAGGTCATGGGCGCCGTGCGCGTGACGCAGAGCGTCAAGGCGGTCAACGACGCGACCTGGCGCGCGACGGTCGGGCTGATCGCGATCGGGGCGCTCGTCCTCGTGCTCGGACTCGGGCTCGGCGCCGTGATCGCCGGTCAGGTCGCCGGCCCCGTGCGGCGCCTCGACCAGGCGGCCCGCCGCGTGGCGGAGGGCGACCTGTCGGCGCGAGCCAAGGTCGAGGGCAGCGCCGAGCAGCAGCGCCTCGCGCGCACCTTCAACGACATGACGTCGCGGCTCGAGCGGCTGCTCGTGAGCCAGCGCGAGTTCGTCGCCGACGCCTCGCACCAGCTGCGGACCCCCCTCAGCGGGCTCAGGCTGCGGCTCGAGGAGGCACGCGCCTCGACCGGCGACACCGACGCCCACGAGGAGATCGACGCCGGCCTGCGCGAGCTCGACCGCCTCTCGGCGATGGTCTCCGAGCTGCTCGTCCTCTCGCAGGCCGGCGAGGTCGACGCGCCGCCCGAGCAGGTCGACCTGTGCGACGCCGCACGCCGCGCCGAGGCGCGCTGGGACGGCGCCGAGGGCGGCCGCGTGCGCTCGTCCGGCGCTACCGCCGACGGCCTCGTGCCACGCGCCGACCTCGACCGCACGCTCGACGCGCTGATCGAGAACGCGATCCACTACGGCAACGGCGAGGTCGAGGTGCGGGCACGGCCGGGCGCGATCGACGTGCTCGACCGCGGACCGGGCCTGTCCGACGACGACCTCGCCGCGGTGTTCGAGCGCTTCCACCGGGGCGCCGCCGGCCGCGCGGGGCCGAACGGCACCGGCCTCGGGCTGCCGATCGCGCGCGAGCTCGCGCGCCGCTGGGGCGGAGAGGTCACGCTCGCCAACCGCGACGGCGCCGGTGCGCGGGCGACGGTCACGGTCCCACCCTTTCCCGGCGCTTAACCGTCGCCGAGCTACGGTGGATCGATGCCTCGGGCGACCCTGCTGTGGATCCTGCTCGCCGCCGGCGGCGTGCTGCTCGTCGCCGGCGTCACGCTGGCGGCCTCGCGGCTGTCCACGCAGACGATCGGGCTGTCGTCCGAGCCGCTGAGCCCGGGTGACGAGCTCTCGCCGCGGGGAACGGCGACCCCGGAAGCGACGCCCGACTCCCGGGCCGCCGCGCGCCGCGCCCGCGCACGGAGGGAGCGCGCCCGCCGCGCCGCCGCCCGCCGTGAGCAGGCCCGCGCCGCGGCCACCCCGGCCGCCACCGCGGCTCCGACCGCGGCGGCCACCGCGGCCCCCACCGCGACGGCCGTGCCCCCGGTCGTGTCCGACGACGACAACTCCGGCTTGTCCGGCAGCGACGATTCGGACTCCGACGACGGCGGACAGGGCCGCGGCCGCGGGCGAGGACGGGGCCGCGGCGGCGACGACGACGATTGACAGCGCGCTAAAATCTCAGTCACTTGCACTGAGATTTAGGAACGCGCATGCAACTCGACCGCTTCACCATCAAATCCCAGGAGGCGATCCAGCAGGCGATCCGCCTGGCGGCCGATCGCCGCAACAGCGAGACGGCGCCCGAGCACCTGCTGCTCGCGCTGCTCGACCAGGCGGAGGGGATCGTCGGCCCCGTGCTGCGCAAGGTGGGCGCCGACCCGGGCGCTCTCCGCAGCGAGGTCGGCGGCGCCCTCGACCGCCTGCCCACCATCACGGCCGGCGCACGCGAGCCCGCCACCTCGCGCGAGCTGCTGGACGTCCTGCGCGCCGCCGAGCGGGAGGCAGGCAAGCTCGGCGACGAGTACGTCTCCACCGAGCACCTGCTGCTCTCCCTCGCCGACGCCGTCGACGGCCTGCCCAAGCGCGACGACATCGCCAAGGCCGTCGAGCAGGTCCGCGGCCCGCACCGCGTGACCGACATGAACCCGGAGGAGAAGTACCAGGCGCTGCAGCGCTTCGGCCGCGACCTCACGCAGGAGGCCGACGAGGGCAAGCTCGACCCCGTGATCGGGCGCGACGACGAGATCCGCCGCGTGATCCAGGTCCTCTCCCGCCGCACCAAGAACAACCCGGTGCTGATCGGCGAGCCCGGCGTCGGCAAGACCGCGATCGTCGAGGGCCTGGCCCAGCGGATCGTGGACGGCGACGTTCCGGAGTCGCTGCGCGACCGGCGCATGATCGCGCTCGACATCGGCGCCCTGCTGGCGGGCTCCAAGTACCGCGGCGAGTTCGAGGAGCGGCTGAAGGCCGTCCTCAAGGAGATCCAGGAGGCCCAGGGCACGGTCATCCTGTTCATGGACGAGCTGCACACGATCGTCGGGGCGGGCGCCGCCGAGGGTGCGGTCGACGCCGCCAACCTGCTCAAGCCGATGCTCGCCCGCGGCGAGCTGCGCGCGGTCGGCGCCACCACGCTCGACGAGTACAAGAAGCACGTCGAGAAGGACGCCGCGCTCGAGCGCCGCTTTCAGCCGATCTATGTCGGCGAGCCGTCGGTCGAGGACACGATCGCGATCCTGCGCGGCCTCAAGGAGCGCTACGAGGCGCACCACAAGGTCACGATCACCGACGCGGCGCTGATCGCCGCCGCCACTCTCAGCCACCGCTACATCTCCGACCGCTTCCTCCCCGACAAGGCGATCGACCTCGTCGACGAGGCAGCCAGCCGCGTCAGCATCGAGCTGACCTCGGTGCCGACCGAGATCGACGAGGTCGAGCGCCGGATCAAGCAGCTCGAGATCGAGCAGGTCGCGGTGGCCAAGGACGAGACGGCGGCCGACCGCCGCGAGCAGATCGAGCGCGAGCTGGCCGAGCTGCGCGAGCAGGCGTCCGGCATGCGCGCCCAGTGGGAGCGCGAGAAGGAGCAGGCCGAGGGCCACGGCAAGCTGCGCGAGCGGCTCGACCAGGCGCGTGTGGAGCTCGAGCGCGCCGAGCGCGAGCTCGACTACCAGCACGCCGCCGAGCTGCGACACGGCGAGATCCCAATGCTCGAGCAGAAGCTTGCAGCCGCGGAGGCCCGCCAGGACGCGCTCGAGCACGATGTCGAGCCGGCCGTATACCTGTCCGAGAAGGTCGACGTCGACGAGGTCGCCGACGTGGTAGCCAAGTGGACCGGCATCCCGGCCGGTCGCCTGATGGAGGGCGAGGTCGAGAAGCTGATCCACATGGAGGAGCGCCTCCACCGCCGCGTGGTCGGCCAGGAGGAGGCCGTCGCCGCGGTGTCCGACGCGCTGCGCCGCTCGCGCGCCGGCCTCAGCGACCCCGACCGCCCGATCGGCACCTTCCTGTTCCTCGGCCCGACCGGCGTCGGCAAGACAGAGCTGGCGCGCGCGCTGGCCGAGTTCATGTTCGACTCGCAGGACGCGATGGTGCGGATCGACATGTCGGAGTACATGGAGAAGCACTCCGTGTCGCGGCTGGTCGGGGCGCCGCCCGGCTACGTCGGCTACGAGGAGGGCGGCCAGCTCACCGAGGCCGTCCGGCGGCGGCCGTACTCGGTCGTGCTGCTCGACGAGATCGAGAAGGCGCACAACGACGTCTTCAACGTGCTCCTGCAGGTGATGGACGACGGCCGCCTGACCGACGGCCACGGCCGCACCGTGGACTTCAAGAACACGGTTCTGATCATGACCTCGAACATCCCGGGCGGCCGCGAGGGTGCGTTGGCGACGTTCAAGCCGGAGTTCATCAACCGGCTCGACGACATCGTCGAGTTCGAGCCGCTCTCCCGCGAGCAGCTGCGCGAGATCGTCGACCTCCAGGTGGCGCGGCTGATCGGCCGTGTGGCGGAGCGCGGCGTCGAGGTCACCCTCACCGACGCGGCGCGCGACCTGCTCGGCGACATCGGCTACGACCCCACGTACGGCGCCCGCCCGCTCAAGCGCGTGATCTCGAAGCGCCTGGTCGACCCGCTCGCACTCGGCCTCCTGAAGGGCGAGATCGCGGCCGGCGACCGGATCGAGGTCGACACCGCGGACGGCGAGCTGACCTTCGACCGCGTCCCGGTCGAGGCGCCCGCCGCCGTCTAGATACTGCCGAACGTCTCGGAGACCTCGATCGGCAGCCGGACCCACACCGGATCCGGCTGCGGGTCGTAGGCCTTCTTCTGGTCGATCTGGATCATCCAGCTGCCGGTGCGCGCGTTCTCGACCGGGATCTGCCGCCGCTTGACGCTGAAGGTCCCGCAGGGTGGGTTCGACCCGGCCGCGAGCCGAACGGTCTTCTGGAGCTTGCGGCCGTACAGATAGTGCGCGTAGACGGGGCCCGTCTGCATGAAGCCCCGGCCGCGGAAGCGCACGCGGTTCGACGGCGGCGCCCGGCGGGGGCGGACGTTGACCGCGAGGTTCGTCACCCGCGACTGCGCCGCCAGCCAGTTCACCCCGTCGCGCACCTCGAGCGTGAAGGGGCGCTCGCCGCGCGACTGGTACGGAGCGTCGACGCGCACGGCGAAGTCGCCCACGGCATCGGTCGACGTGCTGAAGACGGGCGCGCCGTCGATCAACACCTCGACCGTGGTGTTCGGCAGAAAGTCAGTGCCGTCGAACCGTGATCTTCTCGAGCTTCTCGGGCGTCGGGCCCGGCCGAGACGTAACACGGCTCGAGCGGGGCGAGCGCCGGCGCCGCCCGCGCCGGTGCGGCCGCCACCGCGAGCAGGAGCGCGGTGACGGCAACGACGCGGACGGCCATGGTGGTCGAAGTATCCACTCCCGACGGGAACACCGCATCACGTCGGAAAGATCGGATACAACGGGTCGCATGCCGACCTACATCATGCTGTCGACCCTCACCCCCGAGGGCGTGCAGACCGTCAAGAACAACCCGTCGCGCATCCGCGAGGTCAACCAGGAGGTCGAGCAGCTCGGCGCGACGGTGAAGGCCCAGTGGGCGACGCTCGGCCACTTCGACTTCGTGAACATCGTCGAGGCGCCCGACGAGAAGACGATGGCGCGCGTGTCGCTCGAGCTCGGCTCCCGCGGGACCGCTCACTACGAGTCGCTGGCGGCGATCCCGATCGACGACTTCATCGCCTCGCTCTGACGTGACCAGGGTGCTCGTCGTCGGCGGGGGCGGCCGGGAGCACGCGATCGTGCGCGCGCTGCTGCGGTCGCCCCAGCGGCCGCAGGTCTTCGCCGCGCCGGGCAACGCCGGCATCGCCCGCGACGCGACGATCGTCCCCGACGGCGAGGTCGCGGGCATGGACCTCGTGGTGGTGGGGCCGGAGGCGCCGCTCGTGGCCGGGCTGGCGGACGAGTGCGCCGCGGCGGGCGTCGCCTGCTTCGGCCCGACCGCCGGTGCCGCGCGTCTCGAGGGCTCGAAGGCGTTCGCCAAGGAGGTGATGGCCGCGGCCGGCGTGCCGACCGGCGGCCACGCGGTCGTCGAGTCCGTGGACGAAGGGATGGCGGCGATCGACGGCTATCCCGCCGTGATCAAGGCCGACGGCCTGGCGGCCGGCAAGGGGGTCGTGATCGCCCCCGACGAGCGGGCGGCGCATGAGGCTCTGCGCGTGATGCTCGTGGAGCGCCGGTTCGGCGACACTCCGGTCCTCGTCGAGGAGTTCCTCGACGGGCAGGAGCTGTCCCTGCTCGCGATCTGCGACGGCGAGACCGCGCTCCCGCTGGCCCCGGCGCGCGACTACAAGCGCATCGGCGACGGCGACACAGGCCCGAACACGGGCGGGATGGGCTGCTACTCGCCGGTGCCGGAGATCGACGACGCGTTCGTGGAGCGGATCCGCGCCGAGGTCCACCAGCCGGTCGTGGACGAGCTCGCGCGCCGGGGCACGCCGTTCCACGGCGTCCTCTACGCCGGGCTGATGCTCACCGGGGACGGCGTGAAGGTGCTCGAGTTCAACGTCCGCTTCGGCGATCCCGAGACCCAGGCGGTGCTGCCGCGCCTGCGCACCGACCTGCTCGACCTGCTGCAGCGCGCCACCGTCTCCGGCGGGCTCGCAGGCGCCGCGCTCGAGTGGGACGCGCGTTCGGCGGTGACCGTCGTGCTCGCCTCGCGCGGCTATCCGGCCTCGTCGTCCTCCGGGGACGTGATCTCCGGCCTCGACCGGGTGCCGGGGGACGTCGAGGTCACGCACGCGGGCACGGCGGAGAGCAACGGAACGCTCGTGACGGCCGGCGGGCGCGTGCTGAACGTGACCGCGCTCGGCGACGGCACGCGGTCCGCCCGCGAGCGTGCGTATGCTGCCGCCGACGTGATCGCCTTCGACGGCCGGCAGCTGCGCCGGGACATCGCCGCATGACCGATCCGGTCACCCAGACCTCGGTCGAGGCCGAGTTCGAGGGCCTCGAGGTCGACGCGCCCCGCGTCGGCATCGTGATGGGCTCCAAGAGCGACATGCCGGCGATGGAGGCCGCCGGCGAGGAGCTCTCCAAGCGCGGCATCCATCACGAGGTGCGCGTGATGTCGGCCCACCGCGAGCCCGACACCGTTGCCGATTACGCGAAGAACGCGCAGCTGCGCGGCCTGCGCGTGATCATCGCCGGCGCCGGCCTGTCGGCCGCGCTGCCCGGCGTGGTCGCAGCGCACACGGCGCTCCCGGTGATCGGGGTGCCGCTGACGTCGTCGAAGTCGGTCGCCGGCGGGCTCGACGCGCTGCTCTCGATCGCGCAGATGCCGCCGGGGGTGCCGGTCGCGTGCGTGGGCGTCGACAACGCGCGCAACGCCGCGGTGCTGGCCGCCCGCATACTGGAAGCGTGATCGCCCGCTACACGCGCCCGGCGCTCGGCGCGATCTGGACCGACGAGGCCCGCATGACCGCCTGGCGCGACGTCGAGGTGGCGGCGGCGGAGGCGCTCGAGGGGCCGGCGGCCGAGGACCTGGAGGCGATCCGGGGCGCGGCGTTCACGGTCGAGGCGGTCAAGGAGCGCGAGGCGGTCACCGACCATGACGTGGCGGCGTTCGTCGACGTCCTCGCGGGATCGGCGGGGCCCGCGGGCCGCTGGATCCACTTCGGCCTGACGTCGTCGGACGTGCTCGACACCGCGCTCGCGCTCCAGCTCCGGCGCGCCGGCGAGGTGATCCTCCCGGGCGCGCGCGAGCTCGCGCGGGCGCTGGCCGAGCGCGCGCGCGAGCACGCCGGCACGCTGTGCGTGGGCCGCACGCACGGGGTGCACGCCGAGCCGACCTCGTTCGGTCTCAAGCTCGCGGGCTTCGCGCTCGAGGCCCACCGCAACGCCGACCGTCTGCAACGCGCCTTCGCGCAGGCCGCGACGGGGGCGATCTCGGGCGCCGTCGGCACCTATGCCGCGCTCGGGCCCGAATACGAGGCGCGGGTGCTGGGGCGGCTGGGCCTCGCCGCCGAGCCGGTCTCCACCCAGGTCGTGCCGCGCGACCGCCACGCCGAGCTGCTGAGCGCGATCGCGCTCGCGGGCGCCGGGCTCGAGCGCTTCGCGCAGGAGATCCGCCATCTCCAGCGCACCGAGGTGCGCGAGGTCGAGGAGCCGTTCCGGGCCGGGCAGAAGGGCTCGAGCGCGATGCCGCACAAGCGCAACCCGATCACCACCGAGCGCATCTGCGGGCTGGCGCGCGTGCTGCGCGGCTACGCGCAGGCCGGGCTCGAGAACGTCGCGCTGTGGCACGAGCGCGACATCTCGCACTCGGGCGCCGAGCGGATCGTGCTGCCCGACGCCACGATCCTGCTCGACTACATGCAGCACCTGACGCTGCGGGTCGCGCGCGGGATGGTCGTGCACGCCGACCGGATGGCGGCAAACCTCGAGCTCACCAGCGGCGCGCTCTTCTCCCAGCGCGTGCTGCTCGCGCTCGTCGAGCGAGGCTCCCAGCGCGACGACGCCTACCGGCTCGTGCAGCGGCTGGCCCAGGAGGCGTGGGACACCGGCACGCCTCTGCGAACATTGCTCGAGCGCGAGCCCGGCGTCGACCTCGATCTCGACGCGGTGTTCGACTACAGCCACTACATCCGCCACGTGCCCGAGGTGCTGCGGCGGCTGGAGGTCGTAACGTCGGCCGGAGATCCGAGCTTGCGAGGATCGGAGGACGAAACATGAACGGAACTTTGCTCATCTACGGCGCACCCGAGCTGTCGGCGGACCTCTTCCACGCCGTCCCCACCGGCATCATCGACCCGTTCCTGTACATCGAGAGCGACGGCCGGCGCGCGGCCACCGTCTCCCAGCTCGACGCCGACAAGGTCACCGCGATGGGGATCGAGATCCTCGACCCGTACGAGCTCGGCGCCGACGAGCTCCTGAGCCGCGGCATCTCACGCCACGAGGTCGACATCGAGCTGGCCCGGCGCGCCTGCGAGCGGCTCGGGGTGCAGCGGGCGCTGGTCCCGTCGGAGTTCCCGGTCGGCGTCGCCGACCACCTGCGCGGCGCCGGTATCGAGGTGGTGGTCGACCCCGAGGCGTTCGTCGGCAAGCGGCGGGTCAAGAGCGCGAGCGAGATCGAGGGCATCCGGCGCGCCCAGCGGTCGGCCGACGCGGCGATGGGGGTCGCCGCCCGGATGATTCGCGAGGGCGGCGTCACCAGCGAGGAGGTCCGGGCGGAGATGCAGGCGTTGTGCGACTCGCATGGCTGCGACCTCGCCGACGACGTGATCGTCTCGCACGGCCCCCAGTCCGCGATCGGCCACGAGCCCGGTCACGGCCCGATCGGCGAGGGCGAGGTCGTGGTCGTCGACATCTGGCCGCGCGACCGCGTCTCACGCTGCTGGGCCGACATGACGCGTACGTTCATCGCGAGCGCGATGGCGCCGCCGGACGAGCTCGCCGAATACTGGCGGCTGGCCCGCGAGTCGCTCGACCGCTCGTTCGCGGAGGTGCGCGCGGGTGCCGACTGCCGCCAGATCTATGCGATCTCGTGCGAGCCCTTCGAGAACGCCGGCTATCCGACGCAGCGCAGCAAGGCTGCCGGCACGAAGCTCGAGGAGGGCTACTACCACGGCCTCGGGCACGGCGTCGGGCTCGAGGTGCACGAGCGGCCCATCCTCGGCCGCACGCCCGACACGCTGGTGGCGGGCGACGTGATCACGCTCGAGCCCGGCTGCTACAGCAAGGCGCTCGGCGGCGTCCGCCTCGAGGACTGGTCCTGGTCGGCGAGGACGGCGCCGAGCTACTCACTGATTTCCCGTACGACCTCTAACACAGGTTCTGGTCGGCGACGATGTTCACGGTCTCGGCTGTTGCTCGGGCAGCGAGCTGTTGCCGGCGCGGTCGACGGCCACGACGTACCACGTGCCGACTCCCGGCGGCGTGTACTGGAACGACTCGGTGACGCCGGGCGGCGTGACGATCCAGAACCGATCGTTTCGATAGAGCTCGTACTCGATCGCGGAGGCCGGGTCGGCGTTGTCGGTCGAGGCCGGTCCATCTGAGGATCTGGCTGCCGCAGTTGTCGTTGAGGTCCTCGACCTCGAGGAGGGTCGGAGGGCTCGGCGGCGTGGTGTCCCCGTTCCCGGCCAGGCTGACCGTCTGCGGGTTGCTCAGGCCCGAGGTGTTGCCCGCGAAGTCGCGCGCGCGGACCTCGAACGTGTGGGTCCCCGGCGGGATCTTGCGCAGCGTCGTGGACGGCGTCCCCACGAACGGATGCGAGGCGGCGGCGAGCACGGCGCCGTCCATCAGGACCTCGTAGCCGAACGTCCAGCGGTCGCTCGAGCGGTCCCAGGCGAGCGAGACGGTGGAGATGCCGGTCCCGGTCGGGCGCAGGTTCGTCGGCGTGGTGGGCGGGGTCGTGTCGGGGGCCGTCGTGGCGGTCACCGGCTCGCTGGGCGCGGAGAGGTTGCCGGACGGGTCCATGGCCTGCACCCGGTAGGTCTGCGTCCAGCTCGGCACGAGCCCCGTGAACGTCTTCGTGGTGCTGGTGCCGGAGTGGTACCAGCCGCCGGCGATGTAGACGTGGATCCGGCCCGAGTTGTCGGTGGCGGGGTTCCACGCGATCGTGATCGTGTCCTCGGTCACCGCCACGACGCGGACGTTGGTCGGCGTGCTCGGAGGCGTCGTGTCGCGCCTCGGTCCTGCGGATGCGGCCGGTGCGAGTGCGGCAAATGCGACGAGCAGGGCACAGCAGGTGAGGCTGGTCTTCATCTCACGTCCCCCCGAGCGGTCGACTTTCACCGGTATACGCGGCGTTACCACCAGCGGTTCTGGCGGGGTGCACGAACTAGCCTGTAGAACGTGACCGGCCTGACTCTGCTGGCCTCCGGCAAGGTCCGCGAGCTGTACGAGCTCGGCGACGACCTGCTGATGGTGGCCTCCGACCGCATCTCCACCTACGACGTCGTGCACCCGACCCCGATCCCGGACAAGGGCAAGGTGCTGACCGGACTGTCCGTGCTGTGGTTCGACCTCACGCACGAGGAGGTCCCGAACCACCTGATCTCCGCCACCGACGGCGTGCCGGACGAGTTCCGCGGCCGCGGCCTGCGGGTCAGGCGGCTGGAGATGCTGCCGGTCGAGTGCATCGTGCGCGGCTACCTGTCCGGCTCCGGGTGGAAGGACTATCAGGCGACCGGCCGGGTCTCGGGCCTCGAGCTCCCGCCGGGCCTGCGTGAGTCCGAGCAGCTGCCGGAGCCGCTGTTCACGCCGTCGACGAAGGCCGAGGAGGGCCACGACGAGGCGATCGACTTCGAGCAGGCCGCCGAGCTGGCCGGCTCGCGTGAGCTGGCCGGCCGGATGCGCGAGGCGTCGCTCGCCGTGTACGGCAAGATCGCCGCCTACGCGCGCGAGCGCGGGATCATCCTGGCCGACACCAAGTTCGAGTTCGGGCTGGACGCGGAAGGCACGCTCACGCTCGCCGACGAGGTCTGCACGCCCGACTCGTCGCGCTTCTGGCCGGCCGACCAGTACGAGCCCGGCCGCGGCCAGCCGAGCTTCGACAAGCAGTACGTGCGCGACTGGGCGTCCGGCACGGGATGGGACAAGACGCCGCCGGCGCCGGCGATCCCCGACGACGTGGTCGCCCAGACGCGCGAGCGCTACGTGACCGCCTACGAGCGGCTGGCCGGCGAGCCGTTCTCCGCCTGGCTGGAGCGCACGGCGCCTTGAGTGGCCCCCAGTTGAGGGTGCGGGTCCTGATCCGGCCCAAGGCCGGGATCCTGGACCCGCAGGGCCAGGCCGTCGAGCGCGCGCTGCCGGCGCTCGGCTTCCAGGGCGTGCGCAACGTGCACGTCGGGCGGCTGGTCGAGCTCGACGTCGAGGATCCGTCGCGCGTGGACGAGATGTGCGAGCGGCTGCTGACGAATCCGCTGATCGAGGATTACGAGATCCAGTGAAGTTCGGGGTCGTGCAGTTCCCGGGCTCGTGCGACGAGCGCGACGCCCTCGCCGCCGCCCGGCGGGTCGGCGACGCCGAGCTGCTGTGGCACGCCGAGGCGGACCTTCGCGGGGCCGACGCGGTGATCATTCCGGGCGGCTTCTCGTACGGCGACTACCTGCGGGTGGGAGCGATCGCGCGCTTCTCGCCGGTCATGGGCGCGGTCGAGCGCTTCGCCCGGGAGGGCGGGCTCGTGCTCGGGATCTGCAACGGGTTCCAGGTGCTGTGCGAGGCCGGCCTGCTGCCGGGGGCGCTGCTGCCGAACACGTCGCTGCGGTTCGTCTGCCGCCAGGTCGAGGTCGAGGTCGTGAACGCCGGGATCCCGTGGACGCGCGGGCTGGAGGCCGGGCAGCGGCTCTCGATCCCCGCCAAGCACACCACGGGGCGCTACTGGGCGCCCGGCGACCTGGGCGACCAGGTCGTCCTGCGCTACGCGCCCGGCCACAACTTCAACGGCTCCGCGCACGACATCGCCGGCGTGTGCAACGAGGCCGGCAACGTGCTCGGCCTGATGCCGCATCCGGAGCACGCCGTCGACCTCCTGACCGGCTCGGTCGACGGGCTCGCACTGATCGGGGCGCCTACCGGATGAATGCCCGCGGCCTCCAGCCGGCGAGTCCGGATGACGAGCGGAGGCCACGCGGCAGCGCCACCCGCCATCGCGAGCTCGGGCTCACCGACGCCGAGTACGAGCTGATCGTCGACAAGCTGGGGCGCGAGCCGAACGAGGTCGAGCTCGCGGTCTTCAGCCTGATGTGGTCCGAGCACTGCGGCTACAAGCACTCGCGGCGGCTGCTCAAGACGTTGCCGACCGAGGGCGGCCGGCTCGTGCTCGGCCCGGGCGAGAACGCGGGGGCGGTCGACCTCGGGGGCGGGCTCGCGTGCGCGTTCAAGGTCGAGTCGCACAACCACCCGAGCGCGGTCGAGCCGTTCCAGGGAGCGGCGACCGGCGTCGGCGGCATCCTGCGCGACGTGTTCGCGATCGGGGCGCGGCCGATCGCGATCCTCGACTCGCTGCGGTTCGGCGAGATCACCGACTCGCCGCGCTCCCGCTACCTGCTCGAGCACGCCGTCGCCGGCATCGGCCACTACGGGAACTCGATCGGCGTCGCCACCGTCGGCGGCGAGATCTACTTCGAGCGCCCGTACGAGCAGAACTGCCTGGTCAACGCGATGTGCGTCGGTCTGATCGAGACCGCCAAGCTGATCCGTAGCGCTGCCGCCGGCGTCGGGAACGTGGTCGTGCTGTTCGGCGCGCGCACGGGCCGCGACGGGATCGGCGGCGCCTCCGTGCTCGCCTCCGCCGAGCTCGGCGACGAGGACGGCGCCAAGCGCCCGACGGTCCAGATCGGCGACCCGTTCGAGGAGAGCCGGCTGCTCGAGTGCTCGCTCGAGCTGCTCGACGCGGGGCTGCTGGTCGCCCTGCAGGACCTGGGCGCGGCGGGGCTGACGTCGTCGTCGTCGGAGATGGCGGCGAAGGGCGGCGTCGGCATCGACCTCGACGTCCGGCGCGTGCCGCTCCGCGAGGCCGACATGGAGCCGTTCGAGATCATGATCTCGGAGTCGCAGGAGCGGATGCTGTGCGTGGTCGAGCCGGCGAAGCTCGACGACGTGCTGGCGGTGTGCGGCAGGTGGGAGGTCAACGCCACCGCGATCGGCGAGGTGACCGGCACCGCGCGGCTGCGCGTGTTCGACGGCGAAGCGCTGGTCGGGGACCTGCCGGTGAGCGCCCTGGTCGACGAGTGCCCGGCCTACGACCTCGAGCCGCTCCAGCCGGCGACGCCGATCTACCCGCGGCCCGAGCGCGAGCTCGACGAGGGGCTCGACGCGGCCGGCACGCTGCTCGCCCTGCTCGGGAGCGCCAACCTGGCGTCGCGCCGGTGGGCGTTCGAGCAGTACGACTGCCTGGTCGGCTCGCGCACCGTGCGCCGCCCCGAGCAGGCCGACGCCGCCGTGCTGATGCTCGAGTCCGGCGGCGCGATCGCGGTGTCGATCGACGGCAACGGCCGCCGCGTGGCGGTCGACCCGTACGACGGCGCGATCGAGGCGGTGCTCGAGTGCTCGGCCAACCTCGCGTGCGTCGGCGCCGAGCCGCTCGGGCTCACCAACTGCCTGAACTTCGGCAATCCCGAGAAGCCCCACATCGCATGGCAGCTCACGCGCGCGGTGGCCGGGCTGGGCGACGCCTGCCGGGCGCTCGCGGTCCCGGTGGTGGGCGGCAACGTGTCCCTGTACAACGAGGGCGGCGAGGGCCCGATCTACCCGACGCCGGTGGTCGGCATGGTCGGCGAGCTGCCCGACCCGGCGCGGGCCGGCCGGCTCGGGTTCGCGGCCGAGGGCGACGCGATCGCGCTGCTCAGCGCTTCGTGGGCGCCCTCCGAGGTCGGCTCCGAGCTGGCCAAGCTGCGCGGCGACGCGCTCGAGGGCTCGTTGCCGGCCGCGGACCTCGGGGCGCTGCGGGCGCTGCACGCCGCCGTGCGCCAGGGAGTCCGCTCGGGCGCCCTGCGGTCGGCCCACGACGTCGCCGAGGGTGGGGTCGCCGTCGCGCTCGCCGAGTGCTGCATCGCGGGTGGGCTGGGCGCGCGGGTGGCGCTCGACGCGCCGCTGTTCGCCGAGGGCCCCGGCGCCTTCGTGGTCTCCGGCCCGCGCGCGGCGCTGGCGCGCTTCGGCGCCGCGGCGACCGAGATCGGCGAGGTCGGCGGCGACGCCCTCGTGATCGACGGCGAGCTCGAGCTGCCGGTCGCCGAGCTCGCCCGCGCCCACGCCGAAGGGCTAGTGCGGCTGCTGGTTTAGCGATCCCGGCCCGGCTAGGGTGCGCCGGGTGCCGACCGTGCTGCTGATCGGCGAGGGCGACCTCGCCGAGGAGACCCGCCAGGCGCTCGATGCGGCGGGCGCCGAGGTGCACCGCATGAAGGCGCCCGAGGAGCGCGAGGTCCGGCACGCGCTGGAGGGCGACGGCATCGACCGCGTGGCGATCGTGTCGCGCGACGACGCGGTGGTCCTGCGGGTCGCCCTGATGGTCCGGTCCGTCGATCCGGACGTCCCGATGCTCGTGACGATCTTCGACCCGACGATGTCCCGGCAGGTCGACGCCGCGGTCGAGCACTGCGACATCACGTCGATGGCGGACATCGTCGCGCCGTCGCTCGCCGGGCCGTGCCTGGGAGAGGACCTGATCGCCGTCCGCGAGGATGCCGACCCGCCGTCCGGGATCCGCGAGGCGGCCGGCGGCGTCGAGGAGACGCCGATCGAGGTGCCCGACCGCCGGCAGGCGGCGGCGCTCGCCCGCGCCATCTTCGCGCCCTTCGACAAGAGCGCCGCGCTGCTGGTGTGGGGCGCGCTCGGGCTCCTGATCGTCCTGGTGCTCGAGACGATCGCGTGCATGGCCGTGCTCGGCCAGGACGTGATCGACGCGGCCTACGGCTCGGCCAAGACGCTCGTCACCGTCGACCCCAACGACGAGGTCGCCGACGGCCCGAAGGGACTGAAGGCGTTCCTCACGGTCTCGATGCTCGTGACCCTGCTGCTCGAGGCGTCGTTCACGGCCGGACTCGTCAACCGGCTGGTCAACCGGCGGCTCACCGGGCTGGTCGGCCGCCGGGCCGTGCCGCGGCGCGACCACGTCGTGGTGGTCGGGCTCGGCCAGGTCGGCCTGCGGCTCTGCGTGCTGCTGCGCCGCTGCGGGATCGGCGTGGTGGCGATCGACCACCGCGACGACGGCGAGAACGTCGGCCTCGCGCGCGAGCTCGGGTTCCCGGTCGTGATCGGCCGCGGCGCCGACCCGTCGCTGCTGCGCCGGCTCTCGCTCGGGCGCGCGTGCGCGCTCGCCGCGGTCACCGACGACGACCTCGAGAACATCTCGATCGCGATGGCGGCCAAGTCGCTGAACGAGGACCTGCGCGTGGTGCTGCGCGCCGGCGACGGGCGGCTGGCGAACGAGACGCGGTCGCTGTTCCGGATCGGCGTCGTGCGCGACGTGCACCGGATCGCGGCGGCGCTGATCGCCGCGCGCGCGACGGGCTCGACGGCGGGGCGCGTCGTCTGCGTGGGCGACGACGCGCACCTGGTGCACGAGGACGGCCGCCTCGAGGAGGCGGCCGTCTCGGCTACCGCGTGAGCTCCTCGGCCATGGCGTCGAACACCTGGACGTACGTGTCGACCGACGCGTCGTCGTGGGTGACCGACAGCGTCCACTCCTCCTCGCGGCCGGGGGTCATGAAGATCCCTCGGTTCATGTTGAACAGCCACGCCAGCTCGGCCATGTCGGCGTCCTGGTTGGCCTTGAAGCTCTCGTAGTCGACGATCTCGACCGGCGAGAAGGTGACGCAGCCCTTCGAGCCGATCCCGACCGAGTACCCGGGCAGGTTGTACTTGTCGATCACGCCCTGGCAGCCGGTGAGGATGCGGTCGTTGAGGTGGTCGAGGTGGTCGTAGGCGTCGGGCGTGAGCACCTCGAGCAGGTTCGCGCGCGTGGCGGCCATGCCGAGCGGGTTCCCGTTGTAGGTGCCGACCTGGTAGACGGAGCCGTCCTCCACGACCGACATGACCTCGTCGGTCCCGCCGATCGCGCCGGTCGGCACGCCGCCGCCCAGCGCCTTCGCGAGCGTGACCATGTCGGGCGTCACGGCCCACTTCTCGGTCGCCCCGCCGGGGGCGATCGTCAGGCCGGTCTTGACCTCGTCGAAGATCAGCACGATGCCGTGCTTGGCGGTGATCTCGCGCACGGCCTCGAGGTAGCCGGGCTGCGGCATCACGACCCCGAGGTTCATCATCGCCGCCTCCATGATCACGCAGGCGGGCTTGCGACCCTCCTCCGTCAGGCGCTCGATCCGGCGCTCCATGGCGGGCGCGTCGTTGAACGGCACGGCAACCGTCATCTCCACGGTCGCCTGCGGGATGCCGGCGCCGTAGGGCAGCGAGCCGAGGTTGTCGCGATCGCCGATCTTGTCGTACTCGACCCCGATCGAGACCATCACCGTGTCGTGATGGCCGTGGTAGGAGCCGAAGATCTTCATCACGGTGTCGCGCTTCGCGTACGCGCGCGCGATCCGGATCGCGTCCATCGTCGACTCCGAGCCGGAGTTCGTGTAGCGCCAGCGCGAAAGCCCCCAGCGCCGCTGCAGCTCCTCGGCGACCACGACCGCGTCCTCGGTCGGCGCCGCGAAGTGCGTGCCGCTCTCGTAGCGCTCGCGGATCGCCTTCCCGATCGCCGGATGCGCATGGCCCTGCACCATCGAGCCGAAGCCGTTGTGGAAGTCGTACATCTCGTTGCCGTCGACGTCCCAGACCTTCGCGCCGTGGCCGCGCTCGAGGTAGATCGGCCACGGGTCGCGCAGCTGGTATGACGAAGCCACCCCGCCGGTCAGCACCGCGTGCGCCCGCGCGTACATCTCCTCCGACTTGCGCGTGGCCTCGTTGAGCGCCTTCTCCTCGCGCTCGATCAGCTCCTTTATGCGCAAGCGGTCGATCTGGACTGGGGCGTTGACGGCCATCGCTCTCTCCTGGGGACGCGGGGTCAAGGGAGCCTACCGGCACGCGCCGGGGCCGTTGCTAGGCTCCAGCCCCGGTCGTTCGCCTTGTCCTCAGCACCCTCCGACCTCCGCGACGGACCGCGCGACGAGTGTGGCGTCTTCGGTATCTGCGCCCCTGAGCGCGACGTCGCTCGTCTCGCCTACTTCGCCCTGTTCGCGCTCCAGCACCGCGGGCAGGAGTCCGCCGGCATCGCGACCGCCCAGCGCGGCCACATCATGGCGATGCGCGACCAGGGGCTCGTGAACCAGGTGTTCAACGAGCAGCGGCTGCGCGCTCTGCAGGGAGAGATGGCGGTCGGCCACGTGCGCTACTCGACGACGGGCGCGTCGTCGTGGGAGAACTCGCAGCCGGTGTGGCGGGCGGATCGGCGCGAGGTCGCGCTCGCCCACAACGGCAACCTGATCAACGCCGTCGAGCTGCATTCCTCGCTGCGCGAGCGGGGCGTCGCGTTCCGCTCGACGTCGGACTCGGAGATCATCGCCGCACTGCTCTCGACGCACGAGGCCGACTCGATCGAGGAGGCGCTCGCGGACGTCATGCGGCGGGTCGAGGGCGCGTACTCGACGGTCGTCATGACCAAGGACCGGGTGGTCGCGTTCCGCGACCCGGCCGGTCTGCGCCCGCTGTCGCTGGGCATGCTCGGCGACCAGTATTGCGTGGCGTCGGAGACCTGCGCCTTCGACATCATCGGCGGCACGTTCCTGCGGGACGTGCAGCCGGGCGAGATCGTGTCGCTGACGCCGGACGGCCTGCAGACGCGCATGGGGGTGGTCGGCGAGCGGCAGGCGCTGTGCGTGTTCGAGCACATCTACTTCGCGCGGCCCGACTCGCGGCTGGGCGGCGAGGTGCTGCAGGTCGCGCGTGGGCGGATGGGCGAGATCCTCGCGAGCGAGGCGCCGGTCTCCGCCGACCTCGTCATCCCGGTGCCGGACTCCGGCAACCCGGCCGCCCGCGGCTTCGCGCGCGCTTCCGGGCTGCCGCAGGACGACGGGCTGATCAAGAACCGCTACGTGGCGAGGACGTTCATCCAGCCCGGCCAGGAACTGCGCCGCCACGGCCTGCGGATGAAGTTCAACCCGCTGCCCGAAGTCGTCGCCGGCCGCCGGCTGGTGGTGGTGGACGACTCGATCGTGCGCGGCAACACCACGCGCCAGATCGTGGCGATGCTGCGCGACGCCGGCGCGTCCGAGGTGCACATGCGGATCAGCGCGCCGCCGATCCGCCATCCCTGCCACTACGGGATCGACATGTCGACGCGCGAGGAGATGATCGCCCACGGCCGCACGGAGGCCGAGGTGGCGGCGGAGCTGGGCGCCGACTCCCTGGCGTACCTGTCCCTGCAAGGGATCTACGAGGCGATCCGCTCGACCCGCGATACCCACTGCGACGCGTGCTTCTCGGGCGAGTACCCGCTCGCCGGCACCGCGGATGCGCAGCGCAAGGACGCGTTCGAGCTTCCTTTGGTTCGGGCCTAGCGGCCCACGAACTTCAACTGCGCAGGTAGGGAGGGTGAGCCGCTCCGCGGCAAATCCGGTCGCTGTCGCTGTGTCGAATATCGATACCTACAGCACGGCACGACGGCCGGATTCTCGCCGCGCGACCGCTCCCGCTCCCACCCAGCGCAGTTGACGTTCGCCCGCGCAACAACGGCGTCACGACTCTGCAACAAACCACCGCAACCCCGGCTTTGCCCTCCGGACCCGGCGGTATGGTCGCCCGTCCATGTCGGCCGCCATCGATAACGTCGCGCTCCCGGGGTTGGGGCCTCCGCCGCCCGCGCCGGTCGCGCGCGCGAGCGATCCCGAGGGAGCGCTCCGAGAGCTGTTCGGCTTCCCGGCGTTCAGGCCGGGGCAGCGGGAGGCGGTCGAGGCGGCGGTCGCCGGGCGGGACGTGCTGGTGGTCATGCCGACCGGGTCGGGGAAGTCGCTCTGCTACCAGCTGCCGGCCCTCATGCGGGCGGACCTGACACTGGTGGTCTCGCCGCTGGTCTCTCTGATGCAGGACCAGGTCCAGGCGCTCGAGCGCGTGGCGCGCGGACACGTCGGGCTGGTCAACGCGCAGCAGGACGCGTCCGCCAACCGGCGGGCGGTCGAGCGTGCCGCCGCCGGCGATCTGCGCCTGCTGTACGTCGCGCCCGAGCGCTTCTCGTCGCCGGGGTTCCTCGACCGCATCCGCCGCGCCCGGATCGGCCTGTTCGTGGTCGACGAGGCGCACTGCGTCTCCCAGTGGGGGCACGACTTCCGGCCCGACTACTTCCGGCTGGCGGACGCCGCGCGCTGGCTCGGAGCCGGCTCGATCCTCGCCTCGACCGCCACGGCGACGCCGCAGGTGGCGGCCGACATCGTCGCCCGGCTCGGCCTCCGCGACGCGGTCCGGGTGTCGACCGGCTTCGACCGCCCGAACCTCTCGTTCGCGGTCGTGCCGTGCGCGAACAAGCAGGCCGCCCATCGCGGGATCGCGGCGGCGCTCGGCGAGCCGGGCGCGCTGCCGGCGATCGTCTACGCGGGCACCCGCGCGGACTGCGAGCGGCTCGCGGCGCGGCTCGGCTCGGAGCTCGGGGTCGAGGTGATCGCCTACCACGCCGGGCTGCCGCGCGAGGCGCGCGCCGGCGCCCAGCGGCGCTTCATGGCCGGTGAGGCGCCGGTCGTGGTGGCGACCAACGCGTTCGGGATGGGCGTCGACAAGGCCGACGTGCGGACGGTCTGCCACGAGAGCGTGCCGAGCTCGCTCGAGGCGTACTACCAGGAGGCCGGCCGAGCAGGGCGCGACGGCCGCCCCGCGCGGTGCCTGCTGTTCGCCGCCGGGCGTGACAAGGGCCTGCACGTGCACTTCATCCAGCGCTCGACGGTGGAGGAACGGGCGCTGAATGCCGTGGCCCAGCGGGTCACCCGCGTCGCGCAGGCCAACGACGGTCGCTACGACATCCCGGTCGAAGCCCTGCAGGGGGACGAGGAGGTGGTGCGCGCGATCGTCGGGCACCTCGCGCAGGCCGGCGTCGTCCGACCTTCCCCGTCGGCGCCCGACCGCGTCGCCGGCCGGCTCGCCGGTGCCTGGGACGGTCGCGCCCAGGCGCTATGCCGCACCTCCGCCCAGGAGGGCACGCGCGTCCGCTGGCGCCAGTACCGCGCGGTGTGGGCGTGGGTCGAGGGGTCGAAGTGCCGGCGCGAGGGGATCCTGCGCCATTTCGGCGACCGCTCGGCGCCCACGCCGGCAGGCCCATGCTGCGACGTGTGCGAGCCGAGTCTCGCGCCGACGCCGCCCCCGCCCCGCGCCGGGTCGTCGCGGAGCGGCCCGCGCAGCTGGCCCACCGGCCGAACGCCGGGAACCTCGACGCGCTCGACGAGGCGATCCTCGACGTCGTGGCCTCGGCGCAGCCCGAGGTCGGCCGCACGCGTGCCGTCGAGATCCTGCGCGGCGGGCGGTCGAAAGTCATCGAGCGCCACTCGTACGACGGCCTGCCGCACTACGGCACCTGGTCGCACCTGACGTCGGCGGCGGTGCTCGGCCGGGTCGACGCGCTGCTCGCGGCCGGCACCCTCCGCTCCACCGGAGGGCGCTTCCCGAAGCTGGAGGTGGCATGAAGGTAGGCGTCCTGGCCTCGGGCGCCGGCACCAACCTCCAGGCCATCCTCGATCGCGTTCACGGCCGCGAGGGCGTCGAGGTCGTCGCCGTGGCGTCCGACCAGCCGGGAGCGCCCGCGCTCGACCGTGCGGCGCGCGTCGGCGTGCCGGCCGGCGTGTTCCCGGTGGAGGAGGACCGGCGGGCGCGCGACGCCGCGATCGCCGACTTCCTCGAGCGCCACCGCGTCGAGCTGGTCGTGCTGGCCGGCTACATGGCGCTGCTCGACCCGGCCTTCCTCGGCCGCTTCCCGGGCCGCGTGGTCAACGTCCATCCCGCGCTGCTGCCGGCCTTCCCGGGCCTGCGTGCGATCGAGCAGGCCCTCGACTACGGGGTCAAGGTCTTCGGCGTCACAGTTCACTTCGTCGACGAGGGCGTGGACACCGGGCCGGTGATCGCACAGCGCGCGATCGAGCTTCCCGACGCGGTCGACGCGGCGGCCGTCCGCGAGGCGCTGCGGCCGCTCGAGCACGACCTGCTGTGCGACGTCGTCGCCCGGATCGCGAGCGGGGCGGTCGCGATCGATCCGGCCCGGCCGCGGCGGGTGGTGATCGCGCGGTGAGCCCGCGGGCGCAGGTATGGTCCCCCCGCGATGGATGGTGGGCGATGACCCAGCCTGGCGAGGTCCGCGTCCGCCGCGCCCTGCTCTCGGTCTCGGACAAGACCGGCATCGTCGAGTTCGCCCGCGGGCTCGCAGAGCTCGACGTCGAGCTCGTGTCGACGGGTGGCACGGCGGCCACGCTCCGCGAGGCGGGCCTCGGCGTGCGCGACATCGAGCACTTCACCGGCTTCCCGGAGATCATGGGCGGGCGCGTGAAGACGCTGCACCCGAAGCTCTACGCGGGCGTGCTCGCGCTGCGCGACGACCCCGCGCACATGGCGGCGGTGCACGAGCACGAGGTCGAGTTCGTCGACCTCGTGTGCGTGAACCTGTACCCGTTCGAGTCGTGGGCCGGTCGCCGCGGCGTCACCGAGCACGAGGTGCTCGAGCGCATCGACATCGGTGGGCCGACGATGATCCGCGCGGCGGCCAAGAACTTCGCGTTCACGGCGGTCGCGGTCAAGCCCGAGAGCTACGACGCGGTGCTCCAGGAGCTGCGCGAGGGCGATGGCCGGCTGTCGCTGCAGACCCGCGAGTCACTGGCCGCGGAGGCGTTCGCCTACACCGCGCGCTACGACACCGCGATCTCGCGCTGGTTCGCCGAGAAGCAGGGCGAGTTCCCGCAGCTGATGATGTCGGCCTTCGAGAAGGTCACCGACCTCTCGTACGGCGAGAACCCGCACCAGCGCGCCGCCTACTACTCGCAGGTCGGCGCCCGCATGCACGTGCTGTCGCAGGTGCGCCAGCTCGGCGGCAAGGAGCTGTCGTTCAACAACGTGCTCGACATCAACGCCGGCCGGCTGCTGGTGCAGGAGTTCGAGGTCCCCGCGTGCGCGATCGTCAAGCACAACAACCCGTGCGGGGTCGCGGTCGGCAGCTCCGGCCTCGAGGCGTACCGACGCGCGTTCGCGTGCGACCCGGTGTCCGCGTTCGGCGGCGTGGTCTGCTTCAACCGGCCGATCGAAGCCGAGCTGGCGCAGGCGCTGACCGGGCAGTTCGTCGAGGTCGTGATCGCCCCCGGCATCAGCGGCGACGCGGTCGACGTCCTGGCCTCGAAGCCGAACGTGCGGATCCTCGACGACGGCGAGCGCCGGCGCGTCAACATCTCCGAGTGGGACCTCAAGCGCGTCGTCGGCGGCCTGCTGGTGCAGGACCGCGATCTCGACCTCGAGGACCGCTCGGAGATGCAGGTGGTGACCGAGCGCAAGCCGTCCGAGCCCGAGTGGGGCGAGATGCTGTTCGCCTGGAAGGTGTGCAAGCACGTGCGCTCGAACGCGATCGTGCTGTCCAACGGGCTGGCGGCGGTGGGGATCGGCGCGGGTCAGATGAGCCGCGTGGACTCGGTCCGGCTGGCGATCGAGAAGGCACGCGCGACGGGCGCCGACCTGAGCGGCGGCGCGCTCGCCTCGGACGCCTTCTTCCCGTTCTCGGACGGGCCGCAGCTGGCCGTCGAAGCCGGGGTCACCGCTGTCATCCAGCCCGGCGGCTCGGTGCGCGACCACGAGGTGGTCGAGGCGGCAGACGCCGCCGGCATCTCGATGGTCTTCACCGGCCGCCGGCATTTCCGGCATTAGCCGAATCCGGGCTACGCCCGTACAGCACCCGCGTCCAGATCGTGGTCAGCGTGTCCGCCACGGCGTCCCGCTCGGCATGCGGCTCGCGGCCGAAGGAGAGGTTCAGATAGCGCTCCATCATCCACACGAGCGCCCGCGCGGTCTCGCGCGCGTCGAGCGGCAGGATCCGGCCGGCCGCGATCTCGTCCTCGATGTGCCGCGCGGTGGCGTCGATGAACCCCCGCACGATCTCGGCGTAGGCCTGCTCCACGCGGGGGTCGTCGGCGGCCGCGTCGGCCAGCGCGCGCATCACATGGCCGTGCTCGGCGTACACACCGACGATGCCGCTGAGCGCCTGGCGCGCCATGTCGGGGCCGTCGCCGTCGCCGCGCATCCATCGGTCCGACATCTCGAACAACTCGGCGCCGAGATGCTCGACCACCCGCAGCACGAGGTGGTGCCGGTCGCGGAAGTAGACGTAGAACGAGGGCCGCGAGAGGTCCGTCCGGCGCATCACCTCGTCGACCGTGAGCTCCCGGAAGGGCCGCTCGCGCAGGAGCGCCTCGGCGGCGGAGATGATCTCGCGCTCCGCGACTTCCGGGGTCCTCCTCCTGCGCCGCCGTGGGGCGCCATCCCCAGGGTGCACGTGGCCAGCTTAGTGGCCCCCGCCCCGGCGAATTACCATGCCTGGGGCCCTCGTAGCTCAGCGGTTAGAGCGGCGGACTTTTAATCCGCGCGACCCGGGTTCGATTCCCGGCGAGGGCACTACATGGTGGAACTGATCTGGAGCATCATCGCCGTCCTCGGGAGCATCCTGCTCATCGTCGTGATCCTGTGGTCGCTGGCCACCGGCCGCGGCGACCGCGACCGCGAGGAGGATGCCCGCCGCTACTTCGACGAGCACGGCCACTGGCCGGACGAGGCGAGCCGTACGCGGCCCGTCCACAGAACCCGCGATCAGCGACCAGGGCGCCGCAGCTGATGTTCGCCGTGGCATCGGTCACACCCGCGCCGTCGAGATGCGACGAGGCCGTGATTATCTCCGGCGACCTCGTGCGCGCGCCCGGCTCGAGATCGTCACGACCCCTCCTGGCTCGCGGACCGAGCTCGTCGCGACCCCTCGCAGCCCTCGAGGATCGATCGAGCGCGCCGCAGCTGATGTCACGACGCGGACTCCGTGTCTTCCCGAGCCCGCTCGCGAGCTGCCGGCGCATCGTCCTCCACGCAGGCGCTACGCGAGAGTCAGCGCCCCGGCCGAGCGACCAGAACAGCACACCACCCCCGACCACGAGTAGATCGCCCGGAGTCTCGGAGAATCGGGACGCCTACACTGCCCTCTCGTCCTGCCCCCATGGTGTAACGGTTAGCACGCGAGGTTTTCAACCTCGTAGCGCGAGTTCGACTCTCGCTGGGGGTATCAGCTGACGCTTCGCGACAGCCCGCCGTCGACCAGCAGCGACGTGCCGGTGATGTAGGCGGCTTGCGCCGAGCAGAGGAACACCGCCGCTGCCGCGAGCTCCTCGACGGTGCCGAGCCGGCCCGCGGGGATCGTCTCCCGCGCCTGCACGTGTGCCGCTTCGAGCGAGCCGGCGGTGGAGATCATCCGGTCGGTCGCGATCCGGCCCGGGTGGATGTGGTTGAGCGTGACGCCGTCGCTCGCGTACCGGCGGGCCAGGACCTTGAACGCCGCCACCAGCCCCGGACGGTGAGCGTTCGAGAGCTGGAGGTTGTCGATCGGCTCGGACACGGCGATCGACCCGATCGCGACCACGCGGCCGAAGCCACGCTCGCGCATGCCGGGCAGCAGGCGCTCGAGGAACGCCATCGGCGTCAGGACCAGCGAGCGGTGCGCGGCCTCCCACTGCTCGCGCGTGAACCCGAGCGGGTCCGGGCCGGCGGGCGGGCCGCCAGTGTTGGCGACGTAGACGTCGATCGGCCCGAGATCGGCCTCCACCCGCTCGACCAGGCCGGGCGCGGTCGCCGGGTCGTCGGCGTCGAACACATACGCCCGCGCACCGATCTCCTCGGCAGTGGTAGCGATCCGCTCCTGCGAGCGCGAGGCGATCGCCACGCGCGCTCCCTCGGTCACGAGGCCGGCCGCGATCCCGCGTCCGATGCCCTGCGACGCGCCGGTCACGAGCGCCACCCGGTCGCGCAGTCCGAGATCCATCAGGCCGCCACCCGACGGCGAGCTGCCAGCCGTGCGCACCAGACCCCGAACACCGCCAGCCCGAGCGGGGCGCCGAGCCAGTGGATGCCCACCGCGACGCCGAGCAGCATCGGCAGCCCCGACAGGGCCGCGCCCACGACCACGAGGCCGAGCGGCAGTCGCAGCGCCGCGCCCACCACGAGCGCGCATCCGCCCCAGGCGGCCGGCCCGGCGAGCCAGCCCCAGTCCTCGAAGAACGATCGCGGCAGCGCGACCGCGAGCGCCACCGCCACGGAGGCCACCAGCGCGCCCTGCAGCAGAGCCGCGCGCCATCCCACCGACCGATCCATCCTCCTCATCATCGCAGCGCTAACTTATGCGGCATCAACCACGGGAGGGGTTCGATGAGATCACGTTGTTGCGCGCTCGCGACGTTCGCTGCGTTCGTCGCCATGGCCGCGCCCGCCGCGGCCGCGAAGGAGCCGCCGCCGTGGCTCAAGGTCGAGGACGGTGTGACACAGCCGCAGTTCGGCCTCGCCAACGCGATCGAGGAGGTCGTCTACGTCGAGTCGACGGTCGACAGCGACAACGACGGCCGGCGCGACCGCGTCCGGATCCGGATCAGCCGCCCCGGCGAAACGGAGAGCCAGGGCATCAAGGTGCCGGTCGTGTTGGAGCACAGCCCGTACCGCGGCAACACCGGGAACCCCGCCAACCACAACGTCGACCTCGACGAGCTGCCCCAGGAGTCCATCGGCCGCGAGAGGCTGGCGCGCGCGGCACGCGCGCGGGCGCGCGGAGGCGCCGCTCCTGACCTGCCCGGCCAGCTCGACAACTACTACGTGCCGCGCGGCTACGCGGTCGTGCTCGGCGAGAGCATCGGCACGTTCAACTCCGAGGGCTGCCCGGATGTCGGTGGCCGCGTCGAGACCCTCGGGACCAAGGCCGTGATCGACTGGCTGAACGGCCGTACGGTCGGCTGGAACGAGGCGGGCGAACGCGTGATGGCCGACTGGACCACCGGCTCGGTCGGCATGATCGGCGTCTCCTACAACGGCACGCTGCCGAACCAGGTGGCGACCACGGGCGTCGAGGGGCTGGACACGATCGTCCCCATCTCGGCGATCTCCAGTTGGTACGACTACTACCGCGCCAACGGGCTCGTGCGCGCGCCGCACTCCCAGGTGCAGGGCGCCGGTACGAACGCCTTCCAGGGCGAGGACACCGACGTGCTCGGCGCGTACGTCGGCGGCCCGCGGATGACCACCGCGCAGTGCTCGTTCATGATGGAGTACCTGTCGCGCGAGCAGGATCGCGAGACCGGCGACTGGAGTTGGTTCTGGCAGCAGCGCGACTACCTGAGCCGGATCCGGGGCGTGCGTTCGAGCGTATTCGTCGTGCACGGCCTGAACGACTGGAACGTGATGACGAAGGCGTTCGCCGAGTGGTGGTACCGACTCGCGGACCGGCGGATCCCGCGCAAGATCTGGCTGCACAACGGCGGCCACGGCGGCGAGAGCCAGACACAGGACCCGGTCGACTGGGCGCTCTACAAGCGCACCGAGAACCGCTGGTTCGACTACTGGCTGTTCGGCGTGCAGAACGGGATCACGGCCGAGCCGCGCTCGTCGATCGAGCGCGAGAACGGCACGTACGTTCACGAGGCCGACTGGCCCGCCCGCGGCACGAGCCCGGTCCGCTTGAAGCTCTCCGCCGACAGCTCGACCGCCCCGGGCGAGCTGTCCGCGCGCCGTGACGGCCGCCAGCGCGACCAGCGCTTCACCGACCGCGGGCGTGAGCTCGACACTGACGACGTGTTGATCCAGAACCCGGACCAGGCGCATCCGAACCGGCTCGTCTACCGCTCGTCGGAGCTCGACGACGACGTCCGCATGAGCGGGACGCCGTGGGTCGACCTGCGGATGTCGATCGACAACCGCAACGCCGCCAACCTGACGGCGGTGCTGGTCGACTACGGGCCGAGCGGCACGACGATGGTGACCCGCGGCTGGCTCGATCCGCAGAACCGCCACCGGCTCGACCGCAGCGTGCCGATCCGCCAGGGCCGCGAGTACTCGTTCCGCTGGGACCTCCAGCCGGACGACTACGTCTGGCAGGCCGGCCACCGGATCGGCCTCGTCGTCGTGTCGACCGACCACGACTACACGATCCGACCGAACCCCGGGACCGAGCTGACCCTCGACCCGGGCGACAGCGACATCCGGCTCCCGATCGTGGGAGGTGCCTCCGCGTTCGGTTTCTAGCGCCGTCTACGATCAGACGCGCACAGGGCGGTTAGCTCAGCTGGTCAGAGCGCCTGCCTTACAAGCAGGAGGTCGCCCGTTCGAGCCGGGCACCGCCCACTTCATGAAACCCCGCTAACGCGGGGTTTTCGTGTCGTCCACGGTGGTGGCGACCAAGCGCACTGCACCGGCGCAGTGGCCCAGGGTGCCCAACCTGCGCCGTGATCGCAGGCGTCCTGGTCGACCGCAGCACCTTGCTTGTGCCTCCCATCGCTTAGCCTCAATCCACCGATCCCCGAGGCATCCACGGGTCATCGGTGGATCGAGGCTTAGGAGCCGGGCGAGATCACGACCGCGTGCGCCGGGTCGATCTGCACGCCGAGGCGCTCGCCCTGCCGTGGTGGAGTCTGGTCCAGCGTCAGGTACGCGCGGAGGGTTTCGGCGGCGTCGAGCGTCACCTCCCACCGTCCCGGGCCCTGCGACGCGCGCTCGACGGTGGCGTTCAGCGTCGCGTCGCCGGGCGCGGTCAGGGCGATCGCCGTCGCCCAGGTGGCGAGTGTCGCGGGCCCGGCGCCCGTCGTAGCGGTAATCCCGCACGGCGCGCCGCCGATCATCACCTGCCCGGACGGGTCGACCTGCACGGGCACGACGTTCTCGTAGCCGACGAGGCGGGCGACGGTGCCGTCCGCCGGCCGCCGCACCACCGTCGCCGGGTCGCTCAGCTGACGCAGCGTGCCATCGGTGAGGATTGCAAGGCGGTCGGCGAGCCGGAGCGTCTCCTCGGCGCGATGGGAGACGTGCACGACCGTCGCGGCACGGTCGCCGAGCGCCCGCTCGAGATCGTCGAAGAACGCGCGGCGGGCCTCGGCATCCAGGCCGGCGGCGGGCTCGTCGAGCAGCAGCAGCCGCGGCTCGATCGCGAGCGCGCGCGCGAGGCTCACCCGCTGCGCCTCGCCACCCGAGACTGACGGGGCCTTGCGCGCCGCGAGGTGCGCTACGTCGAGGCGCTCGAGGGCCCTGAAGGCGGCCGCTCTGCGGGAGGCGCGATCGAGGCCGCGCCAGCGCAGCGGCAGCTCGACGTTGCCGATCACGCTGGTGGAGAGCAGCCCGGGGCGCTGGGTCGCGTACCCGATACGGCGCCTGGGGCCGACCGCGGCGCCGGCGATCGCCTCCCCGTCGACCTCGACCCGACCGGCCGTCGGCGCGTCGAGGCCGGCCAGCAGGCGGAGCAGGGTCGTCTTCCCGGCGCCGTTGGGGCCGAGCACCGCCAGCCGCTCGCCGGCTCCCAGGTCGAGCCGGTCGATCGCGAGCACGTCGCGCCCGCCGCGACGGTGGCGCACGTCCCGGAGTGTTATGACTGCGCCCACGCGGCAGCGCGCTGCTGGACCGACGTCAGGACGGCGTTGATCGTGAAGGCGAGCGCCACCAGGACGCCCGCGTAGACGAGCGCCTCGTTGAAGTCGCCCCTGCCGACCCGCTCGACGATCGACGTGGTCATGACCTGCGTCTGGCCGTGGATGTTGCCGCCGACGATCGTCGCCGAGCCGACCTCCGAGATCGCGTGCCCAAACCCCGCCATCGCGGCGGCGAGGATCGGCACGCGCGCCTCGATCCAGAGCCGGACGACGAGCTGCGGGGTGCTGGCCCCGAGCGCCCGGAGCTGATCGGGTAGCTCCCGCGGCAGCGCCTGGAGCCCGGCCATCGTGATCCCGGCGATCAGCGGGCCGGCGATCAGGACCTGCGCGATGACCATGCCGCGCAGCGTGTAGATCAGCCCGAGGCCACCGAGCGGGCCGCTTCGCCACAGCAGCAGGGCGACGACGAGCCCGACCACTACGGTGGGCACGGCCATGCCGGTGTTGACTGCAGTCGCGAGCACGCCGCGACCCCGCCGGCGCCCGAGTGCGAGCCAGGTGCCGGCCGGGACGCCGAGCGCGAGCGCGATCGCCGTCGCGCTCAGCGACACGAGCACCGAGCGGCCGAGGACTTCATGAACCTCGTCCATCAGCGGTTCGCGTCGGAGTAGAACAGCGGCTCCCCGTACTCCTCGACGCCGAACTGGCCGATCTCGCTCTGCGTATCCGGCGAGATGATCCAGTCCGAGAACTCCTGCGCGCACGCCTCGTTCACGCCGTCGGCCTCGACGACGATCACGTGGTACGGGTTGAGCAGGTCGTCGCCGCCTTCGGCGAGGAGATCTAGGTCGAGGTTGTCGGTCGCCAGGTACGTACCGCGGTCCGAGAGCGTGTAGGCCTGCCTCTGGCTCGAGATCGTGAGCGTCGGGCCCATCCCCTGGCCCGTCTCGATGTACCACGAGCCCCCCGGCTCGATCCCCGTGGCCTCCCAGAGCGAGAGCTCCTTCGTGTGCGTGCCGGACTCGTCGGCGCGAGAGGCGAAGGCCGCCTCGGCCTTCGCGATGCGCGTAAACGCCTCCGCGGCGGAGCCGGTGCCCTTGATCTCCGCGGGATCGCCGGGCGGCCCCACGACGATGAAGTCGTTATGCATGACGGCCTCGCGGCTGGAGCCGTGACCGGCCGCCATGAACTCCTCCTCGGCCGCAGGCGAGTGCACGAGGAGGACATCGGCGTCGCCGTTCTCGCCCAGCTCGAGCGCCTCGCCGGACCCGACGGCGACCGTCTTGACCGAGCAACCCGACTCGTCCTGGAAGGCGGGCAGCAGCTCGTCGAGCAGCCCCGAGTCCTGCGTGCTCGTCGTGGTGGCGAGGATCATCTGCCCCTTGTCGGCAACCGGCGCCGAGTCGTCCTCGCCGCAGGCTGCGATGGCCAGTGCCGCCAAGAGAGCCGCGGCCGCGCGCCTCACACCGCCAGCCTCGCCTCGCCGCTCATCGACAGGTCGTAGCCGGGCATAGCAGCAAGCCGAGTCTGCACACCCGGCTGCGCGAGCGTCGCGAGCAGCGGCTCGACGGCGGCCCTCGCCGCCGGATCAAGCGCGAGCTCGAACGGCTCGCTGACCACCTGCACCCAGTCGAGACCCACCGACTCGGCGACCGCCCGTACCGCCAGACCGGCATCGGCGGCTCCGGTCGCGACGGCGGCCGCGACCGCCAGGTGCGACTCTGCCGGCTCCCCAAGCTCGGGACGCGGGAAGCAGCCCGCTTTGCGCATCAGCCGCTCCAACAGCAGCCGCGAGCCCGTGCCCGGCTGCCGCCACGCGACGCGACGCCCCTCGAGGTCTTCGACGCTCTCGATGGCGTGCGGGTTGCCGCGCGCGACGACCAGGCCCTGCTCGCGCCGCCAGAGGTGCACCAGCTCGACCGGCGCGCCGCCGAGCGCGCCGCGCGCCACCGGGTCGTTCCAACGGCCGCTGGCCACGTCGAGCAGGTGCAGCGTCGTGGCGTCCAGCGCGCCGCGCGCGAGCTGCACGATCCCGTTCACACTGCCCCGCGGCCCCGGGACCACCGTGACAGCGCCGCCCATCGCGCGCACGAGCACGTCGAGCGCGGGATCGTCGCTGCCGCCGAGCCGCAGGACCCGGGCGTCGGCGCCCCAGCGCGCCGCTCGCGCGACGCCGCCGTCGGCGACCACGAACCGCGACCGCGGCGATCCCGCCAACACGCCACCATCGCGCAGCGCCGTGTACGAGCGCGCCGCGGTCCCAGGCGAGCAGCCAACCTCCCGCGCGATCCTCCGCACGCCAGGCAGCGGTTCACCCTCGGACCAGCGGCCGTCCGCAATTTCCTGTGCGAGGTGTGCCGCGAGCGAGGCGGATCCCATCTGTACCGGCACAGCAAGATACAGATGACCTCTACGAGTCTAGGCGACCGCCGCTTGGTGCGTCATGCGGCAGAAGCATGAGGAGTTGATCGGGACGTCGGCGCGGGCGAGGGCGACGTCGAGCTGCTGCTCGACGATCCGCGCCGGCTCGGTCTTGCCCAGGCGGACGAGGCACTCGTGGTAGCCGTGCAGGCTCCACACGTTCCCGGGGTGCCAGGACGAGCGCGGGATCGACGAGTCGTAGCCAAGGTCCGCGGCGTAGACGCTCTCGGCCTCCTCGACCCGACCCTGCTCGAGCAGCAGCGCGCCATAGGCGTGGCGCGTTGGCTGCATCCAGCCCCACGGCTCGTCGTAGGGCAGCGCGTCGTCGAGCGCGATCGCACGGCGCAGGTGCTCGAAGGCGGCGTCGACCCTGCCGCGCCGGTACTCGAGCTCGCCGTCGAGCATCGCGCCGGCGACGGCGAGGATGTCCTGGCACGTGTTGTTGAACAGGTAGCGCGAGTCCGGGACCAGTCGCGCGGCGGCCAGGAACGCGTCGCGCGCCGCCTCGGCTTCCGCCATCTGACCGGTCGCCGCATGGGCGACGCCCTGCGCGTAATGCGTCATCGCCGTCGTCGTGCAGTAGAGCCCGGGGTCGCCGGGCAGCGGCAGCGCGAGGATGTCCTCCCACAGCCCGAAGCGGACGAGCACGTGCAGGCGCATGGGGACGAACGCCTCGAGGTAGTCGGCCATCGGGGGCTGCTCGATCCGCAGCAGCTCTTCGGGCAGCGACGCCTCGAGGTCGGCGGCGACGCGCAGCGCGACCTGCGACCGGCCGAGGAACATCGCCCCGTAGATCGCGAAGTGGCGGTCGTGCGCGTGGTAGAGCGCATAGAACCCGACCCGGCCCTCACGAGCGACGTACTTCTCGTTGACCTCGATCGCGCGCAGGTTGGAGTCGAGCGTGCTCTTGTAGTCGCCGCACAGCACGTCGATGTGCGTCGGCATGTGCACGAGGTGGCCGGCGTCGGGGACGAGCGAGCGCAGCTCATCGGCGACCGGCAGCGCCTGCTCGGGGAACGGCGACATCTCCATCAGGTGCACGTAGAGGTGCACGAGCCCGGGATGCGCGCGGCCGCCGGGCTGCTCGAGACCGCGCTCGAGCACCTCCTTGGCCTCGAGCGTCGCCGCACCCTCGGACGGCAGGCCCGTGTAGCGATCCCACAGCGCCCACGGCGTGAGGTTCATCAACGCATCGGCGAAGAGCGCCGCGACGTCGAGGTCGTCGGAGTGCGCGCGATACACGTCACGCATCGCCTCGGCGTAGTCGGCGTTCCACGCGACGAGGCCGGCCGACGGGTCATTGGCCTGGTAGCGGCTCCCGAGCGCCTCCACCAGCGCCCGCTCAACCGGCGCGGCGCGATCCGCGCACGCGCGCGACGCCGCCACCTCGTCGCACGCCTTCTCGAGCGACGCCGCCAGGTCGACCGGGTCGAACGCCTCCCACTGCTTGTTGTAGTTCGGCCCGATCGCGTAGGCGATGCCCCAGTGGGCCAGGGCGAAGCCGGGGTCGTGCTCGACCGCGCGCTCGAAGCACCGGATCGCCTCCTCGTGGTGGAACGCGTAAGACCACACGAGTCCGCGGTCGAACCACATCTGGGCGCTCGTCGATGCCGTCGACGTCCCGCGCGTGTAGGTGCCGAGATCGAAGTAGGGCTCCATCGCTGCCACTCCCGTCCTGGACTCACCTAGGTTTCCACAATCTCTGGCGCCTCGAGTTCAGCGAGGCGGTGGCCACCAGGGCGCGCCGGTCGCCCGCTGCCCTGTTCTGCCGGCCGGCGGGAGCGAGGCCGCCGGCCGGCAGGTCCAGGGTCAGAAGACGCGAACGGCGACTTCGGCGGGCGCGTCGAACAGCTCGTTGAGCTCGTCGTCGAGCTTGACGAGCGTCACGGATGCGCCGGCCATGTCCAGCGACGTGCAGTACTCGCCGACGTAGCTGCGGGTCACGTTGATCCCGCGGTCCGCGAGCTGCTGGTGCGCGCGCCCGTAGAGGATGTAGAGCTCGGAGATCGGCGTGCCGCCGAGGCCGTTGATCATGAGGGCCACGTCGTCGCC
Organism: uncultured Solirubrobacteraceae bacterium; assembly: GCA_963849695.1. Taxonomy (GTDB): domain Bacteria; phylum Actinomycetota; class Thermoleophilia; order Solirubrobacterales; family Solirubrobacteraceae; genus DASSUW01. The sequence continues at coordinate 430,843 of CAWKIT010000011.1, forward strand.
CGAGCCGTACGGGAGGTCCGAGGCCACGGCTTCGAGCAGCTCGTCCACGATCGCGTTCGCGTCCGCAAGCTTCTCGCGCCGCCGGCCCGGCTCGCCGTGGATGCCGACGCCCATCTCCATCTCGTCGCCGCCGAGCTCGAACAGCGGCGAGCCCTTCGCCGGAGGCGTGCACGATGTGAGCGCCATGCCCATCGTGCGCGTCACCGAATTCACGCGGTTGCCGAGCTCCACGAGCTCCTCGAGCTCGGCTCCGCGCTCGGAGGCCGCGCCGACCGCCTTGATGACGAAGAAGTTGCCCGCGACACCGCGCCGGCCCACCGTGTACGTCGAGTCCTTCACCGCGACGTCGTCGTCGACGATGATCGTCGCGATCTTGATGTCCTCGGCCTCGGCCAGCTCGCGCCCCATGTCGAACGACATGCGATCGCCCGTGTAGTTGTTGATGATGTGCAGCACGCCCTTCTCGCTGCGCATCAGCTTCGTCGTCTCATACACGTAGTCCGACGGCGGCGCGGCGAACACGTCGCCCGGGCAGGCGGCGTCGAGCATCCCCTTGCCGACGACCATCACGTGCGCGGGCTCGTGGCCCGAGCCGGACCCCTGCACGATCGACACCTTGTCGTCGCGCGGCGCGTCGACGCGCATGATCAGGTTGTACTCGGGGACGTAGCGCAGGCTGCCGGGATTGGCGAGCTCGATGCCCTTGAGCATCTCGGGCACGAACTGCTGCGGGTCGTTGACGAACTTCTTCACGGCCTCTCCTCTTTCGGGTTTCCTGCCTCGGAACCTGGGCGGGTCACGCCCGCTCCAGCTCGGACTCCCGCCACGCCTTGCTCACCGCTTCGAGCAGCACCGCGATGCCGACCGCGCCTGCGTCCACCGAGTCGCGGCTGCGCTCGCCGGTGTACGCCGCGCGGCCGCGCTTGGCGAGCATGCCCTTCGTGGCCTCGGCGCTCTCTCGCGCTTTTACCGCCGCACGCTCGAGCGCGACGCCCGCGCCCTCGTCGAGCGACGCCTCGAGCACGTCGACCGCAGGGACCAGCGCGTCGAGCAGCGTCTTGTCACCGAGGTCGGTGTCCCCGCGCTGCTTGATGCCCTCGATCGCCGCCCGCAGAGCGGCGATCGCGTCGCCGGGCTCGTTCGACAGGCTCACGCCGGCGCGCAGAAACGCGGTGCCCCAGATCGGGCCGGACGTCCCGCCGATGCGCTTGCTCAGGATCAGCGCGGTCTTCTTGAGCAGCCCACCGGCGTCGTCGTACTCGAGTGAGTCCCAGTCGCTGAGCACGATCTCGAAGCCGCGCGCCAGCGAATAGCCGAAGTCGCCATCGCCGACCACGGCGTCGAGGTCGCAGAAATACTTCTCGTTGTCCACCGCGGTCTGGGCGATCACCCGTACCACCAGCTCCGCCCGGCTCAGCGCCGAGTCGCTCATACGACCTCCGTCTCCTCGGTCATCGGTTGGGTGCGGCATGCGTCGAGGTCGGCGAGGGTCACCAGCTCGCCCGGCTGCGCGCCGCCGCGGTTGGCGATCACCCGCGCCGGCTCGCCGGCGTCTCCGAGGCTCGTCACGACGAGCACGGCCTCGCTCATGTCCTCGTCTGCGGTGTAGCCGCTCACGGTCACCACGCAGCGCAGGCCCGCGTTCACCGCGGCCAGCAGCCCGTTGCGGGAGTCCTCGATCACGATCGCGTCGCCGGCGGCAACCCCGAGGCCCTCGAGGGCGGCGAGGTAGATCGCCGGGTCGGGCTTCTTCGCGGGCACGATGTCGCCCGCGTAGACCGCGAAGCGCGCCGCCGCCTCGGCGCCGACCGCGTGCTCGAGCACCGCGCGCACCGACGGCTCGGCGGACGTGGATGCGACCGCCAGCGTCCAGCCCGCGGCGATCGCGTCGTCGACGATACGCGCGATGCCGGGGCGCGCGGGCAGCCGGCCGGCGCGCACCATCTCGGTGTAGATCGCGGTCTTCCGGCGGTGCCAGTCGGCGAGCAGCTCCTTCTGGCTTTCCGCGTCGGCGGGCAGGCCGTGCTCGCGCACGAAGTCGCCGGTGAGGAGCGACGCCATCCGCTCCTTGCCGCCGCCGATCTTCAGCTTCTCGCCGTACTCCTGCTCGGACCACCGCACCGGCAGCCCGACATCCGCGAACGTCTGGTTGAACGCAGGGCGGTGCCCGTCGCGCTCGGTGTCGGCCAGCACCCCGTCGCAGTCGAAGATCAGCGCGGGCACGCTAGGCGGCCGCGCCGGTCGTCGCCCACGCGCGGCCCGCCGATCCGAACGCCCGGATGTGGTATTCCGCGACGTCCTTGACCGCCGCGCGCACGTGTCCGAGGAGCGCCGGCGGGTCGTGCTTGCCGGGGTTCGCGTCGAGGTACTCGCGGTGGGCGTCGACGAACGCGATCTTGAGCGCCGTCGAGATGTTCACCTTGGCGCAGCCGCGCGCGATCAGATCGGCGAACTGCGCCTCGGTGAGGCCGGTCCCGCCGTGCAGGACCATCGGGATCGGGTGCAGCTCGACGAGCTGGCTGACCCGCTCGGGCGTGAGGTTCGGCTCGGCCTTGTACAGGCCGTGTGCGGTACCGATCGCGGGCGCGAACGAGTACACGCCGGTCGCCGCGATGAACTCGGCGGAGACCTCGACCGGGTGGATCTCGCCCCCCTCCTCGCTGCCCACGTCGTCCTCGACACCGCGCACGCTCTCGATCTCTCCCTCGACCTGCGCGCCGTACCGCTCGGCCTCCGCCACCACCTCGATCGTCTGGCGAGTGTTCTCGGCCACGTCGAGCTCGGAGCCGTCGAACAACACCGAGTTCCATCCGCTCCGCAGGCAGATCGAGATCCACTCGCGGTCCGGGCAGTGATCGAGGTGCAGGGTGACCGGCACCGGCGCCGCATCCGCGCGAGCGGACCACAGCGCCATGAACGGCTCCGCGCCGATCGACTTCACGGTCTTCAGCGAGGTCTGCACTATGAGGGGCGCGTCCAGATCCGTCGCCGCCGCCAGCACCGCCTCCAACGAAAGGTCGTCGACGACGTTGATCGCAGCGACGCCGAAACGCTCCGCGAAGGCACGGTCGAGAATCTCGCGCATCGGCACCACTGGCATGAGACCGGCGCTCCTTTCGACGCTGGACCGGCCGTCGTGGTGCGGACCTTCGCACCGATCGCGACGCTAGCCACATTTCGCCCTGAGCGCAACAATTGACCACCGGGACCCTGTGCGCTACGTGGTCTTGTAGCTTCTCGAAGCGATGGCGACGACGGATGCGGACGCCGCTCGGGCGCGCGTCGCTGGGCTCGATTGGTGGCACACGATCGAGGTCGCGCCGGGCGTCGTGACGCCGGGCGGCTGGGATCTGCGGGCCACGGCCGAGCGGCTGCCGTGGCCGTCGTCGCTGGCAGGCATGCGCTGCCTCGACGTCGGGACGATGGACGGCTTCTGGGCCTTCGAGCTCGAGCGCCGCGGGGCGGGCCAGGTCGTCGCGAGCGACGTCCTCGACGCGACGCGACTCGACCACTTCGTCGCCGACCGGTTGCGCGGCGAGCGCTACCGCCGCGCCTCGGAGCAGAACTTCGCGCTCGCGGCTGAGCTGCTCGGCTCACGGGTCGAGCTACGCGACCTGAACGTCTACGAGCTCGACCCAGCCGAGGTCGGCGAGTTCGACCTCGTCGTGATGGGCTACGTGCTGCAGATGCTGCGCGACCCGCTGCGCGGCCTCGAGGCGGTGCGGCGAGTCTGCCGCGGTCATCTGATCCTGCTCGAGACGGTGAGCGGTCCGCTCGAGCTGCTCCCGGCTCCGCTGGCGCGGCTCGACGCGCGCCGCGACGGCAGCGAGTGGTTCGTCTTCAACCGGCGCGGCCTGCGCAAGGCGCTCCACCTCGCCGGCTGGCTCGTCGAGGAGACCACGCCGCTGCTCCGAGACCGGGCCGGGCCGGGAGTCGGCCCGCGCGAGCTCTGCGCCCCGGCCTCGCGCCATGCACGCCTTCGGCATCCGCGGCCGCAGCGCCGCGATCCGGGCACGACCACTTGACTGAAGCGCGGTTGACGGCGGGCCGGTCCGCGGCGAGAGTTGCCGGGTGCAGGTAGGCATCGGATTCACGCCGTTCGAAACGCGCGCCGACGTGGTCATGCGGCTTGCCGTGCGCGCGGAGGCGGCCGGCATCGAGGCCATCGGTGTCGCGGAGGGCTGGAGCCACGATGCGCTCGTCCTGCTCGCCGAGATCGCACAGCGCACGGACCGGATCGAGATCGGGACGAGCGTGCTGTCCGTGTGGGGTCGCACCGCGGCGACGCTGGCGATGGGCGCCGCCGGCCTGCAGCGTTGTTCCGGCGGGCGGTTCGTACTCGGGCTGGGCGCCGGCAGCCCGCCCCTGACCGAGGGGTTGCACGGCCTCCCCTGGGGGCGCCCCGTGGACCGGCTGCGTGCCACTCTGACCGCCGTCCGCGCGCTGCTGGGCGGCGAGCGGCTGCCGTCGCCGGCGGCCGGCGCGCGGCCCCTGCGGCTTGGCGTCGTGCCGGAGGACCCTGTGCCGATCGCGCTGGCCGCGCTGGCGCCGGCTTCGGTGCGGCTGGCCGGAGAGCTGGCCGACGCGTGGACGCCGTTTCTGTGGGCGCGCTCCCGCCTGCAGGAGGGACGAGCGCTCGTGCAGGAGGGCGAAGCGCGGGGGGACGGCCGGCCGACGCAGATCCTGCCGGGCGTGCCGGTCGCCCTGGCCGCCGACGGGGCGGCGGCACGGCGGCTTGCCGGATGGTGGCTGGCGACGTACGCGACGCGCATGGGACCGCTCTACCCGCGGATGCTCAGCGAGCGCTTCGGGATGGGCGCGGGCGTGCGGGCCGTGGTGGACGCCGCCCAGGAGCGGTCGCCCGAGCTGCCGGCCGCGTCCGAGGAACTCGCACAGGAAGTGACCCTGCTCGGGACATACGAGGAGGCAGAGCAGGTCATCGGCGCGTGGCTCGCCTCCGGTGCCGATCGCGTGAATCTCGTCCTGCCGCCGGGCCAATCTGAGGACGAGCTCGCCGCCATCGTCGACGTGGCCGGGCGACTCGCCGCCACTCGGCCTCCGTAAGTCGACGACCACCGCGGCGGAAGGCTCGGCGTGCGCTGGCCGCACGATGAGACGGCCGGCGATCCTCCGCGCGTCAGCCCACGACGTCGAGGATGCGCCGCGCGACGCTGGTCCAGCTCCAGCGCTCGACGCTCGCCTGCCGCGCGGCTGTCCGGAGCGCCGCGCGCTCGTCCCCTTCGAGCGCGAGGACGCGTTCGAGCCTGTCGCGCAACGCGGCCGCGTCGCCGTTCGGGAAGCTCGCGAGCCCGCCGCGCCCGGGCGGATAGTCCTCCTCGAGACCGCGGGCGATCTCCGCGAGGCCGGAGTGGTTCGCCACGATCGGCGGGCAGCCGGCGGCGGCCGCCTCCGCCGCCACCATCCCGAACGCCTCCGGGAAGATCGACGGCACCACGGCCGTGTCCGCCAGGGCGAGGAGGTGCGCGAGATGCCGGTGCTCGAGTGGGCCCGTGAAGAGGACGTCGAGACCGCCCGCCTGATGCTCGAGCTCGGCGCGATAGTCGCCGAAGCCGACGATGACCGCGCGCGCGTCGAGCCCGCGGAGCGCCTCGAGCAGGATCTGCACGCCCTTGTTCTTCATCAGCTTGCCGAAGTAGACGACCGTCGGCCGATGGCCCGCGAGGAACGCCGCAAGCCGCGCCGCGTTGCCCTCGTCGGGCAGCCGCTCGTTCTCGTTGCCGGGGTTCGGGGGGTCGAGACGCGCCTCCGCGACCAGTCTCTCGAGCGCCTGGTCGCGCGCGGCGGGCCGCCACAGATCCACGTCGACGCCGGGTGGTACCTCGTGGACGCCCTCCGTCGTCCCGCACACCTTGCGAACGACATCGCGGATGTGCTCCGAGCCGACGATCGTCGCCGCGGCGCCGTCGAGCACCTGGCCGCCCCAGGCTGACAGCTCGTGGTTCCCGCGCATCGTGTACTCGAGCTCGGAGCCGTGCGCCTTCACGACGTAGCTGCCCCCGGTGGCGGCGCCCACGGGCCCGCCGAGCAGCACGTGGTTGACGAAGACGAGGTCGGCAGGCCCCCGCTCGCGCAACGCAGAGGCGTTGGCCTCCACCCACGCGTCGAGCTCGGCGCGGGAGCAGTCCTGCACTCGCTTGACGACGTAGCCGTCGTAGCGGTCGAGCACGAACACCGGGAGCAGCCCGCCGACGTCCGGCCTGACCGGAGTCGCGCCGCCGAGGTCGAGGCGCTCCGGCCGCGGCTCCTGTGAGAACACCGTCACGTCGTGCCCGTCGCGGCTCCACTCGCGCGAGAGCTGCCGCGCGTAGATGTTCGACCCCGTGCCGCCGAGGAGGTAGCCATGCCAGACGAAGATCCGCATCCGGGGCCGCGATCGTAGCCACCCCGGCGTGCCCGCGGGTCCGTTAGGGTCGGCCAGTGAGCCCCGCTACCGAGGCCGTCTCATCCGACGGCCTCGATCCACTCGAGCCGGCGGAGCGAAGCCGATGACGATCTCGCGTCAGGCTCCGCTCACCTGGTGGTCGCGCGCCAGGCCGCGCGCGCCCCGCAACGCGGAGCTCGGGAGCCTGCTGGAGACGTTCCTGATCGCCGCGATCACGACGGTCCTGGTCATCCGCACCCAGCTATGGCTCACGCACTATCCACAGCTGGGTGGCGGAGGGCTGCACATCGCGCACCTGCTCTGGGGCGGCGTGTTCATGGTGCTCGCCATCGGCATCCTGCTCATCTTCCTCGGGCGCGGCGCGCGGCGGCCCGCTGCGGTGATCGGCGGGATCGGATTCGGCTTCTTCATCGACGAGCTCGGCAAGTTCATCACCGAGGACAACGACTACTTCTTCAAGCCCGCGGCCGGCGTCATCTACCTGATCTTCATCCTGATGTTCCTGCTGATCAGGCTTCTGGCGCGCGGACGTGCGCTGTCGACGGACGAGCGTGCGGCCAACGCGGTCTACCTCGCGATCGACGCCACCCACGGCCGGCTCCACGAGCGCGAGCGCGAGCGCGCGATCGCCTTGCTGGCGCACGCCGACGCGACCAACCCACTGGTCGTCCCCGTGCGCAACCTGCTGACCGGACTGCGCGGCCTGCCGACGCCACCGTCGCGCTTCTACGAGCGGTGGGCGGAGCATGCCCGCGCGGCCTACCTGCGCGCCACCAGGTGGCGCGGATTCCGTCCGCTGGTCACGACGATCTTCGTCATCTGGGCGTTGGCCGGGCTGGTGCTGGTGCTGGCCGCGGTCTTCTCTGTCGCGATCGAGCTGGGCGACGCTCGGCGCGGATACGAGAGCGACGCGCTGGAGGACCTCGGCTTCCTCAACGTGGCGACGGCGCTCTGCTACATGGCGTCGACGGCGTGTGTCGTGCTGGGCGTCGCCAGGCTGCGACGGGACCGGATCGGCGCGTACCGCTGGTTCGAGCGGGCGCTCCTCGTCGCGATCCTCCTGACCAACGTCTTCATCTTCGTCGAGTACCAGTTCGGGGCCATCTTCGGCTTGGGGCTCGACATCCTGCTGCTGCTGGCGGTGAGGTCGATGATCCATGCCGAGGAAGGGCGCCCGGATCAGATCCCGGCGCTCATCGATCATTCGGCGATCGGCTCACCGGTGCTGGCCGCGCCTGTTACTCCTCCTCCCTGACGCAGCAGCGCTCCCCGGTTGCCGCGGGAGTGTGGATCGGAGAGGCTAGGTCCGATGAACGCCGCCGCGATCGCTTCCGTCATCGGCGAAGCATGGGGCAGCCTCGACGAGCGCCGGTTCCTCTTCCTGACCCTGATCGGCTTCGTGTGCGCATTCGGGTTCATCCGCCTCTCCACCCGCCTGATGCGCAGCCCCCGCGTGCCGTGGTGGCCGGGGAGCGTCGTGTCCGAGGACGGCGTGCACGTGCACCACCTCTTCTTCGGGATCGTGCTCATGATGGCGGCCGGTGGCCTCAGCTTCGCGGCGGGGGAGACCGACGGTCCGTGGTACGCGATCTACGCCGTGCTCTTCGGTATCGGCCTCGGGCTCACCATCGACGAGTACGCCTTGTGGCTCCACCTCGACGACGTCTACTGGTCCCACAAGGGCCGGACATCGATCGACGCGGCGCTGATCGCCCTGGGCTTGATCGGCGTTGTGCTGCTCGCGTTCGTGCCCGCGCGGATCGACGACGATTCGCCCGCAGTGCTGGCGACGACCGTCGCGGCTGCGACGTTCCATTTCGGCTGGGTGCTGATCGCCGCCGCCAAGTACCGGCTCGTGCATGCCATGTTCGGCATCTTCCTTCCCGGAATCGCGTTCTACGCCGGGCTGCGGCTCGCCAAGCCGCGCTCGATCTGGGCGAAGCGCTTCTACGGGGAGCGACGCCCGGCCAAGCAGGCGCGTGCCGAGCACCGGTTCCGAGCCGGTCGGCTGACCGATCGGTGCAAGGAGCGCCTGCGCGACGTGATCGGTGGGGTCACGGAGGAGGAGTACCAAGCTCGCCTTGCCGCGGCAGCGACAGCCGCGCCCGCCCCGGAGCCACCGCCGTCAACGGGATGAGCCTCCGCAGGGCCGGTTGAGTAGCCTCGGCGGATGGGCGCCGACGACGGCCTGCCGACGATCTTCTTCTCCTCGGTCGCTGACTGGGAGGACTGGCTCGAGGCCGATCACCGGGGCCCCGGCGTGTGGATCAAGGTCGCGAAGAAGGCCTCGGGCATCGAGAGCGTGACCACCGCCGAGGCGCTCGACGTCGCGCTCTGCTTCGGCTGGATCGACAGCCGGCGAGAGGCGCTCGACGAGCAGTACTTCCTCCAGCGCTACACGCCCCGGCAACCGCGCGGCCGGTGGTCGCGGATCAACCGCGAGAAGGTCGAGCGGCTGACCGCCGAGGGCCGGATGCGAGCCTCCGGTCTCGCCGAGGTCGACCGCGCCAAGGCCGACGGCCGCTGGGACGCCGCCTACGACGGCCAGCGCACGGCGACGGTTCCCGACGACCTCGAGCGCGAGCTCGAAGCACGGCCCACCGCCAAGGCGTTCTTCGAGACGCTCAACAGCCAGAACCGCTACGCGATCCTCTACCGGCTCGACGACGCCAAGAGGCCGGAGACGCGGGCACGGCGGCTCGCGAAGTTCGTCGCCATGCTCGAAGCCGGCGAGAAGATCTACTAGGTTCCGCTCGCGCCGGCGCGCTTGACCTGGAAGGTGCTGCTCACGATCCGCTTGCCGAAGTTCGCCTTCGATCGCTTGCCGTAGCCCGGCCACACCATCCAGCGATAACGGCCCGGACCCAGACGCCTGCGCTCGCCCCGGTAGGTCCACCGGGCCTTCAGCCGGTACTGCGCACGCTTCGGCCAGGCACTGAGGATCTTGCGGCTGCCGCGGTACAGCTGCACGTTGTAGTAGCCGGCACTGTCCACACGCGGCCACTGCAGGAGCGGGGAGGCACCCGCCCGGAGCACGGTCCCGGGCGCCGGGAGGATCGAGGGCTGTGTCTGAGGCACGACGGCGGGCGGTTGTGCGGGCGCCCCGGATGGGACGAGCGCCGCGGGCGCCGCCGGCAGACCGACGACCGAATGGGTCCGTGCGTTGCCTGCCGCGTCAAGCACGTCGAGCTCGTACTCGTAGCGCACGCCGTTGTCGACGCGCAGGTCGACGAAACTGGTGCCCGTGCCGTCGTACACGCGGCTCCTGGGCTGACCATCGATACCCGGGGTTCGCCACACCTCGATGGAGACCGCGTCCGGGCTGGTCTGCCAGCTCAGGGACACGCTCCGGTCGCCGCCCGCTGCGACGACGCTCGTCAGCAGCGGCGCCGTGGCGTCGTACTTGAGCGGGAAGTTCCGGGTCGTGACGTTGCCGGCCTTGTCACGGCACGCCGCGACGACCGAGGCACCCGCGCCATCCGGGCCGGCTGTAGGTCACCGACGGGCAACTGTCTATGAGCGAGAGCGCGTCCGTTCCGGTGACGTCCCACTGCACCGGGCTGACGTACCAGCCGCTGCTGCTGGGCGGTCGCTTGGCGGTGGCGCCGGTGACCACGGGGCCCGTGCTGTCGTACTGGAGCCCGAAGCTGGATGGAGCGGTTACGTTCCCCGCCTTGTCACCGCAGACACCGGAGACCGATGCTGCGCCGCTGTCCGGCCCGCGATAGGTCTCGGTCGTGCATGCGTCGATCCCCGAGGTCTCGTCCGCGCCCTGGAAGGCGACGGAGATCGCGCGGTTGTACCAGCCATTCGCGTCGGGCGGGCGGCCCGCTTCGGGGTCCGTGAGCGTCGGCGCAGTCGCGTCGTACTTGAACGGATGGGCGCGCGGGGCGCTGACGTTGCCTGCGGTGTCCGTGCACGTGCCGGTCACCGCGGTGGCCGTGGCGTCGGGGCCGGTATAGGCGCGCTTCGCGCAGCTGAGGAGACCCGAGGCCGCGTCGGCGCCGCTGAACTGGAATTCGACTGGGCGGTTGTGCCAGCCCGCGCCGTTGGGCTCCTGGTCCGGCGTCACGCTGGTGACGGTCGGTGCGGTGGCGTCGTATTTGAGCGCGTGCCCGCGGGCGGCGCTGACGTTGCCGGCCTTGTCGGTGCAGGTGCCGGGCAGCGAGGCGGCCGTGTCGTCGGGCCCGGAGTAGGTCGCGGTCGCGCACGTGTCGACGCCTGATAGCGCGTCGGTGCCGCTGAAGGTCACCTCGACGGGGGCGTTGTACCAGCCGCCGGTTCCGGGTTCGCGCGTGGCCTGCGAGCCGGTGGCGGTCGGGGCGGTGGCGTCGTACTTGAGCGCGAACTCGCGGCTGGCCGAGTTGCCCGCGTTGTCGGTGCAGCGGCCGAGGACGGACGCCGTCGCATCGTCGGGGCCGCTGTAGCTGGTGCCCGGGCAGCCGGCGAGGCCGGAGGTTGCGTCGGTGCCGCGGACCGTGTAGGCGACGGCGCGGTTGTACCAGCCGTTGCCGTTGGCGGCGCGCTCCGGGTCGGCGGCCGTGACCGTCGGCGCCGTCGCGTCGTACTTGAGCGCGTGCCCGCGGGGGGCGCTGACGTTGCCGGCCTTGTCGGTGCAGGTGCCGGGCAGCGAGGCGGCCGTGTCGTCGGGCCCGGAGTAGGTCGCGGTCGCGCACGTGTCGACGCCTGATAGCCCGTCGGTGCCGCTGAAGGTCACGCCGACCGGTGCGTTGTACCAGCCGCCGGTACCGGGTTCGCGCGTGGCCTGCGAGCCGGTCGCGGTCGGGGCGGTGGCGTCGTACCTGAGGGGGAAGCCGCGGTCCGCGGCGTTACCGGCCTTGTCCGTGCAGCGACCCACGACGGACCCCGTCGCGCTCTCCGGTCCCGTGTAGGTGACCGGCGGGCATGCAGCGACACCCGACGTCGTATCGGTGCCGGCGAACTCGAACGCGACGGCGCGGTTGTACCAGCCATTGGCATTCGGGGTCCGTTGCGGCGTCCCGGTCGTCACCTGCGGCTCCGTCGCGTCGTACTTGAGGCCGAAGGGGAACGGGCCGCTCGTGTTGCCGGCCTTGTCGGTACAGGCGCCGGTGACGCGAGCCGCGGCGTTGTCCGGCCCGCCGTAGTTCGTGGTCGTGCAACTTTCGACGCCTGACACGGGATCCGTGCCGGCGAAACCGATCGTGACGGCGCGGTTGTACCAGCCTTCTGCGTTGCCCTCCCGATCCGGGGTGCCGCGGATGACGGTAGGCGCCGTCGCGTCGTATTTGAGCGCGTGCCCGCGAGACGCGCTGACGTTGCCGGCCTTGTCGGTGCAGGTGCCGGGCAGCGAGGCGGCCGTGTCGTCGGGCCCGGAGTAGGTCGCGGTCGCGCACGTGTCGACGCCTGATAGCCCGTCGGTGCCGCTGAAGGTCACGGCGACCGGTGCGTTGTACCAGCCACCGGTACCGGGTTCGCGCGTGGCCTGCGAGCCGGTGGCGGCCGGGGCGGTGGCGTCGTACTTGAGCGCGAACTCGCGGCTGGCCGAGTTGCCCGCGCGGTCGCGGCAGACGCCCGTGACCGACGCCGTCGCGCTGTCCGGCCCACTGAATGTCGTGCCTGGGCACTCGGCCACGCCCGACGTGGCGTCGGTGCCGCGGACCGTGTAGGCGACCGAGCGGTTGTACCAGCCGTTGGCATTGGCAGGACGGTCCGGGTCGGCGGCCGTGACCACAGGAGCAGTCGCGTCGTACTTGAGCCCATATGCGAACGGGTTGCTGACGTTCCCGGCGTTGTCTCGGCACGTGCCGGCCACGGAGGCGACGCCGCTGTCCGGGCCTGCGTAGGGCAGCGTCTGGCAACCCTCGATCCCGGCCGTCTGATCGGTGCCGCTGAAAGCGACGGAGACTGCGTGGTTGTACCAGCCGTCCGCATCCGGGTCGCGGCCCGCCTGGCCACTCGTGACGATCGGCTTCGTGGCGTCGTAGCGGAGCCCGAAGGCGGCAGACGGGCTGACATTGCCGGCCCTGTCGGTGCAGGTCCCCGGCACGGCGACGGAGCCGGCGTCGGGTCCGGCATAGGTCGTCGCGGTGCACGACTCGACGCCGGACACTTGGTCGGCGCCACTGAAAGCGACTGCGACCGAATGGTTGTACCAACCGCCGGCGTCGGCCGGCCGCGCCGCCTGGCTCCCCGCGACGGCCGGTGGCGTCGAGTCGTACTTGACGGCGAACGAGCGGTTGGCCACGTTCCCCGCCTGGTCCTGGCAGGCGGCCGCGATCGATGCGGTTGCGGAGTCCGGGCCGCCGTAGGTGACCGGCGCGCAGTCGGCTATACCGGACGTCGCGTCGTTGCCCTCGACGTCGAAGCTCACTGCGCGGTTGAACCAGCCGTCGGCGTTCGGTTGCCGTTCTGGTCGGGCGGCGGTCACCGCCGGCGCGGTCTCGTCGTACTTGAGGCCGTAGCCGAGCGGGTCACTGACGTTGCCGGCGTTGTCGATGCAGGTCCCCTGCACGCTCGCCGTGGCAGTGTCGGGGCCGGCGTAGGTGGTCGCCGTGCACGAGGCGACGCCTGATGTGAGGTCGCTGCCGGCGAACTCCACCCCGACGGCGCGGTTGTACCAGCCGTTGGAGTCGGCGCTGCGAGCCGACCGGCCGCCAGTGACGACCGGCGGTGTCTTGTCCACCTTGATCCTCACTTCGACCGATGTGGCCGACGAGCCGTCGTCGGCGAGGCAGTACACGCTCGTGGCGGGGGTGTCGGTGGTGAACGTCTGGTTCGCGCAGCCGGTCTTCGTGACGTCGGAGGGCAGCACCGTCCACTCGATCGACACGTCAGACCGGTACCAACCGGTGCAGTCCTGGGGCGCCGGTGTGCACTTGTAGGTCACGCTGGGCGCTGCCTCCGCGCCCGACGCGGCGATCAGCGCCACGACCGAAACCAGGATCGCTGCGACGGCAACATGACGAGCGCGGCGCACCGCGGTGCCGGGACCTACCGCTTCCTGCGGATCACTGCCGATGGGACGCTCGTTTCGACCGGAAGCCGGACGGCGCCGACGCTAACGCTTCCGGACGCGACCGGTCAACAGCCGGGGATCGATCGCGAACGCACGACTAATGCAGTTAGCGGACGGTGAACTTCCGGACCCCGATCCGCTCGCCATAGTCGGCCTTGGACCGCGTGCCCTGTCCCGGCCATACGAGCCACTTGTACTCGCCCGCTTCGAGACGCACGCGGCGGCCGCGATACCTCCACGCGCGCTTGAGTGCCAGCCGCGCGCGCGTCGGCCATGCGCTCAAGATCTTCCGTCCCTCCCGGAACAGCTGGACGTTGTAGTAGTCCGCCCCCTGGATCGGCGTCCACCGGAGCACCGGCGGCTTGCGGCCCTTGACCACAGCGCCGTCCGCGGGGGCGATCAACCGCGGTCCCGGCACCGCGCGCACGGTCCGGCTGACGCCGTTAGCCTGCTGCGTCGAGTACCCGGACCTCGTACGCGTATCGGTTGCCGTTGACGACCTTGCTGTCGACGAATCCGTCGCCTGCACCACGGAACACGACGCTCGTGGGCGCGCCGTCGAGCCCGGGCGAGCGCAGGATCTCGACCGCAGCCGCGCCTCCGGTTGCTCTCCAGCGCAGCGTGACGCGGCGGTCGCCGCCTGAAGCCGACAGCTTCGTGAGACGCGGTGGCGTCGCATCAAAGCTCAGTGGGAACGTGCGGCCGGCCGCGTTCCCGGCCACGTCGCGACATGTGCCGGTCAGCGAGACCGACGCGGAGTCCGGCCCTCCGTAGGTGACGGGCGGGCATTCCGCGACGCCGGAGGTGGCGTCGGTTGCCTCGAGGGCGAGCCGCACCGGAGCGTTGAACCAGGCGCCGTGGTCCGGCGGGCGATCGGTACGCACCGCGGTCACGATCGGCGGGGTCTCGTCGTACTTGAGCGAGCGGGGACGCATCGCGCCAGCGTTGCCGGCCTTGTCGATGCAGGTGCCGACGACCGCTGCCATCGCACTGTCCGGCCCGGAATAAGGCGGGGTCGAGCAGGTGTCGATGCCCGACAGCTGATCCGTGCCACTGAAGACGACCGCGACCGGGTGGTTGTACCAGCCGGCGGCATCGGCTGCGCGCGCCGGCTGCCCATCTCCGACGTCCGGCGGTGTGGCGTCGTATTGGAGTGGGAAGGCGCGGCTGGAGGAATTCCCTGCACGGTCGCTGCACACGCCGGTGACGGAAGCGTTCGCGCTGTCAGGTCCGCTGTATGTCGTTCCCGGGCATCCGGCCAAGCCGGATGTCGCGTCGGTGCCGCGGATCGTGAAGGCGACGGGGCGGTTGAACCAGCCGTTGGCATTAGCGGCGTCGCCCGAGTCGGCGGCTGTGATCGTCGGGGCGGTCGCGTCGTACTTGAGGCCGAACGGGAACCCGCTGCTCTGATTGCCGGCGTTGTCCGTGCACATACCGGTCAGCGACGCCGTGGCGCTGTCGGGGCCTTCGTACGTGCGAGTCTGGCACCGGTCGATTCCTGCAGTCTGGTCGTTGCCGCTGAAAGTGACCGAGACGGCGTGGTTGTACCAGCCATCGACGTCGGCGGCGCGGTCCCGCCGCGCCGGCCGTCACTGTCGGGGCGGTCGCGTCGTACTTGAGGCCGTAGCCGAGCGCGGCGCTGGTGTTGCCGGCGTTGTCGATGCAGGTTCCCTGCACGTTCGCCGCGTCGTCGTCGGGCCCGCCGTAGGTGGTCGCTGTGCACGAGGCGACCCCGGACGTCAAGTCGCTGCCGGAGAATGCGACCGCAACGGCGTGGTTGTACCAGCCGTTGGTGTCGGCGGCACGGGCCGGCTGGCCGCCCGTGACGACGGGTGGCGTCTTGTCGAGGCTGATCCTCACTTCGACGGACGTGGCCGACGAGCCGTCGTCGGCGAGGCAGAACACGCTCGTCCGTGGGGTGTCAGTGGTGAACGTCTGGTTCGCGCAGCCGGTCTTCGTGGCGTCGGAGGGCAGAACCGTCCACTCGATCGACACGTTGGACCGGTACCAGCCCGTGCAGTTCTGTGGCGCCGGCGTGCACTTGTACGTGATGCTCGGCGCCGCCTCCGCCCCTGGCGCTGCAAGCAGCGTCACGAGCCAAACCAGGATTGCCGCGACCGCGGCATGACGAGCGCGTCGCACCGCGGTGCCGGGAACTACCGCTTCCTGCGGATTACTGCCGATGGGACGCTCGATTCGACCGAAGCCGGGACGGACGCGACGCTAACGCGTGCGGAGGGCGGCGGTCAACAGCCGGGGAGCGATTGCGAACGCATGACTAATGCGCTCACGGGACGGTGAACTTCCGGATCCCGATCCGGGCTCCGTAGTCGGCGTCGGACCGCGCGCCGCGGCCGGGCCACACCACCCATCGGTAAGTGCCCGGTCCGAACCTCACGCGCGTGCCCCCACGGCGCCACGCGCGCTTGAGCTGGAGCCTCGCCCGAGTCGGCCACGCGCTCAGGATCTTCCGCCCGTCCCGGAACAGCTGCACGTTGTAGTACTGCGCGCCGCGGACCGGCGTCCACCGCAGGAGCGGCGGCGTGGCGGCATCCACGATCGCGCCCGGTGCCGGTGCGATCAGCCGGCGACCCGGCTTGGCGGTCACGGTCCTCGATGCGACATGGCCGGCGGCATCGACCGCGCGGACCTCGTACGCGTAGCGCCTGCCATTGCGCACCTGGGTATCCGTGAAGCTGACGCCCCGGCCGCGGACCACCACGCTCGCGTGTGCGCCCGCCAGCCCCGGCGAGCGCACGACCTCGACCGCGTCCGCGCCGCCGGTCGCAGTCCACCGCACCACGACGCGGCGATCGCCGGTGGTGGCGGAGACCGCCGCCAGAGTCGGCGGCGTCTCGTCGTACTTGAGCCCATAGGCGAACGGGGCGCTGACGTTGCCGGCAACATCCGTACAGGTTCCGTGGACGCTCGCGGACGCACTGTCCGGACCGCGGTAGGCGATCGAGGTGCACCCCGCAAGGCCCGAGGTCGCGTCGCTGCCGTCGAAGTCGATCGCGACCGGGCGCGTGTACCAGCCGTTGGAGTCGGCGCCGCGAGTGGCCCGGCCGCCGGTGACGATCGGGGGCGTCTTGTCGACCCGGATCGTGACGGGCGGGGATGGTTGGACGCTGTCGCTGTCTCGAGCCGTGCACGACACGGTCGTGCCGGTCGCGGGCGTGTCCCCAGAGAACGTCCGCGGGCCACAGTCGTCCTCGAGGACAGGGTGTTCCTCGCTGAAGTCAGTCACGATCCAGTGGAGCGTCACGTCTGTCCGGTACCAGCCCGAGCAGTCTTCCGGTGCAGGCGTGCACTTGAAGGTGATCGTCGGATGCGCCGCCGCATCCCCGGCACCTAGCAGCGACACGAGCCAAACGATCAGGGCCAGGGCGAGGGCGTGACTCGAGCGGCGCACAGTTGTGGCGCGATTTGCCGCTTCCTGCGTAGTGCACATGGGACGCCCCGTTCCACCCGAATCCAGTCGGGCGCGAAGGTAGCGTGCCGGCTCGCGGCCGACAATCGCGAGGTCCGAGCGCAGACCGTGCCGGACTTTCGTTCAGGTCATGCGGCCTGCGCCAGCGGCCACGACACCTCGCGCGCCCACGTCTCGACGTCGCGCGGCGCCCAGCCGAGCGCCTCGCGTGCCGGACGACCGTCGGGCTCCGGCGCGGTCGGCGCGCCGGCGAGCATCTCGTACACGGCAGCGGTGCCGTCGGCGGCGTGGTCGCCGAGGAATGGGCGCAACAGGTCGCCGAGCATGCGAGGCGCAATCGTCTGCCAGCGCACACGGCGGCCGATCGCGCCGCCGAGCGCGTCCGCCAGCTCGAGACCGGTCAGCGGGGCGCCGGGAAGTGCGAAGGAGCCCGTGACCTCGCGCTCGATCGCCCGCTCGATCGCGACGGCGACGTCGGCGGTGGCGACCCAGCGCACCGGCGCTTCCGCCGGCACCGGGTACGAGACGACGCCGTCGCGCGCGATGCGGCCCGCCGCCCACGGGGCGCTGAGGTTCTCCATGTACGTCGTGGCCGGCTGCAGCAGGGTGACCCGCGGCACGTCGGCAGCCGCCGCCAGGACGCGCGCGTCGAGGAACGGCACGCCGATCGGCTCGGGCGGCACCGGGCCGCCGGTGTTGATCACGAGGTGCGGGACGCCGGCCGCCTCGGCGGCGCGGGCGGCGTTCTCGCCCATCTGCAGGGCGCGCTCGTCGTACACGAGCGGCAGCTGGAGCACGACCGCATCGGCGCCGTCGTAGGCCGCGCGAAGCGACGCACGGTCGAGCAGGTCGGCGCCCGACGCGCGGCTCAACGGGCGAACGCGATGGCCGGAGGTGGTGAGGAGGGTGGCGACGGGCGCGCCTTGCGAGCCGGTCGCGCCGTGGACGGCGATGGTCTTGCGAGTGGTCATGCCGTCCTTTTAGTACCTGATCGGTATCAGTACCCAGAAAGGGATGTAGTATCCCGAGCGGAACCAATGGCCGAGTCATTTCCCGAAGACACCCGCGCAACCGCCGGCTGCCCGATCGAGCACGCCCTGCTCGTCCTCGACGGCAAGTGGTCGACGCTGATCATCCGCGAGCTCCTGACCGGCCCGAAGCGCTTCGGCGAGCTCCGCAAGCGGCTCGACATCGGAAGCCCGAAGACGCTCACCGAGCGGCTGCGGATCCTCGAGCACCAGGGCGTCCTGACACGCACGGTGCACGCCGAGGTCCCGCCGCGGGTCGTCTACGAGCTCACCGATCGCGGCCGCAGCTTCCGCTCCGTGCTCGAGGCGATGGCGGCGTGGGGGAACGCCGACTTGCGGCTCGGCGACGAGGCTGCGTGAGAGCATCCCCCCATGACCATGTCACGGCGCGAGTTCGCGCAGCGCTCGGCGGCCGGCCTGGTGCTGCTCGGCATCGGCGCGCGCGCGGCGCAGGCCGACCAGCTGCCGCAGGCGCAGGTCCGGGCGCTCCGGGAAGCGGTGCGCGGCCGCGTGCTGACGCCCGGCAACGCCGGCTATAACGCCGGTCGGCTGATCTTCAATCGCCGCTACGACGGAGTGCGCCCGCCCGCGGTCGTGCAGGTCCGCGATCGCGCCGACGTGCAGGCCGCCGTCCGCTGGGCCGATCGCTTCGACGTCCCGCTGACCGTCCGCTCGGGAGGGCACGCCTACAACGGCGCCTCGACCAGCCGGACCGCCGTCGTGATCGACGTGCGACAGCTGAGCGCCGTGCGGCTCGACGACGGCACCGCGACCATCGGGCCCGGCACCCGCAACATCGACGCCTACGCGAAGCTCGCCGCACGCGGCGCCACCATCCCCTCGGGCTCGTGCCCGACCGTCGGGATCGGCGGCATCGCCACCGGCGGCGGCATGGGACTGGCCGGCCGCGCGCTCGGGCTCACGCTCGACCGCATGCGCGCGCTCGACGTGGTCACCGCCGACGGGCAGTTCCAGCAGGTGAGCGGGGACGACGACCTGTTCTGGGCGCTGCGCGGGGGCGGCGGCAGCTTCGCCGTCGTCACCGCGCTGCACCTGCGCGCGCGCCGCATCTCGCGCGCCGCCTTCTTCCGCGTCACCTACCCGGCGGCCGCCCGCGCCGAGGCGCTGGCCGCGTGGGACGACCTCGCGCCCACGGCACCCGACGATTTGACCTGCCTCCTCACGCTGACCGGCTCGACCGCCACCGCGTTCGGCCAGTTCCTCGGCTCCGAAGCCCAGCTGCGGCGGCTCGTCCGCCCGCTCACGCGCGTGCCCGGCGCCTCCCTCAGCACCGGCACGTCCGGCTACCTCGCGCTGCAGCGCCGCTGGGCCGGCTGCGCCGACGGCGGGCTCGCCGCCTGCCGCGCGTATCAGCGCTCGGCGTTCGCCGCGTCGTCGGTCTACGTCGCGCGGCCGCTCTCGGCCGCAGGCCGGCGGGCGTTCCTCGACGCCGCCGCCCAGGGGGCCACGCTGATCCTCGACTCCTACGGCGGCGCGATCTCGCGCGTCGCGCCCGGCGCCACCGCGTTCGTGCACCGCAACGTCCGCTTCAGCGTCCAGATCCTCTCCTACGCCGCGATACCCGTCGCAAGCTCCCGCGTGCGCCGCGCGCGCGGGCGGATCGCCCCCTACGGCAACGGGCAGGCGTACCAGAACTACGCCGATCCGGACCTCGACGGCGCCCAGCGCGCCTACTACGGCGCCAACCTCGACCGGCTCGTCGCGGTCAAGACCGAGGTCGATCCCGCGAACCGCTTCCGGCCCGCGCAGGGGATCCGCCCACGGTGAACCTGCCGGTGTTGCCGCCGGTCGCGCCGATGCTGGCCAAGCCCGTGGCCGCGATCCCGCCCGGCCAGCTCTACGAGCCGAAGTGGGACGGCTTCCGCTCGATCGTGTTCCGCGACGGCGACGAGGTCGAGATCGGCAGCCGCAAGGAGCGGCCGATGACGCGCTACTTCCCCGAGGTGGTCGAGGCCGTCCGGCGGAACCTGCCGGAGCGTTGCGTGATCGACGGCGAGATCGTGGTCGCCGGCGACGGCGGGCTCGACTTCTGGGCGCTCCAGCAGCGCATCCATCCCGCCGCCAGCCGGGTGACGCTGCTCGCCGGCAAGACCCCCGCCAGCTTCATCGCCTTCGACCTGCTCGCGCTCGGCGACGACGATCTCACGAACGAGCCGTTCGCGGACCGGCGCACGGCGCTCGAGAGCTCCCTCGCGAACGCCGCGCCGCCCATCCATCTGACCCCGCTCACCCGCGACGAGGCGATCGCGCGCGACTGGTTCGAGCGCTTCGAGGGAGCCGGCCTCGACGGCCTGATCGCCAAGCGGGCCGACCTCACCTATCAACCCGACAAGCGCGTGATGAGCAAGATCAAGCACGTGCGCACGGCCGATTGCGTGGTCGCCGGCTACCGCGTGCACAAGACCGCGGACGACGCGATCGGCTCCCTGCTGCTCGGCCTCTACGTCGACGAAGCCGCACCGCCGTCGCAGTGGATGGACCATCTCCGCGGACTCGCCCCCGTCGGCGTGATCGGCGCCTTCCCGATGGCGCGCCGGCGCGAGCTGTTCGCCGAGCTGCAGCCGCTCGTGGTCGGCGTCGCCGACCACCCGTGGAGCTGGGCGGCCGAGATGGGGCACGCGCCCGAGGGCGGGAGCCGCTGGAACCCGAAGAAGGACCTCTCGTTCGTGCCGCTGCGCCCCGAGCGCGTGGTCGAGGTGCGCTACGACTACCTCGAGGGAGCGCGCTTCCGTCACCCGCCGCAGTTCGTGCGCTGGCGCCCGGACCGCGAGCCCGCCTCGTGCGGCTACGCCCAGCTCGAGCAGCCGGCGCCGTTCGAGCTCGCCGACGTCCTCACGATCCGGTAGCGCCGCACGGAGATCATCAACGCTGCTCGGAAGCCGGCTCGCGGCGACGCCGCGGCTCCTCCCGGATGAACCGCGTGGCGATCGTCAGCAGCAGGTGAAGGATGCCGAGCGCCAGGAAGAACGCCGTCGCGGACCCGTCGTCGTCGAACGCGAACAGGAACGGGGAGGCGATCAGGAAGATGGCCAGCACGTAGTCGATCATCACGTGCGCCTGCACGGGGATCGACTTGATGAGCCCGGTCGACATCGCGGTCGAGCCGTTGACGATCAGCACCACCACTCCGGCCGCGATCGAGATGCCGGTCGCCGTGTCCGAGTCGAAGCTGAGCACGAACGGCGCGACGATCAGCAGCACGCCCACGACGTACTCCAGCAGGCCGTGGACGAACGCCGGGACGGGGCCATTCTTGAACATGACCTACGTGTTACCCGAAGAACACCTCGGCGGTCTCGTACAGCTCGGGGGCGAGCAGCTTCGGCTCCGCCAGCGCCTCGTCGAGCGGCACGCGCACGATCTCGGTGCCGCGCAAGCGCGACCATCTTGCCGAAGTCGCCGTCGTTGGCCGCGTTGATCGCGGCGACGCCGAAGCGCGTTCCGAGCACCCGGTCGTACGCCACCGGGGTCCCGCCGCGCTGCACGTGGCCGAGGATCGTCATGCGCGACTCGTAGCCGGTGCGCTCCTCGATCGCCTTCTCGAGCGCGACCGCGATGCCGCCGAGCCGGACGTGCCCGAACGCGTCGGTGGCGCCGCCGAACTCGGACACGATGTCGCCGTCCGCCGGCGTCGCACCCTCGGCGACCACCACGATCGAGAACGTGTTGCCCCGCGAGTGCCGGCGGCGGATCAGCCGGCAGACCTCGTCGACGTCGAACGGCCGCTCGGGGACGAGGATGACGTCGGCGCCGCCGGCGATGCCCGAGTAGGTGGCGATCCAGCCGGCATGGCGGCCCATCACCTCGACGATGATCACGCGGTTGTGGGACTCGGCCGTCGTGTGCAGGCGGTCGATCGCGTCGGTGGCGATCTGCACGGCGGTCTGGAAGCCGAACGTGAAGTCGGTCCCGGCGAGGTCGTTGTCGATCGTCTTCGGCACCCCGACGACGGGGATCCCCTCGTCGACGAGCCGCCGCGCCACCCCCAGCGTGTCCTCGCCGCCGATCGGGATCAGGGCGTCGAGCCCGCGCTGCGCGACGGATTCGCGCACCTGCTCGACGCCGCCCTCGACCTTGAACGGGTTCGTGCGCGACGAGCCCAGGATGGTCCCGCCGCGGTGCAGGATCCCGCTCGTGTTCGAGTTCGTCAGCTCGACGGCCTCGTTCTTGAGGACACCCGCCCAGCCGTAGCGGAAGCCGATCAGGGCGTGGCCGTGCCGGTTGATCCCGTTCCGGACGATGCCGCGGATCACCGCGTTGAGACCGGGGCAATCTCCGCCGCCGGTGAGGACGCCGATGCGCATGCGCGGGAAGGTACGCGAAAACGAACGGGGCCCGCCTCGCGGCGGGCCCCGTGAGCGCTACGCGTTGGCCGGCTCGGGCAGCGCGTGCTCGTGCGAGACCTTGGGGAGCCAGTGCAGCCGCTTGGGCAGGTACCAGTTCCAATCGCCGAGCAGCTTCATCGCGGCCGGGAGCATGACGCCGCGGACGAGCGTCGCGTCGATCAGGACGGCGGCCGCCAGGCCGACGCCCATCATCTTGAACTCGACCATGCTCAGCGAGCCGAAGATCGAGAACACCGCGACCATCACCACGGCCGCGCTGGTGACCACGCCGGCCGTCTGCTTGATGCCGTGCGCGACGGCCTCGTCGGTGCTCATCCCGCGGTCGACCGCCTCGCGGATCCGGCTCAGGATGAACACGTGGTAGTCCATCGAGAGGCCGAACAGGATCACGAAGAGGAAGAGCGGGAGCCAGGACGTGATGCCGCCGAACGACTCGAACCCGAGGATGCTCTCGCCGTGCCCGTCCTGGAACAGCAGCGTGAGGATCCCGTAGGCCGCGCCGACCGACAGCAGGTTCAGCACGATCGCCTTCAGCGGGACGACGATCGAGCGGAAGGTGACCAGCAGGAGCAGGAACGCCAGGCCGAGCACGAAGGCGAACACGATCGGCAGGTGGGCCGTCATCGAGTCGTTGAAGTCCTTCGAGCCGGCGGTCATGCCGGTCACGTCGGCCTCGACGCCTCCGACCTTGCCGATCGTCGCGGGGATGACGTCGTCCCGGAGCGTCGCCAGCGCGGCGTTCGACGTGTCGTCGGTTCCGTTGCCGTGCATCGGGATGGACACGACCTCGACGGTCTTGTCCGGGCTCGTGCTGGTGGTGACGGGCTCGGACATCTGGCCGCTGGCGAGTGCCCGCTCGCTCATGGCATCGATGCCGGCCTGGACCTCGGGCTTGGTCACGTCGTCGGCCTGGACGGCGACGAGCGCCGGGATCGGCCCGCCGGGGAACGCGGCCTGGATGCGGTCGTAGACCTTCATCACCTCGAGGTCGCGCGGCAGCCCTGACGTGCCCGGGTTGGCGGTGTGCATGCCGAGCGCCGGGATGCTGAGCGCGACGAGGATGCCGCCCGCGACCACGAGCGAGACCACCGGGCGCCGCAGCACGCGGTCGAGGATCCAGCCCCACACGCGGGACTCGCCGTGGTTGCGGTGGCGCATGCGCCCGATGATCGGCACGCGGCCCTTCTCGACCTTGTCGCCGAGCTTGGAGAGGACCGCGGGGAGCACGGTGAGCGACCCGAGGACGGCGATGCCGACGACCAGGATCGTGCCGATCGCGAACGACTGGAACACGATGCTCCCGGCGAAGAACATCCCGGCCATCGCGATCATCACGGTCAGGCCGGAGATGAGCACGGCCTGGCCGGAGGTCGCCGCCGCGAACTCGAGCGCCTGCTCGGACGAGCGCCCGGCGTCGCGCTCCTCCATCTTGCGCCGTAGATAGAACATCGAGTAGTCGACGCCGACGGCCAGGCCCACGAGCAGCACGACCGAGCCGACCGACTCGTCCATCGGGAACAGCTGGCTGATCGGCGCGAGCAGGCCGATGGTGGCGGCCACGGCGGTGACGCCGAGCAGCAGCGGGACGCCGGCGGCCACGAGCGAGCCGAACGCGACGATCAGGATGAGCAGCGTGATCGGGAGCGAGAGGACCTCGGCCTTCTGGAAGTCCTTCTCGAACGCCTTCGAGATCGCCTTGTCGGCGCTCGCGTCGCCGAACTGGCCGACGAACACCTGCGGGTTGGCCTTCTGCGCCGCGGCGGTCGCGGCCAGCGTGGCGTCGACGCGCTCCTCGGTGACCTCGTCATCGCCCGCGATCTCGAACGTCACGAGGGCCGAGCGGCCGTCCTCGGACAGCTGGCCCTTGTTGCCCTTGGCGAGCGGGGACTCGACCTTGTCGACCCCCTTGGTCTCTTCGAGCCGTGACACGGTGTCGTTCACGGCGGCGGTGAAGGCTGGATCGCCGATCTTCACGGAGCCCTTGCCCTGGACCAGGACCTGCTCCTCGGCGGCGTCGCGGAAGTCGGCCCCGGCGATCGCCTTGTCAGCGGCCTTGGACTCGCCGTTGCCGTAGTCCTCGTCGGCGATCGTCTGCTGGCCGACGGCGCCGGCGATGAACACCGAGATGATTACGAACGCGAGCCAGCCGAAGATGGCCGTCTTGCGATGACCGGCACTCCAGCGCGCGGCGCGGGAGGCTAGGTTCTTGGATTGCACTCGGAAGTCCTCCGGAGAAGCTGGGGAGCGGGGGAGACTCCAGAAGCTTCGAGATGCAACGCCCGTTCATCATTGGAGCGGACTGGTGTCCGCTGGTGCGGACAACCTCACCCGGATGAGTGAGGCGTCCGCCCAGGTGTGCTGCTGATCAGAACACGAAGGCGATCAGCAGGATGATGATGATGATGACCAGAAGGGTGCCGACTCCGATGTACATGGAGCCTGCGTACCCATCTCAGCGAGTGTTGACTCTGGCCACCTCGCAGTCAGCGGCGATCGAGTCCGCGGAATCGGCCTGCACGCGGTCGAATCCGGGACCGCAGGTGACGACGTCGCGATGACCGTCGCGCACGAAGACCCGGTCGTCGCCCTCGTCGCCGCCGACCGTGTCGGTGGCCGAATCGATCCGCGCCGCGGCGATCAGCCGGTCGTTGCCGGGCCCGCCTGAGAGCGTGTCCCGGCCGCGGCCGGCGCGCAGCACGTCGAACCCCTCGCCGCCCTTGATCGTGTCGTCGCCGAGCCGGCCGCGCACGCGGTCGAAGCCCGGACCGGCGTCGACGTTGTCGCTGCCCCGGCCCGCGAAGACGCGGTCGTTGCCGACGCCGGCGACGACCGTGTCATGGCCGGGCCCGGCGTGGACCCCGTCGTCCCCGAGACCGGCGTCGATCCTGTCGTCGCCCGCGAGCGCGAAGACCCGGTCGGCGCCGGCGAGCGCGGCGATCGTGTCGACGCCGCGGCTGCCGATGATGCGGTCGCGCGCGTCGGTGCCGGTGATGTCCAGCGCGACGGCGGTGCCCGTGGCGGTGAGCGTGATCGCCGCGGCGATCACGGGCGCTGCCCACAGGCGCTTGCGATAATGGGACACAGGGCCCCACCTCCTGGCTGATCGGTTGACGCCCCGGAAACCCACGGCGGGCCGCCGAGTTGCGGCCCTCCGCGGGGTCCGGTACCAGCCGGGAGGTCGGGGCCTGTTACGCGTGCCATACTGGGCCTCGCGACGCCTCGGGGGGCGTAGCTCAGTTGGTTAGAGCGCCGGCCTGTCACGCCGGAGGTCGCGGGTTCGAGTCCCGTCGCTCCCGTCCCCACCAGAGCCCCTCCACCGCGGGGCTTTTGCCGTTCTTGGGAGACAACCCTCCGCTCTTGGGCTGGTTGGCGGGCAGGCAAGGCGCCTGCCGACCGGAGGTCGACCACGCGGGCTACAAGCAGCGATGGCGCCGGCCGCGCGGAGCAGGCCGCCGCCGGCAGTAAGGTGCGCGCGTGGCCGAGCCGATGCGGCTTCCCGGCGCCGAACGCGCGCGGATCGAGGCCGACAAGCTCGTCCGCTACGCGCTCGACCCGACGCATCCGCGCGGGCGGCACAAGGCGCGGGTGTTTGCGTCGGCGCTCGCGATCCGCAACCAGGACTGGCGCTATCTGCATGACCAGATCCTCGGCGCGCTGCCCGATGCGCCCGTGCGCTCGACGCGGATCACGCCGTTCGGCGTCGCGTACGAGGTCGTCGTCCTGATCGACGGGCTCAACGGCGCGACCCTGCCGGTCGTCACGACGTGGATCATCGAGGGCGACGCGCCGCCGCGGCTGACGTCGACCTGGGTGGACATCCCATGAGCCCCTGCGACAATCGATCCGAGATGCCACCCACCAGACACGCGATCCTCGACGTCGTCGAGCTCGTCGCCGACTCCGGCCGCTGGCCGGCCGGGACGGTCGGCACCGTCGTCGAGGCCGACGCCGACAAGGCGCTCGTCGAGATCAGCGACGACCGCGGACACGGCTTGGACTTCATCTCCATTCCGCACGACGCGCTCGCCCCGGCGGGCGAGCGCGCCGCGCGCTTTGCCTCCTGAGCCCGCACGAGCGCGCACCCGCCGCCCGTGCCCACAGCGTGCCTACACGTCCGAGAACGTGCGCCGGGCGCCCCGCTCAAACCCGCTCTGCGCCGTCATCGACACCGCCGAAACCACCCCGGGAAGGCCCTGTCACGCCGGAGGTCGCGGGTTCGAGTCCCGTCGCTCCCGCTCCTACGTTCGCCCCGTTGCATACCGGGGCTTTCTGTTGTGCGACTGGCCGGGCGTGAGCTCGACCGGTGGCGCCGCGCCGGTGCCGTTCGAACGAGCGAAAGGCTCGTTCGAGCTTCCACTGGGTCAGCGCTTTCTCGCTGTTGCGCAGCAGCGCTCGGCAGCGTCTGCGGGGATCGCGTTCGCCGGGCCGGTCGGCGGCGCACGCCCGAACCGGGCGGTAGTCGTCGGGCGACCGCCAGAGGCTGGCTCCGGGCAGGAACGCGTGCTCCAGCGATGCGCGGGAGAGGGTCTTCAGGTCGCCGTAGTCGAGCCGGTACCGCGTCGTTGCGATCTGGTACTCGTGGGTCAGGTCGATCCGTTCGACGCCCGGGTCGTCGGTCGCCAGCGCCACCGGCACGCCGGCCGCGCGGTAGTTCACGAATGGATGAGCGGCGCCGAAGACTCCCAGGATCTGGGCGTTGCTGGTGAGCGGAACCTCGACGAGGACGTGGCGGCGAGCCATCTCGGCAAGCAGCTGGCCCGCGTTGGTCTCGGCCACGACATCCACGCCGTGCCCGATGCGCTCGGCGCCCGCGATCTCGACGGCCTGGCGGATGTGGGACTGCAGGTCGAGGGCAGGGACGAGGCCGGAGACGATCTCGCCGGCGTGAAGCGTCACATGGGCGCTCGGGTAGACCGTGCGCAGGTACTGGATCATCCGCATCTGCAGCGTGTAGTCGCGCAGCGCGATGGGATTGTCCTCGGGCTGCACGAGGTTCAGGCCGACGTAGCGGGGGTCGCTGCGCTGCAGCTCGAAGCCGAGCAGCAGGTTCGCGAAGACGATCTCGGGGCTCGTGGCACGGCCCACCTGGAAGTCGTAACGGACCTCCATCGCGCACGCCGGGTCCGCGCGCCGGGTGCCACAGCGCAGCAGCTGCCTGAAACGCGCCAGGTCGGCGTCGGTCTCGGCGCTCGCGGCCGTGACGATCGCCGCCATGCCGCCGTCCAAGAGCTTCTGGCGAAGCGCGGGGAAGCTCGGGTCGAACCCCACCCTCCCGGCGAGGGCACGTACGGCGTCGCCCTGTCGCGAGACGAGCGTCTCGAGGTAGAAGACGCGTTGCGCGGCATTGATCCTCGCGACCTCGGCCAGCATGTCGCCCTTACGGCTCGTCGCCAACGAGAACTTGCCGAACGTCGCGAAGAAGTGGTCATGACTGCTCTCGGCGCCCGGCCGAAAGTCCTCCATGGACCACGCCCTCACGATCTGGGCAAAGAACGCCTCGTCTGCCCGCGAGTCGGCGGCGGGACGCTGACCGGCGGGACACGGCCCACCCGCCACCGCCGGCATCGCCGTGAATGTCGCCGTCTCGATGCAGAGGCCGTCCTCGACCGCGAAGCCGATGAGGGTCTCCGTCGGCACGGCCCCTGACAGGTGGTTGTGCAGGTCGGCCCCCTTCGGCATCGCTTTCAGGAACGCGCGCAGCTTTGCCGGGCTGGTCCGGATCGTGTCCAGATGCCGGGCGGTGCCCACCGCGGCAGAGGACCTTGGCGCCGTCGCCTGCGCCGCCGGCGGCGCCATCACGAACAGCACGAACACGATCACGACCGACAGCTGCGTGCGTCTCATGAGGAACGCCCCCGTGACTGGCAAATGGTGTGCGCAGCTTGACCGCTGAAAGCGGGCGTCGTCAAGCGCGGCCCTCTCCGCCACCTCATGCCCGCGCCGGCCGAGCGCGGACGCCGCGGCGAGCATCGGAGGCAGGTTGCCGCC
Organism: uncultured Solirubrobacteraceae bacterium; assembly: GCA_963849695.1. Taxonomy (GTDB): domain Bacteria; phylum Actinomycetota; class Thermoleophilia; order Solirubrobacterales; family Solirubrobacteraceae; genus DASSUW01. Next base: position 459,056 of record CAWKIT010000011.1, read on the forward strand.
GGGAGCCCGCGTGATGACGAGCACGCGCACTCACCACAGCGAATCCCGCGGACGACCCCGCGTCAGCGGGACGTCAGCGGAATGTCAGCGCCTCCTGATCGGCTGTGCGCGTCTCCCCTACCGAGGTCGCCTCCAGATGCAATGCACGATCCGCAGTCTCTCTCTCGCCACCGCCCTCTGCGCCGTGATGGGCGCGCTTGCAGGCGGGGCCGAGGCCGCCCCGCGCGGCACCGCGGCGCCGCTCACCCCGGGCGCCGACCTCGTCCGTCCGGCGCTCGAGCAGGGCGACCCGATCCCGGGAGAGCTGCTCGTGGGCTTCCGGCGCACCGCCCAGGGTGTCGACCGCGCCGCAGCTCGCCGCCAGGCCGGCGTGCGGGTGGAGCGGGCGCTGCGCGTCGAGGGCGTGCAGCTCGTGACCGTCGAGCGCGGGAGTTCCGCACGCGAGGCGATCGAACGCCTGGAGGCGGATCCGGCGGTCCGGTATGCGGAGCCCAACCGGCTGCGGCGGGCCAGCGCGACGGTGCCGGACGACCCAGGGTTCGGTCAGCTGTGGGGGCTGCACAACACGGGCCAGACCGTCAGCGGGATCGCGGGGCTGCTTGACAGTGACATCGACGCGCCGGAGGCATGGGACCTCAGCACCGGCGGCGGCGCGCTCGTGGCCGTCGTCGACGAGGGAATCGCCTATGACCATCCCGACCTGGCGCCCAACATGTGGCGCAATCCGGGCGAGGTCGCGGGCAACGGCGTCGACGACGACGGCAACGGCTACGTCGACGACGTCCACGGCATCGACACCGTCGACGATGACAGCGACCCGCGCGACTCCGGCGGCCACGGCACGCACGTGGCAGGCACGATCGCCGCGGCGGGCGACAACGGCATCGGCATCGCCGGCGTGAGCTGGGATGCCGAGGTGATGGCCCTGCGCGCGCTCGGCGCCGAAGGCGGCAGCGACGCGACGGTCGCGGAGGCGTTCGACTACGCCGGGGACATGGGCGCGCGCGTCGTCAACGCCTCGCTCGGCGGGCCCGGCGCGTCGCAGACACTCCAGCAGCCGATCACAGAGCACCCGAGGACGTTGTTCGTCGTGGCGGCGGGGAACGGCGGCGACGACGGCATCGGCGACGACAACGACGGCGCGAGTGCCGATTACCCGTGCGCTTACGACGACGCCAACCTGATCTGCGTCGCCGCCACGACGCCGAGCGACGGTCTGGCGGGCTTCTCGAACTTCGGCGCTACGACCGTCGACCTCGGCGCTCCGGGCACGAACGTGCTGTCGGCCGCGCCGGACCGCGGCAAGGTCGTATTCAGCGAGACGTTCGAGAGCAACGACTTCGCCGCTCGATGGTGGCCGAACAGCCGCCCCGACGGGGGGCCGGCGTGGAGCCGCAGCAGCGGCGGCGCGGGCGGCAGCGAATTCTCGGCCGGCGACTCTTCCGGCGCCTATGCCAACAGCGCCTCCGCCTACATGGACCTGCGCGCGCCGCTCGACCTCAGCGCCGAGCACGGCTGCGAGTTGACGTTCGACGTCAAGCTCGCCGTGCTGGCGGGCGACCGGTTCGCCGTCTACAAGCTCGACGACAACGGCTGGGGGCTCCTGGCCGCGACGAGCCCGGCAAGTGCGGCATCGACCGGCGGCGCCTTCAGGCCGGTGAGCCTCGAGCTCGGCGCCGACGGCCAGGACGCCGTGGTCCTCTCGTTCGGACTCGAGAGCAACGGGACCGGCACTGCGGACGGCGCCTCGGTCGACAACATCGAGATCTCCTGCATCCAGCCCGAGCAGGGCGAGGGCGAGCTCGCGCTCAGCTCGGGCACCTCGATGGCGACGCCGCACGTCGCCGGAGCGGCCGCCCTGCTGTTCTCGCACCGGCCGAGCCTGACGGTCGAGCAGGCCAAGGCGATCCTGCTCGCGACCGGCGACTCTGTTCCGTCCCTCGGCGCCGGCAAGACGGTCACGGGACGCAGGCTCAACCTCGATGCGGCGCTCCGCCACCCGGCGGCCGCGCCGGCGCCCGAAGCGCTGACCGGGCCGGCGAGCGATGTGAGGGCGAGCGCGGCGACGCTCGGCGGCACCGTGAACCCGGCGGGAACCGCGACGGCGTTCTACTTCGAGTACGGCACGACGAGCGGCTATGGCCACCAGACGCCCGCGCAGCCGGCGGTCAGCGGCACGCAGCCGGTGCCCGTGTCGGCGGCCGTGAGCGGCCTCGCGACTTCGACGACCTACCACTACCGCGTCGTCGCGCTGCGCGGCTCGATCGCCTTCCCCGGCCCTGACGGCACGTTCACCACACGGGCGGATTCCGTCCCGCCCACCGGCGGCGGACAGCCGGCCCCGCCCGCCGCCACTGCCCCGACGAACACCAGCAGCGGAGCGCCCGTCGACACGCTGGCGCAGATCGTCAGCACGGCGAAGGCGAGGTGCAGAAGCGTCCGCCGGCGGGTCGCGTGCACGATCACCGCTCAGGGCGCGGGCACGGTCAAGCTCCAGCTCTCCAAGCGCGGCCGCACGCTGGCGCGCGGCAGCGGGCGAATCGGCCGCACGATCCGCCTTTCGCGACGCGTCAAGCCGGGGCGCTACCAGCTCCGCGTCGCGATCACCGACTCGGCGTCCGGCCGCAGCCAGACGATCGCCAAGACGGTGAGGGTCCGATGATGATCAGCCTGCACGTATTGATCAGGGATCTAGGTGTAATGGAGTACGCGCAGCGGGCAGCATTCGTTCAGTGGCAGTCCCCGACGTCTCAGCGATCGTCCCGACGCTCGACTCGGCGGCGCACCTCGGGCGCTGCCTCGCATCGCTCGAGGCCCAGCGCGGAGTCGACCTGGAGGTCATCGTCGTCGACCAGGGAAGCCGAGACGGGACAGCTGACATAGCGCGCGAGCACGGCGCGCGCGTGCTCTCGCTGCCCCGATCTGGCTTCTATCGCCCACCCACGCGGTCGCGCAACCACGGAGCACGCGCGGCGAGCGGGCGCTTCCTGGTCCACCTCGACGCGGACATGGAGCTCCCGTCAGGCCTGCTTGCCGAGGCTGCCGCCCGTGGTGAGCGCGACGGAGTGGCCGCAGTCGTCCTCCACGAGCGCGACCTGCCCCAGAACTTCTGGGCGGCGGTAAAGGCGCTCGAGCGGCAGGCGTATGTCGGGGTCACCGGCGTGGAGGGCGCGCGCTTCGTGCGTGCCGACGTGTTCGCCGCCGTCGGCGGGTATGACGAAGAGCTCGGCAGCGGGGAAGACTGGGACATCCACGCCCGCTATCGGCAGCACGGGGCCGTTGTGGCGGCCTCGGAGGCACTTCTGCATCACACCGGCCGAGTCGGCTTCGGTCGCCAGTTGCGCAAGAAGTTCGCGTACGGCCGCTCCACAGGACGGTTCCTCGAGAAGCACGAGTCGGCGCCGGTGGCGTCGGCGATGCTGTCGGCGTACTGGTCGTCGCGCCGGGCCTTCGTGCGTCGGCCCGCGCTCGCGCTGGGTTTCCTTGTCCTCCGGGCCGCCGAAGCGGTCGCGCTGGCGACCGGCCTGATCTACGAGTCCGCACGCGAACGCAGGATTCGGCGGACGTGGTCGCCGACCTGATCTCCTTCCTGCGCTGCCCACGCTCCGACGGTGGAGCGCTGGCGCTCGAGGACGCCCGTCCCGCCGGCGGCGACGTGCAGACCGGCGTGCTCCGTTGCGAACAGTGCGACAGCACCTATCCCGTCCGTGACGGCGTCCCCATGCTGCTCACCGAGCCCCTGAGGTCGGAGGTCGAGCGCAAGACCGGCCACCGGGGGCAGTTCGCGGAGTACCAGACGAAGGGGACGAAGGCCGTCGCCAAGCTGCTGGACCGCCTCACGCCTCAGACGGGCGTGGTGCTCGACCTCGGGAGCGGCCGTGCCCCGTACCTCGACGTGCTGCGGGGCGACGTGATCTGCGTCGACCTCTTCCCGCCGTTCCTCGCGGAGCTCAGCTCGCGGAGCCGACCTGGCTGCCGGGTACATGCCGTCTGCGCCTCGGCCGTCGAGCTGCCGTTCCCGGAGGCAGTGGCCGATGTCGTCTTCGCGTCGGAGCTGATCGAGCACCTCGGCGCCGAGGATGCCGGCCGCGCCTTGGAGATGTGGCCGCGCTATGCGCGGTCCTGGTGCGTCATCGACACACCGAACGGCCATGAGGACATGCCGATCACACGCCTCCGCCACTTCGTCTACCGCACGAGCTCGCTCACCGAAGAGGTGCACTCCGACCTTCCCGAGCTCGACCACCACTCGACGTTCAGCCCCGCGGACTTCGCGCGTGCCGGCTACCGGGTGCACGGCTGCATCGGCTGGGTATCGCGTGAGCGGTTCCCGCTCGGGCCGCTCTGGGACGTCTACGACGACATCGCGTGGCGCGTGCCGCAGATCGGCGGCACGCTCGTCGCCGTCCGCCGCGGCGCGGGCTGACCGACTCGCGGGTTGGAGCCGAACCGCTTGGGGTACGCCCCCGATATGGGAGTCCCGCGGCCCGACAATCCAGCCGAGCGCCCACTCGACAACATGGTCCAGACAGTGTCGGAGCAGGCTGTCGTGCTGGCGCGCAAGGAGCTGGAGCTCGCGCGGTCCGAGCTCACGTCGAAAGCCAAGCAGGCCGCCGGCGGGGCCGCCATGCTCGGCGGCGCCGCGCTCCTGGGCACGCTCGCCGCGGGCACGGGCACGGCCGGCATCGTGCTCCTCCTGTCCCGGCGCAAGGGGCCCTCGGCTGCCGCGCTCGGCGTGGCAGGGGTGTACGCGCTCGGAGGTGCCGGCCTGGCGCAGGAGGGAGTCTCACGCCTCCGCGGCGCCGCCCCACCCGTACCCGAGGAAGCGGTCGAGAGCGTCAAGGGGAACCTCGGGTCGAGCAAGAAGAAGAAGAAGAAGCCCGCCAAGCCCGCTCGGGCGACCGATCCCTCCTGACCCCGAAGCCGATCAAGACTCAGCGACGGGGGCACTGCTGAGGGCGGCCACGTCCACGCCGGCCGCTCCATCCTCCGCGACCCGGGGAACGCCGAACCGCTTCAGCAGGTGCAGCTTCCACACACCGCGGAACATCCGCCGGAGGATCAGCGTGTCCGGCACCTTGCGGGACGCCTGAACGCGCCGCCGCAACTCGAGGGTCCGCGGCAGCTCACGCAGATTCCATCGGAAGCCGCCGAGCATGGCGCGCGCGGTCGCTCGGTGGCCGCGGGCAGCCAAGGCGGCGGCGGTCAGGAGGCTCTGCCCGATATAGAGGGGAGTCACCGCCACCGCAAGCGGCGCGCCGTAGCACTTGACCAGCATGGTGAGTGTGTTGCGCTCGCGCAACACGACTCTGAACAAGGTCGACGACAGGGTCCCTTGACTGCTGATGTAGCCCCCCGGTGTCGCCGCGCCCCCGAAGTGCCAGGCCGGTTCGATGACGGGCACGCTGACCTCGAATCCGGAGAGCAGCGCCCGCCAGCAGTAGTCGACGTCCTCGACGAACATGAAGAAGCGCTCGTCGAACCCGCCGAGCTCGCTGAACAGTGACGCACGGGTCATCAGCGCACATCCGGACACGTACACCGGCGGTGCTGGACTGGTAAGTCCGACGTGAGCTCCGATGATGTCCACGGTGGCGCCGTACTCGACGGTGCCGGACGTCTCGACCTGCAGGGGCGGACCGAGTACCCCCACGCGCGGATCGGCAAAGCGCTCCGCCATCGCAGCCACGGAACCCGGCGGCAGCCGGATGTCGGGGTTCAGGAAGAGCAGCAGCGCTGCACGCGCTTCGCGCGCTCCGAGGTTCGCGCCTCCGGCGAAACCGGTGTTCCGCCCTGGCTGGACCAGCTTCACGTCAGGGAACCGCGCGGCCGCAGCGGCGGCCGAGCCGTCGGCCGACCCGTTGTCGACCAAGACGATCTCGGCCACCGCTTGCGCCTGCAGTGAGGCGATGCAGTCGAGAAGCAACTCGCCGCCCTCGTAGTTCACGATGACGGCGGCGACGTTGCCTGCGCCGTCCGGACCGGACGGCCTCACCTCCTGCGGCTTACTGACACAGACCGGGTGACTCGTTACTACCGCTTACGGCACTTGCCGAGCTTGTCGCCGTGGCGCAGGTGCGCCCGCACGGCGCGCTGGCTCACCCTGATGGTGACGTAGCGCCTGTACTTCGAGCCGGTCTTGTGGCAGATCGTCACCTTGCCCCCGTGATAGCCGTATCCCGGCCCCTTCGGAGGCTTGTGATTGGGCGGCCCGGTCATTCCTGCCCAGGCCACGCTTCCGCTGATGGTTAGCGCCGCGAGGACGCCGACAATCTTGCTTCCCATTTGTCTTTCCCCTTTCCCCCCCGGTAGGCGCGCCGCGAGTGTAGCCAACGCTTCCCAGGCCCCAAAACGCCCACACGCTGACTGGTCAACTTTCGTACCTTCTACGGCTGGAGGACCGCAGTCTGACCCGGTCGGCCTTGCACCAGCGAGAAACCGCATCGCCGTAGCGCACCGGTCGCCTCCCTCGCCTCCATCCCGTCGAGGACGAGCACCCACCTCAGCCCTTCGGCGCGGATTGCCCGAGCCACGGCGCAGGAGGCGTGGCCTCGGCGCTCGATCACGGCCCCGATCCGGTCGTAGCGTGAGGCGACGTCGGTGAACCGGCCCGGGATCTCGAGGTTCTGCGGCACCACGAGCTCCCCCGGGAAGAACACGTGCGCCGGGTTGGCCACGAGGCGCCCTTCGCTCGCCACCAGCGGCTGGTACAGGTGCCAAGGCAGGACGACGACGGGCTCGTCATCGGGCACCGCATCCATGAGATACGCCTGGGTCCGGTACCAGTAGGCGGGATATGGCACCGGATCCACGATCGAGGGGACCGAGCGGATCTGCATCAGCCCCGCGGGCAGCAGCGCGCAGAGGATCAGCACGTAGGCCAGTGCCGGCGCCGCTCCGGTGCGCGACCGACGAGTGCGCTCGGCGATCGACTGGACCGCTCCGGCGGACAGGGTGACGAGCGCAAGGAGCCAGAGCGCGCTCCACTTCTGCGGCTCCCGGTAGGCGCCCGCCAGCGGGATCCGGTCGGCCAGCCACACCGCGGCGTCAAGGCCGCCCGGGAGCGCGGTGCCGGCGCTCACGGCAAGCCCGACGAGACCGCCGGCGAGCAGCCAGGCGCGACGGCGCTGGAGCCAGGCCCCGGCGAGTGCGGCGGCCACGATCACCGCGCTGGTCAGCGGCCACCATGGGGCGTCCTCGTTCGCGAGCGCGAACCGGCCGACGCGCTCACCCCAGTATCCGTACAGGCCGGCCAGGTTGGCGAGCAGGCCATAGTCGTCGCTGGAGACGGAGCGGAAGAACGTGAAGTCGGCGCGCGTGAACTGCTTCACCGTCCCGTAGCCGCCGGCCTCGTCGCTGAGGAGAAAGGAGACGACCCCGTACGACAGCAGTAGGCCGAGCATCGCGAACGATGCGCCCGTCCAGACCAGTCGTGCGCGATCCCGCCAGATGCGAGTCCACAGGCCACCGGCGATCGCGAGCACCGCGACCGGCCCGAGCATGTGGGGGGCGAACGCGGCGACACCGGCGCCGGCCAGCGCCAGGACCAGCGCACGCCGCCCCCCGGGGCTCGCCTGTAGCGCCTCCCACGCGGCCACCCACAGGAACAGCCCGGCGGCCGCGACGACGATGCCCCACTGTCCCTCGACCATCCGGTCATAGACCCACGGATTGAGCGCGCCGACGAGAGCGCCGGCACATCGGGCGTACCAGGGCGCGCGCCGGAGCAGCACCATCGGGGCGAAGCCGGCGAGGAAGAGCGCGCCGGCGGCGTACAGCCGTCCCGCGACCTCGCCCCCGAGCAGCTCGACGGCGGCTGCCTGCAGCAGCCCGACGGGCGCTCCCAACCCGGCCGGCACGGGGCCGGGCCGCGGCCCGAACACGATGTCGACCTGCAACAGGTACCCGTCACTCGTGAACGAGCGGAGGCACACGAGCGAGATCGCGAGGGGGAGCGCGACGGCGAGCACCCAGCCGCCGGTTGATTCCCTGACAGGGGCGCGTTGAACGCTCGTCGCCATCGTGGCTACTCTCGCAACCGGGCCGCCGCCACGCGCGGATTCGAGCAGAGCAGCGGAGAGGTAGGGGACCTGGACATCTTCAGGATGAGGCGTTCGCGGGCGGGGGAGACCGCTCCCGCCCCCTTTGCGAGGGCTGCATACGTTCTGGCGTCAGACGGCGCTGCTGCTGGTGGTCCTCGCCTGCGTCAACGGCTCGAACTACCTGTTCCACGTCGTCATCAGCCGGATGCTCGGCCCGGCCGACTACGGAGCGCTCGCGGCTCTGCTCGCGATCATCCTGGTGCTCTCGGTGCCGTTCGGCGTCATCCAGACCGCGATCGCGGACAAGACGGCCACGCTGCGCTCGACGGGTCGCGAGGACGACGTGCGCGCGCTCGGGGGGAGCGCGCTGAAGACGACGATGCCGTTCGCGTGGGGTGCGGGCCTCGTGGTCGCGCTCTTCGCACCGCTGCTCAGCGTGTTCCTCGATGTGGACCTCGTGTCCGCGCTCCTGCTCGCCCCGTTCGTGGTCGCGTCGGTCCCGACGAGCGTCGCCCTGGGGGTCCTGCAGGGCGAGCACCGGTTCCAGGCTCTGGCGGCCCTGCAGGTCACGACCACGATCCTCCGCCTCGCCCTCGGGATCACGTTCGTGTGGGCGGGATTGGGCGTGATCGGCGCGGTCCTCGCGACGGCGGTGGCGGCGGCGCTCACGGTTCCGCTCGCGTTCCGCAGCCTCCGCGTGGGGCGCCGCGCGTGGCGGGCGGCGCACAGGACGCTGGCCGCCGTCCGGGGTGACCTCGCGCCGGCGCTCCTCGGGCTGACCTGCTTCTGGCTGCTCGCCGAGGCCGACATCGCCCTCGCGCGGCATTTCCTCGGGGGAGACGAGTCCGGCTACTACTCGAGCGCCGGCCTCCTCGCCCGCGCGCTGCTGTTCCTGCCCGCCGCAGTCGGCGTCGTCGCGTTTCCACGGTTCGTGGCCGCGCGAGCCGATGACGCCGAGCGGATGCGGTGGCTGCAGACGAGCACGATCGGCGTCGGGGTCCTGGCGCTGGGTGGCTTCGTCGTCCTTCTCGTGCTGCGCGAGCCGCTGATCGTGCTCGCCTTCGGCGAGCGCTTCGCCGCCGCAGCGGACCTTCTCCCCATCCTCGCCGTCGCGATGGCCTGGATGGCGGTCGTCAACGTCCTCGTCTACTTCCACATCGCCATGGCGTCGCGCGCGTACCTGATCTGCCTGGCCGGCGTGGTCGTCGAGGCGGCGGCGATCGGCGCCTTCCACGAGACGGCCGAGCAGGTCGCGGTGGCGACGGCGATCGTGGCGGCGGTCGTGGCGTTCCTCGAGTACGAGGCGGCAGCCTCGATCTGCCGCTGGCGGCCGCAGATCGCCCCGCCGGCCGGCGGACAGCTGGCTTCGCTCGCCGAGCCGGGCACGCTCGACATCTCGGTCGTCCTGCCGTGCTACAACGCGGGCCCGGCGCTGCGCGCGGTGGTCGAGCGGCTCTGCGGGCAGCTCGACGGGGTCGGCTCCTACGAGCTCATCGTCGTCTCCGACGGCAGCACCGACGAGACGGTGGCGACCGCGCGCTCGTTCGAGTCCGAGGCGGTCCGCGTCATCGAGTACCCGCTCCGCGAGGGCAAAGGCCACGCGCTCCGCGTGGGTCTCCGAGAGGCGCGCGGCGAGTACGTCGCCTTCTGCGACGCCGACGGTGACATCGCCTCGGAGGCGCTCCCGTCGTTCCTCACGCTGATGCGGCTCTACGACCCCGACGTCGTCCTCGGCTCCAAGCGCCACCCGCTGTCCGACGTCTACTACCCGCCCCTGCGCCGCCTGCTGAGCTGGACGTACCACAAGCTGACGCGACTGCTCTTCCGGGTGAACGTGCGCGACACGCAGACCGGCCTGAAGCTGATCCGCCGCGACGTCCTGGCCGCGGTGCTGCCGCGGATGCTCGAGAAGCGATACGCCTTCGATCTCGAGTTCCTCGTCGTCGCCCGCAGCCTCGGCTTCGCCCGCGTGTTCGAGGCGCCCGTCAGGATCGACTATCGGTTCGCGAGCCACGTCAACCCCGGGGCCACGCTGCGCATCGTCCGCGACACGCTTGCGATCTTCTACCGCCACCACATCCTGGACACCTATCGAGGCGCCGGCCTCCCCAGGAGCGCGGGTCGGCGGTTCGGGCGCGCGTCCCGCGGATGGCGTGACCGCGCGCGGATCTGCTTCATCAACTGGCGCGACGTCGAGAACCCGGAGGCAGGCGGGGCGGAGGTCGTCACCCACGAGGTGGCGAAGCGCTGGGCGGCGCAGGGCCACGACGTGACCCAGCTCGCCTCGGGATTCGCCGGCGCCTCCGCCACCGCGCGGATCGACGGCGTCCACGTCCGGAGGCTCGGGCGCCTCCGTGCGGGCTCGTTCCATCTGCGCGTCCAGCGCGAGCTGGCTCGGCTCCGCGGCTTCGACGTGGTGGTCGAGAGCGTGAACACGATTCCGTTCCTGACGCCTCTCTGGCGCAACCGTCTTCCCACCACCGTGCCCCTGTTCCACCAGCTGGCGGTCGACGTCTGGGACGCGGAGCTGCCAAGGCCGCTCGCCCGCGTGGGGCGGTGGCTCGAGCTCCGGCTTCTGAGCCTCTACCGCGACACCCCGGTCGTCGCCGTGTCGCCTTCGACACGCGACGACCTCGTGGAGCTGGGATTCAAGAGCGTCGCCGTCGTCGCCAACGGTAGGGACGAGCCGCCGCCGGATCTCGAGCTGACCCCGAAGGAGCCGACCCCGACGTTCCTGTTCGTCGGCCGGCTGGCGGCGAACAAGCGCCCCCAGCACGCGCTCCAGGCGTTCGACGCGATCAGGCGCACGATTCCCGACGCGCGGCTGTGGCTGATCGGCCAGGGGCCGCTCGACACGGAGCTGCGCGCCGTGCTGCCCCCGGGCGCCGAGCTGCTCGGCCGGCTCTCGCGCCGGGAGCTGTACGAGCGGATGGCGCGAGCCCATTGCCTGCTGGTGCCGTCGGTGCGGGAAGGGTGGGGCCTGGTCGTCGTAGAGGCGAACGCGGTGGGGACGCCGGCCGTGGGGTACGACGTCCGCGGGATCCGGGACTCGATCCGACCCGGCGAGACCGGTGCCTTGGTCACGGCGGGAGATCCGGAGGCGCTCGGACATGCCGCGGCAGCGCTGGTGACCGACCCCGAGCGGTACGAGCGGCTCCGGGCTGCCGCCGCCGAGTGGGGAGGGTCGTTCTCGTGGGACACGACCGCTGACGCGCTCCTGGAGTTCGCGCAGCGCGCGAGCCGGTCGCCGGAGCCGCTGGTAGCCGCCATCCCGACGAGCCCCACACCCGCGCCGGCCGGGCAGGACATCGTGCCCCCTTGACGGCGCGGCCGTGGACGAGCTGGCAGCGGACGGGGAGACCCACGGGCGTGCCCACGACGCTGCGGTCGCGGGCCGCGAGGCTGGGGCGGCAGCTTCCGCCGGTCGCCGTCTCCTACGCCGCGCCGTCGCTGATCGCGGCGATCGCGGTGCAGACCTGGTTCCGGGGCGACGCGGGCCTCGCCACCGGCGACCTGGCGCCGCCGGTCGCACCCGGCATCGACTATCGGGCTCACTGGAACGGCTTCGACTCTGGCGCCGGGGCACCGAGCTACCAGATCGTGTCCCTCCCGTACTTCGAGGGGCTGCGCCTGTTCTCGTCGCTCGGCTTCGGTGAGGTCGCGTTCCAGCGACTGTGGCTCACGGTGCTCGTCGCGGCGAGCGCGGCGAGCGTCGTCTTCCTGGCGCGCGGGCTCGTGCGCTCGCCGCTCGCGGCCGGGGTCGCGGGGTTCGTGCCGCTGTTCAGCGCCTATCGCCTGACGCTCGCGTTCGACCCCGTTCCGCTGGTGGCGATGATCGCGGCGGCCGTGCTGGGCGGGCTCGTGATCCGCGCCGGTGGGGACGGTGGACCAAGGCCGCTCGTCTTCGGCTTGGCGTCCCTCTCCTGCGCCTACGTCGCCATCAATCCGCCGCACGTCGCCCTCGTGCTCGCCTGGATCGCCGTCTGCGTCCTCCTCGCGTGGGCCGCGCACGGTCGCGAGGCGCTGGGGCGCGTGGCGCGGTTCCTGCGCGTCGGTGTGCCCCTCGCCCTGCTGTTCAACCTCTGGTGGATCGTCCCGGCGATCCTTGCCTTCACGGGGCCGGTGTTCACCGATCGTTTCGCGGCCGCCGGCGTCGACGAGTGGGCGTGGACGCACGCCCGCGGGAGCGTGCTCAACGTTGTGACGTTCACGTCCCACTGGGCGTGGACGTTCCCGGAGTACTTCCCGTTCTCAGCCCGCCTCGAGCGACGCTCCCTTCAGCCTCCTGCAGTACGTGCCTGCGCTGGCGGCGGTGGGTGGCTTCGCGCTGGCGGTGGGCCGTCAGCGCCGCGTGGGCGTGATCCTGCTCGTGGTCGGCGTCCTGGCGATCTGGGTCATGAAGGGGCTCCACGACCCGCTCGCCGGGATCAACCGATGGATGTACGACGCCGTGCCGGGGTTCTGGCTCCTGCGCGACCCGGCGAAGGCCGGGCTCGTGCTGGCGCTCGTGTTCGCGCTGCTCATCGCGCTCGGGATCGCTGCGCTCGCCGAGCGCTCGCGCTCGGCCGCGACGGCCGCCGCCGTGTTCGTGGTCGCCGCCGCGGCGCTCTACGCCCATCCCCTGCTCACGGGTGCCGTCGTGCCGTCCGAGCGCCCGCTGCTGCCGTCGGCGCACGTCCGCGTCCCGTCCGGGTGGGAGGCGACCGCCGCCTACCTCGAGAGCCGGCCGGCGAACGGGAAGGTCGTCGTCCTGCCTCGACTCGACTACTACCAGACGCCGACGACGTGGGGCTACTACGGCGCCTCCTTCCTCCACAGTCTCATCGACCGCCCGGTGATCGAACCGGTACCTGCGGCGTACTACCGCGACGCCGAGGTCGACGCCTTGGTCGGACGCCTGCAGGCGGAGATCCTGCGTGGAAAGCGCAACGTCGAGGGCTTGCTTCAAGCGCTCGGAGCCAGGTACATCGTCTTGCGGCGCGACCTCGACACCGCATTTCCCGGGCGTTCGCTGGCCTCGCCGGACCTCCTGGCGAAACGGTTGGCCGGCGTGCAGGGCGTCCGGCACCTGCGCGGCTTCGGGGAGGCCGACGTGTACGCGGCGCCGGGCGTTCGGATGCCGGAGGTGTACCCGGCGCTGCCGGTCATCGAGGATGAGGGGAGCCTCTCGGCCATGCGCCGGGCCGTCGCCATGCCGCCCACGGCCGCCGTGGTCGGGCCCGAAGCGAGCGACGCGCTCGTCGGTATCCCCAAGGGGCAGGCGCGGGTGGTGACGCCCAAGCGAAGGCTGGCCGTCGCGCTCGAGTACGGCGCAGTCGTCGTCCGGCCGCTACGCGGGACGGCACGCGTGGCGCCGGCGCCGCCGCTGGTCCTGCTGCCGGCTCCCGATCCGCCGTTCGGCGTCATCGTCGGCCGCCGGCGCCTCGAGGTCTCGGACTCGTCGGACGCCCCGCGGCGGCTCGCTGTCGTGCGCCCCCCAGAATTGGCGGAGGGCCGCGGCTACTTCCCGCCGGAGCGCGTCGGTCTCGGTGTGGCGCTGGCGAACCGCGTCGGCGACTGCCACCGGTATGACGATCGCTCCCGCAGGGAGGTAGGGATCGCAGCGGCCGCGAGCGGCGGTGACGAGCGCGCGACGCTGCGGCTGGCGGCCCGCGACCATTCGGCCTGTGTGGCGATCCCGGTAGGGGAGGCGCAGGCGGGCCAGCCGCTACGCGTCCAGGTGTCGCATCGGCGGGTGGCCGGGAGCCCGGCTCGGCTCTGCGTCTGGCAGGAGGGCCCCGATCGGTGCGCCACCATGCCGGCGCTCGACCCCTCGCCCGGGTGGCACAAGTTCGACGACACGATCAGGCTCGCGCCCGGGACGGAGTCGGTGCACGTGTTTCTCTACGCCGACGGCGGGGCCGGCGGTCGGGAGTTGACGAGAACGGAGTATCGCGGGCTCACCGTCTCGTCTCCCGCTTCGGACATCGGTGTGATGGTGGAACCGCCGGCACGGCTTCCACGGGTCTCCTACCGGAGGACCGGGCCGGACGAGTTCCGCGTGCGCGTGGTGGGTGCCCGGCGCCCGTTCGTCCTCGTCGCGGCGGAGACGTTCGCGCCCGGGTGGAGGCTCGAGCGCGAGGACGCACGGGCTGTCGAGCACTTCAAGGTCAACGGATACGCCAACGGCTGGCGGATCCCGTGGACCGGGACTTACGAGCTCACCATCTCCTATCGCCCCGAGCGGCTCGCCCAGGCCGCGCGCAGACTCGATCTCATCGCCGTGCCGCTCGGCGTCCTGGCCCTCGTCCTCGGGCCGACCCTGAGGCGCCGGTGGCCCGCCGCCGGCGCGGCGGGCCGCCGGCGGATCGGATAGCTCGCCCTGGCGTCAGCAGGGCGATCAAGGCTCGCTTCATGCGGTCACTTGCAGTAGCGCGGCGCCCGTCCGACCGGCTCGTAGCACAGCGCGTCGCCCTGGTTCGAGTTGCCGTCCAGGAACCCGATCCGCCGCACCTCCTTCGAGTACGCGCCGCGGTACTTGAGCACATACAGGCCGTTGCGCAGGTCGACGACATAGATCAGGCCGTCCTGGACGACGGCGTAGCTCCACATCACGACCTTCTCGTTCCGGCCCGTGTCCGGGTCGGAGGAGAGCCGCGGGTCCTCGAGCAACACCGTGTCGAGCGGCTCGGGGGTGAACTCGGCCAGCTGGTACGGCGCGCGCGGGTCGGCGACGCTGACGGCCTGGAAGCCGCCCGAATGCCAGGTGCTGAACGCGATGTGCGGCGTGAGCGTCGGGTTGTGCGCCGAGTAGGACGTCCGCGGCGGGTTCCAGTCCTCACAGGTGGCCGGGTCGTTCTCGGGCTCGCGGTACTCGGCCTCGACCGTCGGGACGGCCGGGTTGGAGATGTCGACCATCCGCGTCCAGCCCCACGGGCAGCCGTGGCCCGGCCCGGTCGCGGTCCCGTACACCTCGTCGGACACCCAGGCCCAGTCACGTCCCCACAGCTTCACCGCGCTGTGCGCGCCCGGCCCCGGCCACACCGGGCGGGACTCGTTGACCGTGATCGGTCGCGGCTGCGGGAACGCGGCGCCGGTCGCGAACTCGGTCGTGTCGACGATCGCGAAGCCGCCGGTCAGCAGCGCGTAATACGTCCGGGTGCCGTCGTTGCTGACCGTGAGCGAGTGCAGCCCGCCGGTCGGCTTCTGCGCGGGCGCGGGAGCCGGTGGGAACCGCGTGTACGGATAGGTCCCGCTGTAGAGAGTGACGGGCTCGCCGCCGCCGGGCACGCCCGAGATGTCCCAGACCGAGAACGGGCAGCTCGGGGCGCCGCCCCGGGTCGCACACGTCGACGTCGCGTTGCCGGCGAAGATCAGCGCCCGGTCGGGGTTCTTCGGGTCCTCCCACAGGAAGAACTCGTGCGTGTCGACCTTGAACTCACGGAGCAGCTTCGGCGCGCTCGCGTTCGCGCCCGAGATGTCGTAGAAGCGAATGTTGCTGATCGACGGGATCGTGCAGTGGTGCAGCTGGTCGCCGACGCCGCAGTTCGTATTGAGGTCGATCAGGACGTCCTGCGAGCTCCAGACGCGCAGCTCGCGCGTCGACTCGCCGGGCTTCGCGTCCAACGGTCCGGCCGCCACCCGCGGCTTCGAGGGCTTCGAGATGTCGACCACCACGATGCCGCCCTGCGGCTGCGGCGCGTGCCCTCCGTCCGTCCGGCTGCCGATGTACGCGTAGTCGCCGTGGACGGCGATCGCCGCGTTCATGCCGCGGTTCATGAGCGGCTCGTGCCCGACCTGCTGGAGGCGGCCGCGCTTGGGCTTCTTCACCGCGGCGGTGGCTACGGACGCCCGCCGGGCGGCGCGCGCGTCATAGCTGCGTACCGCGGTCGCGGTCATGCAGCCGGCGGCCGGCCCGTCGGCGAACCACACGGCGGCCGGCTCCGGCGACCACGCTCCCGTGATCGCGCAGTCGCGCGGATGGGCGCCGGCCGACGCCGGCAGCAGAGCGATCGCGGCGAACGCGATCGCCGCGGTGCATACGTGAACGAGCCGCATGACTCTTCCTCCCCGATCGAGGCCGCGTCCTCCCGAGACGCCCACTCAGGGGTCCCCTACCCGGATGCCGCCTCGTCCTCACCATGCTGCGAGGAGCGGCGTCGCGGCGGGCTCCCGCCCGCCGCGACGCATTTCATCAGTCGCGAAGCCGCATGCGCGTCTGCGTCGTCGCGCGGTTGCCCGCCGCGTCCCGAGCCGTCGTGACCGCCGTCACCCGCAGGAGGCCGTTCGAGTTCAGCGCCAAGCGCGCCGACGGCTTCAAGCGCAGAGTCACCGTCGCGGTACGACCGCCCAGCACGGTCACGGCCTTGCTCGCAACCGTCTTGCCGCGGTAGCGAATCCTGAGCACGATCCGGCAGCGGGTCTCAGTGCTCGGGCAGCGCAGCCTGACCTTGAACCGGCCCTTGTTGGAGACGAGCACGGACCGGGGCTTGGGCCGCACCTTGGGAGCGGTCGTGTCGGGCGGCTGCGGCGCCGCGATCGAGAAGCTCCTCTCCGCGGCCGCGCCCACGTTGCCGGCCTGGTCGATCGCGCGCACCCGGACGGTGTGCGAGCCGGCCGAGAGGCCGGTGTACTCGCGCGGGCTGGTGCACGCCTGGAACGTGCCGTTGTCGAGGCTGCACTCGAACCGGGCGCCGGCTTCGCTGGAGAACGTCACCCGGGCGGTGGTGCCGGCCACGGTCACGTCCCCGATCGTCGCGGCCGGAGCCGTGGCGTCGACGACGAAGGTGCTCTCCGCGGCGGTCCCGATGTTGCCGGCCTGGTCGATCGCGCGCACCCGGACGGTGTGCGAGCCGTCGGACAGGCCTGTGAGCTCGCGCGGGCTGGTGCACGTCTGGAACGTCCCGCCGTCGAGGCTGCACTCGAACCGCGCCACGTCGCCGGCGGTGCTCGAGAACGTGACCGTCGCGGTCGTGCCGGTCACGGTCACGCCACCGATCGTCGCGGCCGGAGCCGTGGCGTCGATGACGAAGGTGCTCTCCGCGGCTGCGCCCACGTTGCCGGCCTGGTCGATCGCGCGCACGCGGACGGTGTGCGAGCCGTCGGACAGGCCGGTGAGCTCGCGCGGGCTGGTGCACGTCTGGAACGTCCCGCCGTCGAGGCTGCACTCGAACCGCGCCACGTCGGTGGCGGTGCTCGAGAACGTGACCGTCGCGGTCGTGCCGGTCACGGTCACGCCACCGATCGTCGCGGCCGGAGCCGTGGTGTCGACGTCGTTCTCGAGAGTGACGCTCTCCACGAACGGCGTGAAGCTCGTATCCGTCGTCGTGAGTGTCGCCCGGTACTGCAGGTAACGCCGCCCGGCAGGGCCCGGAAGCGCTCCTCCGGCACCGACCGGCTGCCAATCCGTCCACGTAGCGTCCGGCGTCGGAGTGGTCCCGGTGCGGACCTCGAAGCTCACACCGGTGCCCTCCGGCGCGTCGACCGCAGCGGTCAGCGTTTGCCACGTCGCGCTGGCGTTGCCGGCGTCGAAGACGCGCGACGTGAACGTGCCCTCCGTCGGATAGGTTTCCAACGGGTAGAGGTCCAGGTAGTCGACGATGACGCTGCCTCCGCCCGCGCCGAAGTCACTGACGATCGGTCGCATCTGCGCAGAGATCGCGATCTCATGTACCGCGACCTCCTCGCCGTCGACGTAGTACACGACCTCGGTGGGCGTCCACTCGATGCTGTAGTCGTGCTCCTCCAGCGGATCGACGTCTGCGATCGCCGTGTTCATCGCCGTACCGCCAGGCGCCAATGTCCGCGCATACAGGCCCACAGGGAGCGACCCGCCGCCGGTGCTGAACATGGCCCACGGGCCGTCGTTGAAGTCGGTGCCGAAGCCGACGTGCTGGAACGGGTCGGCCGTGAACGTGGCCGCGAAGTCGAGCGAGCGATTCGAGTCGTAGAGCGACGTCGTGTTCGCCCGCGCTCCGTCGACGGTCAGCGAGCCGTCTGCGACGGTCGCGGTTCCGCCGGCGTTCCACGGCACCGTCTCCCAGCCGGCCGGCAGCGCCGTCCCGTCGAAGTCCTCGACGATGTCGTCGATGAGCGGACTGAGCGCGAGACCGCCCGGCGGACGAGCTCCGTCCCGTCGTGAGTTCCCTCAGTGAAGTCGTCGTCCACCTGGGTCTGTGCACCTGCTGTCGCCGCACCGGCCCATGCGATGGCAACGATCACGCCCGCCAGGGCCGTGATCAATCTCTTCATGAAATGGCTCATAGCCGATTCCCCCTCCTACTTTGGTCTGCGATTCGATTGTTCGCTCCCCGGGCGCCCGGACTAGCGGCGCCTGGGCTCGAGGAGCGTGATGCGCTTCGAGTTCACCCTCGCGTTGCCGGCCGCGTCACGCGCGGCGACGCGCAACCTGACCGTTAGGCGGTCGCGCGCAACCGCTCGCCGGCTTCGACGTGCTGGTACAGAGCGCCGCTGAAGGAGCCGCGGAACGCCGGCACCTCTCCAGCGGGCTATGGCTCGGGCTGCCGAGCGCACCGTGGGAGCGCTCGGCAGCCCGGCGAACTGTGGTGCCCGTCACGCGCGGAGTTTGAGCCTGGTCGTCGTCGTGGCCGCGTTGCCCGCCGCGTCCCGCGCCGTGGTGACGGCCGTCACGCGCAGGCGGCCGTTCTGGTCCAGCGCCGCGCGCGCCGACGGCTTCAACTTCAACGCCACCGTCTTGCTGCTACCGCCCAGCACGGTGACGGCCTTGCTGGCAACGTCGTGCCGCGGTAGCGGATCTTGATCACGATCCGGCAGCGGATCTCATTACTCGGGCAGCGCAAGCTGACCTTGAACCTGCCCTTGTTCGAGACATGCACGGTCCTGGGCTTGGGCCGTACCTTCGGAGCCGTGGTATCTGGCGTCGGCTCGGAGCGGCGGCGAAGCGATGACGAAGCTGCGCTCGGCGGCCGCGCCCACGTTGCCGACCTGGTCGATCGCGCGGACCCTGACGGTGTGCGAGCCGCTCGTCAGGCCGGTGTACTCCCGCGGGCTGGTGCAAGCCGAATGGCCCATTGTCGAGGCTGCACTCAAACCGAGCGCCGGCCTCGCTGGAGAACGTGACGCGGGCGGTGGTGCCGCTCACGGCCACGTCACCGATCGTCGGGCCGGTGCTGACGTGTCGACGCCGTACCCGAGGGTCACGCTCCGCGACGACGGCGTGACGCTGCTGTCCGTCGTGGTGAGCGTCGCCCGGTACTGGAGGTAGCGCCGCCCGAGCGGGCCCGGGATCTCGCCGCCGGCGCCGACCGGCTGCCAATCGGTCCAGGAAGCATCCGGCGCCGGGGTGCTTCCGGTGCGGACCTCGAACGTCACGCCGGTGCCGGCGGGCGTATCGAGATCCGCGGTCAGCGTCCGCCAGGTGGCGCGGCTGTCGCCGGCGTCGAAGACGCGCGACGTGAAGGTGCCGCGCGGATGGGATAGGGAGTAGAGGTCCAGGTAGTCGACCCTCACGCTGCCGCCGCCCGCATCGAAGTCACTGGCGATCGGGTCGCATCTGGGCGGTGATCGCGATCGCATGCGTGGCCACCAGGGCGCCGTCGACGAAGTAACGGACCTCGGTGGGGGTCCACTCGATGCTGTAGTCGTGCTCGACGAGCGGATCGACGCCTGCGATCGGCGTGTTCTCCGTCGCCCCGCCAGGCACCGCGGTCTGGCGTAAAGGCCCACTGCGAGCGCTCCGCCGCCCGTGCTGAACATGGCCCAGGGCGCGTCTTCGAACGCGACTCCGAAGCCGACATGCTGGAACGGGTCGGCCGTGAACGTGGCCGCGAAGTCGAGCGAGCGACCCGAGTCGTAGAGCGGCGTCGTGTTCGCCCGCGCCCCGTCGACGGTGAGCGTTCCGCCTGCGACGGTCGCGGATCCGCCCGGCTCCCACGGCGCCGCCTCCCAACCGGCCGGCAGCGCCGTCCCGCTCGAACTCCTCCGCGACATCGAAGCGGGATTGAGCGCGAGGTCGTCCGGGGCCGCGACCGCCGTCCCGGCGTGCGTCCCTCCGCTGAAGTCGGTGTCCTGCTGGGTCTGTGCAGCCGCCGTGGCCGCACCGGCCCAGGCGACCGCGACGATCATGGCCACCGTGGCCATGAGCAATCTCTTCATGAGTCCTCCTCCTCGTCCCTCCGGACTGTCATGCGATGCGTTCGTGCAAGTCTTCCAAGCTCATCTCCTCCTCGGGGCCAGCAGCCGGATCCGGGTGCGCGTCGTGGCCCGGTTGCCGGCCGCGTCGCGAGCCGCTGCCACAGCCGTCACGCGCATCGAGCTCGAGCCCGCACAGCGCCCGCCGCGCAGCGCGCCGCAGGCGCAGCGAGACCCGCCGGGTCTTGCCGCCGGCCACGCGGAACTTCTTGCGTGCCACGGTGGTGTCGGCGCGGCGCAGTCGGAGGTCGACGCGGCAGAAGCGCTCGCTCCGCGGGCAGCTCACCCGCAGCTTGACCAGGCCGCCGCGCGATACCCGCACGCGGCGGGGGCGGACCCGCACCCGCGGGGCCAGCTCGTCCTGCCGGCCCGCCTGCCGGCGGCGTCGGCCCGCCGCCGGGCGGGGTCGGCGCGCTCGCGGGCGGATAGGTGGCGACGTAGTCACCCGGCTCGGCGGCGAAGACGAGGTACTCGATCCCCTTGACCACACGCGAGCTGGTCGCGACAGGCACGCCGTTGCGCGTCAGGCCCGACAGCCGCCCGGCGGCCCAAGCCGCCGGGACCATCGCCTCGAGACCGCGCGCGCCGGCCGCCGGGCTCAAGCTGAAGCGCAGGCGGCTCCCGTCGAAGCTGAGACCGGCGAACGACGTGTTGTTGCGGCCCTCGAGTCCAGTCGAGCAGCTGCTCGGCCGAGATCACGGGCACGCCGCGCGCCTGCGCGGCGGCGACGATCGCGTTGGCGCCGGGAGAGGGCGGTCGCTGTGCATGTTCGCCGTGAAGGCGCCGTAGTAGCCCTGTGCGCCCGAGCGCCTTGTCCAGCAGCGCGGCGATGTGCGCCGGGATGTTCATCCGGACTCGTCGGTGATCTGGGTCGTCGCCTGGTAGACGTCGATCAGCGAGCCGTCGAGGTCGGCGAACCGCATCGGGATGCCGGAGCCCGTGAACATCCCGGGCCGGTCCTGGACCCAGCTGCCGGGCCAGTAGTAGTAGTTCGTGTCCAGCCGGATGCCGTACTCGCTGCTCGACCTTCGGCTCGCTCGCCCAGTCGCTCCAGGCGATGCAGTGGGTGCGGTTGGTGCGCGGCGCCTCGACACGCTCCGGCCACTGTCGCCAGGAACTCGGCGACGCTGGTCGGCCCAGGTGTCGCGCAGCGAGGCCTCGCGTGAAGTTGCGCGCAACCCGTGTTGAGGTGCAGCGCGATCTCGAAGCCCTGCGGCCTGGTACGCCGCCGCCTGGGCGGCGGTCAGTCGTTGATCGGGTAGACGTACGAGGTCGACGCGCACGCAGTCCCAGTCCGCGACCGAGCAGCCGGCCGGGCTGAGCGCGAGGAAGCTGGTCGAAGTGGGCGGCCGTCCCGCCGTTGCCGTGGTCGTCGCCGGTCATGACCACGACCGCTCTCTCGCCGCGCGGGAAGTACCAGAAGCGCGGCAGCGGCATGCGGTCGGCGCTCATCTGCGTGACGAGGTTCGCCAGCAGCCGCTGCTGCTCGTCGGCCTGCGGGATCGCGACCTTGTTGAGGTCGACCCAGTCGGTGCGCGCCGCCGAAGAACAGGTCGTCGGAGCGGATCGGGTCGATCTGGCCGTCGCGCTCCTGCCCGGCCCAGGCCGGATTGCCCTGGCGGGTCTAGCACGACCGAGCGCGCCAGGTCGTAGGTGAACGCCGCGGCCTGGCCGCCGGCGGTGCCGACGCTGCGCAGCGTCACGGCCGGGTTCGTCGTGGCCGCCGTGGCGTTGGTGTAGAGGTCGGCGACCCTGGTGGCGCCGGCGAGCGTCCAGCGGTCGGCCCGGCCGTGGAACTGCATCGTGTCGCCGGTGATGCCGGCGCCCGGCGCCCGAGCTGGTGTTGACCCTGATGTAGCCGTTGTCGAGGTCGCCGGTGTCGCTCCCGAGCCCGAGCAGGCCGGCCAGTGACGTGCCTGGCCGCATCGCGATCAGGTTGCCGCCGCCCTGAACCCAGGCCGACACGCGCCGGCGCAGGCGCCGGCGCATCGCTCGCCAGGATCACCACGCTGTAGCCGCTGAGCGTGGCGTCGGAGACCTGATCGGCGTGTCCGTACATCGAAGGCGTTGAGGCCCTCCGCGGTCAGGATCTCGGCGTAGTAGCGATCGAAGGGATCCGACGGATCGCTGATGACGAGAATCGGACCGCCCGGCCCCTGGCCCGGCGGGAAGGCCTCGGCGGTGCCGGCGAAGCCCGCGACGGCCGCGAGCGTGAGGACGAACGTGAGCAGCTTCGCGATCAGACGTCGTGTCAAGTCATCCCCTCCGTGGGGCCAGCAGCTGGATGGAGGTGCGGGTCGTGCGCCGGTTGCCGGCGGCATCGCGGGCAACTACCACCGCGACGACCGCAAGCGACCGCGAACTCACGAGCCGGCGGTGCGCGGCGCGCGTCAGGCGGAGTGAGACGCGCCGGGACTTGCCGCCCGCGAGCGTGAACTGCTTGCGCGCCAGCGTGGTGTTTCCGCGCCGCAGCCGGAGATCGATGCGGCACCGCTGCTCGGCCTTCGGGCAGCGCACGCGCAAGGCCAGCGAGCGCCGGCGCGACACTCGCACCCGGCGCGGCCATACGCGCACCCGCGGCGCGGTCTCATCCTTCGGCGGGACGGTCACGGGCGGCGGCGTGGTCCCAGGCGGAGACGGCGTCCCGCCGCCAGGCGTCGGACAGCCTCGCGTGGGCCTTCCCTCCAGATTCCCGCTGTCGTCGACCGCGCGGCTGCCGACGGTGACTTGGCCGCTGACGGCCGGCGTCCACCTGTAGCTCCAGCTCTCGCGCCGGTCGCCGGGTGCCAGGTCGCGCCGCCGTCGACCGAGACCTCGACGCCGCCGACGCGGCCGCCGCCGCGTCCGCGCGGTGCCGCCGACGGTGATCGGCCTGCCCGGCTTGACGGTAGCCCCGTCGACCGGAGCGCTGAGGCCGCGCTCGGCGGGGTCGTGTCGGTGGAGGGGTCGGCGCGCTCGGGCCGGGCTGCAGCGTCGTCGCCTGCACGCCCATGTCGGCGAACAGGTTGACCGTGGCCTGCTGCATCGTGCGGCTGGCCGGCGCAGGGCCGCCGCTCGTGCTCGTCGTCGAGGCCCCAGGACCACTGCACGGTCCCGGCGCCGAACACGAGCGCTCCGGCCGGCTCGTTCGTGTCGCGATACAGCGTCAGGTGGTGCGTCGCGGTGCCGGGGCCGTGGGTGATGCCGTAGTCGCTGCAGCTTCTGGACGCCTCGGCCGTCGTCGACGAGAGGCGGACGAGCCCGGCGGGCCGCGCGCCGTTGTCGAGGTCCTCGTCCCACTCGTAGCCGAGCGTGTCCTGGCCGAGCGTCTCGCGTCTGGCCGGGCGCGAGGCCGGCCGCGGTCGTGTTCCGCCAGAGCCGGAGCCTGCCCTCCTCGGCCGGCACCTGGATCGATCGCGTGCCCGGAGTTGACGGTGAAGAGCGTCCCCGTGAGCGCGTTCTCGGGCCGCGGCGCCCTCCGGGTTGAAGCTGCGCGCATCGCGCCAGGTCCCGGTCCACTCCGCGGTCGGATCGATCTTGGCGTTTGCGTGCGTCTCCTTGTAGGAGACCAGCGTGCGGTGCCCGTCCTCCCAGCGGGTCTTCCAGAACACCTCGTTGCCGCTGAAGAAGGCGAGGTTCACGCCGGCGTCGCGGGCCGCCTCGACGTTCGCGCGCTGAGCGCCCGACCAGTACTCGTCGTGGCCGACGGACAGGAAGGCCTTGTGCTCGCGGATCTCGGCGCCGAGCCGGTCGCTGTCGACGCCCGTGAAGTAGGAGACGTCGTAGCCGTTGCGCTCCAGCCAGCGGACCATCGGGTACTCGCTGTTGAAGAGCCAGTCCTCCTCCGACGTGCCCCGTGTCGTGAACGGCCGGTTGTAGGAGACCTTGTAGGCGCGACCGGCCGGACTACCGGCGTACAGGCTGTTGCCGCCGTACCGGTTGTACGCCTGCCACGTCGTATCCGACGTCTGGAACAGCAGGTCGGATCGCCCGTCGTCGTCGCGGACGATGAAGAAGACGTGCGAGCTCCCGGCGGCGTCCTCGCGGACCAGCTTCGCGAAGTAGATGCCGGACGTCGCGTCCGCCGGGACGTTCCACGAGGCCGACGCCGCCCAGTTGCCGCAGTCGATCAGGCCGGTGGCGGCCTCCTCGGCGCAGTCCGGCTGGGTCTGGGGAAGGGGCGCGCTCGGCTGGACCGTGTCCACGAGGCGAGCGCCGTCGCCGCCGTACCAGCCCATGCGGTAGATGTCGAGCCGGTAGTTGCTGGAGGCCGTTTCGACCTTGAAGACGGCCCTCGAGCCTTGATCGACGCTGATGTCGGTGGCGAAGCCCTGGATCGCGTCGCTGCCGGCTCCCGCCACGTCCCACACGGACGCCGGCGATCCGGGCCGGCAGTTCTCGGCCTCGATCTCGTTCGCCGGGCTCGCGCAGCTCGCGCTCGCCGCCGGTGCGGCGAAGAGCGTGGCGCAAGCTGCGGCCACCACCGTGACCGCGCACGCCCACGCGCGCGGCGTTCGACGTGACGCCTTCACTATCCCTCCGTATGTCCTGACTCCCGGTCGGCTTCTCCAACCGACGGCGGGCGACGGTAGCAACCTGGATTTCCGTCAATCGGCGGTCCGGTCAGGGACTGAACGCGTGCCGCCGCGACCAACCGTCAGGGAGACCGCAGCCAGGTCACGTTGCGGACGCCGGTGCGGTTTTGCTGACTGGCCGGCGGCTCCCCGCAACCCGCGTTGCAGCGGCGGATACGGGACGCGGGCGCCGCTACCGTCGGCGCCCTTGCGCCGAGCCGCGTTTGCCGTCCTGGTGTTCTGCGTCGTGCTGCCCGCGTCCGCCGCGGCGCAGGACGAGTCGTCGCTGCGGTCGACGATCGAGCGCAGCCGGGACCGGGAGCGCGAGCTGTCCGGCGCCGTCGCCCGGCTCGGGACCCTGGTCGCGCGGGCGGGGCGCGAGGTGGCGGTCGTCCAGGGCCGGCTCACGGAGGTCGAGGCCGACCTCGCGGCCGCCGAGGCGCGGCTCGCGGCGACGCGCGAGGAGCTCTTCGAGGGGAGGCGACGACTGGTGCGGCTGCAGCGGCGCCACGCCGCCGGCCGCGAGCTGCTGGCCGCCCAGCTGGTCGCCGACTACAAGGCCGACGAGCCGGACGTCGTGTCGTTCGTGCTCGGCGCCGACAGCTTCGCCGACCTGCTCGAGCGGATCGTGTTCGGTCAGCGCGTCCGCACCCGCAACACCGAGATCCTCGCCCGCGTGCGAGAGGCGCGGGTACGGACCCGGCACGCCGCGATCGCGCTCGCCCGGCTCGCCGCCGAGCGCCGCGAGACGGCGCACGCGATCTCGGCCCGGCGCGCGGCGCTGGCGACGATGCGCGACGGCCTCGCCGCCCGCCGGGCGACGCTCGAGAGCGCCCGCGCGGCCCGCGCCCAGGCGCTCGCCGGCACGCGCGCCGGCCGTACCGACGCCCAACGCGCCCTCGACCACCTGATCGCCGAGCGCGAGCGCGCGGCCCGGATCGCACAGCAGGGTCCCGGCGGCCCGTGGGCGATCCCGTGGCCGGTCGTGCAGTGCGAGTCCGGCGGCCAGAACCTGCCGCCCAACGGCGCCGGCGCGTCCGGCTACTACCAGATGCTGCCGGCGACCTGGAAGGGCCTCGGCGGCTCGACCCGGCACGCGTACCAGGCGCCGAAGGCCGAGCAGGACCGCCTCGCCGCCGCGCTGTGGGCCGGCGGCTCGGGCGCGCGCAACTGGGTGTGCGCCGGCGTGTAGGCCGTCAGAGCTTGCGGCCGGCGCCGGCGCGGCCGCCGTTGGTCGACACCAGCGGATCGAGGCCGGCCAACCCATCGAGGCTGTTGAGCGTTGTTCTCGCTGACGTACTCGGCCACCGCCTCCGAGCCGAGCTTCCGGATCCGGTTGTCGGCGAACCGGTAGAGCTGGTCGCGCTCGCCCACGTAGTCCATCCGCGGCACCACGAAGCCGCACGAGTCGGCGACCCGCGTCACCTCGACGGTCACCACCGAGCGCACCGCCGGGCGCTGCTCGTCGGACACCTCGAACGACGCGAGCAACTCGGGGAACCCTTCGTCCTGCTGCTGCACCGGCCGCCCGACCCCGTGCAGGCGCACGATCTTCGGCGGCCCCTCGAACGCGCAGAACATGACCACGACGCGGCCGTTCTCGCGCAGGTGGGCGATCGTCTCGATGCCCGATCCCATCAGGTCCACGTAGGCGAAGCCGAGCGGGCCCGTGACCCGGAACAGGTTGCGCCCGCCCTTCGGCGACAGATTGACGTGGCCGCCGTCGCCGCTCGGGGCGGTGGCGACGAAGAACATCGGCTGGGCCTCGATGAACGCCCGCAGCGAGTCGTCGATCTCGTCGAACAGCTTGGCCATCGGCCCGACCAAGCTAGCTGATGGCCCCCGCGGCGACCAGTATCAGAACGAGACTCCCGAGCAGCAGGCGGTAGATCACGAACAGCCGCACGGAGTGGTGCGCGAGGTAGCGCAGGAACCATGCGATCGCCGCGTACCCGATCACAAACGCGATCACCGTCGCGAGCGCCACGTATCCGAACGGCTCGTCGCCGCCCTCCTCGCCGGAGATGATCCCCTCGAGCTGGAACACGCCGCTCGCCACCACCGCCGGGATCGCCAGCAGGAACCCGAACTTGGCCGCCGCCGGCCGCTCCAGCCCCAGCAGCAGGCCGGCGCTCATGGTGGCGCCCGAGCGCGAGACGCCCGGGATCAGCGCCAGCGACTGCGCCAGGCCGATCAGGATGCCGTCGCGCGTCGACAGCTCCGAGATCTCCCGCTCGTGGCGGCCGTGCCGGTCGGCGTACCCGAGCACCAGCGCGAACACGATCAGCACCGTCCCGATCAGCCACAGGTCGCGGGCGCCGCTCTCGATCTCGTTCTCGAACACGAGCCCCAGGACCCCGATCGGGATCGTGGCGACCAGCAGGTACCAGCCGACCCGCGCGTCCGGGTGCGAGCGCAGACGAGGGTCGCGCAGCGAGCGCAGCCACGTGGTGGCGATCGCCCAGATCTCGTGCCGGAAGAAGATCAGCACCGCGGCCTCGGTGCCGAGCTGGGTCACGGCCGTGAACGCGGCCCCCGGGTCGTCCCAGCCGAGCAGCGCCGGGACGATCCGCTGGTGCGCGCTCGAGGAGATCGGCAGGAACTCGGTGAGCCCCTGCACGATCCCCAAGACGATGGCCTCGATCAGGCTCACGGCCGCGAGAGGCTAGTGCCTGCACAGGCCATACTCCCCTGGCATGACCCTGGCCGATCGGCAGAGACTCTCGCCGAGCGTCTTCCGGCTCCCGGTGGAGAAGATCCGCGGCGGCTACTACTCCGACGCCTACTTCAACCACACGAAGACGCTGCTCGAGGCCGACGATCACCACCCGCACGTCGTGATGCAGGTGTTCCAGCGCAAGGAGTCGGTGCTGGGCGGGATCGACGAGGCGCTCGCGGTCGTCAAGCAGTGCAGCGGGCGCCGCGGAGACGACGGCCGGTGGGTCAACGGCTTCAAGGAGCTCGAGGTCCACGCGCTCTACGAGGGCGACGAGATCTCGCCGTGGGAGACCGTGATGACGATCGAGGGCGACTACGCCGGGTTCGCCCACCTGGAGACCGTCTACCTCGGCTGCCTGGCGCGCCGCACGCTGATCATGCGCAACGTCCACGAGGTCGTCGAGGCGGCCAACGGCAAGCCGATCCTGTACTTCCCGGCACGCCACGACCACTGGCACGTCCAGACCGGCGACGGGTGGGCGGCGCACGTCGCGGGGGCGATCGGGGTGTCGACCGACGCCCAGGCGTCCTGGTGGGGCGGTCGCGGCGTCGGCACCGTGCCGCACGGCCTGATCGCCGCCTACGGCGGCGACACCGCGCTGGCCGCGCGCAAGTTCGCCGACCGGTTCGCGGCCGAGATGAACGTCACCGTGCTCGTCGACTTCGACAACCACTCGGTGGTGACCGCGATCGAGACCGCCGACGCGCTGGGCGCGGACCTGTGGGGCGTGAGGCTCGACACCTCCGACAAGCTCGCGGACCGCGCGCTGCAGGAGCGCTACGGCGACGACGCGCCGCGGGGCGTCAGCCCCGAGCTGGTGCGGCTGGTGCGCGCCGAGCTCGACGCACACGGCCGCAGCGACGTGAAGATCGTCGCGTCCGGCGGCTTCACCGCCGACCGCATCCGCGCGTTCGAAGCCGAGAACGTCCCCGTCGACGCCTACGGCGTCGGCTCATCGCTGATCCGCGGCGCGAACGACTTCACCGCCGACGTCGTGATGGTCGACGGCCGGCCCTGCGCCAAGGTCGGCCGCGAGTACCGCCCCAATCCGCGCCTGACCGCGGTCACCTAGGCGCTGCGCACGCCCGGCCACGACTCGATCGGCTCGGTCGAGCGCACGACGTTCATTCCCGCCGCCTCGTAACGGGCGAACGCTTCGTCCGCCGACTCCGTGTAGTCGGCGACGCCCGGCACCACCACGGCCGAGGTGCAGTCCTCCAGCAGGTAGGTCTGCTCGGCGAGCTGCCGTAAGGTCGCCCCGTCGCCGCTGATCAGGTCGTCGATGGTCCACGCCACGCAGTGGCTCTTCGCCTGCCCCGCCACGACGACCGCGTCGAAGGTCAGCAGCGCGTCGATCAGATCCGTGTTCAGCCGGTCGAGGGGGTCGCCGTCCGGGCCCTCCATCACCTCCGGACCGAGCATCGAGTAGTGCTCGGTGCGCGGGTTGTCGCCCTTGACCTGAAAGGCGGGCTGGCTGTGGCGGGCGACGCTGTGGAAGAAGATCGCCTCCTCGACCGCCGACACGAGCGCGTGGCCGATGCCGCCGAGCATCGCGTGGTAAGGCCAGATCGTGAGGTCGAACTTCCCGCCGTCGGCGAGCCGCCGCGTGTAGTACGCGAGATGACGCGCGGCGTAGTCGCCGTCCAGCCCGATCGCCTCGGCGACGGCCGGGTTCACGCGCCAGCGCCCGCTCGCCACATCCTCGGCCGAGACGAGCGTGTAGGGCTCCGGGTGGTTGCCGTCCTCGTCGATCAGCCACAGCGGGTGGAAGATCTGCATCGCCCAGGTGCGTGTCCAGGCTCGGGAAGATCCGCGTGATGGTGCCGAGGTTGCGGTAGATGAACTCGCACAGGCGGCGGTTGTCGTCGACGGCGCCGGTCCCGGAACGACCGGCGACGAACAGCTCGAAGTCCGGGATGCAGAAGGTGTTCTGGACGTCGACGGCGAGCACGCAGAGCCGGAACTCGTCCTCGGCCGCCGCCTGCAGGCCATGCTCGGCGGCCCAGGCACGCGCTTCGCGCGCGCGCTGCTCGTAGGGCACCCGCCACACGTCGCCCACTGAGTCCGGATCGAAGTGAGGCGGGATCGGCAGCGGCGTCATCCGCCCACCAGCGGCACGAAGCGGACGCGCTCGAGCTCGGTCAGCGTCACCCGGTCGTCGGTGCGGCGCGCGACCACCAGGCGCTGCTCGCCGTCCTCGACCGGCGCGACGAGCCGGCCGCCGGGAGCGAGTTGCTCGGCCAGTGCGGGCGGGATCGACCCGCCCGCTGCGGCGGCGACGTTGATCGCCTCGTACGGCGCGTGCTCGGGGAGGCCGCGCGAGCCGTCGCCGACCACCAGCGTCACGTTCTCGACCCCCGCCGCGCGCAGGTTGTGGGCGGCCTGCCGCGAGAGCGATTCGTGCACCTCGATCGAGTACACGTGACGCGCCAGCCGCGCCAGCAGCGCGGCGTGATACCCGGAGCCGGTCCCCACGTCGAGAACCGTATCGGCGCCCGTCAGCTCGAGCAGCTCGCACATGCGCGCCACCACGAGCGGCTGCGAGATCGTCTGGCCGGAGCCGATCGGCAGCGGGATGTTCTCCCACGCCTCCGCGCGCAGGTCCGGCGGCACGAAGCGGTCGCGCGGCACCTCCGCGATCGCGGCCAGCACGCGCTCGTCGGAGACGTACCGGCGCAGCGTGTTGATCAACCGCTCAGGCGCCGGCATCAGTAGCGCAGCACCGCGCCGATCCCGCCGAGCGGGCCGAGATCGTCGTGGTAGCGCACCTTGATCACGCGCGCCGACTGCTCGATCGCCTTCTCGATCGCCGGCTCGAGGATGTTCTCGCACCGCTCGAGCTCCTGATCGCCGGGCCCGTGATCGCCCGGGTACAGCATCCCCGTCTCCGGGTCGCGGCCGCCGGCCGAGCGGAACGTCTCGCCGACCAGCAGCGTCTCCACCCGCTGCTCGTTGAGCGCCTGCAGCACGGCCGCCAGGCCCGCCGCGCCGCGTCCGCCGCGCCCGACGCCCTCGGCCAGCCGGTCGAGCGCCTCGCGCTCGACGCGCCGCCGCCAGTCCTCGATCGCAGCATTCGCCGCGGCGCGCACGTCCTCGACCGAGGAGTTCTCCACGTCGAGGTGCAGGCGGGCGACGATCCGCTCGCGCAGGTACGGGTGGAGCTTCTGCTCGAGGTCGCCGACCAGCTCGTCGGGCGCGCCGACCAGCAGCCGGTCGAACCCGCGCTCCTTGTACGCGCTGAAGGCGACCTCGGCGACGTGCACGAGGTGGTCGTCCTTCTCCTTCTCGACCCCGCGCTGGTAGCGCGCCTGCGACCAGCCGCCCTGGTCGTGCTGGCTGTGGACGTCGTCCTCCACGCGGTCGGTCTCCTCGAGGCCGCCGCCGTCGCCGACGAAGAAGCGGGCGTTGCGGCGGTTGGCGAGCAGCACGCACCAGCGCTCCTCGTGCGCCTCGGCGACCAGCGGCTCGAGGTAGGGCGAGCGGTCGAGCACGACGGCGGACTCGACCGGGCGGGTGATCCGCACCACTTCGAGCAGATCCGCGGGCTTGCAGGCGTACACCGCGACCGCGCGCGTCCCGTTCTGCGCCAGGTCGCTCGCCATCAGCGCCTCGCGCACGCGCTCGACGTCCTCCCTGAGCGCGCTGCGCTCGTCGTGGTCGAGCCCGTCGGCCTCCTCGATGCGATGGGCGGCCTGCGTAAGCACCGAGGTGACGGCCGTCGAGCGGGCAGGCGGCGTCGCGAACTCGGCCGGGTCGAGGTTCAGGATCACGGACAGGACCCGGCCGCGCTCCGGCTTTATCTGTGCGAGCCGCCGCAGGTGGTCACGGGTGATCGTGGTGGCCATGAGGGTCGCCTACCCTCCAGTGTCGTGGGGTGTGACGACGCGTACGCGCGTCTGTGGACGGTGCTCCGGCGGGCTCTGCAGGATGTCAAGGCCCTCCAGCAGCACGAAGAAGGCTCGTGCGAACGGCGACTTCTCGGTCCGGGCCCGGACGCTGTCCCAGTCGATCTGCTCGCGCAGCGCCCGCGCGATCTGGAGCAGGCCCTCGTACCGCAGCGAGTGCTCTGTGATCGCCATCAGCTTCGTCGCCATCACGTCCTCGAGCGCCATCACGCGGATCTCCATGCCCAGCACGGAGAGCTCCTCGCCGCGGGCGATCACTTGGTCGTCCATCGGCAGTCCCTTGGGACAATAGATGAGGTCGACCAGCGTGTCGCCGTCCCACGCCTTGACGAGCCAGTCCTCGGGCGGCTGCTCGGGCCGCATGCCGGCCTCGGTGAGCGCTTCGAGCGCGCGCTCGACGTCCTCCGGCTTGATCATCAGGTCGAGGTCGTGACGCGTCTCGGGGCCGCCGCGCGCCCAGCTCGCGAGGCTGCCGCCGAGCAGGAAGGGGACATCCGCCTCGCGCAGCGCCGCCGCCGCGCGCTTGAGAGCGTGCTCGATCTCCGCGAACGGCTGCTCGTCTGAGGCCATCGCGAGGTGGGTACCCGCCACGAGGTATGACGATAAACACCAGCCACCGGCCTGCGGGTGGGCCGGAGGAGTGCCGGATCCGGATCGCCGCCGCGGGCGACGTCCATTTCGGCCGCGAGGGCGACCGCGAGCGGGCGCGTGAGTCGTTCACCGCGCTCGCGGGGCGCGTGGACCTGATCCTGCTCGCCGGCGACCTCACGACGCACGGCGAGCCCGAGCAGGCGGCGATCCTGGGCGACGCCGTGCGCGACCTCGAGATCCCGGTGGTGAGCGTGCTCGGCAACCACGACCACCACTCGGCCCGCGGGGACGAGGTGGCCGCCGTGCTCGAGGAGGCGGCGATCGTCGTGCTCGATCGCTCGCACCACGTGCTCGAGGTGTGCGGCGCCGAGCTCGGCATCGTGGGTACCAAGGGGTTCGTCGGCGGGTTCGCGGGCTCGCACTGGCCCGACTTCGGCGAGCCGTCGCTGCGCCGGATCTACGCCGAGACGAGCGCCGAGGTCGAGGCGCTCGACGAGGGGCTGCGGGCGGTCGCGATGTGCCCGTTCCGGATCGTGCTGCTGCACTACTCGCCGTCGGCGCAGACGCTCGAGGGCGAGCGGCGCGACATCTGGACCTTCCTCGGCACCGACCGGCTGGCGGCGCCGATCCTCGAGCACAACCCCGACCTCGTGCTGCACGGGCACGCCCACGCGGGCACCTTCGAGGGCCGCGTGGGCGAGGTCCCGGTCTACAACGTGTCGGTGCCGGTCATGGGCGAGGACTTCTGGGTCTTCGAGATGACCGGCACGCGACGCGCTCCGTCAGAAGTGCACTAGCGGCGGTGCCGCCCCTTTCCCCTTCCGCCGCCGCAGCGCTCGCGGAGGCTGGTCAGGTAGTCGTAGCTGACCTCGGCGGTGTTGAACGAGCCGGCCGGGTTGGCGACCGGATCGGGCGCGGTGTCGCGCTCGACGATGTAGTGGTGGTCGTCGGTGTCGAGGCCGCAGAAGAACGGCTCGAACGCGATGTCGCCGTCGCCTACGTCGGTCATCTGCCAGCCGAAGGACGTTCGGGCCGGGGCGCGGGCGGCGGCGTGCCCGTACCGCTGTAGTCGATCCCGTCCTTGACGTGGAAGAGCGGGAAGCGCTCGGGCATGTTCCACGGGTACTCGTACGGCTTGAAGCCCGGGAACCGTGTCTGGCCGACGTGCGACCAGAAGATCTCGAACTCGAAGAACACGAGCCGTGGGTCGGTCTCCTCGAGCAGGACGTCGTACAGCCGCGTCGCCATTCTGGACGGCGAACTCCTCGGAGTGGTGGTGCTGGTAGAAGCGCAGCCCGCGGGCGCGCGCGGCGGCGCCGAACCGGTTGAAGTCCTCGGCGGCGCGCCGGTAGCCATCGACCGTCTCGCCATAGCGCTGGCCCGGCCGGCTCGCCGTCCCGATGTAGGGCAGGCCGATCTCCTCGGCGTCGTCGAGCACCTGCTCGAGCTGCGTGACGAAGGAGTAGGCCGTTGGGTCGGCCGAGAAGTAGTTGACGTGGCTACCGATGCCGCGGAGGCCGTACCTGCGCAGCAGCCGACGCAGCTCCTCATTGGTCCACCGCCTGCCCTGCGCGTTGTAGCCGGCGAACTCGATCTCGCGGTAGCCGATCGCGCTCAGGCGCGCGAAGACCGCCTCGAAGCCGAGGCTCGCCACCTGGTCGCGCACCGTGAACAGCTGGATGCCGATGCGATCGCGCGGGAGCAGGCGGTCACCGCGGCGACCGCCGCGTCCGTGGCCCGATGCGCCAGGCACGAGCGGCCCGAGGCTGGCCGCGGCGGCCGCCCCGCCGGCGGCGCCGACGAAGCCACGCCGGCTCAGCTTGCGCTTCTCATCCATACGCACCACTCCTCGTCAGTGGACATCCGTTGCGACTCGTGCGGCGGCTACCCGCGGGGGCGACTCCGTAAGCGGAGGGAACGCGGGACCGCCCGGCGGCGTACATTCGGCGGATGCGCGAGCTGACGCGCAAGGAGCTGCTCGCGGGCGCCGCCGCGGCCGGCGTGGTCGCCGGCTGCGGGTCTTCGGCGAAGAAGCCGCCCGCCTACGACCCGCGCGACTGGGCGTCGGTGAAGGCGCAGTACGGCCTGTCGCGCGAGGTCCGCCACTTCGACGCGTTCGTGCTGTCGTCGCATCCGCGCCCGGTCCGCGAGGCGATCGAGCGCCACCGCCGCGGGCTCGATGCCGACGCTGCCCGCTACGTGCGCGAGAACGAGGCCGAGCTCGACGGACGCGTGGCCGACGCGGCCGCCGGCTACCTCGGCGTCAGCGGCGGCGACCTGGCCTTCACGGACTCGACCACGATGGGCCTCGGCCTCGTGTACGGCGGCGTGGAGGCGAGGAATCCGGTCGCGACCGAGCACGACTTCTACGCGACGCACGAGGCGCTGCGGCAGCGCTACGGCCGCCTGCGCCGGATCCGGCTCTACGACGACCCGGCACAGGCGACCGTGCAGGGCATCGTCGAGGCGGCCAAGGACGGCATCTACGAGGACACCGGGGTGCTGGCGCTGACCTGGGTCCACTCGTCGACCGGCGTCAAGCTGCCGCTGCCGGAGATCGCGCAGGCGCTCGACGGCGCGCGCCGGCGCGGGCTGCTGGTCGTGGTCGACGGCGTGCACGGGCTCGGCGCCGACGACGAGCCGGTGCGGATCGAGTCGTTCGACGTGCTCGTCGCGGGCTGCCACAAGTGGCTCGGCGGCCCGCGCGGCACCGGGCTCGTGTGGAGCATCAAGGCGTGGGACCGGCTGCGGCCGACGATCCCGAGCTTCGCGCCGATGTCCTACGCGGCCTGGCTCGAGGGTCGCCCGCCGCCGAGCGACGCCCCGCCCGGCCCCGCGTTCACGCCCGGCGGCTATCACGCGTTCGAGCACCGGTGGGCGCTGGCCGAGGCGTTCGCCTTCCAGGCTTCGCTCGGCCGCACGCGCGTGGCGGAGCGCATCCGCTCGCTGGCGACGCGGCTCAAGCAGGGGCTGGCCGAGCTCCCGCGCGTGCGTCTGATCACGCCGATGGCGGAGCGGCTGTCGGCGGGGATCGTCTGCTTCGACGTCCGTGGCGTCGATCCCGGCGAAGCGGTCGAGCGGCTCGCGCGCGAGCACCGGATCGCCGCGAGTGTGACGCCCTACGCCGAGCGGCACGTCCGCCTCGGCACCGGCCTGTGGGTCGACGAGGGCGACGTCGACGCCGCGGTGGCCGCCGTCGCGCGGCTGTGAGCACGGGGTTCCGGGGTAGTCTCAAGTGAGACTTCTGACACCGGAGACGACATGCCCGAGAACTCCTTCGACGCCCGCGCCGAGCTCGATATCGGCGGGCGCAGCTACGAGATCTATCGCCTAGACGCGCTCCAGTCGAAGTACGACGTCGCGCGCCTGCCGTTCTCGCTCAAGGTCCTGCTCGAGAACGTCCTGCGCAACGAGGACGGCGTCGGCGTCCGCAAGGAGGACGTCGAGGCGATCGCCACCTGGGACCACATGGCCGAGCCGTCGAAGGAGATCGCCTTCACGCCCGCGCGCGTGGTGATGCAGGACTTCACGGGCGTGCCTGCGGTCGTCGACCTCGCCGCGATGCGCGATGCGATGGCCGATCTCGGCGGCGATCCCGCGAAGATCAACCCGCTCGTGCCCGCCGAGCTGGTGATCGACCATTCGGTCCAGGTCGACGTCTTCGGCACGCGCGACGCCTTCCGCGTCAACGTCGAGCGCGAGTTCGAGCGCAACCACGAGCGCTACGCGTTCCTGCGCTGGGGCCAGGGCGGGTTCGAGGGCTTCAAGGTCGTCCCGCCCGGGACGGGGATCGTCCACCAGGTCAACCTCGAATACCTGGCGCGCGTCGTGTTCGACGACGACGGCACGCTGTACCCCGACACGCTGGTCGGGACCGACTCGCACACCACGATGATCAACGGGCTCGGCGTGCTCGGCTGGGGCGTGGGCGGGATCGAGGCCGAGGCGTCGATGCTCGGCCAGCCGATGTCGATGCTCGTGCCGCGCGTGGTCGGCTTCCGGCTCTCGGGCGAGCTGCCGGAGGGATCGACGGCGACCGACCTCGTGCTCACCGTCACCCAGCTGCTGCGCGAGCACGGCGTGGTCGGCAAGTTCGTCGAGTTCTACGGGCCGGGGGTGCCGAACCTGCCGCTCGCCGACCGCGCGACGATCGGCAACATGAGCCCGGAGTTCGGCTCGACGTGCGCGATGTTCCCGATCGACGCCGAGACGCTGCGCTACCTCGAGTTCTCCGGCCGCCCGCAGGAGCGGATCGAGCTGGTCGAGGCGTACGCGCGCGAGCAGGGTCTGTGGCACGACTCCGACTCGGAGGAGCCGACCTACTCGGAGACCCTGGAGCTCGACCTCGGCGACGTCGTGCCGTCGCTGGCGGGCCCGAAGCGCCCGCAGGACCGTGTGTCGCTGACGGAGTCGAAGGCGTCGTTCCGGATGGCGCTGGACGGGTTCATCCCGGAGGCCGACGAGTGCGACGAGCCGCTCGAGGACACCTTCCCGGCCTCGGATCCGACCGCGCCGCAGGAGCCCAAGACGCCGCACGAAGCACAGCGGCGAGGACGCGGGGGCGGGCACCGGCGGGGTGCAGGTGGCCGACCGCGTGTCCGTCAGCGCGCAGGTCACGCTCGCCGACGGCACCGAGACCGAGCTCGACCACGGCCACGTCGTGATCGCCGCGATCACCTCCTGCACGAACACCTCGAACCCGTCGGTCATGCTCGGCGCCGGCCTCCTGGCCCGGAACGCGGTCGAGCGCGGGCTCGAGGTCAAGCCGTGGGTGAAGACCTCGCTGGCGCCCGGCTCGAAGGTGGTCACGGAGTACTACGAGCGGGCGGGCCTGGTCCCCTACCTCGAGGAGCTCGGCTTCCACCTCGTCGGCTACGGCTGCACGACCTGCATCGGCAACTCCGGCCCGCTGCCGGACGAGATCTCGGACGCGGTCAACGCCGAGGACCTGGCGGTCGTCTCCGTGCTGTCCGGCAACCGCAACTTCGAGGGCCGGATCAACCCCGACGTGAAGATGAACTACCTCGCGTCGCCGCCGCTGTGCATCGCATACGCGCTGGTGGGGACGATGGACATCGACCTGCTCGACGAGCCGCTCGGGCAGGACAAGGACGGCGCCGACGTCTATCTGAAGGACATCTGGCCGAGCGCCGAGGAGGTCGCGCAAACGGTCGAGGAGGCCGTGCACAGCGACATGTTCACGTCGTCCTACGGCGAGGTGTTCGCGGGCGACGACCGCTGGAACTCGCTCGAGGTGCCGGAGGGCGACCGCTACGCCTGGTCCGACGAGTCGACGTACGTGCGCCGGCCGCCGTTC
Source organism: uncultured Solirubrobacteraceae bacterium (assembly GCA_963849695.1). Taxonomy (GTDB): domain Bacteria; phylum Actinomycetota; class Thermoleophilia; order Solirubrobacterales; family Solirubrobacteraceae; genus DASSUW01. The sequence goes on from CAWKIT010000011.1 coordinate 496,333, forward strand.
TTCGACGACCTGCCGCGCGAGCCGGAGCCGATCGGCGACATCGAGGGCGCGCGCGTGCTGGCCGTGCTCGGCGACTCGGTGACCACCGACCACATCTCGCCCGCGGGGGCGATCAAGAAGGACTCGCCGGCCGCGAGGTACCTGAACGAGCACGGGGTGGAGAACCGCGACTTCAACTCCTACGGCTCACGGCGCGGCAACCACGAGGTGATGATGCGCGGCACGTTCGCGAACATCCGCCTGCGCAACTACATCGCCGGAAGGGAGCTCGTGGGCGGTACGACGCTGTTCGACGGCGAGGAGATGCCGATCTACGACGCGGCGATGAAGTACGCCGAGCAGGGCACGCCGCTGGTGGTGCTGGCGGGCAAGGAGTACGGCTCGGGCTCGTCGCGCGACTGGGCCGCCAAGGGCACGCGGCTGCTCGGCGTGCGGGCGGTGATCGCGGAGTCCTACGAGCGCATCCACCGGTCGAACCTGGTCGGCATGGGCGTGCTCCCGCTCCAGTTCGAGGAGGGCGAGAGCGTCTCCTCGCTCGGGCTGACCGGCGAGGAGGAGCTCTCGATCACCGGCGTCGAGGGCGGAGGCGCGAAGCAGGTGACGGTCCGGGCGTCAGGCAAGGAGTTCACGGCGCGGGTGCGGATCGACACCCCGAAGGAGGTCGAGTACTTCAAGCACGGCGGGATCCTGCAGTTCGTGCTGCGCGGTCTGCTGGAGTCGGGCAGATAACCTGCCCGGCTCGATGCCGCTGCCCGAGACGCTCCGCAAGCTCCTCACCGCGCCCGGTCCGTCCGGCTACGAGCAGGCGCCGGCCGCCGTGTTCCGCGATGCAGCGGCCGCCTTCGCGGAGATCACCTACGACAGCGTGGGCTCGAGCGTGGCGCGCGTCCGCGGCACCGGCGACGGCCCGTTCGTCGCGGTCGTCGGGCACATCGACGAGATCGGGCTGATCGTCCACCACATCGACGACGACGGCTTCCTGTGGTTCACCGGCGTCGGCGGCTGGGACCCGGTGATCCTGGTCGGCCAGCGGGTCGAGGTCTCCACGAGCGAAGGACGCGTTCCCGGCGTGGTGGGGAAGAAGCCGATCCATCTGCTGAAGGACGACGAGCGCAAGAAGGCGCCCGAGCTCAAGAACCTGCACATCGACATCGGCGCCCGCGACGGGGACGACGCGCGCTCGATGGTGCGGATCGGGGACGTGGCGGTGATCGCCGGCGAGCCGGTCGAGCTGCCGAACGACCGCGTGATCTCGCGCTCGATGGACAACCGGCTCGGCTGCTACGTGGCGTTCGAGGCGGCGCGGCTGGTGGCCGAGGCGGGCGACGCGCCGGGCGACGTGGCGGCCGTCGCGGTCACGCAGGAGGAGATCACGTTCGGAGGCGCGCGCACGACCGCCTACACGCTGCGGCCGGACATCGCGGTGGTGGTCGACGTGACGTTCGCGACCGACGCGCCGGCCGGCGACGAGAAGGAGACCGGCCGGCACAGGTTCGGCAGCGGGCCGGTGGTCCACCGCGGCTCGACGCTCGACCCGACGGTTTTCGAGCTGCTGCACGCCGCCGGTGAGGCGGAAGGCATCCCGTTCACGCTCGCCGCCTCCGCGCGCGCCACCGGTACCGACGCCGACGCCTTCCACATCTCACGCGGCGGCATCCCGTCGGCGGTCGTGTCGGTGCCGCTGCGCTACATGCACTCGCCGGTGGAGATGGTCCAGCTCGACGACGTCGAGAACGCCGCCAGGCTGATCGCGGCCTTCGTGCGCCGGCTCGAGCCCGGTCTGGACCTGCGGCGCTGACACTGCTTGCCTGCTCTTCGACGTCGACGGGACGCTCCTGCGGGCGGGGGCGACCGAGCACGGGCGTGCGCTGCGCGAGGCGGCGGAGCACGTCCATGGCATCCCGTCGCTCGACGGCGTCCTGGTCGAGCTGGCCGGCCGCACGGACGCCAACATCGTGCGCGACATGCTGGCGGCGGCCGGCATCCCGGGCGAGGCGGCGGACGCCCGCTGGGCGGAGGTGCAGGCCGCGGCGATGGAGAACTACGAGCGCCTGTGCCCGGATGACCTGTCCGACCGGGTCCTGCCCGGCATCGTCGAGGTGCTGGACGCGCTCGCTGGCCGGCCGGACGAGTTCCGGCTGTCGCTGGTCACCGGCAACCTCGAGCCGCTCGCGCGGCTCAAGCTCGACCGCGCCGGCCTCGGCCGGTTCTTCGCGCCCGGGCAGGGCGGCTTCGCGTCCGACCACGCGTCGCGCGCCGAGCTGCCGCGGATCGCACGCGAGCGCGCCGGCGGCTGGGCCCGCGAGCGGACGGTCGTGATCGGCGACACGCCGCGCGACATCGCCTGCGCGCGGGCCGACGGCGTGCAGCGTGGCAGCGGTCGCCACCGGCCCGTTCGCGATCGAGGCGCTGGCGGACGCGGACGCCGTGGTCGACGACGCCCGCGCCCTGCTCCCCGTGCTCGAGGACTTCCTAAAGACCGCATAAGCGGGGTCTGACCCCGCGCGGGGTCAGACCCCTATTTAGCGTGGCTAACGACCTCGCTTGACGACCGCGGCGCTCCCGCCGCCGCGCCGGGTCGGCTCCGCGGCGGCGAGGAAGCGGTCGCGGCCGAGGAACTCGATCCCGGTGACCGCGCCGATCTCGGTCTGCGGCGTGCCGAACGCGTGGCCGTGGTCGGCGGTGAGCGCGGGCGCCTCGGTCTGCATGAACGCGGGCTCGGCGATGCTCGTCGCGCCGTTGCGCTGAGACGCGCGCGGGGCGGCGACCGCCTCCGGCAGCGACTGCCCGAGCTCGAGCCGCTCGACCAGCACCTGCAGCACGGTGGTGATGATCATCGAGCCGCCGGGTGAGCCGACCGCCAGTACTGGCCGGCCGTCGCGGGTGATGATCGTCGGCGCCATCGAGCTGCGCGGCCGCTTGCCGCCCTCGGCCCGGTTCGGAGCGGTCGTCGAGCTGTAGTCGAAGTCCGTCAGCTCGTTGTTGAGCAGGAAGCCGTAGCCGGGCACGACGATCCCGTTGCCGCCGGTCGACTCGATCGTGAACGTGTAGGACACGACGAAGCCGCGCTTGTCGGCGACGGTCAGGTGCGTGGTCGACGGTCCCTCCTGGGCGACTGCGACGGTGCCGGCCGGCCCGCAGTCGCCGCCGGGCACCGACGCGTTCACGGCCTGGTCGGTGATCAGCGCGCGCCGCTGGGCGGCGAACGCATCCGACAGCAGGCAGTCCAGCGGCACGTTCACGAAGTCCGGATCGCCGAGGTACTTGTTGCGGTCGGCGAACGCGTAGCGCGAGGCCTCGAGGAAGCGGTGCAGCGCCTGCGTGCGGTCGGTGCCGAGCGGGCGGTAGCCCTCGAGGATGTTCAGCGCCTCGCCGACGGTCGAGCCGCCGCTCGACGGCGGGCCCATGCCCCAGACGTCGAGGCCCTTGTAGTTCGACGCGGGTCGGATCGCGCCACACGGCGTCGTACTCGCGCACGTCGGTCTCGGTCATCAGGCCGGGCCGCCAGATGTGGTTGGCGTTCGGGCCGACCGGCGGGTTCTTCGCGGCGTTCGGCGATCGCGCGGGCGATCGGGCCGGTGTAGAACACGCGCTCGCCGAAGCGGGCGATCAGCTCGTACGTGCGAGCGAGGTCGGGGTTGCGCAGCGTGCTGCCGACGTCGCGCGGCGTGCCGTCGGGATCGAGGTAGATCGCGGCGGTCGAGGGGATGTCGTTGAAGTAGTCGACGACCGGCGTGGTCTGGTCGACGAAGGTCTGGTCTACCACGAAGCCGCGGCGGGCGACCTGGATCGCCGGCTGCAGCAGCCGGCTCAGCGACTTGGAGCCGTAGCGGTCCAGCGCCTCGTCCCACTGTGCGACGGTGCCGGGCACGCCGGCCGACAGGCCGCTCCAGCGAGCATCCGCGAAGGGGAGTGGCAACGCCATTCTCGATGAACGACTCCGGCGTCATTTTGGCGGGCGCCGTCTCGCGGCCGTCGATGGTCGTCACCCTGCCCTGCGGCGTGCGGATGACCATGAAGCCGCCGCCGCCGATGCCGGCCGAGAACGGCTCGGTCACGCCGAGCACACCGGCGGCCGCCACCGTCGCGTCGACGGCGTTGCCGCCACGCTTGAGCGTGTCGATCGCCGCCTTGGTGGCGAGCGCGTCGACCGTGCCGGCCGCGCCGCCGCTGCCGACCGCGGTCGGCTCCTTCACGAAGTCGTCCTTGTGATTGGCCTGCGCGACCGGCGCGGCAAGCGCCACAGTCGCGACCGCCAAGACGATCACCCTTCGCATCATCGATCTCTCCCTCCCCGGGTAAGGGGGTCCGACCCCCCTTGGTCTGGCCAACTCGTATGGGGGTCTGACCCCCTTACGCTGTGCCATACCCAGCGCGTCAGCGGGGCACGCGCAGGATCTCGGCGACCAGTGGCTTGCCGGAGATCTGGCGCAGCCGGGTGAAGTAGGCGGCGTCGGCGCCGAGGGCGGTGGTCCAGAGCGTCGCCGAGACGCCGGCGCGCGAGCGCCGCCACATCCGGTGCGGGTGCCCGTGACGCAGGTGCGCTTTTCCCGGCTCGTGACCCGCGTCGCGGTGACCGGTCGGGACGGTGGACCACAGGCGGCGGTCGCGGCGCGGCGAGCGGCGGGTCGGCGGGCCGAGCCGCAGCTCCTGCCGCGAGTAGACCGCGCGCACGTACAGCAGCCGGCTGCCGTGCAGCGACGGGTTGAGGAGCAGCGCCCGGCGTTCCTGCCGCACGGTGCCGCCGCGCCCGGTCGCGAGGTCGAACAGCACGATCCGGCCGGAGCGGACGGCGTTCACGTGGAAGGCCAGACGGCTCCCTTCGAGGGCCGGCCGGCCGAGCTCGGGTCCCCGCATCACCTCCCGCGCACCGCCTCCCGACAGCGCGGCGGCGTAGATCACGTCGCCGCCCGCGTCGCGCGCCCGCCACGCGAGCCACGAGCTCGAGACGGCGACCGCGTCCGCGCCCGGTGCGGGCACGCTCGCCGAGAAGCTCCCCCCCGACGTCGACCGCACGCCGATCTGGGCGCCGTCGATCACCGCGATCCGCCCACCGCCGAGCGCTGGATGGGTGCCGCTGAGGCGCACCTGCCGGCCGTTGCGGACCAGGATCCCGGCCGACCCGGCCTCGTGCCAGGCCAGCAGCCGGCCGTCCACGCTCGGGTCGCTCGCGTTGGTCGCCAGCTTCTCGGCCATCAGGCCACCAGCACGACCGCGCACGCCGCCAGCGCGAGCGCATCGACCGCGCGCAGCGAGCGCAGGATCTGCGGCCGCTCGGCCATCGCGGCGTGCAGGGCGGCGCCCGGAGCGGTGCCGACCGAGGGTGCCAGTAGGACGACGGGCAGCAGGCGCCCGGCGCCGAACGCGAGGCCGACGGCGAGGCCCAGCCCCGGGTCGCCGACCGCCACGCACACGCCGGCCAGCGCCCAGACCGCGAACGTGAGGATGAACGTCGTGAAGCCGAGGCCGAGCAGGACGCCGTAGAGGCCGGCCGCGAGCGGGACCGGCAGCCGCCGGCGCCACGACTCCGGCACCTGCCGGCGCACCTGCGGCAGGATCCGCGCCCCGCGCGCCTCGCCGATCGCCGCCGCCAGCGCGAGCGCGGCCGCCACCGCGAGCGCGCCCGGCCCGCCCGCGCCGAGCGCGTGGCCGAGCAGCGACAGGCCCCCGAAGGTGAGCACGCCGCCGGCGAGCGCGCCGACCGCGAACGTCGCGCAGGCGGCCAGCGTGGTGCGGAGGCGGCCGGCGTAGCCGCCCGGCGCGAGCGTCTCGACCATCGAGAACCCGCACGGCGACCACGCGCCGGTCACCCCGGCCGCCGCGGCGGCGAGAACGAGGACGGCGGTCAGCATTTGACCTTGGTGTCGTAGTACATGACGCAGAACACCTTGCGGCCCTTGTAGCAGTACCCGGTCAGGGAGGCGTCGCCGTTGATCCGGCGGGGATGAGGAGAGCAGCAGTCGACGAGCTTGCGGATCCGGCCGCCGCAGCACCGGTACCAGGCGCCGTCGACGTCGGTCGTGATCTCGAAGCGGTCGGCGACCGCGTCGCACACCGGCGTGCGCGTGGCGTGCGGGAGCGGGCGCCCGTCGGCGTCGGTCAGCGGGCGGCCGTCCTCGTCGATCGCCCGCCCGTCGCGCCTGATGAGCCGTCCGAGGTCGTCGATCGGGTGCCCGTCGGCGGCGCGCAGCGGATACCCGCGCGAGTCGATCCGCGGGAGGCCGGTCGGGTGCGGGCAGGAGTCGGTCGTGTAGATGTGGCCGCAGAAGTGGTACGCCTCGGCCTCGCCGGGTGCGACCAGCCCGGTCGCCACGCCGGCGCCGGTCAGGCCCATGACGGCGCCCGACACCCGCGAGAGGAAGCCGCGCCGCGACGTCCCGGCCGCGAGCCGGTCACTGAGCATTGACCACCCCGCGCCGGCGCTCGGCCGCCGCCAGGACCGACTCGAGCTGCGCCCCGGTGTTGAACGTGCCCTTCGCCAGCACCGTGCCGTCGGCGTCGAGCGCGACGGCGAAGGGACTTCCCGGCACGTCCCCCGCCGCCCACGCGTCGGCTTCGCGCACCTCGTCGAACACCCGCAGCGTCACGCGCGGGTCGCGGGCGAAAGCGGCGACCGCCGGCTCCAGCGCGCGGCACAGCCCGCAGCCGTCCGAGCTGAAGACGGCCAGGCCGATCCGGCCGGGCGCGAGCTCGAACTGCTCGGCGAGCGCCGTGCGTCCGCCCACCTCCGGGCCCTCGTGCGGGACCTCGAGCGCGCCTCGCGGGTCGGCTGCCAGCCGCAGCATCCCCACCTCGCGCGCGAGCGCGAGCACGACCACGGCGAGCGCGAGCAGCCCGAGCAGGGCGGCGGCGAGGCCGATCGCCAGCCACCCCTCGGTCGAAGGCTCCGTTCGCGGCAGCAGCGGCAGCGCCGCCAACGCGATCGCGAGCAGCCCGGTGCGGGCGACCGAACCGGCCGACACCCGGCCGTGCGCGCCGAAGCACGCGCACGGAGCGCCGCCTCGGCCGGCAGCCAGAGCCGCCGCCTGCAGCGCGCAGAAGGCGGCCAGCAGCGCCCCGGCCGCGTACGCGGCGGCGTCGATCCCGGCGCCGACCGCGATCGCGAGCGCGGCCTCGACAAGGATCAGCGCCGCCCAGACGCGGCGCGCCGCGTGCGACGACCGCACGCCATACGTCGCCAGCGCCGCCCGGCTTCCGACCGGGTCGATGAGCTTCGCCGCCGCCGAGGCGAGCAACACGGACCCCAGGGCCAGGCAGGCGATCACCGACACCATGAGGGCGCGGAAGGTAGCAAGGGCATCGGTTCAAAGAGACCGATAGCCGCCTTCGAGTTGCGCGATCCGAGCCAGGTCCGCGCTCAGGCGCGCGTGAGCTTCTTGTACGAGATCCGGTGCGGGCGGTCGGCCTCGGCGCCCAGGCGCTCGTGCCGCCACTCCTCGTAGGCCTCGAAGTTGCCCTCGAACCAGCGCACCTGCGAGTCGCCCTCGAACGCCAGCACGTGGGTGGCGACACGGTCGAGGAACCAGCGATCGTGGGAGATGATCACCGCGCAGCCCGGGAACGCCAGCAGCGCCTCTTCCAGAGCGCGCAGCGTGTCGACGTCGAGGTCGTTGGTCGGCTCGTCGAGCAGCAGCACGTTGCCGCCGCGCCGCAGCAGCTTGGCCAGGTGGACGCGGTTGCGCTCGCCGCCCGAAAGCGAGCCGACCTTCTTCTGCTGGTCGGAGCCCTTGAAGTTGAAGCCGGCCACGTAGGCGCGCGAGTTCAGCTCGCGGTCGCCGACCTTGATGTTGTCGTAGCCCTCGGAGATCTCCTCCCAGACCGTCTTGTCCGGGGCGAGGGCGTCGCGCGACTGATCGACGTACGCGAGATCGACGGTGTCGCCGAGCCGGATCGTGCCGGCGTCCGGCTGCTCCTCGCCGACGACCATCCGGAACAGCGTCGTCTTGCCGGCGCCGTTGGCGCCGATCACGCCGACGATCCCGGCCGGCGGCAGGGAGAACGACAGGTCCTCGATCAGCAGGCGGTCGCCGAAGCCCTTGCGGACGTCGTCGGCCTCGATCACCGAGCCGCCCAGCCGCTGCCCGGCCGGGATGTGGATCTGAACCTGGTCGAGCGCGACGTTGCGCTCCTCGGCGAGCAGTCGCTCGTAGTTGGCCAGGCGCGCCTTCGACTTCGTACGCCGGCCCTTCGGGTTCGTCCGCACCCACTCGAGCTCGCGCGCGATCGTGCGCTGCCGTGCCGACTCCTGCTTCTCCTCGACCGCCAGGCGCGCCTGCTTCTGCTCGAGCCAGCTCGAGTAGTTGCCCTTGAACGGGATCCCGTGGCCGCGGTCGAGCTCGAGGATCCAGCCCGCCACGTTGTCGAGGAAGTAGCGGTCGTGGGTGACCGCCACGACGGTCCCCTCGTACTCCTCGAGGTGCTTTTCCAGCCAACCGACCGACTCGGCGTCGAGATG